>JACKIQ010000002.1 GCA_020638365.1 Rhodospirillales bacterium | reverse complement strand
CTGGCGGCGGTAAGGCGGAAACGCTTTCGGCGGAAGTCGTGCTGATGTCCATCGGGCGCAAGGCGTATACGGACGGGCTGGGGCTGGATGCGGTCGGCGTGACGCGTGACGAGCGCGGGCGCATCGCGGTGGACGCGCATTTCGAAACCAACGTGAAGGGCATTTATGCCATCGGCGATGTCATCGCCGGGCCGATGCTCGCGCACAAGGCGGAGGATGAGGGCGTGATCCTCGCCGAAATCCTTGCGGGGCAGAGCGGGCATATCGACTATAACCTCATCCCCGGCGTCGTTTACACATGGCCCGAGGTCGCCAACGTGGGCCAGACCGAGGAGCAACTCAAAGAGGCGGGCGTCGAATACAAGGCCGGGAAGTTTCCGTTCATGGCGAACGGACGCGCGCGCGCGATGAACATGGTTGACGGGTTCGTCAAAATTCTGGCCTGCGCGAAGACTGACCGCGTTCTGGGCGCGCATATGATCGGCCCGAATGTTGGCGAGCTGATGGCCGAAGTCGTGAGCGTCATGGAATTCCAGGGCACGGCGGAGGATATCGCACGGACCTGCCATTCACACCCGACGCTGAGCGAAGTGGTGAAGGAAGCCGCGCTCGCGGTGCATAAGCGGGCGGTGCATATTTAGGTTTTCTTTTTTCTTTGATTTTTTTAGAAGTATATAATCGGCTAATATGCGGAGAGGCTAAGGCATATGGCAGATCATGGTACTAAGAGATCTTTTGGGTTTCCTTTAATATACTATCGTAAGTGTTATGGCTGTGGTTGCCGAATGTCTACTGGTCGTAGATCATGTCCAGAATGTCAATCAGATGACATATCTGGAAACATGATTGACATAAAAAACTGGCTTATCTTTTCTATAGTGTTAACTGTTTTCTGTATTTTGTTCTTTAATTAAGAACAGGATGCATTTTTTATCACAGGGTTCCTCATGTTGTTATGGGCGTTCTTTTTTATGTTTATCTGGGTCGAAACTATAGTTCTTCAGTTCTTGCGGAATGTTGGGGTTTATACCAGTTTTGCCAGCACCTGTAGGTGGGAGTTTTATATAAAAACTCAAGAACAATCCGCCTGACAATAACAGAAGAGTTATATAAGCGAACAATTTCCACTTTTTGATTTTTTGCGAAAACATTTGCGTTTCGGTTTGCACTTTTTCTGTCATGAAGTTTTTACAAATTCGTAATTACTGCGTCGGTTGTGGTACACTAGCGGCCGATCTGTATTTAGCGCGCATGTTAAGAGCAACGATCGTGGCTGGCGGTGAAAACAGTCCGGTAGTCGTCTGTGATCTCCATACACATGCAAGGCGTTAAATTGTTTTTGCTTTGAGCGAAGCGCATGCATGGGGCGGTTATGTTTTCCAGCCAGAAAAGTTTTTCGCCATCAGGTGTAAAATTAAAAGCATATTTATGCGTTTTGTCTTCGACAACATATAAAGGTTCCTGAATATCCCAGCCAATAAAAATCCAGATTAATGCGAGTTCTTTGGCGCTTGCCTTTCGTATCGTGGCATCAGGCTGGATATGAATTTCGTTGCTGAGAATTTCTGCGAGTTTCTTGGCTTGATCTGGGGATTTTGAAGCAAAAGACTGGGTTTGCACATTAAGATCGTCGGTGAGCGGCAAGTTGGCTTTAACGTAAGTCAACTCTTCTGCTATATCTGGAATTGTCAAAATTGATTGACTTAAAAATGTTCCAGCCATTGTTTTATCTGTCAGAGGCGTAAAATCATGTAAATGCGTCCGCATAAGTGTTTTGATTTTTTCAAAAGCGGCTTTATTGGTTTCATCATCTGCGGTTTTGTAGGTGACGTGGGGCGGAATGACAGGTGTTATCTGGACATTAGAGAAAGGCAGGGAAGCAATCTGCGCGTAAGGGTTATAAGTTTGAGGTGATACTTTGTTCCATGCTTTTTCTATGTATGGGGTTAAATCGGTAGGCTCGTCATGACCTTCAGGGATTTTCCATTCCGGGGCAATCGGGTGGGTTATTATATCACCTTCATCGGGAAGATTAATTTGATATGCGAATGCGAAGGGTACAATACCGAGGACTTCCGGCGTATCGAGACTGTAGATTGCGGATTCTATTTTTTGTTTCTGAACATCTGATAAATTTCCTGAAGTGATCTGATACCAGACCTTGCTCTCGTTTTTGGGACGCAAAGTGACAATAATCGCGCCGGAGAAAGGTCCGGTTTGCATATTTTCAAGTGTTGAGGGAAGGATCTCTTTTGCGATTTTTACCATATACTTTATATAGGCCGTTTCATCGCTTGTTCGGTATCGTGAAATAGGGTCGGGCAGATAAAGGAATACTTGGTTGTGAATTGCCTTTTCTTCGGCGTTGGCTGTTCCCAGAGATGCGGCAAAAAGCACGATTGAAAGCGCACAAATGATTATTCGGTTGGTATGTGTAAAGTTTAATAAGCTTTTCATTTCTTCGGTTTCTTCTCATTTTGTTCTCAAGCTTAAAACTATCTATATCGTAAAAGCCAGAAGGATTTCTATAATTTCCTGCGCTGGTTTTGCGTCATTGCGTGGAGGCGGTGGCCGATGAAGCAATCTTTTGCGGCTCTGGATTGCTTCACCCCGATGTCACGGGGTTCGCAATGACGTTTGGTGCTGGTTCGAATCCAGCCTCCCGATCCAGTTTTCAAGACATCACTGCGTCGGTTGCGGGGGGTCGTTGGACGGGTTGTCTGCGTTCATGGCGCCGGAGCGCAGGGTCACCCACCGGCCGTTATCGGCGGTGGCGAGGTCCCAGAGCATTCCCGCGCGGGGCATTTCAACAGCCACGCAGGTGAGTTTTGCGGAGTCGAAAAGCTGCGTGGGCAGGGTCGTGCTGGTGATCGTGACTTTCTGCTGGATGGAGAGGCCTTCCCCGGCGGCGCGGTCGGGGGCGGTTTTGCTCTTGTCCCAATCCACGTTGAATTTGCCGTCTATCGCGCTCTGGCGGAGCTTGACCGCCTTGACGTCGCCGACCGCCGCATTGGGGATGAAGGCGCAGATACTGTCATCGTTTACCTGAAAGCCGTTGAAGGTGAGCACCGTGTGGCTGGGCCATGATGAGAGCGGGTTGAGGAATATTCCCCTGAGGGTGTTTTCATACTGGCTGTAATCGCGGACGGTGACGGTCAGTTCCTTGGTTCCGCGGTCGAACGCGACATGATCGACGGGCAGGGTCACGGTTTTATCGAGCTTGCCCAGTTCCACGAATTCGACGCCGGGATATTGTCTGCGCAGCGCATTTATATCCTGCGGGCCGGACGCTGTTTTATCGCCGGCTGCGGGTTTGCTCTGGGCGAGCAGTACTTCGAGGGGCCCGTCTTGATCGTAAGGGGAGCCGGGCGGATGCGCCTGCGCGGAGGCGTCATCGTGAGCGCCGAACAGAAGCGCGAAGGAGAAGGCCGCTCCCAGATTTGCCCATGTTTTCGATCCGCGCATCGCTTGTCCCGTTTCCGGTTATTGTTCGCGTGTGGGGCCGCTGAAAATATCCCACCAGTGGCGCTTTGGCGCGGGGCTCTGATCGTTGCGGATGTATTGTATGGGCGTTTGCGAGAGCGGGTCGAAGCGCGCGAGACCGCTTTCGCGGTTGTATTTCATGCGAGCTGTGAAATCCGTTTCATTTGTCTGGCGGGAAATTTCTCCTTCCTTGTAAGCCGGGAACAGTTCAGAGAGATATTCCAGCCACTGCTCATAAAGATCCGGACCGTAGTTCAACCCGCCGCGCGAGGTTTTGAACGCGTCTGCGTCGATCGATACAAGGGTGCTGTCCCGGTCAGGCAGGGTCATAAGGTTGCGGGGCGTATCATCACCGTCATTGAACTCAAAGCCCAGCGCTTCGGCTGTCCGCTTCATTAACAGAACGTCATTATTCGATACTTCTTTGGATTGTATGTAGGGATAGGTGCGGATCACATAAGAGCGTACGTCGGTTTCCACCTTTCTTTCGGATACAGGCGGAAGCTGTAGCGGATAATCTCCTCCTTTAAAGGATGTCGGCATGACCTTAATCAGGTTGCCGTCGCCGGCATAGAAGACCAAGGAAACCATGGCCTCCCTGAGCCCCCCGTTCATGCTGATCAGGCGGCGTTGTCCCATGTCCCTCAAGGCTTCGCTGATTGCCCTCACGGCCTGGTGGTCGTACCTAATCTGACTGGCGGTTTCATTAAACATGCCATAGTCCGCCGCCATGTAAAACGCGTCAGAGGCTACGATGGGCTCTCTTTTGGAAAAATTCCCGGACACTTTATGCTCACCCTCTTTTCGTCTGAATCAGCCGCTTTATTCTCTTTTCATTCTTGGACCCAGTTTAGCATGGGGATCCGGCTTCGGGCAACATTCTTGCGTCAAAAGGTCTGGAAGGGTGAGATTCGCCATAAATTGCTGCTTTGCAATAATAAATTCTGTTGTGTGCCGATCTGCTCTTGTGATCGAATGTCGTGCTTGTGCGTATAAAGGAGCAAAAAATGAGCGGCGATAAATTCAAAAGAGAAAACTTTCCCACCGATCTTGGCAAATCTTTTCTGGCTGACTGGGAGGCGGACAAGGCTGATGTTCAGCAGCGGGCCGGTAGCGGCAGCGTTCCCCAGATGCAACAGGGCGAGGCCCGGAAGATTGATGTTTCGAGCAGCGAGGATGTCGAGTTTGAAGTCGATGTCCAGCAGGGCGGAAAATCGACCAAGCCGCAAAGCTTGGGATCGGATGACGGGTTTAACTGGTATCCTTCCGAGGATCTGGGCTGATCTAATCCTGTTTTAGCGTGTCTTTATGAGAGAATTTGGCGACTGGTTCAGAAAAAGTGCTGAAGCTGCGGGTGAAAGGCTTGGCGGACGGAAATCCGTGAAGCCTTCTGTTCCTGAAAAAGGTGCGGACTCTTCCGATGTCACGGCTTCAGGCGGAGGCGGTCTGAGCAACGTCGAACTGGTGACCGGTTCGGCGGGGACGGGGGTTCGTTCGGGGGATGAGTGCGAGTATGACTCTTTCCGTCCGGGTGGGCGCGATATTGGGTAAATCTCAGGCGCGCGGGTGCGCGGCCTTGTATATTTTCAAGAGTTCTTCGGCGTTGATTTCCGTGTAGCGCTGGGTCGTGCTGAGCGAGGCATGGCCGAGAAGTTCCTGTATCTCCCTTAAATTTGCGCCGTTCTGGAGCAGGTGGGTGGCGAAGCTGTGGCGCAGGGCGTGGGGAGTCGCGTTCTCCGGAAGGCCCAGCATCTTGCGGATATCGCGCATGGCCTTCTGAGCGACGCCCTGATTGAGGCGCCCGCCGCGTGCGCCGCGGAAGATCGGCGCTCCCTTGTCGGACGGGAAGGGGCTTTGTGCGAGCGCGTCCTTGAGGGCGCGTTCGACGATCGGCAGGACGGGGACCATGCGTTCCTTGCGGCCCTTGCCGACGACGCGCAGAACGCCGTCGCAGGGCATGTGTTCGGTATTCAGGGAGAGCGCTTCGTCGATCCGCAAGCCGCACCCGTAGAGCAACGTAAAAAGCGCGATATTTCTTGCGCCGATCCAGTCTTGCCTTTCCAGCATTCCGGCGCATTCGATCAGGCTTTTTGCCTGTTTTTCATGGAGGGGGCGAGGGAGTTTGTGCGCCTGTTTGGGGGTGCGCACGGTTTTGATCGCGGCGTTGTGCATCACGCCCTGCTTGTCCAGCCAGGTCAGAAGGTTCTTCACTCCTGAAAGCGAGCGTGCGCGGCTGGCGTTGGAGGCGCCGTCCATGGCTTTGCGGGCCATCCATGCGCGGAAGTCGCGCAGGGAGACTTCGGAGAGGTCGTTCAGGCCGGGATTTTTGCCCTTGTGGTCGAAGAGAAAGGCGATGAAATTGCCGACGTCGCCGCCGTAGGCGCGCAACGTGTGGCGGGAGAGATTTTTTTCGATGCGCAGCCATGCGCCCCAACGGTCCAGAGCATCGGCGAGATCGCCGGCACACAAAGCAAGAATGGCGGGCTTTACGGGGGCGCGGTTTTCGTTCAGAGGTTCAGCCATATGCGGAAGCACCGCTCGATGACACGGGTGAGGAAGCAGATCTGGTCGGTGGCCTGTCCTTCCTGGAACATGTGCGGGTCGCGGCTGCCGAAAGCGAGAATTGCGGGGGGCGTGTCCATGGAAATATCCACGCGAAGCAAAATCTGGGAGCGGACAAGCGTCGCACCGCCGCCGTAAATTGCCTCGATGCCCGATATGTCATCCTGAAGAAGGACATTTTTCCCCTTCATCCAGCGGTCGATTGTCCCTTCGGGAATGATGCGGATTCCGTTTTGCCGGACGTGCGGGATTTCACGGGCGCTGCTCTCGACGACAAGGACGGAAATATCCACGTCGAGTATGGTGGAAATATCCATCGTGATGATCTGGATGAAATCCTCGAAGTTGGTGGCTTCGAGAAGGCTCAGCACCGCCTTGTGAATCCTCTGCTGGTTGTTCATGTTCGAGCGTGCGTTCTCGATAATCTCGCGCGTGTTCTGCTCGAACTCCTTCTTATCGGCCTTCAGGCGCTCGATCATATAGGTCTGGAAGTCGGCAAGGCCGCGCCCTTTGACCTGATCGGGGGGAACCAGAAGGTCACAGGCCTCCGGGTTTTTGCGGAGAAAATCTGGGTTGTTCTTCAGATATTTGATCACGTCGTCCTCCGTTACGGAGGGCGGGGGCAGGATCGTGGTGGTGTTTTTCTCTTTCATTCCCTTATCGTACCACATTGGGAAGCCTTTGTGACAGAGCTTTTGCCGGGATGTTCACAAAAGTATTTTTTCCATTTTGCGTAAAGTTTCTGTACAATGGTTAGAGGGAAGGAGTGGTTACGGAGAATGAGTATACGGTCCTCCAAGGACATTAAACGCGAGTTACTACGTAGAGCAATTAAAGAAGGGCGGGGTCCCGAGATGATCCTGCTCATCCAGTGGCGGAGCGCCCAACTCAAGCATGAGGCCGAGCGGGATCTGGACGATCTCCATAAATTCGAGGATGAAAATTTCGCGCAGCCGCGCTCTGTGCGGATGCTGAATGCGCTTGCCGCGCATGAAGGGAGCCTGACACGTTTTGGCGATAAGGAAGTCTTCCGAATGCTTGAGGAGATGCCCGAGGGCGTTCATTAGTTCCTTTTACAAAATGCTCTGCCCGGTTTTTTTCCAGTCTTCGACGAAGGCGGCGAGGCCTTTGTCCGTCAGCGGGTGGTTGTAAAGCTGGCGGATTACGTTCGGCGGGCAGGTTGCAACATCCGCGCCCATCTTCGCGCTTTCGGTGATATGCAGCGGGTTGCGGACGGAGGCGACCAGAACCTGCGTGTGGAAGTCGGGGTAGTTGTTATAGATCGTGCAAATCTCGGCGATCAGGTCGAGGCCCGTCGCGCCGATATCATCGAGCCGTCCGACGAAGGGGGAAATAAAAGTTGCGCCCGCTTTGGCGGCGAGAATGGCCTGCGCGGATGAAAAACACAAGGTCACGTTGACCATGGTTCCGCCGTCGCTCAGTTCCTTACAGACTTTCAGACCTGTGGGGGTGAGGGGGACCTTGACCGCGATGTTGTCGGCGATCTTGCGCAGGACTTCGGCTTCCTTGCGCATGGTTTCGTAATCGGTGGCGGCGACTTCGGCGCTGACCGGGCCGGAGACGACGTCGCAGATTTCCTCGATAAGAGGGATGAATTTCTTGCCCGTCTTGGCGACCAGAGAGGGGTTGGTGGTTACGCCGTCCAGAAGGCCGGTTGATGCCAGATCCTTGATTTCCCCTATATCCGCCGTATCCACGAAGAATTTCATCTTGATCGCTCCCTGCCGCATGTTGAAGTCAAATTATTGGTAAGCGGATCGGGCGCGGTTTTCAAGTGCTTGTTTGCGGGCGGGGCAAGGAAGGCGTTTTACGGGACGGAAGTGTATCCGATCGGCAGTATGCTTGAGGAATAAGGATCAAGCGTGCCGCGTCCGGTTTTTGCGAAGGCGCTCAGCGGTTCATGCCGGGTTGACGGTCCTTGGTCGCTCGGACTTATCGCGGGCGCCAGTTCATCCGCGCCTATGACGGGGCCGGTTTCCTGTTCCGGTTCATCATCTTTTTCGTTTTCATGTTGGATAAGCAATCGGTTGGCACGGGCGGCGATGTTTCCCCGGTTGACCATATAGTCGAGATCCTCAATCGGGATGCTTACGGTTTCTGCCGCTTGATCCGTTTGTGCGATCAACTCCGCGACATTGCGAACAGTTTCTATATAAGTGCGCTCGTCCTTTTTTATTGTGCGGTCGCGGGTCAGGTTTTCCTCCAGCAGATCGGCGAGTTGCCGCCAGCGTTGGGCTATGTCCTGTATTGTTTGCGGCTGGCTTTTGCGGCTGCTGGAAACGCAATAGGCCAAATCCTCGAGATGAACGTCGGTTGTTGCGGGTTGAGTGATCTGGGGTTGTACGGGTGTATCGCTGCCGCCAAAACGGTTTTTTAAAAAAGCCGGGAGCTTCCAGTTCATATCAGGAGTCCATACCGAAAAAAGTCACGTCTCCGGGGTGGTTTCCGGGTTTTTCAAAATATTGAGCGAAGCGGTGGTTTATTCCCGCATAGGCTTGCGTCATGTATGCCAGCCTCGTTCCCTGTTCCTCTGTGGGATAGCGCTCCTGCTTGCGTTGCAGGTGGGTGAAGGCGTCGCGCATGTGATGCAGCTTGAACTCGATGGCGGTCATGAGGCGCTGCGGAATAAGGATATTTTCCGCGTCCGGGCCGGCTTTGCGCATCCGGGAGGCGAGTTCACAGAAATTCATCTTGAGCAGATAGGCGCCGGTATGCCTGTTATCCGCGAAGTTTTCATCATACAGGTTCGGTTCATGGGCTGTCGGTTTGTAGGCCTCGGTCAGGGAGTCGCCGAGTTTTTCGACGCCCATGGACAAAGCGTGCGTGTCCGTGGGGTTGATTTTCATATCAATCAAAATAGGCTCGAAAATATCCTCGAGGGTTTCGCGCGGAACAATATAGAACGCTTCCTCATCGTCGCGTATGTAAGGGGTCAGGCGAATTTCCGCAAGGTGCATGTGATCAAGGGGGGACTGTCTTTTTCCCACCGGGACGCTTTCTGTTTCCGCGCGGATGATCAGTTCGTCCATCATCTGAAGCGTCGCTAGGGATTCTCGGGAGCCTGCCAACACCTCCATATCCTCGCGCGGGATTTTTATGACGGGGACGAACTCCTGTGAATTTCTGATTTCACGGGCGTTGTTGCGCATTGCGTTGACGATCTGGCAGCCTTTGGCGAATTCGCCGCGCTGTCCGGGCTGGTCGATGGTCAGTGAAAAGGCGGTGGCCTGATTTTCCCATAGGCGGGCCATGTGGTCCCTGCCGATTTTCTTTTGAACGCCGCCGTAAGATTGCGGGGTGACGAAGGCGGTTAGGTCTTCGCGGAGAACTACTATATATTCCGGTTCTTCAGGTTTTTGCTGATCCCCAGAAGACAGGCCGAAACGCTGCCGTAAGGAGCCTAGAAGGTCTGCTAAAAACTTAGGTTTTTCCATCGTCCCGCATTTTCCGCTGTTTTAAAGAGTGTTCTTTTTATATCCTGCGTTTCTTCACTATATTTTTTTTCGTGCAGTCGAGGCAAGGGTTAATATGAAAATAGCGGTTATCGGCGGTGGAATTACAGGGCTTACAACGGCTTTGGCGTTGCAGGAGGCCGGTTGCGCCGTCACGATTTTTTCCCGCGATCCGTTTGAAAAGACGACGTCTTACGCTGCCGGGGCGATCTCGTATCCCTACGCGGTGGAGGACAGCACACGGGCGCAGGTTTGGTATGCGCAGAATGACGAGATGCTGATGTCCCTTATGGACGATCCGGCGGCGGGGATATTCTGGGCGCACTGGAAGAAATGCACGCTTGACCCGTATTTTGAAATTCCAGAAATGTATATGAGGTTGCGCGATGCGCGGGTGATTACGGGCGATGACTGTCCGCTCGGTTACAAAAAGGGCGTGCAGGCAAAATTGCTGGTCATGCATGTCGGGCGGTATTACCCGTTTTTGAAACAGCGTTTTGAGCGCGCTGGCGGCACTTTTTACCTGCGTGAAATCAAAAATTTCGGTGAGCTTGAAAAAGATTTTGACCTGATCGTGAATGCGACGGGGGTTCATGCGCGGTATTTTGCGCAAGACGAAGCGGTGTATCCGATGCGCGGGCAGGTCGTCATCATCAAAAATCCGGGGGTCAATTTTCACTTCGCGACTTTTGAGGGGAAGAATTATTTCTATCCGCGCATCGACGAAATTCTGATCGGAGGTTCGGCGGAAATCGGGGAATGGGACCTGACCCCGAATGACGTTCTGACGCGGGATATGCTCGCTTGGGCGAAAACTGTCGATCCGCTTTTAAAGAATCCCGAGATTATCAATGTGCGGGTGGGTTTGCGGCCCATGCGTCCGCAAATCCGCGTCGAGCGGGATGAACATTCCTGCGCGGTTCCTGTCGTCCATAATTACGGGCAGGGCGGCGCGGGGTACACGGTGGCGTGGGGGTGCGCGTTTGCGGCGCGTGATCTGGTTTTGGGTACAGCCGCATGAGCCGGACCTTTGCCGTTCTGGTTCCTTATCCCGTCGACAAAGCCTACGACTATCTTGTTCCTTCCAACCTGAATGTGTGGCCGGGGGATTACGTGACTGTGCCGCTTGGCAACCGCGAGATTATCGGCGTGGTTTGGGGCGAGGCGGCGGGCGATGTCGCGCCGGAAAAGCTTAAGCCGATTATCGAGCGCCTCAATCTTCCCGCCATGCCGGACATTCACCGCGATTTTATCGACTGGGTTGCCGCTTATACGCTTTCGGCTAAAGGCTCCGTTCTCAAGATGAGTTTGAGCGCACCGGGAGCGTTCGCGCCGCCAAAACCCGCTACGGGATACCGGATCGCTGCTGGCGCGAATCCCGATGCGAAAGGTCTAAGCGAAGCGCGGCAGAAAGTTCTGAGGCTGATGCAGGACGGGCAGGTGCGCCGCGCGGCGGAGATTGAATCCATGACAGGATGTTCGGCCAGTGTGGTGAAGGGTCTGGCCGAGAAGAAGATGCTGGAGGATGTCGAATTACTGCGTCCGTATCCCTGCACACGTCCGGGGCTGGACCGTCCGGGGCCGGAACTTTCAGCGGCGCAGAAAGAGGCGGCGGATGTTCTGAAAGCGCTGGTCGGGGCAGGGGCGTTCAAGGCGACTTTGCTGGACGGCGTGACAGGCGCGGGGAAGACCGAAACCTATTTCGAGGCGGTGGCGGAAGCTTTACGCAAAGGACAACAGGTTCTCATTCTCTTGCCGGAGATCGCGCTTTCGAACGCGTTTCTGGATCGGTTCCGTTCGCGGTTCGGGTGCGATCCGGCGCTGTGGCATTCCAATCTTACACCTGCGCAAAGACGTCTGGCGTGGCGCGGCGTGGCGGAGGGCGAAACGCGAGTTGTTGTCGGGGCGCGTTCTGCGCTCTTTTTGCCCTATGCCGATCTTGGCCTAATTGTCGTCGATGAGGAGCATGATCCGGCCTACAAGCAGGAAGACGGGGTTATCTATCATGCGCGGGATATGGCGGTAGTGCGCGCGCATCTGGCGAAAATACCTGTCGTTCTTGTTTCCGCGACGCCTTCACTTGAGACTGCGCATAATACGTGGCCGCCGCCGGAGGGAACGGGGCGTTACGGCGTTTTGCATTTGCCCGCGCGTTACGGCGGGGCGAGCCTGCCGGATATCGCGGTTGTAGATCTGCGGGTGGAAAAACCCGAACGCGGGAACTTTCTTTCGTCTACTCTTCTGGAGGCTATGAAAGAGACGCTGGCGAACGGCGAGCAGGTGTTGTTGTTTTTGAACCGAAGGGGTTACGCGCCGCTGACCTTGTGCCGATCCTGCGGGCATCGCTTTGAGTGTCCGCGCTGCACGGCGTGGCTGGTCGAGCATAAAAAGAGCGGGCGGCTGCATTGTCATCATTGCGGCTATCACGCGCAGTTGCCGAAAAATTGCCCTTCCTGCGGGGAGGCGGACTCGCTGGTGGCCTGCGGGCCGGGGGTCGAGCGCATTTATGAGGAAGTCACGCAGATGTTCCGCGATGCCAAGACCCTCATGCTGGCCAGCGATACGACCGAGAGCAATGAGGATCTGCAAAAAAAGCTGATTCAGATCCGCGAGGGTCAGGTCGATATCATCATCGGAACGCAGATCATCGCGAAGGGGCATCACTTTCCGGGGCTGACGCTGGTCGGCGTGGTGGATGCCGATCTGGGTTTACAGGGCGGTGATCTGCGCGCGGCGGAGCGGACGTATCAATTGCTTCATCAGGTTGCCGGGCGTGCGGGACGCGAGCAGAAGAAAGGCCGTGTGATCCTGCAAAGCTGGATGCCCGAACACCGCATCATGAAGGCGCTGGCAGACGGAGAGCGCGATGCGTTTCTGTCGGTCGAAGCGATGGAGCGGGAGGAGGCGAACATGCCGCCGTTCTCACGGCTGGCGGGGGTTATCATCGCGGGGCGCGAGGAGGGGCAGGTGATCGAGCTGGCCAAGGCTTTAGGCAAAACCGCGCCGCAGGGGATGAACGATAAGGGGCAGAAAATCCAGACGCTCGGCCCTGCTCCGGCGCCGCTGGCGCGGTTGCGCGGAAAATACCGTTATCGCCTTCTGGTCCGTGCGGACCGGGCGCTGAATATCCAGAAAACCATCGCGGAGTGGGTCGGGGGGCATAAAATCCCGGCCAATATCCGCGTTTATGTGGATATCGACCCGCAGAGTTTTTTGTGATTTTTTTAGGGTGCGGGATCGTATATCCTTTGTTCTTATGAGTGAGAGCGTCCTGAATACTTCCCAAACCGATAGCGAAAAGCGCAAGTCTTTGCCGCGGGCGCTGACCAGTTACGACCTTTTCAAGAGTTTTGCCGTTTTATCAATGTTCTCCGATCATATCGGAGCGCACTTTTTTCCCGAGGAATACTGGTTCCGCGTGTTCGGGCGGCTTTGCGTTCCGATCTGGTTTTTCCTGATCGGGTACGCCCGCAGCCGAGATATTCCCAGGCGCTGGATTTACGGCACGCTTATTCTTGTTGCGGTTAGCGTGATCTCGGGGGGCGGAATTTTTCCTTTAAGTATCCTGCCGACGATGATCGTTTTGCGGCTGGTGATTGATAGGGTCATTCAATATACGGATACCAGCGGTGAAGTTTTGTGGCTTTTGTCCCTCTTTTCCGCAGTCCTTATTCTTCCGACAAGCATGATCATGGATTACGGGACGCAGGGGCTTATTCTAGCGATGCTGGGCTACATGGTGCGGCAGGAGTCTGACAGGCTCAAGCTTGGAGAAGAGTCCGGTATACCCAGGCGCCCCGTTCAAGTGTTCGCATTTTTCTCTGTTGCCGTTTTTCTGTTTACGCAGGAATTTTTCGGGCTATATCCGCCGCTGGCTTTTCTTATCCTGAGCGCCGGAACTGTTATCATTCATATCAGGCTGCTTGCGTTCAAGCCTGTGGTTCATGAGGAATTAACCGGGAAGCTGCCACGTTTTGCAATTCAGGGGATGCAGCTTTTCGGGCGCTACAGTCTTGAGATTTACGTCATTCATCTGGCCGTTTTCAAGATTATTGCCGCGATTATGGGCACGGGCGGCTACGCGTTTTTCCAGTGGTCGGTGCTGAAGCTGTAGAACATTTTTCTACTAAAACTCCGAGCGTGGAATTTGCTGAGGCTTGTCAAAGAAGAGCGTATTCTTGTCGTCCGTGTAGACGGTGCGCTTTTTCTCGTCGTCCCTGTTTTTCCGGTAAATGTACGCCACATTAACCATCATGTCAGGATCGTTGTCGTAAACGTAATACTGGTCATAAATAACGGCGCGGTTCACATAAGGCATGACTGAGCGCACCGTGCTGTCCAGATTACGTGAGAGCGAATTCGAGAAATTCGGGGAGGCTATGAAATTCGAAATAAAGACACCTCCTTCGGGCAGGCAGTCCTTTATCTGCTGGAAAAACTCCCGGGTAACGAGGTGTTCGGGGATGCTCATCCCGCCCAGGTACGCATCGAGATAGATGAAATCATAGGTTTTTTTCTCTCTTATGCTGCGTGCCAGAAAAGCGCGGGCCTCTTCGACAAGAAAGGTCTTGTTTTCCTTAATCTTGCCTTTGAGAATGAATTTTTCCGCGGTTTCGAGAAGATCGTGGTCCAGGTCAATGTAGGTGTAATGATTGGTCGTGTCTTCGTAGCCCAGAGTGAACGCCCCCGCGCCGATAATCAGAATTTCCTTGGGGGTAGCGGATTCCCTGATCGGGTCTATGGCCACTTTCTCCGCAAATTCTATGTAGGCATGCTTGCGGCCGTACGTATTGTACATCGAAGACCAGTTACCGTTCAGGAGCAGGTGGCGCTCATTGCCAAGATTGAGGACTTGGGCGGTGTTGTACTGATTGTTGTGGACGATGCCCATGTCCGACATGACGCTGTTGGAATTGAGGAACAGGGCGATGATTGTCAGGCCGAGCATTACCCAGACCGGTTCCGAGGTCTTGCGCTTTATGAGCATGACGACCAGCGATGACAGGAGGATGAAGTTCAGGGTTACGGTATGATGAACTCCTATGTGGGGCATCAGGACGATCGTCGAAAAAACAGCGCCCATAAAGGATCCTACTGTCGAGAAGAAAAGGATTCTTCCCGTGATGGACGAAAGGCGGTTTTTGGAAAAATAGTTGCTAACCAGCGGGATGGTCTGGCCGAGCAGATAAACAGGAATGGCCAGAAAGATCGCCGAATAAACTGAAATCTGGAACAGGCGGTGGGTTATGCCCATGTCAGGCAGGAGCGTTTTAAAGAAATACTCCATAAAGATCCACGACATTCCCGGCACGAGAACAAGAGCGGCCAAAACAAGGTTCAAAATCAGTTTCTTGCGGACGGAGACGAGTTTTCCCCGCTTTCGGTGCGGACGGAAACGACCGCCGTGCTGGTATCCGAATGCCAGAGGCATGAGAACGGCGGCGATGATGATCGCGACCGTGTCGGTTCCGCTTCCTGTGTAAGTTATAGTCTGGCGGATGGCCAGAAGCTCGGTCGAGAGGACGACATAGCCTTCGATCAGAATGACCGCAAAAAGCATGAATACCTGTCTGGAATTAATCATCGGGCCGGTCCGGATTGTCTGTTATAATTTTTTTGGTTAAAAAACAGAGGCGTAGTGTATGTTCTTTTTTGTTAAATGAAAAGCGTCTAACCAACCCCTTTACGGCTTGTCAGGATGACCCGGTCTTATTCAAAAACACTGACGAGTTACGATCTGCTGAAGGCTCTGGCCGTTATCCTGATGATCGTCGATCATGTCGGGCACCATTTTTTCCCCGACGAGATGTGGCTGAGGATTCTCGGGCGGCTGTGCGTGCCGATGTGGTTTTTCCTGATCGGGTATGCCCGGACGGACAAAGTTCCGCGCAGCTTCCTTGCGGGAGGGACGATTATAACCGCGTCGGCGATCATTTCCGGGCAGTACCTGTTCCCGCTGGATATTCTCTTTACCATCGCGATTTTGCGACGGATGCGTTCGGCTATCGCCCTGCGCGCCACTGAAGGACCAGAAAAGCTCCGTGCGTGGTTCTTGCTCCTGCTGTTTGCCGCGGTTCCTACGGGCATGGTGTTCGAATACGGTTCGATGGGGATGCTGTTTGTGCTGCACGGGTTTATCGTGAGGCGAAGGGAGGTTCTTTCCGGGCGGTTGTCGGACAAACATATCGCCCTTTTCACCGGGTTTTCGTACATGACTTTCGGGTTCCAGCAGGGATTGATGCTGCCCTCTCTCGACGGGTGGCAAGGAGCCGGGCTTCTGGCCGGTCTCGCAGGTGTCGGGATGATGCTGCATGTGTTCCGGCCTGTCGAGTTTCCGGATTTGAGCCGTTTGGTCATGCTTCCGGGACGGGCGCTTCTGGCCTTTACGGGGCGGCATACACTTTTTATATATGTTGCGCATATCTTGCTGTTCCGCGGGATATGCATGGCGATTTATCCCGAGAAGTATATTTTTCTGGACTGGCATATCGCGCCGCCGGGGATGGTTTATCTCCTGATGAAGAAAGGAATTTTCTAAAACCCCATGGAACAGGATAAGGAACAGGACATTTCCGATAAGCGCGATATCGTGGATATGGAAGATGCCGGCGTTTTCGGCGCTGATGCGGGCGAGGCAGAGTTGGAGAGGCCTCCCCAAAAAAAGATCTTGCCCAAAGACCTGACCTCATACGATTTGCTCAAAACGCTGGCGCTCATCCTGATGCTGGCCGACCATGTGGGTTATTACTTTTTTCCCTATCTTCCCTCCGATCCTAATCCTGACGTCATCTGGCTGCGGGTTCTTGGGCGTTTGAGCGTTCCGATCTGGTTTTTTCTGATCGGGTATGCGCGGACGAGCGAAGTTCCCCTGCGGCTTCTAATATGGGGCGTTGTCGCTCAACTCAGCGAACTGGTGTCAGGGGAGTATATTTTGCCACTGAACATACTTTTCACCATTGCCGCGGCGCGGTATGTCAGGGATGCCTATGCGCGCAAAACGCTGGAGAAACCCGAGCATATGCGCGGGATGGTCTTTTTGCTGCTGCTTGGAACATTTCCCACATCCCTTCTTGTCGAATACGGGTCTCTGGTCCTCTTTTTTGTGATTTATGGCTCCCTTCGGCGCAACCCGGAGATTGTCAAGGTTAAGCCTGTGTATGCTCGGCTATTCATCTTCCTGTCTTTCTTTATCTATTATCTCTGGCAGGGCGCGATGATGGGCGTTTTAAGCGGCGTGCAGGCCCTTTCTTTAGCGGCCGGGCTGGGGGCGGTTTTCTTGCTGCTGCACTGGTTTGAGCCGCGAGAATATCCGAGGCTGAGCCGGATACTCGGGCCTTTTGCCGCCGTTTTAAAACTGACCGGACGGCGGACGCTGGAAATCTACGTCCTGCACCTGATCGTTTTCCGTATTACCGTTTTGTTTCTTTATCCCGAGACTTACACTCTGGGGGATTGGTCTATCGCGGATCCCGGCCTGATGTCGATGATCGTTCTTCAGCGATAATTCACTAAAATTCCTTGGTTTTGCTACGCTTTTACCACCGCAATTCCACGGAGCCGGGCGGAGCGTAAATTTTTTGCTGTTTTTGACCGAGAAGCCTTGCGAGGGGCTTGTCAGGGCTGGGGTTGTATGCTAATTCTCCCCACGCATGCGAAAATCGTTAAAACGGTAATAATATAGGGAAAACATCGAAGTGGCTAAGCCGGGTGCACGTGATTCAGTAGTTGTTGTCAGATATGCGTCGGCTTTACTTGATCTGGCGGAAGAGAAAAACGCCCTTGAAGATGTTTCGCGGGACCTTGATGCGCTTGTCGCGCTTGCCGGAGAATGCGAAGATTTTTCCCGTTTTGTCTCATCTCCTCTTATTCCCAAGGGGCAGCAGACGCGTTTCATGGAACTTGTCGCTGAAAAAGGCGGCTTTTCCCCGCTTATCAAGAATTTTATCAACGTCCTGATTTCCAACGGTCGCCTTAAGAGTCTTGTCGCCGTGGCGCAGGAGTTTTCCGTCCTTAAAGCCGCGCGCAGCGGCGAGGTGGCCATCCGGATCGAGACCGCTCGCGAACTCAGCGATCAGCAGAAAAAGGGCGTTCAAGAAAAAATGTCCGTTGCGCTGGGCCGGACAGTCCGGGTTGAGGCGGCGGTCGATCCTTCTATTATTGGCGGTATGGTTGTGACGGTCGGGTCTTACATGATTGATGACTCAGTTCGCAGAAAGCTTGATGCCCTTGGTCAGGTTTTGACTAGGGGGGTTAATGAGAATACGGTTCAAAACTTGAAAGAGGTAGGGTAATGGAACTCCGCGCTTCAGAAATTTCCAAGCTGTTAAAAGAACAAATCTCAGACTTCGAGGCTCAGGCGGACGTGGCCGAGATCGGCAAGGTTCTGTCTGTCGGGGACGGGGTTGCCCGCGTGTACGGTCTCGATAACGTGCAGGCCGGTGAGATGGTCGAGTTTCAAAAGGGCGTTGTCGGTATGGCCCTTAACCTTGAGGTGGATAATGTCGGGGTTGTCGTTTTCGGAAACGACCGGGATATCAAAGAGGGTGATATCGTTCGCCGGACGAAGAAAATCGTCGAAATTCCTGTCGGGAAAGAACTGCTGGGCCGTGTTGTCGATCCGCTGGGCAATCCTCTGGATGGAAAGGGGCCGATCAAGGGATCGGCCACAAGCCGTATCGAAGTGAAGGCGCCGGGCATCATTCCGCGGAAATCCGTTTCCGAGCCTATGCAGACGGGTCTGAAGTCCATTGACGCTCTGGTTCCTATCGGGCGCGGACAGCGCGAGTTGATCATCGGTGACCGCCAGACCGGGAAGACCGCTGTTGCTGTTGATACGATCATCAACCAGAAATCCGTAAATACGTCCAAGGACGAAAAAGAAAAGCTCTACTGTATTTATGTGTCTATCGGGCAGAAGCGCTCGACGGTCGCGCAGCTTGTTAAAGAGCTGGAAGAGCAGGGCGCGATGGAATATTCCATCGTTGTGGCGGCTACGGCATCCGATCCTGCGCCGTTGCAGTTTCTGGCGCCTTACGCCGGGTGCACGATGGGCGAATATTTCCGCGATAACGGGATGCACGCGCTGGCGATTTATGACGATCTGTCCAAGCAGGCCGTGGCCTACCGCCAGATGTCCTTGCTTTTGCGCCGTCCGCCGGGCCGCGAGGCTTATCCGGGGGACGTTTTTTACATTCACTCCCGCCTGCTGGAGCGTGCGGCGAAGCTAAACGACGATCACGGCGGCGGATCGCTGACCGCGCTTCCGATTATCGAAACACAGGCCGGGGACATTTCCGCCTATATTCCCACGAACGTGATTTCTATCACCGACGGGCAGATCTTCCTTGAAACGGGCCTGTTCTTTAAAGGTATTCGTCCGGCGATCGACGTCGGAGCGTCGGTTTCTCGGGTCGGTTCCGCAGCGCAGATCAAGGCGATGAAACAGGTTGCCGGTAAAATCAAGCTCGAACTCGCCCAGTACCGCGAGATGGAAGCCTTCGCGCAGTTCGCATCCGACCTTGACGCCAGTACGCAGCGTCTTCTGGCACGTGGTGCGCGTTTGACGCAGCTTCTGAAACAGGCGCAGTACAGCCCGCTTCCGGTCGAGGAGCAGGTCGTCGTTATTTTCGCAGGAACCAGAGGATATCTTGACGAAGTGGATCTAAGGGACGTCGAGGATTACGAGTTCCGCCTGCTTGAGTATATGCGCACGAGCGGCAAGGACCTTCTTGAGACGATCCGTGTAGAGAAGAAAATTGAAGACGCCACGGAAGAAAAGCTCAAGTCCGTGCTTGAGGATTTCACGAAGGGCTTTGCAGGAACACGTGAGGCTGCCTAAGGCGGCTTCCTCTACGGAAGGCGCAGCAGCGCGGGAGTGTTTGAAAAAGAATGCCTAGCTTACGCGATTACAGGGACCGGATTAAGTCGGTCAAGTCTACCCGGAAGATTACGTCCGCCATGAAGATGGTGGCGGCCAGCAAGCTGCGCCGTGCACAGGAGCAAGCCGAAGCCAGTCAGCCTTACGCGGTCTCGATGTCGGATATGCTGGCGCGGCTCGCAGAGAACGTAATCCTTACTGCGTCCAGCCCGAAGCTTCTGGCCGGAACGGGTTCAAACAATCGCCACCTGCTGGTTCTGGTCACTGCGGATCGCGGTCTTTGCGGCGGTTTTAACGCCTATGCCGTAAAAATGCTGCGGCAGAAAGTCGTATCGCTGAAGCAGGAAGGAAAGGACGTTTCCATTATTTGCGTCGGCCGGAAGGGGCGCGATATCATCCGCCGTGAGTACGGCAGCATGATTATCGAAAGCTTCTGCGATGTGTTCGGCAAGAACGTGATCGAGTTTTCGCAGGCGCACGCCATTTCCGATTATATCCGGACCTTGTTCGATGCCGGAAAGTTCGACGTTTGCAGCGTTATATACAACGAGTTCAAGTCGGTTCTTACTCAAACGCCGACCACTCAGCAGCTAATCCCGTTCCGGGCGCCCGAGAAGCAGGAAAAAGGTGATGACGCCAAGACAAAAGATTCTGCCGGCGCCAAGGCTAAAGGTCCTTCATCGCCATACAGTTTCGAGCCGGGAGAGGAAGAAATTCTGAGCAAGCTTTTGCCTCGGAACCTTAGCGTTCAGATTTACCGGGCCATGCTTGACAGCTCCGCCGGAGAGCAGGCTGCGCGAATGACGGCGATGGATAACGCGACACGGAATGCAGGCGATATGATCAACGCCCTGACGCTGCAATACAACCGTGCGCGTCAGGCCTATATCACCAAGGAACTGATCGAGATTATTTCCGGAGCGGAGGCCGTCTGAGCGGATGACCAAGGAACCGCAAAAGATTACAACTGCGCAGTGGCTGATGATCGGGGGGCTGATTCTTTTCATGCCTTTTCTGGCCGTTGTTATTTCCGTGTTGACGCACAAGCCCTCTTCTGCGCCAAATCTTCTCGAAAAATACAATATTCAGGGCATGTCCGGCGATACTTTGACTGAATCAGATTCTGTCGATGGCGATGTCCGTGCGCGTTATCCTGACGATCGCTGGGATCCGAAAATGCTTCAGATTCTTGAGGAAGGTCCAAGTCTTCTCTCTAAACAGACCGAACTCGCCGTCAACCTTCCTCCGGCCGACGACAGCGGTGAAACAAAGGCCGGTCTGGATGTCTTGCGCCGTTTCGCGAAGACTTTGAGGACGCCTGAGCAGGTCGCGCTTATCCGGGCGGAAAACGAGATGGTGTACATGTTCGAGCCTTTCGACAAGGCCGGGCTGTTCCTGTCGGCCAGCAATAAGGAGACCGTGAATCTGCTTAGAACCGCGCAAGGCGAAGTCGGCTATTTTGTTGTGAAGGCTAAAAGAGATTTTGCACGCGTTCGTCCTGATGCTCTGGCCCCTGATCTTGAAACGGTCGTCGATAATCCGAAGCATGCTTCCTATCCGTCCGGGCATGCGACCCAGGGCTTTATGGCGGCTCTTATCCTTGCTCTCGTCGATCCGGCGCATGAGAAGCAATATAAGGCCCTTGGTTATGATATCGGTTTACGCCGGGAGATTGCCGGGGTTCATTACCCGTCCGATTCGCGGGCAGGGCGCACACTGGCGCAGGCCGTTCTGGACAAGCTTCTTGAGGTTCCGGAATTTAAAGAACAGTTGGAAAAGGCGAGGGCCAGTTTCATGGCAGCCGATGAATCGTCATTTGAGTCCTATGTTCCGGTCGATACACGTGCGGCCCTTCGAGACGGGGACAAGGAATAATTTTAAACCTGGTAAAAGGCAAAACAGATTTTAGGAGCGTATGGAGAAAAAGATGGCAAAAGATACGAAAGCGAAGTCAAAGAAGGCCGAAGGCAAGGCTACAGGTAAAATCCTGCAAGTGCTTGGAGCTGTTGTGGACGTGCAGTTCGAGGAAGGCGAGGTGCCTGAGATTTTGAGCGCGCTTCATACTGACAATAACGGCCAGACGTTGGTTCTGGAGGTCGCGCAGCATCTTGGGGAAAACACCGTGCGGACGATCGCGATGGATATGACGGACGGTCTGGTCCGCGGGGTCGATGTCGTCGATACGGGTGCGCCGATCGCCGTGCCGGTCGGGCCTGAGACACTCGGGCGAATCTTCGACGTTATCGGCCAGCCGATCGACGAGGGCGCCGAGGTTACGACCAAGGAATACTGGCCGATCCACCGCGAGGCGCCGGCCTTCAAGGAGCAGGCGACGGAGACGGAAATCCTCGTGACGGGGATCAAGGTCGTGGATCTTCTGTGTCCCTATGCCAAGGGCGGAAAGATCGGCCTGTTCGGCGGGGCCGGGGTCGGCAAGACCGTTACGATCATGGAGTTGATCAACAACATCGCCAAGGGGCACGGGGGTGTTTCCGTTTTCGGAGGGGTCGGCGAGCGGACCCGCGAAGGGAACGACCTTTATCACGAGATGATCGAATCCGGCGTTATCAAGGTCGGCGATTACAAGAATTCCAAGGTTGCGCTGGTGTACGGCCAGATGAACGAGCCGCCGGGTGCGCGTGCGCGGGTTGCCTTGTCCGCTTTGACGATGGCGGAATATTTCCGCGATTCAGAAGGTCAGGACGTTCTGTTCTTCCTTGATAACATCTTCCGTTTCACGCAGGCAGGCTCCGAGGTATCGGCGCTTCTGGGCCGTATTCCTTCGGCCGTGGGTTACCAGCCGACGCTTTCGACAGAGATGGGTGCGATGCAGGAGCGGATTACCTCTACGAACAAGGGGTCGATTACCTCCGTTCAGGCGGTTTACGTTCCGGCGGACGATTTGACCGACCCGGCGCCGGCGACGACCTTCTCGCACCTGGACGCAACCACGGTTCTGTCCCGTCAGATCGCGGAGCAGGGGATTTACCCGGCGGTTGACCCGCTCGACTCCACGTCCCGGATTCTCGACCCGCGCGTGATCGGGGAGGAGCATTACAGCGTGGCGAGCGCCGTACAGCGGACTCTGCAATCGTACAAGAACCTTCAGGACATTATCGCCATTCTCGGGATGGACGAACTGTCGGAGGAAGACAAGCTGACGGTCGCCCGTGCGCGGAAGATCCAGCGTTTCCTTTCGCAGCCGTTCCACGTCGCCGAGGTGTTCACCGGAACGCCAGGCGCGTTCGTTTCCCTCGAAGACACGATCAAGGGCTTCAAGGCCATCGTGGCGGGCGAATACGATCACCTGCCGGAGGCCGCGTTCTACATGGTCGGCCCGATCGAGCAGGTTGTCGAGAAAGCGACCAAGATGGCGCAGGAGGCTGCATAAGCAGGTCTATGGAGGTTTTTGTAAATTTAGTAATATGTTTTTTGCCTATAGCTGCAGTTATTTTTGTTTATTCTGTGTTTATGAAGAAACATGGTGTTAGGCAGGAGCGTTACATAGAGCTTATGAAGGTTCAAAATGAAAACCTTGAACGCATCGCCAAGGCTTTGGAACAGAAAAACGGAACAGACGTAACATGAGCAAGAAAATCCATTTCGACCTGGTGTCGCCCGAAAAGAAGCTGGTGTCCGAGGATGTCCGCATGGCGGTCATCCCCGGCGATGAGGGCACGTTCGGCGTGATGGCCGGGCATTGCTCGCTTGTCGCCTCACTGGGAACCGGGGTCATCAAACTCTATAAAGAAGATGAAAAGGGTACGCCCGAGCGGATTTTCATCATGGGCGGGTTTGCCGATGTCACGCCTGACAAGTGCAGCGTTCTGGCCGAGGAAGCGATTCCCGTGTCCTCCATGGATAAGGGCCGGCTGGAGCAGCAGCTCCGCGATTTGAACGAGGATCTGGGGCTGGCCAAGGAAAAGGAAGACAAGGCCCGCGTCAAGAAGCAGATCGGCATCGTAAACGCCAAGATTCTGGCCGTTTCTGGCCAATAATTCCGGCGCTGACTGCGCTTTTCCCGTGCTTTTTTATTGACATAATTGTTCTTTTTTGCTGGACTGATTTTGCGCCTGAGTTGGGCTTTTTTAATTATCAGAAGCTCGGGAAAGCTAACTATAATAAAATGCGGTACTTTTTAAGGGGGTGAGTCATGAATCGTTTGCAGAGAACCGGAGCCGCCGTTGCCGCCGCCTTATGGCTGGCGTCGTGCGCGTATATTGATCGTGGGGATGCAAGAAGCCCCGAACACGGAGCATCCGACGACAACGTGACCGTTCTTGTTCCATTTGGGTCAAGCGCGAAAGGGCAAAGGGGAGGCGGAAGCCTGCTTTCCGATCTTGGGGCGCAGGCAGAGGGGCCGGGATGCGATGATAATCTGCCTAACGACCTTGTAACGCGCGAGATTTACCGCCGGCTTGATCTGGGCGACACGTTCAATGAGGTTCTTGGCCCGGACCAGAAAAAAATTCCGATTCAGGAACGTATTTCGGCTTACCGGAGGGAGCGTCTTGCCTTTTACGAAGATCTTTTCGCCTGCCGGGAGGGGAACGAGGGCATTCATGAAATGGCGCGTGTTCTTGCGGCCAATCCGAACGATCGTAACGCGTTTACCAATCTGCTGGTCGAACTGGTCGAAACGCGCGGGGATGAAGTTCTTGCTCATTACACGACAGAAGATTTCAACGCTCTGGCCGATTTTATTCTCGATCAGGGTCTTAGCAATTTGCGATCACGGTTTTCCGATTTGGATGATTATCTTAACCGCGGCGCGATCGTGCAGCGTATACACGCGCGGGTGGAGGAACATCAGGAAGAACTGTCCGTACACGCCCTTAAATCCGAACTGGCCTTTATCTTTGAGGCTCAGAACGGACTGCCTGTCGAGATGAAAACCGACCTGCAAGCGTCTATTGAGAAAATTGTTGCCGATGAGCTGGTTGGTTATCTTCGCGACCAGGTTTTGAACAGAAACCTGATTGGGCCAGTAGGCGGACGTAAGTACGAGATTTAGTTTTCGGACCTTCTTGCCGGAAACGCGTAAAAAAGTTTCCCTATTCCGATTTTTTCGTTTCCGTTTCGAGATGATCGTCACAGAAGATCAGCTCGATATGCTCCTGCGTGACACCCGGGCCCCATTTTTCCGTAGCGAGGTCAATCTTTACAGGCTTTTGATCCTTGAGTTTTTTTTCGAGCGAGGGGCGGTCCGGGGCGACGCTGAAAAGCTCCATGCAGCGGTCTGATATAAACCGTTCGTTTTGTGCGCGGACAACCCATTCGAGAAGCGCGTCAAACTGGCCGTTCGTATTGAGTATTCCCAAGGGGCGCTGGTGCTTGTCGAGCTGTTTTAACCCCAGCGCGGTGGAGAGAACGTAAGCCTGTTCGACGGTCGCCTTATCGAAGATTATCGGTTCGCCGGATCCGTTAAGTATTTCGCCTTCGAAGTGCGGGAAAGGTTCGCCGTTATCCTTTTTCGAATCTGCCGGCGGGTTCCATTTTTCCAGCAGCGGGAAAATGTCCTCAACGGAGTCGGCGACGATAAGATAATCTTCTCGGAAGTCAGAGAGAGGCTTGAAGAACTTAATCAGGCTGTCCCAGTATCCTTTCGTATTCACAAGGACGACGGGTTTGCGGTGCAGTTTTAGCGCGGCCCAGTGCAGGGCTTCCGCCGTTTCATCGAGCGTGCCGAATCCGCCTGGAAGGGCGACGATGACGTCTCCGCGCTTGAACATCTTGCGCTTGCGCTGCCAGAGATCGGGGACGAGGATCGTTTCGTCCAGATCGGGATGGATGCGTTCGCTGTCCTTGAGGTTTTTGGGAATGATTCCGACGACCTTTCCGTCCCGTTCCAGAGCGGCGTTAGCGACGATGCCCATCAAGCCGGAGTCCATGCCGCCATAGACCAGTTTTTTTCCGGCCTGCGCGATAGCCACTCCTATATCGCGTGCGGTACACTTGTAGACCATATCGCAGCGACCCGAGGAGCCGAGGTAAACGGTGATGCGCTGGATGTCGGAGAGGTTCATAGTTTTTTCCTGTTAGGCCGTATTTAGCAAAGGCTCTTTTGCGGCCTGTTCTTTGTTGCGGTTCCATTCGTCGGCCATGATGACAAAATTATAAAGCAAGTCGATGCCTGTGGGGGTCAAAACGGATTCAGGATGGAACTGTACGCCGAAGGTCGGGTAATCCTTATGCCGCATAGCCATCACTTCGCCGCTGTCCGAGCGTGCGGTGATTAGCAGGGGCGAGTTTTCCGGCAGCTTTGTAATCAGGGAATGGTAGCGTCCGATTTTCATCGGGTTGGGTAAATCCTTGAACAGTCCGGTCGCGTCATGCGTAATCTGCGTGGCCTTTCCGTGAACGGGTTTTTCAGCGCGGATGGTCTCACCGCCGAAGGCTTCGCCGATCGCCTGATGGCCGAGGCAGACTCCGAGGATCGGCGTTTCCGGCGCGAACCTCTTGACAAGATCGACGCAGATTCCCGCGTGTTGCGGAGTACAGGGGCCGGGGGAGAGGATAATCGTTTCGGGCTTTAATTCCTCGACTTCTTCGATCGTAATTGCATCGTTTCTCCGAACGTCATAGCTGCCGCCAAGCCGTTCGATATAACGGGCGAGGTTGTAGACGAACGAGTCGTAATTGTCGATTACCAAAATCATGCGCGGATATTAATGATACAGTGCGTCAAAGAAAAGCGCTCTTTCGCGTAACCCACAGAATTCATAGCTTTTTTGGGGATTTTGTCCTGTTTTTAATCGTCAGGATGCGCTTCGGGGCGCTTTTTCCGCCTCCGTGGGGCCTTCCTGCCCGGAGGTCCGCTTCAAACCGACCTCGAAGCTGCGGAAGATCGCTTCGGCCTTGTGAAGAGTTTCCTGATATTCGGCTTCGGGGTCTGAATCGGCGACAATGCCGCCGCCGGCTTGAAAGCTGACTTTTCCCTTTTCGAAGACCAGCGTGCGGATCAGGATATTGCTGTCCATATGGCCATCGAAGCCGACACAGGCCATGGATCCGCAATAAGGACCCCGACGGGTCGGCTCGATTTCCTCGATTATTTCCATTGCACGGATTTTCGGCGCGCCTGTGATTGAGCCGCCGGGAAAGCAGGCGCGCAGCAAGGACAGAGCATCCTTATCCTTG
The DNA here is from genome assembly GCA_020638365.1 of Rhodospirillales bacterium. Lineage (GTDB taxonomy): Bacteria > Pseudomonadota > Alphaproteobacteria > Micavibrionales > Micavibrionaceae > JAGNKE01. Next base: position 468,584 of record JACKIQ010000002.1, on the reverse strand, counting down.
CGAAGGGTTCCGCGCACAGTCGAGACGAGATGGTGGACGCTGGCGAATGTTTCGAGCTGGCATAAATTATGCGCTGAGATCGAGTCGGGCTGGCAGACTTTCGAGAGATCGTTGCGCAACAAGTCTACAATCATAATGTTCTCGGCGCGGTCTTTTTCGCTGTTGAGGAGATCCTCGCGGTACTGCCTGTCGAGTGCGGGATCGGAGACGTGCGGGCGCGTGCCCTTGATCGGCATTGTCGTTACTTCACCGCGCGTGTCTACATTCAGAAAGCGCTCAGGTGAAGCGCTGGAGACCGTAATGTTTCCGAGATTCATAAACCCGGCGAAGGGGGCAGGGTTTACTTCGCGCAGCACGATGTAATGCCCGAAGGTATCGTAATTGACGGGAAGTTCGGCCTCAAAGCGCTGGGAAATGTTGGCCTGAAAGATATCGCCGGCACGGATATACTCGATGACGCGGCCGACTTTTTCGCAGTATGTCTTCTGCGAGTCGCTTGAGCGCCAGTCAAAGACGGAGGGGGTGTAGACAGGATCGGATGTCCGCTTGGATATTTGCGCGAGCATGAATTCCTGCTTGCGTTTTGCATCCCTGTCATTTTTCGCATGCGTGATGATCCAGCCCTTGCCGGTTTTGTTATCGTAAGCGTAAACCTGATCGTACAGGCCCACGGCCATATCGGGAAGGTCGGGATTGTCGAGTGCCTCTTCGGGAATATTCTCGATTGTGCGACCGAGGTCGTATCCGAAATATCCGGCGGCCCCACCCTGAAAAGGGGGAAGGTTCGGCACATGGTCGGCGCGCGCCACCCAGTCTGAAAGACGCTGGCGGACGATGTCAAACGGATCACCCGGTAAGGACAGGCGCTGGTCCCAGTTGGTCACCATTGTTTTGCCGTTCTTGCTTTCGATCGTTTCGATCGGGAATCCCATGACATAGGAATAACGGCTGCCCGGATGAGCGGGGTCGGCACTGTCCAGAAACAGGCTGTAGGGCATGTTGCGAATGGCTGAGAAGGCCTGTAAAGGGTCCAGTCCGGCTACTTCGAATACAAAGGGTTTCATGCGGTTACGGGTTCCTGTGTTTGCTTTTTCCGTTCTTTTTCAGGTGTTTGGATGCGATCTTGGTTTTATCGTTCTTGTCCCGGCCCGCCGTACAGTCCTTCTATACGATATTCCATAATATTATGCAAAAAATATATATCGACATTATAGGGCCACGTTTGGCGTGCTGACAAACATTCTGCGCGGCGTTTCCACAGGCTGGCTGAATTACCTGTCCGGCTTTTCCGTTTGAAGAAATTCCCTTGTCTGCGTAACGGCTTCGGCCAGACCGACGCGCCTTACTTCCACGTCCTGGGGGAAGGCTTCGAGAAGGCGGGACGGCAGGCGCGAATCCAGCATGATAAAAACACCGTGGTCTGTCTCGCGGCGGATCAATCGCCCGTAAGCCTGCTTGAGTTTCAGGCGGGTAATCATGTCGTCGTAGTCCTTCTTGCCAAAGGCTTCGCGGCGGGCCTTGTGAAGGATAGAGGGGCGCGGCCAAGGTACGCGGTCGAAGACGATCAGGCGCAGAGAGTCTCCGGGTACGTCGACACCGTCGCGCACGGCGTCGGTTCCCAACAGGCATGAATGAGGTTCGTCGCGGAACATATCGACCAGCGTTCCGGTGTCGATCTTGTCGATGTGCTGCGCGTAGAGGGGGAGGCCCGCATGTTCCAGATCGGCGGCTATCCTGCTGTGGACTGCTCTCAGGCGCATGATCGAAGTGAACAGGCCCAGTGCGCCTCCTCCGCTGGCTTTGAAAAGGGCGCGGACTGCTCCTGCGACCTGCCCGGCGTTGTCGCGGCCGACATCGGTAATCACAAAAATCTTTGTTTGCCGGGCGTAATCGTAAGGGGAGGGGAAGGCGGCTTCGTGCCGTTCTGTCGAGAGGTAGAGGGCGCCGGATCGTTCGCGCGCGGCTTTCCATGCGCCGTCATCTTCCTGGGTTTCAATCTCCTTGTTTTCTGCCGTGTCGCGCAGCGTGGCGGAGGTCACGGCCATACCGTGCAGGTGCGGACGCAGGCTGGCAGAGAATGGCTTCATCGGGTCGATGTAGTGTCGGCAGGCGCCGATATCGGTGGCGCGACCGTCTATGCGTTCGATTTCCAGCCAGTCGATGAAGCCGGGAGATTTTTCGTTTTTCTGCAAAGTTTCCAAGAGTTCAACCCAGCTCAGAACCGACAACTGCGCGCGCCTTTCAAGAGAGCGGGAAACCGCATCCAGACGCCGGCGGGTGTCGGCGTCCCTGTACCCTTCATCATCCTCGAGTTTTTTTACGATATGGCGCGCGAGGGCTGCCAGCGGTTTGTGCAGTTTTTTCAGAGCGCTCTGCAATTCCCGAGCGGCGCTCAGGAGTTCCTCTCCGGCCGGATGCAGCGGCGTTTCCAGAGAGTAGGGGCCTTCGCGATCTTCCGCACGGGCATAGACCTGCCTGTAAACTTCGGCGAGAAATTTTTCAGACGTTCCGTCCGGCCGGTTTTCATTGATGCGTTTTGACCAGCCTGCAGCGCATAGTATTTGCGCGTGCCTTACGACCTCTTCGAGAAATTTTTGCGCTTCGGCGTCGCCCTCGATCAAATCTTCCACCCGGCGCTTCAGGCCCCGTGCCCGGCTTTTGCGTCGTCCTCCTTCGGTTCCGAGAATCCATCGGCGGAGGTCGGACATTTCGCGTGCGGTGAGGCGGGCGGCGAAGGCGCTGTCGGCTGCGTTGAACAGGTGATGCCCTTCGTCGAAAATGTATCGCGCGGGAAGATCCTCGCCGGGGGCGGAGAGAGCGGACTGGATCATCACCAGCGCGTGGTTCGCGACAACGATGCGCGCGCGTTTTGATTTTCTTATGGAGCGCTCGACAAAGCAGCGGTGATAATGGTCGCAGGCGGAGAAGATGCACTCGCCGCGGCGGTCGGCAAGGCCGTACGTATCCTGATACGAGAGAATTCCGCTCAGCCAGCCGGGGAAATCCGCTCCGCTCAAATCCCCGTCCCGTGTCGCGGCAACCCAGCGGGCCATTATACCTGCTGCGATTGCGTTCTGAGGCGAGTGGGTAGTCGCAGCCGCTGCGGCTGCGTCTTCAAGGTTGAGCAAGCAAAGATAATTTTCGCGTCCTTTTCGGATCGTGACAAGCGCATCCTTGACCGCCGGGTGCGGATAGAGTCTGTCGAGTTCAGAGTCGATCTGCCTTTGCAGGTTGCGCGTGTAGGTTGATATCCAGACGCTTGCCTCGTTTTTTTCTGCCCAGACGCTTGCCGGTGCAAGGTAACCCAGAGTCTTACCGACGCCCGTGCCTGCCTCGGCCAGAACGATTTTGGGTTCTTCCACTTCTTCGACAGGTTCGAAAGCTTTGGCGATTTCGTTTGCGTAGGCTTTTTGCTGCGGACGGGTTTCGCTTTTTTTGTCTCCGCGCAAGAGAAGTTCGTCCAGACGCTCCTGCGTCTCCTTTTCGCTTACTCCTTCGTGAGAGGGAGGAGGGGGCGGGGCGTCCTGCGCCCATTCGGGGAGGTGTTTCCATACGTTCAAGGCGCTACGGGAAGAACATTCGATTGAGGGATCGTATGATTGACCTGACGCGGAAAAGATAAACGGGGTCCACGGCCATCCTTTTCCGCGCAATCCCATAACGGAGGCGATCGGAATGGCGGGGGCGCTTTCTTTCAAAGGGTCGTTTTGCACATCCCTGAGCAGGGTTACGGCGCAGTCGATCAGGAGGGCAGGCGCGTCTTCCAGTTTTTCCGGCGGCGGGAGGTAGAGGGCGCGGGCGAGGCCGGAGGGCGTGGGGACGCAGAACTGCCCCGGGCGTACGAAGGCGAAAAGCTCAAGGATATCGAAGGGCAGAATTTCGTCCATTCTCAGGCGGGCGCGGGTAAAGGGCGCATGACAGACCAAGACAGGCTTTTTATGCAGGATCAGCCGTGCCTGTTCGAGCGGCAGGGTTTTTAACTCCCCCTCTTCTGTCATCAGGGCGGCTTCGCGAGCGCCCACGCACAGGGCCGGAACGGCGGGGAGGGTTATACGCGGAGATTCGCGGTCAGACTGGCTTTCGAGGGGTGGATGGGCCTTCATCCCCTTGCTATAGCACGTTTTTTTGGACAAATCCCCTCAAAGATTTGTATTATGTCTTTATTAACGTTCATTTGCGAATATCGCGACAAGGTTTTGCATATATACACATTACTTTAAGGATAATGAAAAATGACCGATGGAATTTACGATCCTGAGGACGAAACACTGAAATTACGCATGATGCTTGCCAAGGGATTATTTCCTAATCCTGACGGCAGCGTGACCGAAATCTCCAAGGCCGTGGCCGAGCAGATGCTTCGCACGATTGATCAAGCCGAGCAGGGCGGAGCGGCTCTCGACGATGACGGGCTGGATTACGACGTACCGGCCTGCCCTTAGGCCTTTTTCCTGATTGTTTTCAGGACGCCTTTTTAACTGCCTTTTTTTCAGATTTCTTCTGAGGGGGGATGAAGAGTTCCGCCGCGTTGTCGTTGCCCGGCAGGGTTTCCAGATAAATAGATTGTGAGGGGAAGGCGAAGCCTGTGCCGGCCTTATTCTCCACGATGTCTTTAATCGCCAGCGCGAAGTCCTCCTTGATCTGCAACCATTCTCCCCAGTCTTTTGTCTTCGTAAAACAGTAGATCATGAAGTCGATCGAGGAGTCATTGAAACTATCCAGACGAACGAAGGTGGAAACTTCGGGAGGCTTGGCGAAATCGTCGTTGGTCATGATGTAGTTCAGGATTTCCTCGCCGATGAGCTTGAGCTGTTCCTTGGTCGTGGAATAGGTCACGCCGATTTTCCAGTAGATGCGGCGGTGGGTCATGCGGCTGAAATTCGTGATGACCGCATCCGAGAGCGCGGAGTTTGGAACATGGACCGGGGCTTTATCGAAACGGCGCACGCGGGTTGAGCGGAAGCCGATATCTTCGACCGTGCCTTCGACAACACCGTCGACCTTGATCCAGTCGCCGGGGCTGAACCGCTTTTCCGCGATGATGGTCAGGCCGCCGATGAGGTTCTTGAACAAATCCTGCGCGCCGAGCGCGACGGCGGCCCCGAACAGACCCAGCCCGGCCAGAAGCGGGCCGATGGCAATTCCCCAGATTTCCAGAATGACCGCCGCGCCGATAAAGGCCACGACTATCTTGAGGAACTTGAACATCCATGTGACCATGGTGGGGGTCAGGGTTTTCTTGAGTTTCTTGGACATATGCGCGATCGGATCGAGGGCGCGGTGCAGCGCCCAGAAGATCGTGAAGGCGATCATCGTGCGGATGAGGCGATACGTAAAGACGGCCAGAATCCCGTCGAGATTTAAGACCTGCGTGGCGAAAAACGTGCCGAGGATGATGGGTATGAAGCGCAGCGGAGGCATGACCGCCTCGATGATCTTGTCGTCAAGGTCGGTTTTAGTCTTGTCCGTCCAGCGCTTGATGGCATGCAGAATGTATTTGGTCAGAAGGCCGCGGAAGACCAGAAAAACGCCGAATATTGACAGTGCGACGATAATCTGGCCGACATTGATGCCCATCAGCCCGTGCTGCCAGACGTCGACGACCTCGTTCCAGAAATTTCCGGCCTGTTCGATTATCTGTTCCGGGGTTTCTGCGACTGGCTCGGTGTTTGCTTGCTCCAAATTTTCAAGCGCCATCTTTCTAAAATTCCTGCTTGTGCTGTTTTCATGTTCGGGCGAGGATAGTCCCTGAGGCGCGAGAGGGCAAGTTTTGAGCCGTTTTTTTTGTGAAAGGTTTGATCTATGGAGGTTTTTTGCGGGAAAAAATCCGATGAGGTTCTGGACTATCTTCTCAAACGGCGCAGCGCGAACGCGCAGGACTTGCATGCGCCCGGTCCGAATGACGAGGAATTAGAGCGCATTTTAGCGGCGGCTTCGCGCGTGCCCGATCATGGCAAGCTTGTGCCGTGGTATTTTATTGTTTTTCACGGCGTATGGAGCGAGCAGGTCGGAACAAAGCTCGCGGAGATTTACAAGGCTGAAAATCCCCAAGCTTCGGAGGAGCGTGTGCAGCTTGAGACAACGCGCTTTTCCCGCTCGCCGGTCGTTGTCGCCGTTATCTCGCGGATGCGGCGGGGCAACAAGCCGATGTGGGAGCAAATTCTGTCCGCCGGGGCGGCGTGTCAGACTCTTTCGCTCGCCGCGCATGCCAGCGGGTTCGGCGCGTCGTGGATTACTGAATGGTACGGCTATCACCCGGAATTTAAAGCTTATCTGGACCTTGATGAGCGCGATCATGTTGCCGGGTTCATTCATATCGGTAAACCCGGCGCGGTGCCGGAGGATCGCCCGCGCCCGCCTCTGGATACGATTTTTACCAACTGGCGCGAAGGCGCAGCGCTTCACAAGGGGGATGCGCAGTTCGATCAGGACAAGTTCGGGTTTCCTGAAACGGGGTTTGATGTTTCAGGCTTAAACAAGACGAAATGATCTGGTTGCAATACTTTGTGACATACAATCAGAAACCATTTAAGCTTCTAACATGAAAGATAAATTACTCTCTCTTGTAAAAGACATACATTACGCTCTGGACCAAACCAGAATTTTTTCCATTCATACCCACCGTCCTTATATTGATGAGAAAGGCGTTCAACGATTCACAAATATGGGTGTGGACGATCAGATCGCCAAGGACCGAATAAATAAGCTCATTAGTGATTGTGGTAAAATGAAAGACCATGTTGATGCGTGTCAGAGTAACTTGGGATATGTTCTTCTAAATGGCAATAAGTTAACACTAACAGTTCTGCATGACCTATGTAATCGTTTGAAGCATCCTGCCACAAAAAAGAACTATCCTTTTTTAGGAGATATCCAAGTGACTAGGGAGTTAGGAGCGTCACTTGGAGGTCATGCGGACATTATTGTTTCAAGTGGCCGGGAAAAAACCTGTTTTTGGGATATAACTGGCCAAAGTTATGCATGTATTAGGATTACGGCAGAGGTATTGGATGATCAAGGTAAATCCTTTAGTGAACTTGCATCTTTAGTAAAGGATTCACTTAAGATTTGGGTGTCTGAGTTAAAGAAGAACAGCATTCAAATACCAGATTATGTTGAATTGGATCCTATAAAAGAGGCCGCAAAATATGGTCAACATGGTTCTTTATTTGTTGAAACATACGATGATGCGCTGGCAAAGGCCTCTATTCTGACGAGTGAACGTAGATTTAATGATGCTGCGGTTTTGTATAATTATGCGCTTACGAAATGCGAGAACGATGAGCAGCGTGCTCACTGTTATGGCTGTTTAGAGCTTTCCTATGAGGATGCGAGAGAATTTGTTCTGGCTCAGTCGTGTTATTATACCGCGCTTAGATACAGTCCTACAATGAAGGGGTTGCATGTTAATTTTGGAAATATGTGTGACAGGCTTGGTGACATAGACGGCGCAAAAACTTCATATCATAAAGAGCTTGAGCTTCCTCATGGAGATCACGAAAGTGCTAAAACAAACTTGCTAAGATATAAAAAGTAGGGGTGGATTTTTACCCTCTGTGTGAACAAAGCGGTAGTTTTAAAGCTTAGGCCGCTTTATGCTGCTTTTGGGCGCAGAACGTCTTCAATCAATGCAACGGTTTCGCCGGGGCCGTAGAGGGCGATGAAGGAGCCGAAGCGCGGGCCTTGGTCCTGACCGAGCAAAACCTGATAGAGCGCTTGGAACCATTCACGCAGATTTTCTTTTTCGTAGCCGTTTTCTTTGCCCGCAGTGAACACGGCGGTCATGTATTCTTCGGCTTCCAGACCCTGATCCATATTTTTGAGCGCATCGGCCAGTGCAGAGAGCGCGGCGCGTTCGCGGGCGTCGGGTTCGCGGTATTTTTTCTCCGGCAGGACAAAATCCTTGTAATACTGGATCGCGTATTTCACCAGACGATCGAGGAAAGGTGCGCTTTCCGGCGAGGCCTGCGGCGCGTAGCGGCCAATATATTTCCAGATGACTTTCGGGTCGTCCGTATGCGCGCCGTTCACAAGGTTCAGGAGTAGGGCGAATGAAATCGGGCTGTGCTGGCCATTCGGGATCACTCCGTCATGGATGTACCATGCGGGGTTGTCGAGTTTTTTCGCGGGCTCCTGCATGCTGAGCTTTTCGACATCCATGATGTATTCATCGACCGCTTTCGGGATGATGTCGAAATAGAGCTTTTTCGCGCTCGTGGGGCGTTGGAACATGTAATAAGCCAAGCTTTCATGCGGGGCGTAGGTCAGCCATTCCTCCATCGAGAGGCCGTTGCCCTTGGATTTGGAAATCTTTTCGCCCTTTTCATCAAGGAACAATTCATAACGGAAGCCGGCCGGGCCGCGTCCACCGAGAATTTTGACAATGTTCGCGGCGACGTCGGCGGCGGTGACAAGATCTTTTCCGGCCATTTCGTAATCGACGTCCAGCGCGACCCAGCGTAGCGCCCAGTCGGCACGCCATTGCGCCTTGCAGCCGCCCTTGAAGATGGATTGCGTGACGGTTTCGCCTTTTTTGTATCCGGTGCGTTCAAATTCGCTGTCGTCGAGAACCTCGAAGGTAGCCACGCCGTTTTCGAGATCGTCGATGCCTTTCAGGCCGGCATTGTGCAAAATGACGGGGTGCGGCTCTTCGCTGCCCTTTTTCTGCACGATCGGGAAGATGGGCGAGTAGGTGGCAGAGCGTTCCTCACCGAGCAGGGGCAGAACGGCGCCCCGAATATCCTGATATTTTTCGAGCATCAGTTTGAGCGTCGGGTCGAACTTGCCGGGCTTGTAGCAATCCTCGGTGGAGCTCAGGAATTCATATTCAAAGCCGAAGCCGTCCAGAAATTCGCGGAGCTTGGCGTTGTTGTTCTCGCCGAAGCTTTTATACGGTGTGCCGTCGAACGGGTTAGGGACACTGGTCAGCGGCATGCCGAGTGCCTTGGCCAGACGGTCCTGATTGGGGACGTTGGTCGGCACCTTGCGCAGCCCGTCCATATCGTCGGAAAAGCAGATGAGTTTGGTCGGGATATCTGAAATACGCTGAAAGGCGCGCATGACCATGGTGGTGCGGCAGACCTCACCGAACGTGCCGATATGCGGCAGGCCGGAGGGGCCGTAACCTGTCTCGAACAGCACATAGCCCTTGGCGGGAGTCTTCACTTCGCCCTTGCCGATAGCGCGCAGGCGCTTGAGTACGCCCTTAGCCTCTTCAAAGGCCCAGGTGCGGCATTTCATGGCCATGTCGGTGTCGATGTCTTTTGTCATGGATTTTTATGGATATCAAAGAACAGCCGCCGTTCCTAGAGGGTTTTGTAAATTTAATCCTTAGCTTGTTTTTGAGAAACTTGACGTAATGTATGCAATGTTATATATTAATACATATAATTGTTGAAAGGATTAAAAACTATGGATGCACTTGAAGTCGCCACTTTTTCTCGTAGTCAGAACGAGGGGCGAAGCGTCTTTTTGACGCGGGTTTATGCTCTTTTTATTGCCTCGCTTTTTGCGGCTGCGGGCGGTGTGTGGCTGGGTATGGGGTCGGAAACGGTTGCCGCTAATCACGGGCCGTTTGTTCTGTTTGAATTTTTTCTGTTGTTCATGGCTTTGGCAGTTCGGAAAACGCCAGTTCTTAATTTGTTTGCGTTATTTGCCTTTTGCGGAGGGGGCGGTGTAACGCTCTCTCCCCTATTCGGCATGATTATAGATGCGGGGCAAGGGGCGCTTCTTCTGAATACCTTTGCTTTGACGATTGCTCTTTTCAGCGCGTTAAGTGCCTACGTGTTCTTCACGCGCAAGGATTTCAGTTTCCTAGGTAGCTTTCTGTTCTTTTCTCTCTGGATTCTGATTTTTTATGGGTTTTATGGGATTTTGGTTCCTGAATCCATGTCGTGGGCTTTTTATCATGGTTCAGGTTTGATGGTGTTTTCCGGGTTTATGCTTTATGACACATCGCAAATTCTGCTTCATTGTCCGGATGATGAATATGTTTGTGCAGCTATCGATCTCTATCTGAACTTCGTGAATATGTTCCTCGATATTTTAGGGCTTTTGGACCATGTAGGCCTTGATATTGATATATAATTGGTGGCTTGGCTGTATTTATAAAGTATGTTTGAACTTCTTAAAGATGGGCGGTGATCAAGCGATGTTCGACCAAGAGAGTATCAGTGAAGCGCCTGTTTTATCGCCCTCCACGCGCGGGGTGTTTCTGGCGAAGGTTTATGTGTTTTTTGTTTATTCCCTGCTTATGGGGGCGCTCGGCACGAAGTATGGCATGCTGGCCGGGGCTACGAACGATTATTACCTGCTGCAAGGATGTGTGTTTCTTGCCCTTTATATCGGGTTGGCTTTTGTTGAGAAAGCTCCGGCTCTTGGCCTCGCGGTTTTGACGGCGTTCAGCGCATATGGTGGCTATATGTTCGCTCCGGCTGCGCTTCAGATTGAGGCGATGGGCCAAGTCCATCTGCTTGTTTTGTCGTTTATCTATACGGTCATACTTTTTGGATGTTTGAGCGTTTATGCGCTGACTACCAAACGTGATTTATCCTTGTTGGGCAGTTTTGCGTTTGCTGGTCTGTTACTGCTTTTTGGTGCGGCGCTGGCGGCTATTTTTCTTCCCCTAGAGATGGGTTGGACAGCGTTTCATATATTCGGATTAGTCTTCGTTTCGACTTATGTGCTCTATGATACGTCGCGCTTTGCAAACCGTTTTGGGCCTGACCGTTACCTTGGGGCCGTGGCTGCGCTTTATCTGGATATCTTTAATTTGTTCGTTCACGTTCTTGGCCTGTTGAAGCGGGACGGAACTTACTATGATACGACCGGACGCTGGGGCCGTTAAGCCCCAATTACATTGATCCGAAAGGTCTGAAGGCTTTATAAGTATGAGCATGAAAGCCATGATCCCCAACAATGAGCGGCCGTTGCTCGGCCCCGCCGAATTTGACCTCTCCGTGCCGTACCGGATCGATTCCGCGTTTGATCCCGCGGGGGACCAACCCGAGGCGATCCGCAAGCTTGTCGAGGCGGCGCAAAGCGGGCTTTCTGATATCACGCTGCTGGGTGTGACCGGGTCGGGGAAGACGTTCACCATGGCGCATGTCATTCAAAAGCTTGCGCGGCCTGCGCTGATCCTTGCGCCCAACAAGACGCTGGCGGCGCAGCTTTACGGGGAGTTCAAGCATTTTTTCCCCGATAACGCGGTGGAGTATTTCGTCTCCTATTACGATTACTACCAGCCCGAAGCGTATGTTCCGCGCACGGACACCTATATCGAAAAAGATTCCTCCATCAACGAGCAGATCGACCGGATGCGTCACGCGGCGACGCGGGCGCTGTTCGAGCGGCGGGACTGCATCATCGTTGCTTCCGTTTCGTGCATCTACGGGATCGGGTCGAAGGAGGATTACATGGCGATGGCGTTCGCTCTGAGCGTCGGGGACCGGATCGACCGGCAGGACCTTATCAAGCGGCTGGTGGAGTTGCAGTATACGCGCAACGATATCGCGTTCGAGCGCGGGGCGTTCCGGGTGCGCGGGGATACGGTGGAGATTTTTCCGGCGCACTTCGAGGACCGGGCGTGGCGGTTTTCGCTGTTCGGGGACGAGCTGGAAGGGGTGACGGAGTTCGACCCGCTGACCGGGCAGAAGTTCGGCGATCTTGAGGGGGTGCGGATTTTTGCGAATTCCCACCACATCACGCCGGGGCCGACGATGCAGCAGGCTATGGTGCAGATCAAGCGCGATCTCAAGGAACGGCTGGCGACGTTTTACGCCGAAGGAAAATTATTGGAGGCGCAGCGGCTGGAGCAGCGCACGAATTTCGATCTGGAGATGCTGGCGGCGACGGGGGTGTGCAAGGGGATCGAGAATTACTCGCGCTATCTGACCGGGCGCAAGCCGGGAGAGCCGCCGCCGACGCTGATCGAATATCTGCCGTCCGACGCGCTGATCTTTCTGGATGAAAGTCACGCGATGATCCCGCAGCTCCGCGCGATGTATAACGGCGACCGTGCGCGCAAGACTACTCTGGTCGATTACGGGTTCCGTTTGCCTGCCGCTGTCGATAACCGGCCGTTGCAGTTCGAGGAATGGAACAAGCTGCGTCCGCAGACGGTCTATGTGTCCGCCACGCCGGGCGAATGGGAAATCGCGCAGGCGGGCGGCATCACGGCGGAGCAGGTGGTGCGGCCCACAGGGTTGATCGACCCGGAGGTCGAGGTGCGCCCGACGGCTACGCAGGTGGATGATCTGATGTTTGAAGCGCGGGAGATTGTTTCGCGCGGCGGGCGTCTGCTGGTGACCGTTCTGACCAAGAAGATGGCCGAGGATCTGACCGAATATCTCGCCGAGAACGGTTTGAAAGTCCGTTACATGCATTCGGATATCGACACGCTGGAGCGGATCGAGATTATCCAGGGCTTGCGGCGCGGGGAGTTCGATATTCTGGTCGGGATCAACCTGTTGCGCGAGGGGCTGGATATCCCCGAATGTATGCGCGTGATGATTTTGGATGCGGATAAGGAAGGGTATCTGCGCTCCAAGACTTCGCTGGTGCAGACGATCGGGCGGGCGGCGCGGCACGTGGAGGGCAAGGCGGTTTTGTACGCCGATAAAATCACGGACTCGATGAAATACGCGATCGACGAAACCAACCGCCGCCGCGAGAAACAGAAAATCTACAACGAGGCGCACGGGATCACGCCCGAGAGCGTGCGGAAGAATATAGGCAGCATTCTTGATTCCGTCTACGAACAGGCGGACCGCGTCGTTGTTTCTCGGGGTTTGCACGAGGACGAGCGCGAGGAATGGTTCCACGAGCCCGCGAAGCTGCGCAAGCATATCGAAGCGCAGAAGAAAAAGATGCTGGCGTTTGCCGCCGACCTTGAGTTCGAGCAGGCCGCGAAGCTGCGCGACGAGATCAAGAAGCTCGAAGAGATTGAGATGGGTGTTTTGTGATGAACGATCTGAGCAAGGCGTATATCAAGGCGACGGCGTATTTTTATGTGGTGATGGCGGGGGCGTTTGCGGCGGCGTGGGCGTTGTACGCGGCGAAGGTCGATCTCGACCCGCTGTTCGGTGATCTTGTCTGGGACAGGCCGGGCGTGCTGACCGATCTGGTCGCGCTGATCGTCGGGGTGGTTCCGGGCGCGTGTCTGTTGCGCGGGTGGCGGAAAAAGAACGGCGAGGTGATTGCGCGGGTGAATGAAGCGCCGCTCAGTGGCCAGAGCGTTCAGGCGCTGGTTCTCAGCTTGCTGACCGGTGCGGTGGGGTTCGGGCTTTACATGGCGCTGGTGTTTGCGTTCCTGCCGCATTTGCCGACGACGTTTGACCCATATTTTATCACGCGTGAGCCGGGGGCGATTATGGCGCTGGATGAGCGGGTGGAGATGTTCAAAATCTCGCTGCCGCTTTTTCTTGGTGCCGGGGTGGCGTTCGGCGCGTTCATGTGGGGGGCGACGCAGGCGAACAAGGTCGTGAAGTTCGGCACGTGGGCGGCGTTTGTCGCGTTTCTTTATTTCAATCCGCTGACTTTGATGGTGGAGCAAGCGCCGCCGCCCGCGCCGACCCTCATGGAGAGCAGCGCGGATAGTATTACGGACTCTCCGACGGTTGAGGAGGAGATGAAGCGTATGGATGGTGAGATGAAATAAGATTTAATGGCAAATTACGACGTAATTTATGATTCCTTGATAGTTTTTATTAAAAAATAGGGTAACAACTTAATTAGGGAGCCTGCTTAATTGTGATTCAAAACAAGCTTTAGCTTTGCTTTTTTTTGTATTTAGTTTGAAAAACGGTCTGGCCTGTAATTGTTTCAAGCATGTCTGCATCAACCATTTTTTTTAAGGTATGTTTCATGGCGTTTTCGGTTTTTACACCTGTAATGTCTCTGGCTTCTTTGTTGCTTATAGTTTTGTGCGTGTCTAGGTATGACATAATTATTTCTTGAGGGGATGCAAGCAATTCGTGCTTTAGGGTTACTACTATGTTCATTCCTTTTTGTGTTATTTGAGGTGGTTTTAACCTCATTTTTTTCATTGCCTCAAAAGCTGTATTTAAACCCTCTCCAACGTCTTTATTAGGCGGATCAGGAAATTTATTGATTAGCCTTACAATTATGCCGTTTCTAGCAAATCTTTCTTCAAGAATATTTTCTGTTGTTATATGTCCCGGTAGGCTCCCAGGACTTTGTACTTCAACTCTGTTATCATAAATTCTGACGTGTACATCGTCAGGAATGCTGTAATCTCTGTGTAGTACGGCGTTTGTAATGATTTCATGTAAAGCTTCAACAGGATAAGCGGCCTTTTTTAATCCTTGAGGTGTCATTATTCGGATTGATTCAATGATTTCTTGTGTCTTTTTTACTGATTTTTTTATTGTTTCATAAACATTGCCTTCAATAGTTATAGGATTAAAAGCAAGGCTGTCTCTTTCTCCTTCTTCTTTAGTTTTGTATTGATATATTTTAATAGCACTTTGTTTTGGTAAGAGCGCTTGAGGCTCTTCAGAAAACAAAAGTACTCCAGCTACAGTGGGTTTACCTTGAATTAGCAATTGTTGCTTTTTTAACCATTGTTCAGGTTCAGATGTAGGCACTACTGCCAACATAAATGAAATGATGTGAGTTGAATTTGTGATAGCTGTGGCTGGGGCGTTTAAGAGTTCTGTTTCAAAGGATGTTATACCTTTATTTCTTTTTAGTCTCTCAAGTGAAGAATGATCTTTATAAGGTAGGGACTGAGCGCCTCTGCGGACATATGCAATTCCATCTGAAGCAACTTTAATGTCGTTGGTTTTGCTTACGTCAATTTTTAAGACCAAACCTTTTTCGTTTTCATTTTTTAGAAAGGCGTAGTCAAATTGTGCTCCAAAGGGAAAAAGCTTGTCAAATATTTGTATGTGTCCGTTAGCTTCTTCTTCAGTAGCAAATCCTTGCCAAATTCTAGGATTGTCTTCTATCCCTATATATACATCTCCACCTTCTGCATTTGAGAATGCAGAGATTGTTTTTGTTAGCTTTGCTGGTGCTATTCGGGTTGATTTGAGATCATTAAAGTGATCTTCATTCAAGCCTAAAATTTTATTTACTTCGTTATTGCTTATTGTAAATTTTTTCAAAATGTCCTCTTTGCTGAAAAAAATAGATGTAATTTTTATTACAACTTTTGATGCTGATCTCTATTAAGGTCAAGAGTAGTTTGAGGCGTAAGAAATAGAAATTGACATTATAAGAAAATATTCCTATACTACCTTTATGCCCCCTACCTATAAAGACGACCTTATCTTCACCACGGTTCACGATTTCAAGACCAACCTGTCCAAATATATGCGGTTGCTGGAGGAGGGGGAGTATAAGGGCGTGATCGTCAAGCGGCGCGCCGAGATTGTCGGGTATTACGCGCCGCATCCCGACCGGGTGGCGAAGGTGCGGCGGGCGGGCGTGTTCACGCGCAGCGTCGAGTCTTGAGGTTCCTGTGCGCCGTTGCCTCTTTTTTTATCTGTGTGGGCTCATGGGACTTAGTTTACTCAGGCGGAGTGGACTCACACGCGCGGCGGGGTGCGCTTCCAAGTCTCTGATCGCGCAGGGTTGTGATTGTTCCGGGGTGAGGCTGGGGCGGCTTTTACGCGGGGGTGCGCGGACTTAGTCCGGCGGGGTGTCGTCGCCCGTTTCGTCCGTTCCGGTTTTGCCGCGCGGGGGGCGCCTGTTCTTGTTGGCGGTCTTGCCGTGGTTTTCGCGCTGGGCGGGGTGGATGATGGCGTTGCGCGCGTTGCCGCCGCCCAGACCGAGGACGGGGGCCTGCGGGGAGAAGGCGAATTCGGGGCGGGATTCGATGGCCTTACGGCGCGCGAGGTGCGGCGCGAATTCCAGCATGGAGGGCAGCGTGTCGCCAAGGATGCAGCCCAGCGTGTCCTCGTCGCCTGCGTCTTTCCTGTGGACGGGCTGGCCGAGAACGCAGGAGGAGATGAAATAAAAGAAGGATTCCAGCGGTTTGGGCGGGGGGCGGACGTGCTGGAAAATCTCGACACGGTAGGGGTCGTTCAGGAACATGAGCGGGACCTGATAGGCCTGAGAGATATGGTTATTCTTGACCGCGCCGATATGGATCATCAGCGCCATGTCGAGGACGTTGAAAAATTCCGGCTCGACCGGGATGTTGAGGTCGAGGTAATCCATGTCCGTATATTCAAGGGTCATGCGGCCGGTTTCATGGTCGAAGAGGATTCCGGCGATTTTCTTGACGAAATTCTCGCTGCTCAGGAGGCCGACCTCGCCCTTGTCTGTCAAAAGAAAATCAATATCCACCGGACCGCTCCGCGCATGAGTCTCCCGCCTTGATCGACGGTGACGGGGGTGCCGTTTTTTCCGTCTGCCGGGACGGGCCGTCCGGCCACAAAATCCAATCACGCAGAACCGTGCAGCAGGCACATGAAGCCCAAGCCTGTGCTAAAGCAGCCCGCTTATGTCAGCTTCAAAGGCTGCAAGGCGTCCTTGTCGACGGAGGCGGTGGCGGCTTCGGCTTCGAGGTCAAGCGTGGCGGCGGCGGCCTTGCGGATGGTTTCTTCCTCAAGAACGCTGTGCAGTCTCATTTCCTGCTGAATCTGCGCCTGGGTGATATTGGAGGCCTGAACCAGCGCGGCGGCCTTGGCCCCGGCTTCCGCAGCGGTTGCGGCGGCGGCGTTGCTTTTGACGCCGTGTTCGATCGCTTCGTTCGTGCGGGTGTCCGCGGCGGACGCGTTGGCCGTGTACACATTCATATCCCCGGCATTTTCCGCCGTCGCGCCGTGGGTTATCGCCAACTGCTCGGATGCCAATGACATTGCAAGATAGTCGCCCGTTTCAAGAGAGGCGTTGCGCTCGACGTCCACAAACCTTTCGATCAGGCCCAAGACGCCCGCAATTTCAACGTCGGAAAAGTTTACGTTCTGAACGACTTCGCCTTCGGTCATGGCCTTGGTTACGGTTTCGACCGGGTCGGCTGCGAATGTTCCACTCATCTCAATTCACCCTTTTGTTTTACTCTCGTTTTCGTTCTTTAAAGTCTTTTAAAACAGGGCAATTCCGTCAATAGACTACACCGGCCCTGAAGCGGACATATTCCGCAGCTTTCAGCTTACCATCCTCAATATAGCCCAAAGCGCAGAAAATTTCATTTTTTATTTTCTCGACCGTCTCCATATCCAAGGGGCTGTTGAGTTCGGCGGAGTCCTTGTACCCTTCAAAAACCACCGAAAGCACCCCCGAATCCGGGTTCAGGACGACTTCCTCGACGCGTTGCCTGAAGCGGCCCTTGCATACCAAGACGATCTTGCCATCCTTCGTCAGGCGCAGCTCGATATCCATTTTTGCCCCAATCTCCTGTTTATTTTAGGTTTTTTGCCACTTTAAAGTCAAATTTCACTTATTGCCAAGGTGTTGATCCTGCTTCAAACTGTACCCCTGAAAGGACGCCCTCTTCAAGGCGAATAAGCCCGATGTGCGGCATTACCGGAATATTCGAGACCAGCCTGCAGCCGGACCGTCCGCGCCTGCACCGCACGGTGACGGCCATGACCGGGGCTCTGCTGCACCGCGGGCCGGACGAGGGGGACGTCTGGCAGGATCCGGAGGTGGGGCTGGCGCTGGGTCACCGGAGGCTTTCGATTATCGACCTGTCCCCGGCGGGGCGGCAGCCGATGCGCTCGGTCTCGGAGCGGTATGTGATCGTTTATAACGGGGAAATCTACAATTTCCGTCAGTTGAGGACGGAATTGCAGCGGCTCGGCGTGTATTTCCGCGGGCACAGCGATACGGAGGTCCTTCTGGCCGCGATCGAGGCGTGGGGCGTTCAATACACGCTCAAGGCTATCCGGGGGATGTTCGCGTTCGCGCTGTGGGACCGGCACCAAAAGCTGCTTTACCTGGCGCGCGACCGGATGGGCAAGAAGCCGCTTTATATCGGGTGGGCGGGGGCGAACCTTGTTTTCGGATCGGAGCTCAAGGCCCTGTGCGCGCATCCGCTGTTCGGGCGCACGATCGACCGGGCGGCGCTGTGTTCGTATATGCGTTATGGGTACGTGCCTTCGCCGCTGAGCATTTACGAGAAAGTCTGGAGCCTTCCGGCGGGGCAGTACATGGCGCTGGACGTGGCGGCGCTGGAGCCGGCGGAGCCGATGAATCTTCATATGAAGCCGTACTGGAGCCATCTTGAGGCGTTGCGGATTTCGCGGGCGATGGGGTGCGGGGAGAAGCTTTATATCCCCGAGCAGTTCGAGACGTTGTTGCAGAATTGCGTGGTGGAGCGGATGGTTTCGGACGTTCCGCTGGGCGCGTTTCTTTCCGGGGGGATCGACAGTTCGCTGACCGTCGCGCTGATGCAGAAGGCGTCGAGCGTGCCGATTAAAACCTATTCGATCGGGTTTCACGAGAAAGGCTACAACGAAGCGGCGCACGCGAAGAAGGTGGCCGAGCATCTGGGGACCGATCATCACGAGCAGTATGTGGACGGGAAGCAGGCGCTGGAGGTTATTCCCAAGCTCCCCGAGATGTATGACGAGCCGTTCGCCGATATTTCGGCCATTCCCACTTACCTTGTTTCGTCGTTCGCGCGGCAGAGCGTCACGGTCGCGTTGTCGGGGGACGGGGGGGACGAGATGCTGGGCGGGTACACGCGGCATATTCAGGGGCCGAAGGTCTGGAAGCGGGTGAGCCGCCTTCCGAAATTCCTGCGGCGGTTTTTATCGTCCAGCCTGTCCAAGGTTTCGGTGGAGACGTGGGACAGGATTTCGCAGTATCACCCGCAGTTCGGATCGCACATGCACAAGGCGAGCAGCGTTCTGGGCGAAGACGACCCGACATCGTTCTACCTGCGTCTGGTCAGCCAGTGGAACAAGCCCGATCATCTGGTGCATGGCGGGGAGGAGGGGCGGGTGCCCCTGATCGAACCGGAATGGCAGCCGGACGGTTTGAGCTTTGGCGAGATGATGATGTACTGGGATGCGCTGTCGTATCTTCCGGGGGGTATCCTGACGAAGGTGGACCGGGCGAGCATGGCGACCAGCCTTGAGGTGCGCGCGCCGTTGCTCGACCAGCGGATCTACGAATATGTGTGGAGCCTGCCCGAATCCTACAAGGTGCATCAGGGGCAGGGGAAGTGGCTGCTGCGGCATGTGTTGCAGAAGCATGTGCCCGAGCGCCTGTTCGACCGGCCCAAGCAGGGGTTCACTATTCCTCTGGGCGAATGGCTGCGCGGGCCGCTGCGCGACTGGGCGGAGAACTTGCTGGATGAGACGGCGCTTGAAGATCAGGGGTATTTAAGCGCCGCGCCGGTGCGCAAGGTCTGGGCGGATCATCTGGCCGGGAACGGGAACCATTCGGGCAAGCTGTGGACCGTCCTGATGTTTCAGGACTGGCGGACGCGCTGGGCGGGGTGAGATGAGGCTGCGGCTTATTGGCGTTTTTCTCGTTGTCGGGGTTGTGCTCGTTTTCGCGGGTTCGGGGTATCTTTATCCCGCTACCTGGAATTACCGCATCACCATAGAAGTCGAAACGCCGGAAGGCTTGAAGGCGGGGAGTGCGGTTCGGCAGGTCAAAGCGTTTAGACCTATGGCATTAAATCCTGATGTGCCGAACATAAAATATCTAGTTCTAGGGGAAGCCGTTGTCGTCGATCTGGGAGAGCGTGGAGTGCTTTTCTCAATAATTAGGCCTCGCTCCTACGAAGAGTTCTTTAATGCCTTTCCATTTAATGGGACAGACCAACATAAAAAGCTAGAGTTTTATAACAACATAAAGTTGGGCGAGAAGGCCGAACTCAAAAGTACGTTACCTCGCCTCGTAATGTTTAGAGATTTGCATGAACCCATAAGTGTGGTGGGAGTCGACGTTGACAATATGGGTGAAGTATTTGGACAGGGTGTAAACCTAAAATCCATAACCATTGAAAAGACAAATGATCCAGTCACATATGGCGATGTCAGGAAAAAACTAACTTGGTTGAGCGACTACTATGATAAGCGGCTAGATAGTAGTCGGGTTGGGTGGTTAGACAGTTCTAATCCTACTGCAAATAGTCTAAGTGCTGGCGCGTTTTCCCCGAGAGAGGAGAGATAATGGATAACAGACTATTTAATGCGATCCTGTCTATGGACTCTTATAACCGCGGGTATGAGGAAGACGTATACTGTGGTCGGGTGGGAAATAAATGTGGCCTTTTTGTGTTCCGGGGCCTAGTGTAGGGCCATGAAAATCGCGATTACAGGCGGGGCGGGGTTTATCGGCACGGCGCTTATTCGGCGGCTGAAGGCTCAGGGGCATGAGTGCGCGTGGCTGGACGTTGTGCGCTCTACCGTGTTTCCCGAGGAGGGCGCGGTCGTCGACGTGACCGATAAGGAGGCGATGATCGCGGCGCTTAAGGGGTTTGACGTTATCTATCACCTTGCCGCGGAGCACCGGGACGACGTGTCCCCCATCCAGAAATATTACGACGTGAATGTGGGCGGGGCGGAGAACGTCGTGGCCGCCGCCGAGCAGAACGGGATCAAGACGATTGTTTTTTCCAGTTCGGTTGCCGTGTACGGGCTGGATGCCGGAGAGTCGAAAGAGGACAGCACGCCTGCGCCGTTCAACGATTACGGGCGCTCGAAGCTGGAGAGCGAGAAGGTGTTCGACGCATGGGTGAAGGCGGACAATGCGCGCAGGCTGGTAACCATTCGCCTGGTGGCGACGTTCGGGCCGGGGAACCGGGGGAATGTCTATACCCTTATGGATTCCATCGCGCGCGGGCGGTTCATGATGATCGGGAACGGGGAGAACCGGAAGTCGGTCGCGTATGTGGAGAACGTCGCGGCGTTTTTCGCGCAGTGCCTTGAAGAGGGCAAGGGGCGGAGCCTTTATAATTACGCGGACAAGCCGGACCTTTCGATGAAGGAGATGGTGGCGGATATCCGAGCCGGGCTGGGGCAACGGGACGGGGGGATTGTCATCCCCTATTTTGCCGGGGTTGCGGGCGGGGCGGCGCTTGACGTTCTGGCGAAGATTACGGGGAAGACTTTTCCGATCAGCCTGATCCGGGTGAAGAAATTCTGCGCGAATACGGTGGTGAACGCCGACAAGGTCCGGCATACGGGATTCAAGGCGCCGTTTACCCTCAAGCAGGGGTTGCAGGAAATGATCGCGAGCGATTTTTCCGATACGCCGGGGGGCGCGCAGCGTTCTTCTCCGGGAAGAGGGCGGGACGAAGAAGGGCCGGGGCGGAAGGCCGCGTGAGCGGGTTTTTCAATAAGGTACCCCGTTTTTAGTTATGGCGCAGCAGTCCATTCTTTATGTCATCAATCACCCGGACTGGTTCTGGTCGCACCGTTTGCCGCTTGCCGCGGGCGCGCGGGATGCAGGGTACCGTGTTCTGGTCGCCATGCCGGGCGGGGCGGGCGATGAAAAGCTGAGCGAACACGGGTTTACCGGGCTTGACCTGCCGGAGGTGGCGGGCGCGGGCGGCGTATTCAAGACTGTTTTCGCTCTGCGCCGTTTGATCGCTCAACACAGGCCGGGTATCGTTCATGCGATTACGCTGAAGTACGCGTTTATGACCGGGCTGGCGGCGCGGCTGACGGGCGTGCAGGTCGTGCATACTGTGGCGGGGCTGGGGTATCTGTTTTCCGCAGAGGGGATTAAGCCGAAAATCCTGCGGACGCTGATCGGGCCTTTTTTGAAGCTGGCGCTGAACGGGAAAAGTATTCGGGTAATTTTTCAGAACCCGGACGATCTGGATTTGCTGGTCAAGCGCGGGTTCGTAAGACGCGAGCGCACGGCGCTGATCCGTGGATCGGGGGTCGATACTCATGTGTTCAAACCGCGCGAGCATGCAGGGGAGGCGGATCCGCCGGTCGTTCTGATGCCTACGCGTCTTGTACGGGACAAGGGGGTTGCGGTATTCGTGGAAGCGGCCCGGATTTTAAAGGCGGAGGGCATGCGGGCGCGGTTCCAGATCGCGGGGGGGCTGAGCGCGGGGAACCCGCTGGCCATGACCGAGGCGGAAATGAAGGCATTGTGCGCGGACGGGGCCGTCGAATGGCTGGGACCGATCAAGGATATGCCCGGGCTGTTTTCCACGGTTTGCCTTGTGGCATATCCGTCTTATTACCGGGAGGGGGTGCCAAAGGTGCTGCTTGAAGCGGCGGCCATGGGCAAGGCAATCGTGACGACGGACCATCCCGGGTGCCGGGAAGCCGTGTCGCACGGGGTGAACGGGTTGCTGTTTCCCGTGCGGGACGCAAAGGCGTGCGCGGATTCCATACGCACGCTGCTGGATGACCCTGCGCGCCGTGCCGCGATGGGACGGGCTGGGCGTGATCTCGCGCTCAGAGAATTTGACGTGAAGCACGTGGTGGCTGAAACGCTTAAGGTTTATTCGGGTTTGCGCGGATAAATTATTTTTCTTTCCCTTTGCGGAGTTTTGTTTCTATCATGGACAGAACAGCCAAGGATTATATCGGATTACAAGGAGTTAGTTATGGGGCAGGCCAGAGATGAGGGAACAGTGAAATCCGGGTATCTGACCGGAAAGCTTCTTCTGGCGATGCCGAGTATGGGCGATCCGCGTTTTGAACGCGCCGTGGTTTTCATGTGTTCGCACGACGAGCATGGCGCGATGGGGCTTGTGGTCAATCATACGCTTCCGGGAATCGCCTTTCACGAGTTGGTTAAACAGCTTGACCTGCGTTCGGATATCGTCGTCGATCTCAAAGCTTTGAGGATGCCGGTTATGAACGGCGGTCCGGTGGAGTCGGCGCGCGGGTTCCTTCTGCATTCTCCGGACTTCAATCGCGAGGAAACGGTCGTAATCAGCGGAGATCATGAGTATGGCGTGACCGGGACGGTGGAGGCCGTGCAAGATATCGTGTGCGGCAAGGGACCGGATAATCTTTTGTTTATTCTCGGGTACGCCGGATGGAGCGCCGGGCAGCTTGACTGGGAGATCCAACAGAACGCATGGCTGGTCGCGGATGCGGACCCTTCGATTATTTTCGATCCCGACAACGATGCCAAGTGGGGCAAGGCCGTTGGACAGCTCGGGTTCGATCCGGGGATGCTCTCGGGTACGGCCGGAAACGCCTAAGGTCTCAAGACAGGCGTGATTTAATCTTATCCAGAGGTTCGAGATGTTCGAGCGGGCCGAGGGCGGCCAGGGTCGGCGCTGATCCGAAAATTCTTCGCGCCACCCGGTCGATCGCTTCGGTATCTACGGCTTCTATTTTTTCCATTATTTCCTTGATGTTGCGGAGTTTTCCGTTCAGGAGAAGAGATTTGGCGCAGGTGTCGGCGCGGGTACTCATGGATTCCTGACCCATCAGGATTCCGGCGCGAAGCTGCATCTTTGCGCGTTTGAGTTCGGGGCCATCCACCGAGCCTGCAAGCTTCCTGATTTCATCGCAGACGACGGGAACCAGTTCAGGAAGCTTGTCCGGTCCAGTTCCTGCGTAGATTATGAATTGACCGTCGTCGGTATAGGCGGAGTGGTAGCTGTAGATCGAGTAGACGAGGCCGCGTTTTTCCCTTATTTCCTGAAAGAGGCGAGAGGACATGCCGCCTCCCATAAGCACGGCCAGCGTATGGGCCGCGTAATGGTCGTCCTCAATACGCGGGATGCCGCGAAAGCCCAGCACGATGTGGCTTTGCTCGAGATCCTTTTCTAGGCGGCTTTCTCCGCCGGTGTATTTCGCCGAATGGCTTTTTTCTGCCGTGCCTGCCGGGATGTGACCGAAAAATTTTTCTGCGAGCTTGACGACGTTTTCATGCTTCAGGTTACCGGCGGCGCATACCACCATTTGCGCGGGGACATAGTGTTGCTTTATATAGCCGGTCAGGGTGCTGCGCTGCATGTTCGAGATGATCTCGCTTGTTCCGAGAATAGGGGCGCCAAGCGCCTGCCCCTTGTACGCCGTTTCATAATAGTTATCGAACACCAGATCGTCCGGCGTATCGGTGCACATGCCGATTTCCTGAAGGATGACTTCGCGCTCGCGTTCAATTTCCTCGTCGGGGAGGGTTGAGTTCAGGATCATGTCGGAAAGCACGTCGAGGCCAAGGGCGAGGTCTTCCTTAAGAAGGTGGATGTAGTAGCTTGTGAGTTCCCGGCTGGTGTATGCGTTCATGCTGCCGCCTACATCCTCAATCACTTCGGCGATTTCAAGCGCCGTGCGCTTCTTTGTTCCCTTGAAGAGCATGTGTTCGACCATGTGAGCGACGCCGTTATAGCGCATGTCCTCGAAGCGGGTGCCGACGCCAACCCAGATCCCCACGGATACGGTTTCGATTGTGGGGACCGTATCGGTGACGATACGCAGGCCGTTGGGGAGGGTGGTGCTTTGAATCGTGGTCATGATTGTTTCGCTTTACTTTTTTTCAGTTGCCCGAAGTCACACGAGAGCGGGCGCGGATGAAATCTTCGACCTGCTGAAGGTTGTTGGGCAGATTTTCTGCTTTTTCCTCCCTTTCCATCAGGCCCGCGAGATGTTCGGGCAGTGTCGGAGTTACGGCCAGCGCCTTGCGAACCGCATCGGGGAACTTGGCGGGATGGGCGGTGGCAAGAAGGACAACCGGGCCGGACGTCTCTTCGGAGATCATGCGGGCGCCTATCAAACCGACCGCCGTATGAGGGTCTAGGACGTATTCATCGGACACCATGCATTTTTGCATCATATCCTCGGTTTCCGAATCCATCGCCCGCGAAGAGCGGAATTGTTGCCGGGCCTCGATCATCTGTTCGTCTTCAACCTTGAAGTTCCCTTCATCCCTGAAAGTCTTCATCAGTTCAGCAAGTTTAAGCGTGTCGCGGTCGAGCAGGTCGAAAAGGTAGCGTTCGAAGTTGCTTGAAATCTGGATGTCCATCGAGGGGCTTAATGTCGCATAAGCCTGTTCGATTTTCATTTCTCCGGTTGCAAGGAAGCGGTCGAGAATGTCGTTGCGGTTTGTGGATACGCACAGGTGCTTTACGGGCAGGCCCATTTGCTGCGCGGCGTAGGCAGCGTACATATTTCCGAAGTTGCCGGACGGGACAACAAAAGATACTTCCTTTTCCGGTGCGCCGAGGCGGACCGCCGCCACGAAGTAGTAGACAATCTGGGCCATGATCCGTGCCCAGTTGATCGAGTTGACCGCCGAGAGATTCAGGCCGTCGCGGAAGGACTGGTCGTTGAACATGGATTTTACGAGATTCTGGCAGTCATCAAATGTTCCGTCGATAGCGATGTTGAAGACGTTGGGCGCGTCCACCGTTGTCATCTGGCGGCGCTGAACGTCCGAGACGCGGCCCTTGGGGTGCAATATAAAAATATCCGCGTGGTCGCAGGCCTTGCAGCCTTCGATAGCGGCGGAGCCTGTGTCGCCGGATGTGGCGCCGACGATCGTGATGCGTTCGCCCCGGCGGGTCAGGACGTGTTCGAACAAACGTCCCAGAAGCTGGAGTGCGATATCCTTAAAGGCGATTGTCGGCCCGTGGAAGAGTTCCATAACCGTAATATTGCCTTTGGCCTGTCCGGGGATCGGATGCAGGGGTGTGACATCGGGGTGGCGAAAATTTTCAGGGCTGTAGGTTTCTTCGAGTATCTTGCGATACTCCGCACGGGAGATTGCACCCTCGACAAAGGGGAAGGTGACGATTTCAGCACTATCCACGTAGGATTTTCCCTTAAGGGCTTTCAGATCAATTGTCGGCCATCTTTCGGGGACGAACAGACCGCCTCCGGGGGCGAGACCCGCCAAAAGCACGTGTTCGAAGGTCTGGGATGCTACTCCGCCGCGTGTCGAGATATATCCAATCATTTGCCTGTTTTATGAGGGAATGGAGCGGGTGTCAATCTGCAGGTAAGAGGGTCAAAGCAGACATTCAATAAAGGCGCGGTGCATCGGGGAGGGGAAATCGAGCGTCAGTTCGGGGTGAAAGGCGCTGGCCGTGTAACGGTCTTTTTTGATCCAGACGGGCGTACCCTTGTGTTCGGCGAGGATTTGCGCGTTTTTTCCGACATTGGTGAAGAGCGGGGCGCGGATGAAGGAGACGGGGTAGCCGTCGATTTCTCCGTGGTGGCTTTCGAGCTGGCGGCCGTAGCCGTTGCGCTCCACTGTCAGGGGGAGGAGGGCGAAGGATTTCTGCTCCGGGTTGGTGACCTTTTCGGCCATGAGGATCGCACCCGCGCAGATTCCCCAGGCAGGCTTTTTCGCGAAGTTTTCGGCCAAAGTGTCCCAGAGTCCAAACGTGTCGATCAGTTTGAGCATCGTCGTGCTTTCTCCGCCGGGCAGGATATAGGCGTCGCAGACGTTAATCTCTTCTGCTGTTTTGACCGCGCGGAATTCTCCCCCCGCCGCCTCTATATGCGGTTTGTGGGGGGTGACTGCGCCCTGAAGCGCGAGAACACCGATGACCGGTTTGCCTGTTTTGCTCATAACGGGGTGTTTTTAAGGCTTTACGGCCCGGGAAGTCAATGGGTTTAGGACGCGGGTAACCCTGTGCGGCTGCCAAATTGGGCAGAATGCAGGATGACGATATCGTGCTCTTTCTGCGCGCGGGTCAGTGCGTTTTGTATCTTTTTTCGGTTTTCGGGTCTACGGGGGTTTGCGTTTTAAAACTCCCTGCTGATAAAAAACTTTATGCTGTGGTCTGGCGCGTCTTTGGATATTCCCACGCGGTAGCCTGTCTCATATTTATAATTTTCAAAAATCTTGCCTTTAAGAACGGGGCCGAACGTATGAGCTTGCGCGCTGTAGCCGGACTGCTCTTTCAGGTTTCCAAAATCGTGGAAACTTTCCAAGCCCAGCTTGTGGTCATCTGAAACCTTTCTTGTGACCTGAAAGCGCAGTTCGGCGCCGATACCGTCTTCTGAATCCTCGCCGATTTCATGGTCGAAAATCTGGTTGGCGCGAATTTCATAAGCGTCAAGGGGAACAAGTTCATAGAAACCGACGGATATCTTGTCGGGTTTTTTGTCGCCGTCCTTGAGGCTGTAACTGGCGCGTGCGCCGAAATCAAACCCGTATTCGTCGGCTTTCAACAGGTAAAATCTGTTTTCAAGGGTCAGCGCATCATGTTCGAGGCTGTCGTTTTTCCTTTTGTCACCGGACACAATCAGCCGGGCCGCGTAATAATCCGTAAAACCGTGGTCCAGATGAAGGCGGGTGCGAAAACGCTCGTCGTCCGAAGACTCTTCATCCGCTTCGCTGTAGCCGAAACGCAGCATGACTTCGTTCGCATCCTTTTTTACTTTCGGCGAGCCCACGGAGCCGGTCGTCGAGGCAAAAGCCTGACCGGGGAAAAAATGTGAGGACGCAAAACATAGCGCTGATGCTAAAAAGAACAGTTTTTTCTTTTCCTTAGCTTTTAGCCTTCTTGTCCGCATAAATGCAAGCACTCCTGATGATTTTTGCGTTTCTTCCTCTGCATACCGTTTTTGTTTATTGAGAATCGGTTGCCGCTTTCGATCGGAGTTTCTGGATGTATCTCTTGCGGTCTTCCTCTTCGCGTTCCTTTTCTTTTTCTTCCTCGTTTTCCAGAAATTCTTTCAGCCTCGCGTGGTTGGCGCGGCGCAGGCTGTCGGAAAACATGCGGTAGTAGAAATTGGCGCTGAGGGCGGTGGCGATAAAGGCGATGAAGGTGCGCCCGTACCATACGGATTCTACGGAGGCGGGCGCGTTCGCAAAAATAAGGTCAAGGGGAAGGCAGAGCAGGGCCACTGCGAAAGGGGCGGCGGCGCACCAGCGTTCGGGGTTAAGTTCGACCTTGTCCTTGAAAAAGAAGAGCGCCGTCAGGGACAGGCCCAAGGTGGGCAGCCCGGCGGTCAGCCCGGCGGAAAACACGAAAAACGCCATCGGGCCCATCACCGCATAAGAAAGAAGCGATACGGCGAACAGGGCGAAGGTATAGGAAAGGACAAGGGAAAGCGCGTGCCAGCCAAACGAGAAGGTGGGCGGGTCGGGGTCGATGAATTCCTTAGGCCTTATAGTGCTGGTCACTTGTATACGCCTTTAAGACAACACACACAATTTCGGGAATTTTAGGCCAGCGCCAAAGGTTGGTCAATTCCAGGCCAGCACGGGCGAGGTTTTGCGCTTCACGTTAAGGTTTTTACTGTTTCCATATTCTAAAAAAATAGTGTAAGACAAACCAAATCACTTTCATAAAAGCCTTCTAGTACTGGAAGTTATATTCATGAAAAACGCGCACGCTCTGGCACAGGAAGAAATTCTGGACTATCTCCGCTCTGACTACCGCAAGAAATTTGCGCAGGCGGACGCGCAGGAAAAGAATGGAAAAAGCCGTGAACTGGAAACGCTGTTCAGCAATCTCGGGGCCCTCGCGGGCTTTGGATGCCAGATCGCCATTCGCGAAGCCTTGGTAAAAAAGGGAATCATGCCCATCCAGCAGGCCTTCACAAGAATTTACACCGAGGACAAGGAAACATTTTTTTACGGCGACCATTTGAACGAACCGCTCCTCTCCACCGAGGAAGACCGCATTTCTGTTTATTCTCTGGTTGCTGGCCCGGCGCTTGATCTGGGTGTGGAGGACTTACCCGACCGCGAGGAAATCGCAGGCTATTACGCTTCGAAAATCGGTCACAAGGAATTCTACGAGCCGCGCCTGCCGCCCGAGCATATGCCGCGGGAACTTCCGGTCACAGGGTTGCGGCATTGGGGCGTAACCAACGACATCCAGATAAAACATAAAATCGAGCCGCTATTCTGGGGCTGGACCTACGCGATGATCGCGCAGAAACTCATCTATGAGGTCAAAGACACATTCAGCCCCGGCCTTGCGGCAAAAATCGTGATGGAGGCCGCGATCCCCATGTCAAAGATGGACCCCATATCCATAGACACGAAATACGCGCAGGCGGGATAAAAGCTACAAGGCGAATTCGAGGTCGGGTTCGTCGTCTTCCCGGCCGATTTTCGCTTCGGGTTCGTCGAAAAAGTCGATCAGAGGCACGCGGTCGATCCGGTTCCCCTGAAATTCCATTTCCAGCAGGCACCCCTGCGCCATCACGCTGGCGATATCGTCCTTGATGGAGGCGACCACTTCCGGGGCGGCGCCGAACATATTGTCGCGCAGCATGAGGATGGCTTCTCTCTGCTGCGGCGAAAAAGAGAGCCGCACGACAAGGTCGGAGGCGAACTCCATCGTCTCGTCCGGGTGCTCGATGAAATTGATGCCGGGTTTCGTGCGCACGGGTACGGGGTGGAGCAGGCGCTGCGCGAAAACGAAATCATGATAATCGGCGTCTACGAAACGGCGCGAGGCGTTATCCATCTGCCTGATCTGCACATTTTCGCTTTCCCGCACGGACCAGAGGATCAGGTCGTGCATGTTATCGCGCGGAACGGTCATGGTCAGGGCGGTGACGTGCGGCCCGGTCACGGCGTCCGACATCTTGCCGGAGATATAGGATTTCCCCACCCCCGGCTCCCCGATCAGCGAAACCGTAACGTCCCCGCCGGAGCGCAGCGCGGGATCGACCGACTCCGCGAAAGCGCGGGTCATAATCGGCAGATTTTCGGCTGTGATAAACTTTTGTCTTTTCATAACATCCCGCTTTCCTCAAGAATAATGCGGCGAGGGCGGGGATGTCAAATGTGGGATTAGTGAAACTTTAAGGGATTATAAATCAAGGAAATTATTTGCTCGAACTAACCTGTTTTATAATATCTCTAGGATGGGGCTTTGTGTCATCAAATCTACCTACATATTTCCCGTCACGTCGATAAATATGTATTCCTTCAACATCTAAAAATTCCACAAAAAATAGTTCTGTTTCTAATTTAGAAAGTTGAGAGTCTGTTTTTTTGTTAGAAATCTTGTTCAGATTGCCCGTATCTACTCGATAGTAATTGGCAAGTGATTCGTAGTCTTGTGTATATTCTCCTGTTTCTATCTCTGATACAAAATTCATAATTTTTTGTTCAAGTTCTTTTGGCTTGTATAGGCTGTAAAAAATAGTTCTTTTTGTACTAATATCAAAAGGTATTTTTTGATCCTCCTTTTATAATTTGTATTAGAGGTCTTCCAAGTGCGTATCTAAAACCTAACTCAAATAAAACATTCGGATTACAGTCAGTTAGATCTGCTATTAGCAAGTCTGCAGTTATAATTCTTTCTAGTATTTGCTTATTAATGCATCCGGTAGCAGTAATTTTATCCGCTCGTATAATTTCCACATCAGCTTTTGAAAAGACATTTTTTAATATATCAAACAACCAGTCAGCATGATCTCTAACTTTATCGTGACTATTACCTAGCGGGCAGGCAAGAAAACATGTTTTGGCTTCCATAACATCATTCCCACTCAATCGTTCCCGGCGGCTTGGAGGTGATGTCGTAGGTTACGCGGTTGATGCCGCGGACTTCGTTGATAATGCGGGTTGCTACGCGGCTGAGAAATTCATGATCGAAGTGGAAATAATCCGCCGTCATGCCGTCTGTGCTGGTCACCGCTCTTAACGCGCAGACATAATCATAGGTTCTGTCGTCGCCCATGACGCCGACTGTGCGCACGGGCAGCAACACGGCGAAGGCCTGCCAGATGGCATCGTATAGACCTGCGTTACGGATTTCCTCCAGATAGATCGTGTCGGCCTTGCGCAAAATCTCCAGCTTTTCCTCTGTAATTTCGCCGGGGATGCGGATCGCAAGCCCCGGTCCGGGGAAGGGGTGGCGGCGGATGAAATCTTCGGGCATGCCGAGTTCGCGGCCGAGCACACGCACTTCGTCCTTGAACAGTTCGCGCAGGGGTTCGACCAGTTTTAGATCCATATGTTCGGGCAGCCCGCCGACATTATGGTGGCTTTTGATCGTAACGCTCGGCCCGCCGGTAAAGCTCACCGACTCGATCACGTCGGGGTACAGAGTTCCCTGCGCCAGAAATTCAGCGCCGCCGACCCGCGTCGCGCAATGGTCGAACACGTCGATGAACAGGCCGCCAATGAGCTTGCGCTTGATTTCCGGGTCCGAAATTCCCTCCAGACCCGAAAGGAATTTTTCGCTGGCATCTTCATGGATCAGGGGGATGTTGTAATGATCGCGGAAGAGGGACACGACCTGCTGGCTTTCGCCCGCGCGCATCAGGCCCGTATCGACATATATACAGGTCAGCTGGTCGCCGATGGCTTCGTGCAGCAGCACGGCGGTGACCGAGGAGTCCACGCCCCCCGAAAGACCGCAGATCACTTTGCCCTTGCCGACTTGCGCCTGAATTTTAGCGATCGCTTCGTCCTTGAACGCCGCCATCGTCCAGTCGCCGGAGCAGCCGCAGATATTGTGCGTGAAGTTTTTATAGAGTTCCGCGCCGTGGGGGGTGTGGACGACCTCCGGGTGGAACTGGACCGCGTAAAAGTGGCGTTTTTCATCGGCGATGATGGCGTAGGGGGCGCCGCTGGAGGTTCCGACGACTTCGAAGCCATCGGGGAGTTTGGTGACGCGGTCGCCGTGGCTCATCCAGACCTGTTCATGCGCGCCCTGTTTCCAGACGCCTTCCAGAAGGGCGCTTTTTCCCTTTACGTCGACATAGGCGCGGCCGAATTCACGGGTTTCGCCGGGTTCGACCTTGCCGCCGAGTTGTTCAACCATGGTTTGCTGGCCGTAACAGATGCCGAGGATGGGCAAATTCATGGTAAACACACAATCAGGCGCACGCGGACTGTCTTTTTCCGTGACGCTGCACGGGCCGCCGGAGAGGATGATGCCCTTGGGGTTGAAGGCTTTAATTCGCTCCTCCGGCGCGTGGTTGAAGGGCCAGATTTCGCAGTAAACGCCGGATTCTCTTAATCTGCGGGCAATGAGCTGGGTGACCTGAGAGCCGAAATCGAGGATCAGGATGTGGTCGTGCCTGTGCGTGAAATTCAAAGGGTCGCTCATCGGGTTGTCCGCTGTTTTGGGGGGAATCGTGTGTGTTTTTGTCATGCTTGTTTTTTAACCCCGCGGGAACGGGGTGTAAAGCGGGGCATGAGGCAAAACCGTTGATTTTTTTATGAAAAGAGTATTACGATAGGGGAAAGAACAAGCCTTAACAGGGTGGTTGGATAAATGGCGGAACACTCGCCCCGCGACAAAATGGTTGTAGTTCTTGTGGTCGACATGCAAGACGGCATGGGGAAGAACCCTCAGCTGGAACCGGGAAGTGAGTTCGCCGATCACCCGCTTTTTCAAAAAACAGTGGAATTTCAGGATGCCAGACGCAAAACCGGGATGGATGCTCTCGCCGCCGATATCCAGCCCTTCGTCGAAGAAATGCGTGACAACGGCACCCTGATCGTCTGGGTCAAATCAAAAGACGATGATGTCATGCAGTATGGCGGGCTGCATAATCTGACGCAAGACCCTGTGGATTCAGAACTCTGGAAGGACGAGCAATCCGCCTATCCCGGTAATGAAACTTTTTTCGAAGCGCTGCGCGATGAAGCCGAAGAAAGACATCAGGACCTCGAAATCAAGGTTTGCGGCGTCTGGGCGCTGGAATGTGTCATCAACACGCACGTCAAATTACATGACGGCGGGTACCACACCCGGATCGTTGGCGATCTAACGATTGACAGCGCGCATCCCAGCCAGGATTCCGACCGTCCGAACAAATGGGAAAGTAACGACCTGTATCAGGCCGGAATAGTAACCGGGCTTGAACGAAATGTTCAGCAGTGGACTGAGGACATCTTGCGCGAACAGCGGGATATCTATTCTCGCAGGATCGGCACACATGCCGATTTTATTTCCGACGGACCATAATTACTGGTCTAAGGGGACTTCCTAAAACTGTTGCCGGGCGCAGCGGATTACCTTACCTTACCTTGGCGGTTTTGCAACTGCCGCAGTTGGGGTGTTTTCATGGGTTTTGACGTTTTATCGCTGATTAAATCTCTGGGTTATCTGGGGGTCTGGAGCATTCTGTTCCTTGAATCCGGGGTGCCGTTTTTCTTTTTCATGCCGGGAGACAGCCTGTTGTTTACCGCGGGGTTTCTGGCTTCGCAGGGTATTTTGAATATCTGGATTCTTGTGGGCGGGGGGGTGGTCGCGGCGGTGACCGGGAACCTTGTCGGGTATGAGATCGGGCGGAGGGTCGGGATGAAGCTGTTTGCCAAGGGCGATACGCGGTTCATCAAGCGCCAGCATCTGGAGATGACACAACGCTTTTACGAAAAGCACGGGAAAATGACCGTCATCATGGCGCGGTTCATGCCGATCGTGCGAACGTTTGCGCCGTTTCTCGCGGGGATGGTGCGGATGGATTACCGGGAATTCGTGGTGAACACCGTCGTGGGGGCCGTGCTATGGGTCGCAGGGCTTTGTGCGCTCGGCTATCTTGCGGGGAACCTGATTCCGGCCGATAAGGTCGATCATTATTTGTTGCCCATCGTTCTGGTGATCATCGTTCTTTCCGTTCTTCCGTCCCTTCATCATCTGCATAAAGAACGTAAAGCCATGAAAAGCGAAAAGCGAAGCGGGGAGGGGGAAGTTTGCTCTGAGGAGGCGGATAAAAAAACGGCGAGGGAGCGCGACGCGGCGTAGGCTCTTGCTTTCAGGCGGCTAAAGCCGTAAAAGGTCTGAACCCGGCGTGCCGGGCGTGGAGAGGTGGCAGAGTGGCTGAATGCGCCGCACTCGAAATGCGGTATACTCGCAAGGGTATCGTGGGTTCAAATCCCACCCTCTCCGCCATTTTTCCATTCTTTGACGAATCATGTTTTTCTCTATTTTTTATCCTCTGGTAATGCCATAATCGAGAACACGGAGAATTCATATTTTTTAACGTTCTGGCCGGGGTTTTTTGGCAGCGTCAAAAGGGTTTGAAGATGTTCAGGGATTACGGATCTTCTTCCGAGTTACTCAGACAGGCGATGGGTGCTGAAAATGCAGCCTTGCGCAAGGTCGAGGCCGATTTTCTTGCTTTCCAGGAAGCCGGGGATGTACTGGGTTTCGTGGAGGTCTATCTGGGGCAGGATGAAGTCGGTATCGGCAAGCTTTTTTACCAGTGCATGGCGAAGGCTATGGAAAACGGGCAGTCTTCGTTTATTGCCGATGTTGTGCGTATTCTTAAAGATCAAGGTGAGGAGAAGATTGAGTTTCTACTCCTTCAGCAAGGCGTTAATGTCGGCGATTGCGATTTTGTTGCCGGGGCGATCCGGGCGTTAGAGATCGCGGATGAGTCCAATGAAGGCGGTGGGGTCATGGGTATGATCCGACGTTATGCGAATGATATCGGCCGATATGAAGTTCTTGAGCGTATTGATGAAAGCTATGCGGCCATGCCCGGTCCCTTCGGGCAGATGGTGCTGAGCCTAGATGGCTGATTTTTTCTATTTTTTCCGTCAAAGTTATTTTCTGAATCGAAAGACGTGAATGTCTTTGCGTCTCCGTTATCGGGACCCATCCTTACAGCACAGATCTTAGAAAATTACTGGCGTTTGTTTTATAAGCGCTCTGGTAAAATTATCTTGGCGCGACCGCTTTATGAGTTGCCGTGACATCAGTTTGTGCGTCATCAAGCCCAGCTTCATCCAGGCTCGGCTCAATGATTTTTAAATCACCGCCATGATTTACATGACCATCAAATAGACCCACCAAGTTGGAAGTCCAGTTTTCAGTATCAATAACGCTGATCCCTGTGGGAGGTAATTGATCTGCTTCAAAAATTTGTATGCTCGGAATCAAAAAGAAATCCTGTGGGTATTCTACGCCTGCTCCCGGTGTTTTTAAAAGCAAATCGGGATCTACATAAAAATCTGAGAACGCTCTCTCGACAACTACTTCCGGTGATTCCGGATGAAGCAATCCTTGCCTGATCTCCTCTACACCTCGAAGCCTATCTTCTTGCATCGCACCCCTAAGCTTTTCTAGTGCATTAAGCATTCTAGCGTCAGAGGATTCGGATGGGTGAGCTTCTTCCCCAATCTTTTCAGCCGGTCCTTTTGCCGTGCCATCTTGAGTCTCAATGTTTGGATGATCGGTGCTTTCTAAAATAACAGGTTCATCGGCCATTTTCTTTCTCCCAAAAACTCTTTTCAGTACGTTCAGATTCGCTGCAGGCTTTCAGTTCAAGCGTTGCGGACCGGCGCGGCTTCCGGCGCCCTTTCCCCGGGTATGTTGGTGTCCGGGACATCCGTTTCGACACCGATATCGGCCATATTCGCAGCGACCGCATCATCGGCGTATTCGACAACATTTCCGAAGTCGCTCGCCAATTGTCCTGATGCTTCCGCTTCGCGACCGTTGACCGTTTCCGAAGCTGTTCTGACTTCAAGGGCCGAGGCATTGCGATCGGTCGAAAAACCTCTCTGGGTTTCGCTTAACGTTGCGTAGGTCCTGTCCCATATTTCGCTGGGGATCCGGGTTGTCTGGCCGGCGATATCCACTTCGACGCTGTTTGTCGCATCGAGAGCCGCGCCGCGCCATTCCGGAAGGGTTGACGGGCGCTCTTCGCGCGCGTCTTCGGCAGCCTGGCGCAGGCCACGAACATAGTCGCGAACTGCAACTGGGTCATCCTGTCCTTGCCAGTCGTACTTACTGTCGATCCTGTTCAGGGCGTCGTGGAGGTCGTCGAGACCGAACGTCAGTTGATCGCCGTTCGTCAGGGTAGCCGAAGTCGTCAGCAGACGTTCACGCGTGTCGCCGGTGAAGCGGGTCGCGTTTTCCGCGAAGGCGGTGCGCAGTTCTTCGGTGCTGAAGGCTCGTGTTTCTTCGGCGCCGGCGTGTACTTTTTCAGCGATAAATTTGCTTGCGGACGTATCCAGAGCAATCGAGCCATCGGTGATTCCGCTCATAATCCGTGAGACGTTCTTGTCGGAAACCTGATAAACCGTGCTTTGTCCTTCCGTCCCTGTTTTTGAAATCAGGAGGAAACCACGGGCTTCCTCGGAATAGGCCAGAATGTGTTCTGGACCGGATTCATTGGCGTTCTGGCGTGCCGAAATCGCTTCCACTTCCTGCAAGACATCTCGGCGCGTAACCCTGTACATGGAGTTCAATCCGAAAGGCGGCTCGGCTTTTACTTCTTGCGCTTGCGCGATTTCGGGTTCCGCCGGCGTAAGCACGACGCCCGTTTCAGGGGCGATTACCGTTCGCGTGTGGGACATTTCGTCCGTTATGCGGCTGTCGGTTTGACGGGAGTCCGGCGCCGTGCGCGTGTCCGATCCGGCCTGACGGGCGAGACCGTTCATCACGATCTGTGCGTCAAGGGTGCGCGGGTCCGGGGCTCTGTGGTCCGTATCGCCGTTAAGCGCCTCGGCTATCTTAGTGCGCAACGCATCGCCCTCGTTGGCTTGAATATGTTCAACGATCCGGCCGAAATCCGCCTGCGTGTCGTTGGACCATTCAATGCCTTTTTCCCGAGCATAAGAATGCATGATCGTCAGTGTACCGGAGTCGATTATGCCTGTTGGCGTCAGGTTGGATCCGGTCAGAAGATTTAAGGTGGATTGAAGCGTCGCTACGCCAGTGAGGGTAGGGGCGTTGCGGGCGCCGCGATTGGTCAATATGCCGCGGTCGCCGTCAATCGTTATGGATTCGCCGTTCGAGATTCGGTCGCCCAAATGCCTGTTGGCCCATGAGCCGCCAGCTACAAGAGCGCCCTGAAGCGCGGATGTGTTAGTCTGGCTCCTTACGCCTTCAACGTAGTCTTGCTGGAAGGCGACATTATTCTGTAATCCCCGGTCTATGGCCTGGAACACGGCAAGCATCGCCGTATCATCAGGGGAGTCGGTGATTTCCGGAAGGAAGCTGTATTGCGTGCGCGCCTGATCGTAGGCGGCCTTGTCTGCGGCGGAGAATGTCCCGTTCACCCGGTCCGGGTTAAAACCCATGACGAGGAGAAAGCCTTCCAAGGCTTTAATAGCGTTATCGCCCGTCGGCATTAAATGAGACGGACGTGTTTTATCCTGATTTGCTTCTGGTTCGCCCATAGTACACCCTAAAAGTTATCGTTGTTTTTTTACATATATTACTTACTTTTACTTGGGCTGTCAAAATTCTTTTGAAAGGTGTTTCCTTAAGTATTACAAGCTTTTTCCGGAGATTCCGTTATGGTGTGAGGGCTTTAACATGCTGTTTTTATGCATTTCCTTTCTCATGCTGCTTGGCTATTCTCTGAATTTGCGAAAAAGTTATCCTTGAGGAGGCCATGACTACTATCGGTACACCGTTTACATCCACCGCCAAGAAAGTTTTGCTCTGTGGTTCGGGGGAGCTGGGCAAGGAAGTCGTCATCGCATTGCAGCGGCTGGGGGTCGAGGTGGTCGCGCTGGACTCTTATCCTAACGCGCCGGCGATGCAGGTGGCGGACCGGGCGCATGTGCTTTCGATGCTGGACGGGGCGGCGTTGCGCACAATCATCGAGGCGGAGAAGCCGGATTTTATCGTGCCGGAGGTGGAGGCGATCGCGACCGACACGCTGGTGGAATTGGAGCAGGAAGGGTTTACCGTTGTGCCCACCGCGCGGGCGGCGAAGCTGACCATGAACCGGGAGGGGATCCGTAGGCTGGCGGCGGAGGAACTGGGGCTTGCCACCTCGCCGTACCGTTTTTGCGATACGCGCGATGAGTTTCAAGCGGCGGTGAAGGCGATCGGTATTCCCTGCGTCGTCAAGCCGATCATGAGTTCGTCAGGCAAGGGGCAAAGCACGGTCAAGGAAGAGGCGGATATTGGGAAGGCGTGGACATACGCGCAGGAGGGCGGACGTTCGGGCGCGGGGCGCGTGATCGTCGAGGGGTTCATCCCTTTCGATTACGAGATCACGATGCTGACCGTGCGGCATAAGGACGGGACGAGCTTCTGCCTCCCCATCGGGCACCGGCAGGAGGACGGGGATTATCAGGAATCGTGGCAGCCGCAGGCGATGTCGGAGAAAGCTTTGAAGGCGGCGCAGGACATTGCCAAGAAAATTACGGATGCGCTGGGCGGGCGCGGGATTTTCGGTGTGGAGTTGTTCGTGCGCGGGGATGACGTGATTTTCAGCGAAGTGTCCCCCCGGCCGCACGATACGGGGATGGTGACGATGATTTCGCAGGATTTGTCCGAATTTGCTCTGCATGCGCGGGCGTTTCTGGGGCTGCCGATCCCGACAATCAGGTTCCGGGGGCCGTCGGCTTCGGCTGTACTTCTGGTTTCCGGCGCATCGAAGCAGGTGTCGTTTGGAAATCTTGAAGAGGCGCTGGCGCAGCCGGACACGGATTTGCGGCTGTTCGGAAAGCCGGAGGTCAAGGGCAAGCGGCGGATGGGTGTGGCGCTGGCGCGGGGGGAAAGCGTGGAGGAGGCGAAGGAAAAGGCGCTGGCGGTGGCCGGGGCAGTCAAGGTGGAGTTGTGAGGGATTATTACCGTTTAGCTTTCATCACTTCTTCAAGGTCTTTTTTTAGCCGCTCGGCTTCCCGGTAATCGGGGCATATCTCCAGCGCTTTACAGGCATGTTTCAGGGCTTCGCCGTAATTTTTTTCCGCGCGGTAGATGTATCCAAGGTTTAGATGCGCTTCGTCCGTATCGGCCTTGCCCAGTTTGATGGCTTTCATGTGCGCTTTCTTTGCTTCCTCAAACTTACCCTGCCTTGCCAGTACGCTGCCCAGTAAGATGTAATGAACTCCTTCGTCGTCCATTTCAGCGGCTTTTTTCGCCCAGTATTCGGCGGTGCGGAAATCTCCTTTTTTCCTGTACAATCTTTCTTTCAGCGCATAAATTTTGATTTGTCCTTCCTGCTTCCCGTATTTTTCGGCTTTTTTTATGGCGCTCATGGCTTCATCGTAGCGGGCGACATGAATAAGTTCATGGGCCATATAAAGCCAGCCCCAGAATAGTTTCGGGTGCCGCTTCGTAAGGTCTTCCAATTCTTCGATCAGTAATGCATCGGAATTATTCTCGATAAGCTTTACTATAATATCCAGATGTTCTTTTAAGCTTTTTTTCATTGAATTATCTCAGATCATTTTTTTTCTGGCAGTTTTACATGTATTTTCTGGTTTGTAGTACTGTCTGTCACCATGAACAATCAAGGTCCTTTAAATTTGTAAGTTTCGATAGTTTTTAGAGTGTTGTTTTCATCAAACTTTAGAAACAGGCTTCCTGCGCCAATTCCGTTTTCACCGGGTTTGTCGAAGAAATTGTTTTCTGAAAACTTTTTCTTAAATGTCTCTAGCACTTCTTGTTTAGATACTTTTTCTAACATGATGCTTTCGAGCATCGAAATTTCAAGAATTCTTTGGTTATTTATCCATTCCGTTTTCTTTAATTCCCAGTGGAAGTTGTAATTAAGTAAGGCTACTAGTCCTAGTAAGAGAGCATTTAAGCTGAGTGATATAATTAGTATTTTATTTTTCATTTTAATCTCGTCTTCTTAAGAAATTTTTACTGGATAAAACTTCGTATCCACCTTCATAATCGGGAAGTTTTTGGGGAGTGTGTCTTTTGGGATTTCCTGAACCCCGTTGCGTTCGTAAAATTTATGGGCGGCGAGGGGGCGTTTTGGAGATTTTTAGCGCGCCGACTCTAAGAAAATGGCGGTGACGAGAGGATTCGAACCTCCGATACGGTGTTACCCGTATAACGGTTTAGCAAACCGCCGCCTTCAGCCGCTCGGCCACGTCACCAGCACAATAATCAGGCTTTCAAGGGAACGCCAGCGCTTGGCTTTGCCTGCCTTCGCAGGCGGGCAGCCACCGGGCTACGTCACCTTTTCTGCCAATAAAACAGAAGCTATGAAATACGTTATCCGGGCGTTTTTGTAAAGCGCCAAGGCGCTTTTTGCGCCCGAACCGGGTAAAAGGCCCGTCAATCCAGATAATTTTCGTCTTTCATCTTTTCCTTTTCGGTCATTTCGCCGCGGGCGAGGATAATAAAGGCGCAGACTACGGAGACGATGACTGCGGTTATGATAATCTTGGCGTAATTGTCCCAGGAGATGACGGGACCCCAGATCTGGGCGATGGTCAGGAGGCCGCAGAAGATTACGGTTATTGTAATGACGATCAGGAGCCTGTTATGCATGATTTTTTATTCCTGTCTTTGCCGTTCCATGACGACCATAAAAGCTTCGCGCGAGAAAAACAGCAGGAGGCGGCGGGATTCGCGCTCCATTGTTACGACCTTCCAGCCTAGCGCGGCGTTCTTGTTCAGAAATTCCGAGAACTTGACAGGATTGACCTTCGAGCCGGCCAGAAAGATCGAGCCGAGAGCGCCTTCGCGGTAAATTACCACCTTATATTCGTATTTCGGGTTGCTTTGGGAAACGGTGAGGGGCGTGTCGGTCATCAGTGCGTTTTCCTTCAGACGAATTTCTTCAGGTATTCGGGCCAGTTATCCACGTCGCCGGCGAACTCCCCGATGTCCTGAAAGAACCATTCGTCGCCTTTTCTATACAAGCGG
This sequence comes from Rhodospirillales bacterium, assembly GCA_020638365.1. Lineage (GTDB taxonomy): Bacteria > Pseudomonadota > Alphaproteobacteria > Micavibrionales > Micavibrionaceae > JAGNKE01. The sequence continues at coordinate 428,221 of JACKIQ010000002.1, read as the reverse complement.
CCGAAAACATAGTTATAGGTTTCCTTATCCACGGGGGCGGTGATCTTCATTTCTATAAGAGTTTTTTCGTCCTTGCAGTCCACGAGGCGGATGACGGGGTTCTGGACCTGATTGAGGCTGAACTTGCTATCGCTGGCGGCGACGAAGAACAGGTTTTCGTAATCTGACGGGATCCTGTTCATTTCGATGTGAATCTGTTCGTCATCGTGCCCGCCGTAGCCGCTGTAGTTTTCGCCGCTATGGTAGATGACTTCCTTTTCGTCGATCATGTCGGGGGCGGCGGGGCCTGTGTAAGCGGCCGGATTGCCGTCATGGTCGAGGGCGAAGCAGATCAGATCAAGATCGAAATGAGCGTAGTCTTTTTCCCGGCCCTTGCCGTCTTCGTCTTTTTCCGCCGAGCGGATATGAAGGAGGAAATTAAAGGCACGGTGCACGTCATACAGGTAGAACGCGTTACGGTTTTCCGGAGCAGGCGCGTATTTCGTATCCAGAGGGTCCCACGAGAGGCCGACCATGAGGCGCTGGTGGCGTTTCAGGTCGAGTGTAATTTTTCTGGGGACTTTGTTTGGCTGGTTCATTCCTTGCTATCCAGTTTTTTGCGGAGGATGTCATTCACTGCGGCGGGGTTGGCCTTGCCCTGCGTCTTTTTCATGACCTGCCCCACGAAGAAGCCGAAGAGCTTGTCCTTGCCGCCCTTATAGGCCGCGACGTTATCCGGGTTTTCGGCGATAACCTGATCAACGACCTGTTCGATCATGCCGGTGTCGGTCACCTGCCTGAGACCCTTTTCCTCCACGATCGCGCCGGGGGCCTTGCCGGAGGTGAACATTTCGGCGAACACGTCCTTGGCGATCTTACCGGAGATCGTGTCGTCTGAAATCAATTCGATCAGGCCGCCCAGATTGTCCGCCGTAACGGGAGAGTCCGCTATGCCCTTGCCGTTTTTGTTGAGCAGGCCGAGCAATTCATTGATGACCCAGTTGGCGGCGAGTTTTGCATCGCGTCCCTTGGCCACTGTTTCAAAGTAGTTGGCGCGCTCGCGTTCGGCGATGAGGACGCCCGCGTCGTAGGCGCTGAGGCCGTAAGAGTCGATAAAGCGGTGTTTTTTCTGGTCCGGCAGTTCGGGCAGGGTTTCCTTGATCCGATCTATCCAGCTTTGCTCCAGATTGAGGGGCAGGAGGTCCGGGTCGGGGAAGTAGCGGTAATCGTGCGCTTCCTCCTTGGAGCGCATGGAGCGGGTTTCCATTTTTGCCGGGTCCCAGAGCCGGGTTTCCTGGTCGATGGAGCCGCCATTTTCGAGTATTTCGACCTGACGGACGGCTTCGTATTCGATGGCCTGCTGCACGGCTTTTACAGAGTTGACGTTCTTGACCTCGCAGCGCGTGCCATAGGGCTGTCCGGGTTTGCGGACGGAAATGTTGACGTCGGCGCGCATGGAGCCTTCTTCCATGTTGCCATCGCAGGTTTCGAGGTAGCGCAAGATCATCCGGATTTTGGAAAGATACGCGGCAGCTTCTTCCGGGCCTCGAATATCCGGTTCGGAGACGATTTCCATGAGGGCACAGCCGGAACGGTTCAGATCGACGTAGGATTTTTTCGGATGCAGGTCGTGTACGGATTTCCCCGCGTCCTGTTCCAGATGGAGGCGGGTGATGCCGATTTCCTTAACCTGCCCTCCGGCTAGGTCGATTTCGATTTTGCCCTTGCCGACGATCGGCTTTTCGTACTGGGAAATCTGGTAGCCCTGCGGCAGGTCGGGGTAGAAGTAGTTTTTGCGCGCGAAAATAGAATTATGGTTTATCTGCGCATTCAGGCCAAGGCCCGTGCGTACGGCCTGTTCAACGCATTTTTCGTTCAGGACGGGCAGCATACCGGGCATGGCCGCGTCAACGAAGGAGACATGCGTGTTGGGTTCGCCGCCAAACGCGGCTGAGGCGCCGGAGAACAGCTTTGCTTCTGAGACGACCTGTGCATGGATTTCCATACCGATCACGATTTCCCATTCTCCGGTGTTACCCTGGATCGTTTGCGCCATATTTCTACATTACCCGTGGTTCTTATAGGTTGATTTATCGTGTTGGTCAGTTCTTTACACTGCTATACGCATGTTGATTGTAACAGTATGTCTTGCTCATCCTGTAGGCCTCTTCGAAGTGGGTGCTGCGCAGGAAAAAACTCAGAGGGTCTGTCGAGAGCGGTTCCTGCGTCGCCGCGCGGATCAGTATGTCAGGGATAGTCCGTCGTATCTGTCGTTTGACCTGGCTTCTTGTGCATTTGCAGAGTTCCGTTTTTCCAACGATAATTTCGCGGAAAAGCGGGTCCTTTTTGCAGATGTCGTATGAATAGCGCAGGACAGCATCCGGCAAGCAATTCGCGTCCGCGTTCATCCGCATTTTGTTTCGGGCATCGTTTCCTTCTTTCGTATCGTCCTCAAGCGCGGCCATTTCCTTTGGAGTCATCGTTACCTCCATCTTGGCGGCCTTGCATGCGCAATAGTTTTTCTGTGTTTTGTTCGAGACAAAATAGTCCGGGGAATTAACACATTTGAAGTAAAACTCGCGTGCCATCTCGCTACCGCTTTTTTTGCGGTTGCCCTCCTTTTTTATGTCTCCGTCCTCAAAAATGTCCTTGAGCGTTTTTTCATCTTCCTGTCCCGGTGCGGCCGGGCCTGCTCCTTGAGCCTGCACAACAGGCGCTCCAAGAGCCAGTGCTGCCAGTACAAGTGCCGCGAAGACGATTTTTTGAGAGTTGAAGTATAAGGTTTTCACAGCGTTTCCTCCTTGCTTGCGTTCAGGCGGGGCGATGAGTGAATTGTGCCAGACTTTCTATAACCCCGGCAACTTTAAAAACGGTTTCCTCGTCCCACGGCCTGCCTATTATCTGAAGGCCCAGCGGCAAGCTGGCCGCGTCCAGCCCGGCGGGGACCGACATTCCCGGCAAGCCGGCCAGAGAAGCGGGGACCGTGAAGACGTCGTTCAGGTACATTTTAATAGGGTCTTCCTCATTTTCGCCTATGGCGAAGGCTGCGGACGGCGCTGTCGGGGTCAGAAGGGCGTCACATTTATCGAAAGCGCTCATGAAGTCGTTGACAATCAGGCGGCGAACTTTCTGGGCCTTTATGTAGTATGCGTCATAATATCCCGCCGAGAGAACGTACGTGCCGATCATAATCCGGCGTTTGACTTCGTCGCCGAAGCCTTGTGCGCGGGTTTTTTCATAGGTTTCGCGCAGATTGTCTGAAGGGACGCGCAGGCCGTAGCGCACCCCGTCATAACGGGCAAGGTTGGACGAGGCTTCGGCGGGGGCGATGACATAGTATGTCGCTAAAGCGTACTTTGTATGCGGGAGGCTGACTTCTATCGTTTTGGCGCCCGCAGCGTGAATCCATTCTATCCCTTGCTGCCAGAGTCTTTCAATTTCCGCGGGCATGCCGTCCACGCGATACTCTTTGGGAATGCCGATGGTCATCCCCCTGATGTCGCCGGTCAAGGCTTTTGCAAAATCCGGGACGTCTTTCTTGGCAGAGGTGCTGTCCTTCGGGTCGTGGCCTGACATTGAGCGCAGGAGGAGGGCGTTATCCTCAACCGTCCTTGCGAAGGTTCCGGCCTGATCGAGCGAGGAGGCGAAAGCGACGATGCCCCAGCGGGAGCAGCGCCCGTAGGTCGGCTTGATGCCCGAAATTCCGCAAAAAGCAGCAGGCTGGCGGATGGAGCCGCCCGTATCGGTTCCGGTCGCGCCCATGACAAGGTTTGCCGCGACTGCGGCCGCGGAGCCTCCGGACGAACCGCCGGGGACGAGTTGGGCTTCGGGTTTGTTTTTATTTTTCCACGGGTTGGTGACATTCCCAAAATAGCTGGTTGTGTTAGAGGACCCCATCGCGAATTCGTCGAGGTTCGTCTTGCCCAGCATAAGGGCACCGTCGGCAAAAAGCTTTGCTGTGACTGTTGATTCATATTGAGGGATGAAGCCTTCGAGTATGTGGCTGGCGGCGGTGGTCTGTACGCCATTGGTGCAGAAAAGATCCTTGATACCCAGAGGGATCCCTTCGAGGAGTCCTGCGTTTCCTGCGGCCCGGCGCTTGTCGGACTCATCGGCCTGCTTGAGGGCCAGATCTGGGGTTTCGACGATAAAGGCGTTCAGGTTTTTTGCCTTATCCATCGCGTCGATATGGGCCTTGGCAAGTTCGCGGGAGGTGAAGTCCCCTTTTTCCAGACCCGCAAGAGCAGCCTTGATCGTCAGGGCGGTCAGTTCCGTCATAGTCTTTTCCTGTCCTTGAATATCATCGAGGCGAGGACGATATCGCCCAAGCCTAACGCCGTCAGCATAACACCGAAGAGCTTTACGTCTTCAGGGCCGTATTTAATCTGAAAGCCAAAATTGACCATGGCCACGAAGGTTTCGGGGGTGAAGATCGCCATCAGGCCGACCATCATGATTCCCGCGCCGGTTGCCAGAAGCGTCGAGCGCAGGACCTTGTTCTGGTGCTCGCGCATGATTTCGATCTGTTTTTCGCGGTGGCTTTCGTTGTCCATGGACAATCCTTATTCCACGATCTTGGAGACGACAAAGTAGCCCTGCGTGGATTCGGGGGCATTAGCCAGAATTTTTTCCACGCAGCCGCCATCGTTCACCTTGTCTTCGCGCAAGGGCAGGCTGATATCCACAACGCTTGAAAGAGGTTCGACATTGTCTGTGTTTACTTCGCCCAGTTGCTCGATCCAGTCGATAATCCCGGAGACCTGAGGCGCCATGCGTTCCAGTTCTTCATCATCCATGGCGAGGCGGGCCAGAGAGGCAACTTTTTTGACTGTGGCTTTATCCAGAGACACCGGGGTTCTCCTGTCGATGGTAATAACAATATACTTCCGAGCTTCGGGCGGTCCGGGAAACGATGAAAAGGACGCGCCTGCAAGGCTTTAACACAGTAAACCTTGGACTTCTAGCATTGCGCGGTGTAGCGTGCAAGAGTTATGAGGGCAGGATTTCTGAAGAGTGTGGCCAAAAGCGTTCCGAAGGGCGTCAGTCTTCTGGGGCTGGATGTGGGCCAAAAGACGATCGGGGTCGCGGTCTGCGATGATGCGCAGCGCGTAGCCACCCCTGTGACGACGATATTCAGAACCAAGTTTTCCAAGGATTTGAAAGAGATTGAAAGACTTGTAGAGGAGTTCTGCGCCGGAGGGTTTGTGATCGGGCTGCCCTTGCATATGGACGGGCGCGAAGGGCGGAGGGCGCAATCTGTCCGGGATTTTGCGGCGGAGCTGGAGGCTCAGATTTCCAAGGATTTACTACCGGGCGGGTCGGTGTGGATCGCTTTTCAGGACGAGAGGTTATCCACAGTTACGGTGGACGGAATTGTGGATGAATATGTGGATAAAAGAAAAACCCGTGTCCGGGCCAAGCAGGACGGGCTGACCGACAAGCTAGCGGCGCAGGTGATTTTGCAATCGGCGCTGGATTTTCTGGCGCTAAATTAACTGTTTCAATTATTTTTGATGGGGCATGCGCCCAGCATGCGCTTTCCAGGGTCAGACTTCGCCGTAACGCAGGAGCAGGTTGCCGTGGTTGTGCATCCAGTACTCGCCCTCGAACCCGTCTTTTGAGAGTTTGCGGCACAGGCTCCAGAAATTCTTGCTGTGGTCCAGATGCACAAGGTGCGCGACCTCATGCGCGACAACGTAGTCCATGGCGACTTCCGGGGCGAAGATGAGGCGCCAGGAGTAAGATATATCATTATCCTCGGAACAGCTTCCCCAGCGGCTCTTCATTTCGCGGACGCTGACATTCACGTTTTCCACACCGACACGGCGGATTTTCTTTTCCGTCAGTTCGGTCAGCGCCTCCTTCGCAACCTGCTTCAAGAAGCGGCGGATGCGGGGAGAGGGATCCTCAAGGTTGGTGCGAACCTGAAGAACGGTTTTGAGTAGCTGAATTTCCGTTCCGCGTCGGCTGTCATCGTAAATGATCGAAATCCTGCGTTTTTGCCCAAGGATGGGGATGATTGTTCCGTGTTCGAAGGGGACGGTCGGAGGCAGGGCTGCGAGCGTCTCCTTTACCCATTTTTCATGGGTCTTTGCGAATCTCAGGGCGACGTCCAGCCTCATTTTCGGGGGGATAACCAGGTTCATCACGCCCGTCTTAGCATCCAAGCGAAGCGCTACGCGGCGCGCGCGCTTGCTTCGTTTGACTGTGACTAGACTCTCGATCGCCATAATTTCTCTTTTATCCTTTATCCACAGATGGTTAAGGTCTTTCCAGACCGATAAAAACCTGTCGAGCTTGTTCTCAAGGAGCGGCATCACTTTAGACTAATTTTCTTCTTTTTCAAGATGCCATCCAGCCGCTTTTTGCTGAATCTTCGCTTCCTTGTAATTCTGCGGCTGATGTTCCTTTATCCAGCGACGGATGGCCGCGATTCCGTGCTTCTCCCTGTTATATTGTTCGGCGGAATGGTCCGGATAAATGGTCAGATCGTGTTCAGGCACGGGGTCCTTGTCCGGGTCGAATTTCCTGATGTGATGGCGAATTCTGGGCATAATATCGTTACGCCAGCGGCGTCCGTTGAAAATCCCGTAATGGCCGGTTTTTAGCTGGAAATGGTGAAACTGCTTTCTCTGTGGCAGGGAATAGCAGAGTTCGTGCGCCGCCGTGGTCTGGCCGCGTGCGGAAATGTCGTCGAGTTCGCCCTCGATGGTCAAAAGGGCCGTGTGTTCTATATCCTGCGGACGAACGTCCATCAGCTGATCGGTGTAGGGATCGCGCCATTTCATCTTGCCGCGAGGCAGGAGGTGGCGCTGGAAGACGGTTTCTATCGTCTGGAGGTAGAATTCCGCAGGAATGTCCATGACCGATAGATATTCATTATAGAATTTTCGGTGCTGATCGGCGTTTTCGCCGTCGCCCATGATGAGGTGATGGTAGAATTTCATGTAGGATCCGACATGACGGTCCAGATTCATCGACATAAAGCCGGTGAGCTGGAGGAAACCCGGATAGACCCTGCGAAAGGCCCCGGGATAATAAATCGGCACGTCATGAATGACGGATTTTTCAAACCAGCGCAGGGGCCGCGTTTCAGCCAGTTCTGTTACAGCAGTCTTTGAGACCCGGGTGTCGATCGGCCCGCCCATAAGGGTCATGCTCAGGGGCTGGTTAGGGTCATTTTCTGTCGCCATTAGCGACACTGCCGCCAATACTGGCACGGCTGGCTGGCACACAGCGATGACGTGAACGTCGGGGCCGAGCAAGCTGATGAATTCCCGCAGGTACGTTACATAATCGTCGAGATTAAAACGTCCGGCCTTGGAAGGGACCTGCCGGGCGTCTTCCCAGTCGGTAATATACATGTCGTGGTGGGGCAGGAGCGCCTCGACCGTGCCGCGCAGAAGGGTTGCGTAATGACCGGACATCGGGGCAACGAGAAGAACCTTGGGGTCGTTACGCCGGGTTTTTCTTTTAAAATTGACTAGCGAACAGAAGGGTTTACGGGCAATAACCTTCTCCTCCACCTTTACCTGTTTTCCGTTGAGTTCCGTTTCGTGAAGTCCGAATTCGGGACGTCCAAAGCGTTTTGTCACCCGCTCAATCATTTCTGCGGAGGCGCTCATTGTCCGGCCCAGTTGCGTATAGGACAGCGGGTTGAAGGGGTTCTGGCAGAGCATCCGCGTCACTTCCGCCTGAAGGCGGATAGGGGTCATTAGAGCATGTTGCATTTCATACAAGTGGTAAAGCATTCAAAACCCTCTTTCATACGGGGGGAATCAGCGGTACAATACTTGGTCATAACATCCTGAAAGTAAAGCTCAGAGCCGTTTTCCCCACATGTCCATTATACTATGAACCACTATTTAACACAACTTAATGATTTTATGATACCCCCAGACCGAATACCGGTTGTAATGCTTGCTATTTTAATAACCATGGTTGTGGGAATGGTCGCCGGGCCGTTCCGCGGGAACGCCAATCCTTTTTTCTGGATTTTTTACGATCTTTTATGGGGGAAGGCCGGAGACCGGCTCAATCGCGCAGGGCGTTCGCGCGGGGATCTGATTTTCCGGGGGTTTCTCTTTACAGTGTTCGGAGTTGTCTTCGCTTTCTTTATCGGGAGAGGAGTGGCCGATATGGGGGAAAGCCTTCGCGACGGCTCTACAATGGAGGTTGTTTTCGTGACGCTCTGCCTTACATCGGGAACCGTCTGGTTTATCCTGTTGCGCCTGTATTTCGCCATGGAGAAGGACGGAAGCTCGAAAGGCGCGTATTTCGGGATTTCGCGGTCCACACGGTTCAACCTGAACAGCACGGACGATTTCGGGATCGTCAGGGCGGGAATCGGTTATGCCGGCAACTCTTTCGACAAGGGGCTGGTCGCGCCAGCGTTCTGGTACATGCTTGGGGGTGTTCCGGTGCTTGCGGTTTACAGCATTATCAGCGCTTTTTCATGGCGGTTCGGACGGTGCGGGCATACGAACGGGTTCGGGAGCGTTATGCTTGCGCTAGAGAAGCTGATGGGGTTCGTTCCCGCCTATTTGTCCGGGTTTTTGCTGGCTGCGGCTGCGGCCATGACCCCTACCGCGCGAATGAGCAAGATTTTGAGCGCATGGTGGAGTGTCAAGCACAGGGTGACATATGAGCAGGGCGGTCCGGTCCTGACGGCGCTGGCATGGCCACTGGACGTTATGATCGGCGGGCCGGTTCAGGATCTTTCGGGCGATAAAATACCCAATGGCTGGGTCGGACCGGAGGGCGCAACCGCGCAGCTGGAACACGTGCATTTACGGCGTGCGATCTATATGCATTTCATGGGTTGCCTACTGTTTCTTGCCGTATTGGGCGGGGCTTACCTGTCTTCCGGGGCGTTCTTCTCCCCGGGCGGGTAAAGTTTTGCATATCCATTCTTGACTTTTTAGTCTGATATCGACTAATTATTGCCACCTGAAGAGAAGCTGACACGAGATTATGAGGATTTAGGCCATGAGCCGTCGTTGTATGATTACCGGAAAGGGCGCGATGACCGGTCATAATGTTTCGCACGCCCAGAACAAGACTAAACGCCGTTTCTTGCCGAACGTACAGGAATCCAGCCTTTACAGCGAAGCCCTGAGCCGCTGGGTGAAGCTGCGCGTGAGCATGCACGGGCTGCGTACAGTCGAGCACATGGGCGGTCTGGACGCTTACCTGACCAAAACCGCAAAGACAAAGCTGGATCCAAAATTGCGTTCGGTCAAGGTCGAGGTTGAAAAGGCTTTAGCGACGAAAGCAGCCTGAGCTTTGCCGTTTTTTTATTTTATTTTCGAGAACCCGCTGCGGCGGGTTTTTGTTTTGTGAACGTTCCTAAAGCGGGCTGACGATGATTGACTATCCCGGTTTCAGTTTTGAGGTGACCGCACGCGATCCTAAATCGGGGGCTCGTACAGGCCGTCTGACCACGCCGCACGGAACGATCGAAACGCCGAATTACATTTTCTGCGGCACGAAGGCCACGGTTAAGAATCTCTCACCTTCGCAGTTGAAGGAGGCGCGGACGGATATTGTGCTTTCCAACACGTATCACCTGATGCTGCAACCTGGAGCAGACCTTGTGGAGAAAATGGGCGGGCTGCATAAATTCATGGGATGGAGCGGGCCGCTTTTGACGGATAGCGGCGGGTTTCAGGTTTTCTCGCTGGGTGAGGGCACGATGGCCAACGAGATCAAGGGGCGCAGCGGTAAGGGGCACGATAACCGCAACCTGCTTGAAATCACGGAGGAGGGGTGCGTGTTTCGTTCCTATCTCGACGGGCAGGTCATCAGGCTGACCCCGGAGAGCGCGATGGATATCCAGCGCAAGCTGGGGGCGGACCTGCTGATGCAGTTCGACGAGTGCACGCCTTATCATGTGGACAGGGATTATACGGCGCGATCCATGGAAATGAGCCTGCGCTGGGGCGACCGATGCCTCGCGCATTTTGAGAAGAATCATGGGGGCCGGCAGGCGCTTTACGGGATCGTGCAGGGCGGCGTGTATACGGATCTGCGGCGAACCAGCGCGGAATACACCGCCGACAGACCGTTTTTCGGAACGGCGATCGGCGGGTGTCTTGGCGGAACGGACGAGGAAATGGCCGATGTCGTACGGGGGAGCGCACCGTATATCCACCCCGGGCGGCCTGTGCATTTTCTTGGGATCGGACGGATAAGGGACGTTTTTACCTTCGTAAGGATGGGGATCGATACTTTCGATTGCGTGATTCCGACACGGCTGGCGCGGCACGGGACGGCCTTTATGCGCGGTGTCAGGGGGGAGACGGTTAATCTGAAAAACGCGAGATACCGTGACGATGCCAGCCCGCTGGACGAGACCCTTGGCTTACCGGCTTCGGCTCAATTCTCGAAGGCTTATATTCATCATCTTCTCAAGGCGAACGAAAACCTTGCTTCGCAGATCCTTGCCCAGCATAATGTGGCGACCATAAACCGCCTGATGCGCGAGGTTCGGGGGGCTATACCAAAGGGTAGGCTGGATGCGCTGGAAAAGGAATGGTTAGGCCTTTAAATTCCAAGGCTTTCAGCTTTTGTGGGGCTTTTTTTCTAATCTTTCTGAATTAACACTATTTAAGTCTTTTTTCTTTAGAATTTCTCCTAGGTTTGAAGGTTAAAATTCAATAGTGGGCGTTATGTCAAGAGAGTCAAGAGGGCAAGTCCAGGAAACGCGCTGGAGGTCTTTGCTTCCGGTTATCGGCGACCATATGGAATGGTTCGACGCGCTGGTTCAAAACCTGTTTTACTTCGAGATGAAGGGCAAGCTTCTGGGCGTTGAAAAGCCGCTTTCTTTTTCAGACTGGATCAAGGGCGCCCGGCAAGACGGGATCGTCCAGGGGGAATTGCTGGAAAACCTAGCTTCGATGCATAAGGATATGATGCGCGCATCGGACAAGCTGATGGTTGAATCTAAAGAGGTTCAGGTCAAACCTGAATTCGAGGCTTTTCAAACTTTCCTGAATATATACGAAGAGTTCATGCAGAGGCTTCGCAGGCTGGAGAGAGACTTTCTTCTCGACGGTACGGGGTATGATCCGTTTACCGGGCTGCGCAGTCCGAAGGTGCTTTTTCAGGATATCGAACGGGAGTTGCACAGGCTTTCTCGCAGAGGCAAGCATTTCTGTATAGCCTATGCGCGAGTCGACGGTGTCGAGGGAATCGAGAAGAACTATTCCGAGGAAGAGCAAAAAGGTTTTGTCAAGATCGTCGCGGACCTTATCAAGCTGAGCGTCCGGTCTTTTGACGATGCGTATTACATGGGGCAATATGAATATGTCCTATGCCTCAAGCAGGCGGATATGGCCGGAGGCGTTTCGGCGCTCGAACGTCTGCGCAAGGAACTGGAGAGGAAGAATATTCTTGTCCGCGGCGAAGGAGGCGAGGCTCCCTTGAGCATGTCCTGCTGTATTGCGCAGCCGGTGCAGGGTGACGATGTACGAGAGCTGCTCAAGAATTTGAAAAACGATCTGCATTCGTCCAACCGGGAGCCTGATTCAGTTCTGGAGTATTATGAACTCAGTCCCTTGCAGCGTTACGTGCAAGAGACTACGCAACAGTGATTTAATCATTACGGAAAGACGCCCCGTCATGAAAGAAACAGAAATGGGCGATTCTTCTACCCCCGACTGCCAGACCCTGTTTATGAATATGGCTTTGCCCCGACTGGTCATCAAGCCGGAAGCGGGCGGCGTTTACCGTATCCTTATGGCCAACCGGATGGCCCTACGGTATTTCGAAAGAGCGGAAGAGCAGATTGTCGGCCAAGATATCCGCGAAGTGCTGGACGATGAAAGTTCGCGGCATTTTCTTCAATCTTTCGCCGTGTGCGTTTCAAGAAAAAAGACCGTAAGCATCCAGAGTCTGCCAACCATTCCGGGAGGAATGCGGGTTTACGGGTTCTGGATCAATCCTGTCCTTGACGGGGAGGACAGGGTTATCGCTCTGGATCTTCTCGGGCAGCTTGATGTTAAGGACCAGTCAATCCTCCAGCGTGAGCGCGACGATGCGATTTCGTTGCTGGCCTCTATTTTCGAGGTCAGCGAGGTCGGGATTATCGTTACCGATCATACGGGAATCATCGTTCGGGTGAATGACAGTTTTGTGCGAACCTATGGCTGGACGCGCGACGAACTCGTCAATGTCGATTTTACGGAACTGGTCACCCATGACGAGCGCGAGCGGGCGCGGATCAACCATAAGAAATACATCAGCGTGGGCGTGCGCAGTTCCGGCGAGATCAAGATGATCCGCAAAGACGGCAGCGTCGCCAACGTCCTGTTTACTTCGGCAACGCTGGAGCTTTCCCAAAACCGGAAGTTTCTTGTTACGACCTTCATGGATATCACTTTGAGAAAGCAGATGGAGCAGTCTTTGCGCTACGCAAAAGAGCAGGCGGATTCGGCGAACAGGGCAAAGTCGGCGTTTCTGGCAAATATGAGTCACGAATTGCGTACGCCGCTGAACGCGATTATCGGATTTTCCGAAATGATGATGAAAGAGACTTTCGGGCCATTGGGAAGCCCGAAATACAAAGAATATCTTTCGGATGTGCATCTGAGCGCGGAGCATCTTCTGGAGATTATCAACGAAGTTCTTGATATGTCCAAGATCGAAGCTGGAAGGCTTGAACTGATCGAGGAGGAGGTCAACCTTAATGAGCTAATTGGCGCCGTTGTCCGCATGATGGCCTCGCGGGTTTTCTCCGGGGGAACCAATATCAATATGTCCGTTTCCCAAGAGCTTCCAAAAATGAGGGCCGATCACCGGCTTATGAGGCAGGTCCTGATTAATCTCTTAACCAATGCTATCAAGTTTTCTCCGGACGGCGGCGATATTACGGTTTCAGCAGAAATCCGGCCGGACAATGTTCTAGAGATCGTGATTGCCGATAAAGGAATTGGAATAGAGTCCGATAAAATCCAGCATGCTCTTGAGCCGTTCGGCCAGGTCAGCGACTTACCGGAAAAGCGTGATCTGCGCTCGCAAGGAACGGGGCTGGGTCTGCCGCTCTCAAAAGCCATGGTCGAGATGCACGGGGGCACGCTTGAAATCAGATCGGAGCCGGGCGCCGGAACGTCCGTCATCCTGACCTTTCCAAAATATCGTCTTATTATCGACAATGTTCCTGCGAGCGATCCTCTTTCCGCACAATCCGCCGGAAAAAAAGTTTACTGAGAATCGCGATCGGTTAAAGTACCGATCTTTCTTCTTCCTGTGTTGTCCTTTCACGAGGCAGAACAAAAATCCAGAACATTATAAAAAGCAGTACGAAAGTAAAAAACACGATTCCTGCTGCGTACATTTCGCGCTTTCTCCACATCATTTCTTGATATGATTTTATCGTGTCACAGGATATTCTCTAAACCTAGAGTTATCATTGCTGCGATGCAGTAAAATCATACGATCTTGTGTTTTGAGTTCCGCTTCCTGCATACTGGCACTTGATTGTCTAATATGCTGTCTTGCGGTTTTTTTATTTGTGGATAAAATTTCGGTTTGATGAAATCAGGGAAGGGGCGTTCATGTCTGATCTGGAGCAGCAATGTGTAGAAGCCGGTTTGAAGATGACCGGACAAAGGAAAGCTATTCTTGAGGTTTTAAAAAGCTCCGGGGACCATCCTTCGGTCGAAGAGGTTTATGACCGTGCAAAAAGGCTCGATTCGTCGATCAGTATCGCCACCGTATACCGGACACTGAGCCTTCTTGACGAGTTAAACCTTGTCACACGGCATGAATTTCAGGAGGGTTATTCGCGTTACGAGTTGAACTGGGATCATCACCACCATCTTGTCGATCTGGAAACGGGAGAGGTGATCGAGTTTCAGAATGACGAACTGGAACGCCTGAAAATCAAGATCGCAAAGGATCTTGGGTATGATCTTGTCGATCACAGGCTTGAGTTATATGGCAAGAGAATCAAGGATAAATCAAAAAAATAGCATGCTCCTGCCCACTGATATTTTTTGAATGCGAGATTTGATATGTCCTGTAAGGAAATTCTTTTTGATGGTGCGCGCGATCCTGAGCGGTGCAAGTGTCAGAGCGCAGTGCTCAAGGCTTATGTCAGCATGATGAGCGCGGGGCGCCCGCATCAGGTCGCTCTTGAGGCCGCGGGGATCGTTTATCGTTTCCATCACCCCGAGGATTCAAAAATGGACGCTGCACTGACGGTCGAGCGATGGATTTACGCCGAGAATTTTCATTGAGCGTTCATGTTTGACGAAGACACTAACGCACGACTTCCTGTTCATCTCTGGATCGACGCGCAGTTGCGGCCGTTGGCCGACAGGGGAATCTATTACTACATCCAGCAACGCGGCGAGAGGAATTCCGGGATTATTCTCCTCAAACTCAACGGGCTGGAGGGGCGGTGCCGGCTTCTGGTTCAGCAGCGCGATTTTGACGGTGTTCTGGGGTGGATGAGCGCGACCGGACAGGAAGAGGTTGAAGAGAAAGATGCGGACGCCTATATTCAGCGCTCCATGACTCGCGATCCTGATCTATGGGTGATTGAAATAGAGGACCGGGCGATGGATAATCCGTTTGAAGGTCGTATGATTGAAGATTAATATACGTGGCGATCAAATTTAGGAAGGAACGCTTATGAAAAAAGTTCTGATGATGGTGTGCTTGTTTGCGATGACGGGATTTGTCGTTGGCTGCTCCAATACTATGGAAGGCGCGGGGCGCGATATCGAGAAGGCCGGGCAGAAGGTTCAGGACACGTTCTAGGATTTTACCTGCGCGTTTATAAAGGCGCGGCCTTATGCTTGGCCGCGCTTTTAACATGAGTGCGAGATGAGTTTTAAAGACACGATCGAGAAAAGACGGACGTTTGCGATTATCGCGCACCCGGATGCGGGGAAGACGACGCTGACGGAAAAGCTGCTTTTGTTCGGGGGCGCTATCCAGATGGCCGGGATGGTGAAGGCGAAGGGCGACCGTCGGCGCGCGCGGTCTGACTGGATGAAGGTTGAGCAGGAGCGCGGTATTTCGGTCGCGTCATCGGTGATGACTTTTGATTACAACGATATCACGTTTAATCTTCTGGATACGCCGGGGCACGAAGATTTTTCGGAAGATACTTACCGGACGCTGACGGCCGTGGACAGCGCGGTGATGGTTCTGGACTGCGCCAAGGGGATCGAGACGCAGACTTTGAAATTATTCGAGGTGTGCCGTTTGCGGGACATTCCGATCATCACGTTCGTCAACAAAATGGACCGCGACGGGCAGGCGCCGTTCGACCTGATGGACGAGGTGGAGCAGAAGCTGGCGTTGGAGGTCACGCCCGCGAGCTGGCCGATCGGGATGGGGCGGGATTTCCGCGGGTGTTACGATTTGATGAATGACGAGCTTGTCCTGTTCGACCGGAGCAAGGGCGAGGCTTTGCAGGAGGGTGTGTCCTGCAAGGGGCTGGACGATCCGAAGATTGATGAATTATTGAACCCGGAGCAGGCTGCTGCCCTGCGCGAAGAAGTTGCGATGGCGCGGGGCCTATGCCCGGCTTTTGATTCCGAAAGCTATCTGGGCGGACACATGACCCCGGTGTTTTTCGGGAGCGCGGTGAATAATTTTGGGGTGCGGGAACTGCTCAACGGCTTGAAGGCTTACGCGCCGTCTCCGCGTCCCCTGCCGACGCAGACGCGGATGGTGAAGCCGGAGGAGGAGAAAGTCTCGGCCTTCGTATTCAAAATCCAGGCGAACATGGACCCGAAGCACCGGGACCGGATTGCGTTTACGCGGATCTGTTCGGGCAAGTTCAAGAAGGGCATGAAGCTCAAGCATGTGCGTTCGGGCAAGATGCTGACCATCCATTCGCCGCAGATGTTTCTGGCGCAGGACCGGGAGGTGGCGGAAGAAGCCTTTCCCGGCGATATTCTGGGGCTGCCCAATTACGGAGGATTGCGGATCGGGGATGCTTTGACGGAGGGGGAGGATCTTGTCTTTACAGGTATTCCGAGTTTTGCGCCGGAATTGATGCAGAGGGCGCGGGCGGAAGATCCGCTGAAGGCCAAGCATCTGGGCAAGGCGCTGGAGCAGCTGGCCGAGGAGGGCGCGGCGCGGATTTTCAAACCGTATAGCGATCCGGACTGGATCGTCGGGGTTGTTGGGGCGCTGCAGTTCGACGTTCTGAAGGACCGGATACGGACCGAGTATAATATTCCCGTCAAATTCGAGGAAACCAGCCTTTACACGGCGCGTTGGATTACGTGCGCGGACCCGCTGAAGCTCAAGAAGTTCATTGATGCGAACCAGAGCGCGGTGGCGAACGACCATGACGGCGATCCGGTGTTTATGGCGCGGAACAGTTGGCATCTCACCGATGCGCAGGACAAGAACCCGGATATCAAATTTGCGGCGACGAAGTCCTAGATTTGCTAAATTAGCCTTTAGGTTTAGTTTTTTAAGGACCTCAATAGGTGAAAAATCTTCGCTTTCTTGTTCCCGTTTTTTCTTTTGGCCTCATTCTGGCTTTTGCTTTTTTGGTCCCGTATGGGGGCGGTGAGGAGAGTTTTATTTCAATATCTGAAGTCTATGCTACGAGTTCAAAGACATTCAGCGCAGTCAGCATTAAGGTTAATTTAGGACGTCTTTCTTTTAACATGCCCAAGCCTGTATTTGAGCTTTTGGCTTTTTTTCTTATTGTTGGCGGTGGTCTCTTTTTTTATGTCTGTTTTCATAAAATAAAACGTATAGCATTGCTGAATTCACAAGACGAAAAGAATGAGGATTTATGAAGAAATTCCGTTTTCTTGTTCCGGTTTTTTCGTTTGGGTTGATTTTGGCCTATGCCGTCCTGTCGCAGTTCGGTGATGGAAGCTTGGTGGCAGTTTCTAAAGTTTACGCGCATAGTTCGAAGAATTTCCATAGAATAACGGCTGGAGAAGGTGTTTCGGCCATTCTGGTTGTTACTTTTGTGACAATTATTCTTTACCAAATTTTCAAGAAGATCAGGCTTTATCTTTTATTCAAGAAGAAAGACACATCCGGCACGAGCGAAGAAGAAACAACCGAAGAGCCGAGCGATGATTGATTATTTATTTGCGCCGGTTTTTGCGTTTATTTTCATGTTTATCGTTTTCCGGCCGTTCGAGCGGGCGTATCCGGCCAAACCGGAGCAGAAGTTCTTCCGGCCCGGATGGTGGACGGATTTGTGTTTTTTTCTCGGGTCGCATCTGTGCTGGGTCATTTTGATTTATCTTCTTCTCGGATATTTTCAGGAGGGGGCGGCGGCGCTCACGCCTTCCGTCCTGCGGCAGGCCGTCGCCGCGCAGCCTTTCTGGCTGCAGGCGATCGAGGCGCTATTCCTCAGCGACCTGCTGATTTACTGGGGGCACCGTTTGCAGCACAGGATCGAATTTCTCTGGCGGTTTCATTCTATCCACCATTCATCTGAACATCTGGACTGGTTGGCGGCGTACCGCGAGCATCCGCTGGACACATTGTATACGATGGGGTTGGTCAATTTGCCTGCGATCCTGATGGGGTTTCCGCTGGAGAGCATTGCGGCGGTGATTGTGTTTCGCGGATTGTGGGCGGTCTATATTCATTCCAATGTGCGGTTTCCAATCGGCCCGCTGCGCGTTCTGATCGGGGCGCCGGAACTGCACCGCTGGCACCACGCGAAGCAGCGCGATGCGGGGAATTACGCTAATATCTCGCCGCTGATGGATGTGATGTTCGGCACCTATACCTGTCCCGACCACGACCCCGAGGAATTCGGTATACGGGAACCGATTTCAAAGAGCTATATCGGACAGCTTACTCATCCGTTCAGGAGGCGATAAAAAACCGCAATTTCCTCTTGATTCACAATATGTAACATGCAAAAAGTACTCCGTTAGTCCTAATTAGGGTTTTGCATGTTCAGAATTTCAAAGCTTGCGGATTATGCTGTGGTGGTGCTGGCCGATATGGCGCGGACGAGCGATACGCTGATGAGCGCGGCGGTTATTGCCGAAAATACCCGTATGGCTGAGCCTACGGTGGCGAAGGTTCTCAAGATGCTTTCACGGCAGGGGATTGTCTTATCTGTTCGTGGGGCGGGCGGGGGATACAGGCTTGCGCGTCCGGCGGATCAGATTGCCGTGATCGATATTGTTGAGGCCATTGAGGGGCCGATTGCCCTTACGGCGTGTGTGGACGGGGCGGAGCCGGATTGTGCTCTGGGCGCGTGCTGCTCCGTTCGGGGGCGGTGGGATTCGGTCAATCAGGCGATGCGTTCCGCGCTGGAAGAGGTTATGCTGGCCGACATGATTGCGCCCCCACGAGTAAGCGAACCGAAAGGAGCCGGGTATGGCGGCCACTGAAGAAACCATCGCTAAAGTCAAGGACATGGCCGGGAAGTACGAGGCCGGGTTTGTCACGGATATTGAAAGCGATAAGGCGCCGAAGGGGCTGAGTGAGGATATTGTCCGGTTTATTTCTGCCAAGAAGAAAGAGCCGGAATGGATGCTGGAGCGACGGCTTAAGGCGTTCGCGCACTGGCAGCGGATGAAGGAGCCGAAATGGGCCAAGCTGGAGTTTCCCGAAATCGATTATCAGGATGCGTATTATTATTCCGCGCCGAAATCGGCGGGTGACGGGCCGAAATCTTTGGATGATGTGGACCCGAAATTGCTGGAAACTTATACGAAGCTGGGTATTCCCTTACGCGAGCAGGAAATTCTGGCAGGAGTCACGAACCGGACTCCGGTTGCGGTGGACGCGGTGTTCGATTCCGTATCCGTTGCGACAACGTTCAAGGACGAACTCAAGCGGCATGGCGTGATTTTCTGTTCGATTTCCGAGGCGGTGCGCGAGCATCCCGAGCTAGTAAAGAAATACATGTCTTCGGTCGTTCCTTATTCGGATAACAAGCATGCGTGTTTGAATAACGCCGTCTTCACCGACGGGAGTTTCGTTTACATCCCGCCGGGGGTGCGGTGCCCCATGGAACTGTCGACGTATTTCCGGATTAACGAACTGAATACCGGGCAGTTCGAGCGGACGTTGATTATCGCGGATAAAGGTTCGTACGTTTCTTATCTTGAAGGCTGCACAGCGCCGATGCGGGACGAGCGTCAGCTGCATGCGGCGGTGGTCGAGCTGATCGCGCTGGATGACGCGGAGATTAAATATTCCACTGTGCAGAACTGGTATCCCGGCGATATCGATACGGGCGCGGGCGGGATTTACAATTTCGTGACCAAGCGCGGATTGTGCGAAGGGCGGAATTCGAAAATTTCATGGACGCAGGTGGAGACGGGGTCGGCGATTACGTGGAAATATCCGTCCTGTATTCTCAAGGGCGATAATTCGTCGGGCGAGTTTTATTCGGTGGCGATCACGAACGGGCGGCAGCAGGCCGATACAGGGACCAAGATGATCCATCTGGGCAAGAATACGCGTTCGCGCATTATCTCCAAGGGGATCAGCGCGGGGCGGAGCGATAATACCTATCGCGGGATGGTCAAGATCATGCCGGGGGCGGACGGTGCGCGGAATTTTACGGCGTGCGACAGTCTGCTGATCGGCGATCAGTGCGGGGCGCACACGGTGCCGTATATCGAAAGCCGGAACCGCACGGCCAAGCTGGAGCACGAGGCGACGACCTCTAAAATCTCCGAAGATCAGTTGTTTTATTGTTTGCAGCGCGGGATCGGCGAGGAAGAAGCGATTGCGCTGATCGTCAACGGGTTCGCGCGCGAGGTGATGCAGCACCTGCCGATGGAATTTGCGGTTGAAGCCCAGAAGCTGGTGGGGATCAGCCTTGAGGGGAGCGTGGGGTGATGCTGGCTTATTTCAATAAGCGCAAGGCCGAGAAGCTGCACGAGCAAGCGATGGGCTTGTCCGATGAGGGGCGGGAGGACGAAGCTCTGGCACTGTATTACAAGGCGCTGGCGCTCGATGAGCTGCGGGCGAACACGCATTACAATATCGGGCTGATCTATAAGTATCAGGGTGTGTGGGATAAATCGTTCGATCATAATATGCGGGCGCAGGAGTTGAAACCGAAACTTGAGGCCGCGATCTGGAATTTGGGGATCGCTGCGACTGCACTGGGAAGATGGAAAGATGCGCGGGACGCGTGGATCAAGTACGGTGTCAAGATGGAGCCCGGAGAGAGCGCGCCGGAAATGGATTTCGGGTTGAGCGTGGTGCGCCTGTTCAAACCCGACGGGGGTGGCGAGACGGTATGGGTGCGGCGGATCGACCCGGCGCGGGCGCGAATTATCAATGTTCCCTTGCCGGATTCCGGGTATCGTTACCACGATCTAGTTCTGCATGACGGGGCGCCGAACGGTAGCCGGATCGTGGACGGGCAGGAATATAACGTGTTTGACGTTCTTGATCTGTTTTCGCCTTCGGATTACAGCACATATAGCGTATCCGTTCTGGCCGAGAGCGAAGAGGATGTCGATGCGCTTGACGAAATGGCCGAAGAAAACGGGCTGATCGTCGAGGACTGGAGCGCGAATTACCGGAATTTATGTAAAGCCTGCAGCGAGGGGCGCGTTGATGATAATCACGAGCACGACCAAGATCTTGAAAGTGCGGACTGGAATCCGGAGCGTGCGCTTGGAATCGCGGCGCAGAAGGAAGATGAGTTGAGCCGTCTTCTTGAACGCTGGGCTTCGGGTAGGCGCGAAGTCACCGGGGTCGAGTGCACCCTGTCGGCGGAAAGGCATTAGGCATGGTTAAACCCGTTCCCATGGAAAAAGATGAACTGGACGCATGGCTGGAGAAGCATCCGGCGTGGATTTATGAAGGCGGCGCGATTTCTGCGGATTTCAAGTTCGTGGATTTTACGGAGGCGTTTGCATTTTTGGCCGTGGTGGCGAAGTTGTCGGATGAGCAGGATCACCATGCGAAGATCGAGAATTTGTATAACCGGGTCAAGCTGACGCTGACCACACATGATGCGGGAAATCAGGTTACGGAGCGCGATCTGGTTCTTGCGGAGAAAATTTCGGAATGGAAAGGGCTATGAACGACAATAACGACGATAAGGGCATTCGGCTCTTTCACGTGTTTTTTATGGTGTTTAGCGCTGTGCTGATCCTTGGCGGGCTGGCGTTGGCCGGGACGATGATTTACGGGGTATACAAGATGAATGCCGAGCAAGCTGCTGGGGAAATCGCAGTTATCGAGCGCGACGAGAATATGGCGGATGTTGAAAAGGAACCGATGCCGCAAATGTTTACACTTCCGGATGAGTTGGGAACTCCCGGCGGCGGGATGCATCAACCCATTTCTATTGATGATGGCGTTGTTGACATGAACAGCGTGGATGAAGAGCAGAAAGATGATTTGAGCTTGCCGTTGTTTAATCATCAGGCGGAAGAAGGCGGGAAGGAAAAAGACTTTTTGCCCAAAGATATGGACGAGCAGATTGAAGAATAATCAAGTTTTTAAAGCGGAGTTGAATTGTGATTGAGATTAAAAACCTGCAAGCGAATGTGAATACGGATGAAGGGCCGATCGAGATCCTGAAGGGGATCAGCCTGTCGATCCAACCGGGCGAGGTGCATGCGATCATGGGGCCGAACGGATCGGGGAAATCCACCCTGTCTTATGTTCTAGCGGGACGCGAGGATTACGGGGTCACGGGCGGAAGCGTGAGCATGAACGGCGAAGATCTTCTGGCGCTTGAGCCGGAAGAGCGCGCGGCGGCGGGATTGTTTCTGGCGTTTCAGTATCCGGTTGAAATTCCCGGTGTGAATATGAGCACGTTTTTGAAGACTTCGATCAACTCTATCCGCAAGCAGCGGGGGGAGGACGAGTTGGACGCTCTGTCCTTGCTCAAACTGATGAAAACCAAGTGCAAGGAACTGGGTATTTCCGACGATATGATGAAGCGCGCGGTGAATGTCGGTTTTTCCGGCGGCGAAAAAAAGCGGAACGAGGTTTTGCAGATGGCGTTGCTGGAGCCGAAATTCTGCGTGCTGGACGAGACGGATTCCGGGCTGGATATCGACGCGCTGAAAATAGTCGCGGACGGGGTGAACGCGCTGCGCGATCCGAAGCGTTCGTTCCTGATTATCACGCACTATCAGCGTTTGCTTGATTACATCAAGCCGGATGTCGTGCATGTTCTCGCGGGCGGGAAGATCGTCAAGACGGGCGGGCCGGAGCTGGCTCAGGAGCTTGAAAAGCAAGGATATGCCGAAATCATCGAGGCTGTGGCCTGAAGTTAAGAGAGGATTTGAGGATGGGTGATATGGATACTGCATCTGACGAGTTGATCGCATTGGTCGCGCATTATTATGACGCGCAGAGTACGCAGACCGACGGCGGGCCGAATACGGACGATATGATCGGGGCGCTGGCGGCGTTTGCGGCGGATCAACTGATCAGCCTGTGCGTGTCGCCGGAGAATATCAAGGAATCTTCCCGATGGATCATCGGGAACGAGGTGGACGATCTTCTTTACCGGGACGAGAACAAGGATACGATGTATTTCGTCATGACCTCCGGATCACTGGCTACGGGGATGGCGCCGGGGGATCTGCCGGAGATGGAGCCGATCGTCGCGCGTGCGTCCATGGGGGACGAACTTGCCGCCGTTCCGTTTCTTTCGGTCAAGGAGCATTATTACCCGACGGACTGGCCGCCCAACGCCGCCGTGCGGTTCCGGGCGCAGGTCAACGCGATTCTCGATACGCACGGGGTCAAGGGCGAGGACCGGCCCGTGACCTGCGCTTTCGCAACGGCGAAGATGATCAGGATTGCGACCGAGAAGTATGTCGATCCGATGGTTCCGCTGCTTATCGCCCTGGAGACGGTTGCAGGGATGGCGCGGATGACGCCCTTGCAGAAGGAAATTGACTGATGAGCGCCTTTCCCGTTCCCCTTGACGGCCAAGACCTGCCGACTTCCAAGCAGGAAGAGTGGAAATACACGAACCTTGCGCGCGCCTTGTCGCCGGAGCTTTCGAACAAGAGGCCGATGGTGAGCGAGGAGGTTTTTATCCACAGGTCTTGTGGGGGAAATGGTGGGCAAGTCGAGGATATCTTGTGGGAAGGGTTTGAAGGCCAGCACCAGCAGCCGCGTCTGGCAATTATCCTCGAAGAAGGGGCCGAATTGACCGTAATCGAGCGGCACCGGGGCGCGGGCGCGTACTGGAAGAACATGGTGACGGATGTCACCGTGGGGCCGAACGCGAAGCTGCACCATATCCGCATCGTCGAGGACAGTGCGGAGGCCGTGCAGACGAACATGGCGCGGGTGACGATCGCGCGGGACGGGGTTTACGATTGTTTTTCGATGAATGCGGGCGGGGCGATGACCCGGCACCAGATCCACGCGGTCTTGCGCGGGCCGAATATCACGTGCAGCCTGAACGGGGTAAACCTGCTCAAGGGATCGCAGCACGCGGATACCACGATCCTGATGGAGCATCAGGCGCCGCATTGCGTGTCCAACCAGTTTTACCGGAGTTTGCTGGACGACCAGTCGCGCGGGGTGTTCCAGGGGAAGGTGCATGTGCACCGGGAAGCGCAGAAGACGGACGGGTACCAGCTTTCGAACGCGTTGCTGCTCTCGCCGAGCGCGGAGATGGATACGAAGCCGGAGCTTGAGATCTACGCGGATGACGTGAAGTGTTCGCACGGGGCGACGACGGGGCCGCTGGACGAGGAGCCGTTGTTTTGCCTGCGTTCGCGGGGGCTGAGCGCGGATGCGGCGCGGCTCTTGCTCATACAGGCTTTCGTCAACGAGGTTTTAGAGAAAATTCCGAACAAGGATGCGCGCGAAGAGGTGCGCGGGAAGGCGGAGGAATGGCTGACGACACGATTGAAGTAGAGTTTCAGCTGACGGTAGATGATCTGGTGGCGTTTAATGCGTTTACCTGTAACAAGCTGGCTAATAAATGTGCTGTCTGCAAACCTATTGCAGGCTTTATTATTTTAAATGCTTTCTGCGGGTTATTGTCTTTTGTTTTTCTTAAGGATCGTCCTGAGTTTTTTTCACTGTTCGTAGGTATATTTTTAGGAATTGTGGCGATCACTTTTCTCTATATGTACACCAATAAGCGTACACTTAAGAGCATCTATGACCATAAGTCCTATAAGGATATTTGTTTCTTCGATAGACGAACTTTTAGATTGCTCTCTGACTGTATCCAAGAGCTAACATCGCGTTCAGAGACCCTTTATAAGTGGTCAGCAGTAAAGGGCGTCGATCAGGATAGAAACCACATTTTTATTTTTCTTGGACCAAGTCTTGCTTATATCGTTCCGAAGCGGGCGTTTGCCGATGAAGCGGCGTTCGAGCGGTTTTACCAGAAATGTCTGGAATATTTCAACGCGGCGAAGGGCGAACCTGCGCAGGAGGCGGCGGGATGAGCGGGGAGGTTATCGAGATTGAATACGAGATCACGATGGAGGACGCGGTGGCGTTCAGCCTGTGGGACTGGAAGCGCTCCATGGAGTATAAGAAGCGCACGGGGGTGATCCTGCTGCTTTCCGCCCTTATCGGGGGCTTGGTTTACCTTCTTTTGTGGATGACGCATTTCGCCGCGTGGTCGGTGTTTTTTTCCGGGTTTTGCAGCGGTGTGGTCGGGCTGGCTTTTTACATGCTGGCCATCATGCCGTCGGTGACGAAGCAGACGGTGGAAAAGAAAATGGGCGATTGCCGGAACGCGGTTCTGATCACCCGGCATAAGACCCGTTTCGATGCGCAGGGGATCGACACGCAGACCGCCGTTTCGCACACGAAGGTTTCGTGGGGCGGGGTGGAGAAGGTGCGGCGGGGGCCGGACGCGGCTTATCTCTACCTGACCGGGATGATGGCGTTTATCATTCCCGCGCGGGCGTTCTCGGACGCGGCTTCGTTTGACGCGTTTTATGCGCTGTGCGAGCGGTATTTCGAGGCGGCACGCGCGGCGGACGGTGCGGAAGGGGCCGGCGCATGAGCGGGGAGACGATTGAGATTGAGTTTGAAGCAACTATGGATGACTTAATAACTCTTTGCGTAGCGAATTATTACAGAAAGTATGATTTTTGGACAACGATTGTGGGCATTGCGCGCTCTAACTTGAAGCAGTTACTTATTGGTCTTTCTATGGCCTTTCCTGTCATTCTTATGATTAGTTATTTTCGTCATAAAAACGATATTGATGTTTTCCAGTTTGCGTTTTCTTTAATTACTAATTCTACCTTGATTCTTTGTTTGATAGTGTTTTTTGCAATCAGTTTTTTTGTTTCTTTTTTAAAAGTTGGTTGTAGATCATGCGTCGGAAGAACATGCAAAAAGAATCTCCATCGGTTGATCGAAAAAGGTAATAAATCAGATCTGTTCGCTGTTACTAAGCTTGTACTTACTAGTAATGGGGTTCAACTTATAATGCCCGATCGTCGCATAGATCTTTTGTGGCCTGCTCTTGCTTCCCTTGAAATTCTTGATGGTATCTTTAGGGGAGCTTATTCAGATGGTAATACGGCATTTTTTGTTCCTTCTCGCTTTTTTAAATCCGAAGAGGAGAAGCAGCGCATTTACGAACAGTGTGTGCATTGGTGGGAGGCGGCGCAGGAGAAGCCGGTTCCGACGAAGGGGGCTATAGAAGCATGAGCAGGATCGTTTCCTCATGGCGGGCGGATTTCCCGGTGCTGGCGACCACGATGCACGGCAAGCCTCTGGTCTTTCTTGATAGCGGGGCAAGCGCGCAGAAGCCGCGCGCGGTGATCGAGGCGATGGACCGGGTGCTTTCGGGGGGGTACGCCAATATTCACCGGGGGCTTTACGAGATTTCGCAGAACCTGACGGCGGCGTTTGAAGATGTGCGCGTGCGGGTGGCGCGGTTCATCGGCGCGGAGAGCGAGAAGGAGATTGTTTTCACGCGCAATTCGACGGAGGCGATCAACCTGGTCGCGCAGAGCTGGGGCCGGACGCATTTATGGGAAGGGGACGAGATTATATTGAGCGCGATGGAGCATCACGCGAATATCGTGCCGTGGCAGTTGCTGGCCGAGCAGACCGGGTGCGTGATCAAGGTTATACCGTTGACCGGGGAGGGGCATCTTGATCTTTCGGCGTTCGAACAGCTGCTGTCTGAAAAGACGAAGCTGATCGGCGTGGTGCATGTTTCCAACGCGCTGGGCACCATCAACCCGGTCGAGGCGATTATCAGCGCGGCGCGGGCGTTTGACCCGGCGATCCGGGTTCTTGTCGACGGGTCGCAGAGCGCGGTGCATATGGCGGTTGACGTGCGGGCGATGGACGCGGATTTCTTCGTGTTTACCGGGCATAAGCTGTACGGGCCGACGGGGATCGGCGTTCTGTACGGGAAGTATGCGGTTCTGGAGGCGATGCCGCCTTATCAGGGCGGGGGCGACATGATCGAGCGGGTGCGGTTTTCGGGAACGACATACAAGGAACCGCCGTACCGTTTTGAAGCCGGGACTCCGGCGATCGTGGAGGTGATCGGGCTGGGCGCGGCGATTGATTATGTCTGCGAGATCGGGATGGAGGCGATTGCGGCGCACGAGCGGGCGTTGCTGGATTATGCCACGCCGCTGATGAATACGCTTAAAGGAGTCCGTATTCACGGGCCGGAGAATACAGCGGAGAAGGCCGGAATTTTAAGCTTTTCGGTTGCCGGGGGGCATCCGAGCGATATCGGGATGGTGCTCGATCAATGCGGGGTCGCGGTGCGCACGGGACATCATTGCTGTATGCCGCTGATGGAGGCTCTGGGCGTGGAGGCGACGGTGCGGGCCTCGTTCGGGCTGTATACAAATCAGGATGATTTGGACGCACTGGTTGCCGGATTGAATAAAGCGCGTATGCTGTTGAGTTAGGGACATTATCCGGTTTTTGGGAGAGAGCATACATGTTGGGTCGGATCTGGTTGATGTTATTGCTGCTGATTTTGAGCATCGGGGCAGCGGCGTTCCTGTTCGAAGGCAGTCAGACCCAAGGGGCCGTTACAGAGCGGGCCAAGGATGCTGCGGCGGCGCAAATGACAGCCAAGGAGCAGGCGAGGGCAGCCTTTGCGGATGTTCCTTATGAGGCGCCTGAAAAAAGCGGGGCGACGGACGACAAGTTCGTGAAGGCCCAGCGCGAGGCTTTTACCAAGGCCTGCGTCATCGAAGGGCGCAAGAGCGAGGACGCCAAGAAGTCGGGTATGAATATTTCAGGTTTTTGCGGGTGTATCGCCGACGCGCATATGAAGCTTGATCTCTCTATTACCGAGGAGAAGGCAAGGCGGATCGAGTTTTACAAAAAGGGAAAGCCGTGTTTCCAGAAATATCTGCAGCCGGTGATCGCGAAATCCTGCGCTTTGATAAGGGCTTCTTCGGGGATTAAGCTTGATTGCAAGTGCATGTATGCGTATTCGACGCGCGAACATCTTTCTAAATGGATCGAGGGAACGTACGGAAATGTTCCGGCAAGCATGAGTCCCGAGCAGAAGGAGAAGTATAAAATGGACGTGGGGATGGATATTATCAGGAAATGTATCCGGTAGGGTGGCGTGACACGTATGCAAGACAAGATGAAGGCGCTGGAAACCGAAGATCCGAAGACGGACGATCCGTTCGAGGATCTACGCGTGCCGGTCCATGCGCAGGTGCCGGACGGTCATGTTTTGTGGCCGAAAATTCTGGCCGCGCTTCGGGAGGTGTACGACCCGGAAATCCCGGTCAATATTTTTGAGCTGGGACTAATTTATGTTATTGATATCGAAGAGGAAAAGGACGGGGTGAGCGACGTGAACGTTAAGATGACGCTGACCTCTCCCGGCTGTCCGGTGGCGCAGGAAATGCCCGGATGGGTGCAATCTGCTATTATGCCGATAGAGGGTGTCGGCGCGGTTTCGGTCGAGATGGTGTGGGACCCGCCTTGGGATCCGTCGAAGATGGCAGAGACGGCGAAAATGGAATTGAACATGTTTTACTAGGGAGGTTGTTTAAACTTTGACTTTTGGTCTGCAAACCGCGTCTTTCTGCTCTTCCGGTTCTCATGTACCTCAACGTACACTGCGGTCCGGTTCTCGAAAGCCGCAATTTTCGTCACAAAAGCCTGCGTTTGAACAACCTCACTTGAGCGGAAGAGAGTAAGATGCAACCGATCCAGATTACCGATAAGGCCGCTGCGCAGATTAGGGCGCTTGGCGCAGAGGCGCCGGAGGGTTCGCCCGGCGTGCGCTTAAGCATCAAGACCACGGGCTGCTCGGGGAATAGCTATCATATGGATTATATCAAGCCGGGGGACGATCTTTCGGCGGATGATTGTTTCGAGCAGGGCGAGGCGAAGCTTTACATTCCCCGGATGCATTCGTGGATGCTGTTCGGGATGACCGTCGATTATGTCACGGACGCGTTGGGCAATTCACGGTTTGAATTCGTCAACCCGAACGAGACGGGGCGTTGCGGCTGCGGCGAGAGTTTTCAGGTTTCTCGGGAAGAGGGTGTTTAGTTTTAGGCGGCGGCTTTTTGTTTTGCCTGTTCATACGCGGCGAGCGCTTTTTCGATCACCGTTTCGTTTGCTCCCGGCTTATGGGGGAGGGTGCTGAGCGCCTGGCGCCACATTCTCGCGCCGGGGACGTTTTGATACAGGTTGATGATGTGGCGGGTGATGGATTTTACGGGTGTGCCGAACTCTTCCGCCTGTTGCTTTGCGTAGGGAATCATCGCGCGGGCGATGTCTTCGCGGGTTAATCCGGTTTCATTTTTAAATATCGTGCGTTCGATCTCGCTGAGCAGGCCGAAGGGGTTTTGATAGGCTTCGCGGCCAATCATCACACCGTCGAAGGTTTCGAGGTGTTTTACGGTTTCTTCCGCGCTTTTGATATCACCGTTGATCACGATCTCAAGCTCCGGATGCCGGGATTTGATCCAGCCTGCGCGGGCGTAGTTGATGGGCGGCTTGGTGCGGTTTTCCTTCGGCGAGAGGCCTTGCAACCACGCCTTGCGGGCGTGGATGATAAAAGTTCGGCAGCCAGCCGCTTTCACTTTCCTTATAAAGGTATCCAAAAACTCCTCGCTGTCGTGGTCGTCGATACCGATGCGGCATTTGACGGTTACGGGGATTTTCACCGTTTCGATCATCGCCGCTACGCCTTCGGATACCAGATCGGGTTCGCCCATCAGGCAGGCGCCGATCATGCCGCGCTGGACCCGGTCAGACGGGCAGCCGCAATTCAGGTTGATTTCGTCATAGCCGAAGTCTTCGCCGATCTTGGAGCATTGCGCGAGGTCTGCGGGGGTGGAGCCGCCGAGTTGCAGGGCCAGAGGGTTTTCGCGTTCATCAAAACGCAGGAAACGATCGCGGTCGCCGTGCAGGATCGCGCCCGTCGTGACCATTTCTGAATACAATCGTATGTTTGGTGCAATCTGGCGGGCGAAAAAACGGAAATGGCGGTCCGTCCAATCCATCATCGGGGCGATAGATACGGTTTTGGCTTTTTGCGCTGTTTCTGTTACATTGGCGGTATTCATCGGGTTTCTTTACCATATTTGTTTTTCCATGGTGGCTAAAAATCTGTCCTTTCGGCTGTTTTTTCTTCTTGCCGCAGTATTTTTACTGTGTTCCGGCGGATTTTCGCCAGTTTTTGCAGACGACAAAGGTCAAGCGGAGGAGAGTAAGCCGGAAGATTTTTACCGTTCGACCAGCCTGCCCCTGCCGCGCTTTGTCTCGCTGGGGTCCGACGAGGTCCATGTCCGGGCGGGACCGGGCTGGAAATATCCAATAAAATGGACGTATAAACGCTTTGGCCTGCCTGTGGAGATTATCCTTGAGTTCGATAACTGGCGAAAGGTTAAAGACCATGACGGACAGGAGGGATGGGTTTTTCACACTCTTTTGAGTAAAAAACGAACGGCGCTTATCGAGGGTGAGAACCCCCAGCCCGCGTACGACAATCCTTTTTATGAGGACTCTAAAAAATCTAATATAAACATTATGTTGGAGCCTTTCGTTACTGTTCGAGTTGAAGAATGCAAGGCTCGGTGGTGCCGTATAGAAAGCTCTGGATATCATGGATGGATTGAGAGAAAAGCACTCTGGGGTATTTACGCAGAAGAGATATTTGATTAGAATCAACGGCGTAGTTCAGCACTACATCCTTCCTTTCTTAAATTTCAACCGCTGTTCCAATTTCGTTTTAAGGTATTGTCGGAACCATGTTTGCCCTTACAAACAAGCCCGATATGGGCGCTCGATTCTATTCCGCCCTCATTCAGCTTGCGTCCGACCATGAGCGGGGCGTTGACGGTATGAAGGTTATCCAGTTGATGGCCGGAGTTCTGGTGGAGAACTACTTCGTGTTTGAAGATGCTGACAAAGCTATGCAGGCCAGTTTCATGAAGCTGGCCGATCTTTTGAATTGTGACCCGTCGTCCGGCGCTATGGCGCCTTACGTGCTGCCTCCCGCTCATATTCTTGACCACGAGACAGAGCGCGGACGCATGGCGGCGCGCCTGTTTTTTGAAGACTGGATGGATTGTCACCATGCGTTTAACGATCTTCTGCACATGCTTTATCAGCATATCCTGATCGGCTGGGAAGATATGGGGCTGAGCCGCGAGGAATCCTTCCGGCTTCTCATAGAATGCACAAAGAAAGCCATGGCTTTCGAGATTTCAGCGCAAGAGCTCTGCGATGTTGTTCTGGACTGCCTTGTACAACAGCAGGGCTGGACACTGGGTGATTGTATTTCTGCGCTCAGCGGGGTTGCAGGGCGCAGGCTGGCTATCTCAGTTAATTCGAGCGATTTTACCTATTTCTACGGGCCTGATTTGCCGGACAATCTTGATCAGATCGCGCATGTCATGACGCAGGAGGCCGTGCGGCACGGTATTTCTGCAGGGACAAACTGGCGCTTCGGTCTACCAGCGAACGACATGCCTGTTAATGCGCCCGTGTCCCTGATCCGGGAGATGGAACCGCGCTGCCTTCGTTTTTTCCGGGCAATTCAGCTAACCCATCCGTTCGATCAGGCGGTTAGTTGCGCCAAGGCTGCGGGCCGGATGATCGCCGTAGCATCGGGCGGTGAACTGCCCGATATCGAGCCTGCGATTGCCAAGCCTTTGGCAATGTCAGCCTTAACGGAAACCTACAAGCACGTCTGTCTTGATTTTGACATGGTTTCCTACTAGGGAAAATCGGAATGCCGGGCGGTAATTATGGAGTTTCGGCTCTATTTATCATTTTTTTAAGTTTCGTGGTTAGGGTCAGTTTCTGTCTGGACGCTCCTTAGGCTTCGGTTTTTCAGAAGATCGACACGATTTTCATAGGCTTAAAGGTGAGATCAGGACTTGCCGCCCGAGGCATTCCTTCGTATAAAAAGCACTTGGTAAGTTAAGCGGCAGGATATTATGAGCTTCGTTCCCAAGGACAGCTATTCCTACGATGAGATCCTCGAATGCGGGCACGGGCGTCTGTTTGGACCTGGCAATGCGCAGCTGCCTTTGCCGCCGATGCTGATGTTCGACCGCATCACCAAGGTTTCCGCCGAGGGCGGGACTTACGGCAAAGGCGTGATCGAGGCGGAACTGGATATCAAGCCCGATCTGTGGTTTTTCGCGTGCCATTTCGAGGGCGATCCGGTGATGCCGGGTTGTCTGGGGCTTGATGCGCTCTGGCAGCTGCTCGGGTTTTATCTTGGGTGGACGGGCGCACCGGGGTCCGGGCGGGCCTTGGGCGTGGGAGAGCTAAAGTTATCCGAGCAAATCCAGCCTGATGCGAAGCTGGTAAGGTACGAAGTCAACATCAAGCGCGTGATGAGCGGCAAGCTTGTTCTGGGTATCGGGGACGGTACCGTTTATGTTGACGGCAAGGTCGCATGTCAGGTCAACGGCATGAAGGTCGGGTTGTTTGATAACTCGAAAACCTAGAAACAGTTTACAGCAGGGGAGGCGATGATGCGCCGTGTCGTGGTTACCGGAATGGGGATTATCTCCTGTATCGGGAATTCGATCGAAGAGGTTCTGGCTTCTTTGAAAGCCGGGAAGTCGGGTATCGTGGCCGCGCCCGAATATGCGGAGATGGGTTTTCGCAGCCAGATTCATGGGAAACCCGATATCGTTCTGGCCGATCATATCGACAAGCGCCTGTTCCGGTTCATGGGGGACGGGGCCGCTTATAATCATCTGGCCATGGAGCAGGCTGTAAAAGATTCAGGCCTTGAGGAGAAAGACGTTAGCAATCCGCGCACCGGGATCGTGATGGGTTCGGGCGGGCCTTCGACAAAGTCGCAAGTTGCCGCAGCGGATATCGCCCGAGAAAAGGGGCCAAAACGGGTTGGGCCTTTTGCCGTTCCAAAATGCATGAGTTCAACCAATTCGGCGACGATTGCCACGAACTTCAAGATCAAGGGCGTCAATTATTCCATTTCCTCGGCGTGCTCGACGTCTGCGCATTGTATCGGCAACGCGGCGGAGCAGATTTTTCTCGGAAAACAGGACGTCATGTTTGCCGGCGGCGGGGAGGAACTGGACTGGACACTTTCTGTTCTGTTCGACGCGATGGGGGCGATGTCGTCCAAATATAACGACACGCCGGAGAAGGCCGCACGCGCTTACGATGCCAACCGCGACGGGTTTGTCATTGCGGGGGGCGGCGGCGTGATTGTTCTGGAAAGTCTGGAGCATGCGCAGGCGCGGGGCGCGAAGATTTATGCCGAAATCAGCGGATACGGAGCGACATCCGACGGGGCCGATATGGTCGCGCCGAGCGGGGAAGGCGCGGTGCGGTGCATGCAGCAGGCGCTTTCGACCGTTTGTGAGCGCGCTCCCGTCACATATATTAACACGCATGGCACGTCCACTCCGGCGGGGGATATTACGGAACTGGAAGCGATCCGCACGGTTTTTGACCAGATGGACGCGCCGATCCCTCTGATCAGCGCTACGAAATCCATGACGGGGCATTCGCTGGGCGCGACGGGCGTGCAGGAGGCGATTTACTGTCTTCTGATGATGCAGCACGGGTTTGTCGCGCCGAGTATCAATATTGAGACGCTGGACGAGGGGGCGGTGGGGATGCCGATCGCGCGGGAGCGGGTGGACAACGTTGTTCACCAAACCGTTTTGTCCAACAGTTTCGGGTTCGGCGGCACGAATTGCACGCTGGCGTTCAGCCGCTTTGACGATTAAGGGAAGCACGATGGTCACAGATTTGATGAAGGGTAAAAAAGGCCTCGTTATGGGGGTGGCGAACGACCATTCCATCGCGTGGGGGATCGCGGAGGCTTTGCACAAGGCCGGGGCGGAGCTTGCGTTCACGTACCAGGGGGAGGCGTTTGGCAAGCGCGTGAAGCCGCTGGCCGAGAGGATCGGGGCGAATATCCTGATCGACTGCGACGTGCAGAAGGAAGAGGATCTTGACCGCGTGTTCGCGCGGCTTGAGAAAGAATGGGGCAAGCTGGATTTCATCGTGCACGCGATCGCCTATTCCAACAAGGAAGAATTACAGGGGCATTACGTCGATACGACGCTGAATAACTTCCTGCAGACGATGCATATTTCCTGCTACTCCTTCACGTCGATCATGCGGCGGGCGAAGAAGCTGATGAAGGAGGGGGGATCGGCGATTACCCTGACCTATTACGGCTCGACCAAGGTTATGCCGAATTACAACGTGATGGGGGTGGCGAAGGCGGCGCTGGAAGCGTCCGTGCGGTATCTGGCCGCCGATTTGGGGCCGCCGACAGACGAGCATGCGAGCATTCGCGTGAACGCGATTTCCGCCGGGCCGATGCGCACTCTGGCCGGAGCCGTTATCGGGTCGGCCCGCAAGACGTTCAAATACAATGTCGTGACCGCGCCGCTGCGCAAGTCCGTTGAGCTGGAAGAGCTGGGTGGAACGGCGCTTTATCTGCTGTCCGATCTTTCGAGCGCCGTGACGGGCGAGGTGCATTTCGTGGATTGCGGATTTAATGCCGTCGGGATGCCGCCGCATGAGGGGCTGAAGGAATTGGCAGGATAAGCTTCGATCGCCTGCGTTTGAAATGCGTTTCTTCGTCGCTCATGTACCATATGTACACTACGCTCCTCGCGCCTGTTTAAAACACAACGCTCTTTGCTTTCTAGATCAGGGGTTCAATCTTACCTCTTTTTTCTCTGAAATGATTTGAAGGCTTGTTTTTTTGATTTGTTCGTAGATGTTTTGTGCGGCTTTGCTTCCCGTTTCTTCGTCGTTGGAGTCTATATAGAAATAATGCACAGAAGTATTAAGTCTTTTCAGTAAAAAAGTATAAATAAACATATTCATATGAGTTTTATTCTTATTTTCAGTGAAACTTTTACTCATATGTAGTGTCGTGAAATTTTTATTTTGTTCTAATATCGTTGGCTTTACTATAATTCTAGTTTGGTTTTTTGATTTATTGTTTTCTTTTACGATGTCTTCGTTATAGAATTTGAGAGTTTCCTCAATAAATCGTTTTTCGTCTGATGCGTTTAATTTTTTTGAAGCGCTGTATTCAATTACAAGAGCAGACCCATCAGGTGTGACTTTGTTCGCCATAGGAAAGTAATCGTAGGTGTTTGCAAAGAATCTACCTTCTATATAACCAGACAAGATATTTTTCCCGCCCTCAAGATTAATAAATCTTTCGGATAGTTCGATTGTAAAGAATGAAGTTTTTATGATTTTTTTGGCTGGCTTTGCTTCTTCTGCAAATATTTTTTTAGGAAACAGTAGCAGCGGAAAGAGGAGTGCAAGGGCCAGATATTGCTTCTTCTTGAGCATGAGGGGTTAACGGCTCAAATAGGTCAGGGCGAAGAAGAGCAGGGTGAGGCCCTGGAGCATGACGCGGGCGCGCATCAGCTTGTTGCCGTATTTCTTGTTGAACTCTCCGCCGCGGGCCATACCGATTATGCCGGTGACCAGCACGGCGACCACGGCGAGCAGGGAGAGCAGCATCAGGATGAAGAAAAACTGGTGCATGTTTCTTATCCTTTCTTTGCGGCTTTCGTTTTTTGAGCGGGGGCGGCGCAGGCGATGAAATAATTCACGTCCGTGTCGGTTTGGGAAAGCTTGAATTCATCTTTCAGCGGGTTATAGGTCAGGCCGCAGACATTGCCGGGCGTTAGGCCGTTTGCGCGCGCCGATCGTGCGATTTCGGAGGGCTTGACGAATTTTTTCCAGTCGTGCGTCCCTCGGGGCACCCATCTTAACACATATTCCAGCGCGACGATTCCGAGCGCATAGGATTTGGCGGTGCGGTTCAGGGTGGAGAATATGGTCAGGCCGCCGGGGGCGACTTTGTCGGTAATCATGGACACGAAGTCTTCGGGGCTGGGTACATGCTCGATAATTTCCAGAGCCAGAACAACGTCGCATTTTTCATTGAGGTCTATGGCGTCCATGCAGCGGTAGTCGATGGACAGGCCGTTTTGTCCGGCGTGGGCTTTGGCTGCTTCAATCGCGTTTTCATCGGCGTCGAGGCCTGTGACCTCTGCGCCCAGACGGGAGAGGGGTTCGCAGACCAGACCGCCACCGCAGCCGACATCGAGGATTTTTAAGCCTTCCAGCGCGTTGAGGGCGTTTTCGTCGCGTCCGAAATGGGCGCAGATCTGCGCCTTTATGTATTTCAGGCGGGTGGGGTTGGCCTTGTGGAGCGGCTTGAACGGGCCGTTTTCATCCCACCAATGCGTGGAATCCTTAGCGAAATGGCGGATTTCGGCTTCGTCTACGGTGGAGCCGGGGGGAACTTTACGGGCGGCGGATTTTGCGCCAGACATTATAAATCCCTTTGATTTTTTATTTCGGGGCCAGTATGGATAAGCTTCGTTGGAATTACAAGTGTTTGAGCGAGCCGCATTATGGCGCTGATCGTTATGAAATTCGGGGGAACTTCGGTCGCGGATATCGAGAAAATCGAGAACGCGGCGGATAAGGTTGTCAAGGAAGTCGAGCGCGGGAACAAGGTGACCGTGGTGGTTTCGGCCATGTCGGGCGTGACGAACCAACTGGTCGAATATTGCACGGAGATCAGCTCGCTTTACGATGTGCGCGAGTACGATACGGTGGTTTCCAGCGGGGAGCAGGTTACGGCGGGGCTGATGGCGATGGCGCTGCAAAAGCGCGGGGTTTCTGCGCGTTCGTGGCTGGGATGGCAGATCCCGATCAAGACCAACACCATTCACGGCAAGGCACGGATCGAGGAGATCGAAACGAAGGAGCTTCACAAGCGGCTTGATGCCGGGGAAGTGGTCGTCGTGCCGGGGTTTCAGGGCGTGACGAAAAACAAGCGGATTACCACGCTGGGACGAGGGGGTTCGGATACTTCTGCGGTCGCTCTGGCTGCGGCGTTACAGGCCGACCGCTGCGATATCTACACGGACGTGAAAGGCGTTTACACCGCCGACCCGCGGATCGTGCCGAAGGCGCGGATGATTCCGAAGATTTCTTACGAGGAGATGCTGGAGCTGGCGTCCCTCGGCAGCAAGGTTTTACAGACGCGTTCGGTTGAGATGGGCGCCAAGAGCGGCGTTCCGATCCAGGTTCTCTCGACCTTCGAGGATTATCTGGGCAGCGACCTGAAGGGCACACTTGTTACGAAAGAGGAAAATATCGTGGAACAGGAAATCGTAAGCGGTATCGCGCACAATAAGGACGAAGCCAAAATCACCGTCGTCGGGGTGGAGGACAAGCCGGGGGTGGCGGCCTCTCTGTTCGAGCCGCTGGCGAAGGCCGCGATCAACGTGGATATGATCATTCAAAATATTTCCTCCCGGGACGGAAAGACAGATATGACCTTTACGGTTCCGCGCGGCGACCTCGAGAGGGCTCTTAAGACCCTTGAAGGGCTGAACAAGACCCTGAAATACGAGAACCTTGTCGTCGATCCCAAGGTCTCGAAAGTGTCTGTGGTCGGGATCGGGATGCGCAGCCACGCCGGGGTAGCGAACAAGATGTTCCGCACGCTGGCCGACAAGGGAATCAACATTCAGGTCATATCGACCTCCGAGATCAAAATCAGCGTTCTAATTCAAGAGGATTATACGGAACTGGCGGTTCGTTCACTTCATGCCGCTTATGGGCTGGAAGAAAGTCAAAAGATAGCGTAATCTTCCGCACTATGGGGGAACGTAAATCACATACATCCGGGCCGGACGATCTGGAGAATTACAAGGACATGGATGTCGGGGATATCCTGCGCCGGACGCGGCTGCATTACGGGCAAAGCCTGAAGGATATCGAGAACGCCCTGCGGATTCGCGAGAGCCAACTCAAGGCGATTGAGCAGGGAGAAATAGAGAAGCTGCCGGGCCGTGTTTACGCGATCGGATTCGTGAGGACGTATGCCGAGTATCTGGGGCTGGACGGGGCCAAGATCGCACAGTTGTTCAAGACACAGTATATGGATGCGCAACCTAAGGCGGAACTCAGTTTTCCTGTTCCCGCGTCCGAAAGCCGGACCCCCTCTTCGTGGGTTCTGATTCTTTCTCTGGTCGTGGCTTTTTCCATACTATACGGGTGGGCCTATCTGTCGGGCAGTCCTTTGAGGAAGGCACAGAATGTTCCGGCCGTTCCTCAGTCTTTCAAGGACAAGATGGTCGATGATTTTCCTGCTCCGACCGGAGCCGCTTCCGGGAACGCGATGCCCGATGAAACGGGACTTCGCTCGGTCAAGGCTTCTCCGGATCAAACTGAGGGCAGCCTTGTTCTGCTTCTCGTCAAGGATAGCTGGGTTGAAATCAAGGACGAGAGCGGGAAGAATATCGTTTCGGAAAAGCTCAAGGCCGGGGATCAATACCGCGTGCCGGATAACCCGGGTATGACCATGTCTCTGGGTAATGCCGGGGGTGTGGAAATCCTGATTGACGGGCGTGCCCTGAAACCCCTGGGCGAGGAAAACGAGATGCGCAGCGATATTCCGCTGGATATCAGTTTTCTGAAGACCCTGGAGTTCAAGGATCCGCCGGTTGAGGAGGGTGTGCCTGATTCAGCAGGGGAAGAGGGGGGTATCGCTGAGAACGGAGAAGACGCCCCTGCCTCCGAGGAGCCGCAGGAGTAGGGAGAGCCGCGCTCGACGTAGCGCGCTGGAAGTTGTCATGTCTTTCAATGAAAAGTTATCTACACTTGTCAAACGTCACGAGGAATTGTCCGCCCTAATGTCCGGGGGCGGGCTGAGCGGCGAATCCTTTAAAAAACTTTCTAAGGAATATGCGGAATTAACGCCTGTGGTCGATGCTTTTCAGGAGCTTGAGCAGGCGCGTCTGGAACGCGAAGAACTGGAACCGCTGTTTTCCGATCCCGAGATGAAAGCGATGGCCTATGAGGAGGCCGAGCGGCTGGACGAGATTATACCGGAACTGGAGCAAGCGCTGAAACTTACATTAATTCCACAGGACGAGGCGGATTCGCGGAATGTTATTCTTGAAATCCGCGCCGGGACAGGTGGAGACGAAGCCGCGCTGTTCGCTGCCGACCTGTTTGCCATGTATCGCGGCTATGCCGGGCGCAGGGGGTGGAAGATCAACGTTGTCGAGGCGTCGGAGAACGATATCGGCGGGTACAAGGAAATCATCGCAGAGATCAGCGGCAGGGATGTTTACGCGCGGATGAAGTTTGAATCCGGCGTGCACAGGGTCCAGCGCGTTCCCAAAACGGAAGCGGGCGGGCGGATTCACACCTCGGCGGCGACGGTCGCCGTTCTGCCTGAGGCCGAGGAGGTCGATATCCAGATTGATTCGAAAGATTTGCGCATCGACACTTTCCGTTCACAAGGCGCGGGCGGGCAGCACGTGAATACCACTGACAGCGCCGTGAGGATCGTGCATATTCCTTCGGGTCTGGTGGTCGAGATGCAGGAGGAACGCTCCCAGCACAAGAATCGCGACAAGGCGATGAAGGTTTTGAGAACGCGGCTTTACGATCTTAAGCGCCAGCAGCTTCACGACGAACGCGCTCAGGATCGCAAAAGCCAGGTCGGTTCGGGCGATCGCTCGGAGCGAATCCGGACTTACAATTTTCCGCAAAGCCGGGTGACGGATCACAGGATAAACCTTACGCTTTACAAGCTGGACGAGATTCTTATCGGGGCCGCGCTTGACGAGATTATCGACGGGCTGGTCACAGAGGCTCAGGCCGAGGCTCTGGCTACGATGAACCATTAAGACTTTACAGATGAGCAAAGATCATCCCGAGACCGCCGGAGCGTTTTTTCAGCATATCAAAACATCGCTGGCGGCAGCGGGGATTGACAACCCGGCGTTTGAGGCGCGACGGATGATCGAAAAGCGCACGGGAATCAATCAGGCAGCTTTGATCTCCGAGCCGGGACTGGCCCTTTCCCGAGAGCAGAAAGATGCCTTATTTGACGATCTTTCGCAGAGGATGGCCGGAAAGCCTTTGCATAGAATTTACGGAGAGCGCGAGTTCTGGGGGCTGCCTTTTAAAATCGGACCGGAGACTTTGGAACCGAGGCCGGACACGGAGGTTCTGGTCGAGGCCGCGATCGGGATTTACGGAGATTATCCCCCTAAAAGGATTTTGGACCTTGGAACGGGATCGGGCTGTATTCTTTTGTCTTTACTCAAGGAATGGCCCGAAAGCGGGGGAATCGGTGTTGACGTCTCCTACGAGGCTTTACAGGTGGCGCAGGAGAATGCCCGAATTCTGGGGCTTGAGGGGCGAGCGCAGTTCATCTGCGGGTCATGGGGAGAGGCGCTGAATGCCCGGTTCGACCTGATTGTCTCGAATCCGCCTTATATCGCGAGTGATGTGATTCCCACTCTGGAGAGGAGCGTTAGGGATCATGACCCGATTCTGGCCCTTGACGGAGGGGAAGACGGTCTGGATGCCTACCGCCAAATCTTTTTTTCACTTCCACGCCTTTTTTCGCCTTCCGGAATTGGCCTGTTGGAAATCGGTTTCGATCAGGAGGAGAGTATCGTGCGACTCGCGGAAAAATATAGGGGTTCAGTGCGTTGCGTATATCACGATCTTGCAGGCTGGGCGCGGGTTGTGGAAATCTCCTGTGGGGATAAATGAGAAAAAATTCTGTCGTCGGGTTGATTGGAAATTTGCCTTGGCGGTAGGGTGGAGATGTTCAACGCATCACGACACAACATGCGGATTGGTCGAAAGAAAAAACGCCAATATGTTGTGTTTAACTTGACAGTCCAATGACTTGTACTGTGGCCATATGTGAACATATGGGGTACGTTGGACGTGCGTTGTTGTGGAAAATTTTAACTCTGAGCGGATAAAAAACATGAGGCACGGCACTTCGAACAGAAGACAGAGAAACCGCGGTAACGGCGGGCGACGCAGTAACCATCAGCGTACGCAAGTCTATGACAGCAACGGCCCGGATGTCCGTATTCGCGGAACCGCCCATCAGGTGTGCGAGAAGTATCTGGCACTGGCCAAGGACGCATCATCCTCCGGCGACTGGATTATGGCTGAAAACTATTATCAGCATGCCGAGCATTACCAGAGGATAATCAACGGTTTCGATGAAGGCTCTGAGTCCGATTCAGATCATAACCCGAGGCGTGAGTTTAGGCGCGAGGACCATCGCTCGTCGCAGCGTGTAGGGCCTGGAACCAATGACGATCTTTCCCTGCCGCGCAGTATTCTTGGCGACCGCACAAATGTTGCTGCTTCCGAGGACGCGGATCAACGGGAAGACAAGAGGACCGCTTCGGTGGCAGACTGATCCGGTTTAAGGTGATCGTTTCTGTGATCGCAGGTTTGAGAAGGGGAGGGGCGAACTTTTGTTCGTCCTTGTTCTTTTTGTGTTTCACGTTCTGGAACGCGCTTTTTTCCTTCAAAAAAACGGCCTTGCGTGTCCTTTTGATCTTCATCATTGTTTTGTGCGCTTGAGAGGATAAAATGCTCTTATCGTTTTTTGCGTAACCTTTTTCGTTGTTTCGCCCGTACATAGTCTGAGGAGGGTTTTCCATGGATTTCGACAAGCTTACCGAAAAAACCAAATCGTTTTTGCAGGCCGCGCAGACGCTGGCGCTAAGGTCAGGGCATCAGTCGCTGGAGCCTGAGCATCTTTTGAAGGTGATGCTTGATGACGATACCGGGATGGTTCAAAAGCTTTTACAGTCGGTGGGGGGGGATCTGACGCGTCTCAAGCGAGACCTTGAGGCCGCCATCGCGAAGTTTCCTGTTGTCGGCGGGCCGGGTGCTGGCGGCTTGCGGCTTTCTGGCGATCTGGCACGCATATTCGACAGCGCCCTTGATCTCAGCGAGAAGGCCGGAGACCGCTTTGTCACGGCGGAACGTCTGCTGCAATCTCTGGCGATGTCCAAGAAGCTGGACGTGTCAGGTTATATGGAAAGCGCCGGCGTTACGGATAAGGGCCTGAACCGCGCGATCAACGATATGCGCAAAGGGCGCACGGCGGACAGCGCAACGGCAGAGGACCAGTTCGACGCGCTTAACCGATATGCGCGGGATCTTACCGCGGATGCACGAAGCGGCAAGCTGGACCCGATAATCGGAAGGGACGAGGAAATACGTCGCACGGTGCAGGTCCTTTCGCGCCGGACGAAGAATAATCCGGTTCTGATCGGCGATCCGGGCGTAGGAAAAACCGCCATTGTCGAAGGGCTGGCTCAGCGGATCGTCAAGGGCGACGTGCCGGAGGCGCTTAAAGATAAACGCCTCATGGCGCTTGATCTCGGGGCGCTGGTGGCCGGAGCGAAGTTTCGCGGGGAGTTCGAGGAGCGGCTCAAGGCCGTGATCGACGAAATTTCAGCGGCGGCGGGAGAAGTGATCCTGTTCCTTGACGAACTTCATACGCTTGTCGGGGCCGGAAAAGCAGACGGGGCGATGGATGCCTCCAACATGCTCAAGCCGCCCCTGGCACGCGGAGAACTGCGGATGGTTGGCGCGACAACGCTGGACGAATACCGCAAGCATATTGAGAAGGACGCGGCGCTGGCGCGGCGTTTCCAGCCCGTCTTTATTTCCGAGCCGACTGTGGAGGACACGATTTCCATCCTGCGGGGTCTTAAGGAAAAATACGAGCTTCATCACGGGGTGCGGATAACGGATGCGGCGATTGTTTCCGCAGCGACCTTGTCCAACCGCTATATCACCGACCGCTTTTTGCCCGACAAGGCGATTGATCTGGTTGACGAGGCGTCTTCGCGGTTGCGTATGCAGGTCGATTCAAAGCCCGAGGAGATCGACGAGCTGGATCGCCGGGTCATCCAACTCAAGATCGAGCGGGAAGCCTTGAAAAAGGAAAAAGATCAAGGCTCTAAGGACCGGCTTGAAAAGCTGGAGGTCGAGCTTTCGCAGCTTGAATCCAAATCGGCGGACCTGACCGGGCAGTGGAAGGCAGAGAAAGAGAAGCTGAATTCCGCCCAGAAAGTTACCGAGAAGATGGATAAGGCGCGGATAGAGCTCGAAAAAGCCGAGCGCGAGGGGAACTGGTCGCGTGCGAGCGAACTGAAATACGGCGTTATTCCGGAGCTTGAGGCCAAGCACAAGGAGGCGGCAGCCGCAGGTCAGGCGAACCTTATCAACGAAGAGGTCACGCCGGACGATATCGCCAACATCGTGAGCCGCTGGACGGGCGTTCCTGTGGACAAGATGATGGAGGGCGAACGCGAGAAGCTTCTGTCCATGGAAAACAAGCTTCAGCAGCGCGTAGTCGGGCAGGAGGAGGCGGTGCGCGCCGTATCGGATGCGATCCGGCGTTCGCGGGCGGGGTTGCAGGATCCGCGCAGGCCTATCGGTTCGTTTCTCTTCCTCGGGCCGACGGGAGTGGGAAAGACCGAACTGACCAAAGCGCTGGCCGAATTTCTATTTGACGACGATACGGCGATGGTGCGGATGGATATGTCCGAGTATATGGAAAAACATTCAGTCTCACGGCTGATCGGTGCGCCTCCGGGGTATGTTGGTTACGAGGAGGGCGGTGCTCTGACCGAAGCGGTGCGGCGGAGACCTTATCAGGTCGTGCTGTTCGATGAGATCGAGAAGGCGCATCCCGATGTGTTTAATATCCTGTTACAGGTTCTTGATGACGGTCGTCTGACTGATGGGCAGGGGCGTACGGTCGATTTCAGCAACACGGTCCTGATTATGACTTCCAACCTTGGAAGCGAGTACCTTGTGCAGCAGGAGGAAGGTGCGGACGTGAATGAAGTGCGCGGGCAGGTGATGAATGTCGTGCGTTCCGCGTTCCGGCCCGAGTTTCTCAACCGTCTTGACGAAACCCTGCTTTTCGCGCGGCTAGACCGTGCGAAGATCGCCGGGATCGTTGACATCCAGCTTGGGTATTTGCGCAAACTGCTCGAAGACAGGCATATTACTCTTGAGCTTGATAATGCGGCGCGCAACTGGCTGGCAGAGAAGGGATACGATCCTGCTTATGGCGCACGACCCTTAAAGCGCGTGATTCAGACCAGCATCCAGAACAAGCTGGCCGAGATGATCCTGCGCGATGAAGTGCGGGACGGGGCGACGGTCAAGGTGGGTGCAGGCAAGGACGGTTTGGTTTTTGCGATTTCAGGAGGAGGAGCCGCGAATAGCTCCGGAAGCAAGGGGAAAGGCGGAAAAGGGGCCGGAACATCAGAAAAAACAGCGGAGCCGTCTAAAAAATCTGTTGCATAACAATAAGTTAATATCTGTTTAAATGGCCCGTTGTTGTCCGCGGTGTGCCGTGCTATAAAATCTGTGTACTGTGTTTATTAGGTAAAATCAAACTCTTGAAAAAAAATTGTACTATGAAAAACCAACCGCTCAGACTTTACGTTCTTTCCTTAACTTCCGTTCTGGCCCTTAGCGCCTGCGTGACGACGTCTTATAAAGATCAGTCTTACCAGACGATCAACTTTACCGCTTCGGGCGTCGAGAAAGCCGGGTGTTACGCATATGCTGGCGGTGCGAAGTATCATTTTTCCGTTCCGGGAACGCTTGAAGTCCGAAAATCCAGCCAGATTTTACGCGTGACCTGCATGAGCGGAAACCGGACGGTCGATCTCAATATTCCGCCGACCGTGAACGAAAAACCCATCTGGTCCGGTTCTTCGGGCGTCGTCAGCGGATACGATACTCAGGTTAACTATTCTTATCCTTCCTCGGTGCGGGTGGATTTTGGGGTATTTACCGTTCCGGCTGTGTCATCCATGACGCTGGACGAAGGGTTTACACCGGTCACGAGCGCCGTGATGACACCGGAGCCGCCGGTAATGCAGGACAATCCCGCCCCGCCCGCTGTGAAAGACAGCAAAGGTAATTTTATGTCTCTTCTCAAGGATTTGAGCGCGGATTCGAAGCAGGCCGGTCAGAGCGCGAGCGAAGATTCAGATATTGTTGAGATTGAGTCGATGAACGGGCCGGTTTCCCTGACCAAGCCTCAATAAAATTTTTCTCCGGGACTCCCGGCCCTTTGCGGAACTTTACGGCGATGGCTGAAAAGACATCCTATTTCTTTTGCGGCGTCGGCGGCAGCGGCATGATGCCTCTGGCCGCTTACCTTGTTGCCAGCGGGCATAGTGTACGCGGGTCCGACCGCTCGCGTGACCAAGGGAAGAGCGAGGCTAAGTTCGCCGCTTTAGAATCGAGTGGGATACGTCTAT
Source organism: Rhodospirillales bacterium (assembly GCA_020638365.1). Lineage (GTDB taxonomy): Bacteria > Pseudomonadota > Alphaproteobacteria > Micavibrionales > Micavibrionaceae > JAGNKE01. Next base: position 383,717 of record JACKIQ010000002.1, on the reverse strand, counting down.
ACAAGCAGGATGGCAGCGGCGTAGGGGGCGGGGTCGAAGCGCTGGTCGTGTCCAGCGCCGTGGAAGAGACTATCCCCGATGTGAAGGCGGCCAGAGAAGCGGGACTTCCTATCGTCACGCGCGGCAGGCTTCTTGCCGATCTTTTCAATAATTCGAAGACTCGGGTGGCTGTGGCGGGAACCAGCGGTAAATCGACCGTTACAGGGATGATCGGAACGATCCTGAGCGAAGCCGGGCGCGATCCTACGGTCTTGAATGGCGGGCTGATCCGAAATTTCATGAAGGGCAGTCAAGATTATTTCGCTAATCTCAGGATTGGGCGGGGCGACCTCTTTGTTGCCGAGATGGATGAGAGCGACGGGTCTATTTCGCATTACCAGCCGAGTATCGCCGTTTTGACCAATATTGCCCTTGACCATAAGCCGATGGACGAGCTTGAGGCGCTGTTTGGCGCTTATCTTGAGAGAACGGTCGGTACTCAGGTTCTTAATGCCGACGATCAGGCGGTGAAGGCACTGGCGAAAAAGTTTGATCCGAAAAAGGCGTTATGGTTCGGAATTCAAGATTTTTCCGGTGATTTTCGGGCCGAGGATATTCGGCTGCGGCCTGACGGCGTCGATTTTGTTCTTAACATGAACGACCGGGCGCGGCATCCGGTTCATCTGAACGTTCCGGGTCGCCATAATGTCCTCAACGCGCTGGCGGCTTTAGGGGCGGCGGTTGCGGCAGGCGTCGAGCCGGGAACTGCGTCGCACGCTCTTTCGGCTTTTAAGGGGATACGCCGCCGGATGGAAATTGTGGGGAGCGTCAACGGGATTACTGTCATCGACGATTTCGGGCATAACCCGGACAAGGTCGCGGCGAGCCTAAGCGCGCTCAAGGATTTTCCGGGGCGCCTGATCGTGTTTTACCAGCAGCACGGTTACAAGCCGCTGGAACGGATGCGTAAAGAATTCGGTCGAGCTTTCGCGGATCATCTTTCGCCGAACGATCTGGTTTTACTGCCCGATGTTTTTTACGCAGGCGGTACTGTGGAGCGCACAGTTACTGCCGAAGATTTCGCCGGGGATTTAAGGCGGGCGGGGCTAAAAGCTCTTTGGAAACCGACGCGGGACGAGTTGCTTGGCGTGATTACTGAGGCAGCGCACGATGGCGACCGTGTCGTGATTATGGGGGCGCGGGACGATACGCTTTCGGATTTTGCGCGTGACGTTCTATCTGCGCTCAGTTAGCCTTTTTACGCGTAGTTTTTTTCTTCTGAGGCTTTGCTTTTCCGTAGCGTTTTTCTATGAACCCTATGAGCGTGCGCAGACCTGTATCCGCGCCGCCCTTCGGACGGCCGGGCTTGCCAGAGAGTTCCCATGCATAGAGATCAAGGTGGACCCATTCTCTTTTCCGGTCTACGAATTCCCGCAAAAAAAGCGCCGCCGTAATTGCACCTGCCATGCCTGCACCTGTGCTGCTGATATCGGCAGAATCGGTGTTCAGGTCCTTGCGGTAGTCATCCCAAAGCGGTAGGGGCCAGACAGGGTCGTCTATTTCTTCCGATTGGGAAAGTGTTTTTATTTCATCCAGCGTCTTATCATGGTTGGAAAAGAGGGCGGGCAAATCTGCGCCAAGCGCTACGCGCGCCGCTCCGGTCAGGGTCGCCAGATCGACAATCAGTTCGGGGGGATTCTTTTTATCTTCGCACGCGTAGGTCAGCGCGTCCGCGAGGACAAGTCGACCCTCTGCGTCTGTGTTTCCGATTTCAACGCTCAGACCTTTTCGGCTTTTGATAATGTCCATAGGGCGGAACGACTCGCCTGAAACGGAATTTTCTACAGCCGGAATTAGAACGCGCAGATAGACCGGCAGGTCGAGCGCCATGATCGCCGATGCCGCGCCAAGCGCGTGGGCGGCGCCGCCCATATCCTTTTTCATGGTCAACATAGCCTTGGAGGGTTTAAGGTCTAGCCCACCCGTATCGAAACAGACTCCTTTCCCGACGAGGGTAACGGCGGGATCAGAAGATTTTCCCCAGCGGATGTCGATCAGCCGCGGGCGGCGAGAGCTCCCCTTGCCCACGGTGTAAATAAGCGGAAAGTTTTTCGTGTTCAAATCGTCATCGCGGATAGCCGTGAATTTTGCTTTATGGGTTGTCGCAAGCTTTCGGGCTGCGGCTTCCAGCTCATCAGGGCCGAGATCGTTGGCCGGAGTATTAATGAGAGTCCGGGTCAGGAAGGTGGCTTCGACCAACGTTCTGATCCTGTGATGGTCGGTATTTTTGTCGAGAAACAGGACGGGTTTCTTTTCGTCCTTTGTCATTTTATAGGAATCGAAACGGTAATGTTCGAGCCCCCAGCCGATGGCGAGGCGTTCGAGTTCACTTTTCGTAAGGCCGGTCGAACTGATCTCGAAAGTGACTTTTTTCAGTAATGACAGGCCGAAGCGCCTGGCGACAAAGGCGCAGAGTTCAGATCCGTCTGCATAGCGCGCCGTTTTTTCGAGGCTCATGAAAATCCTGCTGGCTTTCGCGCCCTTTCCGCGTATGACCAGATACTGGGATTTTTTACCTTCAAACCCGTTTTCCTTGGCGATTGTACGGATTTCTTCAGGCTGATCTTTGAGCCATTTGGTAAAGTTTTTTTCCCTTACACATGTAATCGTAATGTGTGAGGGATGTTTTTTTTCAGCAAACCAAGCAGAAAGCATAGAGCGGAACCTTCAGAATAACTGTTATTTTACGAAAGCCCATTCAAAGCCAAAAACAGATGGAAAACAAGGGGCAGTTACAAGTACTGGGCGTTATCGTCCACAAGACCCAGTTAAGATCAGAGCCAGTGTTCCGGATCGTAGCCTATTCGCAAAAACAGGAATGTTGAATCTTTAATCTGCGCTTTCGCTTCTGATTGTTTGCATATCTGTCAGGCTCTGAACCGTCTGGCTTTTCCAGTCTATGACTCCGGTTATTTTATGGCGAATCGCAAGGTCCGGGCCGATGATGAAGGTTTCAGGGTATTTTACAGTTCCAAAAACGTCCTGCGCGATTTTTTTGTCAGGATCGGTTGCTATTAAGACGTTGGGAAGTCCTACCATTTTTATCGAGGGGCCGGGTAAGCGTTCGATGAACCGGTCAATCTGCTCAGGGGATTCGTCGACCGAGACGGCGAGCAGCACGATCTCGCCGGGGTATTTTGCGGCCAGTTCCAGCAACTCGGGAAATTCCTTGATACAGGGGGGGCACCATGTCGCCCAGAAGTTCAGGATCACTGTTTTTCCCTTGAGTTCGCTCAGGTCACGGGTTTTTCCTTCCAGAGTTTTGAACGTAAAGTCCGGGGCCTGGACCTTCAAAGCGGGTTTTTCATTGTTCCGAGTTTCCATGCGCTTCGTTTCAGCGGTCGGCGGTTGGCTGCTCATGAATATTTCGGTGGCAACGCTCAGCAGGACAAGAAGGAAGACGATCAGGAGTTTCGGTTTCATGCCGCTTTTTCTCTTTTCACGCTTTTCGTTCCCTTATGGCGCAGGATCATTACGGATCCTCCTGCTGTCAGTGTTTCGAGAAGGAGGACTGACCAGAAGATCCAGGCTGCGGCTTCCGTGAAGCCGTAAGCATGCAAGCCGACGCTAAGCAGGTTGACGCCGAACCACGAGACCGCGACGATGGCCAGCGTATACGCCATTCCCGCGGTGAATCCCAGGGGTGATAATTGACCGCCGAGACGTCCATGAATAATCCAGATCAGCCAGAGCACCAGGAGGAGCGCTCCGTTTTCCTTTGGGTCCCAGCCCCAGAAGCGGCCCCATGACTGGTCGGCCCAGATTCCCCCGAGGATGGTTCCACCTGCGCAGAACAGCAGTGCGATTAGTGCTGTCGTGTAGAGGGTTTTGTATAGTTCCGCGGGAGGCGTTGCCGTTCGGTTGCGGATCATCACGGCCAGGGCCCAATGCGCGAGGAAAGCACTCAGAAGGCTGAAGCCGTATCCGATCGTGATGCATAGAACGTGCGTGGCCAACCAGAAGTTCGTATTCAGGACCGCGGTGAGCATCATCAGGTTATCGGAATCCGAGTCATGCGCGAACCCCAGAAGGCCCAGAATTATCCCTGCTGTAATACCCATTGCCGGCCAGATACTGTCTTTTTTCCATGCTGACATGATCAGGGCGTAGAGCGTCGTAACCGCCGTGACGAAGATGATCGATTCGTAGAGCGTGCTAACCGGAGGGCGCTGGAGGATGTAAATTCGCATGGAAAGGCCGATAATCTGGGCCACGACGCCGAGCGCCAGAAAAAAGAATGAGATTTTTTGCGGGAACGCGTTTTGAGTTGCGGATGCCGCCGCAAGAGAGAGGGCACCAAGAAGAAACAGTAAAAACGCAATGTAAAAGGGCGCAATACGGTTATAATGGAATTCAGCTTCGAGCCGGTCCTGCTGGCCCTGCGTGAGATATTGTGCGCGGGTTTTGCCGTAGATTTTTTCCAGAGTCTTTGTCCATTGGTCTCGCTCACCGGACTGGTATGCGGCAGCTAGGTTTTTCCAGAGTGAAAAGAGTTCGGCGGTCCGAGGCGTACCTGAACCTTGCAGAGCGACGGTCCAAGGAGATTGCCAGAGATCACTTTCAGAGCTTTGAGCCGGGATTATCCTGAGCAGGGTGCTTCTCTCCCCTGCCTGTGCTAAACCGGCGGTTGAAAATGACAGGTAGGCGATGCTCTGCTCGGAAGGGGTATAGATATTGATATCGTTTCCCTTGCTTTTGATAATCTTCTTTAGTTCTTCGTCCAGAGTGCGGGAAAATTTGAGTGTGTCGAGGTAAGAGATCTGCCGTCCTGCAAAAAGTTTCAAACTTTCAGGGACATCGTCAGGAAGCATAGCGGAAAGGGGAAGAAAAAGGCTTAGACCGCTGATCACATTATTGAGCAGGATAAGCCTGTTGTTCAGGTCGAGCAGGGCTCTTTGGGAAGGAGAGAGGTTCTCTACGTCCATATTCTGTAGCTGGGGAAGTTTTTTAAACTGATCGGCCAGATTTCTGGTTACTTCCTTAGGGCTGTATAGATGGCCGGGGCGTAAAGACAGATTAAGGAGGCTTCGCAATTCCGGGTCGGTGATTTTTATGATTTGACCCTTTTCGGCCGAAGACGGGTTAAAGAGCGTTTCGGCCAGCCATTCGATGGCGCTGCGGTCGCCAATCCTCTCTTTGCCGGAAATCTTTTTAAGCGTGGCGCGCGCGAAGCTGTCCAGCGGCTTGATGCGTCCTTCATGCAATATGGGCAGTTTTGCAAATTCCTCCATGGGCAGGGGCGGGGCCGTATCCTGCGCTTTCGCTCCAAAGCTGACCGTAAGGGACAGCGCCAGGATAAAGAAAGCGCTTCTGCGTCGCCGGCGGTTGAAAACTCCGGCGCGGATCAGAAGATGAAGGATCAGCCCAAAGCAGACCGCCAGACCGGATATGTAAGGAAAGACGCGCCCGGTGTTCTTTACGGCGGCCAGTACGGACATTATTCCGGCGGGAGTCTGTACGAAAGATGACTGGAAAAGGGTGTATCCTTTGTAGCGAACGGGCTGGTTCATGCTGACCAGCGTTTCCCAGCGCGTCTGACCGTCAATAATTTCGATATGCGACTCATAGGACTTCGCCATGTCCGTACCGGGATGGAGTTCGCGTCTGAAGGACAGGAGCCGTACACTGAAGGGCAGCGCCCTACGGCTCTTTCTTAAGGCCAGTTTTAATGTCTGTCCTTTCACTTCCAGTTCCGGAAGTTTAGGTACTTCATCGAGGGTTAAGTAGGTTCCATCAGTTTGCGTTCCTTTTACTTCTACGGTCAGGCCCGCTAAATTTTCCTCGTCCTGTTTTTTGAGTCTTCCGGGTGAGATTTTCATTTTTGCGGCCATGCCTTTGTATTCAGGCGGTGCGTCTTCGCGGAGCGAAATTTCGCAGTTGCGGCAGGTTTCAACGATTTTCAGGATTACGGGCGGTTCGGTCACATGAAGCTTCCGGCCCGGAGAGAGTTGTTCAAAATCATAGGTTTCCATGACGTTGTCGTCCTCATCAAGCAAGACGAGTTCCCGGTCGTGATAGTCGGAAACGTATGATTTTTCCGTCCCCGGGTAGAGGTCGATGTAGCCATCTTCGCCCGTTATGGCGGTAAACAGTCCTCCTACCAGAAGAAGCAGAACGCCCAGATGAATGATTATGGTTCCGGATGTATAAAGGTTCCACGGGCTTTTGAGTATCAGCTTGAGCGTCAGGTTCAGTGCGATCAGGGCCAGCAGGAGCGGCAGGCCGGGTAAGGGCATGAGGCCAAACCAGAGGACGGGGCCGGAAAAAAATATCCTTGTGGCTTCATAGAGGCCAATATATTTCTGGGCGACTGTTCCTGCCAGCAGATAGAGCATCAGTACAGGCAGCACGGCGTTGAAGAGCTTCGGTCCTGCAAGAATAGCCATCAATTTTTGCGATGCGGTCATCCTACCCTTCGCTCCGTTTCACGGGATAGGAATACAGGCTGGGGTCCGCAAGGCAAGGGTTATTTATACCGGGCTTATATACCCTGTCCGTCTTCGTAGACAGGCGGCATCGGACCGGGCGGATGTCCGGGCGACGTTCCTCCTGCTCCGCCGGGGACACTTTCAGGCGGGCGGGGGTCTGTCGGAGGGGGTTGATCAGGAGGTGAGGACGCGTCCGGTTCGGTTCCACCGTATTCACCGGGACAGGGGGCAAATTCACAATTCGGACCGGTGCGGGAGACATAGCTTCCGTCCGGGCAGAGCTTTGCTTCCATCGTGCACATTACAGGTTCGCTTGCTTGCGCGAACTGAGAAGGCATCATGACAGACAGAGCGAGGATCAGCAGAGGGAGCCGGATGTTCGATTTATTCATTGTCTTACCTTTCGTATTACCTTTAAAGGGCGCGTTCGGCATACTTTTTCCGTATTTCGCTGAGCTGTTCCTCCGTCGGGGCGAGGGTGCCTTCAATGTTCCTTAGGCCCCACTTCGCTATCTCCATCATAACGGGTTTTAACTCCAGACCGAGCAGGGTCAGTTCATAAGCATGGCGGACCGGTTTTTCCTGATAGGGTTTTTTTTCCAGCAAGCCGTATTCTTCGAGTCTTTTAAGGCGGTCGGTCAGAATGTTTGTGGAAATGCCCTCAGGAGATTCCAGAAAGTCGCTAAAAAGCGATTTTCCAAGGATCAGCATGTCACGAATTACAAGAAGCGTCCACTTGTCGCCGATAATGTCCAGCGTATTAGTCAACGGGCACCCAGAACGACCTGCACAGGCCTTTACGTCTATTCTCTTACTTGAAGGCATTTACTCACATTATCGTCACTTAGAGATGTATTTCCCTAATTTAAGGGTAATGCCTGCTTCGTGTAAACTCTACAGTGACCTTCCGTGCAGACTTTTTATTGTGCAGTGCGGCGGTTTAATTCTCCTTAGGGGATAAGAGCTTGATAGTCCATCTCCGGGCCGGGTTTTCTATATATTTATGAGTAATCATGGCCAAAATAAGAATAACAATAGGACTAATGCTCCAGAAAGTACTCCAGAGTTTTGTGTTTTCTTGAGTTTCTAAGCCCCAGCCCAGCAGCGTGTCGAAAACAAGAAACATATACGGGAATTGTATCATATAGAGACTGTAGGAGATTTCACCTAAATAAACAGTCGAATTATCAAACAGGAAGTTCTGCCTCTCAGAGCGTGATTGTTCGGCTACGGCCAGAATTACGACAGCAAACACAGGGACTGCGATCCAGTCTCCACATTTTATAAGAAGAGCGCTTACCAGAACAAGGGCGCAGACGAGTAAGGTTGCGTTTCCGTGTTTTGTTAATCTGTATTTTTGTCCAAACATATACAAGGTAATACCGAGTAAGAATTCTGGAAAAATACGGGGTAAGCCAAAGATTGCCAGTTGACTGAGCGGTAGCGACCAGAGGGAGGGGCTGAAAACCCATAACAGCGCATAGATGAGAGATGCTAACAAAATGGAAATTATGATCGGCTTTATTCTATTCATAATTATAAAGAGCGCTGGAAAAAGTATGTAGGCCAAGAATTCTGCGCTAATGGTCCACGAGTATCTGTTGAACGACAGGTCCGATGCCAGCCCCCACGAATGGACGAGAAAAATGTTTTGAATAAAATCGGAAATAGTTGGTGTGTTTTTTGTCAATTGATTTCCAGCTAGTTGATAAAGTGCAAATATGGCGCACATTACGGACAGCGTAAAAAGATGTACTGGGTATATGCGAGCAATCCGGCGGATCATGAAACTGCGATAGGAGAAGGTGCCGTCTTGTATAGATTGTTTGTAGCAGTGGGTCAGGATAAAACCGCTAAGTATGAAAAAGAAGTCTACGGCCAGATAGCCTTTGGAAATTATTAGGTCAATTGAGGGATGAAATTTAAAATGATAATGAAATAAAATTACATAAAGGACTGCTGCAAAGCGTAAAGAGGTAAGGCCTTTTATATTTTTTGGGTATGAGGCAGGATTGAATTCTAAAATGTTCCAGAATTTTTTTTTCATAACTTTAATTAGTGCACTGAAAACAGGGTTTCGCGGATAATGTCGGGAGAATCGGAAAAAACACCGTCAACACCCCAGCGCAGAAGGCGGCGGGCCGTCTCTGCGTCGTTGACCGTGTAGGCGAGGATCGGCAAGCCCATATCCGTTATTTCCTCAACCTGTTCGCGTTGAACGGTCTTCGCATTGACGTTGATGCAGGTCAGCTCCAGATATTCTTTTATCTCTTTTAGGTTTTCGGGCCAATCCTCGCCGATCAGGAGGGCGCGCGGCCAGTCATGCGCCATAAGAAGAGCAGTTTCCATGCATATGGGCGAGAAGGATGAAATGAGGATACGGTTGTGGTCATCCCAGATCTGGGCCAGAATATCGAGAGCCGCCTCCGCTGTTTCACGCTCACGCCCGGGGCAGGGCTTTATCTCCATATTAAATCCCAGATCACGGTCAATGATGACTTCGAGCGCTTCTTCGAGCGTTGGGATCTTTATTCCGGCGAAGGAATCGGAGAACCAGCTTCCGCATTCATACTGTCTCAGTTCTTCAAGCGTTAAATTTGCCAAAGATCCGGAGCCGTTCGTGGTGCGTTCAAGCGTATCATCGTGGAAGATCACGGGGATTTGATCCTTTGTCAGCTTGACGTCAAGTTCAACCCATTCTACGCCCATGTCGGCTGCCGTGTGGATACCTTCGAGCGTATTTTCCGGAGCGTAGGCCGCCGCTCCTCGGTGTCCTATGATTTTAGGGAGTTTGAGGGTCATGTTTTGGGGAGTCCGTGTGTGGTTTTATTGGGTTCAGCGTTCCTGTTATCGCTTTCTATCTTCTCGCCGCGAATACCCATGAAGTCCGCGACTTTCCTTACAAAGGCCTCGGCCTCTTCTTCCTGTTCGGCTTTTAAAGCCTTAATTCCCCGCGGTCTGATTGCTACACGCTTTTCATCCCTGCCGACCAAATCGAAAAACCATATCGGCGCCTGACGTTTCTTTTGACCCGGGAGGGATTGCGGCAGGGCCTTATACATCTGTACAGATTCGAAATCATCGAATCTTTTTTTCCACCCCATGCGGCCACCCGGCGAATGGTACTCGTATGATATGGAGCGGTTAATCCTGCGCAAGAGCATGTTGTGGTAGGCGCTGACAAAATGAAACAACGCCAGAAGGGACATTCCGCCCATCATCAAGAAGGCGTAGGATAACGGGTCTTTCAAAGGAGTCCCTTCGGGAAGGCGGTCGATTATTCCAAGGTGTATGCCCCAGAAGAACGTGCACATGACCAGCCCCGTTATGATGCTGTAGGTCCGATTGTTGCGGAACTCCAACAAGTCCTTCGTGTCCTTGAACAGGTACAGGTTATAGACATGCTTCTTTGGCAGTGCGCGCATTCGCGGGGCCGCGTTTTTAAATTACCGGGGGTGGTCAGTACAACCTTTACGGACTCAAAGCGTCCGCCATAGCTATGGTAGCGCGATACGTAACGTTGGCCAAGCGTTGTTGTGCGGGTTCATAGCCTTGTTCAGCAGCCATGCGGTAATAGTCCTGCGCTACGGGCAGTTGTTCCGCATTCATACGAGCATGGATAAAACGTGCATAGATCAGGTCGCCGTAGGCGGTTTGCGCAGGGGCGTGGCCCCGATCAGCCAGGTCGCGGATCATATCTTCGCCAGCGCGGGCGTATTGCGGCGAGAAAACCCCTTGCTGGTAGAGCTTTTTTCCGATTTCCAGCTTTTTTTCATCGCTGGAGAAGGCCGCAAAAATTTGATGTTTCGTGACATCTATCGTGAAGAGGGTCGGGCCAATCTGCGCGATGCTGATCGTCTTGTTCTTAATTTCCATATAGACGTAGGCCGTCGTGCCAAAGAACGCCAGGCTCAGTACCAGAGCCACGCCCAAAAACACACGGAATCTCTTGCGAGCTTTCGATATCGCCATAACAATCCTCATTTTGTAATTATAACAAATATCAACAGAAAAAACCCGGCTGTCCAGCAAAAAGGCTTTTTTTAACTAATTTTTAAGTTTTTTAGCGCGAATCATTTTTTCTTGATTTGGCGGAAAGTACCTCTTTCAGGCTTAAAAAGGCGGACACAAGAAAAAAGGCGGGGTATGCGGCCCCGCCTTTATCAATTGATTTAAACACCCGAGCGATTAGCCGTTGGTGCCGTCTTTTTTGCGCTTGGGCTTGTCTTCGTAGGGGATTTCCTCGCCCGTTTCCTGATTGACGCGCTTCATCGAGAGCTTGACCTTGCCGCGGTCGTCAACGCCGATCAGGAGGACTTTTACCTGATCGCCTTCCTTGACGACATCAGTGGTTTGTTCCACGCGACGGTCGGCCAGTTCGGAGATGTGGACAAGGCCGTCCTTGGCGCCCATGAAGTTCACGAACGCGCCAAAGTCTACGGTCTTTACGACCTTGCCTTCGTAAATCTTGCCGATTTCCGGTTCGTCCGTGATGTTGCGGATCATCTTGATCGCCTTGTCGATGCTTTCGGCATTCGTGGCCGCTACCTTTATAGAGCCGTCATCCTCGATGTCGATCTTGGTGCCGGTCAGCTCGATGATTTCCCGGATGACCTTGCCTCCGGTTCCAATCACGTCGCGGATCTTGTCGGTCGGGATATTGATCTGGACTATCTGTGGTGCGAACTGGCTAAGTTCTCCGCGGGACTGTTCCAGAGCCTTGTTCATTTCTCCGAGAATATGAAGGCGTCCGTCTTTTGCCTGAGCCAGTGCGATCTTCATGATTTCCTCTGTGATCGAGGTGATCTTGATGTCCATCTGAAGAGATGTGATGCCGTGGGATGTTCCGGCGACCTTGAAATCCATGTCGCCGAGATGATCTTCGTCGCCAAGAATGTCAGAGAGAACGGCGAAGTCGTTGTCTTCCTTGATCAGACCCATGGCGATACCCGCGATCGGGCGGGACAGGGGTACGCCCGCGTCCATGAGGGCCAGGGAGGTGCCGCAGACGGTCGCCATGGAGGACGATCCGTTCGATTCTGTGACTTCCGAAACCACGCGCATAGTGTAAGGGAAGTTTTCAGGGGTTGGAAGAAGGGGGCGGATAGCACGCCAGGCCAGTTTTCCGTGACCGATTTCACGGCGTCCGGGGGAGCCCATGCGTCCGCATTCTCCAACGGAATAGGGCGGGAAGTTGTAGTGCAGCATAAAGCGTTCCTTGTATTCGCCTTCGAGCGCGTCGATGATCTGCTCGTCCTGTCCGGTTCCAAGCGTAGCCACAACGAGGGCCTGTGTTTCGCCGCGCGTGAAGAGAGCGGAGCCGTGCGTACGAGGCAAAATTCCGACTTCGGCAACGATCGGGCGCACGGTTTTAGTGTCGCGCTGGTCGATGCGGTTGCCTGTCTTCAGGATCTGGCCGCGAACAACGTCGGCTTCCAGAGATTTGAACTTGGAGGTGACGATATTGGCATCAATGCCGTTTTCCTCGTCAGTAAATGCTTCGATGGCGGTTTTGCGGACTGCGTCCACCGCGTCTCGGCGTTCCTGCTTGTTCAGGATTCCGTATGCCTTTGAAACGTCATCGGCGTATTTGCTTTTGATCGCTTCTTCAAGCTTTTTGATCGGTTCGGGTGTTTCAGCGATATCCCAGGGATCTTTCGCACACATTTCAGCAAGACCGATAATTCCGTTGATGACAGGCTGGAACGCCTTCCAGCCTTCCATAACCGCGCCGAGAAGGATTTCTTCGGACAGTTCGCTTGCTTCGGATTCTACCATGAGAACGCCTTCGGCCGTTCCTGCGACGACAAGATCCAGTTCGCTGTTTGGCATTTCCTGCACGGTGGGGTTGATGACATATTTATTGTCAATATAGGCTACGCGGGCGCCACCGATCGGACCGAAAAACGGTATTCCGGAGATGGTCAGGGCCGCTGAGCAGCCAATCATAGCGACGATATCAGGGTCGTTTTCAAGATCATGGGAAATGACGGTCGCGATCACCTGTACTTCGTTGAAAAAATTTTTCGGGAAGAGGGGGCGGACGGGACGGTCGATCAGGCGCGAGGTCAGCGTTTCCTTTTCACTTGGACGGGCTTCGCGCTTGAAAAAACCGCCTGGGATTTTCCCGGCGGCGAATGTCTTTTCCTGATAATGGACGGAGAGGGGGAAGAAATCCTGCCCTTCCTTGACCGTTTTAGAAGCCGTTACGCAGCAGAGGACAACCGTGTCGCCCATGCTGGCCAGTACCGCGCCATCAGCCTGACGCGCAATTTTTCCGCTTTCGAGGGTTATGGTCTTGCCCGCGAATTCTATTTCTTTTCTGTAGACGTTAAACATTCGTATGTTTTCCTTTGTTTCATAGTCATAAATGGCCAGTTCCCATATGGAACAGGCACGGTCAAAATTCAAAGCTCTTGGGGTGGGGGCTTCGGTGGACTGTTAAAAGCGGACGTATCCGCCCTTAATCGTCAACCGTGAGCCTCTCGCCCTTTCGGGCTTTGCAAACCGAGATAGTCATGCCACCGTCAGGGGCAAAAGTCAAAGTTTTCTTTGGTTTGTAGGGAAAATGCAGAGGATTTTGGTTTCTCGCACGGTATTGATTGATCCTTATGGGAAAACCTTTTATAGAGTGTCCCCGTTGATGTTTAAAACCCGGAAGGAATTGAGATGTCCAGTTTTCTTGTACTTTTGCGCCATGGGCAAAGCCAATGGAACCTTGAGAACCGTTTTACGGGTTTCAAGGATGTGGGGCTTTCCGATCTGGGACGGCAGGAGGCCGAGGCAGCGGGGGAGAAGATCAAGGCTGCCGGTATCGGCTTTGATCAGGTGTTTACCAGTACGCTTGAGCGTGCAAACAAAACGGCACGGCTTGCCCTGGAAAAAGCCGGGCAGGGCGATCTGATCGCGAGCATGGCGGCTCACGACGATTTGCGCGAGCGGGATTACGGCGACCTGACGGGGCTGGACAAGGACGAGACGCGCGAGAAATACGGCGCGGAGCAAGTGCATATATGGAGACGGTCCTATGATGTCCGTCCGCCGGGCGGCGAGTGCCTGCAGGACGTGGTTGAAAACCGCGTTCGTCCGTATTTTGAGGCCGAGATCAAACCGCTGGTCGATGCAGGTAAGAACATTCTTGTGGCGGCACATGGTAACTCCCTGCGGGCGATGCTGATCATTCTTGGAGCGGAGACGCCCGAGACCATCAACGACGCCGAGTTTCCGACCGGGGTTCCACTGGTTTTCGAGATGGAGAACGGTGCAATCAAGAAACGCTATTTTCTGAAATAATTTTTTGACAGAATCCTGTGCAGAGCCTATTCGTTATGGGTATGCTTACGCAGATTTTCATGTATCAAAGGCCGCGCAGCAACAGGCAGCAGCAGGAGTTTCTGGCCCGGCAGCGGACGATAGTCGAGACTTTGCCCGAAACAATAGGCGACGGGGATGTCAGTGTTTTACGCGCCCTGAACGAATACGGTGCGATAGCACGGTTAGGGCAGGATTTTCATACTTCCGAGCACTGTTTAAAACTGTATGAGACCCTGATCGAGGGCGGGTATGAGATCAGTCCCCAACTCGGGGAGTATTTTGATGCCGGGGATGACGGTCAGATCGCGCTGTATCTCATCGGACAGGCGATGGAAGAACTGCGTGAAGGCCGTCCGCCGCAGGGAATCTTCGTCACCCGGAGCAGCATGGCCCTCAACGGCGTGCCGCCGGGGGAATGGCAGCATGTGATAGACCGCGAAATCCTGATGATCTAGACGATGGGTCCTGAGCATGTAAAAGGCGACCCCGGGCCGCCTTGTTTTACACGGTCTTTGCGCGTTTTATCAGCGGCGGATGCCCAGAGCTTCGATCAGTTTCTTGTAGCGATCTTCGTCTTTGGCTTTCAGGTAGTCCAGAAGTTTCCGGCGCTTGGCTACCATGGCCAGAAGACCGCGGCGGCTGTGCAGATCCTTAGGGTGCTGGTTCATGTGTTCGGAGAGTTCCAGAATACGCTTTGTCAGGATTGCGATCTGAACTTCAGGCGATCCGGTGTCGTCCTTTTTAGTCTGGAAATTCTTTATCAATTCGGCCTTGCTGACTTCGGTAGCCGCAGTTGCAGTGTTTTTCGACATCGTTTCCTCCATAAAAATTACAGGTTGAACACGCGAACGGGCCGGATTTCCGGTCCACGGTTTTCGACGAGGGCCACGGGGGCGCCGTTAAAAACCGCCAGAGCCTGCCTGTCCTCCTGTCCGCCCAGTCCCTCCCGCGTCAGGCGGGAATAATCAGGGCGGGATATGAAGGTCAGGACCTGCCCGCTCTTGAGCCTTGCCGCTTCCTCCTGTTTAACGGGCAGAGCCGGGATGTCGTCCAGCACGGCCTGAAGAGGCAACAGGGCTTCGTTAAGGGCGGCAACGTAGTCCATTTGCTCCAATAAGTCCAGAGAAATCGCGTTGTTTAGCGTCAGGGGGCCAACGGCCTCGCGCCGCAGGTTTTTGACGTGTCCGCAGGTGCCAAGCTTGATGGCCATATCGCGGACGAGGGAGCGGACATACGTGCCTTTGCCGCAAATCATACGGAAATCCGCCTCATCAGGGCGTGAGGCGGTCAATTCAAGGCTTTCGATATAGACGCTGCGGGGTTTAACGTCCGGGTTTACGCCGCTGCGGGCCAAGTCATAAGCCCTCTGGCCGTCGATTTTGACGGCGGAAAAGGCGGGCGGGATTTGCCGGACCGTTCCCGTGAAATCGGGCAAAATATCCAGAATTTCTTTCTTTTCCGGCCGTTTGGGGCTGGTTTTCACGACTTGGCCTTCAGCGTCGTCCGTATCACGCTGTTCGCCCCAAGCGGCGGTGAAGCTGTAGGTTTTAGGGGCGTCCTGAATAAAGGGAATGGTTTTTGTGGCCTCACCCATCGCGATGGGCAGGATGCCCGTGGCCATGGGATCCAGCGTTCCGGCGTGACCGATTTTTTGCGGATTGAGGATCCGGCGGATGCGGCCTATGGCCTGCGTCGAGGTCAGGCCGGCAGGCTTATCAAGATTGATCCAGCCGCTGACCGGCTCGCCTTTCTTCTTTCTTGCCACGCTCTATTCTCCGTCCGAGGTGTCACCGTGGGGCGCTTCATCGTTAAGAGGGCCGCGCAGGAGCTGCTCGATTCTTTGGGCCTGATCGAACGAGTCGTCTGTAACGAAGCGGATTTTCGGCGTGAATTTCAGGTTTGAGTGCCGACCGATGTCTTTCTGGAAGATGCGGGCCTCCTCGTTGAGCGCTTCGAGTACCGCGTCAATCTGTTTTCCGCCAAGCGTCATTACATAAGCGCGGGCGTGCTTCAGGTCCGGGCTGGGGCGAACCTCGGTAATCGTTACCGTTCCGGCTTCCTCCATGAGAAGCTGGCTGTGGAAGTGACCTCTGCGAAGCGTTTCGCACAGGATATGGCGAATCTGTTCTCCTACGCGCAACTGGCGCTGGGACGGTTCGGACGTACGGTGGTGTTTCATTGTCAGGGGTCCAACTCTTTGACCAGCCTTGATACATGCGCAGAACGTATCAGGTCAGGGAACGTTCTTCTTCGACAAGTTCATAGCACTCAATAACATCACCTTCCTTGATGTCGTCGTAGCTTTCAAAAGCCATGCCGCATTCCATACCCTGCTTGACTTCCTTGACTTCTTCCTGGAACCGCTTGAGCGTTTTTAGCATGCCTTCGTGAATAACCACATCGTCGCGCAAAAGGCGGACTTTCGCGCCGCGCTTTACGTTGCCGGTCGAGACTTCGCAGCCAGCGACCTTACCTACCTTGGTAATGTTAAAGACCTGCTTGATGAGCGCCTGTCCCAGGTAGTTTTCCCGAATAAGCGGGGAAAGCATTCCGGAAAGGATGGCTTTTGCATCGTCTATGACGTTGTAGATAATACTGTAGTAACGGATATCAACTCCGTCGCGCTGCGCCAGCGCACGGGCCTGCATGTTTGCGCGGACGTTAAAACCGATAATCAAGCCGTTCGAAGCCTTGGCCAGAATGACGTCTGATTCCGTTATGCCGCCTACGCCGGTGTGAAGGATCTGGATTTCAATATCTTCGTTTTCCTCGACCATTTTTCTCAGCGCACCGGCTATAGCCTCGACCGAGCCGTGAACGTCGGCTTTGATGACGACAGGAAGACGTGTCATTTCCCTGGATTCTCTCTGGCTGAGGATGTCTTCCATCGTCGTGCGGCTTCTGACGGCCAGAGCAGCCTGGGATTCCTTGATCTTTCTATGCCGGTAGCTTGCCACTTCACGGGCGCGCGATTCGTCTTTCACGACGAAGAATGAGTCGCCCGCCACGGGCGCAGAATCGGAGCCGATGACCTCCACAGGCTGGCCGGGAATAGCTTCGGTTACGTTCACGCCCTTGTCGTTGATCAGTGCCCGGACCTTTCCTATCGTGGCGCCAGCAACAAAGACGGCTCCGATTTTCAGGGTTCCGTTCTGGATCAGCACGGATGCGACCGGCCCGCGGCCCTTTTCCAGTTTTGATTCGATGACAAATCCCTGAGCATCGCGGTTAGGATTGGCTTTTAACTCCAGCATTTCGGCCTGGACAAGAATTGCTTCTTCAAGTTTGTCGAGATTTTGTTTCTGCTTGGCGGAGACTTCCACACACTGAACCTCGCCGGAGAGCTCTTCCACGATGATTTCGTGTTGGAGCAGATCCTGTTTGACCTTCATCGGATTGGCATCGGGGAGGTCGATCTTGTTTACCGCAATAATGATCGGCACGTTTGCAGCTCTGGCGTGGCTTATCGCCTCGATGGTCTGCGGCATGATACTGTCGTTGGCCGCGACTACGATCACGACAATATCCGTTACGTTCGCTCCGCGGGCACGCATTTCTGTGAATGCGGCGTGACCGGGCGTATCCAGAAAAGTAATTTTATCGCCTGAACGCATCTGTACCTGATAGGCGCCAATATGTTGAGTTATACCGCCGGCTTCTCCGGAGACAACATCGGTTTGGCGAAGTGCGTCGAGAAGCGAAGTTTTTCCGTGGTCAACATGCCCCATGATCGTAACAACGGGCGGGCGGGGGAGTTTGTCTTCTTCGCGGTCTTCTTCACCTCCGAGGCCTATTTCCACGTCCGCATCGGTGACGCGTTTGGCCTTGTGGCCGAATTCCTCGATTATGAGTTCTGCAGTATCCGCATCAATGGTCTGGGTGATGGTCGCCATGACGCCGAGTTTCATAAGGGATTTTACAACCTCCCCGCCGGGCTCAGCCATGCGGATGGCCAGTTCCTGCACGGTGATTGTTTCCGGCAGGGTAATTTCCCTTACCGATTTTTGCTGGGGTGTCTGGAACGGCTGGGCGGCAAGGCGAGCCTTTTCACGCGCCCGTCTCTGGGCAGCAAGGCTGGGGCCGCGGTCGCGTTCAAAATCTTCGTTCAGGGCCTGAGTAACCGTGATCCTTGCCCGGCGTTTATTGTCGTCTCCGCGGCTGGGTTTGACGTGAGATTTTTTCAGCTTGTCGCGCAGAGCGTCCTTGTCATCGTCCTTGGAGTCCTTGCGGAAACGCCGCGTATCGGTTTGCTTCGTACTTGTGTCACCTTCCGGTTTCTGGGTATCGTCCTGAGGTTCCGATCTCGTTTTTGAACTTTGTTCCGGTTTTTCGACGATCCGGTTTTCGTCCTTTTTTTCTTGGGTTTCCTGGGCTTTTACGTCATCAAGGGTCGTTACGCGCCTCTTGGGAAGTTCGCGTTTTTTTGTTTCTCCGGATAGAGCTTCCTTCAAGGCGCGGGCGCGGGCTTCGCGCTCCTCATCAGTGAGGTGCAGGTCTTTCTTGTCCTCTGCGCCGCTTTTTCCTTCCTGACCCACAGAGGTTTTCCGCTTCCGGCGAACCTCAACAGCAACGGACGGGCCATGGGATGCCGGGCTGACACCGCGCGAAGGGCCAGACGCTCCCTTCAGGCTGAGCGTTTTTCCCGAGAGGCTGAGGGTTTTGCTTCCCTTGTCCTTGTCGCCGTTATTTTCTTTTTTTGTCTTTTCCGTCATTCTTATTCCTAAAGTCGGGGCATAAGGTATACACCATTTTGCCGCAGATTCATAATATCAACACTGAGCTTCTGCCCTTGAGGAAGGCCCTTTCAGGCCTTCTCCCGAAAGCTACACCTGCTCAGTTTCGGAGGCTTTTTCTGCCTCTTTCTGGGCTTCTTCAGCCGCCTGCGCGTCTTCCTCCGCGAACCAGTGTTCCCGCGCCTTCATGATTATAGCGTTGGCGTCTGTTTGCGTGATCGAGTCTTCGCCAAGTATTTCAATCAACTCGTCAGCGGCAAGGTCAGCCAGATCGTCGAGCGTTTTAATTTCGCTTTCACCTAGTTTGACGATCTGGTTGGGAAGCAGCCCTTCGATTTCCATCAGGTCGTCGGCAATACCAAGTTCGTCCTGTCTGGATTTCAGCTCCTGCGCTTTTTGTTCCAGCCACGCTTGTGCCCGTCTTTGAAGCTCGGCGGAAATTTCTTCTTCGAAACCTTCGATTTCGTTGATTTCGTCGATCGGGGTTTCGGCGATTTCCTGAACTTTCGTGAAACCTTCTGCGACAAGAAGGTGCGCGATAACATCGTCCACGTCCAGAGCCTCGATGAAAAGCGCAGAGCGGGTTTTGAACTCATCGGCGCGCCGTTGCGATTCTTCGGCTTCGGTCATAATGTCGATGTCCCATCCCGTAAGCATGGACGCCAGCCGGACGTTCTGTCCACGGCGACCGATGGCCAAGCTCAGTTGTTCGTCGGGAACGACAACGTCCATGCGGTTCTTTTCCTCGTCAAGGACGACCTTTGTAACCGTTGCGGGTTGAAGAGCGCTGACTACGAAAGTAGCGATATCTTCAGACCACGGAATGATGTCTATTTTTTCGCCGTGAAGTTCTCCCACGACAGCCTGAACACGGCTTCCGCGCATCCCGACGCATGCGCCGACAGGGTCGATGGAGCTGTCTCGGGAGATGACCGCGATTTTTGCCCGGCTGCCAGGATCGCGCGCGACACGGCGTATTTCAATGATCCCGTCGTAGATTTCAGGGACTTCCTGGGTAAACAGCTTGACCATGAATTCCGGGTGACTGCGGGACAGGAAAATTTGCGGACCCCGGAGTTCTTCGCGGACTTCATAAATGATTGCGCGAATGCGGTCGCCGGTGTTCAGGGATTCACGCGGAATACCCTCGTCACGACGCAGAAGCCCTTCGGCGCGGCCCTGTATATCCACGATGACGTTGCCATATTCGACGCGCTTGACAACACCGTTAATGATTTCGCCGACACGGTCCTTGAATTCTTCATACTGGCGGGCGCGTTCGGCTTCGCGAACCTTCTGCATGATGACCTGTTTTGCTGTCTGGGCTGCTATACGGCCGAAATCAAGAGGTGGGAGGTCGTCGATCAGAAACTCTCCAGGTCTGGCGTCAGGCTTGATCTTGCGAGCCTCGTCAAGGGTCAACTGCGCAACCTCGTTTTCCATTTCCTCGGGGTTTTCCAGCACCTCGCGGAATCGGCGAAGGTTAATCAATCCCGTTTTCCGATCAATCTCGGCACGGATGTCCTGCTCATAGCCGTATTTTGAACGGCCGGCTTTCTGGATGGCTTCCTCCATCGCCTGAATAACAATTTCGCGATCAATGTTTTTTTCACGCGCTACGGTGTCTGCAACCTGCAATAATTCCATAATTTTTCTCCTACCTAACTTGCAGCAGCCTTTATCAGTTCATCTGTCAAAACCAGTTTTGCCTTGGCCAGATCGGAGAAGGCGATTTCGACCTGCCCCGTATCCGTTTCCACCAAAACCCTGTTATCCTGAAGTCCCTTGATGACGCCCCTGTATCGTTTCTGTCCGTTTTCGGCTGGGGTCATTGTTTCGAGTTTCGCCTCGAAGCCCTTGTAATGCTCGAAGTCTTCCAGCCTGACAAGTGGGCGGTCTATGCCGGGAGAGCTGACCTCCAGGCGGTAGCGGCCCGCGATCGGGTCTTCTACGTCCAGAAGGGCGGAGACCGCCCGGCTTATTGTCGCGGCGTCTTCGATACCCAAATTACGCGTTTGCGGATTCTGGGCTAGAATCTGTACGGTTTTTGAACCGCCCTCTCCGGTTACGCTCAGCCAGACGAGGTCGAAACCAAGGTCCTGTATCACAGGATCGATGATATCGGTCAGCTTTTTTTCCAGCGGCGTTCGTCTCATATTTTTCAATAATTCTCTGTGTTCAGGTACTAAAAAAGGCGGGTCTCTTTTTTGAGCCCACCGTATCTTTATCAGACCGGAATTTTGCAGCACTATATGTTCTTTCAAGCCGCCGTGCAAGTCTTTTATGGGGATTTTTCAGAGCCTTTCATTCCCTTTTTGCGAAAGAGAAGGTAGCACATTTTTTTAGCATTTTTCGCGCGTTTGGTTTCATAGCGGGTGGCGCTCCAGCCAAGGGGCGGTTCCTGCCAGTCCTTCGCATTCTTTGCGGTCCATTCAAAGCCGGGATGGCTGGCTACATGAGTGACCATCCATTCACTGAGGGCTTCCACGTCGGAGGTCATTATCAGACGGCCGCCGGGCTTAAGGATACGGTGGAAGATATCGAGGTTATCGCGATTGACTATACGCCGCTTATGGTGGCGTGTTTTATGCCACGGGTCGGGGTTTAGAATGAATATACCATCCAGCGTGTTCTTACCCAGGGCCCGAGCAAGAAGCATGGCGTCGTCCATCATGACGCGGATATTTTCGGCAGGGGTTTTGTCAAGGTCCGAGAGAAGAGCTGCCATGCCGTTTATGAAAGGTTCGGCGCCGATGTATCCTGTCTTGGGATTCCGGAGGGAGAGTTCTGTCAGATGCTCGCCATAGCCGAAACCTATCTCGAACCAGTACTCAGAGTATTTTTTTTTAAACAGGTTTTCCGGATTAAGCGTTCCGGGCTGTACCAGAGTTTCTGGCGGGATTTCGTATGTGGGCAGAAGGCGTTTCAGAACATCCTTTTTGTGCGCGCTTAGGGGGCGGCCTATGCGCCTGCCAAAAAGGCTCCGCCCGTGGGGGGCGGAGCCTCCGGAATTTTTTGGTGTTTTACGATCAGCCAAGGATCTTTTGAAGGTCTTTGACGAGATCCAGCTTTTCCCATGAGAAGCCGCCATCCGGCTCCGGCTCGCGGCCGAAGTGACCGTAAGCAGCGGTGCGTGCGTAAATCGGACGGCTGAGCTTCAGATGTTCGCGGATACCTCGCGGGCTGAGATTGACCAGCTTTTGCAGGGCAGCGGCAATTTCGTGTTCCGGAGCTTTTCCTGTTCCGTGGGTGTTCAGGTAAACAGAGAGCGGCTTGGACACGCCGATCGCGTAGGCGAGCTGGATGGTGCAGCCCTCTGCGTATCCCGCGGCCACGACGTTCTTGGCGAGATAGCGTGCGGCGTATGCAGCCGAACGGTCAACTTTCGTCGGGTCCTTGCCGGAAAACGCCCCACCCCCGTGCGGAGCAGCGCCGCCGTAGGTGTCGACGATGATCTTGCGCCCGGTCAGGCCGGCATCGCCAACGGGACCGCCGATGACAAAACGTCCTGTCGGGTTGACGTAAAATTCCTCTTCAGGAGGCATCCACCCTTCGGGAAGAACGGCCTCGACGTGAGGGCGAACGACTTCCTTGATCTGCTCCTGAGTCAGGCCATCTTTGTGCTGGGTGGAGACAACGACAGAGGTCGCGCGTACCGGCTTGTCATTCCGGTATTCCAACGTAACCTGAGATTTCGAGTCCGGTTCCAGCTCCGGAGCGGCGCCTGAGTGACGGGCTTCGGCCAGAGAGCGCAGGATCGCGTGGGAGAAGTAGATCGGGGCGGGCATCAGCGCGTCCGTTTCGCGACAGGCGTACCCGAACATGATGCCCTGATCGCCGGCGCCTTCATCCTTGTTATCTGCGGAATCCACACCTTGCGCGATGTCGGCGGACTGCTTGTGGAGCTTAACCTGAACATTTACGGTTTTCCAGTTAAAGCCTTCCTGCTCGTATCCGATTTCGCGGATCGCCTTGCGCGCGACTTCTTCGATATCGTCTTTTGTGATGCTGTCAGGGCCGCGGGTTTCTCCGGCAATAACGACGGTGTCAGTTGTCACGAGCGTTTCGCAGGCTACGCGCGAGAGCGGGTCGTGGGTCAGATAATGGTCGAGAACAGCGTCCGATATGCGGTCGCATACCTTATCAGGGTGTCCTTCGGAGACGGATTCACTCGTAAATATATAGTCTTTCAGGCGGTCATGTTCTTCCGCCGGGTTTTCCTGTGCTTGCATAGCTGCCGTACCTGCTTGTGACATAATATAACTCTTTCCATTCCATTGTTTTAAGGTTTAGGAGAAATTCATGCGCTTATGCGCAAAATTCACAAAAAAGTGAAAGCACCCTAATGAAAGAGGGCTTGAGACACAAGATTATTCGTTAATAAACATTATTTTTTTTCGATTTTGCCGCTGGCCATGGACTTGATCATTTTCTGGATCATTTTCCTCATGGAGGGGTCCTGGATCGAATAATAACTCCGAAGGAGGTCTAAAGTTTCCTTTCGGCTCATAATGTCGTCAGGTAAAGATTCGGCCAGCACGGTTTGCTCGGTATCAGAAAAACCGTAAGACTTACCGGTCGAGGAGTCGCCGCTGAGGATTTCTTCTATCCCTTCATAAAAAAAGGAAACGGGGACCTGAAGCGTTTTGCTGAATTTGAGGAGACGTCCGGCGCTAATCCTGTTTGTCCCTCTTTCGTATTTCTGGACCTGTTGGAAAGTTATTCCAACGCTTTCCGCAAGCTTCTCCTGGCTCATGCCCAAGAGAACACGACGCGATTTCAATTGTTTTCCGACGTGCTTGTCGATGTCATCAGGCACGCCTTTTGTTTTTCTTGTTTTTCGAGTTTTCATTTTTTGGTTTTGCGATCAACTAGTTCGTGTTTTCATGACAGGCACATATACGGCCTGTCTTATTGTCTGAGAACAATTATCATCTCTTACAGCATGATTACATGTGTATGCAACTGATCTTAAGTATACCCAAAAAAAAACTCTCAATTATGGCTTGCATAATGTATTTCAAATCTTCTGCATGTAATTGACAATAATACCATTCCAAGTAACAGCACCATGCTTAGGTATGGTATAGAATTTTTTATTTCGAGTCTTTTCGGTAAAGCCTCTCTTTTAGCTTCCTGTTCATAGAGAGCAGAGCGGTAGGCTGTCTGTCCGAACGGGTCTATGACGGCGGAAAATCCCGTGTTTGCGACCCGGATTACCGGGATTCCCTCTTCTATCGCCCGAAAGCGTGCCTGAGCGAGATGCTGGTAAGGGCCGGCGCTTTTGCCGTACCACCCATCATTCGTGACATTGATTATTGCGTCGGGCCTGGGATTTCCCGGGGTCGCGTCCGTTACGCGGTTCGGAAAGATTATCTCGTAGCATATCAGCGGGCTGAAGGAGAAGCCCGGTTCCAGATTGATCGTCTGCGGTCCGGGGCCGCGCCCGAAACCGCCGAAGCCCGTTATGGGGGTGAGGTTGAGTTCATCTTCGTAGGGGATGTATTCCCCAAACGGCACAAGGTGGAACTTATCGTACTTAGTCAATATTTTTCCTTCTGGTCCGTATGCGACAAGGCTGTTGTAGTAGTTGTCCTTCTGACCGGATTCCTTATCCGGGCGGGAGATGGCGCCGGCCAGAAGGTATGTTTTTTCAGGAAAGTAGTGAAGGGTTTGGGCGATCATTTCGGCGGCTTGAGGGTGATGGGTAAAGGCCAGAGGGATCGCGGATTCAGGCCAGATGACGTAGGTTGTTTTTGTGCTTTTTCCGGCGGTCAGGCCCTGAGATTCGGTCAGGTCGAGATGCGTGTTGAAATGCTTTGAAAATAGTTCGGGTTCCCATTTTTCGGATTGGGCGATGTTCGGTTGCACGAGAAGGAGGGAGATATCGTTCCTTACCGGGGCGGGTTCGGACGGGATGCGTTGATAACCGTAGGCGGCCGCAAGAAGAAGGGTCAGTCCGATTGTCGCGGCGAGGATGATCTTTTTTGCGGGAGTTGCCCTGAAGATCGGGATAAAGCCGAAAGCTGCGCTCCAGAAAACTGTCAGCAACGTGAGACCGTATATATCCGTAAGTGCTGCGATCTGCGCGACAGGGAGGAAGCCGATCCAGCTATATCCGAAAGCGTTCCAAGGAAAGCCGGTGAAGAGATGGCCGCGCAGCCATTCGCTTAGCCCCAGAGCTGCGGTAAACCCCAGATAGCCTGAGAGTTTTTCGGGGGCGAATCCCTTTCGCCACACGTAGAGGGCGATGGCGGGGAAGAATGCCAGCAGCATGGGCAGCACTGCCAGAGCAAGCGGGTAGGCCCACGCGTATTCATTGCCTTCGACCAGCAGGGCGTTGGCGATCCATGACAGGCCAAACAAAAAGTAACCAAAGCCGAAACTCCAGGCGGACGCGAATATGACCAGATGTTTTGATTGAAGAGCAAGAAGGACATACAGGCCGCCAAGACCTATAAAAAGGAGCGGAATCCAGTTATAGGGCTCCATAGAAAGGGACGAGAGAGATCCAAGAAAGAAAGCGGAAAGAACAGAGGGAAGGGGGCGGGACGCTAAAATCAGGGCAATGTTTTTTTTTACCGGGGTCGGATATTTTTGCTCTGTCATTTTTTGAAACGGCTCCTGCCGTTGTTCCCGGCTAGTCTGATTTAATCTGATCCGGTGAGGACGGTTCCAAGTTTCTGATGCAAACGCGGTTTACACGGCGGGGGTCAGCGTCCAGTATTTCAAAGATGACACCGGATTTGTGAGGGATCACCTCACCGCGGACGGGTACCCGTCCCGCGATGGAGGAAATAAGCCCTCCCAGCGTTTCGCTTTCCTCTTTTTCCTCTTCGTTCAGGCTGATGTTGAAGCGTTTTTCGAAAGAGTTCAGATCAAGGCGAGCATCCGCCAGTATCGTTCCATCATTGCGGATATGAACTTCAGGTTCTTCGTCCGGGTCGTGCTCGTCGTCGATTTCGCCTACAACGGCTTCGATCACGTCGCCGATCGTGACGAGTCCGTCGGTTCCGCCGTATTCGTCAACGACAAGAGCCATATGCTTTCCCGTGATCCGCATCTGGAGAAGAAGGTCCAGAACCTTCAAAGAGGGCGAGATGATCGGGATGTCCCGAACCAGTTCACGAATTTTGACCGTTTCTCCTTTTGCAAGGGTGGAGAGAACATCCTTGACATGGACCGACCCGATAACGACGTCCAGGCTATTCTTGTATACCGGAAGGCGGCTGTACGTTTTTTCAGCTAGAATTCCCAGCAGGTCTTCGTATGACGCATCGGCATTTATGGCTACGATATCGGCGCGGGGGACCATGACGTCGAAAGCAGTCAGGTCCCGCAATTTCAGAATGTTCGAGAGAAGCTGCCTTTCATGCGCGAAATCCGAGGACGAGATGTCCTTGTCGTTTTCCTCGCCTTCTTCGAGGTATTCCTCAATCGTTTCGCGTAGAGAAGACGGGTCCGGCTTGCTCCGAAGAAGAGACGTCACGACTTGCAAAATGCCGGAGGGGGCAGAGGATTGTGCCTGTCTGCTTTCCGGCCTGAACGGTTCGGCAGAGTCAGCGTTATCCGAAGAAGGCTGCGAAGTCTGATCCTGTTCTGGTGTTTTTCGGTTCATTTTTAGCATCGTATCATAACTTCCAAAAATCATTATCAAATAGTTTCATAGGGATTTTTTATGTTCATTGCCGAGAGTATCTCCGCTTCCAGCCTTTCCATTTCCATGGCCTGTCTTTCCTGTTCATGATCGAAATGAAGAAGATGAAGAAATCCGTGAACTAGCAAATGGGTGTAGTGGTTGCGGATTGTTTTCTTTTGCTCCGAGGCTTCCTTGCTGATCGTTTCATAGGCCATGACGATGTCACCGTAACTTACGGTCTGTATGTCTTCATGCTGGGGAAGGGCGGTTTCGTCTTCTTCTATCATCGGGAAAGACAGGACGTTGGTCGCCTTGTCCTTGTCCCGGTAATCGCGGTTGAGTTTCCGGATAAAATCGTCGTTGGACAGGGTTATACTGACCTCCGTATCCGGCGCATAATTCAGACGCAGCGCTATTTCAGGATGGTTTCTTATTTTTTCAAGCGCCTTTTCCGTGAGCGTCTCCACATCCGGAATCTCTTCGCGCCAGTTTTTGTCGTGCAGTGTCATATCAATGCGCATAAACGGGGACCTAAATTATTCGTTCTCATAAGCCTTCAGGACTTTTGCTACGAGCGCATGACGAACGACATCTTTCCTATCGAAACGTATAAAACCTATCTCGTCTATGTCCGCAAGGATGTCCGTAGCTTCGTTGAGGCCGGATTTGACGTGGCCGGGAAGGTCGCTTTGCCTGGGGTCGCCCGTAATGACCATGCGGGAAGATTCGCCCATGCGGGTCAGGAACATTTTTATTTGCATTGAGGAGGCGTTCTGGGCTTCATCAAGTATTACGAAAGCATTCGAAAGCGTTCGTCCGCGCATGAAGGCAAGGGGAGCGATCTCTATATCGCCGGCTTCCATGCGCTTAATCAGGAAGTCGAAAGGCAGCATGTCGTGCAAGGCGTCATAGACGGGGCGCAGGTAAGGGTCTATCTTTTCTTTCATATCGCCGGGGAGAAAGCCCAGATTTTCTCCCGCTTCGACCGCCGGGCGACAAAAAACAAGGCGTTCTACACGGCCTTGCAGGAACATGTCCACCCCTGCCGCCACCGCCAGATATGTTTTTCCGGTTCCCGCCGGGCCGAGGCCGAAGACCATGTCCTTGTTCCGGATCATTTCAATATAGGCGGCCTGATTGTGCGTGCGGGGCGCTATGGTTTTCTTTTTTGTGCGGATGGCCAGTGCGCTGCGACGTTCATCTTCAGCAGTCTGTCCATTTCCTTCTGAACCTGTAAAGCGCAGCTGGGCGTCGATATCGGCAATGCTGATGTCCGTCATATCTTTTTTTTCCAGCTTTTTGTAGAGCGTATTCAGGACCGATTCCACCTGCCTTAGCGCCGAGTCTTCGCCCGCTATTCGCAGAGTATTTCCACGGTCCGCTATCGAGACGTTCAGCGTCTTTTCAAGGTGCGAGAGGTGCGTGTTATGTTCGCCGAACAGGAAGGGCAGCAAGGTGTTGTTTTTAAATTCCAAAAAGAGCTCTTGTGGCAAGGATTCTCCTCATATCTCAATGAAACGGCCTTATAGAGCATATTTTAAATCAAAATCACAAACAAAAACATTAAAATGAGAAAAAAAGACCCGGAAATATCCGGGTCTTTTAACAATATCAATTGCTTATACGAGTATGGTTCCGTTGTTTACCAAGGCGTTAAGGTCAAGTCCCGTAACATTTTCTATCGTGGCGATGGTCGTAAACCCGCCTGATTCCGTACCATTTACGTCCACCTGCAGGAGCGTGTTTGCGCCAGAGGTTGTCAGACGGACGAACTGGCTGAGCGAATCCGTCGCCGGGTCGTACTGGTCCAGAACGTCGGATATGTCGATCCGGTCGCCCTGTGAGAGGCTGAAGTCCTTGATGCGGTCGGCCCCGGTACCTACATCGGCCCCGTCGAAGACGAAGAGGTCCGCGCCGATGCCGCCGTAGAGGTTGTCGGTTCCCTTTCCGCCGAGGAGGGTATCGTTGCCGCTCTCGCCGTAGAGGTTGTCGTTACCGGTTCCGCCGACCAGAAGGTCGTCGTTGTTGCCGCCGTAGAGCTTGTCTGCGCCTGCGTCACCGAACAGTTCATCATTGCCGTTGTTACCGTACAATGTGTCGTTTCCGCCGAGGCCGAGATATTTATCAGCGCCGGACGTGCCGTTGTAGGTGTTAGCGGATTGTGTGCCCAGCGTGATTCCCGCGTTGGACAAATCCGCCGAAATGAAAGGCAGGATGTTGTTTAACTGGGTGCTCGACAATTCCCCGATAACCGCGTCAACGCCGTTGGCATTCAGGTTGTTGGCGAAGATCGAGGCGGCATCAGATAATGCGAAATCGTCGATATTCGCGCCAAGCTTCAAGACGAGGTCCCTGGCCTGACCAGCGATTTCCACATCATCTGCGTTCGTCCAGGGTTGATCCCAGTAGGCGATGTTCTGCAGCGCCTGACCCGGAGCCGGGGAGTAGCCCAGATCCGTCTTCTGCTGCGCCGTCAAATAGTCGGTGGCGGCGTCGAGGGCAGCCCAGTTCCCGTTCTGCGAGAAGATGTTCATGGCATCGCCGATAGCAAACGCATCGGTCTGTGCGCCGAGTTTGACCATGAGGTTGTCGACGACCTTGGCAATTGCCGCGTCATCAGCTGCTGTCCAGGGCTGATCCCAGTAGGAGACATTCTGGAGGGTCTGGCTTGGGGCCGGGGAGTAGCCCAGATCCGTCTTCTGCTGTGCCGTCAGGTAGTCAGTGGCGGCATCGAGCGCGGCCCAGTTGCCGTTCTGGGAGAAGATGTTCATGGCATCGCCGATGGCAAAGGCGTCGACCTGCGCGCCGAGTTTCTTCATCAGGTCGCGTACGACGTTCGCAATCTGCTGGTCATCTGCGGTTGTCCAGGGCTGGTCCCAGTAAGAGACATTCTGGAGGGTCTGGCTTGGGGCCGGACTGTAACCGAGGTCGGTTTTCTGTTGCGCCGTCAAATAATCTGTAGCGGCGTCGAGCGCGGCCCAGTTGCCGTTCTGGGAAAAGATGACCATGGAGTCACCGATGGCGAAGGCGTCGACCTGCGCGCCGAGTTTCTTCATCAGGTCGCGTACGACGTTCGCAATCTGCTGGTCATCTGCGGTTGTCCAGGGCTGGTCCCAGTAAGAGACATTCTGGAGGGTCTGGCTTGGGGCCGGACTGTAACCGAGGTCGGTTTTCTGTTGCGCCGTCAAATAATCTGTAGCGGCGTCGAGCGCGGCCCAGTTGCCGTTCTGGGAAAAGATGACCATGGAGTCACCGATGGCGAAGGCGTCGACCTGCGCGCCGAGTTTCTTCATCAGGTCGCGTACGACGTTCGCAATCTGCTGGTCATCTGCGGTTGTCCAGGGCTGGTCCCAGTAAGAGACATTCTGGAGGGTCTGGCTTGGGGCCGGACTGTAACCGAGGTCGGTTTTCTGTTGCGCCGTCAAATAATCTGTAGCGGCGTCGAGCGCGGCCCAGTTGCCGTTCTGGGAAAAGATGACCATGGAGTCACCGATGGCGAAGGCGTCGACCTGCGCGCCGAGTTTTTGCATCAGGTCGCGTACGACGTTCGCAATCTGCTGGTCATCTGCGGTTGTCCAGGGCTGGTCCCAGTAAGAGACATTCTGGAGGGTCTGGCTTGGGGCCGGACTGTAACCGAGGTCGGTTTTCTGCTGCGCCGTCAAATAATCTGTAGCGGCGTCGAGCGCGGCCCAGTTGCCGTTCTGGGAAAAGATGACCATGGAGTCACCGATGGCGAAGGCGTCGACCTGTGCGCCGAGTTTCTGCATCAGGTTCCGTACCGCGTTGGCAATGGTCACATCGTCGGAGGTTGTCCAAGGCTGGTCATTATAGGAGATGTTCTGCAGAGTCTGGCTCGGGGCCGGGGAGTAGCCGAGGTCCGTCTTCTGCTGCGCCGTCAGGTAGTCAGTCAGCGCGTCGAGAGCGGAGTAGTTCGCCTGCTGCGAATACGTGACCATCGTATCGCCAATTGCAAATGCATCGACATATTCGCCGGCGTTCGACATCAGCGTGCGTGTCATGGAGCTTGCCAGACTTCCGCTTGAAAGCTGTGTCAGGTTAAAGAGAGTCTGCGGGTAGACGCTGACCATCGACAGTTGCTGCTGGGTTGCGCTTGCCAGCGTGCTGGAAAGCAGACTTGCGTTGCCGGTGGAAGAGGCCAACAGAAGGTTGTCTTCAATTTCCTGAAGTGTAGGCATTGGGTGCTCCTAAATAATGTTGAAAAATAGTGGGGGGTTGAAAAAAGAAAGCCAAAATTTTCGGTAGCTTGAATCTAAATGTTTGCCATAAAAAAGACACAATGTAGTCATCTGTGGTCTTTTGCCAGAGGCCATTACGCGTACTCATCGTTTGAGCTTTCGACATGGATATTGGCGTTTTCAGGAGCTTTTAAGCAAGAAAAATTTTTATACTCAGGAGAAATTTTTGTATTGCTTTTATGCCGTCAATTATGATTGAATCTGCCTTCTTTTTGCCATAAATGTATCAGCGAATTGCTGCTTCACCGGTCAGGCTGTTTTCAAAACCACCTGTGATGTTTACGTCAATTATCTGATTCAACATCCTTTCTTTTGCATAGACATGCACAGACTGGTTGTAGGGGCTGCGGCCCAGAATCTGGCCTTCCTTTTTTCCCTTGCGGTCGAACAGCACGCCCATGGTTTTACCGACGGAAGATTGGTTGAAGGCAATCTGCTGTTCGTTGATGAGATTCTGGAAACGCGTGAGGCGTTCGCTGGCGATTTTGTCGTGCACGAGGTTCTGCATGTTTGCGGCGGGCGTGCCGGGGCGGGCGCTGAACTTGAAGGAGTAGCAGGAGGCGTAGCCGACGTTCCGTACAAGTTGCAGGGAGTCCTCGAAGTCCTGATCGGTCTCGCCGGGGAAGCCGATGATATAGTCCGAGGAGAAGGCGATATCCGGTCTGGCCTTGCGTAATTTTTCGATAACTTTCCGATAGTCGTCCGCCGTGTGTTTGCGGTTCATAGCCTTGAGGATTTTGTCCGAGCCGCTTTGCACGGGCAGATGCAGGAAGGGCATCAGTTTTTCGACGTCGCCGTGGGCGGCGATCAGGTCATCGTCCATGTCGCGGGGGTGGGAGGTCGTGTAGCGGATGCGCTTGATTTCCTCCACCTCCGCGACTGCGCGGATCAGGCGGGCCAGTCCCCATGTTTTTCCGTCCGGTCCCTCGCCATGAAATGCGTTCACGTTCTGGCCGAGCAGGGTGATTTCCTTTGCGCCGTTTTCGGCAAGCTTGCGGGCTTCGTGCAGAATTTCGGCGACCGTTCGGGAATATTCGGCGCCGCGCGTGTAGGGCACAACGCAGAAGGTGCAGAATTTATCGCAGCCTTCCTGAATGGACAAGAAAGCCGATACGCCCTGACTTTTATGTTCGTCGGGCAGGAGATCGAATTTCGAGATCGCGGGGAAGTCGGTGTTGACGACGCGTTCGTTGCCGTTGGCCTTAAGGACCATTTCGGGCAGTTCGTGGTAGGTCTGCGGGCCGAAGATCATATCGACGTAGGGGGCGCGTTCGAGGATGAAGTCGCCTTCGGCCTGCGCGACGCAGCCGGCTACGGCGATCATGACCTTATTGCCGGTTTTTTCGCGTTCTTCCTTATGTTCACGCAGGCGGCCCAACTCGGAGAAGACTTTATCGGTGGCTTTTTCGCGGATATGGCAGGTGTTGAGGATCATCATGTCCGCGTTCTCTGGGGCGTCCGTTTCCTGATAGCCCAGCGGGGAGAGGATGTCGGCCATGCGTTTGCTGTCATAGACGTTCATCTGACAGCCCCACGTCTTGATAAACAGTTTTTTCTTTTCGGGTCCGGTCTGAGGCATGTTGTTTTCAAGCGTGTCTTTATGTACAAAAATCCGTATCCGTCATTAACCACAGCCACCCGGCGCTGCGCAAGTGTTTTGGATGCTTCGGCGTCACGGGATAGGGGGAGAAAAACATGAAAAAGACCATTCTGGCCCTTAAGCCTCTTCTTGAGGCGGAGATGGCGTTGCTGGATGAGACATATGAGGTTATGCGGTTGTGGGAGCAGGATGACCGGGCGGGGTTTCTAGCCTCGCAAGGCGGTGAGTTTGAGGGCCTTGTTTCGACCTATGACGGAGAGAAGGTCGGTGCCGGTCTTCTTGAGAGTCTGCCCAATCTCAAGGTGATTGCCCAGTTCGGGGCGGGGTACGATAATATCGACCTTGCGGCCCTGAAAGCCCGGGGGATCGTTCTGAGCAATACGCCTGACGTCCTGACCGACGATACGGCAGATATCGCGATGCTGCTGCTTTTGAATGCAGCGCGGCGCGGGGTTGCGGCTGATCAGTACCTGCGCAACGGGCGCTGGAAAGAAGAGGGTCCTTTCCCTCTGACAACCTGTCTTTCCGGCAAGGTGGCCGGGATTTTCGGGATGGGAAAGATCGGGCAGGCCATTGCCCGCAGGGCGGCAGCATTTAATATGACAATTAAATATTGCAGCCGAACAGAAAAAAGTGATATACCCTACGACTATTATGGTAAATTACAGGCGCTTGCCCGTGAGTGTGACTTTCTGATTTTGGCCTGTTCAGGCGGACCGGAAACACAGCACGCGGTAAACCGGGAGGTTCTTGAGGCGCTTGGGCCGAGCGGGTATCTTATCAATATCGCCCGCGGGTCCGTGGTCAAGGAGGACGATCTCATCGCCGCACTTGAGGCGGGGGAGATCGCGGGGGCGGGTCTGGACGTTTTTGCGAACGAGCCTAACGTTTCCGAAAGGCTTATCAACCGCGAGGATGTCGTTTTATCCCCGCATGTTGGGTCCGCTACACGCGAAACACGTTCCAAAATGGGGCGGCTTGTAGTAGAAAACTTAAATGCCTTCTTTGCCGGGAAAGCGCTTGTAACACCAGTAGTTGCGTGAGGTTTTACGCATTTAGTATAGTGTTAGAGACAAATGAGTGGGACAATGATGACAAGAGTATTTTTGAGTGTTTTGACGATAATCTTTCTGGCGGCGTCTCCGGTTTACGCTTCGTCCTGTTATTCGCAACAGGAAGCGGAAGCCGAGCAAGGGATCCGGATTCACAGCGAGTTGATGGTTATCGGCCTGAACTGCCAGCATCTCGGCAAAGCCAAGGGAAACGACCTTTACGGCAAATACCGGGCGTTTACCGCCAAGTACTCCGATCTGTTTGCGACTTATGAGCGGATCATTATGAAGCATATGGCCAAGAACGGGGACAGGAACCCCGAAGCCTCGCTAAACACTTTGCGCACGGAATTCGCCAACAAGATTTCAAATGATGCGGCGAAGATGCGCCCGGATATCTTCTGTAAAAGCTATTCGCCGCGCATTGATAAGGCTGCGCAGCTTAATTATGAAGGCGTGCGCCGCTGGGCCGCGACGATCTTCCCGTCTCATCCGGTATCCAAGCCGGTTTGTAAAACGTCCGGGTAATAATTCTAGCCGAATTAAAACCGGGGCTGTGAGGCTCCGGTTTTTTTATGCCTTAATTTTATTCTTCATTTTTGTTTTTTTTCACTTATCCTCTATCTGTCTGAACATAATTATAACAGCAGGGCAGGTTCGTTATGGCAGCAGAAGAAATCAGCGAAGTCGCGGCAGACGTCGCGCAGGCAGCGCCGGGTATTGATGAATCTATAGATGCCTTTTTTCAGCCGGCCATGGAGTCAGCCTCGGATCTTGTTTTTTGGGGCGTTTATCTCGGGCAGTGCAAGGTTGAGGAGATGAACCAGTATGCCGAGACGTGGCGGGGACTAAAAATTCTCAAGCCCTATATTCCGCTTCCTGTCGATGCGTGTCTGCAGCTTAAATTCATCCTTGTCTGGCTTGCGGCTGCGGCCGTTTTTTTTACGCTTTATCTTGGGTTAATCAATCTTCGGCATTTTGGAAAATCCATAAAGCTTCTTTTCGGCGAAGGCATGACTGCCAACAAGGATGGGGAAATCAGCCAGTTCCAAGCCCTTATGGCGTCTTTGTCTGGGACTGTGGGGCTGGGCAATATCGCCGGGGTCGCGGTAGCGATTTCCACCGGCGGGCCGGGGGCGGCGTTCTGGATGACGCTGATGGGTTTTCTGGGCATGTCTTCGAAGTTCGCGGAAGTGATGCTGGGGGTCAAATACCGCCAGCACCGTGACGAGGACCATCCCGAGCGAATATCCGGCGGGCCGATGTACTATCTCAAGCATGCGTTCGCTTCGCGTGGGATGCCGTCCGTAGGCACGTTCTTTGCCATGTTTTTTGCGATCTGCTGTATTCTCGGGACGATCGGCGGTGGAAACATGTATCAGGCCAACCAGTCCTTCAAGCAAGTGGTGATCGCGACCGGAGGGGATGCCAGCGTTCTGGCAGGTTACGGATGGGCGTTCGGCGTTCTGATGGCCTTGCTAGTCGGTGCCGTTATTATGGGGGGGCTGAAGTCGATTGCGGCGGTCGCTTCCAAGCTTGTGCCGATTATGGGCGGGATCTACGTGTTGTCCGGGCTTATCGTCATCGGTATGCATTTCGGGCATCTTCCCGAAGCGATCATCACGATTATCAGTAGCGCGTTTTCCCTTAAAGCGGGAATGGGGGCTTTGCTTGGCGGTCTTCTGATCGGCGTTCAGCGCGCGGCTTTTTCCAACGAGGCGGGCCTCGGGTCCGCGGCTATCGTTCAGTCAACCACCAATACCGACGGTCCGGTGGGCACAGGAATTGTCGCCATGCTGGGGCCGTTCATAGATACGATCATTATTTGTAACATCACGGCGCTGGTGATCGTCGTGACGGGGGTTTATGATCTTTCGAACGGCATAGAGGGGGTCGAGCTGACGTCCCGGGCCTTTGCAGACGGGATTCCGTGGTTTCCCTATGTCCTTACGGTTACGGTCCTGCTGTTTGCCTATTCGACCATGATTTCCTGGTATTATTGCGGCGCAGTCTGCGTTCGGTACGTTTTCGGGGAGAAAGACTGGATCGAAACGGTTTTCAAGATATTTTACCTGTTATGCACCCTCGTCGGGACGGCAACACAGCTTGATAACCTTATAAATTTTACCGATGCGGCGATGATGTCCATGGCTTTTCCCAATATTCTCGGGCTTTTTCTTTTCGCTCCGGAAATCAGGCGGGACCTCAAGGAATATATTGCGCAGTCCAAGGCCACGGCCTGATTTAGAATTTATAAATCATTGTTGATTAGTCTGTGGATTGTGACCATAATGCACCTGCGGGTGTTTGATTATGAGGGGAAGGGATTGGTTCCGTGCTCATTACCAACAGCATAGTGAACACAAAATTTTGCCAAGGGGTTTCCGATATATCCGACAGCTATGTCGGATTTATCATTGATCAGTGGGGCGTCTTGCATGATGGGGAGACCGTTTATGACGGGGTTGTCGATTGCCTGAAGGAACTCCAGCGCCGCAAGAAATACGTCATCATCCTCTCCAATTCCGGAAAGCGGTCCGAGGTGAATGCCGA
This sequence comes from Rhodospirillales bacterium, assembly GCA_020638365.1. Classification (GTDB taxonomy): domain Bacteria; phylum Pseudomonadota; class Alphaproteobacteria; order Micavibrionales; family Micavibrionaceae; genus JAGNKE01. The sequence goes on along the minus strand of JACKIQ010000002.1, from coordinate 348,103 downwards.
GAGGCTTGAGACTTTAGGTATTCCGCGCAATCTCTATAACAGTATTATTACATCAGGGGAAGTTACCTGGCAGGGACTTTACGATCAGAATGACGGGTATTTCAGGGATATCGGAAAGAAATGTATCCTCATCAGCCGCGGAGGAGACCGTTCGATCGTCGAGGGGCTCGATATCGAAATTGTCGAGGACCCCAAGGAAGCCAGTTTTATTTTGATCAGCGGCGCGGATTCCCCTGAAAAGACGCTGGAGGATTACGAGCCGCTTTTACGGGCCTCAGTCCGCTACCGGCTCAAGGCGATTTGCGCCAACCCCGACAGCCTGGGGGTCATGGGCAAGGAAAACATCATGGGGCCGGGGACTCTGGCTGCGCGATACAAGGATTTCGGCGGCGTCGTTCATTATATCGGCAAGCCGCACCAGCCAATTTTCCAGCATTGCATCCGCGTTTTACAGCAGCAGGATATTTACCCGGGACAGACGGTGATGATCGGCGATACGATGGCGCATGATATCCTGGGCGGGCATCTGGTCAATATCGACACCTGTCTGGTCAAACGCGGTATTCACAAGAACGTATTCAGGAACTGCCGTTCGCTCTCGGAAATCGACAAGGCTCTGGACGTTCTGATCCGGCAATATAACAACGTCCGGCCTAAATATCTTCTGGACACGCTTGTCTGGGGAAAGGCTCTGCCGGACCGAAAGCACAAGAAGCGTTCGACGAAACGCTGACATTCTTCTCCAGTATTTTTTTATACATGTACAGATGTCATTCAGTGTGACGGCTTTTAATTCAGTTTGACCGTTATAGAGAGACCCTGATACATTTGTTTTACAAAAAAAGGAAATTTTTATAACAAATAATCAGGGGGCAGATATGAGTGGTGCAGATTTTGATAACGGCGTCAGACATACAGCAAGTAATGTATTTAAGTTTATTGAAATAGATCCGAAGTTACTCAATCCCCGAGACCCGCACAGCCATGAGAATAGGGATTATGTGCGGGAGGTGCTTGAGGACGGCTTGGCCGATCTCGTGAAGTTCGTTCCCGATGCCGAGGTGAACCGTGTGATAGATGCCGCTCTGGCCAGTTCACCATTTGTCGAACGACGCATGTTAAATGTGCCTGGGTCTGTTACTATCGATCCGACACGGCTGGATGCCCGAAATGCGCATAGCCCCGTCAACAGGGATTTTATACGTGGGGCGCTCAACGACTATATAACCCTTCTCGGCACGTCCATGACGGACGCGCAGCTGGACAGTATTATCGATAAAGCTTTAAGGGCTCCGTCAGGCAGTACAAGCTATGAAATTAAAAATCTGAGTGCCAGTGTTGTTCTTGTAACGACACAGAGTGCTACGGCCGACAGCAAAAACGAGCTTGCAAGCATTGCGTCTGGTATAAGAGCCGGGCGTCTTAAAACGGTTCCGGGAACGGATGCTATCTGGGATCGCTTGACCGGCGAGCATGAAGGGGAGCACGGCAATCGTGAAACTTTAAACAGTCCGACCCTTAGAGAGAGTATTATTGAGGAGACACGCGGCGATCTGCAGGCGCTTAAATGGTTGAGAGATAACGGTCACACCAAGGTTGCACAGGCTTTAATTGACTATCGCGTCTTAACGGCGGTGCATTCGCCTAATCCCGGACATGCCACAGGGGTTGCGCTGACCGGGGGTGGTGTAAGTGATGTTACGACCGATTATGTTCAGGCGGCACAACAGATGCGTTCTGCCATTCTTCAGGCGGTTTCCAACGAGCATGGTTTAGGCAGTGAACGCAACGCTTTGCGGATGGTGGAATATAATCCCGGCCGTTTTATTCGTACCGTTGAACGTGCTCTGGATCGGGGTGAGTTCCGGGCTGCGGGTATGTCGCCCGATCTGGAAGATCACGTCAAAGCCTATATTCAGGCGTTTCGCCGTCAAGTCGACGGCATAACTCCTCCGGTTCCCTCCGGGGCGCGGGCCAGCGTCGATCTGGAAAACGGCACTACTTCAACTCTTACCATCGGTGGCGTTACAGCTCCGGAATTTTTTGCGAGTATCGCTGATCAGGCTTCGGTACAGACGGTCTCTCATAATGATTCGGCGATTGCCGAAACTGCCTTAAACGCGTCTGGTGAACTTTCAGATCAGGTTAGGGCTGTCGGCATGAAGGTTGCCTAGGCCAAGCTTAATTTTTCTAGTGTTGTAGAAAAAGGTGTTTGGCGGCCATGATTTCCGGGATGGCTCGTTCAGCGGCTTCTTCGCCAAGGCGGATCAGTTCCTTGCCTTTTTCAAACTCCAGCAAACCGATGTGGCCGGTGGCCGGCCGGATATGGACGTCCGGAGGTTCCCCTGCCAGGCGGGAGCGGGTCAGGCGGTCCTGCAAAATACTCAGGGCTGAAACCATTACCCCAAAAAGGCTGGGGTTATTTTCCTCCCGCCGGAACAGCCTGCGCGATAGAGACGAGGAAAAACTCTTCTGGGTTTCGGGTGAAACGTCTTCATTATTAAATAGGTCAAAACCCGTCACGGTCTGGTAAGAGGTTCCGGGTTTGGTGGCCTTGCCGATCAGGTCCGCGTTGAGGTCTACAGCTATGGTCATTCTTGCGCCCATCGCTTGACAGGGCGAGACGGGGCAGGGGTTGACCAATGCGCCGTCTACAAGAAAACGGTCTTCATATTTAACGGGCGGGAACACGCCCGGAAGCGAGAAAGAGGCGATCATCGCGTCAAGAAGATTTCCCTTACGCAGCCAGACTTCGTGCCCGGTGGCCAAGTCCGTTGCTATACAGATCAAGGGATGCGGAAGATCGGCGAATGTCATGTCCTTGAAATGTTCTTCCAGAAGACTTCTGAGTTTCTGTCCTCCGATGAGACCGGCGCTGCGAACCCTGAAATCAAGGTAGCTGAAAATCTTGTAACGGTTCAGCGAGAGGGCCCATTCTTCAAACTCATCCAGCTTATCAGCGAGGTAGCACGCTCCCACGACAGAGCCGATAGATGTTCCTGTTATCAATGTCGGAAAGATTCCGTTGCGGTTCAGGGTTCTAAGCACTCCTATATGTGCAAAACCCCTTGCCAGTCCCCCGCCTAATGTCAATCCTATTCCCAGTTGTCCGTTCTTTGGCGAAAATTCAGTCACACTCAGCCGTTCCCCTTTCGTGCACACAGTGAATAATGCTTTAATTCCCTATCATTATAACATAGGGTGTCTTTCCTGAGGTACTATGAAGCCTGCTGCACTGCCATATAATCCCGAGATCAAGCGCAGTTCGTTCGCACTTGCGAGACGGATATTTCGGGGATATGTCCGCGGTTATTCGAAAAAAGTAGTTTTTTCCTTACTCCTGATGCTTATTTCCGCGGGGATGACGGCTTTGATCGCCCATCTGATGCAGCCGGTTCTGGACGACGTGCTTTACGGAGACCGGGAGGATTTGATCGTTCCCGTTTCCCTTGCGCTTCTGGCGACTTTTTTCGTTCGGGGTATCAGCACCTACCTGCATACGCTTTATATGAATGAGGTCGGGCAGGGCGTCGTCGCGGACATCCAGCGTGACCTGTTCAACCATATTAACACCCTGGATCTTGCCTTTTTCCATGTGAACCCCAGCGGGCAACTGGTTTCACGGGTCGTGAACGACGTAAACGTCATTCGAATGGCGTTGAACGATACGATGGTGGGGTTCGGAAAAAGCTTTTTTACGCTGGTTTTTCTTATTGCGCTGATGTTTTACCAGGACTGGCAGCTGACCCTTGCCGCGTTTACGATCGCGCCGTTTGTGGCTCTTTTTCTGGTGGCTATCGGCAAGAGGCTCCGCAAGGTTTCGGGGTCCATACAGGACGAGGTAGCCGGTTTGTCGGATATGCTCTCCCAGAGCTTTCAGGGCGTACGCATGGTCAAGGCGTACGGGATGGAGGCGCATGAAAGGGCAAAGATCGGTAAGGCGGTTGACAGGGTGCGCCTGCTTAACATGAAATCCGTCCAGTACAGAAACCTGACCACGCCGGTGAACGAGACCGTTATCGGCCTCATCTTTTCCTCGATCATTATTTATGGCGGTTATCAGGTTCTTGAGGGACATATTACCGCCGGTGGACTGGCTTCCTTTCTGGCCGCTTTTACGCTGGCTTACGAGCCCATGAAAAAACTGGCGCGCCTGAACGGGAATTTGCAGATGGGGCTTGGCGCTGCGGACCGGGTTTTCGACCTGATGGAAGTCAAGGCTTCTATTGTCGATCGTGAAGGAGCGAAGGCGCTGGACAGAGTTGTTTCCGATGTCTGTTTCGAAGATGTCCATTTTTGCTATGACGGAGTTGAGGATAAGGCCCTGAAAGGCGTCAGTTTTTCTGCCCGCGCAGGCAAGGTGACCGCGTTGGTGGGGCCTTCGGGTGGCGGAAAGAGCACTATCATCAACCTGATTCCCCGTTTTTACGATATTGCCGAGGGGCGCGTGACTATCGGGGGCGAGGATGTCCGCGACCTTGCTATAGCCAGTCTGCGCAGCCGGATTGCACTTGTTTCGCAGGATATTACGATTTTTAACGACACGATTTACGAGAATATCCGTTACGGGAAACCGGAGGCTTGTGAAGAGGATATATACGAGGCTGCAAAAGCAGCGGCGGCGCACTCGTTTATCGAGTCTTTTCCCGATGGATATGGAACGGTCGTCGGGGAGGACGGCGTCAGACTATCAGGCGGGCAGAGGCAAAGGATCGCGATCGCGCGGGCTATCCTGAAGGATGCGCCGATCCTGCTTCTTGATGAGGCGACTTCGGCCCTGGATAATGAATCAGAGAAGCTGGTGCAAGGAGCGCTTAAGGAACTGGAAAAAGGACGGACAACACTTGTGATCGCGCACAGGCTCACAACGGTTCAGGCCGCGGATCAGATCCTCGTTCTGGATCGCGGAGAAATCGTCGAACGCGGTACGCATCAGGCTTTGTTGTCCGAAGGCGGGCTTTATGCCCGGATGTATGAGACGGGATTGAAGTCATGAAAAGCCGGAGAAAAAGGGTGCAGGATTTCTTAGTTGGGTTCGTGATTTTTTATCTTTGCCTGACGGGGATTTTGTATCTGCAACAGCGCAATCTTATTTATTTTCCCTATAAAAAACGTGTCGAGGCGCCTGAGAATGCCGAAATTGCTCAGGTTAAGACGGAGGATGGTCTTGAATTACAGGGGTGGTATTTCGCGCCGAAGGAGGGGAAGCCTGTTCTCGTTTATTTTCATGGCAACGCCGGGTCGATTGCCAACCGTCTTATAAAATTTCCGGATTACCTTGAGGCCGGGTACGGGGTTCTGTTCGCGGAATACCGGGCTTATGGCGGAAACCCAGGAACCCCTAGCGAGGACGGATTTTACCGGGACGGGTGGGCTTATATGGGCTGGCTTGTCAGCGAGAAGGGGATCGGCCCGGAGCGAACCGTCCTTTACGGCGAGTCACTCGGGACCGGCATTGCGGTAGAGCTTGGGGCCAAGCTCAGCGCGGAGGGTAAGCCGCCTTTGGCTCTGGTTCTTGAAACGCCCTTCAGCAGTTTGCTGGACATGGCGCGCAGGAACTATTTCTTTATTCCCGTGGATTATCTTTTGCTCGACAGGTATATGAACGTTGAAAAGATCAGTTCCGTGAAGGCCTCCCTTCTGATCGCGAGCGGGAAATACGACAATACCATTCCACCGGCGCAGAGCCGTATCTTGTTCGAGGCGGCAAATGAGCCTAAACGGTTTGTGGAATTTCCAAAAGGTCACCATGAGGACCTTCATCTTTTTGGGCTAAGCACGGCTGTGATTGATTTTTTGGCTGGTATCGAAGCCCGTAATCGGGATAATTAACTTGATGGGATTCTTGTGGAGTACTGATCATGCCGTGTCACGCCGCCGTTGAAAAAAAGCTTACCAAACTTTCTCCCGATCAGGATGTAGAAAGCGCGATTGCCCTTCTCAAAAAAAACAAGATCAATTCCGCCCCGGTCGTAGGAGAAGACGGCGGATTGCAGGGGCTGTTTTCATTCAAGGGCCTTATGCGAAACCTGATCCCTGTCTCGGTCGCGATGACAGACGGGATAAAGGTCGATATCAAGGTCGGGGCGGCGCCGGGGGTGGCCAAGAGGCTTGGCCGCGTAAAGCCTTTGAAGGTCAGCGAAATTATGGACAAGAAGGTTATGACCGTCAGTCCGGACGACCCGCTCTGGGAGGGCGTAAGTCTTCTTACCAGTCACGGGGGGCCGCTGGCCGTAGTCGACGAGAAGAACAAGTTTCTCGGACTGATTACATATTCGTCCATGCTTACCGAACTTGAGTCGATGCAGGATAGCGCAGAATAGGGCGGCGAGCCTTATTTACGTGATGGTGAAGCCATGTGGAATTTTCTAAAAAATTACGGTTTGCTCGTTCTTATGGCCGCAGGGTTCGTAAGCGTTATCGTCATGATCCTTATGCTCGACGTCAGTCCGCAGGCTCTTCCACAATCGCCTTTGCGCATAGAGAAAGTGGACGGGGAGGTCATTGATTTCACAGTCGAGGTTGCAAAGACGCCGGAGCAGATCAGTTATGGCCTTATGTTCAGGCAAGAACTGGCTCCGCGGCACGGGATGCTTTTTATTCTTCCCGAGGTCAAGGAGGCACATTTCTGGATGCAGAATACCCTGATCTCTCTAGATATGGTTTTTATCGGGGAAGACGGGGTTATACGGCATATTCACCCCATGGCCAGACCGCGGGACACGACCCTGATTTCTTCGCGGTTTCCGGTCAAGGCCGTGCTTGAGGTTAACGGCGGGGAAACACAGTTTCTTGGTGTTTCGACGGGTGATATCATCCAGCACGAAGCGCTTGGAAATTTTAAGCCGCAATGAGCGGAAAAGTTTATTCCGAAGGTTTGTAACCGTTTTTTATCAGCGATTCACGGAAAGTACAGGCCTGTTTTGCACTCATGGCTCTTTGCAGCATGAAGGTTAGCTGTATTCTTTTTTGTGAATTCGTCATAAAGCCGGCGTAAACGGGTTTAAACCCGTATTTGTTGGTTTCCTTGCCTTTTTCGGGGAGGATGGTGTCATATATTTTCTTCATATCGGGGTCACCCAGAAAGTTTTCGAGCCGTTCCTTGTACAGGCCTGAGAGCGTTGCGCCGCCGCGTCCGAAGACTGATGGTTCCTCGATCGGCTCGTAAATTGTTTCGACGTGAATGTAAAATTCCTTGTCATATTTGTAGGCCGGGGTGAAAATGTTTTTCGCGCCGGTTATACCCTTTGCGCTATAGAGGACGAACATGTCCCGATCAAAATCTCCGGGTCTGCTGTCAAAAAAACGCAGGTAGAGGCACGACCTGTCAACGTAGCGTCCGACGAAGAAGCCGTTTGCCTTTCCGTTTTTTTCTGTCCGGACCTGCAATTTCCCCAGTTCGAGCTTGTCGCACCGGCTGGCGGGGCCGACTCTTTTCATCAGGAAATTATGGTATGTTTTTAAAAAACTATCAAATACGACAGAAGACACTTCCGTGGTTACGACGAGATTTTTACCTTTCTTCGTCGTATGAGAGTCAAACCCATAGCGCGTCGTCAGGGTGACCATCTGACGCTTGTCGTCCAAATTCAGATTCATTCGGATCGGCTTCGCATCTAGCGTTGCCAAACTGCATTGGGGCGTTTCGGCCGGCGGGCTTTTTTCCGCTTGCGCCTGTGCCTGTTTTAAAAGGGGAGGAGGCAGAACCGCGCAGAATAAAAATACCGCAAAAATCAAAAAATTATGTTTTTTCATATGGTTGACAAGATCCATGTCAGCATTATTTTTTGGACCTATCGTGCGATTTTACAGCAAGTATCGTAAAATGCTAGAGTATGGTGAGTTTTAAAAATGGCAGTATGGGTGATGGGACAGGCGGCTGATCTGTTCAAGCAGAGCTTAATATCAACTTTTTTTGCCACGGCTATGTTCAGCGGTGCCGCGGCTCAAGCGCCTGCGCATGTCGAAGATCGCCCTCTTGCCAATATTTATCTTGAAGACGGGAGTCAAGGGCAATGTACCCTCATCGACGGTCGGGGGGCGCAAACGGAAGCAGCCAGAAAGTCTGCAGAGGTTATCAGGGCCAACCTTCAGCGGTTTCCGCTCGGGGCAGCCGCGGTTACCGATCTCCAAGACTCGAACACTACGCTCTGTTTTTCCGGGGACGTGATAACAAGCCGCGAAACAGGATTGGGGCATTCCGCGGAATACAAGCACAGGCTTAACGCCATATTGCTGACCGGGACGGATGAAGGTCATTTCATGCATGAGTGGAAGCACAAGCACGACGGGGTCGATTTCGACAGTTTCAAGATGTCTCCTTTTTCCGCTGTTCTGACCCTGCGTTTTGCTGAAGCCGGAGCCTACGCGTTCGAGGCCATGGCCCGACACGAGGCCAAGGAGAAGGGTGTGGAGATTGACGCTCCATCCCGCGGCTCGTTGATGGCGCGTCTGGTTGACGTGTATGATGAAACTCTATCTGGGGGCGGTACTCAGGAGCAGGCTTGGAGGAACGCCTTCGACGCCAGCTTCGAATATAACCTCAAGCACGTTCAGACCGGGAGTGTTCTGCGCGCTTACCGTCAGGCTATGGATATACCGGAGATTCGTAACCAAGAGGGGTTCGCGGGCACGGTCGTGACTCCTGAATTCCTTAAGAAGGTCGCCCTTCCTCCGGGCTGGGACACAGGGACATTCGACCGAACTGGCAGCGGGCTTATTCTTGGGGACGAGCGCTATATTACGTACCGTCCTGAACATGCTTCCGAGATGCGCACAATTCAAGCTGAGCTTGCCGGTCCTCGACGCTAACCGTGACAGGCCTCTAAAACAAAATCCGATTTATCAGGAATTCTATTTTCCATGAAAAAAAAGTCCGGAGACTTTTTTGAAAAGTTCTCCGGACAAACGGCGGTAATAGAGGGTGTGTTGGGCATCTTTATACGCTTCTTTTTTGACTAATGCAATATTTTTTTGACTTTTTTATGTAATCATAAAGCTTTGTTGGTGATTTAAGAAATAAAAATTCCTTAGGTTGTAATAAATTAATAATATGACAGGCCTTAATCAGAGGCTTAATCTATAGCCTTAGTAACAATTATAATTAAACATAACTGTATTTGTTTCGTTGTTAACGATTTTAATGAGGGTTGCAAATTTGAATTTAAAAGCGAATGCCGTGAGTTTGTTTTAACTATGTCCCGCAAGCAATTTTATTTCCAGAGTTTTCCTGTCCCCATTCCGCCCAAGACCCGTCATAGACCGCAATTTTGTCAAAACCCTGCCGGAAAAGCGCCAACGCGATGACACAGGCGGTAATGCCGCTTCCGCATGTCGTAATTGTTTTACGGGCGTCCGGGTGATCCGGATCGAACCCCGTCTGCAAAAGGAGGTTTTTCAGCTCTTCGTCGAGCTTAAGGGTTCCTGTTTCCGGATCGACCAACTCAGAAGCGGGCATGCACAGGCTGCCCGGGATGTGGCCAGAGAGCATTCCCGGACGGGGTTCTGCGGCGTTTCCCTCGAACCGTGCTCTTGGGCGGGCGTCAAGAATGGGGCATAGCCCCGATTCCATCGCGGCGGCGACATCATCGCGTTTTACTAGCAGTTCATTTCTGACTTTTTTTACCCTGTATTGCGAGGGGGCACAGGGGAGCGGGGGCTCCGTCTCCAGCCGCCCTGCCTGCCTTATCCATTCAGGAAGACCGCCGTCAAGCACGCAGACCCGATCATGGCCGAACAGCCGGAACGTCCACCATACGCGACAAGGCCCCATGGTCATACCGTGTTGTCCGTAGAGGACGACCAGATCCTCCGGGTTTATTCCGAGGGCCGACAAGCCGGCCTCGAAAACATCCTTTGTCGGGACAGTATGAGGCAAGAGCGAAGCGGGGTCGGCGATTTTTTCTATATCGAAGAACCGGGCGCCGGGGATCCTATGTGCGTTAAAATTTTCCTGCGGTTTTTCCGGTGATCCGGGCAGAACGAACGTCGCATCCAGAATTCTTACGCATCCCTCAGGTGCGTGATAGGCGTTTTCAAGCTGCCGTAATTCCTTGGCGGATACAGTTCCTTTTCTTATAATTTCGTCTATCATGATTGAGACTATAGCCAAAATGTGTTTAATTTTGAACAGATCATAGATGGAACACGAAGACCATGGAATTACAAAAAGTCTATAAATACGCCTATTACGTCATATATTTCCTTCTCGCTCTTTTGTTTTTCCTGATCGTTCTGGCGGTCATGGTTCTGGAGGCCAATAAAAACCCCGATCCCCAGAAACGGTTTGAGAAGGCGGCCGAGATTTTCAACGTTGACAGAAAACTTAACGCCAATTTGCCCGATGTCTGGCCGCCGGCCATGAACAAACTCTATCCTGAACTCGAACTTGTCGATCAGGAGGGGGCCGAGTTCAAGGCTTCAGACCTTAAAGGCAAGGTTGTCCTGGTTGAGTATGTGGATATGAATTCTCCTGTGTCGCAGGCTTATTCCGGGGCTAAGAACAAGGGCACTCTAGGCGGTGTCAGCCAGACCTATGATGAAACGGTTCTGCCGATCGAAGAGACGATTGCGACAGAAACCAAGTTTACGGAACTGGTTACATTGCCGAACCCCGATCTCGTCATGCTGAAGATCATTATTTACGCGGAAGGCGGCGGGCAGGCCGGGCCGGTTGATGCCGAGCGCTGGGCTCAGCATTTCGGTTTCACGAGGGAGGGCGGAGTCATTGTCGCCGTTCCGAAAAATGATATCCGCGATAAAAAAACGGATAGCCTTATTCCCGGATTTCAGCTTGTCAGCAAAGAGTTTGAATTGCGTGTCGATTCTGCAGGCGTTGATCCTAAGCACAATCTGAGATTCAGACTTGTTCCGATGATCCGTACCTTGTTGGATGCCGAAGTGGAATAGGGGTTCTTACGAATTTTTGTTGCCGAATAAGCTTTTCATTTTTGTGATGAAATGCTAGAAATTGCTGCAATGCATTAATGCGAACAAGGAGGAGTTTTTATGTCTAAATTTGGTCTTGCGGAATATATCTGGCTTGATGGTGCCGTGCCGACCCGTCACATGCGGTCCAAGGCAAGGGTCGTTGGTGTAAAGGGAGAAGCAAAGCTTGAAGATTTCCCGGAGTGGAGCTTTGACGGGTCTTCGACCAATCAGGCGCACGGTCATGATTCCGACTGTATCCTTAAGCCTGTTAATTTTATTCCGGACCCGGTGCGCGGCGAGGGGAACTACCTTGTCATGTGCGAAGTTTTCAATCCAGACGACACGCCTCACGAATCCAACTCGCGCGCTCAACTCCGTGCTGTTTTGGATGCCGGTGCAGCGAAGCAGGAACCGTGGTGCGGTTATGAGCAGGAGTATACGTTTTTCAAGGGGCGTCAACCGCTCGGCTGGCCGGAATATGGCTATCCGGGGCCGCAGGGTCCTTATTATTGCGGCGTTGGCGCGGACGAGGTTTTCGGTCGTGAAGTCGTAGAGGAGCATGCGGCCCTGTGTCTTGAAGCCGGTCTTATGTTCTACGGGATCAATGCCGAGGTCATGCCCGGTCAGTGGGAGTTCCAGATCGGTTATCGAGGAGATCCTTCCGAAACAGCCGATGCTATTGAAATGGCTGATCAAGTGTGGTTGGCTCGCTGGTTGCTGTGCCGTGCTGCCGAAGAATTCGGCGTTATCGTGACGTTTGATAACAAGCCTGCCAAGGGCGACTGGAACGGTGCCGGTATGCACACGAACTTCTCGACCAAGGATACCCGCGATCCCAAGAAGGGCAAAGCTGCGATCAAGGCGGCTACGGAAGCTCTGTCGAAAAAACATCCTGAACATATTGCGGTTTACGGTGCCGGACTGGCTGAACGCCTGACGGGTCTGCACGAGACTTGCGATATCAATACGTTCAGGGTCGGCGATGCGGACCGGGGTTGTTCGATTCGTATTCCCAAGCCCGTCGCGATCAAGGGGTATGGTTATTTCGAGGATCGCCGTCCGGGCGCAAATGCCGATCCTTACCTTGTCGCGGCGCGACTCTGTGCGACGGTGTGCGGAGTTGACGAGAAGGTGATCACCTTCAAATCGTGGCCGCGTCGGGATGCAAAGATCGCTATAGCCGCCGAGTAGTTTTTTCGCGGCTTGAACAATTCAGGAAAAGCGCTCCGCCTGTGGGCGCTTTTTCATCTTTGTATTCTGCGGGTTGTTGTCGGCGGGCTAGGGCGTTATATTCTTAACCTGCATTTCCAGTTTTCTGCGTCTAAATGTGTCCGGGTTTTCTTTTCCGGCCTTTCCTTAATCTAAGGGTCAATTAAGGTTTGTGTGTTACGTTTTAATTTAGGAGTGCGTCTTGCCGGACTGTTCTTTATTGATCTTTTTTTCGCAGGGATTGCGGATCTAAAAAATGACCGAAGAAGACGATACAGTTGACTTTCATGTCATAGAGGACGCTTCACCGGCGAAACCTAAAAAGGTCGAGTCCGGAGAGGACGACATTGATTTTGTCGTCGAGGAGTCGCTGTTTACGGATGCCAGCGCCGATAAGGGCGTTCACGAACTCAGCAGCAATACTTCAGAGGACGAGCAAAGCGGAGGGGCCAGCGTACCTGCTCCCTTCTTTCCTTTCATGAAGCGCAAGGAGAGCGAGAGCAAGGAACTTTCTGGCGGGAAAGGCGGAATACAGAGCTATGGCGCGGGTTCGGATTCAGATTCCCATTTCCATGAGGGCGCGAAAAAGCAGCGCATGGGCGAGCGCATGGTGGAGATGGGCCTGATTACGGCCGATCAGCTCAACGTCGCTTTGCAGGAAAAGAAAATCAGCAATAAAATGCTCGGGGAAATCCTCGTTGAACTGGGGTTTATCGACGAGGACACGCTGACGATGTTCCTTGCCGAAACTTCGGGTTTCGGAATTTTTGATCCCCGCTCGACTATCGTTGACGGGGATGCGCTTGCCCTGATTGAAAAATCTCTGGCGATCAAACACCAGATTCTGCCGATCTCCATGGATGAAAAGTATGTCAACGTTGCCATGGCGGACCCTTATGATGTCGTTGCTCTCGATACGCTTCGTCGGTTTTTGCCCAAGGGACTGCACGTCAAGCCGCATATAACAACCGCCGGCGTTCTTTCGGAGGCGATCGACGCGTCCTATGGCTATGCCAGTTCGATCAAGGATATTCTTCAGGAACTTGAAGAGGGGAAGGAGCAAAAAGACGTTGCCTCGCTTTCCGGTGCGGAAGCATTTTCCCACCCGATTGTCCGGCTTGTTAATGCCCTGGTCTTTGAGGCGGTCAAGATCGGTGCTTCGGACCTGCACTTCGAGCCAGAAGAGAATTTTGTCCGTTTGCGCTATCGCCTGGATGGTGTGCTGTTTACCGCCCAGATTCTTCACAAGCAGCACTGGAACGGAATTTCGCAGCGGTTGAAAATCCTTTCTGAGATGAACATCGCCGACAAGCTGGCGCCTCAGGACGGCCGGTTCAGCCTGAATGTCGGCGGACGCGAGGCCGACTTCCGGGTGTCCTCGCTACCTACGGTGTTCGGGGAAAATATCGTTCTACGGGTTCTGGATAAAAGCGCCAGCATCATGCCGCTCAGTGCGCTGGGTTTCAGCGAGGAGAACAAGAGGAAGATCAAGATCGCGACCTCCAGACCGGAGGGGATTATTATCGTGACCGGCCCGACAGGGAGCGGCAAGACAACGTCGCTTTACTCGATGCTTAACGAGATCAACGACGTCAAGGTGAACATCCAGACTCTGGAAGATCCGGTCGAATATTCCCTGCCCATGATCCGGCAAACTCCCGTGCGGGAGGGGATTCTGGAATTCGCGGACGGAATCAAGGCTTTGCTTCGGCAGGATCCCGATATTATCTTTATCGGGGAGATCCGGGACAAGACTACAGCGGAAATGGCTCTTAAGGCCGCAATGACGGGCCACCAAGTCTATACATCCCTGCATACGAACGACTCGTTCGGCGCCATTCCTCGACTGATTGATCTCGGTATGAAGCCGGGGATGCTGGCCGGGGCCATTATTGCCGTGTTCGCGCAGCGGCTTGCCCGAAGGTTATGTCAATCTTGTAAGGTGGAATATACACCTACGGATGAGGAGCGTCAGATTCTTAAGATGGAGCCGGACGACCATACAATCATTTATACCGGCAATTCCGATGGTTGCGAAGCCTGTCAGGGGAACGGATATAAGGGGCGCGTGGCTATCGTCGAGATCCTGCTTTTCGACGAAGACCTTGACGAAATTCTCGCCCGGGGCGAATCAAAAGCTGAATTAAAAGCCGTAGCCCTAAAAAAAGGCTTCAAAAGTATGAAAGACGATGGCATCCTGAAGATCATGGACGGTCTGACCAGCATTGAAGCGCTCGGGCGGGTTGTCGATATGACCAAGTAGTTTTCCTTTAACTTTTTCACTTTCTGTCAATCTTTTTCCGTCATATTTGTGAAGGTTTCAGAGAATCTTCCGGGCAGATATAAGGGGCAGGGCCATAGAACGATATAAGTACAGAGCGATAAATGCCAAGGGGCGGCCGGTGCGCGGCACGCTTTCCGCGCGCAGCGAGGTCGATCTTTATAACCAGCTCCAGACGGCGGGGCTGGAGTTGATCCAGTGCGGCTCTCTGAATAAGAAAAAGACCAAAATTCCCGGGCTTTCGCTTTCTAAAGTCAAGATTCGCGACCTGATCCAGTTTTTTATCTCGATGCAGCAGATGCAAGGGGCGGGCGTGCCGATGCTTGATGCGCTCTCGGACATCCGGGACGCGACGAGCAACGATATGCTTCGCGACGTTGTGAGCGAGATTCACCGGGACGTGCGCGACGGGGCCTCGCTTTCGGAGGCCATGGAGAAGCACCCCAAGATTTTCAAGCCTTTGTATATTTCCCTTATCAGGGCCGGCGAGGATACGGGGGATCTGACCTCTTCGTATTCTCAACTTGAGAAGTTCCTGAAGTGGGTTGACGAGATGCAGTCCAAAATCAAGAAGGCGACACGTTATCCGGTGATCGTTACCGTTGTCGTGCTGTTTACCATTATTTTCATGATGAGTTACGTGGTTCCGCAGATCGTCGGGTTTCTGAAATATCTCGATATCGAATTGCCCTGGTACTCAGTCTGGCTGATCAATACGTCGAATTTTTTTGTCGAGCCGCAGTATGAGGTATTCGGAATGCCCATCTATGGTGGCTTAATCGTGGTGGCGGTGCCTGTTTTTATTGCCGGGGCTTTTATTACAATACGGCGGATGTCGGATGAGGTCGCCTACCGGGTCGACTCCATGTATTTGAACAGTCCCGTAGCCGGGCCCTTGATTCGCAAGATTACAATCGCCCGTTATTCCCAGACATTTGCAGCGCTTTTCGCCAGCGGGATTGATGTTCTGAACGCCCTTAAATCGGCGCGAAACACCGTCAACAACCTTGTCCTGATCGACGCCATGGAGGGGGTCGAAACTTATGTGAAATCCGGAAGTCCGCTTTCGGACGCCTTTAATGCTTCCGGGGAGTTCCCCAGCATGGTTGTGCGGATGGTCAAGATCGGGGAAGAGTCCGGAAAGCTCTCCGAAGTTCTGGATCAGGTGTCCGCGTTTTATACAAAAGATGTGGATGAAGCGATAGATGGCTTAATTGAGCTGATTCAACCGACATTAACGTGTATACTGGCTCTGGTGATTGTCTGGATCGCCGCTGGCTCGCTCGGGCCGATCTATATGAACCTCGGTAACATGATGGAGCAGATCCAGTAGTGTTGCCTGCGTTTTTTTGTTGAGTTGCGTCTATGTCCTTGTCTTTATTTACGCCATCCAGGACCGTTCTGCTCGTTTCCGATGAGGCGCTGCTAATCTACAGCGTGACCGGGCGGGGGGTACGTCTTATCGACACCGTGCCTTGGGGGGTCGATCATTTCGAGGTCAATGTCTCTTCCATCATTTCGAAAGAGTGCGGGGGGAAGCCCGTTCTCATTCTCAACGACATGGTCGAGCAGCACTACCGAAAGGAGAGGATTCCCAAGGTCAGCGTGATGGACAAGAGCAATGTGGTGGCGCGTAAGCTCATGGTCGCTTTTCCGAATTACCCTGTCCGTGCGGCTTTGCCGTTAAAGGAGAAGGTCGGTAAGGGCGGAAAGACCCTGCCCGGTAGCGTTTACATTTTCGCTGCGGTTCCTGATTCGGATTCCTTTCAGAAAACCATGGGAGCCGCGCGGCGTTCGTTGGCACCTATAGCGGGTTTCTGTCTTTTGCCTGTCGAGTCGGCGTCGATGATCAAGGCGCTGAGCAAGAAGGTCGCTAAAGGCAAGGAGAAAGCGGCCAAGTGGACCGTGTTTATCGGGCAGCATCAAAATGGCGGTTTGCGTCAGATCGTTATTAAAGATGGCGAGCTGGCGCTCACGCGTATGACGCCGATTGTCGATACTGACGACGATCCAGTGAAGTGGGTGTCCGATATTTCCCATGAATTCAAAGCGACCATGAGTTATCTCGGGCGTTTCGGTTTTGATCCTTCTGACGGTCTGAACGTCATTCTTATCGCCAATCCTTCTGTCGGGGAGATGCTCGAAGAGACGCTGGATGTGTCCTGCAACTTCTACAGCATGACCAATCAGGATGCGGCGCAGGCGCTTGGCATTTCACTAGGGCGACACGAAACGCTTTATCATTCCGACATTCTGCATGTCTCATGGGCCGGGCGGAAGGCTTCGCTGACCTTGCCGATGAAGGCCAAGGAAATCGAGAAGGTTTCCCAGCCACGACAAATTGCGGTTCTGGCCTCATTCCTGTTGCTTCTCGGGGGAGGGTTTCAGGGGTATCAGCTTTTTAACTACTACAACAGCGTCAGTTCAAACCAGGCCGAGATAGACGATGAAATGTCTCGGAAGGCCAATCTTGAGGCGCAGTTCGCAAAAGAGGTCAAGCGCAAGGAAGATCTGGGGTTCGATATCACTCTTATACAGAGCGCGTTAGCCGTTCATGGCGAGCTTGAAGGGAAGCGGGTGAAGCTGCTGGAGGTTCTTTACCGTGTCGGACTGGCCATGGGGACCGAGTTGCGTTTCGATGTTATCGAGATGGCAAAGGGAGAGCCGGCTATCGTTGATCGCTGGGCCTCAGAGCAGCCGAAAGTTCCCTTGTTCAGAATGACTCTGCGCATGACTTTTCCAAGTACGACGGACCCCGAAAAGGGTAACAAGGAGGTTCAGGATCTTCAGTCGCGCTTACAGGTCGTTCTGCCCGATCATGTGGTGAAGGTGACAAAAAAGCTTGAAGATTACGAGTATGTCGATTCTATAGTCGTGCAGACGGGGGATGCCGAGAAAGATGCCAAGGCAGCCGACTTCACGGCCGAGATTAGGATTGAGGGGCCGGAAGTATGATTAAGGTTATCGGTGCGAAACGCTTGATACTTCTGGTTGCGCTGGTCTTCTTGAACGCTGCGCTGGCTGCTGTAACCTATATTTACCTTGTTCCACAGGAATCTTCTACGTCCAAGGAGTTAAGGACCCTTAGAAGCCAGAATCAGGCGAAGTCCGGCGATATCCAGAGGATGCAGATTGAGTTCGAGCAACTCGGGGATCAGCAGGACAAGTTTGACTCTCTCAAAACGGACGGTTTCTTCAAGGCACAGGTCCGGAGTGTGGCCAAGAAGCTTTTCAAGGACATTCAGGACGAGTCGCACGTGGTTTCTGCTGTGGCCTCTATCCGTCCCGGAACGATTGAGGAGAATGAAGAGGCCAGGAAGTCGGCCTACAAGGTTCTGGTCAGTCCTGTGGAGATCATTATTGAGGCCTTCGATGACTCCGATGTCTATAATTACCTTTATATTCTTGAACAGAAGTTTCCGGGGCATCTTGCGGTCGATTCCATCAAGATCCAGCGGGCCAAGGATATTTCCGGTCCCATGTTGCGGGCGATTGCCACGGGAGCCAACCCTGTGCTGATTTCGGCATCGGTCAAGCTGTCATGGAGAACGATGATTCCGGAATCCCAGATTATTGTCGAGGAAGAGTGATGACGGTTATGAGAGGGCAGCTGAAAAGTTTTTCGCGATTCTCGCTTGTCGCGGGGGCTGCTTTTTTTACCTTTGCGGGCGGTATTCCGGTTCATGTCTCGTTCGCGCAAGAGATATCCGATATGCCGCCGCCGCCGTCAACGTCGCTTGATTCCGCATCTTCTCTAGAGGAAGAGCTTGGGCTGGGCAGCCCCCCGGCACCTGAGGCTTCCGAGGCGACCTCAGAAGACGCGGCCGCCGAGCCGAGTGCGGCGGAAATGTCCGAGGCAGGGGTTCCAGAAGTTGAGGCCAGTGATCCTGATATTCCGGACGCGCCTGAGGCGGACGAATTGTCCGGTTTTGAGGTGGCAGACGAACTCCCGGTCCGGGATCAGGGCGGTACGCCTCCGCCTCCTAAAACGGAGCAGGGGTTTCAACAAATGCTGGACCGCAAGGGTCGAGGGCAGCAGCCTACCGAGGAGTCCGTCAAGCAGGCCATACAGGGGGACGAAGGACGGCCTTTCAGACCGGATAAGATGCGCTCCCTGTTTTTTACGTATTGGCAACATGAAGCCTTGCTGGATGCGAAACGCTCGCGCGGCAACGTGCGGCCGCCGACGCAGAGCGAATTGAACGCGCTTGGCACAGACGATAAAATCAAGCCCGCAAACAGGGATCTCCGGTTGGGCGGAATTGTTTATGTCAACGCACAGGACTGGACGATCTGGCTGAACGATATGCGGGTAACGCCGAGCGCTATTCCTCCAGAAGTCATTGATCTGCGCGTATACAAGGAATATGTCGAGGTTAAGTGGCTGGACGATTATACGAACCAGATTTTCCCAATCCGCATAAGGCCTAATTCCCGTTTCAATCTTGATGCGCGGATATTTTTGACCGGGGAATGATTGCCCGTGTCCAGCGTTTGAGTCCCTGTCCATGAATGCTCTTGATATTTCCGAACTCTGTGTAGCTTTCAAGGACAATACCGTCCTTGACAAGGTAAAGCTTGAAGTCAGGAGAGGGGAGACTTTTGGTCTAATGGGGCTTAACGGCGCTGGGAAAACCACGATGATCAAGTGTATTCTCGGCTTACGCGATCCGGATTCGGGCAACATTACTCTGGACGGGCAGGCAAGGGATAGCGCAGAAAGCAAAACCAAGCTGGCTTATCTGCCGGAAAAATTTGAACCGCCATGGTTTTTGACGGGTATGGAGTTTATCCGTTTTTGCCTGAGCCTTTACGGGAAGGCTCTAAGCGAAGACGAAATTCTGCGTTCGACGGAATCACTGGCTCTGGATCCCAGGGCTCTAAAAAGGCGCATGCATACCTATTCAAAGGGGATGCGGCAAAAGCTCGGGATATTGGGAACTCTTTTGACCGGATGTTCGCTGCTTATCCTTGACGAGCCGATGAGCGGCCTTGATCCGCGGGCGCGGGCGCTCGTTAAAAAAATGATTACCGAGATGAAGCATCAGGACCGCACCATCTTTCTAAGTTCCCATATTCTTGCGGATATGGACGAAATATGTGATCGAGTCGCTATTCTTCATGATTCCCGTATTCGATTTATCGGCACGCCGCAGGAGATGAAGCGCCGGAGTTCGGCACAAAATCTTGAGCAGGCTTTCCTTGAATATATTGAGGATCGCGTAGCCGCATGATATAGTCTTTGTGAGCTGTTCCGGCTCATCCGTTGTTTTTTTCACTTCAAAGCGTTATGAGTCCCTGAAATGTTAAAGCTGAGCAAGAGTACAAAATGTCTTTGTAAGTCATTTGTTTTATTATCGTTTTTGGCTTTATGTTTTTTTGTTTCAGATGTAGGGCCAGTTCAGGCTCAGGGGGTTTCTGTTGTCGTTGATGACGGGCAGGATGTTCCGCAGGACGATTCGCTTTCAGGTTTCGATGGTGCGCAGGAGGAAGGAGCGGTGGTTATTGCCGGACCTTCGGCGGTCCATTCCGGTAAAGACAGCTCTCCTCCGGGGGTAGGTGAGGATGTGTTTTTTGACGCTGAATCCCTCGTTCCGCAGGGCGAGATGAGCAAGCAGGGGCCCAAGCGCGTGAATCCCGCGCTTCAACCTGCATCCAAGCTTGTGGTCGTGCGGAAGGGGGCAGGGCCGGATTCGTTTAATTCGCAGCTTGTTGCCGCTGAGCGCGCCCTGTCACTCGGGCTTAACGATTCGGCTCTGGACATGTTCAACAAGCTGTATGTGCGTAACAAGCGCGATCCCCGCGTTCTTATGGGCCGGGCCGTGACTTTGCAGAATCTCGGGATGTTCGAGGATGCTATGCGGACTTATGAGGAGCTTTCCGATATTGATCCGCGTAATGTTGACGTTAAGGTGAACATGCTTGGGCTTCTGGCCACAAAGTATCCGGCTATCGCAATGAGAAGGCTTGCGGATTTACACGAGCAGCATCCTATGAATGTGGGGATAGTCGCGCAGCTGGCTGTGACAGAGGCCAATGTCGGGGATTTCGAGTCTGCGCTTAAACATCTTGGAATTGCCTCCAGCATGGAGCCTGACAACGCGTCCCATCTTTTTAACATGGCGGTTATCGCCGACCGGGTGGGGCAGACTTCCACGGCTATCAGCTATTACGAGAAAGCGCTTGAAGTTGACAGCGTGTACGGTTCGGGGCGTTCCATTCCGCGCGACGCTGTTTATGAGCGCCTTGCCAATATTCGTTAACTGCGTAAAACGGCGTTTGCCGGGGGCCTATGATAACACCTGAGATTGTTGCGGTTGTTTTTATAGGCCTTGTATTCGGCAGTTTTTCAACAGCCCTTGTCTACCGCGTTCCCCGAAAGCAGAACTGGGCTATCGAGAGATCGGCCTGCACGTCTTGCAGGTCGCCTCTTGGAATTGCCGATCTCGTTCCGATTTTTTCCTGGCTGTTTTCGCGGGGGAAGTGCCGACATTGCGGTAAGCGCGTTTCGTGGATTTACCCGGCTATTGAACTGTGCGTCGTTTTATCCTGTCTTCTTGTTTACTCGCGCATGGGGCTCAGTGTTGAGGCCTGGTTTATCTATTTTTCCATTCCTTTCCTCATGGCGCTTATCGTCATTGATTTTCAGATTATGCGTTTGCCCAACCAGCTTGTCTTCATTTGCTTTGTCATCGGTTTCGCGCGTCTGGTTTACTTTTCCTTTACAGGCGCTTTCACGGCTGCCGCCGATCTTTTTGTCCCGTATGTGTTCGGCGCTCTGGTCTATTCGTTTATAGCGATGGCGCTGCGGCATAGTATCACTTTTGCGCTTGGCGGCCGGGAAGCTCTGGGTTTAGGAGACGTTAAGTTTTTTTCCGTCGCCGGGCTGTGGCTCGGGTTACAGGCCCTGCCTTTATTTTTCATAGTCACGGGATCTATGGGCGTGCTT
The DNA here is from genome assembly GCA_020638365.1 of Rhodospirillales bacterium. Lineage (GTDB taxonomy): Bacteria > Pseudomonadota > Alphaproteobacteria > Micavibrionales > Micavibrionaceae > JAGNKE01. The sequence goes on along the minus strand of JACKIQ010000002.1, from coordinate 326,735 downwards.
ATGGCTATTTTCTGGCGGCTTATATTCAAAAAGAAGCCTTTTCCCTTCGGGCCAGCGCTGATTTCCGCGATGTTTGTCCTTCTTTACTTGCAGGGGCCGGTTTTGAGGTGAATAATAGTTTGAAAAAATATCACTGCGTTTACTTTCCTTTTATACAATTCGGTTAAAACGGTTACACGGGGTTTCCATTCAGAAAGAGGGAGCGCAACCTTGGATCTTACACAGTTACTTGCCTTTACCATGCAGAACGACGCTTCGGACTTGCATCTGAGCGCCGGTAGCCCTCCTATAATCCGCGTCAGCGGCCAGATGAAGCGCGTCAAGGCCGATGCTCTTGGCAGCGATGATATTCGCACGATGCTTTATTCTATCATGGCCGAAGACCAGCGCGCGGAATATGAAAAGAACATGGAGCTTGATTTTGCGATTGCTCTTGGTGAAAAAGCCCGTTTCCGGGTGAACGCTTTTACGACCCGTCTGGGGGCGGCGGCGGTTTTCCGGACTATCCCGACAGAAATTCCAACGATGGAGCAGCTTGATCTGCCTCCCGTCATGCGGCGTTTTGCGGAACTGGAGAAAGGCATTATTCTCGTTACAGGGCCTACGGGTTCCGGTAAGTCGACGACACTTGCCTCCATGGTCAACCACATCAATATTCATCATGCCAAGCACATCCTGACCGTTGAAGACCCGGTGGAATTTTTCCATTCGTCCAAAAAATCGCTTGTCAATCACCGCGAAGTCGGGACGGACACGCGCAGTTTTGCCCGGGCCCTGAAGAGCGCCTTGCGGGAAGACCCGGACGTGATCCTGGTCGGGGAGATGCGCGACCATGAAACGATTTCCCTGGCGCTTACAGCTGCAGAGACAGGCCACCTTGTCTTCGGCACACTGCACGCGAACTCTGCTTCCAAGACAGTCGACCGTATTATCGACGTGTTTCCTACCGGCGACAAGGAGATGGTCCGAGCCATGCTTGCCAGTTCCATTCAGGGCGTGATTGCGCAAACCCTGTTGCGGAGAGCGGAAGGCAAGGGGCGTGTCGGAGCCTTTGAAATTCTTGTGGGAACCAGCGCCGTGCGCAACCTGATCCGCGAGAACCAGATACCGCAGATGTATTCCATGATGCAAACGGGATCGCGCTACGGGATGGTGACCATGGAAGACGCTGTCAAAAGCCTTCTGGAAGCCGGGATTATCGGCAAGGATGAGGCGCGCCGGGCGTTGCTCAAGACTACGGACTCCGAAGAGGGGCCGGATGACGAGTATGCAGCAGGCGCCCTAGGAGGACGCAAGATGGTCGATGACGATATTGACAGCGACTATGATCTCGTTCCTCAGAAATCCGGAGGCGGGTCCGGTAAAAAGTCTGGCGATGAGGGGTATTCGTTTTGAGCGCTCCGCTTATATTCACATTTCTGAATGCCATGAACGAGACCAAGGCGGCCGATATGTATCTGACCGTCGGGTTTCAGCCTTCGCTTCGGGGCGATAAAGGGCTGATCAAGCTGGCCGATGACGTGCTGACGCCTGACGATATCAACGACATTCTCAATTCCATGCTGACCAACCGGCAGAAGCGTGATTTTGAAGCGCATATGGAGTTGAATACAGCTCTGGATATGGGAGATCACGGGCGTTTCCGGATCAACGTGATGCGCCAGCGGCAGTTTCCGGCGCTGGTAATCCGGCGGATCACGTCTGAAATTCCAAGTTTTAACGACCTGCGCCTGCCGAAAATCCTTGAAGTGCTTGCCATGGAAAAGCGCGGGCTGCTGCTTGTGACCGGGATGACGGGATCCGGTAAATCCACAACGCTGGCCGCCATGATCGACCAGCGTAACCGGAGCAGCGAAGGGCATATCATCACGATTGAGGATCCGATCGAATTTTTCCACGAGCACAAGGGTTGCGTGGTGACGCAACGCGAGGTCGGGGTCGATACGGAATCTTTCGCCATGGCGATGAAAAACTCCTTGCGCCAGCGTCCGGACGTGATTCTGGTCGGGGAGATTCGTGACCGGGAGGTGATGGAGCAAGCCCTTTCAATTGCGGAAACCGGGCATTTGTGTCTGGCTACCATCCACACCAACAACTCGTATCAGGCGATCGAGCGGATCGTGAACCTGTTCCCTGAGGATTACCATAATCAGATTCGGCTTAACCTTTCAATGAACCTCAAGGGCATAATATCGCAGCGTCTGCTTCCCAGTACCGGGAAGGGGATGGCGCCGGCGATCGAGGTGATGCTGAACCAGGGGCTGGTTCGCGAGTTGATCCTTAAAGGAGAAATCGGAAAGATACATGATGTCATGGAGCAGAATAACTCGATTGGCATGTGTACATTCGACCAGTCCTTGATGAAGCTTTTCCTGGAGGGGTTGATTACCGAGGACACGGCGATTTCCAACTCCGACAAGCCTTCGGATATGAAAATCAAGGTTCAGCAGGCTAAGCTTGTCAATACCTCGCGTGGCAGCAAAAACGCCCTTGAAGCCGTCGATACATCCCTCCTATCCTTCAGCGACTAATTGTTATCAAAGTTATTCACAGGGTTGAGGCTTTTTTTGATCTGGCCTTAGGCTCCACTTGCCGAAAAACCGTTGTTATGGTCTAGTTAAGGGGATGAAGAATCAGCGGGGCTGTTCTGTCCCTGCTCTTCGTTTTCTTTTTTGTGTCCTCATTTCGAGGGAGTTCACGTTCAATGCGTATAGGGAAACGTTCCATGGGAATATTAGGTCGTTCTAGCGTCCGCGGGTTCATACTTTGTGCCGGGGCGGTTTTGCTGCTGACTGGCTGTGATCTTGCGGCAAATTATCAGAAGCCTGATCGGGGTTCCAATATGGAGATCCAGGATTTCCGCGACGGTCTGACCGAGCGTTTGCCCGATCCGGGGGATGCGGAAAGCAAGGGTACGCAATCGACTATTCCCGCGCTTCAGCCTTACGTCACAACAAACGCTCAGGGACTTAAGCCCATGCCTCTGGTCTCCGTGTCGGTGAACCAGTCTGTGCCTGTGCGCGATATCCTTTTCGAGCTGGCGGAGCAGGCGGATTACGATCTGGAACTTGATCCGAATATCAAAGGTTCAGTGATCTTTACAGCGCGGAACAGGCCCTTTGATGAAGTGATCGAGCGCCTTTCCGATATCGCCGGTCTGCGTTACAAGTTCAAGGGAGAGCATTTGCGCGTTGAGGTCGATACGCCTTACAACAAGACATACAAGCTTGATTACCTGAGCTATCTTCGCCGGAATAAGAGTACCGTTACTACGAATGTATCGGTCGTCAGCGGAGACGGGGCGGAATCAGGTTCAGGTTTTAATACTTCTTCAGAAAGTGTTGCGGACTTCTGGGCCGAACTTGAGTTGAACCTTAACCAATTTCTTGGAGGTGCTTCCACGGGAGGGCTAAAAACCAAGTATGATCCGCGAATTACTGCTGTCGAACAAAATCCGGACGTTCAAGCTGTCGCGCCTGCTCAGGGCGGGGAAGGCGGACAGGTTCAGGTCCAGCCTCCCGAAGCGGTTTTACGTGTCGAGTCGCTGCCGGTTGACGATGGTTCCAGCGGTTCGAACGGCAACGGTGAGGAGGAGGGGCCGGTCTCAAGCTTTGCCCTGAACAAGCAGGCCGGGATCATCAATGTATTTGCGACAGAAAAACAGCATAAGGATGTTGCCGAGTATTTGCGCCTGCTCAAAAAATCTGTTACGTCGCAAGTTTTGATCGAGGCCAAGATCTTCGAGGTTGACCTGAATGATGAATATATCACGGGGATTGATTGGGGCGTGTTGGGCTTGTCCGGTGGAGAGGGTTCTTTTGCCTTTATGAATGAGTCCGGGCGGACGAACATAAATAACCTGTTAAGTAGTGGCGCTGGATTTTTCTCTCCAGCGGTTGGTTCTACTATGGGCGTGGAATCAAACTTCACTGTAGGATTTGTTGGAAATGACGTTCAGGCGCTTTTGCAGGCGATTTCAGGATTTGGCACTGTTCGTGCGCTGGCCAGCCCACGGCTGACGGTCTTGAATAACCAGTCCGGTGTGCTTAATGTCGCTACGAACCGTGTCTTCTTTAAGTTGGATATTGACTCAAATACGACCGATAATGTCGTTACTGTGGATGTCGACTCCGAGGCGCGAACAGTTCCAGAAGGCGTTCTCGTCAATGTTCTTCCTTCTATTGATCTTGATGGTGGTACAGTTTCACTTGCTTTAAGGCCTACTGTTACGCGGGTAGTCGATACCGTCAACGATCCGGCGGTCGGTTTTGTTGCTGCGTCCATTAGCGGTGCCGAGAATGTCGTTTCGGAAATTCCGGAGATAAACGTTCAGGAAATTGATACTGTCGTTAAAGTTCGGAGTGGACAACCTATCGTGATGGGGGGCTTATTGCAGGATCGTTCCGATAATCTCGAGGAGTCCGTTCCCGTACTCGGCGAGACGCCGATCGTTGGCAGCCTCTTCCGCAAGAAGAAGGACCTTGTTAAAAAGTCTGAACTGGTCATCTTTCTTAAGGCGACGATTTTACAGACGCCCGAGGATTCCATTCATGATACGGATCGTGACCTCTACAAGGCTTTTTCGGGGGATCGGCGTCCGCTCAAGCTTTGATCCGGCGCTTTGCTTTGAATATCCGTCAGCCGTGTCTTAAGGGAGCGTAGTGGAGGGGTGGCATGTCGTATCCGTTAGTTAAGTATGTGCTGATGGGTGCCGTTCGCGACAAGCTTGTCACTACGCTTCTTATTCTTCTCCTGCTCGGGTGCAGCCTGTCCTTTTTCCTCGGGTCCTCAGCGGTTATAGAAAAAGATCGTTTTGCCCTTGTTTTTGCTGCCGGTGGCCTTCGCCTTGTCGGGATGATGGGCTTGGTCCTTTTCGTCGTCTTTTTCGTGAGGCGGTCGTTCGACGGTAAAGATGTGGAATTTCTTCTCTCCAGACCTGTCAGCCGGGTCGCTTTTCTTTATTCCTACGCGTTCGCGTTTTCTGTACTGGCTCTGATTCTGGGGCTTGCCGTCGGGGTCTGTCTTTATGCGGTCGGGCCGCATCTTTTCGGTGAGGGGCATCTCCTGTGGATAGCCAGTATCATCGTCGAAAATGTTATCATGGTAAACGTGGCCCTGTTTTTTTCGATGTATATGTCAAGCGCGACAAGCGCGGCAATGTCCAGTTTCGCTTTTTACGTTCTGGGCCGGATGATGGGGCAGTTGCTCGGGATTATCGACTCGAGCCTTGTCGTCGATACCGGGCCTATGGCGATGGCTGTGCAGTTCGTTTCGGTCGTTACGCCCCGGCTTGACCTCCTGGGGCAGACAAGCTGGCTCATATATGGTGTGGGAGAGGGGGTAGGCATCGGGTTCGTTACTTTGCAAGGCGCATTGTTCTGTCTCTTAATCAGCCTTGCCGCCCTTCTTGATTTCCTGAAAAGGCAGTTCTGAACATGGTGGCGGCAAGGACAACCCACGAAAACACGGTCAAAGGGCTTTTGATCGTGGTTTTGGGACTCAATATCGCTCTCTGGCTCATGGTTCGCGGGGAGCGTGAAAAGTGGATGAACGTTCCTCCTGCTCCCGATTCGCGGTATGCTGCCGCTTACGGGCTTGGCGATGCACAACTGGCGTATCGTTCGCTGGCCCTGATCATTCAGAATATGGGGGATACAGGCGGACGAACCACATCCCTTGCCGATTACGATTATTATGAACTTGTTAAATGGTTCTTTCTTGAGGATTTGCTTGATCCTCTGTCCAATCATGTTCCTTATCTTGCCGCTTTCTATTTCGGCGGCGTGCAGGATCCAGAAAAATTTCGTCCTGTCATTGATTATCTTGTGAAGGTCGGAAGCCGACCTGAAGGTGAAAAATGGCGGTTTCTTGCTCACGCCGTCTACCTTGCGCGGTTTGAACTGGAGGACAGCGACCTTGCCCTGTCTCTTGCCAACAAGCTTGCGCGCGTGAACAACCCGCATATGCCCGGCTGGACCCGGCAGATGAGGGCGTTTGTGATGAACGCGCAGGGAAAAAAGGACGCGGCTTACGCGCTTTTAATGGAAATGCTTCAAACCGAGCCTGAGAAACTGGCGCCCAACGAAGGCAATTTTCTGCGCTGGTACATCTGCGAGCGGGTTCTTGAAAAATCAGAAGCGGACATAAACCCGATTTGCAAAGATATCCCTTAAATAAATTTTTTTGAGCGGTTATTCTGACGTAATGGAGCCGTTACGCTTTACCATTTCTGAAATGCTGTCCCTGATCGGGGTTTTTCAGTGTTTGTATATTCTTGTCTACGTTTTATTCCGTGCTGGAAATGCCGGGCGGGTCTTTCTGCCTTTGATCTACTTTTTTGTTCTTGGTACAGCCTTTTTCCTTGATTTTGCGCGTTCTTATATTGGCGAACTGACGCCTTATTACGATCTTTTGCAGTGGGGGGCGTGGTTTCTGGGGCCTCCTTTAAGCGTCCTTGTCATCATCCAGATTGCGCAGATTTCTAAATTGCCCAGTCTTACTGACTATTCCGTTTTACTGCTTATTCCGCTTGCGCTTGGCGGCTCGATGTTGATGGCTGGGCAGGGGGCGGACTGTCCTGTTTTGATAAAATGCGCTGAATTTTTCGATTGGCTGAATATTACCGGGCTTATCGCAGGGGCTGCCAGCCTGCTTATGATCTGGACGCACAGAGGCATGTTCTCCGCACTCCAGAAGCAGAAAGCAGGAAAAGAGCGGTATTGGCTGGTTCTGTCCCTGATCGTGGTTAATATTTTCTTTCTCGGAGCCATGAGTGTGCTGATCGGCGAGCAGCAATTTGCGGATGAAGCGGCGGTGGTGCGAACCCTGATCGGCTTATCCTTCATTTATCTTGTGACGACCAGCCTTTTTCGTATCTATCCGCAAGCACTGGCGCTGACAACGACTAAGAAAAAGGAAGAAAATCCTTCTTCTGAGGATCAAATTCTGGCCGACAAGATTACTTCCCTGCTTGATCTGGACAAGGTTTACCATGAAAGCACCTATTCCCGGTCTGATCTGGCGCGTGAACTTGGGGTTCCGGAGGCTACAGTCTCGCGTGTTATCGGGCAGTTTTTCAATAAATCTTTCCCGCAGCTCCTGAACGAAAGAAGAATTGAGGATGCCAAGCGATTATTACTTGAAACCGATGAAAATATCAAAGTTGTCGCTCAAGAGGTCGGGTTTAACTCTCTTCCCTCTTTTAACAGGGTTTTCAAGGAGTTAACCGGGGGAAGCCCCAGCTCGTACAGAAAAAACATGATTAAGTGAACCTTAATAAAACCGCCCTTTTACTCACCCCTGTTTTTATGACTTATCATTTTGATTTGATGAGAGTTTTGCGGGGTTTTTTTAAGTTTTTCTTTAACTATTTTCGTAATTCTAACCATATTGGGACTTGTTTGATTTATGAAAGAGCGCTATGATTCGCAAGTGCCGTTCGGCGCGTTCTTATTTATCTCAAACAAAAAATACATCTTTTTCACGACTTAGGAGACTAGAGTGATGGAAACTTATGTGCACGAATCCGCGCAAAACGATAAGGGTTTTACCCTCGTTGAATTGGCGGTTGTTATGATTATTATCGGGCTGCTGATCGGGGGTATCCTCAAAGGGCAGGAAATGATTGCCAACGCCCAGCTGACTTCCACTGTGGCGCAAACCAAGAGCTATATCGCTGCGACCAACACGTTCAAGGACCAATATGACGCCTTTCCGGGCGACATGAGTACGGCTCAGGCGCGTCTGGCCAACTGTACGGCCAACCCCTGCGGTAACGGCAACGGGGATTCCCGTATTGGCGCGAACGTCGGGGCGGTTGCCACGGCCGCGAACGAAGTCGGCTTCTATTTCAGCCATCTTCTGCATTCTGAACTGGTTTCCGGGTATACTGGTACGGCTACGACGTCTTTCGGCGAACTGGTTCCTACGGCTGACGTTGGCGGCGGTTACTTCATCGGGCACAGCTCTACCGGCGTTACCGGCTTTACGGCTGCAGAACTCCGTCCGGGCCACTACCTTGTCCTGACCGGCCAGTTTGCTGCTGTTGCCAGCGGTACCGGTATGCTGACGCCTTCTCAGGCTGCTCGTATCGACCGTAAAATGGATGACGGTACGCCGGCTTCCGGTTCCGTTATCTCCGAGACGGCTAACGCGAACTGCCGTCAGGCCGCAGCCTATAACGAAGATGACGAAACTCAGCTGTGCAATATCGCTATCCGCGTTGACGGCTAAGATCAGCGCCTGATTTTGAGTTACACACTTCAAAACAAAGAGCCTGGAGCGATCCAGGCTCTTTTTTATTGCGCGGCCGTTTTCTAGCCGGCGAGCTTTTTAAGCTTTCCGATGATGTCCAGGGGCAAGGGCAGAATAACCGTATTACCCTTGGCGTTGGTGAACTCGCTCATCGTGCCGAGATAACGCAACTGCATGGTTTCCGGGCGCTGGGCGAGAATAGCGGCGGCCTCGTCAAGCTGCTTTGCGGCCTGCAATTCCCCTTCGGCGTTGATGATCTTGGCGCGGCGTTCCCTTTCTGCTTCCGCCTGTTTTGCGATGGCGCGGATCATGGTGGGGTCGATATCGACGTTTTTGATCTCGACGTTCGTAATCTTGATCCCCCATCCTTCGGTCTGGTGGTCGAGGATTTCCTGAATATCCTTGTTTAACTGGTCGCGCTTGCCGAGCATGTCGTCCAGATCGTGTTTACCGAGAACTGAGCGTAATGTTGTCTGTGCGAGCTGGCTGGTGGCGATGACGAAGTCTTCAACCTTGTTGATGGCGTAGCCGGGATCGACGACACGGAAGTACACGACAGCGTTGACCTTCACCGAGACGTTATCGCGGGAGATTATGTCCTGCGAGGGGATGTCCTCGGTTCTGATCCGCATATCGACCAGAAGGACACGCTGGATTCCGGGTATGATGATCTGGACACCGGGGCCACGGCTGCTGGTGTAGCGTCCAAGCGTGTAGATTACTCCGCGCTCGTATTCCTGCACGATGCGGATGGAGGCGATCAGCAGGATCACGATCACGACCATCAGGGGGGCGAAAAAGGTCATTTTAATTTTTCTCCTTATAAAATGTTCAATCCAAAAAAATTACGGCCGTACGATCAGTTTGAGTTTTTCTACCGCCTCGATCGTGACTTCGTCGTTCGGAGACAGGTCAAGCCTATGGGAGGAAGACGCTTTCCAGATTTCCCCTTCAAGGCGGACCTGACCGTTTTTGCCGCTCCAGTCCAGTACGGTCGCCTTTGCTCCGATCATCCCTTCCTTGCCGGTGTCGGTTTTCAGGTTGCGCAGATGAGCGTGAATGGCAATCGTGCCGACGATCAGAGCGAATTCCACAAAACCGATGCCAAAGACGATGTTCCAGTCCACCGGGAGGCCAAACAACAGGACCGTTCCCGTCTGAATACTGTAGGCGGCGAAAAGGGCGACCAGACCGTTAAAGGCCAGCAGGCCGAAGGACACCACGCCGATTTCGGCGATGAGCAGGGAAAGGCCGATGACATAAAGGAAGGTTATGGCCGTTTCCTGAGAAATGAGGCCCGTAAAATACAGCGCGAGAATGATCGTGATCATGCCACACCCTTTAAAACCATGGATTTTTCCAATGCGGTTATTAAAGCATCTCCCATTCCGGCTGTCGAGGTCTCCGTGCAGCCGGGGGCCATGATATCCGGTGTTCGTATGCCTTCGTTCAGGACCTTTTGCACGGCGGTTTCGATGATGTCCGCAAGATCGCCCCGGTTGAAGGAATAACGCAGGCACATCGCGAAGCTCAGGATCGTGGCCAGAGGGTTGGCCTTGCCCTGCCCGGCAATATCGGGGGCGGAGCCGTGGACAGGCTCGTAAAGAGCCGTGGAGCCTTCCGCGCCCAGGGAGGCGGAGGGGAGCATGCCCAGAGAGCCGGTCAGCATGGCGGCTTCGTCGGAGAGGATATCGCCGAAGAGGTTGTCGGTGACGATGACGTCGAACTGAGAGGGGCGGCGAAGCAGTTGCATTGCGCAGTTGTCGGCGTACATGTGTTCCAATTCCACGTCCTTATAGTCAGCAGCGTGGAGTTTCGTGATTTCCTCGCGCCAGAGCTTTCCGGATTCCATGACGTTGGCTTTTTCGCAGGAGGTGACCCTGTTCCCGCGTTTTTTTGCGAGTTCGAAGGCGACCCGTCCCACGCGGATAATTTCGTCGGTCGTGTAGACCTGTGTGTTTACACCTCGGCGCTTACCGTTGCCGATGTCCTCGATGCCGCGCGGTTCGCCGAAATAAACGCCGCCTGTCAGTTCGCGGACGATGAGGATATCCAGACCCTTGACGATTTCGGGTTTGAGGGTGGAGGCGTCGATCAGGGCGTCAAAGACGAGGGCCGGGCGTAGGTTGGCGAAGAGGTCGAGTTCCTTACGCAGCCCGAGAAGGCCGGCTTCGGGGCGGATATTATAGGCGACCTTGTCCCATTTCGGGCCGCCGACCGCGCCGAGGAGAACGGCATCCGCCGCTTTACAATCGGCCAGCGTTTCATCGGTCAGGGGTTTGCCATGTGCGTCTATGGATGCGCCGCCGACGAGACCCTGCGAGGTTTTTATTTTGATATCCTTCTTCGTGTTTAACCATTTGACGAGTTTTTCAACCTCGGCCATCACTTCGGGGCCGATGCCGTCGCCGGGGAGGATGTGGAGTTTGAATGTCATCTTTATTTACGCCTTTAAATCTGCGTTATACTTTATGGTAATAGGATAGTATTGAGTTATGGCTTTTGCTCAGTGCCCGACTGTTTACCACACATTTGTTATCTGTGCTGACAGGCTTAAATCCGCCACCCATATATCCAAAGTCCAGATTTTTATCTGTTTTGTTTTTTTCTTCAATAAAACTCAATGCGGTAAGATGTTCATCTCGTGTAACCTGATTTTTTTCAAACAACAGCCATTGGCCGTCGAGATTTTCGTGTGTTCCAAGAATTACAAAAGTTTTACATCCCTTCATAAACCAGTCCATGGATTTTTCTTTTGGGGCTATGACCAACACATAGTCAGTAGCATTCATTCTTTGAAACGAGAGTATGGTGACTTTCTCAGCCGAACCGCCAGCGAACGCCCCCGTCGAGTAAAAAAGCAAGGAGATTAGGGTTGTGCAGAAGAGGGCTAGCGTTTTCATCTCAGTCAAAGCCACGGTTTGTCATCGGCGCGTTTTTGTTCGAAGGTGCCGATCTTGGCGTCTTTTTCCAGCGTCAGGCCGATATCGTCCAGACCGTTGAGCAGGCAGCGTTTGCGGAACGGGTCTATTTCGAAGCTGAAGGAAAACTTGTTACCGCGTTTAACGGTCTGTTTTTCCAGATCGACTTCCAGCATCACTTCCGGGTGGTCCTTGGCTTCCTGCATCAACTGGTCCACCTGTTCCTGCGGCAGAACGATAGGCAGGATGCCGTTCTTGAAGCTGTTGTTGTAGAAGATATCGGCGTAGCTGGAGGAGATGATGCAGCGGATGCCCATGTCGAGAATGGCCCACGGCGCGTGTTCGCGGGAGGATCCGCAGCCGAAATTCTCTCCGGTAATCAATATTTGCGCGCTTCTGTATTCGGGTTTGTTCAGCACAAAATCCGGGTTTTCCTTGCCGTTCTCATCGTAGCGGAGGTTGTAGAAGGCGCTGACGCCCAGGCCGGTGCGCTTGACGGTTTTCAGAAATTGCTTGGGAATGATGATATCAGTGTCGATATTGATCATATCCAGCGGCGCGGCGGTGCCGACGAGTTTGGAAAAAGGCTCCATGGCGTCCTTGCGTTCGTTTCTGTTTCGAAGACGGTTATTTATACGCGGCCAGTTTCATTTTCGCAAACGATTCAAGCAGTTCTGGATCGAACATATGGGATTTTTCTCCGCGCATGCGCTCGATCACTGCCGGAGGGCTCGTGTCCCGGTCGCCGAAATGGGGGCGGGGGATAGACCAGCCGTCAAAGGCTTCCACTATGCTGGTCAGGCGCACGGGGGGGGAAAGTTTCTCACCGGGCATTTTCATCGGGCCTTGCCCGTCAACCTGCTCATGGTGCAGGTGCATGATTTCAAGAGCCAGATCCTTGAACGGGTGATTAACCTCCGCGAAGGCGGCTTCGAATTCCTCCCCGCCTTTTTCGGTGTGGGTGCGCCTGTGCGCTTTCGTATCCTCATCCGGTTTTTCTTCCGTATCCCATATATGGGGCGGAAAGTGCATTTTGCCGATATCGTGGATCAGCACCGCCCAGTACATATTTTCGGCTATCTGTTCGCTTAATCCCATCGACCGGCAGGTATCCCTTACATCCTGCGCTACGCGGCGGGCGTGTTCGTGGAAAATGTATACGGTTCCCGGCGGGCGCTGCGCGTCATATTCGGCCAGTTTTTTCAGCTGGTCGAGAATATAGGGTTTGAACAGGGTCTGGCATATTTCGTCGGTCCGAAAATCAAAAGCATCGGGCCACCCGTTGGACGGCTGAGAAGGATATGAGGGATGCTGAGTTTCGGGCGCCATGGCGCTGCCATTTTAAAGCAAAGGGCGCACTGTTATCAATCGGCAGCTCTACATTCCGGGTTCGCTGCCCCCATCATAATCCGCAGCGGATTCACCGGCAGGAGCGATGTAGGGGCCTTGGCTGTGCTGGTGCATGAAGATCATGTCCGCGCCTTCGGCGAACAGGGAGTCGAGCCTTTTCAAATGCTCTTCATCCGTGATTTCGACCGCATTGTGTGGGGTGACGTGGGAGTGGTCCATATCGCTGACCGGGACCAGGAGATAGTAATGCTCCGGTTCGTGTTGCGAACGGTGCAGGGCAGGGCATATGGCGTAATATTCAGGGCCTCCCTGCGCCGGGAAAGCCATAAGCGCTCCCGTGAAAAGGCCGAGATTATTCTGCGCATCTTTTAGTTCCTCGCTTGTCATTTTAGCTCCGCCTTCGGCGATTGATTCGATGCGTTCGGCGATTTCACGGCTGTGCCCTTCAAGGCGGAAGAACTTTCGTCCGCCATATCCCTGATGCGACATTTTTTTGACCTCCATTCTTATAGTTCTCTTACGTCAGTGAGTTTTCCCGTAATTGCAGCAGCGGCGGCCATGGCCGGCGACAGAAGATGTGTGCGTCCACCGCGACCCTGACGACCTTCGAAATTGCGGTTGGAGGTGGAGGCGCAGCGCTCGCCGGGCTGAAGCTGGTCGGGGTTCATCCCCAGACACATGGAGCAGCCGGGTTCGCGCCAATCAAAGCCCGATTCGATCAGGATCGCGGCGATTCCTTCTTCCTCGGCCTGTTTTTTGACGAGGCCGGAGCCGGGAACGACCATGGCTTCCACGGTTGATGCAACTTTTTTGCCCTTGGCAATCTTGGCGACTTCGCGCAAATCTTCGATTCGGGCGTTGGTACAGGAGCCGATGAAGACCTTGTCTACCGAGATTTCGGTCATTTTTGTTCCGGGGGTGAGGCCCATGTATGCCAGCATGCGCTCTACGGAGGCTTTTTTGTTCGCATCATCGAAATCGGCGGGCGAGGGGACCGTTCCAGTGATCGGGACCACGTCTTCGGGGGTTGTGCCCCATGTGACAATCGGGGGAATGTCCTCGCCCTTGAGGGCAACTTCCTTGTCGTATTTTGCTCCGTCGTCGCTAAAAAAGGTTTTCCAGTATTTTACTGCGCTGTCCCAGTGTCCGGCCTTCGGTGCTAAAGGGCGGCCTTTTATGTATTCGAAGGTTGTATCATCCGGTGCTATCAATCCGGCCCGGGCTCCGCCTTCGATGGACATATTGCACATGGTCATGCGGCCTTCCATAGTAAGTGCGCGGACGGCTTCGCCAGCATATTCGATGACGTGGCCGTTGCCGCCGGCCGTTCCGATTTCGCCGATGATTGCGAGGATCATATCCTTGGCCGTAACGCCCGTTGACAGTTTGCCGTTGACGGTGATGCGCATGTTCTTGCTTTTTTTCTGGATGAGGGTCTGTGTGGCCAGAACGTGCTCAACCTCTGAAGTTCCAATTCCAAATGCCAGTGCGCCGAAGGCGCCGTGGGTGCTGGTGTGGGAATCGCCGCAGACGATCGTCATGCCGGGCTGAGTAAAGCCCTGTTCCGGACCGATGATATGGACAATACCTTGGCGCACGTCGGTCAGGTCAAAAAGCTGAACGCCGAATTCTTTACAGTTTTCGCGCAATGTATCGACCTGAATACGGCTTTCTTCTTCCTCAATGGGTCTGGAACGGTCGGTGGTGGGGACGTTATGGTCCATGACGGCCAGTGTCGCTTCGGGGCGGCGGACCTTGCGTCCGGACAACCGAAGACCCTCGAAAGCCTGCGGTGAGGTTACTTCATGCACAAGGTGGCGGTCGATGTAAATGAGGCACGTGCCGTCTTCCGAGCGGTCGATGACGTGTTCGTCCCAGATTTTATCGTATAAGGTGCGTGGTTCCATAATTTCCCGAATCTCTGTTTTTATCTCATTTTCAGGATTAGACGTGTCCTTACAAAGATTTAGACTATTGTTCCGCTTTTGGCAAATCTATAGTGGAAGCGGGTTTTCGAGAAGGCAATCTTAAAAAGTTTGCTTTTGTTATTCCATATAGTTAAAAATAGTAAGGTTTATAATTTTACAAGGCGGTTACGCTAAAAAACTTTGGGGGATTAGATATGGCAGGCAATCAATCTGGGGTAATGTCGGACGAAACCGAAGCAACCCTAAAAATGCAGGATATTTTCAGCCGTTCGAAAGAGCCGAATGCCGGGACGATCAATCTCGTTGTTTTCAATAACGATGCGGAATTGGCGGTTCATACACTTAATCTGGATCCGGCGACGGCTCATCATTTCCGTACTCATGCGCTGCTTGAGGGTCGGGAGCTTGATCCTGAGAAGGTCAAGGCGGCGGGTATCGAGAATGTACAGAATAACGCTTCCTACTACTCTTTCCCGGACTTCAGCCGTGCGGTGGTTCAGGACTACAATCTGGCTACGGGCGCGGCAGTCAAGGTTTATAACAGCGTAGTCAGCGAGTTGGGCTATGCTGACGAAACCTTGGGAGCGCCCGGTGCTGTGGAGCATATAGCCGATATTAACGCGTTTCACTGGGATACCATGGAGCGCATGCTGGAGGGGGCGCGAAATTCAGCTATGGGCACTCCCGGTTTTTACGCGGACAACACTGTGCTGGTGGATCAGATCAATCCGGCCATACAGGGGCTTCAGAACGCCGGCGCGCAAGCCAGAAGCCTCTCGGAGTTTCATTTTCAAGAGGTCAAGCCGCATGCTCCGGGCATGGAAGTTCCGCCATTCGATTATGATTCTCTGCTGGCTGTTCCTGGCGGCGCTGCTGGAGGGGGGCCGGATACCTCTCCAAGAGTTAAATAATATCAGTAGCTTATATCTTTAACGCGTTTTAAACCTCTTTTTTCTACACTGGTTTTTGCAGTGCAGTGTAAAAAGGGGTTTTTCATGTCTGTTGACTCTTTATCCCATAGCGGTGTCGGCGCTCATTTCGAAAGTGGTGAAAACGGTTCCTGTCCTCTGATCCGGTTTTACGATCCATCTTATGTCCGGGCGGAAACGATCCTGTTTCATTCCGGTACAAGAGAGGTTCATGCGATCCTGCATGAGAGCCTGATTTTTATCGCGCAGGCGCCTGAGGACGTTGCCGAAGCTTTCAAAGTGCATGAAGAGGTTTTACTGACCGCGGACCACTATTCCGGCAAGAAGATCAATCTGCGCGCACGGATTGCCCATTCCTGATCTTTTTTGACGGTTTTAATTACATAAAAAAACCCTTCCGGCGGGAAGGGTTTTTGCTGTAATCAGGATGCTCTAGTCTTTAGCAGCGGCTTTTTTAGAGCCTTTTTTGTTTTTGGCTGCTTTCTTCTTTTCGCCTTCCTCTGCGCTCTTTTCAAGGCTGTGTCCCGTGGTCCGCTCGGCGATCCGGGCTTTTTTGCCGCGCAGGTCGCGAAGATAGTAGAGCTTGGCGCGTCTTACGGAACCGCGGCGGACGAGTTCAATGCTGTCAATACGCGGGCTCCAGAGCGGGAATACACGTTCTACACCTTCGCCGTAGCTTATTTTGCGAACGGTGAAACTCGCATTTACGCCCTTGCCGGTGCGGGCGATGCATACGCCTTCGTATGCCTGTACGCGTTCACGGCTTCCTTCGCGGATTTTTACGTTAACCCGAATGGTGTCTCCGGGGTCGAAACCTGGAATCTGCTTAGATTCCTTGATTTTTTCGAGCTGTCTGGCTTCGAATTTCTGTAATGTGTTCATGGCCTTTTCCCTTGTCAGAACCCGATTTCAGTCCCTTATCCGTAAAGAACCGGCGGTTCGTTTGTCTTTTTTCTTGGGTTGATCAAAAATCTGGGCCTTGTCTATAGTATTTTCCCTTTAAAAACAAGCTATTTTTTGGGCTTTTTACCTGACAAGCGGGCGTTTTCACGGATGTTCCAGAGGTCGGGGCGGCGGGCTTTCGTTACAGATTCGGCTTGTCCTTCGCGCCAATCCCGGATTTTTGAATGGTCTCCTGACGTGAGGATTTCGGGGACCTCTCTGATGTGGCCGTCTGCGGAAGTCCATTGCGCCGGGCGGGTGAAGTGCGGGTATTCCAGAAGCCCGGAGGAAAAACTCTCTTCGCTCACCGTGTCCTCGTTTCCCAGTACGCCCGGCAGGAGTCGGATGCAAGCGTCCATGAGGATCATAGCGGCCGGCTCGCCTCCGGAGAGGACATAGTCGCCTATGCTGATTTCCTCATAGTCCTGGCTTTCGAGGACGCGCTGATCCACGCCTTCATAACGGCCGCACAGAAGAGTTAGAGCGGGCTCCTCGGAGAGCTCCTGTACAAGTTTTTGTGTCAGAGGTTTTCCGCGGGGGCTGAGGTATATTTTCCGGCCGGGGTTTTCGATGGACAGGGTCGCTTTTTCTATTACGTCCGGGCGCATGACCATGCCGGCCCCTCCCCCGTACGGGGTGTCGTCCACACTTTTGTGAACACCCTGTGCGAAGTCGCGGATGTTTACGGCTTTGAAGCTCCATATCCCGTTTTCCAGCGCCTTGCCGCTGAGGGAATGTCCGAGAGGGCCGGGAAACATCTCGGGAAAGAGCGTGAGAATGCTTATGTGCCAAGGGCTGTTCATTCCTCGTTCTCCGTTTCCTTTTGCGATAACGCGAGTATTTGGCGGGCCTTGTCAAGGTCTTCCGCATGAACCATCAGCCTTGTTCCGCCAAGCGCATCGAGGCCTATGCCGGAGCGTACGAAATCATCAAAGGTTTTGCAGGGGATGCCGCTTGATTCCAAGAGACCGCGGACCATTTCCGCTTCGATCCGGTTGTAGTATTCTCCGAGCATGACCAGTTCGCCGCCTTTTTTTTTCATGGGGTCAGCAACAAGTCTAAGCCGTCCCGGGTCAGAGCAAGCCAGCCTTCTTGCGTGTTGACATCGCCGACATAGGGATCGCGAAAGGGAATATAGGCGCTTTGTCCGTGATCGGGTTTCACGTCAAGAAGGTCGCCGCCACCGAAATTATCGACCTTAACAATTCTGCCAACGGTCTTTTTTTGATCATCGCGAACTTCCAGGCCGATGAGGTCTTCAACGTAGAATTCGTCATCATTTTCTATTGCGGGAAGCGCGTTGCGCTCGACCCAGAGTTCCGTTCCGCGCAGTTTTTCCACCTGATCGCGGTTCGTGCATCCATCTATGGAAGCGAGCACGTGCTTTCCCGCCGTGTTCTGGATTTTGACGCTCAGGGTTTTGCTACTTTTTTCGCCCGTGTATACCGGACTTAAAGATTCAATAAGGGTAATGTCTTCCCCATAGGGCACAAGCTTGACCAGCCCTTTTACCCCGTGCGCCGAAGCGACTTTACCGAGACAGACTCTTTTGGTCTGCGGCCCGGCGGAGGGTGATTTTGGGCTGGCCATATCCGGTTTCCGTTTTTTGTCCGCGGATTACTCTGCGGGCTTTTCGGCTTCCGTTTCCGCGGGTGCCGCTGCTTCTTCAGCAGGGGCAGGGGCTTCTTCCGCAGGCGCAGCCTGTGCCTCGGCTGCTGCTTCGGCAGCGGCCTTGCGCTTTTCTTCCTTGTCCGCGATCCTCAGCTTGGTCTTTTCGGACTGCTCGGATTTTTTCGGGCGGACGGGTTGTGCGGGCATCGGAATGATCCCTTCCCTGCCAAGGAATAAAGCTACACGCTCGGACGGCTTTGCACCCTGTGCGAGCCAGTATTCGATACGTTCCTTCACGAGACGCACGCGGTTTTCGTTATCCGAAGGCAGCAGGGGATCGTATGTACCCAGCCTTTCGATGTAACGTCCGTCGCGCGGCATTCTCTTATCCGCCACAACGATACGGTAGTAGGGGCGTTTCTTGCGTCCGGTTCTTGAAAGTCTGATTGCCAGTGCCATATTACTCTCCTTTTTCTTTCAAATCAGATTGTTTCGTTCAATATTTTACTGTCCGCTGCGCTTTCGCCTAGAGCCGCGGGTTATTTCTTGTTGTCCCTGTTTTTTTCTGCTTTTCCGCCAAGACCGGGCAGGGCGGACGGCGTTCCCCCCAATCCGGGCAGGCTTCCCTTGTCTGTTCGCGGGTCCGTCTGGGACATGTCCGCGGCCAGAGCCTCGGCATCCATGGATTCGGCCATGAGAGCCAGTTCGTCCATGTTACCGCCCATCATCTGCTTCATCATGCCCATCATTTCGCCCTTGCCCATCTTGCGCATGCGTTTCATCATGGTCTGCATCTGCTTGAGCTGCTTGGCCAGCGTGTTGATTTCCTGAACGGTCGTACCCGATCCTGCCGCGATGCGTTTCTTGCGTGAGGCGTTGAGAAGGTCGGGCTTTTCACGCTCCTTTACCGTCATGGAAAAGATGATTGCTTCCTGCCTCTTGACGAGGGAGTCGCTCATCCCTGCGGCTTCGAGTTTGCCGGACATCGCGCTGAGACCGGGCATCATCTTTATCAGGGAGGACATGCCGCCCATTTTTTTCATCTGCTGGATCTGCTTGAGCAGATCGTTGAAATCCATCTGGCCTTTCTTGAACTTGCGGGCCATATCTGCGGCTTCGGCGCGATCCACGGTTTCGGCGGCGCGTTCGACGAGGCTGACCACGTCGCCCATGCCGAGAATGCGGCCGGCGATTCGAGCCGGGTGAAAGACCTCGATTTCCGTCCATTTTTCACCGACCCCGATCAGCTTGACGGGCTTTCCGGTCACGGCCTTCATGGACATGGCCGCGCCGCCACGCGCATCTCCGTCTACGCGGGTCAGCATGATTCCGGTCAGGCCGACGCGGTCGTCGAAGGTTTTGGCCGTATTCACAGCGTCCTGCCCGGTCATGGCGTCGGCGACCAACAGGGTTTCGGTGGGTTTTGCGAAGGCCTTGATGTTTTCGGCCTCCTTCATCATCTCTTCGTCGATTGTAAGACGGCCGGCGGTATCGAGCATGACGACGTCATAACCTTCCTTGCGGCCTACATCCATGGCGCGTTTGGCGATGTCGAGGGGTTTCTGCCCCTCTATGATCGGCAGGGTGGCGATGCCCGTCTGCTCGCCGAGGATTTTAAGCTGTTCCTGCGCGGCGGGACGGTAAACGTCGAGCGAAGCCATCAGGACTTTCTTGTTTTTCTTCTCAGTCAGGATTTTTGCGATCTTAGCGGTGGAGGTGGTTTTCCCCGAGCCTTGCAGACCGACCATCAGGTAGGCGCACGGGGCGGCGCCGAATTTGAGTTCCGCGCTTTGCGAGCCGAGCATTTCTATAAGTGCGTCATGGACGATCTTGATGACCTGATGGGCGGGGTTGACGCCCTTGATCACTTCCTGCCCGACGGCCTTGTCCTTGATCCCGGCGACGAATTCCTTGACGACCGGGAGCGCGACGTCGGCTTCGAGCAGGGCGATGCGGATTTCACGCGAGACGGCCATGACGTCGTTTTCCGAGAGGGCGGCCTTGCCGCGCAGCTTGGAGAAGACGTTCCCGAGTTTTTCACTGAGCGATTCAAACATTTTTCTACGCTTTTCCCACTAGTTTAAAAAAACATCTTCGCCGCAGTGAGCGTAAATGCGCCGACTGCGGTGTACCCGGTCCCCGAAAGACCTTAAGCACTGACAAATCAAAAATGCCAGTTGATGGGGCGTGACATAGCACGGAAATATCTGCTAAATCAAGCATTATGATGAAGTTTCTCAAAATGCACGGGCTGGGCAACGACTTTGTGATCCTCGATTACCGCGAGGATCACGTGGCGCTTATGCCCGATTATATCCAGCAGGTCTGCGACCGCCATTTCGGGATCGGGTGCGACCAGCTTATTATCCTTGAGCCCACGAAAAAGGCCGATCTGTTCATGCGGATCTATAATCCTGACGGTTCGGAGGCGGAATCCTGCGGAAACGCCACCCGCTGCGTGGCGGATTTGTTCATGAGCGAGGCGGGGATCAGCCATTGCGTGATCGAGACGCGTGGCGGCCTTCTGGAGTGCCGCCGGACAGGAGATGGCCTTGTCAGCGTGGATATGGGGCCGCCGCGGCTGAACTGGCGGGATATTCCGCTTTCCAAGGAGACGGATACGCTTAATCTCGGCATCAAGAAGGGGCCTGTGCAGGACCCGGTGGGGGTAAATATGGGCAACCCGCACTGCGTGTTCTTTGTGAAGGATGTTGCGGATATTGCTGTGGATACGCTGGGGCCAGTTTTTGAGACCCATAAGATGTTCCCGCAGAAGGCGAATATCAGTTTTGCCCAGATTCTGGGGGATAGCCGCATCCGTTTGCGGGTCTGGGAGCGCGGGGCGGGGATTACGCTGGCCTGCGGATCGGCGGCGTGCGCTACGGCCGTGGCGGCGGTGCGCCGAGGGCTAACGGGGAGAGACGTAGCGATCGAGATGGATGGCGGGGTTTTGCAGATTGAATGGCGGGAGGGCGACGGGCATGTTTTGATGAGCGGGCCTGTCGCTTATGTTTTTGAGGGGCATATTTCGAGACCGAAACATTGACCTTTCACTCTGAAATAGGGTAGGTTCTCGGCACTATGGAAAAGAATAAGCTTTCTAGAACTGTTCAAAAGATTAAGGCTCAGGCGGCTAATACCGAACCGCAGGTGGTGACGTTCGGCTGCCGCCTGAATACGCACGAGTCCGAGGTGATGCGCGATCACGCGAAAAATGCGGGGTTGCAGGGCGTTATCATCTTCAATACCTGCGCGGTTACGAAAGAGGCGGAGCGGCAAGCGCGGCAGGCTATCCGCAGGGCGCGGCGGGAAAATCCCGATGCGCAGATTATCGTGACGGGATGCAGTGCGCAGATCAATCCCGGGCGGTATGCCGATATGACGGAAGTGGACCGGGTCATCGGGAACGACGTCAAGCTTGAGGCCGAGAGCTGGGGAAGCCCGTCGCATGCGCGTATTCTTGTGAACGACATCATGTCGGTGAAGGAAACCGCCGGGCATCTGATCGACGGGTACGAAGACCGTACACGGGCGTTTTTGCAGGTGCAGAACGGCTGCGATCACCGCTGCACTTTCTGTATCATCCCTTATGGACGGGGAAATTCGCGCTCGGTTCCGATCGGGGTTATTTCCAAGCAGGTTCACGCGCTGGTCGAGGGCGGTTACAAGGAGATCGTTTTTACGGGCGTTGACGTGACATCCTACGGACATGACCTTCCGGGTTCTCCGTCTTTGGGGCAGATGATCCGTCGCGTTCTGGCGCTGGTTCCGGGGTTGGAAAGGGTGCGCCTGTCTTCGCTTGATCCCGTGGAGATCGACAACGATCTTTGGCGACTGATTGACGAGGAACCGCGTTTTATGCCGCACCTTCATCTCTCCGTTCAGGCCGGGGACGACATGGTTTTAAAGCGCATGAAGCGCAGGCACCTGCGCGACGACGTGATCAAGGTCTGCCAGAAAGCGCGGGGGCTTCGGCCCGACATGACGTTCGGAGCGGATGTTATCGCGGGCTTTCCTACCGAGACAGACGAGATGTTCGAGAATACCGTTCGTCTTATCGAAGAGTGCGACCTTACGTTCCTGCATATCTTTCCTTACTCGGAACGGGAGGGAACACCGGCTGTGAACATGCCGCAGGTCGATCCTGCGGTTCGCAAAGAAAGGGCCGCGCGGCTCCGGGCTTTGCGGGATATTCAAATGCAGCGTTTCCTTGAGCGGCAGGTCGGGGGCGTTCTGTCGGTCCTGATCGAAAAGGACGGTTTGGGGCGGGCGGAAAATTTTGCGTCGGTGCGACTGGATCGTGAAATGGAACCGGGACAGGTTATCGACGTTCAGGTTACCGGACATGACAAGGGCGTTCTGAGCGGCGTTGTGTTAGAGCAAGAGGCGCGTATCAGCGCCTGATTTTCGTTAAATTTGTGTTTCTTTGTGCGCTGGGGAGGTTATACTTACTTCATCAATAACGGGGTACGACCAATGGTTTTCTGGCGCAAGAAAAACAATATTGCCGATCAAGAAAAGGACGAGCGGGACAATCGGCTTCTTCATCCCCGCAAGGAGCCGGCGCTTGAGCCTTCCACGGATTATGAGGCCGTGATTGACGAGGATTTGCGCGATGCCCTTGAGGTGAGCGAGGCCGATATCATTGATGAACTTGATGAGACCCCTGTTCCAGAGCACCGTCTGTTCGAGGATAAAAAGGAGGCGGAGGATCTGAGCGACCATGCCGGGGAGGGCGGCTGGTTCTGGCGGCTGACCAAAGGGTTGAGTAAATCTTCGGGCAAGCTGACCAAGGGAATTTCAGGGTTGTTGACCCAGAAGAAACTTGATCAGGAAACGCTGGACCAACTGGAGGAGCTTCTGATCGAGGCGGATCTGGGGCCGAAGACCGCAGCGAAGGTTATCGCCGAATTTTCCAAGGACCGTTTCGGCAAGGATATCAGCGAGCAGGAGATCCGTGAGGCTCTTGCTGAGTGCATTGAGGTCATCCTTAAGCCGGTGGCCGAACCCATTCGCTTTACGAATGAGGGAGAAGGACCGTTTGTCATACTTGTTTGCGGGGTTAACGGTGCAGGCAAAACCACCACTATCGGAAAGTATGCCAGCCATTTGATCCGTGAACAGAGGAAAAGCGTTCTTATCGCCGCCGGAGATACTTTCAGGGCGGCCGCGATAGACCAACTCGATGAATGGGCGAAACGCAGCGGGGCCGGCCTGTTCAAGAAAGATGTCGGGGCGGATGCGGCTGCCGTGGCTTACGAGTCTTATGAAAAAGCTTTGACCGATCAAACCGATGTCCTTTTGATCGACACGGCGGGACGGTTGCAGAATAAGGCTAACCTCATGGCTGAGCTAGAAAAGATTATCCGTGTGCTCAAGAAGCGAAATGACGCTATTCCTCATGCGGTTTTGCTTGTTCTCGACGCAACCACTGGGCAAAACGCTTTTTCCCAGGTCGATACCTTCAAGAAGATGGTCGATGTTACCGGGCTGATTGTCACCAAGCTGGACGGCTCGGCAAAGGGCGGTGTTCTTGTCGGACTGGCCGACCAGTTCAAACTTCCCGTTCACGCGGTCGGGGTCGGGGAAGGGGTTCGTGACTTAAGGCCCTTCGAGGCGCGGCACTATGCGCGGTCCCTGATGGGGCTAGAGCTTTGATTTTGCTATTCTTTGCGTAATTAATTGAATTTAAATAAAAAGCTTTCATGATAAGGGCATGGTGAAACACCCTCCCAAATTCAAGCCGCGCAGCTTTAAAGATCCTGACAAGGCGCTTGCCGCCGTACAGGAAATTTATCGTGCGCATATTGAGCATCTTCAGCACTCTTTTTCCGCTTTCGGGCGCGAGGGTGCGAATGTAAGGGCCAGCGCCTGCTATCCTTATGTAAAAATCACCGCCCGGTCTTCCCGCAGGGGGGACACGCGTTATTCTTATGGTTATGTTGCACGGCCCGGCGTTTATTCCTCGACCCTGACCGACCCGAACCTGTTTGCCGATTATTATCGCGACCAGTTCAGGCTTTTAATCAAGAACCACGATGTTCCACTGGAGATCGGGGTCAGTGCAACGCCTATTCCGATTCATTTTGCCCTTGGGCATAATTTTCATCTTGAAGCCGATCTTGACCGGGAGCGGATGCGTGACCTGCCGCTTTATTTCGATGTGCCGGACCTGAGCATCATGGACGATGACGTGGCCAATTCCATGAATATTCCCAAGCCGGGGGAGGACCTTCCTCTTGGCCTGTTCACCGCACCGCGCGTTGATATCAGCTTGCAAAGGCTAAAGCATTATTGCGGGACATCGGCTTCACATTTTCAGGATTTTGTCCTGTTTACGAACTACCAGTTCTATATCGACGAGTTTATCCAGATTTCTCAGCAGATGATGCGGGGTACGGATGATCCTCTCCTCAAACAACACCGTTCGGAGTATACCGCGTTTGTCGAGCCGGGCGATAAAGTCACGCTGAACAAGAATTTAGATCATCATGCTCAGGGCGAACATTCCGGGACACCGCTTTCACGCATGCCTCAGATGCCTGCTTATCATCTTAAGCGTCCGGACGGTTCGGGGATTACCATGGTGAATATCGGGGTCGGACCGTCGAACGCGAAGACAATAACCGATCATGTCGCGGTTCTGCGCCCGCATGCGTGGATCATGCTCGGGCATTGCGCCGGATTAAGAAATTCGCAGAGGCTCGGGGATTATGTTCTGGCGCATGGTTATCTACGGGAAGATAACATTCTCGATGAAGCTTTGCCGCGGGGGATACCCATTCCGGCGCTGGCGGAAATTCAGCTTACGCTGGAACGTGCGGTGGCTGAAGTCACGGGGAACGAGGGTTACGATCTCAAGAAAATCATGCGGACAGGAACAGTCGCGACGACGGACGACCGGAACTGGGAACTGCGCTCTTCCGTCGTACAGAACCGGCGTTTGAGCCAGAGCCGGGCCATTGCTCTGGACATGGAATCGGGAACGATCGCGGCGAACGGATTTCGCTTCCGCGTTCCTTACGGGACGCTTTTATGCGTGTCCGACAAACCCCTGCACGGACA
Source organism: Rhodospirillales bacterium (assembly GCA_020638365.1). GTDB lineage: Bacteria > Pseudomonadota > Alphaproteobacteria > Micavibrionales > Micavibrionaceae > JAGNKE01. Next base: position 301,736 of record JACKIQ010000002.1, on the reverse strand, counting down.
ACTCAAGCTTCCGGGTATGGCGGATTCTTTCTACCGTGAGAGGGTAGAGCAGCACCTAAAAATAGGCTTGCTGACCATGACACTGTTACGTGAGTTTGCGCCTGAGAAACTTCACAGCCGAAAGCTGCGCAGTTTTGACGAACCGGCATTCCGGTGATTTGGCTATAAATGTTTCCCAATAGAAAAACGCGCCGGATAGGGCGCGTTTGGTTTTTTTTCAGTCGGCGATGCCTAGACGACAACGTCTACGAGAGAGCCGCGTCTGAGCGAATTATCCTGATTGCTGTTCAGGTTTGCGGCCCGATTACGGGTCTGGTCCTGCGTTTTTTGCTCTTCTTCGGCCTGTTTTGCCTTTGTTTCCTCGACCTGACCAGTCTTATTGAGAGCTGTTCCCCGAACCTGAATACGATCCTGCTCAGGGGTTTGCGTTTCCTCAGCGTTGCGGGTTTCACGCGCCTGCTGCTGCTCGTTATTTCCGGTCTGGAAAGACTGAGAGAAGGGAACCTGTTGCGGATTAACGCCAGAAATCGGACCTGTCATATCTAAACCCTTTATTCAGAATAAACATAGAAATATTACCAGCGAACTCTTAACAAAAGATTATGCTCTTTCTTTTTGCCCTCTTTAAAGGATCGCATTTTCTGCGGTGCATGAAAAGCAGAATATTTTAATAAAATCCATGGAAATTAACGGGTTGGTAAGAGTTTTCGCGTATAAAAGGGGTATGTACAGGTGGGGATCTGTCTTGTGGTTTAGTGTGTTCATGCTCCGCCTGTCCAAGTTAACCTACTGATTTAGAGTAAATATTCTGAGTTTTTGAGGTTATTGTGTGGGATAACAAGTTATGGATACAGGACAACTGCCAGAAACAGCGGAGGCGACGAGCGTGTTGATGCAGTTAAAGCAGGCTCAGCAGCTTTACGGACTTGCCCGGGATAAGACTCCGGAATCGCGGGCCAAGCTGGCGGGGTCCATCAGCAAACTCCTTGAAATGGAAGTCACCCCTCGCGAGAGTGAGATGGTGGCAGACGTCCTTGTTGAATTGATGCGCAAGGCGGAGCGTGATATCCGCTCCGCATTGTCCGAGCAGCTGGCGGTTATGGATTGTGTTCCGCTGAGGCTGGTCTTGCAACTGGCGAACGATGAAATCGACATTGCCCATCCTGTGCTTAAAGAAAGCCGGGTTCTTGGTGACATGGACCTTATGTATATCATAAAAGCCAAAAGCCCTGAATACTGGCGGGTGATCGCCACCCGCAAGCAGATGGGCGACCGGGTTATCGACATGCTGGCCGATATGGGCGATTACGAGACTTCCTTGCGGTTGGTCGAGAACAAGGATATCCGTCTGACCGAGCATGCCTGCGTTACTATTTCCGATATGGCGCAGGAGCACGAAGACCTTGCGATGCCTCTTTTGCGGCGCGAAGATATCAGTCCGGAGGTCGTGTCGCGGATCTACCAGTATGTCGGCGAGGAAATCAAGCAATTCATCGTCCAGAATTATGAACTGGATACTCAGAAAATTATTGAAACCGTGGATCATACGGTTCTTGAATTCCGAGACGGGCGGGAGCTTGCGGAATACAAGCCGGATGATCATATGATGAAGGTGGCACAGACATTCAAGGACAAGGGCAAGCTTGATACTAAGCTTATGATCGCGACGCTGCGGCGCGGACAGTTCCGTTCCTTTGTCGCGCAGTTTTCCGTTTTCTGCGGGCTTGACCTTAAGACTACGGCGCAAATTCTCATGCAGAGCCATGGCCAAGGGCTGGCTATAGCCTGTCGCGCTTACGACATATCAAAAGAGGATTTTGTTTCGATGTTCCTGCTGACCAACCAGTTTCGCAACCATGGGCGGATGGTGAACACGCAGGAGATGTCCAAGGCTGTGTCCTATTTCAACAGGATTGACGCTGCCGTTGCGCTGAAGATCATTGGCAACTCGGTCGTTCATTAATTTTTCATTCCTCCAAAACAGACCTGAGCCGGCATTTCGCCGGTTCCGGTTTGTGCTCCGACCGGGTGTTTTTACCTATTTTTTGAGAAGCGCCTGTACGCCCGGCAAAGTTTTGCCCTCCAGCCATTCCAGAAATGCGCCGCCTGCGGTCGATATGTAGCTGAAATCTTCGGTTACACCCGCATTTTCGAGAGCAGCGACGGTATCGCCGCCCCCGGCGACACTGGTGCAAAGCTTCTTGCGGGTCTGCTCTGCAACAGCTTTGGCTACGGCATTGGTGCCCGCGTCGAACGGCTTAATCTCAAAGACGCCGAGGGGGCCGTTCCACAAGACCGTTTTACATGACTTGATTTTTTCACAGATATACGCGATTGACCGTTCCCCAAGATCTATTGCGGAGTTGTCGGATGGTATGGCGCTTACGTCTACAGTGTTGTGTTCGGCATTTTCTTTCAGTTCCCTAACGGTCACGACGTCCTGCGGCAGAATGATCTCACATTCCGATTTTTGCGCGAATGCCATGATTTTACGCGCTTCATCGGCCATTTCGGTCTCACACATCGAGTTTCCTACATTGTGGCCCTGCGCGTGAAGGAAGGTGTTGGCCATAGCTCCGCCCAGAACAAGGAAGTCCACTTTTGGTATCAGATTGTTCAGGACTTTGAGCTTTGTTGATATTTTTGAGCCGCCGGTGAAGGCCATTACCGGACGTTGCGGAGCGACAAGAGCAGCGGAAAGGGCGTTCAGTTCCTCTTCCATCAGGAGACCGGCGGCGGAGGGAAGGTGGCGGGTGATCCCTTCGGTCGAGGCATGGGCGCGATGGGCCGCGGAAAAGGCATCGTTCACGTATAAATCGCCCAATCCTGCCAGAGCTTTAGCAAATTCTGGGTCGTTCTGCTCTTCTTCCTTGTAGTACCGGACGTTTTCAAGAAGGACGACGTCTCCGGGTTTCATGCGCCCTATAATGTCCTTCGTCTGGTCACCGATGCAATCGGGAGCGAAGGTGACGGGAGCTTCCCAGCGTTTTTCAAGCACAGGAGTCAGAAAAGCCAGCGACATTTGAGGGTTACGATCGCCATCGGGACGGCCGAAATGCGAAATTACAACTGTTTTGGCTTTGTTTTCGCGCAGAAAGTCCAGGGTCGGTTTCAGTCGGTCGATCCGGGTATGGTCCGAGATCTGCGAGTTATGTTTAGGGACATTCAGGTCCGCACGCAGCAGGACGGTTTTGCCAGCCAGATCAATATCGCGAACAGTAGGAAAATCAAGCTTATCTTCTAAGTTTTTATCTGGCATTTCAATATCTTTAGCGGTGTTTTGCATTCTCAATACTCCGATTTCATCCCGAGTCTGTCGGCCCGGTCTAAGGAACGGGCCGCTTTTATGACTTGATCGGCTTCAGGGCCTCCGTAGCCTCGATAAGCCGCGACCGGAGCGGTGTGTCCAAAGCCGAATGCCCGGCATCCGGCACTACGACAAAATCCGCTTCAGGCCAGAGCTGATGCAGCTTGTAGGCTGTCTGTATCGGGCAGATCAGGTCATACCGCCCCTGAATAATGGTTGCGGGGATGGAACGCAAGATTTTTATGGAATTTAAAAGGCTTTTTTCCGGGGGTTTGACTTCGTTCCTGAAGTAATGTGCTTCGATGCGGGCCAGAGCCAGCGCGTGGATTTTCTGTTCCTCGGTGGTAATGGTTTCGTAATTGGGAAGCAGGGAGGAGCAGGCGCCTTCGTAAAGGCTCCAGTGGATTGCGGCTTCGATCTGCCTGTCCGGGCTGGTTTCATCGGTCAGGCGGCTATAATAGGCTTCGAGCAGGTTGCTTTGCTCGCTTTCCGGAAGGAGTCCTGCGAATTGCTCCCACGCTTCGGGGAATATCTTCCTCATGCCATAAAGAAACCAGTCGATTTCCGGTTGTTCGCACAGGAAAATGCCACGAAGGGTGAGGCTGAGGCACCTGTCGGGGAATTGCCTTGCGTAATCCATTGCCAGAGTGCTGCCCCATGAGCCGCCGAAAAGATGCCAGCGCTCGATACTGAGGTGTTCGCGCAGGCGTTCCATATCTTCCACAAGATCCTGCGTCTTATTATGTTGAAGGCAACCCAGAGGTGTCGAGCGGCCTGCGCCACGTTGATCAAAGATGACGATACGGTAATGGTCCGGGTCGAAGAAGCGGCGGTGCGTTGGGGTCGCGCCTGCGCCGGGACCCCCATGAAGGAAAACGATGGGAATGCCCTCGGGATTGCCGCTTTGTTCCCAATACAGGTTGTGAACCGGATCGACTGTCTGAAAACCGCTGGAATAAGGTTGCAGGGGGGGGAATAGATCCATCAAGGGGCGACGCGAGACGTAGGAGTAGCCGCCGCCAGCATGGTCTTCGCCCCAGAGCTGCCTGGGCTGCTCAGAGGCGTTTTTCGATGAATGGGGACGCTTTGGCATCGTCGTGTCTTTTCTCTTTAGTACAGGCGTCGGTGTTAGCGGTTTGCATCGGGCAGGGCGTCGCCCTTTGTGAAGACAGGTTTTTCCTGCCCCAGTATTTTGGTGCTTGCCTTTGTCTGGCTTTCCTTTTCGGGGCTTTCTTCTTTTTCCTGAGGCTCCTTGTCCAGCAATTCGATCGCCTCGGGGTGATCAATGTCAATAACAGGGCCGTTAAAAAAACCAACCCAGCCGCGTACGCGCATGGCCTGCCCGTTCCAGTCCATCGGGTTTATCCCCAGTTTCAGAAAGTCGCGCCGGCTTTGTGCGGAGAGAACTACCGTGAAATCCTTTTTCCAGTTGTTTCCGAAATTCAGGTATGTCGTGTTGTTGCGCATTCCTACACTTTTAACCCGACCTTCGACAATCTGGAAGGAGCCGACCCGGGCCGCGGCGCCTTCGGGCGAGGAAATTGCATAGGCGCTGAGTTCCCAGATTCCCACTTTTTCAGATCTTGCCGCCTGTTCGAGCCTGTACATTTCCGCGGACATCTCAGGGTTGTCTTTTTCTGTCCGTACGCGGGCAAGGCCCAGACCAATCATCATCCCCTGGACCCAGATATCATCGCCGGCGCGGGTCACGTGGGCGATTTCATGGCCCATGCGGGTTATTCTTCCGGTTTTTGAGCCTTTGGTGCGGGATATTTTTACGATCTGGTTTTTCAGGAAGTCCCGGAGAACATTCAGCGCCGTGACCGAAAACGGGCCGGGTTTGTACGGATCGTAATCCGGGTAGTCCAACCCGGTGAGGTGGATTATGCGTCCATCGCGGAGTTTTACCGTAAGAGGGTCAATCACCTGCTCAACTTTTCCGTCGCTGCCTTGTTCAAGTGCGGCGAAAATATTCGGTTCCGCTTCTGTCTTGTTGTCTGCACACAGAGCGGCTGCAGGCGCCATAAGCAGCATAAAAATACTGGTCAGAAGAATTTTTCGCATTAGTATGTCCTGCATGATCGTATTTAAGATGGACCGGGAGGCAAGCCGTGATCAAGCACATTTTTAAACATTGCCCTGTCTTTGCTTTTAAAAAGACTGTCCTTTCCGGATGCCTGATTTTTCTGGCGGGGTGTTCGACCAACCCTGCGACAGGCGAGCAGCAATTCACGGCCTTGATGTCGCCGCATCAGGAGCAGAAGGTCGGGGCACAGGAGCACCAGAAGATTCTGGAGGAATACGGGCTGTACCAGGATCAGGGTTTGCAGACTTTTTTGCAGGATGTCGGGCAGCGCGTCTCGCGGGATACTGAGCGGCCCGATGTTCGCTACAGTTTCTATCTTCTTGACTCGTCCATGGTTAACGCGTTCGCTTTGCCGGGCGGGTATATTTACATGACGCGCGGATTGCTGGCGCTGGCGAACAGCGAAGCGGAGGTCGCATCGGTCCTGGCGCACGAGACTGGCCATATTACGGCACGGCATTCGGCGGAGCGGTATTCCCGCGGGGTGATTACCATGCTCGGGGCGGCCATCCTTTCCACGGCGGTTGGAGACGATACGGTTAACGATGCGCTGGGGCTGGGGTCCGATCTTTACATGAAATCCTATTCGCGCGGTCAGGAAAACGAGGCGGATATGCTTGGCATCCGGTACCTGAGCCGAGCTGGATACGATCCGCGGGCTATGACGTCTTTTCTGCAAAGCCTGCAGGCGGACACGGCTCTGGAATCCCGTATAGCCGGAGAGCGTGCCGATGGCCTGGCGGCGTACATGTCGACCCATCCTGCCACGCAGGAGAGGGTTACGCGCACAGCCGCAGAAGTTGCGAAATTCCCACCTGCGGGGAAACTGGAGCGCGAGAGCTACCTGCAGCGCATAGCCGGAATGACCTACGGGGAGAGCGCCGGGCAGGGGTTTGTACGCGGGCGGACGTTTTACCATACGGATCTTGGTTTTCAGTTTACCGTGCCCGAGGGGTTCCGGCTGATCAACCGTCCCTTGCAGGTTATCGGGATTTCGGATGCAGGCGCTTTGATCGTTTTCGACTTTTTGCCTAATCCGGACGGTCTTCATACAAAAACGTATGTTCAGAGCGTTCTCCTTAAAGACAGGCCTGTGCCTGTGGAACCAATCGAGATTAACGGGATGAGCGGAACTACGACATCCTTCAAGGGCAGTGCGAAAGGGCGGTCGCTGATTATACGCCTGATCGTTCTGCCGTGGGGACGGGATCGCATGGCGCGGTTCCAGATCGCCTATCCCCCGGACTACAGCGCGGCCGGGGTCAGGGCCCTGCAATCTTCAACATACAGCTTCAAGACGATGAATGCGGCTGATCGAAAGCGGATCAAGCCTTTCAGGATCAGTATTGTGAGAGCCGGTCCGGGAGACACGGTTGCGAACATGGCCGGCCGTATGCCTTTCGATGAATTTCAGCAGGAACGGTTCCGCGTGCTTAACGCGATGCGGGCTGACGAGCAGGTTATCCCCGGTCGTCTTTACAAGATCGTCGCGGAGTAGGCTTTTGGTTCTTTTTTAGAATTGAGCGGTGTCCAGAGATTGACCGGCGCCATCGAAGACGCTGCATACCAGAGCGCCGCCAAAGCCGCAGCCGCCGTCTATCGTTGCCGTCACACAATTCATATTGATTCCCTTATGATCCGGGTCGTACCCCCGGATGACCTTGGAAAACGGGCTGTAGGGGCGTTCTATTTCCTCGAATTCACGGTTGGCCCACCAGAAGCTGTCTCCCTGTTCTTCCATAGGGCGGTCCGAGCGCAATCCGCAATTCACGAAAAGGACAGGCGTCTCCAGATATCTTGAGGTGTGCGCGGCGCGGTGGAGGCGGGTATTGAAGATTTCATGGCCGGGCCGTTTACGTACGGCTTCGCGGACCGAGCCAGTCCAGCGGGCGAGACCGAGGACACCCTGACGGCAGCATTCTATCCCGTCGTGCGGGCTTACTCCGTATGAGTAGAGCGTGCTCATCAGGCCATTTCCGAGCATCCACATCAGGATACTGCCCGGATCCGGGGCAAACTGGAGTTGAAGAAGTTTCTGAAGCATTTCTTCCTGAGCGCCGCGGAGATAGATTATATCTTTAGCCATCATTCCCTGTTTAGAGAGGACCGAACGGCGGAAAGTGAGGAGTTCATCAACAACTTCGACCGCATGATGACCAAAACCAACATAGTTCCCCAGATAGATGAGGCGGTCGCCGGGGCGGATGTGCGGGTAAATGTCGTCGTGGAGGGCGATAAGACGCTCAATCTCTCCGTGAATAGCAGAAATGGCCCATATCCTGCGCGGCTGGCCCAAATCCATAAAACGGTAATCTGTCGTAGTAAGAGTTTTCACGGTTGAAACCGGGTTTGAGAAAGGAAGGCAGTGCGCGAAAAATTCGTAAGGCGGGACGGGCCCGTAAACCCGTATATGCGAATCATACAAAAAAATCAGGCGCAAAGGAAGTATTTTCCTTATTGTGCCTGATGATAACTCATACTTTTAAAGCGTTTCTCAGCCTTTATCCTTTTAAGCCGCTTTTTTCGTGACGGACTTGCTGCCACGCGGGGGACGCTTGCCCATCAGCTCTTCCAGTTTTTCGGTCGCCCTGGTTTCCGAGATCTTGTTGACTGCGGCTACTTCACGGGCCAGACGTTCAAGAGCGGACTGGTAAATCTGACGCTCGCTGTAGGATTGCTCCGTATCGTCGTTGCTGCGCTTAAGGTCGCGCAGGACTTCGGCGATCGAGACAGGGTCGCCCGAGTTAATCTTGGTCTCGTATTCCTGTGCACGGCGGCTCCACATCGTACGGCGAACGCGTGCGCGGCCCTTTAGTGTTTGCAGCGCATCGTTCAAACGACGGCTGGAGGTCAACTTCCTCAGGCCAGAGGATTGAGCCTTGGCAACAGGAATTTTCAGTCGCATACGGTCTTTTTCGAACTCGATCACGTACAGCGTTACGGTCATTCCGGCGATCGTCTGGGTTTCAATCCCGGCTATCTCGCCTACGCCGTGCGCGGGGTAAACCACTTTGTCGCCTGCATTAAATCCGTAGTTGTCATTTCCAGCCATACTTGCTTCACCTTCTGCTGCCAGAGTTATAAAAAGCCGTCTATTGGGGGGAGGACAAAAAATCTTTCGCAACAGGCACGGAGGCACAGTTGCCTTATAGTTTCTTTGATCTCAACCCGCTTCACGGTAATGAGGGGCGATCCTATCAAAAAATTCGGAAAATTACAAGTTTTTGCAGAAGGCAAGGCTTATATTATGACTAATATTTAGTGAGGGCCGGCACTTAAACTGTTCTTTCAGAAGAGTTTTTTCCGGTTTTTTTATCGGCGAGAAGCAGTATGTCTTGCGGATTAAAGCTCTTGTCCAGCAGACGGGCGATGGATGAGAGGCGGGCCGAGAGGGCGAGAAGCGTGTGGGCATTATGGGTGGGTTTGCCGGCCTGATAAAGAAATTCTATGGTCACACCGTCGCGCAGAGTTTTTTCCGCCGTCTTGGCGATGGCCGTCCGTGCGCTTCCTGCTAACGTCCTGATTTCAATGCCGTTATGCGTTTTGAGAGCCAGCCTGTATGCGCTGCGGCTTGGCGTGTTTTTCCCCGGATTTTCAAGTGTAAACATCTCTAATCCATAGGTTTTTTTCATTTTTTCAGAAAAACAGTTGTCGTTTTTTAAAGCCACATCGTGCGCAAGTTCCGCTGTTTTTGTGAGTTCTGCAATGACATGCACAAGCTTGTTTTCAGGGATTGTTTCGCAGAGGTTCAGGGTCTGATTACCGCTGTAGAGCAGGGCACTGATTTGAGCCGCTTTTTCCAGAAACCCGGTGTATATCTTGGCGTTACGAGGGAACAACGGCCCGAGATCAATCAATAGGACCGGGCGTTGAATAGCGGCGATGAGGATATCAAGCGTCAGGTTCCGGCCATCGTAACAATACTCCAGACCACATCCCTTTGCTTCAAAACCGATCCCACCATCTGTTTCTATGCAAGAGAACTCAAAACTCATAAAACTTACACACAAGCACTGCATTTTTAAGTTATGGGATACATGTTACCATAACATAATGATGCGCCGCCAATGAAATATTAGGGAAAATCTCTGTTTCCGGTTACTTTTTCTGTTTTATTTTTTATATCTGGGTTACCGGATCGTCCAGCCGGATCAAAAAATCAGACGTGTCTACCGTAACCGGCGCGCCCACAGGCAAACTATAGAGTGTTTTTCCGTGACCAAAGGGCAGGTTCATTATTACCGGGATGTCAAGGTTTTCAGTCAGTTCGGAGACGATATCCTCGAACTTGAAACCGTAAGGTCGCGCTGTTTCCAGCATACTTGTGAACTGGCCCAGAAGCAGGGCGGAAGATTTTTTCAAAATGCCTGTACGTTTGAGGTGAAGAAGCATTCGGTCGATCCTGCTGAGTTCTTCGTTGCAGTCCTCAAGGAAAATGACCGCGTTTTCAAATGTTATAGCGGGCAGCGTGCCGATCATGTACTGGAAGATGCTCAAATTTCCGCCCATCAGATGCCCTGTTGCCTTGCCCTGTCGGACGACCAGCGTATCGTCGGCGAAAGGCACGGTCATTTCCTTTTTACCCGAGAGCATGTTCAGGAAGTGATCAAGCTCGTTCCATTTATGGACGTTCTTGAAGACCTGTGCGTGAAACGTGACGATACCGGTGTCTGCGTAAACCGCGTTCAGCAACGATGTTACGTCACTGTATCCGATCAGGATTTTAGGGTGCGCTTTCAGTTTGTTGAAATTGATCGTGTCCAGAAGGTACATGGCCCTGTTGCCGCCGCCGGCGGCCCAGATCGCCTTGATGTCTTCTCGCTGCCAGAGCCCCTGAAAGGCCAGCGTTTTCTGGAGGTGGGTGCCGGCGGACTGGTTCAGACGTTCGTAGGTTTGCGGGTGTACGAAAACCTTAAGTCCTTTTTTTTCCAAGGCGGAAACGGATTTCTTGATGTCGGCTTTTTCCACCCAGCTTGAGGGTGAGAATACGCCGATCGTGTCTCCGGGTTTTAGGGCTGGGGCTAAATGTCGTTTAATCATAGATTCTTTTTTATTTGATCTGGGCGTACGCTTCCAGTGCTTTTTGCCGCGAGACTTTAAGGTCAACGATCGGGGCAGGATAATTTTGCCCGATATTGACCCCGGCTGCGGAGAGTATGGGGGAAGGCGCTGTCCAGGGTTCGAAGATGTTTTCGGTCGGTAATTTTTCCAGTTCTGGGACGAACGCCCGGATATATTTACCTTCAGGGTCGAATTTTCGGGCTTGCGCGACCGGATTGAAGATACGAAAATAAGGGGCGGCGTCGGCGCCGCAGCCAGCGACCCATTGCCAGCCGGCGGCGTTGTTGGCGAGATCAGCATCCAGCAAGCAGTCCCAGAACCAGCGCTCTCCTTCGCGCCAGTCTATTCCGAGGTTTTTGACCAGGAGAGAGGCGACAATCATGCGCACACGGTTGTGGATCCATCCGGTTTGCCACAGCTGACGCATACCCGCATCAATTATAGGGATTCCGGTTTGTCCCCGTTTCCATTGAGCAAGCGCTTCTTTGTCGTTCCGCCATTCCATGCGTGAAAATTTAGCCTTTATCGGCTGTTCAGCCATATCCGGGTGCGAATGGAGTAAATGGTTGGAGAATTCCCGCCAGAGAAGTTCGCTTATGAATTTTTCCGCTCCGCCTTCGGATTTATTCAGGGCCGCATTTTTGCGCGTTTCCCAGAGCACCCGCCGCGGGGAAATTTCTCCAAAATGCAGGTGCGGGGAGAGGGCGGATGTCGCGTTCAGGTCAGGGCGGTCTCGCTCTTGAGCATAGTTTTTCAGGTGGTTTTTCAGAAAACGATCCAGAGCTTCCCGGGCACCGGGTTCTCCAGGAGACCAGAGGGGCTCAAGCTTTTTATACCATGGGGTTTTACCAAGGAGGTTCAGCGACTCCAGTGGGGGCGAGTCTTGATCCTCTTTGAACCGTATATGATCCGGTGCATTTTGGGGTCTTTTCGGTTCATTGAGCTTTTGCATAGACGCGCGAAAGTAAGGCGTATAAACACTATACGGCGTTCCGTCACTTTTTTTGATGTCCCACGGTTCATTCAAAAGCGAAGCATTGAAGCTTTGTGCGACAATTCCAAGCCTCTTAAAAAGGTCCGCAAGGTTCTTTTCCAGATTCCTGTTCCATGGTTCGTAGCAACGGTTGTAAAAGAGCGCCGCCGGCTTAAAGCGTTCAATTAACCCGCTCAGAACAGCCCGTGTGTCGCCGGCCTGAAACAGGATTCTGGCATTAAGTCTCGCGTTGAGGGATTGCAGGCTGTTATGCAGCCACCAGCGGGATGCGCCGCCAATTTTCCAGCTTCCGGGCGCGAAATCGTCATGAATATAGAGGGGCAGTATTTCAAGTCCGCTGCGTGATGCGGCCAAAAGAGCCGGGTTGTCGTCCAGCCGGAGGTCCTGCCTGAACCAGAGGATGGCCATGCGGTTTGTCATGAAGCGGCGCGTTGCTGCTGAAAATATCCTCCAACGACTTCAGCCAGAGCGTCCCCTTCGCCGATGATTTTGAATTTCCTCGTGTAATCATGTTCAAAGTGCGGAAGGAAGCGAATCTCAAACGTATCGAAGTTTGAAAAATAGCGGGAGAGGGCTTCGAGCATCGTATTTTCGATATAGGGGGCCTTTTGAGCATCCCTGAGAACGAAGTTGGCCTGCAGGACGGATTGGTTTTCAAGCGTGTGAATGCGGAGCATAAAGTGAATTACCGGGTACCCGCAGGATTTGTTGATGTCATTAACAAGAGCATTAAAGAAGGAAGCGTAGTATCGGTAGCCGTCTGTCCCGACGATGTAATCCGTATTTTTTCCCTCCAGCCACACTATTTTCTGAGAACCGTCCGGGGCCGTTGATACCTGCCCCATATCTTCTATCTGATAGCGTATCAGAGGAAAGGCTTTTTGCCGGAGCGATGTGACCAGCATAGTGTTCTCCGGTCCTTGCTCCATGTAGACGTAATCATCAAAGACTTTGTATTCCAATGCGGAAAGGCCCTCCTGATGAGCGATTTCACCAAATTCGACCGCGCCGTACGTCGACTGGATGTCGCTGTCAGGGAACATTGTCTGTATGAAACGCTTACTGCAATCGAGGAAAAATTCGCCGCTGACATTAATACAGGGCAGATTTTCACAAGGGGGGATGTTTTCTGCGGCCATGATTTCGGCTACGCGCTGGAGAACGCAGGGAAAAATGACCAGCAGGGTTGCCTGATGGGTTTTCAGGGTCCGGAGCAGGTTTTCCACGGATTCCCTGTCAATCGTTTCGAAGGGAACCATCGTGAAGCCAAAAAGCCTCCGCAGAACTTTTTCCCGCTCGGCGTAGGCACCTGTAAAATAAGATTTCAGCGGATAATAGACGACGAAATTTTCACCGGGTTTCCAGCCGTTCAGCTTGAACGAGTGAAGGAATGATTGCGCGAAAATGTTTGCGTCGTGATTGTCCAGCCAGCGGTATGTCGGAACACCGGACGAGCCGCCTGTGGAAATGGAAGCGCAGAAGTCCTTTTTTATGAACAGGCTGTTTAACAACTCTATCGCGCCGGGCGTATTTCCGCCGGACAAGATGTCCTGTCTGTTCTTTAAGGCTTCGGAGACGAAGGCGTCATTATTTTCTCTTAAATCCTGCTTTGTTGCGATCGGCAAGTGGTTGAAGGCGTAGAAAAAATCGTCGTCCGAGAGGGTGCGCGAGGTGTTGAGGAACAAATCGAACTTACCCTTGTAAAACGGAGTCGTGCGGTTCGCGTGGCTGAGGATTTGGAGGAGCCGCTCACGCCGCGGCAGGCTTGTCTTTTCAGGCGTGCGGATAATCACGGAATGTCCCAGATATTTACTTATAACAGTCATCAGAGGGGGTCCGGTTTTTCTCCAAAACAGTCAGCGCTTACCAAATATTTGGCCGTTTCGAGAGATTACCCTTCTTTGCCGAGGCTTTCAATCAACTCGTTGAGGGTTTGCTCGGATTTCAGGTTTTCAATCTGGCACGTTCCGGCGGCGTCATGTCCCCCGCCGCCGTATTTGAGCATCAGCTCCCCGATTTTGACTTTGCTGGTACGGTTGAGAATTGATTTTCCAGCGGCGAAGACCGTGTTCTGCTTGTTCTTGCCCCAGAGAACGTGCAAGGAGACTGCGCTTTTTGGAAACACAGCATAGACCATGAAGCGATTTCCAGCCCAGATCGTGTCTTCGTGACGCATGTCAAGGACTACCAGTTTACCGTGTAATTCCCCGCAACGTTCTATCTGCTCCCGGCATTTGCCCTCCTGTTCGAAATACAGGTCTACGCGTTCCTTTACGTCGGGCAGTTTGAGGATGTCCCTGATATCGCTATGGGTTCGGCAGAAGTCGATCAGCTTCATCATGAGCTGGTAGTTTGAGATATTAAAATCCCGGAAGCGGCCCAGCCCCGTACGGGCGTCCATAATAAAGCTCAGGAGGTCCCAGCCAGAGGGGTGAAGGATATCATTCTTGGAAAAAGCTGCCGAGTCCGCCTTGTCCACGGCCTTCATCATTTCTTCGCTGATGGTTGTAAAAGTTTCCTCTCCACCGAAATATTCATACACAACGCGCGCCGCCGAAGGGGCGCGAGGGTCGATAACATGATTTTCCGGATCGTCCTTTATGCGAAGAGCTTCGCTGGCGTGGTGATCGAAAGAGAGAAACGCATCGGAATGGTAAGGCAGGTTTGTCGTGATATCCGTCGGGCCAATCTCAATCAAACCGTCCTGCATGTCCTTGGGGTGGGCGAACATGATGTCGTCGATGACGCCTAACTCTTTTAGAAGTACGCCGCAGACCAGACCGTCCATGTCCGAGCGGGTGACCAGCCGGTACGTCTTGCCCGGAACGGGCATCAGTCTTCCGTCTTTCTTGCTTTTTTTCGCAGCGTTTTTTGACATTCATAATCCTGTCTTGTTTGAACGTGTTTCAGAACAAAAAATACGCAGGATGGGCATTTCTCCACACACCTTAATATCATAGCCCGAAGGTTGATACAGGGGAAGGCCACAGCGTGTTGCGGTGCGAAAAAACACCTGATTTTAACCGGGTTAAAGGTGTCTTTAGAGTTCCTCTTCTATAAAATAAAGAGGGCGGCTCTTGGTTTCTCCGAAAATCCTGCCGATGTACTCTCCCAATATTCCTATCGTCAGAAGCTGAATGCCGCTCAAAAAGGTGATCATGACCATCAGGGACGGATAACCGGGGAGGTCACGGCCAAACATGAGGGTTTTAAAGATGATGAAGCCTCCATAACCAAAAGCGAATAGCGAGATCAGGAACCCCGCGAGCGTTGCGATACGCAATGGGACGATACTGAAACTTGTTATGCCTTCCATAGCGAAGTTGCTGAGTTTCCAGTAGTTCCATTTTGTCGTACCTGCTGCGCGCGGGGCGCGGTTGTATTGCAGGGCGACCTGTTTATAACCGATCCATGCGAAGAGTCCCTTCATAAAGCGGTGGTGTTCCCTAAGTTTTTTGAGTGCTTCAACGGCGCGGCGGTTCATCAGCCGGAAATCTCCCGTGTTTCTTGGAATTTCTACCGCACTAATGTGGTTGATAATTTTATAAAAACCGCTGGCGGTCATTTTCTTGAACCATGTTTCGCCTTCGCGTTCGACGCGTTGACCATAGACCACGTCAGCGTTTTCCTCCTTCCAGATTTTTACCAGTTCGGGGATCAGGGACGGGGGATCCTGAAGATCTGCATCGAGGATTATCAGCGCATCCCCGCGGGCGTGGTCTAAACCTGCGGTCATGGCCGCTTCCTTGCCAAAATTACGGGAAAAATTCAAAACGCGTGCCCGTTTGTCTTCGGCGTTTATTTCCTTGAGGATATTCAGGGTCTGATCTCGGCTGCCGTCGTTTATATAAATGATCTCAAAATCGAAAGGCAGGCCCGCCATGCCTTCGAGCACATGTTCATGGCAGGTTTTAATGACTTCCTGTTCGTTGTAGCAGGGGATAATTATGGAGATGAGTTCACGCTTTTTGTTACTCATGATCTGTCTCCTGTGGTTTTAACTGTTTGCCCTCTTCTGGCGAAATCGGGCTTTCCGAACTGTTTGCACCGTTATCCTTTTTACGTATGAAAATGTCGGTGGTAAACGGAATTTCCTTATGTTTTGCATAGGCGCCCCGGTCGTAGAGCCCCTTGTCGAAACTCAGCGTTTGCGCAAGTTCATAATCCTTCATGGCTGTTGCGAAGTTTTCGTTTTTCAGCAGCCTTTCATAGTATTTTTTTTGAGGTTCGTCAGAACCGATCCCATCAACTTTGTATCTGGGTATTAAAATCACTGAGGGTTCATAGCGCTTTATATCCTCGACAATCAGGTCGATGAAACCATCCATGCGGGCGCTGATTTCCTTCCTGTCTTTTTCCGTCCGGGCCTGCGAGTACAGGCCGTTTATGCCGATCAGAGGCCAGATCTGCCCGAAGCGCGAAGCCTGTCTGAGTTTTTTCTCATAGTGCGGGAGAGCGAGATTGAAGGGTTTCAGGTCAAGATCGAGATAAATGCCGTTCCACGCCTTTTCTTTTATCGTCAGGTGATAAGGAATATTTTTAAATTCTTCCTTGCTCAGGAAACCCGGCGGGTAGCCGATCATACCCCTGTATGGCAGAATGAATGTCAGGAGCAGCACCAATATAAACGGAGCGAGAATTGCAATTTCGGCGTTTTTTGCCGCCTGATAGAGCAGACCGAAGAGGGCTACCATGAAAGCCATGACGCCTAAGGCGTAGAAGGGGATGGCATGGTACATGAGGCCCTTGTTCTGAGCGTAGTAGGGCAGGATGCACAGCAGGGACAGGCCGATCAATGTGTAGAGCGTGATCTTGAGGCGTCTTGTGCCTTCAGATTCCGCCAAAAAGAGAGCCAGAAAGATTGCCGCGCCCGTGTATAGGGCCAGGGGAAGGCGGGCTGTAACCGGGAACGGTTCGTCCGCACTGTAGAGATCGGCGACCTGAGGGAGGATCGTTTCCATGAAGTCGGGGAAGGCAATCCGCAGGAAGGCAAGGTATGCAAGCCCGGTCAGCACAAAAATGATGATATCAGGACTTTTTATAAGCTTTGGCAGGGAGCGGTTAAAAAAATAGCGGGCCGTAATAAAAAGGGCCGGAACTACGATATAGTGCGGCTTGATACAGACGGCCAATCCGCCAAGCAGGGCGGAGGGGATACGGAGCGTCCCGGGGACTGCTTTTTCCGCCAGAAGGCTGACCTGAAGCATGGCGTATGGAAGCAGAAAGATAAGCACAATCTGGTCTTTCTGACCGAAAGAGGAGCCAAGAATCCAGGTGTTTGCCAGCAGAAAAGCGCTGAATACCCCGTAAATCAGCGGGGTGGCATAATTGTGCAGTTTCATGAAACGCCAGAGCAGTACGGCGCTAAAACCCATGTAGAGCGCCGTATTCAGCAGGATGATCGCGCCCGGGTTGTCTATGACCGTTCTATAGAGCGGGTAAGCTGGCAGATAGATCAGAAAGCTGAGCGGTGGGTTTGTCTCGTAAAAGTCCCGTGTGTAGGTTCCCCCTGCCATGAACCGCTCCAGACAAGTCAGGAGCCAGCCGAAATCCGTATTGATGGGGAGATCAAGGTAGAGACCTGCCCAGACTACGCTGTATATGATAAACAAAAGGCCCCAAAAAACAGGAGGTAGAAGAAAATCTGTCTTTTCTTTTGTTTTCACGGCATATTCCTGTTTTATCCGTCAGAAACCGGATGTAAGAAAAATCTATGTTGGATGGTCTTAAAAGTCACTACAAAAGATTTGGCAAGTTCGCCGTTGTCGGGGTTTTGAATACACTGATCGACTTCGCGGTTTTTTCTATCCTGCTTTACGGGATGGGAATTTATTACATTTATGCCCATATCGGCGGCTTTATCGTGGCCAATGTGAACAGCTTTATCCTGAATTCCTTGTGGACGTTCAAGGCTTTGCGTCGCGAAGCGGTTGTCCGGCAGGCAATATCGTTTTTCCTGATCAGCCTGTGCGGACTTGGGGTCAGCACGGTGGCGCTTTCGCTGGCTGTTGGCGTTCTTGATACTCATGCTCCCGAAATGTGGCTGCCGCATCTCTTTGGAAAGGTCTTTGCCAGCGGGGTGTCGCTGATCTGGAATTACATCGGGTCTGCGTTGTTCGTCTTCAAATCCGCCGGTGATGAAGGCGTTCCGGACGATTCCTGATTTTTACGTCTGTAAACATCGTAGGTTAGGATCAGGGACCGGGACAGGCTAGTCCCCCGGAAGTATTCGGCGCGGTCGAATTCGAAGGTCCCCGTCTTTTCGTAGTGTTGCGCGAGAGTTTCGCGGAACGTTTCGCTGGCCCCGAAAAAATCGACGTAGTCAAGGAAGTCGCCTTGTCCGAGTATGTCTATACTCGTTCCTATCAGCAAAAGGTCGGGCTTGAAGTTTTGCAGATCCTGCGCGGCGTACAGGCCGAACCTTTGGCGGTCTTTTTCGAGTTTTTCGGGACTGAGCGCGGCTGGTTCACCCTTTTCGACCAGGTGCATCTGCCAGAGCATACGGGGCATGAACCAATAGCTCGGGAAGCGGGTGCCGTGCGTGTAGCCGGTATAGAAGGCTGTAGGGTTCATGGTTTCGATGTCGCTGTGGAAGGCAAAAAAAGTGCATGGGCGCGGGCAGTTTTCGTTCAGGAATTTGGCTACGGGCAGGGTCCGGACTTCGTAGCCTTTCGGGTAATTCCACGCGGGTTTTACCTTCAGAGCGACAAGGCCGAGTATTGCTGCGGGCACGAGGACCGGAAGGATTTTTGCGGCCTTGTTACGGAATACGTAGCGTTCCAGGCGGAAAACAATGGTCAAGGACAGGGCTATGACAAAAAGAGCAAAGGCCGGAAGGAGGTGATTATAAAAACCTTTCATCTGCACCAGAAGGGGGATCAGTGCCAGAAGAGCGCAACTATGGAGGGTTACCAGCAAGCGTTTTTTCGGTTTTTCCAGATCGGTCATAAACACTTCAAAAAGCAGAACCACGAGGTACATGATGAGATGCGGTTTGAACAAGCGCAATGTCTGAGCCTTGTCCGCGCTGCCTAGATAATAGTCCAGCACGTCGGGGAGAATGGTGTTGAGGTAATCAGGGAAGACCAGGATAACAAAGGCGATATAAAGCACAGTCATGGTCGACAGCGCCACAAAATCCGGATCCTTGAATATACGAAGCGTATTTTGAGCGATCATGCGGTGCAGGAGCAAGGCGGCAGGCAGGAGGCCGTATTGCGGTTTAACCAGTATGGCGATCGCGCCGAGAATCAGAACCGGCCATAGGAGCGCCGGCTTCAGTTTTTTTTCCTGCGTCAGGGCGATCTGCGCCAGAAGGAAGGGAACCATAGCCATCAGCATCAGATGTTCGCGGTCCATGAAGTAAATCGCGCTCATGTAGGTCAGGCCCGCTGTCTGGGCAATCAGGAGGGTGTGGCGTTCGAGGGGGTTCAGGTATTCGAAGGTCGCCAGTATCCGGGAACTGGCTGTCAGGCTGAGCAGGATGAAGGTCAGCGTCAGCGTCAGCGGGCCGATTTCGGGCGGAAGGTTCAAGGTATTCATAACGAGAATATGCGGCGCGTAGAGCAGGATGCTTAGCGGCGGGTTGGTTTCGTAGATCGACTGGGCCATACCTGCACCGTGGATCATGCGGTCGGCGGCGATCAGAAGCCACGTCACATTGCCGTTCAGCATGGCCTGACTCTGAACATAAAGCCATGGCGAGAGCATCAGTAAGGCGACCAGCCATATCAGGATTATCTGCATGCGATGTGTCACTCGTTCGGCCCGCTTTGTGTTTCCGTTTTTCTTTTATATACGTCCCAAGTCAGAATATGTTCGTAATCGTAGCGTGTGTCCCTGAAATAAAAGGCCCGGTCTGTTTTGAATATTCCGATTTTCTCATATTTTTCCGCCTGTTTTTGAAATTCAGGATTTTGTGAGAAATAATCGAAATAGTCAAAAGCAGGGCTGTCGGAACCTTCAGCGGGGGAGGTGAGGATCAGCATGACATTCGGAGCAAAGCGTTCAAGGTCCTGAGCCGTGTAACCGGCAAAGCGCATGCGATTTTCCCTTGTTAAACCGCTTTCGATGTTTCTTCTTTCTTTTGCCGGGCCGGGAAAAGGAGTGCCTTCAAGCATAGCGATATACCAGAAACCTGGAAAGCGGGTGGCGTAGGTTCCGCCAGCGTAAAAAGCTGTCTGACTAACGATTTCCATGTTCTCATGCGTAACGAGGTAGGAGCACGGTTTTTCGCAGTTCTCTTTCAGGTATTTCGTGAGGCTGGCGTTCCTGTAGTCCTCGTGGGAGGGATAGTTTGCGCGCAAGGGGGCGCGGAAGTAAATGCCCGCGATACAGAGCACTATCATCAAGGAGGTGGCAAGGTTATCCGACTTCAAAAAAAAGTTCAGCACAGCATGCACGCTTAAAGCCAGAGAGGGCACAAGGAACGCATAAAAAGGCAGGAGTTGATAAGACAGGCCTTTCATCTGTATTGCGTAAACCATCAGGCAGCCCAGCGCCGCAAGATTGAATGTGAGGAGCAAGTTCTGTTTTTCCTTATCTCCGATCGTAACAATGTATCCCCCGAGCAAAGACAGCCCGGTCATGGCGGTGAGGGGCTTTATATCCGCCCATGTTTTGACGGGGTTGTTATAGGGTAAATAGTAGCGAATGATATCAGGCAGCATGACTTGTAAGAAATCCTGAAACCACAAGAGCAGGGCGGCTGTATATGCCAGTACGGCGCCAGTCATGATTAAAGTATCGGAATTAAAGATTACCGTCATTTTCCGCTGTTTTATAAGCCTTTGAAGCAGCAGTGCAACCGGGATGATGGCGTAATGAGGTTTGACAAGGAGGCATATGCTCCCGAAGAGTAAGGCCGGGTATTTTGTCAGCGCAGGAACGGGCTGGGCATTCGTTATGGCTCGTTGAAGCAGCAAGAGGGGGGGCAGACCTATAGCGATGATATGGTCCTTGTCCGCGAAAGAGATCGAACTGAGAACGGTTACGGCCAGAAGATAAGCTCCTGTCCATAACATTTTTTCTGCCAATACAAGCGTATGGTCTCCTTTTAATGTTATCCATATTGCTGAGGTGGAAAACACGATAAGTGCCAGAGTCAGCGCGTAGATCGCGAAGTAAATTTCCATGCCTGTTGCGCTGTGGAAAATGACCGGGGGCGTATAAAGCAGGACACTCATAGGCGGGTTGGTGTCATAACATCCTTCGCTTAAAAGAGATCCGGCAAGCCAGCGTTCAGCACAGAGACTCAGCCATGCGACGTTGCCATTAACGCTGCGGTTCCACTGAATAGCAATCCAAGGGATGAGTGCGACAAGCAGAAGCGTTATAGTGAGCAAGACGGCCAGTTTTCCAGAGAGCCGATGTGTCACAAACGCTTTATCCTCGGGTTGTCCTGATTAACCTACTTTTTAGCTGCCGCGGCTTCTTTCTTTTTACCGCTCTTAGTTTTGCCCTGATCGGAGTGAACATAGACCGGGGGTTTGTTCTCGTTCACCGTGTCGTCGTTTACGACAACCTCGGTAATGTTTTCCTGATCGGGGATCTCAAACATCGAGTCGAGCAGAAGATTTTCAATGATAGAACGCAGGCCGCGCGCCCCGGTTTTACGTTCGATCGCCTTTTGCGCGATGGCCTTGAGCGCTTCATCGGTAAAGGTCAGGTCGACATTTTCCATCTCAAACAATTTCCTATATTGCTTGATTAGGGCGTTCTTGGGTTCTGTAAGAATCTGGATCAGGGCCGCTTCGTCAAGATCCTCAAGCGTTGCGATGATCGGCAGACGTCCGACAAATTCGGGAATCAGTCCGTATTTGAGAAGGTCTTCGGGTTCGAGATCCTTGAATATCTGGCCCGCCGAACGATCGTCGAGGCTTTTGACGTCGGCTCCAAAGCCGATGGTCGTCCCGCGTCCGCGGGCGGCGATGACCTTTTCCAGCCCGGAGAACGCTCCGCCGCAGATGAAAAGGATATTGGAGGTGTCGACCTGTAAAAATTCCTGCTGTGGGTGCTTGCGCCCTCCCTGCGGCGGGACGGAGGCAACGGTGCCTTCCATCAGTTTCAGGAGCGCCTGCTGGACGCCTTCGCCTGACACGTCGCGCGTGATGGAGGGGTTGTCGGATTTCCGGGAGATCTTGTCAATCTCGTCTATATACACGATTCCCTTTTGCGCCCGTTCGACGTTATAGTCGGATGCCTGCAGGAGTTTAAGCACTATGTTTTCCACGTCTTCGCCGACATAACCGGCTTCGGTCAGCGTGGTGGCGTCAGCCATCGTAAAAGGAACATCGAGAATACGGGCCAGAGTCTGGGCCAGAAGGGTTTTACCGCAACCCGTCGGGCCAACCAGAAGAATGTTGGACTTGGCGAGTTCGACTTCGCCCGAGCCGCTGCTTCCGTGTTCAAGACGCTTGTAATGGTTGTGAACGGCGACCGAAAGGACGCGTTTTGCACCTTCCTGTCCGATCACGTAGTCGTCGAGAACCGCCTTGATTTCGCCGGGGGTCGGGATGCCCTCACCGGGACGGACGAGCTGTGTCTTGTCCTCCTCGCGGATGATGTCCATACACAGTTCGACGCATTCATTACAGATGAATACATTCGGACCAGCGATAAGCTTGCGCACTTCGTGCTGACTTTTTCCGCAGAAGGAGCAATAAAGGGTGTTTTTTGAGTCGCTGTTTCCGGGATCGGGCATGGGTGGACTTTCTGTCTTTAGTGAATCAACTCTATCCTCAATCTGCCAAGTGCGGCGGCGGTGTGCAAGCCCTTAAGTACCAGACTAACCATTTTCATCCCCCGTCTGCGGACAAGTCTCCGGACTATAGAGGTTGCGCCTGATAATCACAATACGCTAGAAGGTGTCACGACTTCGTTAATTGAATTTACATATTGCTTAACATCGGGGCTATGTCCGAGACTCTGGAAAATATTGTCGAGAATTTCTCCCTGTTTGACGACTGGGAAGACCGTTACCGTTACCTGATCGACCTTGGACGGGGCTTGCCGCACATGGAGGAGGCGTTGCGGACAGATTCCCATATTGTGCGCGGATGTACGTCCCGGGTCTGGCTGGTGAGCGTCAAACGGGCGGACGGGACTTTTCATTTCGAGGCGGACAGCGACGCGCATATCGTGCGGGGCCTTATCGCGCTGTTGCTGGCGGCGTATCAAGATAAGAGCGCGGAGGCCATTCTTGCGACCGATCTGGCGGCGATCTTCAAGGAGACGGGGCTGGATCAGCATCTCAGCCCGAACCGCCGCAACGGGTTTTACGCGATGGTAGAACGTATTCTGGCGGATGTCAGGCGGGCAGCATAAGCCCTTATTCGCCGGTTTCCGGGATATTTTCGGGGGGCGGTGCCGGGGCTGGATCGGGCGTTTGCTCCACAAGCGGTGTTTCCGGGCTTTCATTGCCGGGTGCCGCAGGCTGTTTTTCCGCGCTTTCAGAGGCTTCCTGAGCGGCTTTGCTTTCGGCTTCCTCCTTGGCCAGCCTTTCGGCCTTTTCTTCGTCGCTTTCGTCATAGCCGATGGAGCGCAGGAGGTCGGCGAAGTGCGACTCGGCTTCTTCTACGGGCGTACCCATCATTTCGGCCTGAACGGCCATAATGGAATGACGTCCGACCCAGAGCTGCGCGACGAAAATCGTATCACCCATGCCCGCGCGTCCGCGGCCGACCATGCCGGCCTGCTTGAAGTTTGCGGATTCCTGCACGTTGGGTTCGTAGCCCTGCACCACTTCGCCCTGAGCCATCGACAGAACCGTTTCTTTCATGACTTCAGGCGTGTATTTTTCGAATGTGCCTTCGGGCAGGGGGTTGCAGACGATTTCCGCCTTTACGGTCGAGGTCATTTCAAAGACCTTCGTGTAGGATACAAGGTCGTAGCAGCGATCGGGGTTTTCAAGTTCGCAGCGGTGGCTGCGGGTCGGCTCGCTGGGGAATTTCGCGTAAAAATCGCAGTAGTCGGGCTTGTAGAGAAGGGTGTCGAGTTTTTCCTCTTCCTTTACGATTTCGGTCGGCAGTTCGGGCGGGAGATTTTCGGGCTGGACGCGTATCGGCTTGTGGGCGGCGAACGCGGATGCGGCGCTTAACGACAGAAGGCAGAAGGCGAGCGCGGGCAGGACACGGGATTTCATCATGGTCAATCTTTCTTCCAATTGTCCGGGTCGGCTTTGGCCTGCGTTCCGGTCTGCATGTTTTTGACTTCGTGGTCGTTTCCGTCTTCGAAGGGCGGGAACCAGACGTAGGGTATCCCTTTTTTCTCGGCATAGGCAAGTTGTCTTGCGAGCTTGACGGGGTTATGGAAGGTTTCGACTTTGTGCCCTTGCGCGCGGAGTTTTTGCGCGGTTTCCATGGTGAGGGCGCGGCGTTCCTCGCCGGGCATCACCACCATGATATCGGCGGGGGAGATGCGGCCGACGGGGAGTTTGTTTTGCTGGCGCAGGCGGTCGAACAGGCGCGAGAAACCGATGGAGATTCCGACGCCGGGCAGGTTCTTGTTGATATAGTTGCTGGCGAGATCATCATAACGTCCGCCGGAGCAGATGGAGCCGTAGCCGGGGTCATCCAGAAAGACTGTTTCGTAGACCGTTCCGGTGTAATAATCGAGGCCGCGGACGATGGAGAGGTCGGCAACGACTGAACCTTTGGGAAGATGTTTTAAGCTTGTTAAAACAAATTGAAGTTCTTCTATTCCTTTTACAAAGTCATTCTCTATTTTGGCTTCTTCTATAATTTTTTCAAGAGATTGAATTTGTTCTCCTATATCCCAAAACTTGAATTCTCTAGAAAACCCTAGCAGCTTTATTACGTTCTCTATTTCTTTTTCTGTAGCGTGAGGCTTAAACTCTTTGATAACTGTTTCTAAGGATTTTAAAAACTCGGTTAATTCTATTTTTTCTACTTTGTCTATTACTCTAAAAATTTTTGCTATTGCCGTTGGTTCGTCAATCGCAAGGTCTTGAGTAATCATCCCTGTTAAAATTTTTCGGTTGCTGATTCTTATCTGAATTTTTTCATTCTCCATTCCCGGCAAGGAGGAAAGGACTTCCCAGATGATGGCGGGCATTTCGGCGTCGAAGTGCAGGGGCAGGGAATCCACGTTAATTACGTCGATATCGCATTGATAGAACTCGCGGAACCTTCCGGCTTGCGGGCGTTCGCCGCGCCAGACGCGCTGCATCTGATATCTTTTGAACGGGAAGACGAGTTCGTTGAAATGCTGCGCCGTGTAGCGGGCGAGGGGCACAGTCTGGTCGAAGTGCAAAGCGAGGCGCGCTTCCTTGTCGCCGTCTTCCTTATGATAACGCTCAAGAACGTAGATTTCCTTGTCCACGTCGGCCTCGCCGTCGCCGCCCTTGGCCTTGATCGCGTCCAGCAATTCCACGGAGGGGGTTTCGATGTTGCAGAAGCCGTAGCTTTCGAAAATTTTGCGGATATGGTCGAACCATTGCTGCTCCACCGCGCGGACTTCGGGGAGCCATTCGGGAAAGCCGCTGACCGGCTGGGGTTTAAAGATTTTCTTCTTTGCGCTCATCGTTTTCCTGCTCCGTCCTGCCTTGTTAGGGTAAATTTCATCCGCAGACAAGGGGTTAGGGGTGTATTTTTCTCGTGCCTCCGTTTGCCGGGATGGTGTATCCTGATCGCCAAAAGAGAAAAGAAACAGGGACAGATGGCGCAAAATTTACAACCCGCAGGCCCGTCCGGGGCATTCAACAAGACCTATGTCGATATTTTAAGCGGGCAGTATCCGGAGCTTGTCGGGCGGCTCAGAGAGCACAGAGTCAGCCGGGAGGACAGTACGCTTTTGAACCGGCTTGTCAGCGAGTCGACGCAGATGCGTGTCGCCGTGGCCCTTCATCTGGCCAAGTATGCGCCGGAAGGCAGTAAGCCGCGCGAATTCGCAGACAGTAACCTTGAGGCGTTTATCGAACAGTGTTTCGTTAAGAAGCATCCTCATCGTGAGGTTCTGATGGACGGGATACTGGCTTTCCTGGTCGATAACCGCAAGGTTTTTCAGCACTATACAGACCTGATCCGGTCGTGGGAAACGACAGAGACCAGCCTTGCGCGGATCATGAGCAAGGGCGGGACAGACGGGCGGCGGGGGGACAGTTCTTCGGGCAGCGGAAGTTCCAGCGGGTCCAATAGCGGAAAAAGCGGTCCCGAAGGGGAAATTCCCGGTTTCGACCCCGGCTAGCCTGTTTTCCCGGAGAGAGTCCAGTTGGGCCGGATGAAGTGGCAGGTGTAGCCGTCCGGGTGTTTTAGCAGATAATCCTGATGATCTTTCTCCGCCGCATAGAACGGTCCGGCGGGCGTGACCTCCGTTACGATTTTTGCCGGAAGGAACCCGGCGGCGTCGATTTCGCGGATCAGGTCTTTTGCTGTTTGTTCCTGCTCCGGGGTGAGGAAAAAGATCGCCGAACGGTATTGCGTGCCGCGGTCGTTGCCCTGCCGGTTGGGGGTCGTGGGGTCGTGGACCTGAAAGAAAAACTCCAGTAGGGAGCGGTAGGAGGTCTGCGCCGGGTCGAATTCGATCTCGATGGCTTCGGCATGACCCGTGTCGCCGATGCAGACTTCGTTGTAGCCGGGATTTTCTGTGGTGCCGCCCGTGTAGCCGACGCGGGTGGCGATCATTCCGGGCTGCCTGCGTATGAGGTCCTGCATCCCCCAAAAGCAGCCCCCGGCGAGTATGGCTTTTTCGGTCGTCATTGTTTTTGTTCCTATCGCTGTTTCTGCTTACAATTCGTCGAAAATTCCCGAAAGTTGCCGGGTGAGGGCTTCGGCGAGTTCGTCGGCGTCGGCGATGGTGATGGCTTTTTCGTAGTAGCGTGTGACGTCGTGGCCGATGCCGATGGCGTTTAGCTCGACGTCCGAGCGGCGTTCGATCCATGCGATGACGTTACGCAGGTCGGCTTCAAGAATATTGGCGGGGTTTACGGATTGGGTCGAGTCGTCGACGGGTGCGCCGTCGGAAATGACCATCAGGATTTTGCGTTCTTCCGGGCGGCGGGCGAGGCGGTTATAGGCCCAGACGAGCGCTTCGCCGTCGATGTTCTCCTTCAATATGCCCTCTTTGAGCATCAGGCCGAGATTTTTCCGGCAGCGGCGCATGGGGGCGTTTGCGGATTTGTAGACGATGTGGCGCAGGTCGTTGAGGCGGCCGGGATATTCGGGCTGGCCGTTCTGCGTCCAAAGATCGCGGGACTTTCCGCCCTTCCACGCGCGGGTGGTGAAGCCGAGAATTTCCGTCTTCAGGTTACAGCGTTCAAGCGTTTGCGCGATGATGTCGGCGGTCATGGCGGCGATGGCGATGGGGCGGCCGCGCATGGAGCCGGAATTGTCGATCAGGATGGTGAGGACCGTGTCGCGGAAGGGCATTTCCTTTTCCTGCTTGAAGGTCAGGGGCACGTCCGGGTTGGCGATTATCCTTGCGAGCCGGGAAGCGTCGAGGATTCCCTCTTCCAGATCGAACTGCCAGCTTCGGCGCTGCTTGGCCATGAGTTTTCGCTGCAAGCGGTTGGCGAGCTTGGTGATCAGGGCATTGTAGCCCGCGATCTTCTTGTCCAGCATGGTCCGCAGGCGGCGCAATTCTTCGGGGTCGGCGAGTTCGGCGGCGTCCACCGTTTCGTCGAACTGCGTCGTGTAGACGGTGTAGTGACCCTGCGGTCCCTCTATGAAATCCTCGCCTCGGCCGGGCAGGGGCGCGTATTCATAATTTTCGTCCTCGTCTTCGGGCAGGTCGCCCAGTATATCGTGAAGGCCCATGTCGAAAGCATCCTGCGGGGGCTTGGCCTTGGCCTGTCCGTCCTGCTGTCCGGAGGAGTCGTTCTCCTCGCCTTGCGCGGTTTCCTCTTCGCCGTCTTCCCCGGCCCTGTCTTCCCCGGTTTCGGGGCGCTGGTCACCGTCCCGAGCGTTGTCGTCTTCACCTTCCCCGACCGGGAGGTTGAGTTCACGCAAAAGTTTTTGTGCAAGGCCGGCGAACGCTTCCTGATCGTTCAAGACTTCCTTCAGGTTTTCGAAATTCGCATTTTTAAGGTGCTGGTCCAGCCAGGGTTTCCAGAGGTCATGGACTTTTTGAGCCGAGGGCGGAGGAGGGGATCCGGTCAGGGCCGCGCGGGCGAGAATATGCAGAGCGTCTGCCAAGCTGACCGCTTCGCGGGCAGTGATGTTTGCGAAGCCGCGTCTCTTTGCCTTTTCTTCCAAAACCGCATCAAGGTTTTTTAGCACACCGGGCATCTTGTTTGCGCCGAGCGCATCGCACCGTGCCTGTTCAAGGGCGTCCATCGCCGCCTGCGCCTGAAGATCCGCCTGCGCGTTGCGGCGGTGCAGAGCCGGGTCATGATAGGCCAGTTTCACGGCGTAGGTGTCGGCGCACCCCCTAACCAGCCTTGTGGTTTCGGGGGGCATGTTGGGGTCGGGCATGGGGAGGCGCGGACGGGCCAGCGAACCGATCTGACCTGTCGGGGATTCGGCTTCGGAAAAGGTGATATCAAGCTCCCTGTTGCGCGTTATCGCCTTCATCACAGAACGGGTCCCGGATTTAAAGAGTTCGGCTTTGGCCGGATCGTGTCTGTTTTCGCTCATGTCGCTCTCATTATTCCCGTTTTCCCAATATGCCATGAATAGCTGGATTCAAGCGGCTTTTATGTCTTTGCGCCCCGGTGTGTTTGATTTTTCTCTCAAGACCGTGCTAAACAGGGCGTGCATAAAAAGCTGACCTTAATGGATTATAACTGAAAATCAAAGGAGCGGGATCATGGCTTTTATGAAGATGACAAAGGGTACGCTGGGTCTTTTCGCCGGAGTTGCGCTGGCGGCGTTCGCGACCGTGCGGGGCTGTCAGGAAGCCGCAGAGCCGAACGCTCCGGGGGAAACGAATACTCAGCAATTTTTTGATGGCGCTGCTCGCGCTCCTGTCGATGCCGTTAAAGGCGTTATCAAGGGCATTTCCAATGCTTTCGATTCCGGTGATGTACGCGAAGTTCTTGAGGACGCGGAAAAAGCCGGGCGCAATGTCGTCGAAGGGGCCGAGGACTATATCGACAGCAAGACCGGCGGACGTTCCAGATCCGGCCCGGTGGAGCCGTTGCCCGATTATGTTCCGGGGCAGATTCCATCCGATACGACAGGTGCCAAGAACGAACCTGAGCCGCCCCGGTAATGGCTGCTTGTCATCAGATTTTGACTGCAATGTTATGAATCGCGCTTTGCGGTAGTTCGACGCCGAAACAGCGCTGGTAGTATTCAGCGACCAGGGGGCGTTCGGTTTCATCGCATTTGTTCAGGAACGAGTACTGAAAGGCGAGTTCCCTGTTGCCGAAGATCATCGTGTTTTCGGCCCAGCTTATAACCGTGCGCGGGGACATCAATGTGGACAGGTCGCCGTTGATAAAACCCTGACGCGTGAGATCGGCGAGTGTCACCATGTTGCCTATGTTCGTGCGGCCTTCTTCGTTATCATAGTCCGGTAGTTTAGCCAGCACGATGGCCGCTTCCTCGTCATGTTCGAGGTAGTTGAGCGTGACGACCACGTTCCAACGGTCCATCTGGCCCTGGTTGATCTGCTGCGTTCCGTGGTAGAGGCCCGTCGTATCGCCCAGCCCTATCGTGTTAGTCGTGGAGAACAGACGGAAAGCCGGGTGAGGGCGTATGACCATGTTCTGGTCGAGCAGCGTCAGGCGGCCTTCTGCTTCCAGAACGCGCTGAATCACGAACATTACATCCGGCCTTCCTGCGTCATACTCATCAAAGACCAGCGCAACGGGGTTTTGCAGCGACCAGGGGAGAAGACCCTCTTTCCACTGCGTGATCTGTTTTCCTTCCTGCAGGACGATGGTGTCCTTTCCGATCAGGTCGATCCGGCTGACGTGGCTGTCGAGATTGATGCGCACGCATGGCCAGTTCAGGCGGGCCGCAACCTGCTCAATATGGGTTGATTTTCCGGTACCGTGGTATCCTTGAATCATCACGCGCCGGTTGTAAGAGAAGCCTGCGAGAATAGCCATGGTGGTATCATGATCGAAGCGGTAAGTCGGGTCGATGTCGGGGACGTTGGCGTTGTCTTCGCTAAAGCCCGGTACCTCCCAATCCGTGTCGAGCCCAAACGTTTCGCGGACCTTGTATTTTGTGTCCGGGATGGAGGTGTAACGGCCTTCCTTTGCCTTGATCTGGGTAATGCTGAACGTCATGCCCCGATCGGCTTCCTTTTCCTTATCCAACTCGTCGGAGAGAAAGCGTGTCTCGTTCATTCCTCGTCACTTTCAAAATAATTGCGTCTTGCGGGTGGTTTGTGCGGCCGGTTCTTCCAGCCTGTCCGGATTATGATTCCTTCTCTACGAGTGCTTCGTATTTCTCATATGCCAGCTTGAGAATGGTATACGCCATATTGACCCGTTTGAGAAGCTCTTCCGACTCACTGCATCCCCTGTTGAGATCGGGATGATGCTTCTTAGCCAGAGTCTTGTAACGGCGTTTGATTTCTTCGAGCGTGACCGGCTCTTCCAGCCCCATAAGGGAGAGGGCCTCGCGCTCGGGGGTCAGGGCAGTGACAGACGATGCTCCTTGCCGCTTGTTCCAATTTTTTTCCTGTTCTTTTTGCGGGTCATTTTCCGTGAAGTTGCAGGTTTGCCATGCTTTCCTGTAAAGGAAATCCTCTGCAGAGCCTTTATTCATGTCGTAGCGCCAGGTCGGGCGGTCGCCATAGAAACTATTATGAATATGGTCCTCTATTTCGCCGGAGTTCATGCCCGAAAAGAAATCCCAGGCCCTGTTATATTCTTTTACGTGATCAAAACAAAACCAGTAGTAGTCCTTTAAGGCCCGGTCTTTGGGGGCTTTGTGCTCGGCGTGAAGCGTGCAGCCCGGCATATCGCAGGTTTTGTGCGATTTTTCCGGCTTACCTTCCTCAAATTCCGGAGAATTATGTTTGAGCTTTATCCGTGCCATGGTTAATTATATAGCGAAACTCCCATGTTAAGCAAAGGTCTGTATTCAATGGAAAAGAGCCGTTTGATCGAGGAAAAGATCAGGAATGTCCTTGCTCCGGTCTGGCTCGACGTTATTAACGAAAGCCATCTTCATAAGGGACATAGAGGGGATGACGGGTCCGGCGAATCGCATTTTAAACTCATAGTGGTATCCAGTGCTTTTGAAGGGCTTGGACGCATTCAACGCCACAAGCTTGTCCATAAAGTCATAGATTCTACTTCCATGAATATCCACGCTCTTTCCATAGAAGCGTACAGCCCGGAAGAAAAACCGTCAAAATAAAAATCTTAAGTTGCACCAAATAAATTTTTTAATTAGCATGAGGTTGCATGTTTGTACTGCTGTGCGAGTATGCGTTGTAATTTAGTCCGTGTGTGAAAAGTGTGTGGAGGAATTATGGGCTTATTGTCTGATAAGTCTCCGGGATCTCGCAAGGATGACGAGGGCCGAAGTCGGAGAGCCGCCAAGAGTACACTTGTCAGTCGGAATATCACAGTTTACGGGCGGAGGACGTCTATCCGGCTGGAGCCTGAGATGTGGGATTCCCTTCAGGCGGTTGCGCGTAACGAGAAGTGTACGATCCATAATCTTTGTACGCTGGTTGATCTTCGGAAGGACAGGGATACTTCTCTTACAGCTGCGATCAGGGTGTTTCTTATGCTTTATTTCCGGGCGGCCGCTACAGAAGAAGGGCATATGCTGGCCGGTCATGGCAGCTTCGAGAGGATGAAATTGCGTGCGCGGATTACGGATGAAATGGGCGAGTACTTTAATTCCGGACGCGGAGGGGCATCGAAACGGGATAAAGAATCAGAGAGCAAAAAAATTAAGGTTGCTTGAGCGTTTTGTTGTTTCGGTTTTATTTGTTCAGCGTGTCTTTATTTCCGAGCGCCATATTACAAGTTTTTTTATATATTCCGTCCGGCCTGTAGAAACTTTTCACGGCGTCTTTTCACGACAGTGGCTCCATCCCAAGGTGTAAGTTCGTTCAGCGCCTTTTCTATGTGGTTTGCGACGTTAAGTATCGTATCCTGCTTATTCCGGTGCGCTCCGCCCATAGGCTCCTCAATAATACCGTCGATGAGTTTGAGTTCCATGAGATCCTGAGCCGTCAGCTTTAGAGCGCTGGCGGCCTCTTTTGCAAAACTTGCCGTTTTCCAGAGAATGGACGCGCACCCTTCCGGAGAAATGACGGAATATATTGCGTGTTCGAGCATATAGACACGGTCGGCAGTTGCGATGGCGATGGCGCCGCCTGAGCCGCCTTCACCGATAATAACCGATATGATCGGTACTTCCGTGCGCAGGCAGCTTTCAATCGACTTGGCAATCGCCTCGGACTGTCCGCGTTCCTCCGCTCCTACGCCCGGGTAAGCGCCGGCGGTATCAACAAGAGTGATTACCGGCAGGTTGAACTGCTGGGCCAGCGCAAGGAGGCGTTGAGCCTTTCGGTATCCTTCGGGGCGGGCCATACCGAAATTGTGCTTAATGCGCGTTTCGGTATCGTGCCCCTTTTCATGACCCATAACGATGCAGGATTGACCGCGGAATTTTCCGATCCCGCCTATAAGGGCATGGTCTTCTGCAAAGTGACGGTCTCCTGCAAGCGGCATAAAGTCGTCTACGATCTGAGTGACGTAATCCAGAAAATGCGGGCGCTCCTGATGCCGGGCAACCTGCACTTTCTGTTCCGCGTTCAGCTTGCTGTATGTTTGCTTGAGAAGCTTTTCCGCCTTGTTCTGCATACGGGAAATTTCTTCGGCGATGTTGATTGCTTCGCTGTTGTCTACATGGCGAAGTTCCGCAATCTTGCTTTCAAGCTCCAGGATTGGCTTTTCAAAATCAGGCTGGCTCATGACCCTGTTTTCCCGAGTTAACCCTATTGTCCGTCTGTACTGACCGCACCTCGTTTAAGGCGTTATAGGGCAGGCTACAGAGGAACATTACCACAAGCTTCCATTTCCTCTATTCAGGACTTTTTTTCGCCTGTCTTGCCAAGAGGGTGTTTCTCTTCAACTGTCTTTTTGACGCTTTCGCCAAGAATATGCGTATAAATCTGAGTGGTGGCAATATCCGCATGGCCAAGCATCTTTTGGACGGAACGCAGGTCGGCGCCATGGCTTAGAAGGTGCGTTGCAAAAGCATGACGCAGAACGTGCGGGCTTACACGGTCTTCGTCAATCGAGGCATCCTTCGCGAGATCCTTAAGAAGCTGGGCAAAACGCTGGCGAGTCAAATGACCGCTTTGCGATGTTTTGGAGGGGAATACCCATTTTGATTTCGCGTTTTCGGGCGCTTCGGATCCTGCAAACTGAGTGCGGACTTCCAGATATCTTGACAGAGCTTTTTGAGCGGTTTCCGTCAGGGGGACCATTCTTTCACGACCGGCCTTGCCCTGAACCATAAGGAATTGTTGTTCCTCGCCGATTGCAGACATCGGCAACCCGACAAGTTCGGAAACGCGAAGGCCTGTGGCATAAAGCATTTCAAGCAGGCAGACCAAGCGAACGCTTTCGGCATTGCCGGGGGCGGCAGCCGTCTTGATCAGGGCGTTTACTTCCTCTTCGCTCAGTGTTTTGGGCAGGCTGCGTCCCTGTTTCGGGCTTTCGATTGTCGAGGTGGGGTCGTCCTGACGAAGGCTTTCGGACACAAGAAAACGGTAAAACTGGCGCAGGGCAGATAAACGGCGAGCAATCGTCCGTACGGCGATCTTGTTCTTACCCGCTCCATGCGTCTTTTCCGAAAGATCAGCAAGATAAGACTTAAGATCGTCGGTCGTCGCATGAACAATATCGTGCTTTTTGCTGTTTTTTAGGAACTGGCTGACGTCTGCCAGATCGCGCCAGTAAGCCTGACGCGTATTACGGGCAGCTCCACGTTCGGTTGTCAGCATATCAAGGAATGCGTCCACCTGCGGGTGCAGGTCGGGTTTTGGCATTGCGGGGCGGCCAGGACGTGCCATATTAATTTCTCCTTATGAATAAAAAATTCTCATTTTATTGCCGCAAAAACTGCTTCCGCGGTTATGGCTATTACCTGATCATACAGGCCCAGCTGCCTATAACTGCGCGTAACTTCGATTAAAGCTTCCGGTGAAACCGGCTCAGCAGAGACACGACGAACTACCCAGTTACTCAGCAAAACAGTTTCTCCTACGGCATTGGCGCGTACAGCTTTTTCAAGGCTGGCCCGCGGATCTGCCGAGGGCATTGTGTAACCCTTATTTGTGGGCGTGTCAAAGCCATTTTCATAAACTTTGAGGCCATTATTCAGAGGGGCGCTGCCCTTGTCAATATTTTCGATAATATCAAAAAAGGGCCACAGCCCCTTATTTCCATCTGCCTTAAGCAATTCCCGTACGGAATTTTTTTGGCTTTCAGTCCGATTTCCCGGCTCTGTGAGTAAATATATCTGTAAAAGCAATGTTTTATGGAGTTGTTCGGACTCTGCGGTCTTAGGTGTATCGCGCCAACGGGCGACCGATTTTTGCCATGTGGGTGGCAAATCGCGCTCCGCCGCCATAAAAGCGAAGAGGGCTGTGCTGTATTCCTGGGGGGGAAATGTCTCAGGGGATACTGTTTCGAGTGTGGGCAGAAGGGGAATCATTGATTCGGGCCCCAGTGTCTTGGTTTCCCTTAAAGCTGTGCGCATTTGTTCAAGAAGGTCGTTATCTGGCTCCTTGGCTTTTATTCTCTCATAGACCCTGATGATTTGGGCGGCAGGAGATTTATCCTGAGTATTGGTTTTTGTCGTTTTGAAAAGCTGGAAAAGAACCGATTCTGAAACTGTTGAACTTCGCAAACCTTCGCTTATCAGTTGCAGGCGTGTATCGAGGTCAAGGTCAGGGTTTTGAAGAAGTGGCTGAATGTCTGCAGGGGGGATATTTCCTTCACTCAGATTTTTTTTCAAAGCCGGCAGGTCAATGTTTAGACGTCCCTCGGCAATAATGACGGAGCGTTCAAACGGGGAAAGGTTCCGAAAGAGTCCGGGTGAGTAATTTTCCCTGTATTCGTGGTCTCCGGCTATGCGGGAGAGGACAGGGATTTCCGTATACGGGTTTTCATTCTGCTGTATTTTTCCTGTTTCTGAGCCCGATGCGATTGTCATTACCAGATTGCAGTAGGCGCCGAGTTCCTTCCATTTTTCAGTTACGGCCTGATCCTCGAAGAAACTCTTGATGTCAAGGCAAGCCAAAGATTTGCGGCCGGTCATTATCAGAGCGGTCAAACCCGCGGCAGCAAGCCTTTCATGGTCGGGTTCGGAATCCAGAGACGTGTAAAACGCAGCCGCTTCCTCGTACAGGCCGCGTTCCAGCAATTTTTCCAGCCGCAGAGTCAGGATATCTTCACCGGCAACTGGCTGAGCGTCCTCGATCAGGTCCGACTTTTGTCCCGCGGTCAGAAGCAGGCGATTGGTTGTTTTATAAATTGTCAGGCTTCCCCTTTCGTCACCGGGAAGCGTTTTGAGCAATTTTGTCAGATCCGAGCGGGATGTGCCTCTATAAATGCCCTTGCCCAGGCTTCGTCTGTCCTCAGCTGGCGAAAATCCTATAAATTCGTACGAAGGTGGCGTAATTCTTTGTGTTGTTCCTGACTGATCCAGGGGGGGCGTCAGAGGAAGCGGCTGCGCCTCCAGCGTTGAATGTTCCTCGTCTGTGTCCGTTTGATGTTGATTCTCTTCTTCGTCCATAGTTTCTTCTATGGAGGCATTCGTTTCTTCTGATCCAAGTGTTTCTATAAGCAGGTCAAGGTCTTTTTCCTGCGCATCCGTTTTATCCTGATCGTTCCGGGATTTTTCAGGTTCCTGTACGGGCGGAGATGACCATTCTATCTCTTCCTGTTCCGCATGAGCGGAGGAAGGGATCAAAAGTAACAGCATGCAAGAGATTGCTCTCAGAAAAGCTGAAGCTTTACGGAGTTTTTTACGGCGTGTATTTTTTCCCGAATTATTCAGCATTCGTGTAAGCCTCTTTGGGCAGGGGCTTGGTGATCTCAGTCTGGCGGACAGGTATGTCGACCAATGCAAGCCACGCCGCGCCCAGCAGTGCGATACAGAGAATCAATGCAACCAGAATCCTAAAAATGGACATGCTAAGTACTGCGTATTCTGAAAAATGTTTTGAGCCGAAGTGAACCGCTTTATATCAAAATAAAGTCTGTATTGAAAGATGGAATGGTGTAAGAAAGTCCAATGGAAGATTTAGCCCTGACTATCTCTGACGTTTCGGGGCGTGTGAGGCCCAAACTGACTAAGTCCATAGTCCTGATAGGGATGATGGGCAGCGGAAAGAGTCATGTCGGTTCACTTCTGGCAAAGGCTCTAGGGCTGCCTCACCGGGATTCAGACACGTTGATCGAACGAGAGGAAAGGCGAAAAATCGCTGATATTTTTTCGACTGAGGGTGAGGCGGCTTTCCGTGTTCTGGAGCGCCGCATGATCGAGAGGCTTTTAGGCGAGGATCTATCGGTTATTTCTACAGGAGGCGGGTGTCTGATCGTGCCGGAAACGTTACAGGCTATCGCAAAAAACGGAATATCCGTCTGGCTTAACGCAGCCGTCGATGTTCTTTTTGAACGGATAAAAAATTCTCGGAACAGGCCTCTGATGGATGCTGAAAATCCGCGCCAGCGCCTTGAGGATCTTCTGGAGGAGCGTAAAAATCTTTACGCACAGGCCGATCTGGTGGTAGAGGATCCGCTTGCAGGTATAGAGGCACTGGTCCTGAAGGTCCTGATTACTTTGGAAGGATATCTTGATAGATGAGCGAAGGCGAAATCCACGCGCTGGATACGAAAGTCGTTACCATTCCTCTTGGCGAACGCAGTTACGAGATTTTTGTCGGGTCCGGGTTGATCGGGCGGATCGACGATTTTATGCCTTTTGATGTTCTCGGGCGGCGCATTTTTATTGTCACCGATGAACATGTCGAAGATTATGCAAAAAAGATAAAGATTCAGTTCGACGGGTTGGGCGCTGCTTTTTGCGGCGTAATGGTTCTGCCACCGGGCGAGCAGACAAAGTCCTATGATTACCTCATGCAATTGCATGAGTGGATGCTTGAAAATAACGTACACCGCGACTCAATCGTCGTGGCAGTCGGAGGTGGCGTTATCGGAGATCTGGCCGGGTTTGCGGCGGCCACAGTCATGCGCGGAATACAATACGTGCAGATTCCTACAACCCTTCTTTCTCAGGTGGACAGTTCCGTCGGAGGCAAAACGGGCATCAACACAAAGCTTGGCAAGAATATGGTCGGGGCTTTTTACCAGCCTTGCGTCGTCGTAGCCGATGTCGATGTGTTGAAGACATTGCCGCGCCGGGAAGTTCTTGCGGGTTATGCGGAAATCGTCAAATACGGTCTGATCGGCAATCCCCACTTTTTCGACTGGCTGGAAGAGAACGGGCACGGTGTTTGCGATCTGGTTCCTGAATCAGTGGCTTATGCTGTTGAGGTCAGTTGCAAAGCCAAGGCCGCTATCGTTGAGGAAGATGAGCGGGAATCGGGCCGGAGAGCGCTGCTTAATCTCGGTCATACGTTCGGTCATGCGCTGGAAACGGCGGCCGGCTATGATGGGCGGCTACTGCATGGAGAGGCCGTAGCGATCGGGATGGTCATGGCTTTTGAAATGTCCGAGAATATGAGGTTGTGCTCGCGTGAAGATGTCGATCGAGTCGAGGAGCATCTTGGTACATTAGGGCTGATGACGTCTACTGCCGCAATTACTCCGCCGCTCAAGACGAGTGTCGACGACCTGATGGCCATCATGCAGCGTGACAAGAAGGCCAAGGATGGTAAGATTACTTTCATTCTGGCCGAGACGATAGGTCGAGCGGTAATCCGGTCCGACGTCGAAGAAGGCACGGTACGCTCGGTTTTGTCCAGGTTTGTTGGCTTTCCGGAGACGTAATGGATACCGAACTTACATTTTCGCTGATCTTCATTTTTTTTCTTCTCATCCTTTCGGCTTTCTTTTCAGGGTCCGAGACGGCGTTGACGGCTGCGTCACGGGTAAGGCTCCTGTCCCGAGAGAAAGAGGGCAACAAGAGGGCGGCGCTTGTGAACCGCATGCGGATGAACAAGGACCGGATGATCGGAGCGCTCTTACTGGGCAACAACCTAGTGAATATTCTTTCGTCGGCCGTGGCTACGGGCGTTCTTATCAAGGTGTTCGGCGACGCGGGGGTTGTTTACGCGACAATAATCATGACGATGCTGCTTCTGATTTTTTCGGAAGTCCTTCCCAAGACCTATGCCTTTCATCATGCGGAGAGCATGGCTCTGCGCGTTGCGCCGCTGATCCATTACGTGATCTTGATTTTTGCGCCTGTTACAGAAGTCGTCACGCGAATTGTGAGGTGGGTTCTGCGCCTGTTCGGGGTGGATATTTCCAAGGTCACCGCCGGGTCGCATCTTGAACTTCTGCGCGGGGCGATCGAGATGCATGAAGGGCCCGAGCAGGAAGTACAAGAGCAGCGCGCGATGCTGCGGTCCATCCTTGATCTTGCGGACGTGGATATCGAGGAGATTATGATTCACCGCAAGGATGTCAGCATGATCAATCTCAATAAAGCTACCGAAGAGATCGTTGCAGACGTGCTGAACAGCCCCTATACCCGGTTGCCGCTGTGGAAAGATAACCCGGACGATATTATCGGGATCCTTCACGTCAAAAGCCTTCTGCAAGTTCTGCTGAATGCTGGTGGAAAAATAGAGGCGATAGATTTTAATGATCTGGCCAAGGAACCGTGGTTCATTCCCCAGACGACAACGCTTTACGATCAGTTGCAGGCCTTCAGGGAACGGCGCGAGCATATCGCCATCGTGATTGACGAGTACGGCTCTTTCAGAGGGATCGTGACGCTGGAGGATATTCTTGAGGAGATTGTCGGGGACATTGACGACGAGCATGACGTTTCCGTACCCGGCGTTCGAAAGGTGATCGGCGGGGCGTATATGGTCGATGGGCGCGTAACAATTCGTGACCTGAACCGCGAGTACAACTGGGGTTTGCCCGATGAGGACTATTCGACGATCGCGGGACTGATCATCTATGAATCACAATGCGTGCCTGAAGTCGGACAGTCCTTTATTTTTCACGAGTTCCGTTTCGACATAGTCAAGCGCCAGAGGAACCAGATCAAAACGATCCGTGTCACGCCGCCTGAAAGATTTATTGACGCAAAGGACTGATTTTTTAATTTTTCAGGGCTTTTATTGCCGCGTTCACATTTGCGGATAAATGCGAAGGGTTGATCGTACCGACAATGATTCCCGTTGTTCCCGGGTGTGCGAACGCAAAGTCCATGGCAGTCTGGAGAGGGTTTTTGCCCAACTTGTCGAGATGGCCGCTGGCCAGCGCTTTTTTTAGCAAAACGCCTTTTCCCTTTTCGTCGGCGTGGTCGAGGACAGGCTTTTCCGCTCGCATGACGGGGTTGTAGGTCGCCATAACGATATCCATGAGGTCGAGCGTCTTGATTCCTCCTTCAACGGTTTTAGTGGACGCGCCGATGGCCCGGACAAGTCCCCGGGATTTAAATTCGTCCATTTTTCTGATCAGTTTTTCATCCGAGAGGATTGCCATGTCGCTGCCGTCGGAATGGATCAGAAGAACATCCAGATAATCGGTTTGCAGATTTTTGAGGGAGCGCTGCAGGCTCATTTCGAAATGCTCGGGTGTGAAGATATATTCCGACTCACCGTTTTTGAACTCTTCGCCGATTTTTCCGACTATGGTCCAATCCTGTCTTTGTCCTTTTAAGAGGCGCCCGAGCCGCTCTTCGCTGACTCCGTACGAGGGAGCGGTGTCGAGCATGTTGATGCCGAGATCGCGGGCATGAGCGAGCAGGGCGGCTAAAAACTGCTCATCGGGTATTTCAAAATTTTCCGGATATTTAACGCCTTCATTCCGGCCAAATTTCACGGTGCCAAGACCAAGCGGAGAAACACTCAAACCTGTTTGTCCCAGAGGGCGATGGAATTTTATGAGCGTTTCCACGTTGCATTCTCCCAGGGCGGCTGTGCGAGCGGAGCCGATGTCAGAAACGACCAGTCATTTCTTGTATTCGATGGTTCTATATTCGAGTTCTGTAATTCTTTTAGTACCGCGTCCGCGAGCATCGGCGCGAAGGTAAGCTTGGTCGGCCAGCCGTAAAGGACGTTGCCGGCGCGGTGCAGGGTCGGTGTATCGGGCATCCAGCCGTCCGTTTTTGATTTTCCTTCGGAGCGGGCGATGGGAATTACAGCCCACTGTGCTTCTGAAATGTCGACGCCGGGAAGGTATGAGGCGAGAGCTTTCTTGGCAGCTTTGATGCTATCTTCCGGAGGAGCGGTAACAGGGCGCTCGGCCACAAGGCCCCCGATATACCAGACCCGTTTTCCGTTCTGATCGGTGTGGGTCGTTACGGTCGCCACAGGTTTGTCGGTTTTTCCTACAAAATGGGCGAAGAGGGGGAACGGGGCGGGTTTCATCATGGCCATCAGGAGCGGACGGCTTTGCGTTTCCAGACCTTTTTCATGGTTCAGGGTTGCGGCGATCCCGAGGTTTTCTCCGGCTGTGGTGAAGAGAATTTTTTTTGCCTCTATTCCGTTTTTTTCCAGAAAATCCAGGGGTGTTTTTGCGTCATTTTTCGGGATGGCTTTAATGGAGTCTTTATAAGGCTGCATAAGAGTTTGAACGACTGAGGGGATATCCAGAACCCGTTCGTCCATGAAAATGACTGAGCCCTTAAAGCCGGAGTTTTTTATCTCTTCAGGCCATTCGGATTGAGCGATTTCGCGCACGTTTTTGCCGAGCGTTTTTTTCGCTACGGTCTTGGAAATGTCGCCCAGAAAGCCCGGAGGAATCATGAGCAGTTGCGATTGTGCGTTAATGACTGCCCCTGAGAGGTCAACTTCTCCTTTTTCATTCAGTGCGTCGCGCCAGCGTTCGGGCATGGCGCTGATGGATTTCGCCAGTTTGCTGATTTTTCCGGCAAAGGCGAATTTGAGTCCTGAGTGAATGATCCCTTGCGAGGCGATGCTCTGCACGCCCCCGATTTTGTCTGATTCAAGCAGGAGCGCGTTATAGCCGAGATTTGAGAGGTATGCGTGGGTCCAGAGGCCTGCAATGCCGGCTCCGAAAATCACGATGTCTGCCTGTCTGGGGGTCGTCATCCCTTATCCTTTGGGGATCAGCCCTTCCGGGTTCAGCTTTTTTGGGCGATCTTCCCGTGGCACTGCTTGTATTTTTTACCCGATCCGCAGGGGCAAGGCGCGTTTCTCTGCGTTTTGTGCCAGGTGCTTGGATCATTCTTGTCTATGGGACGGTGCTGTACTGTTACACCTTGCGGTTGCTGTGGTTCCTGCGGCGGAAACTTGTCTCTTTCCTTCTCGCGCGGGGCCGCGCTCATTGTCGCGGGGTCGATGCGGCCTTCCTGAATCTGGCTTTCTTCAGGGCGCATCATACCGGGAAGAACCAGACCCGCACGCTCTTCGCCCATGCTGACTTCCACGATACTGAGAGTCATGGTTACGGTTTCGCGCATCATGTCCAGCATCCCTTCGAAAAGCGAGAAAGATTCCGTTTTGTATTCGTTCAACGGGTCGCGCTGGCCGAAGGCGCGCAGATTGATGCCCTGCCTGAGATGGTCGAGATTTAGAAGGTGTTCTTTCCAGTGCTGGTCAAGCATCTGCAGGAGAATTATTTTTTCCGCACGCCGCCAGACTTCCGGTCCAATATTCGCGGCTTTCTCCGCCATGCGCCTGTCTGAGGCTTCGGTCAGGCGCTCTATGATTTCCTCGTCGGCTATTCCTTCTTCCTTCGCCCAATCGCGCAGAGGCAGATGCAGAAAGAGGAGGCGGGCAACATCGTTTTCAAGCGCATCAATGTCCCATTGCTCGGCGTAGGCGTTGGGCGGGATATTGCGGTGGACGATGTCGACGATCGTATCGTGTCGCATGTCGCGGACAAGTTCTTCCACGCTGTCGGTTTCCATTATTTCGCGGCGCTGTTCGTAAATGACCTTGCGCTGATCGTTCATGACGTTGTCGAATTTCAGCAGGTTCTTACGGATTTCAAAATGCATGGTTTCGACCTTGCCCTGAGCCGTTTCGAGCATCTTTGAAATCCACGGATGTTCCAGCGCTTCGCCTTCCTGAAGGCCAATATTTTTGTTCGAGAGAAGAGCTTCAAGCCTTCCGCTTGCGAAGACGCGCATGAGGTAATCTTCTACGGACAGGAAGAACATGGAGGCGCCACGATCTCCCTGACGTCCGGAGCGTCCGCGGAGCTGGTTGTCAATCCTCCTTGATTCATGGCGTTCCGTGCCTACAACGTAGAGCCCTCCAGCGTCCTTTACCTTCTTCTTATTTTCTTCTATTTCGGCCTTTATTTTCTGAATGGCGGCGTGTCTTTTTTCCTCTGGCCATTCGGGGTCGACTTCCTCCATAACCCGCATTTCGACGTTGCCGCCGAGCTGGATATCAGTTCCGCGTCCGGCCATGTTGGTGGCAATGGTTACGGCTCCGGGCTGCCCTGCCTGCGCTATGATATGCGCTTCGCGTTCGTGATGCCGGGCGTTCAGCACGTTGTGCTTGATTTTTTCCTTTTTAAGGCGCGCGGAGAGCGTTTCGGATTTTTCAATCGAGATCGTACCGACAAGGACGGGCTGTTCGCGTTCCTGACATTCCTTGATCAGAGCCACGATAGCGTCATCTTTTTCACGCAGGGATTTGTATATCTTGTCATCATGGTCCTTGCGCGCGACGGGTACATGGGTCGGGATGTCCACGACCTTTAGTCCGTATATCTCTTCGAATTCTGCGGCTTCTGTCATGGCCGTTCCGGTCATTCCGGCCAGTTTCGGATAGAGGCGGAAGTAATTCTGGAAAGTGATGGCGGCCAGCGTCTGGTTTTCCTTCTGGATTTCGACTCCTTCCTTGGCTTCGATCGCCTGATGCAAGCCTTCGGACAGCCGACGTCCTTCCATCATACGGCCGGTGAATTCGTCGATGAGGACGACCTTTCCGTCCTTGATAATGTAATCCGTGTCACGCTGGAAGAGCTTGTGGGCACGAAGGGCCGAGTTGACGTGGTGGACGAGCGCGATGTTGGCGAAGTCGTACATGCTTCCTTCTTTGAGGATTTCATGTTGTTTAAGAAGTTCTTCGACGTGTTCCTGCCCTTGTTCGGTCAGAGCGATATTCTTGTGTTTTTCTTCCAGTTCATAAT
Organism: Rhodospirillales bacterium; assembly: GCA_020638365.1. Lineage (GTDB taxonomy): Bacteria > Pseudomonadota > Alphaproteobacteria > Micavibrionales > Micavibrionaceae > JAGNKE01. The sequence goes on along the minus strand of JACKIQ010000002.1, from coordinate 259,084 downwards.
CGGCATCTTCCAATTCCGGAATAATTTTGTCGACGCGTCCGTACAGTTCCGTAGAACCTTCGGAGGGGCCGGAGATAATGAGCGGCGTCCGGGCTTCGTCGATCAGGATCGAGTCGACCTCGTCAATAATAGCGTAATTAAAGTCGCGCTGAACCATCTGCTCTAGGCTGAACTTCATATTGTCGCGCAGATAGTCGAAGCCGAATTCGTTGTTCGTTCCATATGTTATGTCGCAACCATAGGCCTTGCGGCGCGCCAAATCCTTCAGATCTCCAGTTATGCAGCCGGTGGTGAGACCAAGAAAACTGTAGATTTCGCCCATCCATTCGGCGTCCCGCTTGGCCAGGTAGTCATTGACCGTAACGACGTGGACGCCCTTTCCTGCCAGCGCGTTCAGGTAGACAGGAAGGGTGGAAACAAGGGTTTTTCCTTCTCCGGTCCGCATTTCGGCGATTTTACCATCATTCAGCGCCAGCCCGCCGATCAACTGCACATCGTAGTGCCTTTGACCGAGGGTGCGCACAGCGGCTTCGCGGACTACAGCGAAGGATTCGTGCAGAAGGTTGTCGAGAGGCTCGCCTTTTTTCAGACGTTCGCGGAAAGCAAACGTCTGGCTCCGCAGCTCGTCGTCGCTCATTCCCTGATAACCGGGTTCCAGCGCGTTAATACGCGGGACATGGCGGCCAAGATGTTTCAGTAAGCGGCTGTTTGTCGTGCCGAAAACTTTTCCTAAAAATCCTAACAAGTGAGCAATACTCCCGGTCAGACCTTAACAAGTCGTTCTGGTATAAGGCTCCGGCGGCGGCTCGTCAATACAAGCCTCCGGCTGCGATTACTTTACCTATTGAAAAGGCTAAACCCTTTCTATAGTCTGCGCCTTGTTAATCTTCTTGCATTCTAGTTTTTTATTTGAGGAATATCATGTCTTATCAGCCCCATAACCGGGAAGTCGCACACGGTAACGAGTCAGGCCATGCGTTCGTCACTGTTCTTATCGTTATCATCGTCGGGGCGCTCGGATTTATCGCCGGGAGAATGGTTCCATCCGAAAGTTTGCCCGGACCCTTACGGGAGTTAGGTCCGGTAACAGGGCAGTCCGGTCCGACGTCCGTTGCCTCTGCCGGAAATCCTTCGCACCCGGTTTCTCCGGACAACCCGCTTGTCGCGCGTGTTAATGGTGAGGCCATTACCAAAGCAGATATTGAGGAAGCCCTTGAAAACATGCCGGAGAATTTCCAGCAGTTTCCAGAAGATGTTCTCAAGCAGATCGCCCTAGACCAGATGATCAGCGAACGCGTGATCGACGCCAAAATAGGCAGCGCTAGCCTTGAAAACGATCCGGAGGTGCAAAGCTCTCTTGCAAAAGCAAGAAAACAGATTGTCCGGTCCACCTTTCTTGAACGTGAAGTCAAAAAGGAAATTTCTGATGAGCGCATTCAGGAAGCCTATGACAAGTACAAGGCAGACTTTCCCAAGGTAGAGGAGGTCAAGGCCTCCCATATCCTTGTTTCAGGCGAAGATGAAGCGCGTGCCAAGGAACTCGTCAAAAAGCTTGATAGCGGCGAGGACTTTGCCCAGCTTGCCAAGGACTATTCCCTTGACGGTTCGTCTTCGAGCGGAGGAGAACTGGGTTATTTTGCCAAGGATGAGGTCGTGCCTGAATTTGCCAAGGCTGCTTTTGAGACTGAAGTCGGTTCTTATACAAAAACACCGGTCAAGAGCGGTTTCGGTTACCACATCATCAAGGTCGAAGACAAGCGCGAGCGCCCTCCGGCCGATTTTGAAACGGCAAAGCCTTATCTTGAACAGGAGTTAAGCCGTAATCTTTATAACGAGATTATTTCAAGGTGGCGTGAAGAGGCCAAAGTCGAGAATTTTGACGAGAGCGGCAATCCTGTGGCAGTGGGACAACCGCAACACGCGCAGGGTCTGGAACCGGATGCCGGAGCGCATGAAGACGTAGAGCCTGCAACAGGTGATGAGTCTTCTGAGCCTAGGGTAGAGGACTCTTCTGCACAAGAGGAAGCACAAAAGCCCGCGTCTGAAGAGCCGACCGAGGCTTCACCGGAGTAGGTACTGGCTTTTTTTATAATATTTTGTAAAAGCCGCGCTGTTTGTGCGGCTTTTTATCTTACGGTTGTATAAAAAGCGTGGAATGGAGCGCACTATGAAGGAAAGGATGAACTGTCACGAGGCGCTGGCTTTACCGCGTCCGGAGAAGCCTTCAGGGCTGCCCGTCATCCTTGTTTCCGCTGTGGCGCTGGTTGACGGGCAGGGGCGGGTCCTGATCGCCCAGAGGCCTGAAGGGAAGAGCATGGCTGGCTTGTGGGAATTTCCGGGCGGGAAGGTGCAGGATGGGGAAACTCCAGAATTTGCGCTGATGCGCGAGCTGGAGGAAGAGTTGGGGATTGAAACGCGCGAATGCTGTTTCTCGCCTATCGGCTTTACTTCTCACAGCTATGACGATTTTCATCTTCTCATGCCCTTGTTCGTTTGCAGAATATGGCGCGGGGAGCCGCAGTCGCTTGAAGCGCAGGCGCTGAAATGGGTCTTGCCGCAGGATCTCTACCACTTTCCCATGCCGGAGGCGGATATCCCGCTTGTTTACCAAATACGCGATCGGCTGTAGAATGGTTGTATGTACCGATCAGTCTATGATTTTCGAACATTCTACAATTCACCGCTCGGTTTTGCCGTTCAGGGCATTCTGAACCGACGAATTTCTATGTTCTGGCCAGATACGCATGGGCTGCGAGTCATGGGGTGCGGGTATGCCGTTCCTTATCTTGAGCGGTTTACGGATGATGCGGAGCGCGTTTTTGCCATGATGTCTTCGCGTTTTGGGGCGGATACGTGGCCGAAAGAGCAAAAAAATCTTGTTTATCTTTCTTCTGGAGCATCGCTTCCCATTGAAAACGCGTCGATAGATCGCGTCATTCTTGTTCATCATCTTGAATATTGCGAGCATCTGCAATCCAACCTGCACGAAATCTGGCGGGTTTTAAAGCCTAACGGACGTGTGCTGGTGATCGTACCCAACCGGGCGGCTTTGTGGGCGCGGGTGGAGTGGTCTCCGTTCGGGCATGGCGCTCCCTATTCGCTTTCCCAGCTTTGCTTTTCTTTAAGGGAGAATCTTTTTGTCCAAGAGCGTACGCAAGGGGCTCTTTTTGTTCCGCCATTCAAGTTTTCGTTTTTTATCCGTTCCTCGAATGTTTTTGAGCAGATCGGGCGAGTCTGCTTACCCGTGGCGGCAGGCGTTCATATAATCGAAGCGAGCAAGCAGCTTTATGCGGGGGTAGATAAAGGATCCGGCTCACGTGTTCCAGCTGTCGAGTCCGGTCTGTTCGGGGGTGATCCCGCAGGGGTTCCCGTGCCGCAGAATTTTTCAGGCTGATTTGTTTTTCTGCGTTCGGCGCGTACTTACGGGCAACCGTTTTCAGTCAATCATTCCGAGCGGGTTATCCGGGTCTACACCCTCCATAAACTGGCGTTTGCGGTTTGCGTTGGTGACCTGATAGACGAGGCCGATCCAGCTTGAGAGGATACTGCGTCCGCTATCCGTCCACGTATTTTCCAGATTCTCTGCAAGAAATTCCCGGTTTTCATCGAGCCTTGACATGGTCGGATTCTGGCCATTGGGCGCTATACGTTCAATAATCTCGTTTTTGAAGTAATTTTCAGGGAATGGCGGGAGGTCTGGCCTGTCCCCGGCTTCGAAACGGCGGAGTTCGCGTTCATATTCCTTAAGCAGACTGATGGTATCGTATTCCGGATGCCCCTGCATACAGACCAGCCGGAAACCGTCAGGGCTGACCGCGATGTGCGTTCCTGAAAGGCGTCCCTTGACCAGAACTTTCATGCCGGCCTTCCTGAACTGCTCTTCGGAAATATCGTTGAAGCGTGAATGAGGAACATCGAAAACCGTATTCATATTCCGAACCAGAGGGTGCTGGCGTTCTTCAACACGATGGCGATAGACGCCCCAGAGTTTTTTTCCTTCGGGAAAGGGCGTGCGTTTCTGGTTGTAGCGAAACTGCATGACGGCATGGGTGGCCAGACAGGAACACAGGGTCGAGGTTACATTATTCCAGGACCAGTCGATGATTTTTTTCAACGGTTCCCAGAACGGCTCCTTTTCAAGATGCGGCTGTGAGATGTTGGCGCCCGTAATAATCAGGGCATCCAGCCCTTCTTCCTGCAGTTTTTCGAAAAGCTCGTAGTACTTTTTTACATATTCAATAGTTTCCGGACTGCGTTGCAGTTCGGGGAGGGTGAAAGGATGGACGAAAAGCTGGGCAATCTGGTTACTTTCGCCGATATGACGGAAGAATTGCCGCTCGGTTGCGGCCAGTGCCGCATCAGGCATCATGTTCAACAAGCCTATATGCATTTCGCGGATATCCTGTTTGGCCGCGCGGTCTGATGGCAACACGTTCCGGCCTTCCTGTTTCAGGCGTTCGAACGTCGGCAGGTTCTTATAAGCCACAAGAGGCATTTAATTTCTCACGATCCGTTTGATTTCTTTAATGCATATCTATAAATAAGCTTTTATAGGTTGGGAAAGATTGCAAGTCCATGTCAAAAACACTGAACGATATTCGTGCCAAGATCGACGAGATAGACAATACTGTTCATGATTTGCTCATGGAGCGTGCTTCGCTGGTTTTTTCAATTGCTGAAGCCAAGAGAAAATCCAACCTCCAGATGGTGCAGCCCGCACGCGAGGCTCGTATGATCAGGCGTTTGCTGGAAAGGCACGAGGGACCTTTGCCGCGGCAGGCAGTGGTTCGGATATGGCGTGAACTTGTGGGAGCGGTGGCCCTGCTTCAGACCGGATTGACCGTGATCGTCTTTTCAGAAGAAGAGGGAAGTGCGCAATGGGATATGGCCAAGGATTATTTCGGGACCATAGTGCCCATGAAAAAAACTAACAGCGCATCCGGTGCGATTGGGGCCGTGCGGAGCGACGAGTCTTCTTTTGCTGTTTTGCCCTGGCCGGAACTGGACCAGCAGGACGCGTGGTGGGCAAACTTGCTTGAGCAGCCGGGTGAAAAAATTTCGATTATATGCGCTTTGCCGTATGGCTTGCACGGTAAGAACGGCGGCGGGCTTTCGCACAGGGCGCTGGTTGTTTCCAAGTTCGAGTATTTACCTTCGGATGACGATTACAGCTTTATCGGACTGGAACTGAGTTCATCAATCAGCCGGACCCGGGTTGTCGAGCGTTTAGGTAAAATGGGACTGGACATCGTCAACCTTTACAGCTCTAAGTTTCCAAGCCGTGTAAATTCCACCGTACATCTTGTTGAAGCGAAAGGCTATATCGCTTCCGATAACGAGATTCTTGATAAGATCAGGCAGGCGTTCGAAGGCGACTGCCGCTGTGTCGGTGTTCTGGGCGGTTATCCGGCGGTGCCGGAACTTGATGAATGATTTGGCGGCGCGGCCGTTCTGAAATAAAAAGCGAAATAATTACAGATATACAAGACGGACCGAACGGAGTGGCCGTCTTAACAGGAGTTGAGGACATATCATGTTTGGAAAGGTCACAGTCATCGGTATGGGATTGGTCGGGTCGTCGGTGGCGCGGGTTATTCTCAAGAAAAGACTGGCAAAGACGCTGGTGGCAGCGGATGCCGATCGGGATGTTTGCAAGGTTGTGCATGATCTTGGTCTTGCACATCAGGTTACGGACAATCTTACAGAGGCCGTGGAAGGCGCAGATCTTATCATGATAGCCGTTCCCGTCGGGGCCATGCGAAAAGTCGCCGAGCGCATAGCACCCGCGCTTAAACAAGGGTCTATCGTTACGGATACGGGATCGGTCAAGATGGCAGTGATCGAAGCAATCAAGCCGTTCTGCCGTCCAGGGATCGAATTTGTACCGGGACATCCGATCGCTGGAACGGAATTTTCAGGACCTGAAGCAGGATTTGATACTCTGTTTGATAACCGCTGGTGCGTCCTTACGCCGTTACCTGATACCGGCATACGAGCGGTCGAGAAAGTCACGAAGCTCTGGGAAGAGTGCGGCGCGATGATCGAGATAATGGATCCGGCGCATCATGACCTTGTTCTTGGCATTACTTCGCACCTGCCGCACCTGATTGCCTACACGATCGTGGGGACGGCTACCGAGCTTGAGGACGATATCAAGTCCGAGGTTATCAAGTTTTCTGCGTCGGGTTTTCGGGATTTTACGCGGATCGCGGCTTCGGATCCCGTGATGTGGCGGGATATTTTCTTGAACAACAAGGCCGCCGTTCTTGAAGTTCTGCAACGTTTTTCTGAAGATCTTACCGCTCTGCAAAAAGCGATCCGGCAAGGGAACGGAGAGTATCTTTATGATGTCTTTACAAAAACCCGAGCAATCCGAAAGCAAATTGTGGAGCAGGGACAGGCGGAATAGCTTTTCACGTCTTTGAGAAACATCGTTATTCGTTGGCGGTGTGTATCGTGCGGCGGGTTTTGAACTGGTAAAGTTTGAACGGCCCCATATAGACCGCGTTCCCGCGCGAGGTCAGTGTGAATTGTGTCGCGCCGTTCCGCTTTAAGCCCGAGAACGTGGTGGCCGCTATTATTGCTTGTTGCTGGTGTATGATTTCTTTTTCTTGAAGTTCCTTAATAAAGGCTTCCTCGTTTTCCAGTATGAAATTGATGAGGATTTGCGGATCGCCCTCGTTTTCCAGATTAACCTGCCCGTTAGCGCGGGCGGTGAACTCTCCTCGGTGAACCTCACTGTCAATCAGGTTGAAACTTTTGCTCCACGGGCGGATCGTGGCTCGTATACTCTCGAAGTTAACTGGCCCTAGCCAGTACCTTTGCTTTATCTGTGCCTGACGGATCTCTGCTGCGATTGGCATTCGGAAAAAGGGCCATGAAGCGGCGTGAATTGATTCGGCGCTTATGGTTCCTGCGGGGCTTAGAATCTCCAGTTTTCCCAGTTCGAGACGGAGTTTTCCGGGAAAGCCGGAAATAACAGGCTCGGGCCGCCTGGTGAACTTGATAAATCCCTGTTTTTCCAAATTATCGAAGTTCCGGTTTATGTTTTCAACGATCAGGTTCGCAGCGATCATCCAGTTGGCGGTATAGGCTAGAACCATCAGGCAAGCGATGATCGCTGCGGGAATTTTCCAATTTTTTTTCCTGCGGGTCGATAGCTGATACCGCCCTTCCTCCATGAGACGGTCGGATCGGTTTTCCAGTTTATCCTGCAAGGCAGAAAGTGTTTTTCCTGCATCGTTTCCGGGTTGGACAGGAGGCAGAAATTCAAAGACAATTTTTCCGGGTTTTTTAAACCAGCTGTTGCGCGGCCAAAAAACTCCGCTGTTCATAGCCAGCGGAATGATGGGGAGGTTCGTTGCTTCCTGAACCCGCACGACCCCGATTTTATAAGGCCTGTCTTTCGCGGTGACATGTGTGGCTACCCGCGTTCCCTGAGGGAAAATGACGATCTGACGGCCTTGCTCCTTCATCCTCAGGGCGCCTTTTTGTATTGATTCGATAGCCGCTTTCGGCGAGCTGCGGTCGATGGCGATTACATCGGATTTAGCCAGATACAGGCCCCAGAGCGGGATTTTGAGCAACTCCTTTTTCAGGATGATAGCCGGATCTTCGAGGAGAATATGGAGCTTCGTTGTTTCGTAGGCGGATTGATGCTTTGCAGCGATTATGCAGGCCCCCTCGGGAAGGTTTTCATGCCCGCGCACCTCAAAATCCAAGCCTAAAATAGAGCGCTCAAGAAAATGATTGATGAATACGAATGTATGCACTACCGACATGAACGCCCTGCGGGGCATAAAGAGGGTCGGAAGGCACAAGACGCAGGCTATGGCAGTCAGTCCATAGAAGCAAATATTGTATAGCGTCGAGCGGATCGGAAAACTGGGCATTTCTTTACGAGACTATTCCATCTGGAGCGACAAGCGCAGGAGGCGAAAGAGAATTTTATGATATTCGCTGAAGGCCAGTTGCCAGAAAGTCCAGTCCGTAAAGCCGTAATCTTTTTCCTCGACAGGGTGGGGAACGGTTTTCAGGCCGGGAATGCTTCGCCTGAATTCAATGAGGGCGCGGGCCATGTGGTAATCGGAGGTTACGAGACGGATGGATGCGATCCCGTTCTTTTCTATCCATTCTTTTGCTTCGTCCGCATTGTCATATGTTGTCAGGGCTTTATGACCGAGGGAAATGCAGCAATTGGGGGGCGGTTGTTCGCTTTTCCAGTTTTTCAGGATATCCTCGACCGTGACCTTTTCATGTACGCCGGTGATCAGCAGTTTCGGGGCCGCGCCTTTTGCCAAAAGATCAAGGCCAGTCTGGATGCGGTAATTGCCGCCAGTAAGCACAACAATCGCGTCGGTCTTTTCGTTTGCATCGGCGGGAGATGTTGTCAGCGTGTAGACGCTAAAGAGAATGAACCCACCCAGCCACAGCGATAGGAGAGTTGCAATCAGGCCGCCTGTTGCTTTTAGAATTATGCTTTTCATGATCTTACCGTTTTACGGCATCTGCGAGAGGGTGCGCAAGACCGTAAAACGCGCCGTCGTTCCGGAGATCAGGCAGGCCAGAAGCGGCAGTATTATGAAAGCGGCGATTTGACCGTAGTTCAGCCCTATTTCCGGGATCAGGGCCGTCTCATCCTTGCCGGAGAGATGGAAAATCAGCGTAGCCACGGCAAGTCCGGCTGCCGTGCCGATGACACTGCCGAGCAGGGACACAATGACCGCATGCCACTGAAACTGGCGCGCAATATAGGGATCTGGCGCACCGATGAGGTGCAGTATTTCCACCTGATTCCGGTAAATGGCCATGCGTGACCGGACGCCGCTGGATATGGCGGTAATCGTTGTTACGACTACAATCATGGCAACCAGAAAGGCAAGGCCCTGCAAAGTTTTTACAAATCTCAGGATGTCCTGCAGCCATTCCCTGTGCGTTTCGATACGTGCGGATGGGGCAACGCTCAGAACCTTTTGCGTCAGGGTTTCGAGCGTTTCAGGCGTAGCGGCGCTCAGTTCGACTGCGATCAGTCCGGGCATCGGGATTTCATCGAAGCTGAAATCCTCTCCGATCCAAGGGGAGACGAGTTTCTTGATTTCCACCTCATTCATGACCTGATAGCTTTTGATGGCGAGATTGCCCTCCAGCATTCCTGCTATTTTTTCGGTATCCAGTTTTACGGATTCGGGGGAGAGAATTTCTCCGTTCGGGGTTTCCGCCTTGACCTCTATTGTTATCTTGTTTTCAAGTCCACTGGACCAGCGCTGAGTCATGGCGTGAAGGGTCAGTGTTCCGGCGCATGCAAGGACGGCCAGAAAACTCATCAAGGCTACGAGCAGCAGAAGGAAATTCCTGTCCGTATCCGATTTGAAGGGAAGGTCGTAGCCTTTTGACCCCAGAACAAGACGCAGAAGTCTGCGGATCATCCCTGATGTTACCGGGTCGGAGTCAGCTTGCATGTTTGAGGGTTCCTGTCTTGATGTTTGCGGTCAGCGGACCTTGCGCAGTTTCTTCGGCCTTATTCCGGTGTTCATCCAACGTCAAATTACCGTGTGCGAGAATCATGCGTGGATGGCCATATTTTTCCATAATGTGCGTATTGTGAGTCGCGATTACAATTGTGGTCCCCATACGGTTGAGCTGTTCAAACAGGTTCATCAGGCGGAAGCCGATCGCATCGTCAAGGTTTCCGGTCGGTTCGTCGGCGAGCAGGAGTTTCGGACGCGTTATGACCGCACGGGCTATGGCGATGCGCTGTTGCTGACCGCCTGAAAGAGTCGGGGGAAGCTTGTCCTTGCTATCGCCAAGTCCGACCCAGTCGAGCAATTCCGTGACATTGTTGCGGATTTCCTTTTCCGGACGTTTAAGAATACGCAAGGGCAAGGCCACGTTGTCGAAGGCGCTGAGGTGCCCAAGAAGGCGAAAATCCTGGAATACAATTCCGATTTTCTGGCGGATTTCATAGAGCCGCTCGCGCGGGAGGGTGCCGACATTCTGGTTGAACATGAACAGGTTGCCGCGGGTAGGGCGATGCCCGAGATACATCAGGCTCAGCAGGGATGTTTTTCCTGCGCCGCTAGGCCCGGTCAGGAAGTGATATGAGCCGGCCTTGAGTTCAAAATCTATGTCGTTGAGCACATCGGGGCCGCTATCGTACCGGAATCCGACTTTATCAAATCTTATCAAGGGGCTTTCCTATATTAACAGTTTTCATTCCTGCGGAGCGGTTTGTGTCTGCACAGGTGCGTTTTTTAGCATGCCTTGAACGTTCAGGATATTCTGAAGCGCTGTGGCCTTCAAATAAGGGTTTGTAATCTGCATCGCCGCGTCATAAGCGTCTTCAAGCTGGTTTTGACTCGCAAGAAGCCTGGATACGGTTGCATATGCCTTGTTTTTGTAGGGGATGTCGTCGATTTTGTCCAAACTGATTTTTGCGTTTATGTAATCTCCCCTTTCTGCCTGTATTTCGGCCGTTTCGCCGAACGCCTTGTGACGAAGGGCTTCATTTTCCATTTCTCCCGCGGTTTTTCTCGCCTCTTCGTTATCTCCTGCGAAAGCCTGACTCATCGCTATGTATGTCAGGGCGATCGCATAGGAGGGGGCGTGCGCTGCTTTCATTTTCTCAGCTTCTTCACGCAGGGAAGAGAATATTTTTCCCCGTTCGTCCTTTGATATATTCAGGGTGGAGAGTTCCATCCCGATGCCGCGGATGGTCATGGCGCGGGTGTCGGGGGTTTCGATCATCGGGACGATTTCGAGCGCCTTTTTCATGTTTCCGGCGGCAGCCCATGATTTGGCAAGTTCACGCAAAGTCTTGTCACGTTCGGTTTTGTCGGTCAGGGATGTTGCAGTATGCAGAATTGTCTCATGCAGGCATTCCGTGTCGTTTAGGCCACAAAAATCCGCTTGCGCCTTCGCCGGTTGCGGCGATAATGCAAATGCCAGTTGGCAAAGTGCGGTCAGGACGATAAAACAGCGGGGCTTCATAGTTTTACTCAGCGTTCTTTGAGTCAGTCTGCCTTGCCCATAAAGGGAACAGAATCTATATTTACAAGATTGTGCGGATAAAGAGAAGATTACAGCCCCGATGATTGTCAGTTGTCCTGAGTGCAATAGCCGCTTTAAAGTCAGCGCCGACGCCCTTGGGGTGGACGGGCGGAAGGTTCAATGCTCGGACTGCCGTCATGTCTGGTTTGCGCACGCGGATGAGTCTTTTGCAGAGGCGGACGATGATTTTTCCCAAGAGCAGGACGATTCTGAGGACGGGGGAGGCGACAGTGACGAGATTGATTTCGCCGCTTTAATGGACGCAGAAGACGCTCCTTCCGCCAGCGGGGAGGGGGACGAGGTTTCAGAAGGGGCAGAGGGGGCTGTTTTTGAGCCGGAAGACAGCGATGGTCAGTCCGCCGGGGGGCAGGAATCCTCTGATGATGCGGGGGGTGGCCGTTCGCAGAACGAAGCCGAAGATATTCCCGATGCCGTTAAACCCGATTCTTCCGAAACCGCATTTGTTGTCGGGGCCGCTCCTCCTCCGTCCATGCGGGCTGTCATGGCCGGATACGGCGCAGCGGGAGGCGCTTTTATCGTTCTGCTTTTACTCTTTATATTGCTACAGGGGCCAATCGTTCGGTCATGGCCTCCGGCTCAGGCTGTTTATGCGCTTTTGGGCAGGAGTTCCATTATTGCCGGGGAGGGGCTGGAGTTTGACCGGATGGAGGCTTATGAGGACGGACACGACCTTGTCGTAAGCGGGCAAATTATCAATATGACAAAAGAGGGGCGTAATGTGCCGCTTATAGAGGTGGCGCTGACTTCCCAGTATGACGAGAAGATGGGGCTCTGGTATATCGAGCCGCCCAAAACCCACGTCGGTCCGGAAGAAACGATAGCGTTCGAGGGGCGCATGCAGCGACATGAGGTTCCCGGTGTGCGCGGACAGGCTGGAGCTGTGGATGTGCGGTTTGCACTGCGGATTAAAACTGACGCAGAAGGCGGCGGTAGTACTCACGTTCCTGCAGAGGGCGATCCATCTCACCCGAGCGGCGGCGAAGCTCCTTCAGAATATCCTCCACACGCTTCTTCTCCGCCTCATCAGGAACCTTCACAGTCGAGCCATGGTGAGGGCCACGGCCGTCCTCCTGCCCTCCATACGGACGACCCAGCGGATCATACTTCTGGCCACTATTAAAGCCAAGGCCGACCATCTGCTGCATGCGGGCTGAAAGCTGCTTCTGGAGCTGTTCCTGTGCTTCCTTGAGATACTCGATTGCCTTATCCTGATGCGGGATGGACTCTGCCGGGAGGTTGTCAGACAGGTTTTCGGTCGAGCCGCGCATTTCAAGCTCAGCCTTGGCCATACCTTCAGGGATATTCCCCAGCTTTTCCGATGATTCCAGCATGAGACTGCCCAGTACATAGCGCAATGCTTCCTGCTCTTCCTTGTTGGGCCTTGTATCGACCGGGCCGGGAATTGTGTTGCCGGAGATCTGCTTCTTTTTTCCTGTTTGCGGAGATGCCCGAGTTTCTTCCTCGATCTCCGCGCTATCCTGAGTCTCAAGGGGGGCTTGAGCCGGACCGGGTGAAGGGGGCATGCCGGATATCGGCGGCTGGGGGTCTTCCGGAATTACGTCAGGAGGCGGGGGAAGGCCTGAAAGCCCAAGATCTTCAATGACTTTCGGGTTTGGAGGAATTGTGCGGCCTGGCTTTTCCGGCGTTCTGGGCGTCATTTTCTGGATATCGGCCTGTTTCTGCGTCTGGTCGCGCAAGGCCTCCTGACTTTCGATCAGTTGCTGCAACTCGTTTATTCCCTCCATGGCCATCTGCATGTCTTCGGGCAGGGGGGCTTCCATAGACGGGTCCATCAGGTCCAGAAGATTCTGGAGCTGGGAGAGCTTTTCGCGCGCGGCGTCGCGGTCACCGGACTGGAGGTCGGATTCAAGCTGATCCATCATACCCGATAACGCTTCGGGGTCGATCATTTTGGAGAGATCTTCGGGGTTCAGCATCGGGATGTCTTCACTCTCTGCCATGCGCTTTTCGAGTTCGCGGGAGAGTTCGATGAAATATTCGAGCATGCTTTCGCGAAGCTTATCCATCAGGCGGGCGATTTCCTCAGGACTGGTATTCGGATCGCGCAAGGCGTTTTCCAGTTCCTTTTGTACCTGGCGCAGGTTGCGAACGGCCACAGAAAGGTTGCCGTCTTCAATGCTGATAGCTGTTTCCCAGAGGAGTTTAATGACGGAATCGGCTGCCTTTTCGATTTCGTCCTTACTCTTGTCGTTCGTATAAAACAGACGCGAACTCGCCGTGCGTATGGCCAGATAGACCACGATATCATCATGGAAAAGATCCGGAGCGCTCAGGACGGCTTCTAGTTCGGATGCAATCTCTTTGAAGTTGTTGCCGGGCGACCAGGCCACTTTCTTACGCAGGGCGATCAGAAGGCGGGCGACCGGATGCTTGAATTCACGTTCCGGCAAGGTCAGGGAAAGGGGCGCCAAGGCTGCCTGCTGATTTTTGTGATCCTTGACAGAGAATTCAAACAGCACGGGCAGGCCTGCCCATGTATGCCCTGTCAGGTCATAAATCGGCTGGACCTTCATTTCCACACCGGCGGACGACATTACCGGGCGCGTTTCTGTTTCTTCCTTACCCCGCGGCTTTTCGGTGACCATCGGATCAAGGCGCATGGTCATAGTCAGGTCGGTGACTCCATAATCATCCTGAACGATAAGAGGAAAGCGGATCTGTCCGTTAGGCAACACCTCGTAAGGGCCACTGGCTTCTTCAATTTCCTCCTCTTTCTCGATCTTCTCATCCGGAGATTGCGGGGATGGGGGCAGGTCTAGCTTTTCTTCAGCATGCTCTTCATTTTCCTTTTCGTTTTTTTCGCTGTTGAGAGCAAACTCTTCAAGGAATTGTTCCTGTTCTTCCGCGCTGGTAATTTTTTCTTCGCTTTCCTGGTCCGATTCTTCCGGTACGTCCGAGCGGAGATTTGGGGGGGTGTCGGGGATGTATTCGTATTTCCAGTCGGCACGGGTTATCAGCATTTGCGTAATACGGATGCTGTCGGAGGGAGAAGGGGCAATCGCAGTTTCCAGTCCATAAAGTCCGTCGCCAAGCGCGGGAAGGGAAAGGGTTTTATCGCCCATGGTGAGACCGGGCGGGAAGTAATCGCCCAGAGTGCTGTACGTGCGAATCTTGATTTGGCTATCCTCCGGAATTTTCACGGGTTCACTCAGTCCGCTTCCGGTGATGTGAAGGCCGGGTATGTTCGTGTATTCCGGAGGTGTGATCCAGAGTTCGTCGCTGCGCCCCTGAGAGAGTATGTAGCTGGGCGTTACAGGGATGATCCCTGACCAGAGGCGTCGTTGCCAGTCGCTTCCTGCTACCAGAACTGCGGAGATAAACAGCAGAATGACCGCAAAACGCAATGCTCGCGGGTCAAGTTTTATCATAAGCGGGCGCAGTTCGGGCTTATGCAGACCCGGGATGGTTTGCAGCATCTGTTTCTGCCCCTTGTCCCAGAGTTCACGCGTTGCGCGCTTTTGCGGATTGGCAAGGCGGTCTTCGATCGTTCGAATCTGGCCGCGGCGGAAGCTACTGTTTTTTTCCAGCCTTCGGTCAACGTCGTCCGTATGAGGCAGGGTCGGTCCAGAAAAATCCCTGATCGCGAAGTAGGCGAGGCCGGCTAAAAATGCCAAAAGAGAGCCGATTTGTCCTGTCGCTCCAAAAATCTGCGGGGCTTCGAGAATCCATAAAGCGGCGAAAAATAAAAACCAAGAGAGAAGCCGCCAGCCTTTTACACTGATATTTTCAATCAGAAGGACAAACCAGGCACTGCGTCGCCGGCGCCGAAGGGTTTCGAGCAACGGGCGGTTATCACTGTCCAAAGGGTCTAGCATCGTTTCAGAATATCGGTTTTTTCAGGCTCAACCTACCTTATTTTTTGTGAAAAGGCCTCGATTGAGCCTTCAAGACCGGGCGTATGCACAGATTTTTGTACTTTTGAACGTCTTTTTCAATCCAGCCATTCCGGTAAGGATTCTCCGCGGATGAGATCAGAGACGTTCTGTCGCTTGCGGATAAGCGCAACTTTGTCGCCGTCGACAAGGATTTCTGCGGGGAGGGGGCGGCTGTTGTAATTAGAGGCCATTGAAAAGCCGTAGGCTCCTGCAGACTGGATGGCAACCAGTTCTCCCTTGCGTATTTCAGGCAGGGGGCGCTGGCGTGCGAAAATATCGCCGCTTTCGCAGATCGGGCCTACGACGTCGTAGGCGACTGTGTTTCTACCCTTGTTTGAGGTGACTGGAATAATGCCGTGGTTTGCCTCGTAAAGCGCCGGACGGATGAGGTCGTTCATGGCCGCATCCACGACAAGAAAGCGCCGACTGTCCGTTTCCTTGATATAAAGCGTTTCAGTGAGAAGAACGCCCGCATTGCCGACCATAAAACGGCCGGGTTCTATCTGAATTTCCGTTTTGAGCGGCAGAATGATTTCGGCAACCCACTTTGCGAAGGAATTGAGATCTAGAAGCGCGCCTGTTTTCTCATAGGCTATGGGGAAGCCGCCACCGATATCAAGACGGTCAACGTCCAGCTTTTCCTTGCGCAGGCGTTTGACGAGCGAGGCTATGCTTTCGTAGGCAGGACGGAACGATTCAACCGTTGTCACCTGTGATCCGATATGGACGGACACGCCCCGTGGCTGCGCGTATTTCATCCCGGCTGCCCGTCGGTACATTTCGACGATCTTTTCTTCGTTGTTGCCGAATTTGTGATCGTGGCGGCCCGTGGAAATCTTTTCATGGCCACCGCCAGCTATATTCGGATTCAAGCGGAAAAGCACAGCCGTTCTCTTATCCTTTTCGGCGGCAATCCGGTTGACCTGCTCAAGCTCCTCCCAGGACTCAATATTGAATTGACGTATCCCGGCGTCTATGCCGGCGCTGATCTCGTTATAGTTTTTGCCGAAACTGGTGGAGATAATCTGATCCCCCTTAAAGCCGGCTTCAAGACCACGGTAGAGTTCGCCTTCAGAGACGATTTCAAGGCCGCATCCCAGTGTTTTGAGAAGCTTCAGGACGCCTATGTTGGAATTTGCCTTGCACGCGTAAAACACGAGTGGCTGCCAGTTGGATGGAAGCGCCCTCTCAAAAGAAGATTTGAGGGCGTTATACTGGGAGCGAATGGAGGAAGCGCTGTAGACATAGGAAGGTGTACCGAATTTGCGTGCTATTTCCGGAAGGGGTACGTTGTCGACGTACAGGATTCCATTTTTTTCGGTGAAGCCATTCATTGCTGTTAACCGGCCTGAAGCCGCCCTGCCTATTTGAGGAGTCTGTCCTTACTTTCCATTCCCGGTTTAGGGTCCGTCTGCGGGTCCGGGTAGACGGCAGGGAACGTGCTCTTTTCAGCTCCTTCGGGTGGGTCGACATTCTTGGGCTTTATTCCACACGCGCCTAAAACCAGACAGAGCGCTATCAGAAACAGAGACCGAGAATAATATGAATATGTTTTTTCCATGGTGTCGCAAGTGCGGTTACTTTAGTATTTTGTAGCGTGGTTTACAAAAAAAGGAAACCCTCTTAAGGTTTTAACAATAATAGTCAACGGGATTTATTATGAGCTTCAGTCCTGATCGTTACACGAACAAGCTTGTTGTACCTATAGGTATTATTTTTGTTTTGATTATTGCCGGCGTTGCGATGACGGTTAACAGTCAGAACCTACTTAAAAAACAGGAATCGGCCGTTGCTCCTTATTTCAGTACGGTCAAGAAGTACACAAAGGATATCCGTATTCCGCGTATCGAGGTTTTAGGACCGAAGGGTGAGCCTGTTGATATCAGTGACGAGCAGAGAGGGCGGCTGATGGTCCTGAACGTCTGGGCGACATGGTGCGCACCATGTGTTCGTGAGTTGGGTGAATTAGAGCGGATGAGCCGTGCACGGCGGCTACAGGGGGTCAAAGTTATTGCCGTTTCCATTGATCTTCCTAAAAACCTCGAAAAGGTTCTAAACTTTATTCAAAAGTACAATGTGGCAGATGTTGCCGGGTATCACGATTACAAGGGCGGACTTCAATCCTTGCTTCCCGTAAAGAACCTGCCTGTTACGTTTATTGTTGCTCCGAACGGAGCTATTCTTTACGAGATTACCGGCGATGCGCGCTGGTCTCACCCGGGTATTATCGAATTCCTTTCTTTTCTGGATAATCTGTACTAGCCGTATTTACAGAATTTTTACGTTTGTCTTAGCTGGCATACTTCTGGAAATTCAGCCAGTTTGGCGGCCTGTAGCCATTTATTAAGATATGGTGTGGTATATTTTAACGGGTTTGCCCCTTAAATTTAGACGTTATTTTGTTCCTTTTCGCACGGGTTTTTCTCAGATATGGCTCAATCAGAAGTCAGCAGGATATCAACCATTTCTCAAGATCAACTCGATGCTCTGGTCGAGTTGCATAACCGTTTTCAGCAGGGCAGACTGGGTGGACGCAGGGCGCATCTGGCCAATACCGATCTCACCGGCCTGTCTTTGCGTGGGAAAAATCTGAAGCAGGCCAATTTCACGGGATGCGTGATGGAGCGCATGGACCTGTCCGAGACAGATTTCCAGGAGGCCAGCCTGTATGCTTGCGATTTAAGCAATTCCAACCTTTATAAGACCGTTTTTACGCGTGCAGACCTGAGGGGGGCACGTATCGAGAACGCCAATCTGGAAGGGGCGGATCTGGAATCGGCTGATCTGCGAGTGGGCGGGTTGGCGCGCAACGGCAATTTCGATTCCGGGCGTGCCGTTAATTTTCGAGGCGCGAATCTCAGCGGTGCCAAGCTTGCCGGTTCGATGGCTTCGAAGGCCGATTTTTCCGATGCGATGATGGCCGGAGTCAATATCTGCAGGGCTGACCTGCGCGGAGCTAAGCTTGAGGGGGCCAATCTTTCCAATGCTGAAATTACAGGCACTCAGCTTGCCGGAGCAAGCATGAAATCCGCGATTCTGATCGGAGTTGAACTGAACACCCTTAAAGGAAACGGCGTCGATTTTTCGGACGCGATTACGGATGAAAATATCGGAACGTCGGTGAGCGCTTTGGGGGAGCCGTTGCCAAAGCTTATCGAGGAGCACCGCTTATGGCTGCGGACTGTCGGGAAGAACGGAAAGCAGCTTGACCTCAGCTCGGTGGATATGCGGATGATCGGTTCGCTCAAGCTGGAGAAGATGACCGCGGTGCGGGCTGTAGAAACAAAGTTTTTCGGAATGAATCTCTACCGGATTGAACTCCAGAGCGCTGTTCTGGATCGTTCGGATTTCAGGAACTGCGATATGGTCTTGTCGGATCTGCGCGGATCCTCGTTCAAGGGGGCCAATCTTTCGCATGCCAACCTGACGGGGGCAAACTGTTCTTCCCTTCTTATCGGTACGGGCGGGCCGATGAACCGTTTTCATCCCTGTTTTTTTGAGAAGGCGCGATTGCGTTACACGGTCTTGCGCGAAGCGCAGCTTAAGAATGCCGTGTTCCGGGGAGCCGACCTTTCCTTTGCCGATCTAACGGATGCGGATTTGCGCGATGCAGATTTTACTGGGGCGATCATGGAAGGCACTATCCTCGATGGCGCAAAGATGGAGGGCGCGATCATGGAACGCGACAAGAGCCGTCCTGTTTTTCGCCTTCCGGTCGATGGCTCGCGCGATTAAAAAACGTTTCCTAGACTTTTTCTGTCAGCTCCGGGACGGCCTGAAACAGGTCGGCCACAAGGCCGTAATCGGCAATTGTAAAGATTGGCGCATCGGGGTCCTTGTTTATCGCGACAATGACCTTTGAGTCCTTCATTCCCGCCAGGTGCTGGATCGCGCCGGATATGCCGACGGCGATATAGAGTTCGGGCGCGACCACCTTTCCGGTCTGGCCAACCTGGTAGTCGTTGGGTACGAATCCTGCGTCGACAGCCGCACGTGACGCGCCTACGGCTGCGCCGATCTTGTCTGCGAGTTTTTCGATCAAGGCGAAGTTTTCCGCAGAGCCTACTCCGCGTCCGCCGGAAACGACGATTTTTGCGGCGGTCAATTCCGGACGTTCGGATTTGGAGAGTTCCTCGCCTACGAAGCTGGAGAGACCTGATGATCCGGTGTTATTTATGTCTTCTATAGCAGCGCTTCCCCCTTCGGCGGGGGCGGGTGCGAAGGCGGTTCCCCGAACGGTCATCAGTTTTATTGCGTCGGAGGATTTGATTGTTGCAATCGCGTTTCCGGCATAAACCGGCCGTTGAAACGTATCGACGGATTCAATAGCGATGACTTCTGAAATCTGTTGCGTATCCAGAAGGGCGGCGGCGCGGGGCAGGACGTTTTTCCCGAAGGTCGTGGCCGGGGCCAGAATGTGGGAATAGTTTTGAGCCTGCGCGACGACAAGGGGGGCTACGTCTTCGGCGAGTTGGTGTTCGAGGAACGCGGCGTCGGCTTTGAGCACTTTTGATATCCCGGCCACTTTCGCGGCTTGCTCGGCGGCGGGGCCGCAGTTTGACCCGATGATCAGAGCATGGATTTCACCACCGAGTTTGGCGGCTGCGCCTACGGCGTTCAGCGTTGCAGGGTTGAGGGAGGCGTTATTGTGTTCGGCAATCACAAGGACGGTCATGATTTTTCCTCTTCTTCATAATAATAGACACAAAGATCAATCCCAAGTCCTCTTTCGGCTAACTCCTTCAAAATAGAAGAAGAAATATTTGTGCCTTTGTGCTGGCTGAACATATTAGCCCCAATGCCAATATCACAATCATATGCTTGGTTTATTTCCTTCCAAGCGTTCATATCTTTTGTGCATAAACTTAAAAGCTTTTCAATCTGGAGATCGATTGTGATGCGTTCCCAATCAGTGGAGAGACCCCAAGAACTATAATTAAAAACTTTTTGCCCATTTCCAAGAAAAACGGGTTCACCAGCGGTCCATGCCGTTGTCGGTGTTGCTTTAAGCAGCTCCGATATTTCGTCTTTGTTAAAGTGTTTTTCTCTGCCTCTTGATGTAATAGAAATAGCTGTGGTGATTTCATCGAACCAGCTGTCGTAGATTTCACGATTGATATTTTTTAATTGCATTAAATTACTTTAGCTTCGTTTTTCAGTTTATCCACGAGTTCGTCCACGGATGCGACCTTGCCGCCGCCTTTGCGGACCGGCGGGTCGGAGACTTTAACCACGGTCAGACGCGGCGTGATATCCACACCAAGCGCTGAAGGTTCGATTACATCAAGTTGTTTCTTCTTAGCTTTCATGATATCGGGCAGCTTGGCGTAGCGCGGTTCGTTGAGGCGCAGGTCCGTGGTGATGATTGCCGGGCGCTTGAGTTCGAGGGTTTGCAGGCCGCCGTCGATTTCGCGCGTGACCTTGACCGAGCCGTCTCCTATTTCCAGCTTGGAAGCGAAGGTTCCCTGCGGCCAGCCGAGGAGGGCGGCGAGCATCTGCCCGGTCTGGTTGGAGTCATCGTCAATTGATTGTTTGCCCATGATGATTAGATCCGGGTTTTCCTTTTCGACCAGAGCCTTGAGGATTTTGGCCACGGCCAGAGGTTCCACGCCGCCGAGATCAATCGGGGCGTCTGTTTTGACCAGAATGCCACGATCGGCGCCGATCGCCATGGCGGTGCGAATTTGTTCCTGAGCCTTGTCGGGGCCGATGGAGACAACGAGCACTTCTGTCGCTTTTCCGGCTTCTTTTAATCTTACGGCTTCTTCGACCGCGATTTCATCGAACGGGTTGACGGACATCTTGACGTTGGCGAGTTCGACGCCGGTCTGGTCCGTTTTAACGCGGATTTTGACGTTGTAATCGACAACGCGCTTGACGGGGACAAGGATTTTCATACGAGAACTCCAGACTCTTCTTTCTTAAGAGGGGCGGGAATCACCGACTCTTTTTTCTTATGCTGGCCCATAACAGGCTGAGTGACAATGACTTATGATAAAAAGCCTGTCTTCAGTTCGGGATTATTATGTCTACATATCGAAGTCGTAGCCTTGTTCAGGCTCAGGGGCGGGCATGATGACGGCCAGCGCCGCCTCTCCCTGTGCGAGCATGACGCCCAGCGGCATGTCTTCTGAGGCGAGCATTCCGGGGTTTACTTTTCCCGACACCCCTTGAACCAGCCCGTCGGGGCGGGCAAAGCGAAGGGCAGGGGGCCTTTTATTTCCCAGTCCCTGCCGTCCATCTGCTGGCTGTATGTGCGTAAACCCGGATGTTTCATAACACCCTATTGTTCCTAAAAGCCTTTAAAAAGTCCCAAAAATTTGTTTTCAGGGCCTGCTTTTAAGGTTTTTCTTGGTGCGGGGCCATAAAATCTTTTATAAACAAAGTGTTGTAGTCAGAGGCTTGTTGTTATGAAACCCTTGTCCCGTTTACTGGTGAGTTCGTCTTTCGCGGCTTTGGCCGGGTGTGCCTCCGTTCAGGGGGAGATCACTGACCGCGAAGACCCGGACGGGTATGAGCGCATCAGCAAGCAGCAAGACGGCAATATGACGGTTTTTCAATTGCGTAACGGTTGCGTGGTGACCGAGACGATTACGCAGGAGCCGAACCTATACCGCTTTCACGGCGTGATGACCTGCCCGTGGGATAAGAAGGCGGAGCCTTGACATATTGTATCAAAATGCAATAATTCAAATGGAACAATAGTATACTGCGTCATTTTAAACCTGTTTTCGGAGTTTTCAAATGAGGAAGTTTATTTTTGTTACAGGCTTTGCGCTTATTAGTACGATTAGCTTTCCGAGTTATGCGGAGTTTGAATCGCAAGCGAGCGTACCGAAAACATCCGGAGATCCATTTAACAGCAGATTATGGGAAGCCAGTGTCCGAACTTATTTCGGCCATAACGATAATGTTCAACTTACTCCCGACAGATCGCCTTTTTACTCCGGTGATGAGACAAAGAGCGCTTTTTTCGGCGCTACCTTTAATGGTCTTGTCATTGTACCGTTAAGTGACTCGCTTACAGTGGGCGCAGCTCTTAAGCTTAACACAATCAGCTATCTAGACGAGATGCCCCCAGCACTTGTAGCGAATAATGGGGAGTTCAGGGACTATAACATGGTCAATGTCGATCCTTCCGTTTTTACGCGGTATTCATTCGACGCTTTGGGAATGCCTGCGAACGTTGGGCTTACTTATTCTTTTCATCAGGAAAAAGCCAAAAATGTCGAGGCGGTTGATCTGGAATCCCATACGTTCACAATTGACGGGAAAGTCATGGTTAGGCAAGACACACAATTAGGGCTTGTCTATTCCCACAGCAATAACGAGTTCGGCGTTGTCTTTCCGGGCGTGCCAGCAAGTAACCGAGATTCCAAGTACAACGCAGTTACCCTGAGTGCTCAGCACTGGTTTAGTGGACGGAGACGTTCTGTCTCTGCGGGTGTGACATTTGCTAACAACGATGCTGAAGGAAGGGACTGGGATTATCACGGCTATACCGTAAACGGGGCTTTTCGGTCACATCTTTGTGGTCCTATATACGGCAAGATAGACGGTTCTTATTCTGACTTGGATTACAAGGGAGGGTTTACAAATATTGTGGCAGCGCCGGGACGCGAGTATCAGAAGGTCAAGCAAGTTGGGCTTCAGCTTTTGTGGCAGTTTAATGACCGCATTACTTTCGACGCATACTTTAATCGTGAACACTATGATTCAAATATGCCGCAGTTTGAGGGTGAAAATACCATCAAAGGCTTAGGCATGACATTCAATTTCTAGGGAGCAACAGCCATGAGTGTTTTGATTATGTGTAGAAAACGTAAATTTTTTCAAACTCTGAGTGGGTGTTTCTGCCTTATACTGATGCTTGCACTTAGCGGTTGCGGTACGCCGGAGGACGATGATCCCGAGTATTCTTCCTATGGGGCGGGGTACATTCTGACTCTGCCTCCGACGATCGCCAAGGCGCAGCACTCGTTGCGGGAATCACAGTTGTTGCTTGGCCAGATTAGCAAGGACTGCACATCCGGCAGTTCGCCGCGCGCTACGCCTGCGGCATTTGATAGTGCGGAAAGCGGTGTTCAGTCTGCTCTGGATGCTATTGGCGGGTATTATGGCTTTGATCAAGAAACGGGTGAAATGACCACAGCGGACGGGAACGCGCTTCTTGATCAGGCGGACGCGGCCTTGGGCGAAGCCCGCGCACTTGCCAAACAATGCGGCTCTGATGAGCCGGATTTCCCGGAAGGGGCGGACTGGTCAAAAACTTGGTGGGATTTTTCTTCACCCTGAAGCGCGAAATGGTGGGTGATGAGAGACTCGAACTCCCGACATCTTCGGTGTAAACGAAGCGCTCTACCAACTGAGCTAATCACCCTTAGAAAAAGCTAGGGGATACTCCTAACGGCTTGCGGAGGAAAAATCAAGCGCGATTGCTTCTTTCGGCTTTTTCTGCCGTCGGCCGGGGGGGGGGGGGCGCTTTTCCGGGCAATAAAAACCCGGCCTGTTCCGCAGGGGATGGCCGGATTTTTCAAATCCTTCAGTCAAACAAGCTAATTACTTGTTGACGGCTTCTTTCAGCTCTTTACCAGCTTTGAATTTCGGCTGCTTGGAAGCGGGGATCTTGATCGGCTCGCCGGTGCGCGGGTTGCGGCCGGTCGTCGCTGCGCGCTTGGCAACGGTAAACGTGCCGAAGCCGACGAGACGCACATCGTCGCCCTTTTTCAGGCTTGCCTTGATCGAGTCGATCACGGCGTCAACGGCCTGCGCGGCCTTCTGTTTGGAGATATCGGCTTTGTCAGCCACTTTAGCTACTAGGTCTTGCTTATTCATTGAAAACCACCTTCGAGTTAGAGTTAAGCAAAGAAACATGGACGAACTGAGCGCCTCTTCCCCTTTTTCTCAGGGTAGAGCATTAGGCTGTAACCCATGCCCTACAAGGCTTTCCGTCCAAAGTTGGTGATTCTTTTGTAAGCTTTTTTTTGCAAAGACTCAATGGTGAATCACGTCTTCGCCCTGATTTTCTGCTGTTTTTGATGAAATTTGGCTCATTTTTTCATCTTTTTCTGCATCAAGAGGTTCGGGCATGTGCGAAAGAGCATGTGTCAGCACTTCCTCTATCTGGCTGACGCATATGATTTTCAGTCCGCGCAACACGTTATTCGGGATGTCTGCGAGATCCTTTTCATTTTCCTGAGGTATCAGCACGGTCTTCATGCCTCCTCGCAAAGCCGCAAGGAGCTTCTCTTTCAGGCCGCCAATGGCCGTGACGTTGCCGCGCAGATTGACTTCGCCGGTCATGGCAATGTCCTTGCGAATCGGTATCCCGGTCAGAGCGGAAATAATGGCCGTGACCATCGCGGCGCCTGCGGACGGTCCGTCCTTGGGAGTTGCTCCTTCGGGGACGTGCACGTGAATCTGCTGCTCCTTGAGCGTTTCATACTTTATTCCGTATTGTCCCGCGCGCGACTTGATGAGCATTTCGGCAACGGTAATGGATTCCTTCATGACGTCCTTGAGGTTTCCAGTCGTCGTGACCTTTCCATCCTTGCCGCGCATGGTGACCGCCTCGATAGAAAGCAGATCGCCGCCGGTTTCGGTGTAGGCAAGGCCAGTGACAACGCCGACCCGGTCTTCCTCGTCGATTTCACCGTAACGGAATTTCTTCACGCCCGCGTATTTCTCCAGACCTTTTTTGGTTACGGTCACGGACATGCGGCCTTTCATCAAAATTTCCTTGATGGCTTTGCGGCAAAGATTGGCTATTTCCCGCTCAAGGCTTCTTACTCCCGCTTCGCGGGTGTAGTAGCGGATCAGGTCACGAATAACGGAGTCGTGGATAAGGAACTCACCCTTTTTCAGGCCTGCCATTTTCATCTGCTTCTTGAGGATGTGGCGCTTGACGATCTGAAGCTTTTCGTCCTCGGTGTAGCCCGAGATGCGCAGGATTTCCATCCGGTCCATTAGGGGGCGCGGCATGGTCTGCGTCGTGTTGGCGGTGCAGACAAACATGACGTCGGAGAGGTTGTAATCCAGTTCCAGATAATGGTCCTGAAACTTGTCGTTTTGTTCCGGGTCGAGGACTTCCAGCAGTGCAGAACTGGGGTCGCCGCGCCAGTCCGATCCCAGCTTGTCGATTTCGTCAAGCAGGAAAAGGGGGTTCGTCGTTTTTGCCTTTTTCATACCCTGGATGATCTTGCCGGGCATGGCACCTATATAGGTGCGGCGGTGGCCGCGGATTTCACTTTCATCGCGAACGCCGCCCAGGGACATCCGTACGAAGTTCCGGTTGGTGGCCTTGGCTACAGATTGTCCCAGAGACGTTTTACCCACACCCGGAGGACCGACGAGACACAGGATCGGACCCTTGACCTGCTTCGTGCGCAGCTGCACCGCAAGGTATTCGAGGATGCGTTCCTTGACGCGTTCCAGACCGTAATGATCCTTGTCGAGAATGTCCTTGGCTTTGCGGATATCCTTTTTTACGCGTGTTTTTTTGTGCCAGGGTACGTTAAGAATCCAGTCGAGATAATTTCTTACTACGGTCGCTTCGGCGGACATCGGGCTCATCTGACGAAGTTTTTTCAATTCGTGCTGTGCGCGTTCGAGCGCATCCTTGCTCAGCTTGGCTTCCTCGATTTTCTTTTCAAGCTCGCCCAGTTCGTCCAGCCCATCCTCGCCTTCGTTGAGTTCGCGCTGGATGGCTTTCATCTGTTCGTTCAGGTAGTATTCGCGCTGGGTCTTTTCCATCTGGCGCTTCACGCGGCCGCGGATACGTTTCTCAACCTGAAGAACACCGATCTCGCCTTCCATTAGAGCGTAGAGTTTTTCCAGCCGGTCAGCTGCCGGTCCGGTTTCAAGGAGTTCCTGTTTCTGGTCGATTTTCAGGGTCAGGTGCGAGGCGATCGTGTCAGCCATTTTCGAAGGGTCGCCGATCTGGTTTACCGAGACGATTACTTCGGGGGGAATCTTCTTGTTCAGCTTTACGTACTGTTCGAACTGCGTCATCACCGCGCGGGCGAGGGCTTCCAACTCAGGGCTGCCGGGAGAGGTATCGGGGATCTCGCTGACTGTGGCCTCGATGTAGTTCTTTTCCTCGGAAAAGTCATTGACCTTAACCCGCTGGCTGCCTTCGACTAGGACTTTTACCGTGCCGTCTGGCAGTTTCAAAAGCTGCAGGATCGTGCCGACCGTTCCTATATCAAACAAATCCTTGGCCATAGGGTCATCGTCAGAAGGACTTTTTTGCGTGACCAACAGGATCTTCTTGTCCGTGTGAATAACATTTTCAAGAGCGACCACCGATTTATCGCGGCCAACAAACAGCGGAACGATCATATGCGGGAAAACCACTATGTCCCGAAGTGGCAGAACCGCATAAGACCTGATTTTTGGGTCTGAACTGTGCATGATTATGTCCGTTTCCGATTAAGTCGCTGTACCCGTTATTATGGAGGTGAATCCAAGCCAATGAAAGTACTTTTTCCGCGTCTTTTACGATCGCTTTTACTTATGTTTCTTCGCTAAAGGTTAATAAAAAGTTACAGTTTTTCAGAGGCTGTAAATTTGCCGACCTCTTACCTTAGCATCCAGTCATTTATTTTTTGTTAGGATCAAGAAAAAGAACTCTATTTACTTCTTTTTCTTATCTTTTTCAGAATCTTCGTCCGGCGGTCCGGAGCGTTTTTCCACTACGTGGTCGATCAGGCCCCAATCCTTTGCTTCCTGTGCGCTCATAAAACGGTCGCGTTCCATGGCTTCTTCCACGACCTTGAGCTTCTGGCCAGTGTGTTTGACATATGTTTCGTTGAGTTTCTGACGAAGACGCAAAATTTCCTTCGCATGGATCTCGATATCCGTAGCCTGACCGCGCGCACCGCCGGAAGGCTGGTGGATCATGATACGGGAGTGGGGAAGGGAATACCGCTTGCCCGGCGCTCCGGCCATCAACAGGAAAGAGCCCATAGAGGCGGCCTGCCCGATGCAGACGGTCGAGACTTCAGGGCGTATGTATTGCATTGTGTCGTAAATAGCCAAACCGGATGTCACAATCCCGCCGGGCGAATTAATGTAGAAGGAAATCTCCTTCTTCGGATTTTCCGACTCGAGAAACAAAAGCTGGGCGCAGATCAGGCTCGATACATAGTCGTTGACTTCGCCGGTTAAAAAGATGATCCGCTCTTTTAGAAGGCGGGAGAAGATGTCAAAAGCACGTTCTCCACGGTTGGTCTGTTCGATAACAGTGGGGATCAAGTGGCTCATGTATGTATCTACAGGGTCGCGTTCAGGCATTTTGTACACTCGTAATTCTAGTTTCTGACAGGTTCCGCCGTTCGGTCACGAAAAGGGATTAAGACAGACAAACCCTACCACAGAAGCGGGTTTGTTCAAGTCCGGATTTAGATTTCAAGGTTATTCATTCAGAGGCTTTTTTCTTAGAAGAGCCTGATTCTTCCTTGTCCTTGGCCGGTTTTTTCTTTTTGTCGCCGGACTTTTCCTTGTTCGCCGATTCAGGCTTTTTTGCCGCGCTTTTTGCTTTTTTAGCCTTGGCGGGTTTCTTATCCTTATCTTCCAGTCCTTCGTTCAGGGTCTGTTGCTCTTCTTCGACCAGCTGCTCGGGCGTAACATCGCGTGTGGCGATGTCCGAGAGTTCAAGAATGAAGTCGATTACCTTATCTTCGTAGATCGGCGCACGGAGGCTTTCGATAGCATGCCTGTTTCTGGCAAAGTAATCGAAGACGCGCTTTTCTTCTCCCGGATATTTCTGAGCTTCGGCAATGACGGCTTTTTGCAACTCCTGATCGGAGACACGGATATCGTTGTCCTTGCCGATTTCCGCCAATACCAAGCCGAGTCTCACGCGTCGTCCCGCTATGGCTTCCAGTTCTTCCTTTTCTTCGTCGTTCAGTTCGGCTTCTCCGCCGCGCTGTTCATAGTCGGCCATGACCTGACGCGTGATGTTTTCGAGTTCCTGCGCTTTCATACCCGCCGGAATTTCGAAATCATGGGCTTCATCGAGCTGGTCGAGCAGCTTTTTCTTGATGATCAGGCGGCTCTGCTGCTCCAGCTCCATGTTGATCTGCTGTTCCACGGCCTTGCGGAGTGCGTCGACATTTTCCATGCCCAGCGATTGTGCGAATTCGTCGTTGATCTCAGTTTCCACGGGTTCGTGCAGTTCGTGAATCTTGACGTCGAAGATCGCCTCCTGCCCGGCCAAAGCGGGCACGGGATATTCTTCGGGGAACGTCACCTTGACCTCTACGGCATCGCCCGCTTTTTTACCGATAAGCTGGTCCTCAAAGCCGGGGATAAAGCGTCCGCCACCCAGTTCGAGGTGATGTCCTTCAGCGGCCATGCCAGGATGTTCCACGCCGTCGGCTGCCGTCCGTCCGTTAAAGTCGATCAGGACGACGTCGCCTTTCTTGCTGGCGCGTTTGGATTCGACCGGCTTGCTGGTTCGGCGTGAGGAGGCGATGCGCGAGAGGGCTTCGTCGATGGATTTATCGTCTGCCTTTGCAACGGGCTTGTCGAGTTTGAAGCCTTTGTAGTTGGCGACCTTGAACTTTGGCAGAACTTCTACAGAGAGTGTGTAGGTCAGGTCCTTGCCCTCGTCGAAGGATTTGACCTCAATCTTGGGCTGCATGGCAGGCTGAAGCCCCTTGTCTTCCAAAGCTTTCTGCGTCGTTTCGTTTACGGCGTTTTCCAGAATTTCTCCCATCACGGCGCGGCCGTATTTCTGTTTCAGGATTTTCAGGGGGACCTTGCCGGGGCGGAAACCGGGGATGCGGATGGTCTTTCCGACTTCCATGAGGCGGTTGTCCACACGGATATCAATCTCACTGGCCTGTACGGTTACTTCCAGTTCGTGCAACAATCCATCCTGTTTTACCTGTTTAACCTGCATGTTCGCCTGCTCTTTCCTTTTTGCCTGCATCGTTCACTCAAAAAAATTTTTAGTCATAAATATATACGTTCTCTGGTGCGGGTGGAGGGACTTGAACCCCCACGTCCATTACGGACACCAGAACCTAAACCTGGCGCGTCTGCCAATTTCGCCACACCCGCAGTTGGAGAGCCGTGCGGTTCTCGCGTATGTTGAAGCGTGGTTTTAGCCTAATTGATTTGTAAATCCAAGCAATTCTTGCATAACCTGAGGGACAAGGTCCGGCAGGTCGCTCGCGACAAGGCCGGGACCGAACAGGGACGCGGCGCGACCGTGAATCCAGACGGCGGCGCAGGCGGCATCGAAACCGTTCATGCCCTGTGCCATCAGGCCGGAAATCAAGCCGGTAAGAACGTCTCCCGTTCCTGCCGTCGCCAGATGAGGCGGTGCGTTTTCGTTGGTCACTGGAGAGTTTTCTCCTTTTGCTATGGCGGTTTTATAACCCTTAAGGACGATTGTTCCGAAAATTTCACGGGCTGCGCGTGTGGCGGCGTCCGATCCTTTGGTGCCGATACCCGGGAAGAGCCGAGTAAATTCTCCCTGATGCGGGGTAATAACAGACTGTTCGTGCAGGGCGTCCAGCAATTCCTTCGGGTTGCCCTGAAAAGCGGTCAAGGCGTCTGCGTCCAGAACTGCGGGCGTTTTGCGGGCCAGTATACTCAGGACAAGAGTGCGCGTGATATTCGGCTCGTCAAGGCCGAGGCCGGGGCCGATTACGCAAACGTTGTTGCCCTTTGATTCCGACTGCTTCATGAAATCCAGAAGGCTGGTGTTGTCGCTGACGATGATGTGCGGAGCGCCGGCGCGGTAGACGAGGGTCGGGTCCACGCCTTCAGGACGCTTGCGGTAATTAAAGGTCGGGCTGATGATCGTGACCAGTCCTGCGCCGCTGCGGGCGGCAGCTTCGGAGGCCAGCCTTGTTGCGCCTGTCATGTCCATTCCGCCGAGCAGGGTGACCATGCCGCGGGCGTATTTATGGTCTTCGGGTCCGGGTTGCGGGATTTTTTCCCGCCAGAGTTCGGGTGTGTTTTTCATAGGGGGATTATATTAAGACGCACAGGGAATGAACAGGCGGATGTCATTTTTATTTGGCATAAACTCTAAAAGAAGTTCTTGTCGCTGCGTTTACGTGCTAGGTTCACGGAACAAACGGCCATGGGGGACATGTTTTTATGACCTTACTTTCTAACGCCACTGCTTCCTCTTTACCTGAGAATAAGGCAGTTGTGTCGAGTGCTTCATCCATTGAACGGCATTGCCGTCAGTATAGCGGTGCCAGCGATTGGCGCAGTTTATTACAGCTTACATTGACGTTAATCCTGTTTTTAGCGACTTTCAGTCTGGCTTACTTTGTAATGCCTTACTCGTATGCCGCAAGCTGGCCTTTTATCGTGATCGCCGCCGGGCTGTTGACGAAGCTGTTCATTATTCAGCATGATTGCGGGCACGGTTCATTTTTTGTGTCCAAGACGGGCAATACCTGGCTGGGGCGTGCGCTCAGCCTTTTAACGGCGACCCCTTACGATTTCTGGCGCAGGGCGCATAATGTCCATCATGCGTCTTCTGGCGATCTTGACCGGCGCAGTATAGGCGGGATCGACACGATTACCGTCAGGGAGTACAAGGCGCTTACCAAGCGGATGCAACTGGCCTACAGAATTTACCGTAATCCGGTCATTCTGATTTTTTTGGGGACACCTTTTTATACTATTTTTGCGCAGAGGATTCCGGTGAATGTTCCGATGCATTTTTATGATAACTACAAGACGCTTTCGGCGGAGTCCATCTATGCCAGCATCATGATGACGAATGTGGCACTTTTCCTTTTTTACTGTGCTTTGGGATACGTGCTGGGGTTCTGGACGCTGGTGATGCTTTGCCTTCCTATTCTTGTCCTGACCACCTGGATCGGCGGGTGGCTGTTTTATGTCCAGCACCAGTTCGAGGATGCTTACTGGCAGCATCACGAGGACTGGTCTGCCAAGGAATCCGCGCTGATGGGCAGTTCGTATTACAAGCTTCCGAAGATTCTGCAATGGTTTACGGGCAGTATCGGTCTGCACCATATTCATCATCTTTGTCCGGGCATCCCTAACTACAAACTTCAGGAGTGCATGGATGCGCGGCCGGAACTGGCGGAGATCAACAGGCTGAGCTTTTTGGACAGTCTGAAATGCCTGCACCTCAAGCTCTGGGATGAGGATCGGCAGAAGCTCGTGCGGTTCGGGGATTTATAAAAAAACTGCTCTTCATTCGTTAATTTTTGGTGGGGCGGCGTTTTTCCTGCATTCAAAGCCTCGCAGAAAAACTGGTTTTTTCTTGCCTTTTGCGATGCGGGCGCGTTCTGATAAACGAGGTGTTCATAAGGAGGCCCGAAGATGCGCCGTATGACCGTGTATTCAGTTTTCACCTTCGCTCTGGGTGCGATTGTCTTTTTTTATAGTTCCCCTGTTATGGCGCAGTCGGGCGCTTCCCTTGCGCAAGTGATGAAGAAAGCGAATGCCGGGTATGCGGAGGCGCAGTATAATCTTGCGCTGGCTTATGAAGAGGGGCGAGGCGTGAAAAAAAACCACGGGCTGGCCGTCAGGTGGTACAGGCGTGCCGCGATGCAAGGGCTTGTTCAGGCGCAGTTTAACCTCGGCAAAATGTATAAGAACGGGAAGGGGGTGGCCCGTAATTATGTCGAGGCCTACAAGTGGCTGAGCCTGGCGACAAGGGGCGATGTTGTGCCAAGCGCCAGACTTTTGCGGGACGAGTTGAAGTTCAGGCTTACCCGTGAAGAACGGCTTGAGGCGGAGGAGTGGGTTCTGCATTGGAAGCCCGTGCCGGAGCGGTAACGACGGAACCGTTCGGGATTTTTCAGAAAAGTATCAGCCTATCCGGACTTCAACGGGTTATTGGGGTGTTAAAGCATTCTCCGGCGCAGTGAGCAGAAGGCCGTTATTGTCGCGCAGATCACGCAGTGCCAGGCGCAGCGTTTCGGAACGCGCTTCGAACAGCTGTTTTGGCGTTTGTCCGGCCAAGGTTTCTTCTATGTATGGGAAATATGGCGCGAGGCTTTCAATCAATACCGCCTCTCTTTCATCGGCGGTTTGGTCGGTGATCGAACTGAAGCCTGTTGCGTCTGTATACTCCAGGTGCAGCGTGTGCGGGTCCGTCAAAGCCTGCACCGGGGTCGAGTCCAGCTTGTCCTTTTCGGATTTATAAAGCGGCGCACCGACGAAAAGATGCTGTGAACGACGCGCAAATATCGCGTTCAGACTGTGTTCGTACCAGCTGCGTTCAGGGATCAGCGCATGATTGCCGGTTACGTGGGCGCGTCCGGCCTCGATAAACAGCACCTGAACTTCCGGATTGTCCTGCAAAATGTTTTCTGCGCGGTCGAACATGTACATATTCCGGGCCAGCATACCCATCTGGCCAAGTGAATCAATCGGTCCCTCCGTCTGGGGCACAAATCCGAACTCCCTGAGTATTTCGGCTGCGGCCTCGATCGCTCTGGACACGTCCGGGTCCGAGGTCAGAAGATCCTGTCGGCTGCGGTTGTTTTGCAGATATAGTCCCCAGTCGCGCGGCGCATCCGTGCAGAAGACCGGAATATTATTATTGTCCAGATACTGGTGCAGCAGCGCCCGGCTGATCCGTGCGTTCCCTGTGCGCACCGGTGTAGTGTCGGCGGAGAGCCTGTCGCGCAAAGCCGCATTCCACGGGGCCTGCAGAAGGGTTTTCATTCCCTCTTTGTCGGTGGTTTCAGGCTTGAAGATTTCATCGGAATGCAGGTCGATATTATTGGGGGGCCATTCCAGCGCGAGGGCGACATTGATCCCGCTTTCCGCCAGTTCGTGGATCACATTCGTCTGAAGGGCGACATGATGCCCGTTTTCATGCAGTTCGCCGAGGCTGACCACGATTTTCTGACCGGGCTGCAGAAGCTTAAGACGTTCATGAATGCCCTGCAGGATAATATCCGTATTTTGCCTGAGGGAGACGGCTGCTTCGGGTAGCGGGGCATCGGAGAAAGGTAGATTTATTGCGGGAAGAAAAACCGGCTCAAGAGACGGCTGCTGGGCGAGCTGGGCGGTGTTCGGGTCCTGTATATCCTGATCCGCGTAGGTTGAAATCCCTAAAGACTCCGAATCCGCCATGCAAACCTCGTTGTTGTATTTATATTTACCCTCTTTCCGCGATCATAACATAGCGTCTCGATTGATTGGAAGAGATGTGTGCTTATGCCTGAGATTGGGCGGTTTATAGCAAACGTCTTAGATAGGAATAAACGGGAAACTGGAGGCACGGGCCGGAATCGAACCGGCGTACAAGGATTTGCAGTCCTCTGCATGGCCACTCTGCCACCGCGCCGGGCCGGAATGTGTAAGCGGTATGTGTAGAGGAGTTTCGGGGGGCGTGTCAACTCTTCCGAACGTCTTTGGCCGCTGATTTTACGTCTTTTGCTTTTCGGTAAAAAAGCGCTGGTCATTCGACCCAAAGCGGGTTATCAATTCTTCATACGCGGCAGGAACGCCTGCCAACGTCCTGAAAAGGCGTTCCAATGTTTTGTCGAGACACGGGTATTATAAGGCGATGGCCCTTGATTATCAAAAAGCACGGGAAAACATGGTGGACGGGCAGATCCATACTGCGGGCGTCGTGTCCGAGGGGATTCTTCAGAGCTTTTCAACGGTTCCGCGGGAGCTTTTTTTGCCTGAAAAGTTGCGGGGCGTGGCCTATGTCGACGAGAGCCTGCCCATGGGCAAGGGTCGGCATCTGCTGGAACCTATGGTTCATGCCAAGATGCTTCAGGCCGCGCGCCTACAGCCTAATGACGTTGTTCTGGATATCGGCGTGGGAGCAGGGTATTCCTCGGCCATTCTTTCGCCTCTCGTGACGACGGTAGTGGCACTGGATGATAACAAGCGCTATCTTGATAAGGCCGCGCGGCTCTGGGACAAGCTGGGGTCCTGCAACGTGGTGGCGATCGAGCGTGAGATGACGCGCGGAACGCCTGAGCATGCACCGTTCAGCCTGATTTTCATTAACGGCGCTATCGGCCATATTCCGCGGGAGTTGACCGATCAGCTCGGTTCGGGTGGGCGCCTTCTGACAGTTCTTAATCCTGACGGCGGTTCTCTCGGGCAGGCTGTGCTGGTGGAGAAAACCGGCGATACGCATGCCAGCGTAACCCGGTTGTTTGATGCTTCTGTGCCTTACTTGCCCGGATTCGAACCTGCAGGCGCTTTTTCTTTCTGAGTTTTTTTGCTACATTCCAAGTAGGGTTTTTTTGGGTCTTTCTGCGTTTTTCCTGCGTTTACAGCTCTGTGTACCGTTCTGCTTATAAATTTGTTGATAAAAACTGGACAAGTTTTTGTCAGAAGCTTTGACAAGGGGCTAACAATATTGGAAACTGGACGGGATTGTGATTCCCTTCCCTAACTTTACATCCGTACATGGCTGACAAAGCAAACAACGAAGAAGATCCGTCGATCGAAGAGATTCTCGATTCTATACGCCGCATCATATCCGATGATGAGGTTTCTGAGGATGTTGCCGAAGACGAGCCAGTTTCAGAACCAGAGCCAGAGCCAGAACCAGAACCAGAACCGGAGCCAGAGCCAGAGCCAGAGCCAGAGCCAGAGCCAGAGCCAGAACCAGAACCAGAGCCAGAACCAGAGCCAGAGCCACTCCCAGAACCGGAGCCTGTGGAGGAAGAGGTTCTCGTCTTGACTGAAAAAGTTGAACCTCCTGTTGAAGAACCGCTTGTCACCGAGGCGGAGAAAGCAGTCGAAGATGTCATAGGCAGGCAAGAATTGCAGGTCGATCTACGCGATGCTATTGAGGCCAAGTCCGAACCCGAGCCGGAGCCAGATATGAGCGATGACAGTTCCATTCTTACGGAAAAAGCGGAGGTTGAGGCTTACGAGGCTATTTCCGGACTGGCGCGTAAGGTTGCCTTGGGGCGGGGCTCTTTGACGCTGGAGGAGATCGTCCGGCAGGAGTTGAAGCCTCTTTTACGCGGCTGGTTGCACCAGAACCTGTCTTCCGTGATCGACCGACTTGTCAAGGAAGAGCTTGAGCGTGTCTCGAACCGGGTTCTTGAAGACTAGGCGTATCTTACTCGCTTTTATAATCCCGTAGTATCTTGCACTCTTGTTCAGAACCCTTATGATCGCAGGGGTTTTTTAATACCCAAGCTATAAGGGCAGCAGGATTATGGATAAAACATTCGATCCCGAACATATCGAGGGGCGCCATTACGAAGAATGGGAAGCGTCCGGGGTTTTTTCCTGCAATCCGCAAAGTAACGCCCAGCCCTACTGCATTATGATGCCGCCGCCGAACGTCACGGGCTCGCTGCATATGGGGCATGCCCTGAACGGAACCCTTCAGGACGTTTTGATCCGCTATAACCGGATGCGGGGGCGCGATGCGCTCTGGCAGCCGGGGACGGACCATGCGGGGATCGCTACGCAGATGGTGGTCGAGCGCAAGTTGCAGGAGGAGGGCCTGCCTCTGCGGAGGGATATGGGGCGGGAGATGTTCCTGCAGCATGTCTGGGACTGGAAGGAAGAATCCGGGGGAACTATCGTGCGGCAGATGCGGGCTCTGGGCACTACGCCGGACTGGTCGCGCGAGCGGTTCACGATGGATGAGGGCTTGTCGCAGGCCGTTCTTAAGGTTTTTGTGCAGCTTTATAAAGAGGGATTGATCTACCGTGACAAGCGGCTTGTGAACTGGGATACCAAGCTTTTGACGGCGATTTCCGATCTTGAGGTCGAAGAACGCGAGCAGAAGGGGCATATGTGGCATCTTCGCTATCCGGTCGAGGGAGATAAGGCGGAAACCATCACCGTGGCCACGACGCGCCCCGAAACCATGCTTGGGGATACGGCGGTGGCGGTGCATCCCGATGACGAGCGCTATAAGCATCTGGTCGGCAAGTTTGTCGTTTTGCCGATTGTCGGGCGGTTGATTCCGATCATCGCGGACGAATACGCCAACCCGGAAAAGGGAAGCGGAGCCGTGAAGATTACGCCCGCGCATGATTTCAACGATTTTGAGGTCGGCAAGCGGCATGACCTGCCGATGATCAGCGTGTTCGACCAACATGGGAGCCTGAACGAGAATGCTCCTGAAGAATACAGGGGTATGGATCGGTTTGAGGCACGAAAACGGATTTTGGCCGAGCTTGAGGAGATGGGTGCGCTGGCGGAAGTGGAGAATATCGTTCATGCCATGCCTTACGGGGATCGCTCGGGCACGATCATCGAACCGTTTCTGACCGACCAGTGGTATGTGAATGCCGCTGAACTCGCCAAGCCCGCGATCAAGGCGGTGGAGGAGGGGAAGACCGTCTTCGTGCCCGAGAACTGGGCGAACACTTATTACCAATGGATGCGGAATATCCAGCCGTGGTGTATCTCGCGCCAGCTCTGGTGGGGGCATCAGATTCCGGCGTGGTACGGGCCGTTATTGAGTAATGACATTCCAGATGATGGCAAGTTTTATAATGCTAAGGTTTTTGTAGCTGAAACAGAAGAAGAGGCATTAGAGCAAGCTAGGGAATATTATAATAAGCACAGTGATAGGAGTGTTGCTGTTGAGGTCACCGATGGTTCAGAAAAACTTGTAGAATCTGAAGGCGGTATAGTTAATTTAGTGAGAATTAGGCGCGACGAGGATGTTCTTGATACGTGGTTTTCTTCTGCGCTGTGGCCGTTTTCGACGCTGGGCTGGCCGGAAAAGACTCCGGAGCTTGGCCGTTATTATCCTACCGATGTTCTGGTTACCGGGTTCGATATCATCTTCTTCTGGGTGGCGCGGATGATGATGATGGGACTGCACTTCATGGGCGATGTGCCGTTCCGCACGGTTTACGTCCATGCGCTGGTCCGGGACGAAAAGGGGCAGAAGATGTCCAAATCCAAGGGGAACGTCATGGACCCGCTGGAGATTACCGGGAAGTACGGGGCGGACGCCTTGCGTTTTACGCTGACCGCTATGGCCGCGCAGGGGCGGGATATCCGCCTGTCCGAAGAACGGATTGCCGGGTATCGCAGTTTTGCGACCAAGATCTGGAACGCTACGCGTTATTGCGAGATGAATGGCTGTCTTAATCACGACGGGTTTGATCCGGCGCAGGCGGCCTTTATTCCCAATCAGTGGATCATCGGCGAAGTCGCGAAGGCGCAGGCCGGGATTGACAAGGCTCTTGCCGAGTATCGCTTTAACGACTCGGCCGAGGCGATTTACCGTTTTGTTTATACGTTCTGCGATTGGTATCTGGAGTTTACCAAGCCGCTTTTGCAGGAGAACGGACCGCATACGCAGGAAATCCGTCAGACGACCGCGTGGGTTTTGCATCAAATTCTTATCCTGCTCAACCCGTTCATGCCGTTTATTACAGAGGAGATTTTTGCAGCTACGGCAATGGGGACAGAGGGGGAGCGCCTGATCAATTCCGATTGGCCGGAGTATAAACTGTCCGCCTGGCCAGAAGCCGATGCCGATATGGGGTGGCTGATGCGGACGATCAGCGAAATTCGCAGTGTGCGTAAGGACCGGGGCGTTCCCGATGCCGCTAAGATTCCCTTACTGGTCAAGGATCCCGCAGAAGCTGTACGGAGGCGTTTTAAAGCTTATGAGGAGATTGTTTTCAGGCTGGCGCGGATCGAAACGATTGAGGTTGTCAGCGCGGCTCCCAAGGGCGGAATCCTGCAGACGGTTGTTGACGATACGATGCTGATCCTGCCGGTTGCGGGTTTTATCGACATTGAGAAAGAAAAATCCAATATCGAGCGCGAAATTCAAAAAGCCGAAGCGGAAATCGCCAAGATCGACAAGCAACTGGGGAACGAGAAGTTCGTTGCGAACGCTCCGGCGGAGATCGTGGACGAGCAACGCAGCCGCAGGGCCGAGCTTGACAGCAAGCGGGGAAACTCACAGGCGCACGCGACCAGCTTGGCTAAGGATGGGTGTGATGACCTGTTTCCACCAGCAAATCTATTCCCACAAGCAAAAGGCCGCTATAAACGCGGCCTTGTTTTGTTTAGATATCAAAAAAACTTACAGAACGCTTAGTTCTTTTTCTTACCTGCTGAGGTCAGGAAGCTACCGAAACGGTTTTCGAACTTGTCGAGCTGACCTTTCTCGATAACCTTCGAGGTGCCGCCCTGCCATGCGGGTGGGTCAAGGGTCAACGTCGAGTTTCAGCACTTCGCCGGGCTTGCCGTAGGTGCTACGGGTTTTGTATTCGGTGCCATCGGTCATAACAACCGTGATTTCGTGGTAATCGGGGTGAATATCGGCTTTCATGTCCGGCGTCCCATTTTTAAATCTTTGTTTTGTGGTCGTTTTCAAGGCGCACGGAGCGCTTTTCATCTTGAATGAAGCGGCTTTTTAGCGTTAATTCCGGCCTAATGCAAGTGTTTTTGAGGTTTCGGCAGGCTGATATGGATTGGTGGCACCGCAGAAATTTGCTGAAAAGCGGCCGTTTCTTGAGAAGCGCGCCCGGATTGTGAGGGCAATCCGCGATTATTTCGATTCTGACGGGTTTATTGAGGTGCAGACTCCGGTTTTACAGGTCTGCCCGGTTATGGATACGCATATCCATGCTTTCGAGACAGTTCTTAGGGGCCGGATTTGCAGCCTGCGGCGCGGCTATACCTTCAGACCAGCCCGGAGTTCGATATGAAAAAACTGATGACGGCGGGGGTGGAGAAGCTTTACCAGATGTGCCCGGTGTTCCGGAACGGAGAGGGATCGCGCCTGCACAGCCCGGAATTTACCATGCTGGAATGGTACCGGGCGGGCGGGGCGGATTACCGAGCCCTGATGACCGATTGCGAGGGTCTGTTGCGCAGGGTGGCTGAGGTTTTGGATGTTCAAGCTTTTTCTCATAGAAGTGGAGTGCAGCCCGTTTGCGGATTGGCGGCGGATCAGTGTCTGTGAAGCTTTTTCCGAATATGCGGGAATTGATCTGGCTGCGCATCTTGAGGATACGGAAGGCTTTGCGCATGCGGTGCGTAGCATTGGCGTTCGCGTTGCGGAGGGTGATCGTTGGGATGATTTGTTCTTTGCCGCGATGGCGGAAAAGATTGAGCCGTTTTGGGGCGGGACGTGCCTGCGATCCTCTACGATTATCCGGCGTCGTTGGCTTCTCTTTCGCGTCGGAAGCCGGAGGATCCACGTTTTGCGGAACGGTTTGAGCTCTATGTGTGCGGGGTGGAACTGGCCAATGCGTTCAGCGAGTTGACGGACGCGCAGGAGCAGCGCGAGCGGTTTGCGGCGGAGATGGCGCTCAAGAACAAGCTCTACAACGAAACCTATCCGGCGGATGAGTCGTTCTTGCGTGCGTTGGATTACGGGTTACCGGAATCAGCGGGGATTGCGTTGGGCGTGGATCGGCTGGTCATGCTTGCCACCGGGGCAGAGCATATTTCGCAGGTTCTCTGGGCGCCCGTGCAGGTTTAAGGGTTATTGTCGTTTGCAGCGCGGCAGGGGTTGCGCGGGACGTTCGTCGGGTAGGCGGTGATGATTTCGGGTTTTTCAGGATTCATCACTACACGGATTTTCAGGTTTTCTATTTTTGTATCTGTGACGAGGTAGCCGTTATCCTGCGTCTTCCAATTCGTATTGTCGTTGGCCGCAATTTTGTTAATTGTGTCGATGATTTTCCTGTCATTCCAATCGGCTGGGAATTCGCTTTTGCAGGGCTTGTTCATGCCGTGTTTATGGCCGCCGCCTGTTTTATCACCGTAGAGGATATGGTTTATGCGTTGTTCAGATAATTTTACCGCGCCGCTCCCACTGGTTTTTGTGGCGGCTCCACTACTGAAATTCCTATGATTTTGAGCAGCCGGTGCTGCCTGTTGTTCAGGCTGTCCGGTTATGAGGGCGGTCAGCAATAGAGTAAGAACGGCGATGAAGCCGATGAGTTGTCTGTTTTTCATAGTTTGCCGTTTGCAAAAGACCGGACTAAGTCCGGTCTTTTCTGATTTCGTTGATTTACAAGGCTTTAAGTATGCGGACTAAGTCTGCATACGTCTTAATTCTTGTAGATATCCATGATCTTGTCGAGCAGTTCGACGCCGTCTTTCCAAGAGCGCTGGAAGGAGTTGCGGCCGATGATCGAACCGTTACCGCCGCCGGCCTTAATGTCTTTTGCGTCTTCGAAGACCGCATCTTCGCCTTTGGCCGCGCCGCCGGAGAAGACCACGATGCGGCGACCGTTGAAACATGAGCGCACGACTTCCTTAACGCGAGCGGCCTGAGTGCTGACATCAATGTTGCCCTTTTCAAAGGCTTTTTGCGCTTCTTTTTGCATGATGTGGTCGGTCGGCAGTTTAACTTTAACGATATGTGCGCCAAGCAGACAGGCCATGTGCGCGGCGTAGGCGATGACATCCACCGCGGTTTCGCCTTCCTTGGTGACGCCTTCGCCGCGCGCGTAAGACCAGACAACGGAGGCGAGGCCAAAGTTTTTGGCTTCGCGGATCATGTCGCGGACTTCTTCCATCATTTCGAACTGGTTGTCCGAGCCGGGGTAAATGGTAAAGCCGACAGCGGAGCATCCGAGTTCCAAAGCGTCCTGAATCGAGCCTGTAATGGCCTGATTGCCGTCCTGATTGTTGGAATAGAGGCTGTTGGAGCTGTTGTATTTCAGGATCGTCGGGATCTGGCCTGCGAAGGTGTCTGCTCCGGCTTGAAGAGGACCGAGGGGAGCCGCGTACGCGTTACATCCGGATTCAATCGCCAGTTTGAAATGGTAATGGGGGTCGTACGCATCCGGGTTGACCGAGAAAGACCGCGCGGGGCCGTGTTCGAAGCCCTGATCCACCGGGAGGATAACCATTTTACCTGTTCCGGCCAGCTTACCGGTGTTGAGCATGCGGACCAGATTGCCTTTGACGCCTGCGTTTTCGTTTTCGTAACAGTCAATGATGCGTTTGACTTCCGGCGATAATGTCGATGCGCAGGATTGGGTTTCGGCTGATTTTTTCATAGCGGTCGGTGCGGGCATGGCTTTTATCCTCTCTACGGATTATTCCTGTGGTTGCCTGATCGCCGATCTTTTTGCTTTGGCGGCGGGACAGACAAACCGTCCTATAGGAATCAGGCAACACGTTATACTCATTTACGGGCTTTCCGTACAGAAAAGCCTTCAAAGGGTATATAGAAACTTATTTGACAGAACAAGCCGGAAATTAAGAGTATCAGCCATATTGCCCGGAAGGGCCTGCATAAACCAGATCGGCCAGGTCGGTGACGTTCGTCAGGCCGAATTCGCGAGTCAGGCTTGGGCGCGGGACACCGTCAAGCGTTTCGCCGCACAGATAATGCATTTCCATGTGTGCTTTTGGTTCGAGAGTAGCCACGTTTTATAACCCCTTAGTTTTTTATCATCCCAGTCTATTCTTTTATGATCCCTTCGTCTACGAGCTTTTTATACGCCCGGTTATCCGTGGTTGCGGGACCGTTATACAGGTTATCCATGACCTGAGCTTTCGTGGCGCTTCCCTTTTCATAGAGGGTTGCAATGATACGCGCATCACGCAGGCTCGGCTTTTCCTGCTTCAGTATCTTTGTAACACCTTCGAGGAATTTTTTCAAATTTTCGTGATTTCCGGCGAAATAATCCAACGCAGAATCAAAGGCTCGTTTTGAATAACCGCATATTTCCAATGGTTTAGCGCGACCGTCCTCTTCGGATTCCTGGCGCATCACGCACCCGTAGTTAAACAACCACTCGATTTCGCGGTTCATAGATGATTTGTCGATCCCCAGTCTTGTCATGATTTCGGTCTGGGTCGTTCCCGGATGCTGGTCTATGTCGTTAAGAATCAAAGCTCTGCGCAGGGAGGATGAGGGGTCGTTGCCCAACGCCTCCACAAGATGATCAATCACGAGGCAGGCCTTCTGCCCGCGTGTGGTCATCGCGCGTTTTGCTATCTGTCTGAACATGTTAACAGTATAGCTGCGCACTTGGAATGCGGCAACGGTTCTTCTCTATCCGATAAAAGATTTGGCCTGAAATCTAAAAAGCTGGCTCAGGACGAACCTGAACCAGCTTTGCCACGGAGAACGGTTTAGAACTATGTATGATAGCTAGATTCGGGTTGAAGTCAACAGGAAAATGCAAGAATTTGAAATAATGTTATAAGATTTAGCTATTATGTATATTATTTGTATCCTAGGCTGTGCATCTTGCGGGCGGTGTCGATCATTCGGCAGGAGAAGCCCCACTCGTTATCGTACCATGCCATGACACGGGCAAAGGTCCCGTCGATCACGTTGGTTCCGGCCAGAGAGAAGTTGGCCGAGTAAGGTTCGTGGTTGAAGTCGCTTGAAACGAGAGGTTCTTCGTAACAGTTCAGAACGCCTTTGAGCTCGCCTTCGGCGTATTTTTTCATGGCTTCATTGATTTCCTCAACCGAGGTTTTGCGGGCGGCGTCAAATTTCAGGTCGACAAGGGAAACATTCGGCACGGGCACTCGAATCGAGACCCCGTCCATTTTTCCTTCGAGGTGGGGCAGAACCTTACTCAGAGCCTTGGCAGCGCCTGTGGTGGTCGGAATCATGTTCATGGCTGCGGCGCGGGCGCGGAAGGGGTCCCTGTGGGAGGCGTCCACCGTGTTCTGGTCGCCCGTGTATGCGTGGATAGTGGTCATAAAGCCGCGTTCAATGCCGATTTCCCTGTCCAGAACATACGCGACAGGCGCCAGACAGTTCGTGGTGCAGGAGCCGTTGGACACCATCGTATGTTCCGGTTTGAGGTCCTTGTCGTTTACACCGTAGACGATCGTGATATCTTCGTCCTTTGCGGGGGCGGAGAAGAGAACTTTTTTTGCGCCGGCATCAAGATGAACCTGCGCCCCTTCGCGGTCGTTGAATTTTCCGGTGCATTCGAGGACGATATCTACGTCGTGATCGCCCCAGTGCAATTCGTGAGGGTCGCGGCTGCGAAAGCGGTAGACGCGCTTGCCGTCGATGCGCATTCCATCATCACCACAATGCTCCACAGTGAAAGGGGCGCGGCCATGAACCGAGTCGTATTTCAGGAGCGGGAAGAAGTTTCCGCCCGGGTCGTTAATGGCGACAAGGTTTACATCCTTATGGTTCATTTCGTACAGGGCGCGGCAGACAAGGCGTCCGATTCTTCCAAAGCCGTTGATCGCGATTCTAAGGGTCATGTTGGTTTTACTCCGTTTAAAAGCGTGAGATTTACGCGGTTAATTCTTTTTGCGACGGTCGAGGGCTTTCTGTACCCGTTCGATTACGGCCTGCGCCGTGATACCGAAATGTTCATACAAATCCTTTGCCGGGGCGGAGGCGCCGAAGCTGCTCATGCCGATAAAGATGCCGTGGCCCCCGAGTATGCTGTCCCAACCCTGCCGCACACCCGCTTCTACTCCCACTTTTATACTGGCGTTGCAGACGAGGGATTCGAAATAGCCTTCGGGCTGCTGCCAGAACAATTCAAAACAGGGGACCGAGACAAGGCGGACCTGTCTTCCGTTACCGGAA
Organism: Rhodospirillales bacterium; assembly: GCA_020638365.1. Classification (GTDB taxonomy): domain Bacteria; phylum Pseudomonadota; class Alphaproteobacteria; order Micavibrionales; family Micavibrionaceae; genus JAGNKE01. Next base: position 215,656 of record JACKIQ010000002.1, on the reverse strand, counting down.
AAATGTTCGTAGGCAGAGGCGGCGATTTCAACTTCAGATCCGCTGGCGAAGAGCGTGATTTCCGGGTTACCACCCGTTTCTTTCAGGATATATGCTCCTTTGGCGCAGAGATTGTCGTCGCGGTCTTCGCAAAGCGCTTTTACGCCCTGCCGACTCAGGGAGAGTATGCTAGGCGTATCCTTTGTATCGAGCGCCAGTTCCCAGCATTCCGCGGCCTCTATGCCGTCGCACGGCCGGAAGACGTTTAGGTTCGGCATTGCGCGGAGGGAGGCCAGATGTTCGACGGGCTGGTGCGTGGGGCCGTCTTCACCCAAGCCGATGGAATCATGCGTCATGACATATATCACGCGCTGTTTCATCAGGGCGGAGAGGCGGATTGACGGGCGGCAGTAATCAGAAAACTGCATAAAGGTCCCAGCGTAAGGGATCAGTCCGCCATGCAGGGCGAGGCCGTTCATGGCGGCAGCCATGCCGTGTTCACGTACGCCGTAATAGATGTAGTTGCCATCGAAGTTTTCAGGCGAAACGATCCGGGAGTCTGCTGTTTTGGTGTTGACCGACCCGGTAAGATCCGCCGAACCGCCAACAAGATATGGAACCGAAGGAATAATTGCTTCGAGAACTTTGCCCGAGGCAACACGGGTTGCGATGCCCGGTTTTTCGTCAGCGAACTGCTTTTTGATTTCTTTAATCAGAGGGCGGATCATCTGACCGATATCGCCTGACAGGGACTTATCAAAGCCCTCTCTTTCTTTAGAAGCCTTATGTTTTTCATCCCATTCCTTGAACGCGGACTTTCCTTTTTTGCCCACAGCGCGCCAGTTCGAGAGAATTTCTTCAGGGATAACAAAGGGATCGTGAGGCCATTCAAGATTTTCACGGGCTCCGCGGATTTCATCAATACCCAGAGGGGAGCCGTGAGAGGAGGCTTTATCCTGCTTTGTCGGGGCGCCGAACCCGATGTGCGTCTCGCAGCAGATAATCGTCGGCTTGGCGGATTTTCTGGCCGAAGCGAGGGCGGATTCAACCTGCGAGAGGTTATGACCGTTCACATTCAAGACATTCCAGCCATAGGCGCGGAAACGGGCGGAGGTGTCTTCCGTGAACGTCAAATAGGTCTCTCCGTCGATACTGATTCCGTTGTCATCATAAAGAACGATCAGCTTGGAGAGCTTCAGGTGACCCGCAAGAGAGGCCGCCTCGTGACTTATACCCTCCATCAAATCGCCGTCGCTGGCGATGACATATGTATAATGTAAAACAAGGTCATCGCCATAGCGTGCGTTCATAATGCGTTCGGCCAGCGCCATGCCAACGGCGGTTGCCATTCCCTGTCCGAGAGGGCCGGTGGTCGTTTCGATGCCCGCTTCCGGGTCGACTTCCGGGTGACCCGCTGTAACGCTACCGAGTTGCCTGAAATTACTTATTTCGTCCAGCGTGACTTTTTCGTAACCCGTGAGATAATTCAAAGCGTAGAGCAACATGGAGCCGTGTCCGGCGGACAGAACGAAGCGGTCACGATCCGGCCAGAGCGGATTAGAGGGATCGAATTTCAGAAACTTTGCAAAAAGAACGGTGGCCAGATCAGCCGTGCCCATGGGCATTCCGGGATGACCGGACTTTGCCTTTTCCACCGCGTCCATCGCGAGAGCGCGTACGGCATTGGCCATCTCCATCATATTTTTTTCCGAGAGGGTTTCAGGAGGGGTGGAAGGTGCCGCGTTCGTCATAAGTGCTGTCGCCCTGCTATTTGTGAAGCATCCGTGATTTCTGTAAATCCGGGTGTAAAATGCCTATCCACAGGCTTTTGGTCAAGCGTCTGCTTTCACTTTCCTGTGGTTTAATGCTTATTTTTTTTATGCACCGCTTGACCCTGTTCCGGGTCACTTCGATACTTAGGTTATTCAAAATTTAGCACTGAGCGATTCTTTTTTACAGGCAAGGGGTAGTTTTATGTCCTCAATCAGGGATGCATTGGAAAGGCTGGATCTGGCAATCGGCCGACTGGAAGACACTGCGGATAGCGCGTTTGACGAATCTGCGCTGGATGGCGCTGGGGCTGGTATTGACCCCGATTTTCTTGTGGCCCGCATTGACCGGGCGATTGCCTGCGTTGAAACACTGCTGAGCGAAGGAGCATAAGAATGTCAGAAGTGACGGTTGTTATCGGTGGAAAGGGTTACAGCCTGTCCTGCGATCAAGGTCAGGAGGAGCGGTTGCGTGATCTGTCCGCTTACGTCGATTCCCGCCTTACAGATATAGGCAAGGCCGGGGCAGCGAATAACGAGGCGCATCTGCTTGTCTTAACAGCTCTTGTTCTTGCGGACGAGATTTTCGATCTCAAGGCCATGCTTGGCGAGTTCGAGGAGGAAAACACCGATCTTTCAAGGCGTTTGCGGGATATCGTCAATGGCGACGAGGCTGGTCCGCTTATGCAGGAAGAGTTATTCGTCGCACAGGCTCTCGATCATCTTTCCGGAAAGATTGACACGATTGCCGAGCGGATCGAAAAGGCGCGGGCCTGACTGTTTTTTCTTTTCCTTTCTCATATAAAGTCAGGCGGGGCTTTGCGCCCCGTCTTTTTTTTAGATTTTTGCGGGGGGGTGTGGTAGAACCTCCGGGCTGCGGGGTGCGTGATACGGCTTTATCCCGGAGGTCGATAATCTTTCGTTAGGGAGCTGTCCCTGTGCAGGGGCAATCGGTACGCCGGGGGACCCTGCATATATGGCGCCCACCTGTTTATACAGGACCACGGCGGATACCATACGTACACGGCCTGCGCGGCACCTTTGTTTCCTATGAATGTTTGCCGTACATTTTACGGCAGTGCGCTGACGTATTCTTTCGTACGTTTTGCGGCTTTTCCCAAATTCAGGGCAGCATTGTAAAGATCAAGGTAGATTACAGGGCTTTTTGCATCGTGAGCGAGATTGCGGAATTGAAGGCGGACATGCGGCGTGAGGCGTTGCGGCAGCGTGCCAGTATGCGCGCGGATGCCGATGATATGGAAGCTTTTTGCGATCATTTTTTCGGGGCGGTCGATGTGGGCGAAGGACTGGTCGTCAGCGCGTACTGGCCCAAGGGGCGGGAGTTTAACGCCGGGCCGGCGATCGAGGAGATATTAAAACGCAGGGCAATTCTGGGGCTTCCGGTTGTTGAAAAAGATTCCAGAATCCTTAAATTTGCAGCCTGGAGCGGAGAGCCGCCACTTGTACCCGGGCCGTTCGGCGTTATGCACCCCCCGGTTGACGAGCGGACCTGCTGGGTCGAACCGGATGTGGTGATTGTGCCTTTACTGGCCTTTGACCGCAGAGGGTACAGGCTGGGTTACGGCGGCGGGTATTTCGACGCGACCTTATCGGGACTTCGTGCGCGCAAGAAGCTTCTTGCCGTGGGTGTAGGCTACGCGCAGCAGGCATGCCTGTTCAACCTGCCTGCGGATGAACATGATCAGAGGCTGGATATGATCGTTACGCCGCAACAGGTTTTGAGATTTGAATAGAGACAGGGACCGGGTTTAGGCAGATGAGGATACTTTTTATAGGCGATATCATGGGCCGCGCGGGGCGGGAAGCACTCGAGACATACTTGCCGGAGTTGAAGCGCGATCTTGAACCCGACGTCGTGATCGTAAACGGGGAGAATGCCGCTCACGGAAAAGGCATTACCGAGAAAATCTGCACGCAGTTTTACGATCTGGGAGTCGATTGTATCACCAGCGGGAACCATATCTGGGACCAGCGGGAGATTATTCCCTATATTGCACGCGATGCGCGGTTGCTGCGTCCGGATAATTTTCCGAAAGGCACGCCCGGGAGCGGTGTTTTAAGGCTTGAGTTACAGGACGGGCGGGTAATCGTGATCGTCAATCTCATGGCGCGCCTGTTTATGGATGCGCTGGACGATCCTTTTGCCAAGCTGGAGGAGATTGCCGCGGAGAACAGGCTGGGTCAGACCTGTCAAGCACTCTTCGTCGATTTCCACGGGGAAACGACAAGCGAGAAATATTCCCTTGGTCATCACTTTGATTCCCGCGTGTCGGCGGTTATCGGGACACACACGCACGCGCCTACGGCGGATGCGCATATCATGTCGGGCGGAACGGCTTATATGAGCGATGCCGGGATGAGCGGAGATTACGACAGCGTGATCGGCGTACGCAAGGATATCGCCATACATCGCTTTGTCCGGAAAATGCCTGGAGAGCCGCTTATTCCGGCCAGCGAAAACAAAACCCTGTGCGGAGTCTTCATCGTTACAAACGACAATACGGGAAGGGCTGTTTCGATCGAGCCGGTGCGGCTGGGCGATACGCTTTCGAATGTCAGGCCCAAGCCTGCTTAAAACCCTTCTTCTTCACTTTTTCGAAGATTATCATGGTTTTTTTCGAAATAACGCATGCAGGCATCGTTCAATGCCTCTACAAGCTCGTTACCGTGCTTGCCCCCATCGCCTTTGATCTTGGCGCTTATCACGGTCTTGATCGTGGTGTGGAAGGCTTCGGCAATTTCAAGGGAATCGTCATCTATCTGTTCCACAACTTCAAGAAACTGAACAAAGCGGTCAGCGATACGCGTGACCAAGGGATAGTGGAACATTCCGCCGTTTGCCTTAAGTTGAGCGCACGGGTACAGAACTCCGGCAATCAAGATTTCGTTATCGTCTTCCTCTGTTCGCGAGCGGGCATTCAGAATGCCGTTCATCATGGACGAGAGGTAAATTTCGGCCAGAGGTCCGAAATCGACCGTCGTATTTTCAAGAAGTTTCTGGGCGCGGTCGAGGATTGCATCACTCAGGCCGCCCGTTCCGACCTTGGTTCGTATGATGTTCGGCGGCTTGATAAATTCCGCCTTACGTCTGGGGGTCTGGTTATAGTGCTTTATATCGGCCGGGGTCATCTGGGTCCTTACTTTATGTTACCGCGCTGAGGTCAAGTTTCTGGTTTTGCGCGGGCTGGCTTACTCCGTAAAATCAATGTCTTCGGGTGAAATCAAAAGCTGATCTTCGGATTGTTTTTCATTCTTACCTTTCGGGTCGTCGTGGCGGCGGCGGGGTCCAGAGTATGGCGTCGTTCTGTTGCGGCGGCGATCGGGTCCGAAGAAATCCTCCGCGCGAACAAACTGGCGCGGTTTTTCTATGACCTGCACCAGGCGGCGGTAGAGGTCACGCGCGTTGAAGGGCTTGACAAGAAATTCCGTTATTCCGGCGTCGCGGGCCGAGATAACCCTTCTTTTTTCACTGAATCCTGTCATCAATATAATCGGAACATAAGGGTTTGGGCTGCGCTTGTCATTGCGGATCCTCCGGGTGAGCGAAATACCGTCGCATGGCTGCATCATCCAGTCCGCGATCACCATATCCGGGTTGCTTTTGCAGAAAATGCTGAAGGCCTGCTCGCCGTCTGTTGCCGTATAGATGATTCCGATTCCGAAAGTCTGCAGGATCGACTTTGTCAGGTCGAGCATCGGTTGGTTGTCTTCGACGACCAGAACCTTAAGGGTTTCGAACTTGTATGTCATTGCAGTTTAGCCGGGTTCAGAATTCCATAATTATCTGCGGTTATTATCCTATTATCGACTGCATACATTCTAAAAAAAAGCTGCGCCGGGCTGATAATCGGACTTTTCAACAGGCGGAGCGGTTCTTATACTGTTATTCCTCACATTACTCATGAATATGCAAACTTAATATGGCAGGGATATCAGGATGGCTGGACATTCCAAATATGCGAACATCAAACACCGTAAAGGCGCGCAGGACGCGAAACGGGCGAAGGTTTTTTCCAAGCTCGGGCGCGAAATAACGGTCGCGGCCAAGCTGGGCGGTCCGGATCCGGCGATGAATCCGCGCCTGAGGCTCGCGATTGCCACAGCGCGGGGGCAGTCCATGCCGAAGGACGGGATTGAGCGGGCCATTCAAAAGGGCGCGGGCAGCGGAGAGGGTGAAAACTACGAAGATATCCGTTACGAGGGGTACGGACCGGGGGGCGTGGCGATTATTGTGGAGTGCCTTACCGATAACAAGAACCGGACTGCCGGCGACGTTCGGTCCCTGTTCAGCAAGAACGGCGGCGAGTTGGGGGCTACAGGATGCGTAGGGTTCATGTTCGAGCGGATGGGTGAGGTCGTTTATCCGGCTGAGAAAGCCAGCGCGGAAGAGATGTTCGAGGCGGCTCTTGAAGCCGGTGCGGATAACGTAGAAAGCGGAGAGGAGATTCACGAGATTACCTGTGCGCCAGAAGCGTTTGGCGCGGTTCGCAATACGCTTGAGGAAAAATTCGGAGAACCCGAAAAAGGCGGGTTGATCTGGCAGCCCAAGGTTACTGTCCCGGTAAGCGAAGATGTTGCTTCTGGCATTATAAAGCTGATTGACGCGCTTGAGGATAACGATGACGTACAAAGTGTTACGGCCAATTTTGAGGCCAGCGACGAGGTTATGGAGAAACTGCTGGCTTCCGGTTAGTTTTTTGTTTTTTACAAGGCACGTTTTCCGTTCAAACTGTCCGATCTTTCTTTTATTATCTTTTCATGCTGATTCTGGGTATTGATCCCGGTCTTCAGAAGACCGGATGGGGGATTGTCGAGAGCTGTGGCAACAGTCTGCGGTTCAGGGGGTGCGGGCTTATCAAGCCCCCAAAAGACGGCAGTCTTGCCGGACGTCTGGCTTATCTTCACAAGAGCATGATCGCGGTTCTGGATACCCATAGGCCCGATTGCGCTGCGGTAGAGGAAACGTTCGTTAACATGAATGCGTTATCCGCTCTAAGGCTGGGTCAGGCACGCGGTGTTTTGCTGGCTGTTCCGGCTTTACAGGGGCTGGAGGTCGCCGAGTATCCGGCAAATAAAGTCAAAAAATCCGTAGTCGGGGCCGGCCATGCTTCAAAGGACCAAGTTCAGCATATGGTCAAGAGGCTGCTTCCGGCTTGTGGACCGATTGGACCGGATGAGGCGGACGCGCTTGCTGTTGCGATTTGTCACGCGCATTATGGGCAGTGGAACAAAATGACAACACAGGGGCTGGCGCAGTTATGATCGGCAAGCTTTCCGGCATTATCGATTCCTTTGCACGGGATCATCTTATCCTTGACGTCAAAGGAGTGGGGTATCTTGTCAGCGCCAGCGGACGGACGCTTTCGCGAATCGGGCAGGCGGGCGACCCTGCAAGCCTCCTGATCGTGACGCAGGTCCGCGAAGATGCGATCACGCTGTTCGGGTTTGTGGATGAGGCGGAGAAAGGGTGGTTCAAGCTTTTGACCAGCGTGCAGGGGGTGGGGGCAAAGGCGGCTCTAGCTATTTTGAGCGTCGTTGCGCCGGACAAGCTTGGTTTTGTGATCGCCGCGCAGGATAAGGCTGCCTTGACACAGGCGGACGGTGTGGGGCCTAAACTGGCGGCGCGCATTCTGACCGAGCTTAAGGATAAAGCCGGAAAGGTCGAGCTTTCGCCGGAGACACTCTCCCGAGTTCAATCCTCTAGTCCGATCGAACAAGCGGAAGGGGGTGAGGGCGGTGTCGCGCAGGACGCGGTTTCGGCTTTGACCAATCTGGGTTACGGGAGGGCGGAGGCGTTTGCAGCCGTGATGCGCGTTCAGGGGCAAGCAAACGACAATACACGTGAAGATCTGCAGGCGATCATCCGCATGGCGTTGAAGGAGTTAAGCGCATGAGCGGGAGGCAGGGTAAGGCCAAGAAAAAAGAGACGGATATCGGAGCCGGCGTTCAGGATGCCGAGCCGCCGATCGAACAGGCCTTGCGTCCTTCATGCCTTGATGAGTTTATCGGACAGAGGACTTTATGCGAGAATCTGAAAGTTTTTATTGAATCCGCCAAGGCGCGCAAAGCGGCGATGGATCATGTCCTGCTCTTCGGGCCGCCGGGTCTGGGCAAGACGACGCTGGCGCAAATTGTATCACGGGAGCTTGGTGTCGGTTTCCGGGCGACTTCGGGGCCTGTGATCGCTCGGTCCGGGGATTTGGCCGCGATATTGACCAACCTTCAGCCGCAGGACGTGCTTTTCATAGACGAGATACACCGTCTCAACCCCGCGGTGGAAGAAATTCTTTATCCCGCCATGGAGGACGGGAAACTTGACCTCATCATCGGTGAGGGGCCTGCGGCGCGTTCGATCCAGATCGAACTGGCGCCGTTTACGCTGGTCGGCGCAACGACGCGAAGCGGCTTGCTGACCAATCCTCTGCGCGATCGTTTCGGGATCCCCCTTCGGCTCGAATTTTACGGACCTGAGGAGTTGACGGCGATCGTGGCGCGCACCGCCCGGCTATTGGAGATGAATCTTACGGAAGAAGGGGCGTTTGAGATCGCCAAGCGTTCGCGAGGAACGCCACGGATCGCCGGACGGCTGACGCGCAGGGTGCGGGATTTCGCTCTGGCGCTCAAGAAGCAGCGTGTCGACGAGAGAATGGTCGATCAGGCGCTCAGCCGTCTTGAGGTCGATGCACGCGGTCTGGACGCGATGGACCGGCGCTATCTGCGGTGTATTGCCGATCATTACGGCGGTGGCCCGGTCGGAGCCGAGACTCTTTCAGCGGCATTGTCAGAACACCGCGACATGATTGAGGATGTGATCGAACCGTACCTGATGCAGCAGGGGCTGGTCCAGAGAACGCCGCGCGGTCGGATGCTCTCGGCCAAGGGGTACGGCGCTCTCGGGCTTAACGCGCCTCAAGAAACACCTTTTCAGCAGGGCGATCTTCTTGATCCGGCCGAAGAGACGTTTTAAACCACCACGGTGAAACACAATGAAGCATATCCTGCCTGTACGTATTTATTATGAGGATACCGATGCCGGGGGCGTAGTCTACCACGCCAATTTCCTGAAATTCGCGGAGCGCGGGCGAACCGAGTTCCTGAGAACGGTGGGGTATCAGAACAGGGCCCTTGAAAAAAGCAAAGGATTGATCTTCGTCGTTCGTCGTATAACGGTGGACTATCTCAAGCCCGCTTTTCTGGATGATGCACTTATTATGCAAAGTTCCATAGAGGAGATGAAAAACTCCAGTTTTACGATGCGCCAGACTGTTTACAAACCTTACATGGACAGCAATGACGAGGAGGAAATGGAATTGATTTGTGAGATGCACGTTGTCTTGGTATGTGTAAATGCTGACACGATCCAACCTTTGCGCATTCCCGAGGACATCAAACAGGCGTTTTTGAACTACAGGGAATAGGTCAGAGCAGTGTCATTTCTTTACCCGGTTTATTTCTTACAAGATTCAAATGTCAAAACACTTAATTTTCTAAAATCAGGAGTTACAAGAGATCATGACGTCAAGTGTCGTATCTGAAAATCTGGGGGAGTTCGCGGCGGTAGATATGAGCGCGATGGCGCTGTTCATGAATGCCGACATGGTCGTCAAGATCGTTATCCTTCTCCTCATTTTTTGTTCGCTGTGGTCGTGGGCGATCATTATCAGCAAGCGCGGGCATCTGGCGCGACTCAACCGTCGGGCGGACCGTTTCGAGGATTCGTTCTGGTCGGGCGAACCGCTGGATAAAATTCATGCGCGCGTGAAGAAGAGCAAGGAAGATCCGCTTATGCACACATTTGCCGCCGGGATGGACGAGTGGAAGGCCGGGGTCGTGACGGGTCTGCCTTCGCGGGAAAATCTGCAGGCGAGCTTGCGACAGCGCGTGGAGCGTTCAATGTCGGTTGCGATCGGGCGGGAGATGAACAAGCTGGAGCGCGGGATGACGTTTCTGGCCAGCGTCGCATCGGCGGCGCCGTTTATCGGTTTGTTCGGCACGGTCTGGGGGATCATGCACAGTTTTCATGAGATCGCCTCTACCAACAATACCAGTCTCGCGGTTGTCGCTCCGGGGATCGCGGAGGCTTTGTTCGCCACCGCGCTCGGGCTTGTTGCCGCTATTCCGGCATCCGTGGCGTTTAATTTTCTGAACAGCCGGCTGAACCGTTACGCGGACCGGCTGGAGGCGTTCGCCGACGAGTTTTCTGCGATCCTTTCGCGGCATATGGACAGTCAGGATACTATGAGATCGCCCAACGGGGGAAAGCGCGTTGCATAAGGTGTACTACAGGGAGTTATACTCATGGGCATGATGGTTACAGGGGGAGCAGGGTCTTCACGCAGGCGCAGGAGGTCGAGTTCGACGGGCGTGATTTCGGAGATCAACGTCACGCCGCTGGTTGATGTGATGCTGGTTTTGCTGATTATCTTTATGGTGGCCGCGCCGTTGCTGACCGCCGGGGTTCCGGTGGATTTGCCGAACTCAAAAGCGAAGCCGATCGAGAACCAGGATAACAAGCCGATCGAAATTTCCGTGAACGGCGAAGGTAAAATCTTTATCGGCGAAACGGAGACGGATACAGAGCGGATGGTTGGATTACTTTCAGCAATGCTTGAAGGAAACGAGGATGCGCGGATTTATATCCGGGCGGACCGGGGCTTGGCTTACGGAAAAGTCTCGGAAGTGATCGGGCTGGTCAGCGCGGCGGGATTTACGAAGGTCGCACTCGTGTCCGAGCCGGAAAAATAAGGGATGAGGTAAAAGGTTTTATGACTGTGGCAACCCTTGGCACCTACAGACCGCATGAAGACGACAACCCGATGGCCGGGATGACGTGGCCTTTTATCGTTTCCGTCCTTCTTCATTTGTCCGTTCTGGCCATCGGGCTGGTGAGCCTGCCTTATCTCACGCCGCCGCTGGTTATGCCGACGGCGGTCACGGTCGAGATGGTCGATATTACCGAGATCGCGCAGACGGATAACATGGCCCCTTTGAACGAGCCGAAAGAGGTTTCGGAGGAGAAGCCGGAGACGACGCCCGAGAAGGTCTATAACCGCGAGGAGGCTCCGCCGGTTCTGGAGACACCCAAAGAACCAGAGATACAGGAGGCGCCGCCGCCGGTCGAAAATCCCGAACCGCCTGCACCCGAGCCGGAGCGCGTCGTCCCCCTGGAAGAGGCCAAGCCCGCGCCCATACCCAAGGTCAAGCCCAAGCCGCCCAAGCCAAAACCTCAGCCCCCGAAGGCGGAGGAGAAGCCCAAGGCAGACGAGAAGGCGAAGCCTACACGCGATTTTAACTCTCTTCTTAAGGATATTACGCCGGACGATAAGAAGGAGAAGACGCTTGACCAGCTTTTGAACGAGTCGACGAGTCAAGGCTCGCGTCCTTCGCAGATGGCCGCGTTGGGTGACCAGATTACCGCCAGTGAAATAGACGCGATCCGAAGGGGGGTTGAGCCGTGCTGGAACATTGATCCGGGGGCACAGGATGCGCGGGATATGCGCGTGACCCTGCGGGTGCATGTGGGGCCGGATTTCGTTGTGTCGCGCGTGGAAATTCTCGACACAATCCGGTACAGAAGCGATGCGGTTTTTAAGACCTTCGCAGAATCGGCGCGGCGGGCGCTTATGAATCCCCGTTGTTCGCGGCTTAATATTCCACCGGATAAATATGATCTGTTTAAGACCTTCAGGGCTACATTTGATCCCAGAGGCATGATATAGGACTCTGTGTTACCCGATTCTTTTTTCGTTGTTAAACCTTTTTCCAGGGACGGCTATGACTCACTTTTTTGCCAGACTGCTCTCTTTTTTGACGATTGTTTTATTTTTCCTCGGGACACCTGTTTATGCTCAGGAGACCGAAGTTCAGTTCACAAATCCGAATATGAAGCCGCGGCCGATCGCGATCAGCAATTTTTATGCGGACAACGCGGACGGGGAGCGTCTGGCGGCGGATCTTCCGGGGATCGTGACGGCCAATCTTGAGCGTTCGGGCCTGTTCGCGCCGGTCAATCCGCGGGCTTTCGTGCAGAGTCCGGCCTCGATCGAACAGGAAGGCGTGCGGTTTGCCGAGTGGCGGGCGACGGGGGCAGAGACGCTGGTGACCGGAAGGGTTACGCGCGCCGGGAGCGGGCAGTCGCGCGTGGAGTTCCGTTTGTGGGACGTGTTCAACCAGCAGCAGCTGATCGGCATGGCCTATACGACCACAGACGCGAACTGGCGGCGGATCGCGCATATCATGTCAGATGAGATTTACAAACGCATCACCGGGGAGGGCGCTTATTTCGATTCCCGTATCGTGTATGTGTCCGAATACGGGCCGGCGAACAAGAGGATCAAGCGGCTGGCGATCATGGATCAGGACGGGGCAAACCATAAATACCTGACGGACGGAAGTTATCTGGTCCTTACGCCGCGTTTTTCACCGGAGTCGCAGCGCCTGACGTATTTGTCGTATCAGGGCGGAAAGCCGCGCGTGTTTCTTTACGATATCAATTCCGGGCGGCATACGGAGCTCGGTACCTTTCCGGGGATGACGTTCGCGCCGCGCTTTTCACCGGACGGGCGGCGGATCGTGATGAGCCTTGCGCGGAACGGGAACACCGATATTTACGTTATGGACCTGTCTTCGCGCCAGCCTGCGCGGATTACCAATACGCCGGGGATTGACACGGCGCCGTGCTATTCTCCGGACGGGCGGCAGATCGTATTCGAATCCGACCGCGGCGGATCGCAGCAGCTTTATGTCATGAATGCCGACGGATCGGGGGCCAAGCGGATTACGTTCGGGAAAGGACGGTACGCGAATCCCGTATGGTCGCCGCGCGGCGATCTGATCGCCTTTACGCGGATGTATCAGGGCAAGTTCTATATCGGTGTGATCCGTCCCGACGGGTCGGGCGAGCGCCTGATTACAAACGCCTATCATGTCGAGGGGCCCAGCTGGTCACCGAACGGGCGGGTTCTGACCTATTTCAAGGAGCGTCCTGCGGGAAACAGCCGGTCAGCCAAGCTCTATACGATCGACCTTACAGGGTATAATGAGCGGGTCCTGCCTACGCCGAGGGACGGGTCCGACCCGGCCTGGTCGCCGCTGAATCCATGAGCGGAGTTTTCTTTTTTTGGTAGAAAATTTTTGCGAAGGTTTTGCCGTCTAGTCGCGTTTCATTATATTAGAAGTGATTGATAAGGCTGCATGTTTATGTTTTCTGTAGTTTGAAGATGCCGATTGTGGTACAATAACAGTTCGTTAAGAGTTTTTCTTCAAGTTGCTCACCTTCTGCGTTTTTCTCATGCGGTTTTTCAACCATTGCGGAGGTGTTGATATGTTCAATCGTATTCATCGGTCTATGGCCAAATGGCGTACGTCTGTGGCGTTAAGCCTTACAGTGTGCGTCCTTTCAGGGTGTGCGGGTTCGGGCAGTTATGAAACTGCGGATGCCGAGCTTTCTCTTATCAAGCGCGAGCCTATCACTCGGCTTGCATTTGTATCCGTTCAAGAAACCTCCTTAGAGGTAAGCGTTGACGAACCGATCGAGGATTCTTACATGGAGAACGTTGCTGTTGATTCCTCCTTGGAACTTTCGGCCGTAGAAACATCTTCGGGTTACGGCTCAGTTGATCCGGCAGAGTAAAGCTTAACTTTCCATTCTTGTTCGCGCTTTTTTTTCAATTCTTTGTCTTGATCTTTTCAAGTTCCGATTCTAAAGTGTCGGCATCACTTACATCTTTTTCTCCTGCGTTTTTCGCTGCGTTTAACGGCCATTATTTAGCTTTGTTTTTACAGCAAGGAAGGGGATTTCATGCGCTTTTCCAAGAATCGTGCGCTTTTGTTCGTTGGTTGCAGCTTTTTGCTCGCCGGGTGTGGCGATGGCTGGGAGACTGTGGAATATTCAGGGCGTGTTCCCTATACACTAGAGCGTACAGCGGGGAGCGGAGTGGAGTATGTCCGGGCCAGGATGAAGCCGGAGAAGCAGCTCAAGCTGGCTGACGGTCTGGAAGACCAGCTTGCCGGGACCAAGGGTAAAGGGTACGGAAGCAAGAGGGTTCACGAGGTTCAGCCGCATGCGGGCAGCGAAGATTTTTCCGGTAGGGATTTTGAGGCGATTGACCCTGCTGCCGGGCCTGCCGAGGATATGGGAGCCGCCGAGCCGACCAGTGAACAGATCATGATGCAAAAGCTTTTGCAAGATGAGGAAGGATTGGAAGGTGCGTATTCCACTTCGGCACAGAACCAGAACAGGATTACCGCGAGTGCGATCGAGCCAGCCGCCGGTAATTTCGCTCAGTCTAACGCGGGTTCAGTCGTTATTGATCCTCCCCCCGTCAGTGCCGCTTCTGACGATGAACTTTCAGGAGAGAGCGCTTCTGGTTTTATTTCTGAAAAACAGATCGTCGTCCCTAAATCGCAGATGTTCCAGCCCCTGAGCGAAGGGGAGCGTCAATTGAACGAAATTTACGAGGACGGTGTTTTCGAAACGCAGGATTGATCGGGTTTCATTATCCTCCATGAATAAAGGGCGCTTGGCGCCCTTTTTCTTTTATTTCTTTCTATAAGTCCCGGTTCGATCTTTTGAAATTTGCCTAAAAGTTTAGAAAATTTTGAAACGATAGTCGTGGACACCTTCTTAAAATATATTTACCATAATAATTATAGGCGTGTTTTTATCGCCTCTCCGGAACCCCTCTTAAAGGGCCCTGAAACTGCCTGATGCAGCCTTGAAAACTATCCCGTCAGTTCCAGTTAAGCCCGTTAATATCACTAGAAAGGTACAGATCATGTCTTTGGAAGTAGAAACCGTTGTGGCTATATCTATTATGATGGCCGTGTTCTCTGCGGTTGCAGCCGTAGGAACGAGTATAGTTCTGGGCGCGGGATTTGAACGCCTGCGTTCGGGTTTTGAAGTTGTCCGTAAACAGACCGGATTTTTCAGCGATGCGATCCACAAGCTAGAAAAGAAAATGGAGCAGGTGGATGCCGAAACCGGCCGCGTGACGGAAGCGATCAACGAAATGGAGATGAAAGTCACCAATGTCGGCGAGCAAGCGAACGCGTTCAGCGACAGCGTGCAAGTTCTTGAGCGCAAGGTCGAGATTGTCGACAAGCAAGCCGGATACTTTGGCGAAGCGATCCACAAGCTGGAGCAGAAAATCGACACAATGGACGCTCATGAGGACATAATCCGCTCAAAACTTGCGGAACATGCCGATACTGATCTTATCAGCACGTCCAAAACCGAGGCTTTAGTCTCTCATGCCGAAGATCTTCTTACACGGATGAGCGCTCTGGCCGGCCAGATGGGCAAGGATGGAAAAGGTGCTTCGCTTTCTTCCCCCGGAACCCATTCTTCAGATAACATGACCCATTTCGATATTCATATGCCTCAAAACGGAGGAGTCCGGTATCACTGATTAACTGGTGAGCTCTTGGCAAACTTAGAAGGCGGAATCACGGTTCCGCCTTTTTTTGTTGGTTTGACAGTCCCTTGTTCCTTGTCTGCCAAGTAGGAATAGTTATAATGAGCCCCTGAATTATTCTCATAAGGCCGGTTCGAGGAGGGGTTCTTGAATATAAGTATACTCGTTCTTATCTGGGCCGGCCTTTCCCTGTTTCTGATCGGTTTCTGGATATGGTCGAACTGGATCCTGTACAAGCAGAAGAGCGGTTGGAAGGTTTTTGCCGAAAAGCGCCGGTTACGCTATCGCGGGGGGAAGGTGTTCGACTCCCCCGAACTGAGCGGGCAGTACCAGGATTTCGAGGTTCTGGTTTTTACGGCCGAGCATGATGCGGAAGACGGGCGCACAGGACGGCGCCTGACCAGCGTCGAAGTTTCCCTTCATTCCTCCTTGCCTATTTCTATGGCCATTGCCAGCGGGGGCATGGTCGATCTTGTCGAAGGTCTGCATTTTCAGGCCGAGTACCGACCTGATTTTTCAGGGTGGGATAGTTCCTATATTGCCCGATCGCGCGACAGCGCCGTAATGAAAGCTTATTTGAACGATAAGCGCGTGCAGGCCCTTATCAAGCTCATGAAGATCAAAAATGCGTGGATCATTGTTTTTTTTACAGGTGAGCGGGGGCTGCTGCGGATTGACCTTCCTGATCCGCTTAATGATCCTAAACACCTTGACCGTTTGCTCAAAACGTTGATTGAGGCGGCAAAAGTCCTTGAGCTTGAAAAGGGGGAAACGGCTCGCTTAAAAGCACATGTTGGCAAAGAGACCGAGCGTGGAGGCGAGGGACTGCCTCCATCGGTTATCGAGACTCCGGAAACGGTGTTTGACGAGCCTGTGGGACTTACCCTTGAGGATGACGACTAGGATTCCGGCCATCCTTGAAGCGAGAAACCGTATTCCTTTAGTGTCTTGTTCTTGTATCCGACTGTCTCACCTGAGAGATTGAAGACACACTCCATTTCGCCTGAGGCGGGGTTTCCACGAATAATGTGGAGAAGCTTTGTACTTGAGGTTCTGATGAAGTCACAATCCGGGGTTGCCAAAGCCGGTGCCTTTTTTCGCCATTCAATCATGTTTTTAGTAAATGTCAGGACCGATCCTTCCTTGTTCTCCTGTTCCGATACAGCAAGGGCTCCGTGTGCTGAGGGCAGGGGCAACCACGGTTCATGTCTTGAGAAGCCGCAAAAGGGGCTTTTTACGGACCAGGGGATAGGTGTACGGCACCCGTCGCGACCCTGCCAGTGGGGCCAGGTTTCCTTTGCCCATGGGTCCTGAAGCTTATCGAAGGGGATTTCCGCTTCGGGGAGGCCGAGTTCCTCCCCCTGATAAAGAAAAAGCGTTCCCGGCAGGCAAAGCAGAAGTGCGATCAGCATTTTAGAGAAGGCCGGGTTGTGATCGAAAGGTTTGTACCATCTGCTGGAGGCCCGGACCACGTCATGATTTGAGAACGCCCAGCCCGGCCATCCGGGTTCGGAGGATTCTTTGCTCTTGTAATCCATGAATTTTTCGACAGGTTCGCGGATCATGTCTTCGGTGAGGTCTTTGAGGGTTCCCGACATCATGTGGGTATTGTAAGTGCAGTGCAGACGTTTTTTTCCCGAAGTATAGATACGGGCGAGGCGGTAGGGGTGGTCGTCACCGATTTCACCGACTGTGAACGTGCCGGGGTATTGGTCCATGAGCGTGCGCAGGCGTTCAAGGAAAGTGAGGTTTTCCGGTTGTGACTTGTCGTAGATGTGCTGCTGTTGCGAGTAAGGGACTTCGACTTCCAGTTGTGTGGCGAATTGGACGCCTTCGGTTCGAGGAGGGTTGTCGCGCAGAAGTCGATCATGAAAGTAAAAATTCACCGTATCGAGGCGGAATCCGTCAACACCCAGATCAAGCCAGAAGCGCGCAATGTCAAGGGCTTCATTCTGAACCTCCGGGTTGTGGTAGTTGAGATCAGGCTGTTCCCTCAGGAAATTGTGGAGATAATACTGACCACGGGATTCATCGAAGGTCCACGCACTGCCGCCGAAGACGGATACCCAGTTGTTTGGAGGGGCCAGCCCGCCGTTTTTTCCGGTTTTTTTATCGGCCCAGACATACCAGTCTGATTTAACGTTATCCTTGCTCATGCGGCTTTGCTGAAACCAGGGGTGCTGATCCGACGTGTGGGAGAGGACGAGGTCGATGATTATTCTCAGGTCCAAGGAATGAGCTTTATCCAGAAGAGTCCGAAAATCTTCCAGAGACCCGAAAAGCGGATCGACGTTTCGGTAATCCGAGACGTCATAGCCGAAATCCTTCATCGGAGAAGGGAAGAAGGGGCTGATCCATATTCCGTCGACGCCCAGTCC
The DNA here is from genome assembly GCA_020638365.1 of Rhodospirillales bacterium. Taxonomy (GTDB): domain Bacteria; phylum Pseudomonadota; class Alphaproteobacteria; order Micavibrionales; family Micavibrionaceae; genus JAGNKE01. The sequence goes on along the minus strand of JACKIQ010000002.1, from coordinate 198,094 downwards.
GGCAATGTATTCAAGGCGGGATGTGATGCCGGGGATGTCGCCGATGCCGTCGTTATTTGAATCCTGATAACTGCGCGGGTAGATCTGGTAGATGACGGCGTGTTTCCACCAGTCAGCCGGCGTTGACATAGATATTTCCTTCCATGTAGAGAGCGGCGTTACCTGAAATTTCAACGCGGCCAGCATCGGTTATTTTGCATTGGATGTTGCCGCCCCTCGGGGAAACCTGCTTGGCGGACATTTCAGTCTTACCAAGAATTTTTGACCAGTAGGGGGCCAGAAGGCAGTGGGTCGATCCGGTCACAGGGTCTTCGTCTATGCCAACCTGCGGGGCGAAAAAGCGGGAAACAAAATCCGTGCCTTTTTCGCCGGGGGCCGTAATGAGCAGGCCGATAACGTTCTGAAGCGTCTTTATGGCGGGGATATCGGGCTTAAAGGCTTTTACCGTCTGAATGTTATTGAAAACTACGGTCCAGACCGCGCTGTTCTTGAGTACGGCAAGAGATTTTAAGCCGACTATCTTTTCTACCTTCGCGGTTTCTGCCTCGGTTGCGTTTTCATAAGTCCATTGCGGAAAGTCCATGGTCAGCCCGTGCGTTCCCCGTGTCACGGTCAGGGGGCCTGAGCGGGTCTCAAAGAGAATAATATCTTCCGTATAGCCGCGAAGTTCAAAAATGGCAAAGGCTGCTGCCAGAGTCGCGTGGCCGCAGAGGTCGACTTCGGCGAGAGGAGTAAACCAGCGCAGACGAAAGCCTTGGTTTTCCGGTACGAAGAACGCGGTTTCGGAGAGGTTGTTCTCCATGGCGATTTTTTGCAGGATTTCGTCCGGCAGCCATGTGTCCAAAGGGCAAACGGCGGCAGGATTGCCGCCGAACACCGAGTCCGTAAAGGCGTCTATCTGCCAGAGCGCCAGTTTTTTCATCTTCAGAGCTTATTCCGCCGTTCCTGTTTTTTCGGCTTTTTCCTCAGCTTCTTTTTTCTCCGCTCCTGCAACGGTCATCTTGACGATCTTGCTGGGATTTGCCGGCGGCTCTCCGACCGCTACGGCATCAACGAACTCCATGCCTTCGCGAACCTGTCCGACGACAGTGTATTGCCCAGTCAGGCTGCTGCAACCGTTATCAGTGAAGCAGATGAAGAATTGCGAGTTCGCACTGTCGATATTGTATGTGCGAGCCATGCCGACGGTGCCGCGCTTGTATGCGTAGTTGCTGAATTCAGCCGGGAGATCGGGATAATTGGATCCATGCATTCCCGTACCTGTCGGGTCGCCCGTTTGAGCCATGAAACCAGTGATTACCCGGTGGAAGGTCAAACCATCGTAAAAGCCATCCTTCGTCAAGGTCCTTATACGCTCCGCACCTTTGGGGGCGATGTCCGGCAAGAGGTCTATAACCACCGTGCCGCCGGTGGAAAGTTCCAGTTTGATCGTATTTTCATCATCGGCCTTTGCCTCGTGTGATGTTGCGCTCATGATGGCGATACTCCCGATTGTCAGTGCGATAGTTTTAAACAATGTCTTTTTGTTCATGCTGGTTACCCTTGAACGAGTTGGAAACAGACCCCATAGTCCTGCCACAGGGGGCATGGGAAAGCAAGCGCGCCAACGCACGGTTGATAGATATACCGATCAAGCTGCGGTTTTCGAAAGGGATTTTTGGGATTTTTTTAGAGAAACTCCGGAGCAGGGGCGGGGCGCATAAAAGGTGTCTATAGTCTCTTTGACCGATGTGCTGCACATCCCGCAGTTATAACCCAGGCCTTCGGAGCAGCGTGTATGGATTTCTTCCGTGAATTCCGCACTGACTCCATTTTCCGAACGGCAGACCGTTTCCGGCCTTTTTTCAAGCTCGTCAACGATATCCGAAGTCGTCAGGCCCCGGCACAGGCATATATACATTTTTTAATTTCCCTTTATGTGCGCACTGCACATTGATAGTGATTATCATTTATTTTTGTTTATTGCAAGCTATTCTCAGTATCAAATGACCTTTCTAAACGCTTAGTTATAGTCTGGGTTTTTTGCATTTTTTTTTCTGTCGCGTATATTAAATGTATCGGTTTTTAATTATTGAGCAGGAGAAACGATTATGAGCGGTTCTGGCGACTTACGGGCGCGGATTTTTTGTTTTTTCATAGTCTTTACGGTTCTTGGAGCGTTCTCTCTAGTTGTCATGACTACTGTGGTAAGCCTAACCACCACGCCTGTTCTGGCCCAGAGCAAAAAGGCAGAGGAAAAGAACGAGAAAAGAGCGAAAATCTATTACGTCCCTCCTTCAAAAATCATGAGCGTCATTGAAAAGTCCAAGGGGCGGAAGCGTGCGCTTTTTATCTGGAAATCCACAAACGGGACCAGTATTGATTTTTTACCCGAGTTTTCCACCCTCGAAGGAGCCAAGCCGGGATCAATTATTTCCATAAATGTGGACAAAGATCCTGTTCGGGTCAGCAAGTTCCTGAATTCGATACAGGAGAAGTATCTCAGAACGTTTATCGTCAAACCGGTTACCGGCGAAAGCCTTGACGCTTCGCTGGCCGCTATGAGCATCCTTCCCGCACAGGATTATCCTCTGGTCGTCCTGCTTGACGAAAATAACGGAGTCAGGGAGCAGGGGAGACTGTTCATTGATTACGTCGCCGATTATATCCTGTCGAACAGATAAGCCCGAACCAGCTTGGGGCATTATCGTTAACCTGATAAAAAGAGGACTTATTCCTATTCCTCGCTGTCGAGCGGGCTTTCGGAATTAAGCATAATGTAGTTCTGGATGCCCATCTGCTTGATCATTTCCAGCTGACCTTCGAGGTAGTCCACGTGGCCTTCCTCTTCGGCGAGGATTTTGGCGAACAGGTCACGGGAGACGTAATCCTTTACCTTTTCGGCGTAGGCGACGGCCTCGCGGTATGATTTCACGCCGTCGAGTTCGAGTTTCAGATCACATTCGAGGACTTCCTTGACGTTTTCGCCGATCATCAGCTTGCCCAGCGCCTGCAGGTTGGGGAGGCCTTCGAGGAAGAGGATGCGCTTTATGAGTTCGTCGGCGTGGTGCATTTCCTCTATCGACTCTTTATATTCATGCTTGCCGAGCTTGGTGACGCCCCAGCTATCGAGCATGCGGGCGTGGAGGAAATACTGGTTCACCGCCGTGAGTTCCTTTTTCAGGGCTTCGTTGAGCAGTTCGAGAATTTTCTTATCGCCTTTCATAGTGTCCTCCGGTTCAGGTCAAAGCGCGTCTGAGGATTTTTTCCACGTTCGCGGTGTAATGGGTGTAGTCGAAGATAGACTTCAGGGCTTTTTTGTCAAGTTTCGCGGTGACGTCCTTATCCTTTTCCAGCAGGGATTGCAGGGTCTTTTTGCCGCGGCTTTCCCAGACTTTCATGGCATTGCGCTGGACGATTCTATAGGCGTCCTCGCGGCTGATGCCGGCTTGAGTCAGGGCGAGGAGGACGCGCTGGGAGAAGACGAGGCCGCCGGTTTTTTCCAGATTGTCCTTCATGGTTTCGGGGTAGACGAGGAGCTTGTCGATCACGCCTGTCAGACGTGCGAGGGCGAAATCGAGCGTGACGCAGGCGTCGGGTCCGATATTGCGTTCTACGGAGGAGTGGGAGATGTCGCGTTCATGCCAGAGGGTGACGTTTTCCATCGCGGGGATGACCATGGAGCGCACGAGGCGGGCGAGACCCGTGAGGTTTTCGGTCAGAATCGGGTTGCGTTTGTGCGGCATGGCGGAGGAGCCCTTCTGGCCGGGCGAGAAAAATTCCTCGGCTTCCCGGACTTCGGTTCTCTGGAGGTGGCGGATCTCGGTGGCGAGGGTGTCGACCGCGCTGGCGATGACCCCTAAAACGGCGAAAAACATGGCGTGGCGGTCGCGGGGGATGACCTGCGTTGCGACGGTTTCGGGCTTCAGGCCCATTTTCTTCGCCACGTATTCCTCTACCTCCGGGGGGATGGTGGCGTAGGTGCCGACCGCGCCGGAGATGGTGCAGACCGCGATTTCCTCGCGTGCGGCTTCGAGGCGTTTTTTGGCCCGTTTGAAGGCGGCGTAGTGGCCGGCGAGTTTCAGGCCGAAGGTGGTGGGTTCGGCGTGGATGCCGTGGGAGCGGCCAATGCAGAGCGTATCCTTATGCTCCTTCGCGCGGCGTTTTAGGGCGGTCAGCAGTTTATCGAGGTCGGCGAGCAGGATGTCGGCGGCCTGGGTCAGCTGTTTGGAGAAGCAAGTGTCCACCACGTCGGAGCTGGTCATGCCCTGATGCACGTAGCGGCTTTCGGGGCCGACGAATTCGGCGACGGAGGTGAGGAAGGCGATGACGTCGTGCTTGACCTCGGCCTCGATCTCATCGATGCGCTTGATGTCAAAATCGCCCTTTTCGCACAAGGCTTTGGCCGCGCTTTTCGGGACGATGCCGAACTGCGCCATTTTATCGAGGGCGTGAATTTCGATTTCCAGCCAGATTTTGAAGCGGTTTTCCGGTTCGAAAATCGCGGCCATTTCCTTGCGGGTGTAACGCGGGATCATTTTTACTCTCCTTGCGGCGCGTAGCGGTAGTGCCCGGTGATTGTATAGGAGAAAAGCATATCTTCAAGCGTTGTTCCAGCCCCGATATTGTGGACGATCAGGGGGCGGAGGCCATCGCGGGAGCGCCTGTCCGTGACGATACCGATATGGGGGAGGGAGCCGATTGTTTTCAGGTTCCAGGTCACGAGGTCGCCGGTTTTGTAATCCGCTGGATTTTGGGTGACGGGGAGGCTTTGCCCCTTGCGGGTAAAGAAGGCCTGTAAATTCGGGACGCGGCGGTGGTCGATATTCGTATCGGTGGATTTGAGGCCCCAGAGTTTGGGGTAGGCGTTGAAATGCGCCTTCATATCCTCGTGCACCTCTTTCTGGAGATCGATGCCCAGCGCGCGGTAGGTGCGGATGATGACATCGGTGCAGACGCCGAGATGCGCGGGGATGTCGCCGCCGGGATAGGGGATTTTGAAATAGCGCCCGTCATAGGATATCTCGTGCGCGGTGCGTTCGATGGCGGCCTGCGCGAGTTTTTTTGCGAAGGTGTCGTCGGCCTGGACGGGGACAACCCAAATCAGGGATATAAAGAACATACATAAAGGCAGGCGCAGGGACATGAGGCCTCGCTTGGTTTTGTTTAGTTCCCGGACGAGTTTATAGGGGCGTTATTTTTTGGCAAGCTGGACGTAGCTCGTGCCTATAGGAGGGAGTAAATCCGTGTTAAAGGCGTATTGCCTGTTTTTCACGCTGACAGGCGGGGGGACGTGCGCGAGTTCGAAGAGGTCGTAGCCTTCCTTCATGTTGACCCAGAAGGGATACCATTCGGAATAGAGGCGCATGGCCATCTTTTCCTCGGTCATTTTGAAGGGGAAGATATGAACGGGGACAGGATCGTTGCCGTTTTTCAGGCTTTCCTCCACCAGCAGGTAGATTTCGCCTATATTTTCATCGGTCATGGCGAGGCAGCCCTTCGATAGGCAGTTGCCGTGCACCATCAGGGCGCTGCCCGTGCGTTTGTGGGCGCGGTCGTATTCGTTGGGGTAGCCGAGGTTGAAGGAGAGGTAAAACTTGCTGTTCGGGTTGAGCTGCTTGTCGGACACAGTGTAGAAGCCCTCGGGCGCCTGTTCGTCGCCCTCTTTTTGCTTGGGGCCGAGCTTGCCGGACGCGCGGCAGATCGGGTAGGTCTGGAAAAGGTCGTATTGTCCGGTTTTCCGGTTCTGCATCCAGACTTCCATCTGCATTTCGGATTTAAAGGCGCGGAGATAGACGGGATCGCCCATCCGGAGGTCCTGCTTGGCCAGACGGGTTTCGAGTTGCGGACGGGTGTTGGCGTGGACATATTCAAGGGGAGAGAAACTGCGGGGCTGGTTATGCACGCAGCCCGTCAGCAGCGTTACGGAAGCCAAAGCCAAAAACAACGATTTAAACGCGGAACGGCGAACCATAACTCTTTCACGTATTTTCTCCCTCATATTATCTCTTTTTTTTCGGTGGAGGGAGCGAAAACAACTCGTCCTTTTCTGTTTTACATCAGACCTTCACTGCGAAGGCTCGTATGTCCTTTCCGGGCTACGATGATGTGGTCGTGTATTATTATGTTAAACATCTTCGCAGATTGAACGATTTCCCGCGTCATGTCAATATCCGCCTGCGATGGCTTGGGGTCGCCGCTGGGGTGGTTGTGGACTAGGATCAGCGCTGTGGCGCCCAGCTCCAAGGCTCTTTTTATAATTTCCCGGGGGTAGGCGGGGGTGTGGTCGACCGTGCCTGAGCCTTGTATCTCATCCGCCAGAAGCTCGTTTTTCTTGTTTAGGAAAATAATCCGAAAATGTTCCCGGATTTCGTGGGCCATGGTCGCGCGGCAGTAATCCAGCAGCTTGTTCCATGAATTGAGGATCGGTTTTTCGGCCAATTCCTGTTTCAGGGTGCGGTGCGCCAAGACTGTCACCGTTTTAAGGGCTATGGCTGTTTTTTCGCTTATTCCCTCTATTTTTTGAAGGTCGTGCAGGGAGGCGTTCATAACGGACGGGAGTCCGCCAAACGCATTTATAAGATTTTTGGCCAGAGGTTTTACATCGCGGCGAGGGATCGCCATGAACAGGATCAACTCAAGCACTTCGTAATCCGCAAGGGACTCGGGGCCAGATTTCAGGAATCGGGCGCGCAAGCGGTCCCGATGGCCGCTAAAGTGCGGTTTTTCCGTGTGTTCAAGATCGAGAGGCTTTTTTTTCATTCGCAAGATGCTGTTATCATTGTTCTTTTTCGTGTTTCAGTTGGTACTATGGGGCATAACATTCCTTGCATTCAATAAAATTTCTTCAATATTTTATTCATCTTTTGGCGCTATGATTGGAGACAGTTCTAACTTTTCGTGAGAATCTATCATGTCAGAACTTGATCGAAATGAAACTATCAAAAGCTTTGCATCGGCGGCTTCGATGCTGGTGGATCAGTATTTCGCCAGCGAAAAAGCGGGCTGGAACCACGATGTGTCAATCGTTGCAGTCAGCAAATGACTGCGGCACGGTCCTGTATACTTCCTGAGAACAAGACTTAATAAGGTGGTTTTGTGTAGCCGCGCGGAGAGAGGGTAAAAATTTCGTACCCGGTTTCCGTAACGCCTATCGTGTGTTCAAACTGGGCGGAAAGGGACAGGTCGCGCGTTACCGCAGTCCATCCGTCCTGCAGTAGTTTTGTCTGCCATTTTCCGGCGTTGATCATCGGTTCGATCGTAAAGAACATGCCGGGGCGCAAGACAGGCCCTGTTCCCGGTTCCCCGTAATGCATGACTGACGGGGGGGCGTGAAAGACCCGCCCGAGGCCATGGCCGCAATAATCCCGTACAACGGAAAATCTTGCGTCCTCGGCTATTTTCTGAATGGCTGCGCCGATATCTCCCAGCGAGTTTCCGGGTTTGACAGCCTCTATTCCGGCCATCATCGCGTCATAGGTGACGTCTACCAAGCGCCGGGCTTTTACAGGAACTTTATTGCCTACCAGGTACATACGGGACGTATCTCCGTGCCAGCCATCGACGATGACCGTGACGTCAATATTGATAATATCGCCTTCGCGCAGTTTTTTATCGCCGGGGATGCCGTGGCACACAACATGGTTGATCGACGTGCATATGGATTTTGGGAAGGGGTAGGGGCCTGCGCCCTGGTAATTTAAAGGCGCGGGTATGGCGCCGGCTTTACTGATTTGGTCGTGGCAAAGCGCGTCCAGATCATCCGTACTCGTGCCGGGTTTAACGTGATCGGTAATCATGTCCAGAACTTCGGCCGCGAGCTTTCCGGCCCGCCGCATGCCTTCGAAGTCCTGCGCAGTGTGGAGTTCTATTCCTTCGGGCGAGAATGCGTTTTCAGTTACCAGTTTCATACTTTGCTCTTTAAAGCTCAAAATATCGTTCTTCGCTTCAGTTTTTTATGTTTTTTTTGCTTCTTTCTGCGTGTTAGATATAGCTTGTTCGAAAAGAAGTAAAGATGCAAGCCCATGATCCAGCCTCCCCAAAGCGCGCGGAAAGCGTCTCAATCTGAATATAGCGCTGCTTTGATCGTGATCGGCAACGAAATTCTTTCCGGTCGAACTCAGGATCAGAATATCAACTGGATCGCCTGTAAGCTTGCAGAGAAGGGGATCCGGTTTTCTGAAGTGCGCATTGTTCCGGATATTGCTGAACGAGTGGTTTCTGCGGTGCGGGAGTTGAGCGCACGTTATGATTATCTTTTCACCACAGGGGGTATCGGTCCGACTCATGACGATATTACTGCGGGTTGCGTCGCGCAGGCTTTCGAGACGCCTATCGTCGAGAATGAAGAGGCGCGTGCCATGCTTGAGAGGCATTACGGAGGGCCGGAGCATTTGAATCCTGCGCGGCTGAAGATGGCGCAGATCCCGCGTGGCGGAACTCTTATTCCCAATCCTGTTTCCGGCGCTCCGGGTTTCGTTATCGAGAATGTCTATGTCATGGCGGGGGTACCTAAGATCATGCAGGCGATGCTGGATCATGTACTTCCGGGGCTTGCTGGCGGAGATGTGCTTTTGTCGCGAACCGTGAGCAGCCGCTTTCCTGAAAGCCGAATTGCACTTAAATTGGCCGATATTCAGGAAAGCTGGCCGGATGTGGAAATCGGAAGTTATCCGCAATTCAAGGACGGGAAGTTCGGCGTCAGCGTCGTTTTACGTTCTGCGAACGAAGGGATGCTTGAGGCGGTTGAACGGGACGTAAAAAAGCTTATTGCCGAGTTGGAACAGGGTTAACCCTTAATCCTGCGTTTGACCTGATGACGAAGTTCGCGCAAGAGGTGGGGCCGCGTTTCTCTTTCCGACCATGCTTGGGAAGCTGCGCGTCTTAGAGCCGCGATGCTTAGGGGTTCCAGAAGTTCCTTGGCCTGGAGGACGCGTATCAGGTCGGATTCAAATTCGGATACAGCCGCCCTTGTCTCACTATTCATTTTTTCTTCGTTTTTTTTACGGTATGTCGTGACCGCGTTTTTAATGGACTGTATGCGGTTTTTATCAAAGACAGAGGAAATAGAGTTTTTGTGCTTGTAATAATGATACAGGGGTTCTCTAAGAAGCCACGCTTTTGCTCCATAAGCGAACAGGTCGAGGATCAACATGCAGTCTTCGCCTACGCGCAGATTTTCATCGTAGCGGATCTTTGCAGCTTCGATCATTTCGCGACGGATAAAGGGTTTGAGAAAACCTAGATTGGGGAGGGGATCGGTCAGGCAGCCGCTTCGGATATAAGTCTGAGCGGGTAAAGCACCAAAAACGGGCAAGTCATCCGCCAGATAGTTATAGTTTTCACGGTTTCCCAGGGGATGATAAACCAAATTGTCGAAAACGATATCCACCTTGTGATCGCTAGCGGTGGAGAGCATTTTTTCAAGTCTGTCGGGGCCGATTGTATCGTCCGAGTCTACGACCGCTATCCATTCTCCGCGTGCGCTTTCAAGGGCCATATTGCGGGCTGCGCCGGGGCCTCCATTTTGCGGCATTTCCAGGAGCCTGATCCTATTATCCTCGTTTTTCAGTTTTTCGGCTTTTTTCCGCGTATGGTCAGTGGATTTGTCGTCAACGATGAGAATTTCGATTTCCGAATGGGTCTGTGCGCACACAGAGCGGATGCATTTTTCGAGCGTATCCTGAGCATTATAGGCCGCTATAATAACGGAGATCAGAGAGTTTTTTAAAGGTTCAGTTTTAGTCATTTTTATCTGCTACGCGATCACACAGTCCTTCAGGCATGTTTTTTGAATCCCTGTTTTACGGGTCTCAGGTTTCATGTTTACAGAAGCTGTCATACGAGTACCCTATTTTGACCATGGCGCAAAGCGCATTTCTGTGGCATTGGTTCATTGCATACGGACGGCCCTGCACGAAACGCGCCAAAAGAGGCAGGGTGGTCCTAATTTAGAGTTTGGGAGAATAAATGAAGGTCTTTATGTACGATGCTGTGCCGAATTTCGGGGATATGCTGAACAAGTATATCTGGGCAAAGTATTTTGGAAAGTTTATCGACCGCGATGACGGGATTCTTATGTTCGGGATCGGAACGGTTCTGGGCGAAGACACGGGGGGTGCGGTTTCGGTTATCGTCTGCGGATCGGGGTGCGGGTACAGCCGCAGGATAAGAGAGATTGACTCCAAGCTTTTCAAGTTCTTTTTCGTACGGGGAAAGATGACCGAGAAAATTCTTGGGTTACCTGAGGGGACGGCGATAACCGATCCCGGTATTCTTACGCCCGAGTGTTTTCCCCCGGCCCCTCGGGGAGAACGTGTCGTTTTCGTTCCACACTGGGAATCAGCGTCCAATCCTCTGTGGAGAATTGCCTGCGAGCGTGCGGGTGTGGATTATGTTGATCCACTCGGGGACATCAACGAAATCATGAAAGCGCTTTCGAGCGCCCGACTGGTGATTGCCGAAGCGATGCACGGTGCGATTGTCGCAGATTCCTACCGAACGCCCTGGAAAGCCGTGACGACTTCGGAGCGGATCAACCGTTTCAAGTGGACGGACTGGGCGGGTTCACTGGACATGGTTCCTCATTTTCATACGTTTGCGCCGCTTGGACCATCGGATTTTTTCCGAACGTTGACCAGCAGCAAGGACAAAGAGATCGGCCTTGAAGAAATTGATCGAAACTCTAAAGGAACACTGGACGAGGTGAAGGCTGATGAAAAAAAAGGTCAGGGCGGGGCCAAGAGTGCTTTGAAGACACTCTACAAGCTTATCGTTCCCGCCTTTATTCGTAATCGCAAGGATGATTTCCTAAACCACAGGTTAGGGCCTTTTCTGGACCGGATGATGGCGGTCCTGGTCAGAGCCGGTCTTCCCAGCCGGGCCATGAAACGTACTGTGTACGAATTGCAGGTGCTGAGTTCTCAGGAGGGCGCACAGCTCAGCGACGAAGCGGTGTCCAAAAAACGGGTTGCGCAGATTCATGACCGGCTAGTTGACGTGCGGGAATTCCTTGAGAAGGCCGACCAACAACGCGCGGAGTCAAAAAAGCGTTCGGTCTAACCCGGAACGGTCATTATTTACACTTTTGATTCCAAATTCTTCTTTCTGTATTCTAGGCAGTAGGCAAGTCCGAACATAATCGTCGTCGATCCGGCCATGCCGACGAAGATCGTCGATTCCGTAAAGCCATGCAGCAGCAGGAAGATCATGATCGTGATCTTGAAAAAATCCTGAAATTTCATCGAAAAATAGAATTTGACGAACATCAGGGCCAGAAAGGTTGTGAGGCCGGGAATGCCCATGGCAAAGAGCATCTGTAAATAAAGGTTGTGCGTGCTTTGAGGAGGGTGGCCGATTTCGTAGGCGTGCAGGGGAAGAATTTCTTTTGTGCTCGTGTAACCCCAGCCAGTAAAAGGGCGTTCTTCGATCAGTTGTATTGCGGTTTCCCAGATGTATGTCCGGCCCGTGGCGGTCGTGATTTCCCTTGCGTCGCCGGAGCGGGACAGAAGCGCCATGATTGCCTCCAGGTCGACCAGCAGCAAAAACGCTATGCCACAAGCGGCAAGCACAGAAGCGGCTAAGATACGCTGGGGTGTGAATTTCAGAAAATAGGCCGCGCTGAGCGAGACAATCATGGCCGCAAGCGATGATCGGCTGTTGCTCATCAGCAGGGCGACGATATTCAAAAAAACGCATATCCCAAATACAGGCAGATTTTTTCTTGCGAAATCCGTGCGGTAATGCGTTGCAATAATCAAAGCAAAGGCCGCCATCAGGCCCATGCTGTTCGGGTTGCCTGTTACACCCGAGAGACGGTTTCCGGGAACATGCTGCCCGTCTATCCATTCACCCATGCGGGCGAATTCCGGGGTTACGAAATAAGCGATAATCGAAATCACGCAGATCACGGAAATCGCTATGAGCACGGCGTACAGAATTTCACCTTCGTCAAGAAAGATGGACGCGAAGTAAAGGATCATGAATACCGCTACAAGGGATATGAAGCAGGCCACAGCGTAAGTCATGTGAGGCGCGTACAAGCAAGCAAGCAGAATTTGCACCAGCAGGACTACCAGAAGGATGTTATCGGCGCGGAGGGCGTTTCCTATCCAACGTCGGAAGAAGAGGATACCGAGGCCCAAGCCCGCCATCCAGAGGGAAAGCTTGATGAGAATCTGGAAGTCCATTGCTGTATCGGTATAATCCCTGTGGCGGAACGTGGCGAGCAGGAAGAATACATTCAGTCCGACAAAGACTGAAGTGGATCGCTTTATCAGGGCTTGCGTCCGTTCAGAGGGCATGATCCTTGCAGAGTACGGTTTCGGTTTTATCAGGCGGGCAGGCAAAGCCATCCCGAATCGGGGTTGATTGTATTCTAGACGAATTTATGTTTGTGTGTGATATTTTTGGAAGAAAGATTTTTGCAATGAGTGGTTCGAAAAGTAGAATACAGGCGTCCGGGGCGGATAAGGCTGTTATTTTACATATTTCATCAGATTTTCCGGATGCTCTTGATCCGCAGAAAACCAAAGCCGTTTTGAACCTTGTTGAAGGGACGCCGGAATACCGGCATGTCGTTTATTCCCTGAACCGGGTGAACGGGTGGGGCGGTCTGGCTGCCGTCGCGTTCGGCGAGGACAGGATCGCCATTTCCTACAGCGCTTTGCCCAAGGGAATTTTCTGGGAAAAACGGCTGCCGCAGGTCGCAGCGTGGATCGCTCAAGATCTTGAGAGACGCGAAATCCGTCCTGAACTCATAGAGGCTCACAAATTTACGGTCGAAGGCGTGATCGCGCACGAACTGGCCAGAATTTTCGGCTGTCCTTTCGTCTGTGACATTCAGGGCGGTACCGATACACGTATCCTCAAGCGCAAGAAAGGTCTTCGCGACCGTTACCGCCTTATTGCCAAGGAAGCCGTAAAATTTTTTCCCTATGCGCCGTGGGCGGTCGAGCCGTTCGAGGGGACGGTTGGTCTGAGCAAGCATAAGTGTATCAACCTTCCTGTCGTTCCGGGGTTTGACGACTGCGCACCTTCCCCGGTCGTCGAGGAGGACAGGCTGGTGAGTGTTTTTCACCTCGATTCCTGGAAACGGAAAAATATTGAGGGACTTATCGAGGCCGCAAAAACCCTCAGGGCCAAACGACCGGGGCTTGTCGTGGATATTTACGGGCGCGGTTCACCCAAGACATTGCTCAGACTTGAGCGCATGATCAAGGAGGAGAAAGCAGAAGGTCTTGTCCGGCTGATGGGGCCGGTTGCGCAGGGCGATCTTGTCTCCGTACTTCAATCTTACGCGGGATTTGTCCTGCCCTCCAAGGAGGAGACGTACGGGTTGGTGTACGCGGAAGCCTTGTTTTGCGGCTTGCCTATTCTTTACTACAAGGATCAGGCGTTGAGCGGTTATGTGGAGCCGAGTGTTGTTGGATACGGATGCGATCCTTTTAACGCGACAGATATTGCCGCGGGGATGGAGCATCTGCTGACCCATCAGGCGCAGTATAAGGAGAATATCGCAAAACTTCAGAACGAGGGCGGGCTGGATCAACTCAAGAGGGATTCCATCCTCAATGCCTACAGGGGTGGAATTGAAGAGGCGCTTAAGGCCGCTAGCGTGCATTATCGCAGGATCGAAAAAGTCTGTTTTGCAGCCTCGGGAGGGGGGCACCTGCGGCAGCTTTTGCAACTTTCACCGCTAAGGGAAGAGTTTCCGAACTACTATTTTCTGACCGAAAAAACTTCTCTCGGGGAGAGCTTACTTTCCGAACACAGGGCGCTTTTTGTTCCGCATTTCGCATTCGGACAGAGGAAGACGGAGGGGTTCTGGCCATTTTTTAAAAGCGGTATTGCAAACTTTTTTTCATCAAGCCGGCATTTTCTGCGCGAGCGGCCCGATGTGGTGATCAGCACCGGGGCCGGCGCCGCTTTTTTTACTATTATCTGGGCGTGGCTTTTCCGTAGGAAGATCGTTTACATCGAATCCATTGCGCGGGTTACCGAGGTTTCGCTGTTCGGGAAGCTGGCTGCGCGTTTTTCCGGATTAACGCTCGTTCAGTGGCCCGGTATGGTCGAAAAAATGCAGGGTGCGACATATTGTTCACCTCTCGTTGTTTCGGAACTCAAGAGTAAAGAAAAGCGCGAAGGCATTTTGGTCACGGTCGGGACAATCATGCCGTTTGACCGTATGGTCAGGGGTATAGAATCTCTGCTTAAGGCTGGACAAGTAAAAGGCCCGGTTGCCGTGCAGACCGGAGAGACTTCAGAACAGTTCGAAGATATGGAGACGTTTTCCAGCTGTCCGTTCGAGGAGTTAAATACACGCATGGAAAGGGCTGATGTTGTCGTGTGCCATGGAGGGTCTGGCTCTATTCTCGGGGCGCTCAAGGCAGGAGCGCACGTCGTAGCGATGGCCAGGAAGCCTGAGTTTAACGAGCATTATGACGATCATCAGCGGGATATTACTTCGGCGTTCGAGGAAATGGACCTAATCAGCGTGGCCCAAGATGAGAACGACCTTTTACGAGCAATCGAAGAGGCTCGCGGACGGCCTCGGAAGGTCGTCAATATTGATCCCAGTACCTATGTACAGGCTATACGCAGGTTTGTTACAGGTTATGAAATCATACCTGCGAACACTGACAGAAAAAAGCTTGCGGCCTGAGGTTTTTGTTTTTGTAACAGTGCGGAGTCACCGTCCATGCCTAGTCTGAACCAGTTATTGCCCGTGCGTAAGGTCATCCTTAACGCGCGGCGGCTGATTTACACGAAATTCTGGGGCATGGATCTGCATCCGACATGCAGCTTTTCGATGACGGTCAAGTTTGACCGGACGTATCCGCAAGGTGTTCATGTCGGTGCACGCAGTTACATCGCGTTCGGGGTTGCGATTCTAAGCCATGATATGACTCGGGGTCTTTATCTTGATACGTGGATCGGGGAGAATTGCTTTATAGGAGCAAGGAGCGTCATTCTGCCCGGTATCCGTATCGGTGACGGGAGTATCGTGGGAGCAGGAAGCGTTGTCACACGCGATGTGCCGGCGGGCTGTATCGTTGCGGGGAATCCTGCGAAAATCATCAAGGAAGGGATCACTGTCGGCCCATACGGAAGTTTTCCCGAAGCGGAGGAGAACCGGAAAAAAGCGCGAGAAAACGCGTAGTTTTAGTATGCGCCGTGGCCGGTTATGACGACATTCAGGGTCTTTATCATTATCACAATATCGCCCCATATAGACCAGTTCCGAACATACCAGCTATCCCAATAGACGCGGCGTTCGAAGCTGGTTTCGTTTCGGCCGCTGACCTGCCAGAGGCCGGTAATTCCGGGACGGACCTGCAAATATTCGTTCAGGGATTCACCGAAATACGAAATTTCTTTTTCGAGAATCGGGCGGGGACCGACGAGGCTCATATCCCCGACCAGAACATTCCAGAGCTGAGGAAGCTCGTCGATGCTGGCCTTGCGGATGAGACGCGCCGTGCGGGTGGTCACACGCGGATCGTTTTTGAGTTTGCGGTACTTTTCCCATTCCTCTTTTGCTTCAGGGTTTTCTTCGAGCAGTTTGTTGAGAAGATGGTCAGAATCCGGCTCCATGGAGCGGAACTTCCAGCAGCGAAACCTCTGTCCGCGCTGACCAATACGGTATCCTCCATAAAAGAGGGACCCTCCCTGTCCTTCAACTTTCAGCATTATGGCTGTCGCCAGAAGGATGGGCGAGAGGATCAGAAGAGCCGATCCCGCAACCGCGATATCCATAGCGCGTTTTAAAAAGCGCCCTAGCGGGGCGTGAAAACTGTTCTTGCTATGCAGGAGCATCACATCGTGTCCAAAGAAATAGCGCGGCTCCATTTCGTACAAGCTGGTCCGGGAGATCGGCGGTATTATCGCGTAAAGGGCCTGAAGTCGGTTCAAGGTATTGATAAGCTTGTCCCGTTCTTCGCCCCTGAAGGTTTCAAGAGCCAGAACGAAGAAATGGTCGAGGTTGTTTTCAATGTAGTTGTTGTAGTAATGCGAGTTACGGATCACTCGGATGTTTTCATACATGGAGGGGACGTTGGTCAGGTCAAAACTGCCTGCCTTGCGGTCCCGAAGAAAGACGGTATGTACGTTGTATCCTGTATATTTATCATTGGCGAAGGCGTACAGGGTATCGGTTACTGTATCAATATCGCCGATGATGGCGGTCGGAATATCCCATACGTCACGGGATTTCGCGAGATAGCGGACGGTCAGGCGCCCTGCGAGCGTCAACAGGAAGACCAAACCCCAAGTGCAAGCAATTATACCCCAGGAGAATGTGACAAGGACCGCAAAACGGGCGAAGACATCTATTAGAAATCCAAAGAACGCTATGGCCAGAGTGTGTTGAACCTGACTCCACCATGGAACGCGCTGCGTGTAATGTCCTTTCTGGAAGAACATCAGAAGCGCAAGCGGGCACATCCAGACGAAAAAGATATCCTGTATTTGCGCATATTGTGCGAGGTGGATGCCGGCGGCGCTTTCAAAGAACAGGAAGCTAAAAGCGTATGTAACAGGAAGCGAGAGGAGAAAAGCTGAGCTTATGGCTATCAGGTCAGCGAAAAGGATCATCATGCTGACGATCTGCCGGACCAGCGGCCTGCGTTTGGCCTTCAACTCCTCGGTGTAGTCGTTATAGATCAGATCGCCGTACATGCGTCGTTCCCTGTTTTTCTGTTCTGAATGTAACCAAGCAAGTATGCAAAAGAAATGCCAATGATTATGCCTAACAAGCCCGTCGGGGCGAGTCTTGAGGCTATGTCCGGTTCGGAAAAAGTTTCTGGCACCGAAGCCGGAGTGAGTATTTTTTTCCTACCTGGCGGATTGTTTTCCTCGATTAACTTTCCTGCTATCGCGTTAGCGACCTTTGAGGAAACATCAGGGGTTACGGATGTAAAGCGTATTTCATACGTTTTTTCAGGTGTTTGCACGATTGTTAGATCTCTGCTTATTTTTTCCGCTATGTCCTGCATCAGATACTCTTCGGGGGAAAGAGCCGGCCCGTTTTTTTCCCTAAGGCGTTTTTTTCTTGCATCAAGCCATTTACCCAGCAGCGTTACATCCGGGTGAAGAGCCGGGTTGAAGGCTGCACGGCGGTCGAAAGAATGCTTTTTAATAAGGGGAATGAGGAAATCCTTAGATGTTGCCGCTGCCCTTATTTCCTCCTGAACATGTTTGGTCGAAGGCGGAGGGCGGAGAATATCTTCGATATCGCGGACATTAAATTCTTCGGGCAGGTACAGGATCGTTGCTGCCGACGTATAGCGGACGGGGCGGAAGGCCAGAATGGTCGCTTCCATGAGAAACACCAGTAAGAAAACCGCTAGAGCAAACTCCCGTTTTAGCCATACGGTACGCACTATTCCCGGCCGTTTGCTTTTAATCGTTCGCCGGCTCGCCTGTGTGGAGGTTTCTAATGACGCTAAGGTCATAATCAAGTGTTACTCTTTTACTCAGTTTAATATATACCCGGAAATTACTATGGGTATAACGTTTAGAAAAATCTTTGTTTTACCTTTATTGAGTCGCCGGGCAGTATTTCAGTTTCTTCGCTTGCCTCAATTTTAACTTTTTTACCATTAACATTGCGGATGATGACAATCTTATCTTTTGCTGCTCTCGGCGTGTAGCCTCCTGCAATTGCAATGGCCTTAAAAATGTCAAGGGCGGGTTCAAAAGGATAGCGGCCGGGGTTTTTTACCTCGCCTAGAATGTAGAAGGGCGCGAGTTCCAAAACTTCGACCGTGACGCTCGGGTCATTATAGTATCCGCCCTGGATCAGCTTTTGGGCAATTTCGTTCTGAACTTCTTCCTTGGCGCGTCCCTGAGCGGCGATTTCGCCGACAAGAGGGATGGTTACCTTTCCGGCAGGGTCTACACGGTAGTTTTCGGAGAGTTCTTCTACACCGTAAACCGTGATACGCAGCAGGTCACCTACATTCAGCTTGTAGTCACGGGCTACCGGGAAGGGCGGGGCGGTTGTTTCTTGCAGGGGTTGTTGGGCAGTTGAAATAATCGTCTTCGTTTCTATTTCGCCGCTTCCGGACGAAGGAGATATCCTGTTTAATGATTGCGGAGCATCTGCGCGATCTTCCGATGCAATGTCCAGTTCGGTTATCGGTTCGTGCACGTTCTCCATATTTTCCAACTCGGGAAGAAGCGGCGTGGCGTCGGCTTTTCCTACTTTCCCGTGTAACTCATCTGTAATTCGGGGTGCTTCTGGCTCCGTCGCGGGAGGCGGTTCTTCTCCCGAGAGGGCCATTAAAACGCGATTCATATAGCCGGGGCTGTCATCTGCGAATGCAGATTGCATTTTCCAAGTACTGATTATCCCTAGTACAGCCAGAAAAAAAAATATTCTTATCGCGTTTTTTGTCATCTTTCGTCTCAAATCTTTTTTTGAACTCTACCGTTTCGCATAAACGGCAAGGGTTAATGTTACTCTTTTGATTCACGAGATTGTAAAGCAAAACGGAAAAGTTAATTAGATTGTATGTCAGAAAATTTAACTTTATTCAGAATTACGTTAGGCGTTTGCCTGGCAAGGTTGCGAAGGATGCTGGCCGATTTTTTGAACTCTTCCCTTGGGGTTTTGCCTGATTCCACTACGATTACAACCTGATCGACCATTCCTGTCAGGATTTCCGCATCGGATACGGTGAGTACAGGCGCACAATCGAAAATGATGCACTCAAAATTCTCCCTTAAAATATCAAGGGACGCGTTCAGCCTTCCTGCCAGCAACATGTCGGAAATATAGGGGGTCGGTTCTCCTGCGGGTATAATCGAGAGGCCGTACTTATCCTGTACAACGACGTCTTCCAGTTCTGCTTTTCCAGACAATAATTCCGAAAAACCGGGTTTTTCGTTAATCATCGTTACACCGGCGATGACCGGGACAAGAGTATCCGCATCGACGAGTAGAGTTTTAATGCCGATATTGTGCATGTAGTAAGCCAGAGAAGAGGCTATCGTCGTTTTTCCCTCTCCTCGGCGTGAGGAGGTGAAGAGGATCGTTTTTCCGTGTTCCTGTGAGTTCAGGTGTATGAATATGCGTTTCATTTCCTCCAGATAGGGTGAGCGGTCCTTTTTCAGGATACCGGAAATCGGCAGGCGCGTGCGCGGGAGGGCGCCGAGGAGAGGTAGGCCTGAGAGCCTGCTGACATCCTCCCTGTTCCTGACGCCCTGATTGCCGATTTCAAGGAAGAAGACGACGCTGAGTGCAAAAAATCCTGAAAAAGCGCAGATTGCGGCAAAGATAAGGGCTTTTTTTGAACTGGTCGGCTCTCCCGGCGTTTCCGCAAGAGAGACGATTGAGACATCGGGCCTCGTAAAGTCGATCTGTGACTTTATTTCTTCGGACCGGGCGAGGAAGTTGTCAAGAAGCTTGCTGCTGGCCTGCTCTTCCAGCTGGAGTGCCTGAAGGGTAATCATTTTTTCCTGTAAATCGTCAGCCTGCTTTTGAAGACGGGTCATTTTTTCTTCAAGCAACTCCTTTTGTTTCGTCACAGTCGTCAGTTCATTTTCGATCGATTTCTTGACGTTTGCTACCTCACGGGCAATGTCGCTGTTGATCTGCGATAGTTCTTCGCGAGCTCCCTGGACATCCGGATGCTTTGAGCCCAGTTCAGCCCGCAGCGACTGCAATTTTTGCGCAGTCTGGCTGGCGCGGGCCTTGAGGTCCTGAATGAGGCGTGACTGTACAATGTCAGTAAGACCATGCGGGTTGCCGGATTGAAGCATTTCAGCCCGCGCGTGCAGGTCTACGACGCGCGTGTCAATTTGCGCCTGTTGTGAAGCGAGATCCGAGATCTGCTGGTAGATCAGTTCCTGCGAGTTTTTTCCTTGAACCATGCCGTTTTCCGCGCGGAATTTTTGAACGGCACGGGACTTGATCAAGCTTTGCTCCTTTAGGTCCTTAATCTCTTCTGAGAGCCATTTGTCCAACTCTTCCGCAAGGCGTTTTTTATCCTGTTCCCGGGAGTAGACGTATTGTTTTGCATGCGTGTTGGCCACTTGCGCCGCCAGAAACGGGTCAACCGAACGAAAGGATATCTCGATGACCCTAGCGGTTCCCTCCTGTTTGACCTGCAGGTTTGAAAGGAATGTCTTGAAAATTTTGTAACGCTCAGTGCTGTCGGGATCCGGGAGTTTTTTTCCCGCATCAAATTCTTCTTCAGGGTTCGGGAGGAGCAGATTGCCCTTGTCGTCCACTCTTAGTTTCAGCAAAGTTATCGTTCGCCTTATCAGCGAAGGAGAGGAGATAACCGAAACCTGAGTGGGGACGGTCAGGTTGTCGAATTTCATGTTTGTCAGGAGTTCGCTGATATCCGGAAGCCTTACTTCCTGTGTTTCCAGAAGGACGGAGGCTGTGGCACTGTAATAATCCGGCTTGTTTTTAAGATAAACCATTCCGGCCATGACCGGCAGGGCGGTGAGGATGATAAGCAGCCATCGCCTCTTGTAGAGAATACGGAAGAGTTCCCTTAATTCGGGAACCTCGATTTCCGTGGCGCTGTGCCGGCGGTCTGTAATCCTGCGGTCCATCATGGCGATTCGAAAAGCACTCCTGTTTGTGATTTTTTCTTTTTTAAGCGGGCGCGGCAAGCCTTAAACACGTTAACTCCATTTCATATACGGGCCTACTATACAAGAGGGGTAAAGACCAGCAAGATATATTTGTGCGATGCAGCAAGAGGCTTGGCATGTGGATTGCTTTCGTTTAAGTAATGGCGATATCTATCAGGACTGTGGACAATTTTTCGGGTTGTCTGTAGATTAAACCAACTCTGGTGGTACCCTTTCTCTCTGTGTATTCGTTTTCTGCATATACATACACTTTTTTTCAAACTTTGAGTTTTAAGCCTGCTGTTATGAAAAAGAAGGCCTTTGAAAGCCTCTGTATAGCCCTAATCGGGGGTGCAATTTTTGTGCCCGTGAAGGTGCGGGCTTATGACAAAAATCTGGTCAGCAACGTCAGGTACAGGCCGAATCCGGATTATCAGCCGGACGGCGGGCGTATCGGTGTTTTTGTTGTCCGGCCTTCGGTCATGATTCTGGAAACATTCGATGACAATATTTTCCGCGAAGCAGATTCGGAGAGCGACTCCATTACAAGCATCCGGCCGGAAGTGAGGATTAGTTCGGATTGGACGCTGCATGGCATTGAGGCCGGAGCTACCGGGGATTTCGGGCGGTATGCCGAGCATGATTCCGAAAATTACGATGACTACAGTTTTTATCTCTCCGGCAGGTATGATCTTGATTATGAGACGTATCTGGACGTTCTGGCGCGTTACCAGAAGCGCCATCAGGAGCGTGATACGATCGAGGATCCGGGGGGAGACGAACCCCTTGAGTACAGTATCAAAACCGTGTTTATCGGCTTTACACGGGATCTTAGCCTTCTTCGGGTCAAAGCATCGGCGGCGCAGCATGTCTACACCCACGAGGACGGGACGGTCGGTTCAACCGTTATTGATAACGGGACACGGGACAGGACGCAGCAGGAATTTGACCTCCGGGTCGCATATGGGTTGAGCGATAACTACGAAATTTTTACGGCCGTGGGTTATGATCGCAGGCGTTACGACCGTGACGGGGTGGCATTCCGAGACTCCCAGAGCACGAATATTCGAGGGGGGCTGGCTGTCAATTTTACGGGTAAACTGCGCGGGGATATTTATGCCGGGTATGTCCATCAGAGCTTCAACCAGAGTTTCGGCGATGTCGGTCTTGTGAATTACGGAGGATCTGTCCTGTGGAACCCTTCTGAAATAACATCCGTTGAGGCGCGGGTCGGGCGCATGCTGGTCGAGACCGTTCAAACAGGGGCTTCGACCATCGTCCAGACTACCGCGGACGCATCGGTCGCCCATTCCTTCAGGCAAAATATCCTTGGCGACGTTCATGTCGGTTATGTCGATAACAGTTACGAAGGCTCTACAGGAGCCAATAACGATAGCGAGATTTATAAAGCCGGCGGCGGACTGGTTTACAAGCCTACGAAAAGCGTCAGCACCGGAATCCGTTATGATTTTCTGACGCGTAAGTACGAGGTTTCTTCACGTGACTACGATAACAATACGTTCAGGGTTTTCGTGCGTTACGATTACTAGGGTCAGCTATCCGTTAACCCGGCGCGGATACCCCTTCTTAAAAGAACCGCGACAACCGTACCGAACGTGATGCCTACGATATTGGCGGCAATATCCTCCAACGATACCTGGCGGCCTGGAATCATGCCCTGAACGATTTCCAGGCCTACTCCGGCGAGCAAGAGCATCATGCCCGAAAACACTAGAATTTTTGGATTCGGGAAGCGCAGATGGGACCAAATCAGGATTATCGTACAAGTCCATATGTGCAGCATTTTGTCCGCATATTCGGTCGGCAAGGGAAAAAGGTCGGGTACGAGCGCAACGATCAGCAAGAGAGCGACAAATGCCGATAGAAAGAGGGCACGCAGGAGCGAGAAAAAGGACATGCGTTTTTTACCGTGTGGTTCCGGACGAACGATTCGGTGGAATCATATGCCTAATGGACAGGGCGGTAAACGGCGAAATTACGAAGCCGTGTTGCGAGCCGGGACAAGCAGGGCCGTGTCACATTCGCCAAAGCCGTTGAACTGTGTCCGCATCGTCTGGCTGTAGGCACCGGTGTTTTCGAAAATGATCCAGTCGCCCATGCGAATGTCCGCGGGGAGGGCAAAGGGGCCTTCCATCATATCCAGTGAGTCGCAGGTCGGACCGGCAAGACGGAAATCTATGGTGCCGCCCTGAAACACGCCCTCGCTCCGAACGGCGCGGACGGGGTAGCGCATACCCAGAAGCGGCCCAGCGTCAAACAGGCCGCCATATGTTCCGTCGTTCAGATAAAGGAGATTGCCTTTGCGCAGTTCGACGCGTGCCGCCAGAGAGCCTCCTTTTGCGACCAAGGCTCGGCCCGGTTCCGCCAGAAGTTCAAGGTGACCCAATCCGGTTTTACGGATTCCTTCGCGGATAACGCTCATGCAGGATTCGATCGTTGGAACGTTTTCTCCGATGTAAGGTACGGGGAAGCCTCCGCCGACATCAAGGATGTCTATTTTTGCGCCGCTTTCGTTTATTACGTTGCGGGCGAGTTCAAGGGCTTGCGCGAAGACGGACGCGTCGGATATCTGGGTTCCTACGTGGAATGAAAGGCCCAGAGTTTCGCTCACCGTCCGGCATTTACGCAGAAGGGAGGACGCCTCGATGGGCAGGGCCCCGAACTTAGAGGAAAAATCGATCGTCGCACCGTTGTTTTTCGGGAGAGCCAAGCGAACGTGGAGTTTCAGGTCCGTGGCCAAGCCGGTTTCGCGGACGATCTTGTAGAGTTCATCCTCGCAGTCGAGAACAAAATGGCGGATGCCCAAGCGGTAATACGCTTCCTTGATTGCTTCGGGGCTTTTTACCGGGTGCATAAAGTACATTTCGGCCTTAGGTGCGCAGGCACGAATCAGACGCGCTTCCTCAATGGAGGCGACATCGAAACCAGTGATTCCGCCCTTACCGAGCGCTTCTATTACGGCTTCGTGCGGATTGGTCTTCACCGCATAGATCAGTTTTCCGGGAAAAAAAGAAATAAAATGACGCGCAGTTTCCTCGATCACCGCAGAATTCAGCATATGAAGCGGTTTTGCCGGTTTGCGGCGACGGACCAACTGCTCTTCGGTTCCGGTAAAAGCAGGCGCCTGACGTTTACGCGCTTTTTGCGCGGCAGGAAGGTTCGATTTTTTTCGTAAAGGTACCAATTTTCCCATTTTAAAAAGCCTTCTGAAAAAACATTTCGTGGTCGTTGTGAAAAAGCAACTGGAGCAGTGTCCCTATAGCGGGAGACCGATCCGCCCGTCTGTGTTCACCACAGACAGGCACGGCTGCCTTACCACACGAAGGTCCTTACGGGCGGTTTGGAGGAAAAAGGTGCGTTGGAATGTCTCCCGCAGTCCAAAGAAAGAACAGGATTCGCCAACAATGCAGTTCGGGGATTGCGGCCCCGGCCGATACGAGCAACTTTACGTTTCATCACGTAAACCCTTTCAAAGCTACGGAATGGGTATAAAACCGTCTTCCAGTCCAAAAAGTTTACGCCGTTGCATAACCATATCTAGTCTGATCTAGGGCCAGAGACACGTGCGTGCTTTTTATTATAATATTTTTTTTGTAGAAGCAAAATAAAATATGGGTTTACACGTTAATTTTATTCATGTTTTTTCGTGGGATAGCGGGGGCGGGATAAAGCCCGGATATCCGCCTTTTTTATGTTACAGCGGGTGTAACTTTTTAGTAGGGTATGCGAAAGTATCAAAATGCAAGTAATCCAGCTTATGACAGGAGTAAACGATGGTCCCCAAAACAGCCTTGGCACGGACCCGGGAAACAGAGAGCAATCCTCTGGAGAACCTTCTGGTTACGAAGACGGTCAATCTCCACGGGACCGATCCGGAGTCGAAGAGGCTGGAAATCCTGGAGTATTTCGAGAAAAGCTTCAGCCTGTACGAGAGCCTGTTCGAGTGCCTGAACGGTGATGAGGCCTTCTATGCCCGCGCCAACACCCTGCGCCATCCTCTGATCTTCTACTACGGGCATACGGCTGTCTTGTTCATCAACAAGCTCAACGTCGCCAAGCTGATCGACCAGCGGATCGACCCGAAGCTCGAATCGATGCTGGCCATAGGGGTGGACGAGATGTCGTGGGACGACCTCAACGAAGCGCATTACGACTGGCCGACCCCGGCGGAAGTCAAGGCGTACCGGGATAAAACCCGCCAAATCGTCCGCAACTTCATCAAGACCTGCGATGTCTCTCTGCCCATCGGCTGGGACAGCCCCCTCTGGGTCATCATGCTGGGCATCGAGCACGAGCGCATTCATCTGGAAACCAGCGCCGTTCTCATCCGCGAACTGCCCCTCAAATACGTCAAACCCCACCCGGTCTGGAGCCGGATATGCGAAGAAAGCGGCAAAGCTCCGAAAAACGAGCTTCTTCCTGTCAAGGGCGGCTCCCTTGTCCTCGGCAAGAGCAGGGATAACCCCTATTACGGCTGGGATAACGAATATGGCCGCTTTGAAACACAAATAGAGGGCTTCAAGGCCTCGAAATACCTTGTCTCGAACGGCGAATACCTCGATTTCGTGAAAGCGGGCGGCTACAAAACCCGCGAATTCTGGGACGAGGAAGGCTGGAACTGGGTTACCTACAAACAGGCGGATATGCCCGTCTATTGGCGCAAGGAGGGGGATAAATACCGCTACCGCTCCATGCTGGAGGAAATCGACATGCCGTGGGACTGGCCCGTGGACGTGAATTGCCTTGAAGCCCGAGCTTTCTGCAAATGGAAGGCTAAAGAAACCGGCAAGCCTATCCGCCTGCCTACCGAGCCGGAGTGGTACAAGCTCCGCGAACTTCTCAAAACCGACCAGCCCGATTGGAAACATGCGCCGGGCAATGTCAACCTAGAGGGCGATATGTCGCCCTGTCCGGTCAACCGCTTTGAGGGGCCGGGGGGCTTCTTTGATATTATCGGCAATGTCTGGCAATGGACGGAAACGCCGATTGACGCCTATGAAGGGTTCGAGGTGCACCCCGTTTATGACGATTTCTCGACCCCGACTTTTGACGGCAAGCACAACGTATTTAAGGGCGGTTGCTGGGTTTCCACAGGGAACTACGCGATCAAGGACTCGCGCTATGCCTTCCGCCGACACTTCTTCCAGTATTCCGGCATAAGGTATGTCGAAGCCGGACCTCTCCCCGAAACGCAGATGAACATTTATGAAACCAACGAGGAGGTCGCCCGCTCGATCGAGTTCCATTACGGACCCGACAATTTCGGGGTGCCGAATTTCCCTCTGGCCTGCGCTCAGGAAATTTTTGACCAGCTTAAAGGCCAGAAGACGCTCAAGGCGATGGAAATGGGTTGCAGCGCCGGCCGCGTCTCTTTCGAGTTAGCCAAAGTCTTCGATCGTGTGGACGCGCTCGACTTCTCCGCCCGCCTGATTCAGGCCCCGACGAACCTTCAGCAGAAAGGAATTCAAAGATATGTGCTAAAAGAAGAAGGGGAAATTCCGCTCTTCCGCGAAATCAGGATCGAGGATCTCGGCTATCAGGACGTAAAGGACAAGATTCTTTTCGCGCAGGCCGACGCGTGTAACCTGATTGCCAAATACAAGGGATACGATCTTGTCTTTGCCGGAAACCTGATCGAACATCTCTACGACCCGGCAAAATTCCTGCAGGACATCAAGGCGCGAATCAATCCGGGCGGGTTGTTGATTCTGACCTCGACGTACAATTGGAATGAAGAGATTACGCCCCGCGATAAATGGCTTGGAGGCTTCAAGGCCAAGACAGGCGAGAACTATACGACTCTCGAAGGAATCCGCGATGCCATCGCACCGGAATTCGAGCTGACAGGGGAACCGAAAGACATTCCTTTTGTCATCAGGAAGACGGCGCGTAACTACGAGCAGGGCATCGTGCAATTTTCTGTATGGCGGAAAAAATAAACCGGAACTTCCTTCTTCGAAAGGAAAGGGCTAGGATGCGCCTATGAGCAAACCTCAAAAGGCGGAGGCAGTAATGTCTCTAAAGAGCATCAATCCTGCAAGCGGGAAGGTCCTCGCTACGTTCGAACCCTACAATGATGCCTATATCGCGGCCGCCGTAGAACTTTCGGAAAAAGCGTTTTATACCCATCGTCAGACGGGGATTCAGGACCGCGCAGAAAAAATGCGTGCCGTCGCCGCCTTACTGGAATCCCATAAGGAGCGCCACGCCCTTACGATCACCCGCGAAATGGGAAAGACGCTGGCCTCGGCAAGGGCGGAGGTCGAAAAGTGTGCTTTAGGTTGTCGGTTTTACGCTGATAACGCAGCAAGATTTCTTGAAGACCAATTTATCAAGATGGAGGGGGCGGAGGCGTTTGTGCGGTATCTGCCCTTAGGTCCACTTCTTGCCATTATGCCGTGGAATTTTCCCTATTGGCAGGTTTTCAGGTTTGCCGCGCCTGCGATCATGGCGGGAAATACGGTTCTTCTCAAGCATGCCTCCAACGTGCCGCAGTGTGCTCTTGCTATTGAGGATGTTTTTCGAGAGGCCGGTTTGGGAGAAGGGGTTTTCCAAATTCTTCTGATCGGATCGGACCAGGTCGGGCAGTTGATAGATGATTCCCGTGTCCGGGGTGTGACCTTGACAGGTTCGGAGGGGGCGGGAAGGGCCGTGGCTTCGCGGGCGGCGCTCAATATCAAGAAAACCGTCCTGGAGCTTGGCGGCAGCGATGCGTTTATCGTGATGCCCTCGGCTGATATTGATCATGCCGTATCCTGCGCCGTTACGGGAAGGATCCAGAATGCCGGACAATCATGCATAGCGGCCAAGCGTTTCATCATTCATTCCTCTGTTTACGAGGTCTTCCGGGAAAAAATGATTGCCGCTTTCGAATCTCTTAAAGTCGGGGATCCTGAGGAAGAGGGTGTTGATCTTGGCCCTCTGAGCAGTGCGCAGGCTGTTGACGATCTTGAGGCTCTTGTCGAGCAAAGTATAGAGGCCGGTGCCGTCCGGGTGTGCGGGGCTAAGAGGATTGAAGGGGAGGGGTTTTTCTTCAGACCCGGTCTGCTTGAGGATATTCCGCGTGAAGCGCCCGCCTATTCAGAAGAATTATTCGGTCCGGTCGGCTTATTGTTTGCCGTAGGGGATCTTGATGACGCGGTCCTTCTGGCGAACGATACGCGGTTCGGTCTGGGTTCTGCTATTTTTACGACGGATCAGGACGAGATGGAGCGTGCCATTAACGGGCTTGAAGCAGGGGCGACTTTTGTCAATAAAGTCGTAGCTTCCGATCCGCGTCTGCCGTTCGGCGGAGTCAAGGCGTCCGGTTACGGGCGTGAACTGGCCGAAGAGGGAATCCGGGAGTTTATGAATATCAAGACCGTCGTGAGCGCGTGATCAGTTTTCTTTCAAGTCTTCAAAACTTTTCATGAATTCTGCAGGGTCGTCGGGCGTCACCAAAAGGGTTTTTTCCGGGGTTTTTATCCATACACCTTCGCGGGGGTCGGTCACAAAGGCGCGGAACGTTCCTATTTCCTTGTTCCAGAAATATCCCGATCCTGAAAAAGCTCCGCCATTTCCAAAGGTGCGGATCGTCAGCCCTGTGGGTTTTTTCTGAAAAGCCAAGGCGTTATGGCCCAGTCGGAAATGATTGGACCAGAACGGTCTTTTTACGACCAGAAGCCCTTTAGTGAGTTCGTAGCTCCGGATCAACGATGCTATTCCCAACAGCCAGATCAGGGGAAAGAGAAGCTGTATTACAGGGGCTGCCGGCACTGGTTTGTCATAAAAAAGCGTGTAAATGGGTATGCCGAGCATCAGTGCGGTGAATATAGCACTGACAACTTTTATCGAGGTGCAGAGCGGTTTTGGCGCGAAACTCATAGTTTTCATCATGAAAAGGCCCTAAGTTCTTTATTTTTCTTGTAAAAAAACCTAAATGTTTGCTCAAATGTTTATTGTAACCTATTATCATCACGTTTTGCAGCGGGGCGATAAAAAAACAAGAAGAAGCCTATGAGTTTAAATGATATTACTTGCCGGTTTGGTTCTGCACACACTTCGGGCGGGGGCGTTCTGGATGATGTCGATATTCATTTCCAGCCTATTAACGACGTTTCGGATATTCCAACGGTTATCGGTTTTGAGGCGCTGGGACGAAAGAACGGTGTGACGGGCTTACAATCCATCGGACCATTTATTGATGAAATCCATGCGATGGGGCTGCGGCCTGAACTGGAACTGAGGACGCTGGAAAAGGCCTGCTGCTTTCTAAGGAGCTGTGATCGCGTCCTGCAGCCCGATCAGGCCGAGAGCGTTTATGTGACAGTCAATCTTCATCCCGAGACTCTCATGCAGCAAGGCCTGCTTGACGAGATCGAAACGGCTATTGATGAATATCCGGGCGCACGTTCACGTATTCGTTTTGAGATACTTGAACATGAGTTTCCTGAAGAGGCTGAAGAGGATATCGTAGAAAATATCCGCGGATTGAGCGAAGCGGGTTACCTGCTGTATCTTGATGATTTCGGGGATACGCCCGGACAGGACGAACATAGAATGGATATGCTTCTGCCCTATGTTTACGGCGTCAAGCTAAGCGGCTCCTTGTGGGAGCGTGAGCCAGACGAGCGGGAGAGCTTCCTTTCGTCCTTGTATGATGCCGGTGGACATGACAAGGTTATCGTTGTTGAAGGCGTTGAGAATGACGACCATCTTGCCGAAACGCGTACTATGTCTGAAAAATACGGCTTTGAGAAGGTTTACGCCCAAGGATGGCATCCGCTGCTTGGGGCCAGTATGACGCCGGAGAGCGCGATGAGCGTTCTGGGGCTGACAGAGCTTCGTATTCTGGAAAAAATGCCTGGTTGATTTCTTTACTTACACTACCTCAGGCACTTTGAAAGCAGCGTTGTGTTCCGATCCAATGATTTCGTGCGTCGGTTCGCCGGGTTCAGGTTGTGCCAGACGTTCTAAGGCCAACGCGGGATCTGCGTGGCTTGCGAAAAAGGCCGTGGCTGCAACATTACCGATTGATAAGCTCATTTTTTCTTCATTGAAGGTTACAACGGGCTTTCCGCCAGAGATCGCGCTCAGGTCAATTGCTTTTTCTATGTTTCCGGCAGTCTCATTATCCAATTCGGGCCGGACCATCGGCTGGTCGATCACCCGTCGCATGACCGCTCCGGTGTAGGCCTCTATAAAATCCCGAACGTAGGGCTGGGACGCTCCATTTTCATCAAATGCCCCGGAGTCCAGTAGACGCCGAACATGACCGGCAAACTCAAATTCATGAATTTTGCTCATGGACTGGGCGTCGCCTTCAGTTATTTCCAAATCATTGGCGACGACAGTGTTCATGATATTCGCGAAGTTTCTTGCGGCTTGATAATGCTCCAGTGTGGCTTCCTGTTCCGGCTGGTCTGCAAGAATCGCTGTTGCTGCGTGTTCCGGGTCAGAGGCGGCAGACAGGGCGCGATAGTCAATGACCGCCTGCACCATATCTTCCTGCCCTTGCGACCTTAACCAGGCGATACCTGCCCGGTCCGAAGTCAGCTCCCGGTTCATTTCGCTAGGGCCAACTATTTCATCCGAACCGCGTAAGGGAGGATTAGTGTCGTTCAGATGCGTTCCTTCATGAACGCCCCAGAAGCCGTCCCAGTAGAAGTCCTCTCCGGGCAGGGGATTTAACTGTTGAGGGGGACGGAAGGCTACAGTAGGCATGTACTCATAGCTGTCGTCGTAATGGCTTCCCTGAAGATTTACAAGTCCGAAGGGTTGCGGGTCCTCTCCGGGGCCGATTCCATAACGCTTGGCAAACGGTCCGTCTTCCAAGGATGCCCTTACGAGGTTTCCAATCCGGCGGTCATCGAACACAGAAGAATAGCCGGGAAGCTGGGAATCGATCATGCGGCGCATGATCTCTATGTCCGCATGGTCAATTTTTCCTTCCATCTCAAAATGCTCGCGGTTAAAGGCATCCGGATTTATGAAGGCCAGATTTGTGAGTTGAGAGGTCTCACGCAACATCTGAACATAGGTGCTGTCTCGGTCGCTTAAAATGATCGGGGTATTTTCTTCGCCACTCATGTTACAGCCATCCCTGCGTTTACAGCTTGTTCGGGGCGGGTTTCACTCGGATCGGCCGACAGAGTTTCGGACAGGGCGATGCGTTCGGCTGCCAGCGCAGGGTGCGCGTGGCTTGCGAAAAACTGAGAGGCTGAGACTTCTCCTATGGTCATACTAGCGCTATCGCCTTCCCCCAGGGTGACTTTTGCTGCTCCGCCGTTCACGTCGATCAGTTTTACAGGTTGATCCGTGTTCATGGATGACTCAGTTGTCCTGAGTTCACCGGAGGGCGCGTTCTGCGGAGAAACCGGCTGAAATTCATCTAGGATCTGTCGCTTGTAGGCGTCGACATATGCCTGAATGTACTCTTTTACGTGTGGGTTTTCCTGATTATCGAAGTCTCCCCTTGCCAGCATGGTATCAAGGGCGCCGATAACTGTTCTCGCGTCATCGTATTGACCCGGATCCGTCTGCAGTGCTTTTTGCACGTCCATAGAGGATATATTGAGTTCCTTTCCTACGGCTTCGAACATGGTCTGGCCGAATGTTTGGGCCGCTTCCAGATGTCTCATGGTCGGTTGCAGCTGCGGATCACCACTCAGGAAAGGGGCGGTGGGGTGTTCCGAGTCAAAAACGGCTCCGAGGGCGCGGTAATCAGTCCATGCCTGCGCTATATCAGCGTGCCCGTTATCATTGAGCCATTTTACGACGTGCCTGTCGGAGTCGACTTCCCGAGAAAAAATGTGAAGCTTTTGTTCCTGAGGGGAGAGAGATGAGAAATTTTCCAGTTCGGCCTGATTAGTATGGGCGCCTTCGTGTATTCCTTGCGCCCTTTCCCATAGATATTCCCAGCCGGGGACAGTCCCCAGAAATTCTGTGTTAAAGCCAGACATGTTCCGGGCGATGTCCGCTTTTTCATCGTAGGCATTGCCGGGCTTGTTGATGATAAAGACCTTTTGATCTTCATGCATCATCGCCTGTGCGTGCGGTCCGTTCTGGGCTGCGCGCACGATCAGCATTTTCGTTTCGTCCAGATTCAGCGAGTCGCCCAATCCGGGCCGCTGCTCATTGAGCATGTCACGCATACGTTGAACGTCGGCATCGTCGATATTGAGGTGTTCGCGCAGCTTTGCCGGATCGTCGATAATCTTCATAGCCTGTTCTACTGTCAGGTTATTCAGTCCCGACATAATTTTTTGCGCATCGAAGGAATTGGGTTCGATATAGATGAGCGGACCTTTGGCGGTGTCTTCCACACCGACCTCGAAGTCATCCTGAAACAGGCTTATGAACGCTTCTCCGACACCCATTTTTTTGTCTCTATTTTAACCTTTCGTTTTCTTGAATTCAGGCTTTTTAGACATTCCTTAGCTCTTTTCTTACAGTTTAGGTCCAACCCATGCAGGCGTTTCTGGTGTCCGTTCGCTTTGATTCACGGTTGCTCCAGTTTCATCCGGGAACGTTTTGTCCGGCTCGGGCGGCGACGCGGCAACCCGGTCCTGTTCCAGAAGAGTCCTGTCGGTCCGCAGGTCGATGTCCGCTTCCGGGGCTTGGGTCTGGCTGGAGACCTGTCTTTCGTAGGCTCCTAAATACGCCTCTATAAACTCCCTGACATGCGGGTTAGCAGAGGCCGCATCAAAGCGTCCTTCATCAAAAAGGCGCTGTACATGGTTGTTCAATGCGCCCGGATGACTGCGTGACAGGTCTATTACTGAGAAGGTATCAATGTTCAAGTCCTGTCCCACAGCCTCCAACATGACACCAGTGAATTGCCGGGCGGCAATAAAATGTTCGACCGTAGCATCAACACCGGGTTCATCGTCAAGAATCGCGGTAGCGGCATGGCTAGGGTCTGCAAAAGCGTTAAGAGCCCGGTAGTCGATTACGGCCTGCGCTACTTCCTCCTGACCTTGTGACCTTAGCCATTCGAGGCCTTCCCTGTCGGCGCTCAGTTCAGCGTTTATTGCCAACGCTTCGTTTTCACCCGGCTGCCCGAAGTTCAGTGTGGCATTGTGGGCCAGATGTTCAAAACCTGCGTGACTTCCTTCATGCATTCCCCAAAAGCCTGACCAATAATATTCGGCCTCTGGATTTCTAGAAAACAGGGATGTTTCAAGGTCAGATGGAGTACGATTATTGCCCTGAAGGTTTATAAACGCGTAGCTGAACGCATCGCGATCATTTTCAGCGGGAATTTCCTGCTGCAAGGAAAAGTGGCGCCCATCCATGGACAGTCCGGCAATATGCAGTATGCCTTCATCCGGATAGCGTGTGCTGATTCCTGATATCTGGGAGTCCATCATTTCTCGAAAGACCTGTATATCCGAAGGATTTATCTGTTTCTGGTGTGTTTCAAAATAGGCACGGTCCAGAGCATCAGGATTTAAAAAAATCAGAGGAACGGTAGCGGTTGCCTGAGCGCGTTCCATGTATATACGGTCATTGTCTGTAATTGTCGGATCGTCTTCAAATGCACCCATTTATTCACCCTTAATAAACCAGCCGTACAGTGGTTTTTTAATATTTACGAAGATTATAAGTTAATTAGAGGATGTGTTGCAAAGTTTTTGGGCAGGATACCGAAATTGCTGTCTTGCGTATTTTGCCGGGAGTGTGTTAAAAGCTGTTAAGCTTCTGTATAAAAATGTAAATTTTACCATCACAGAATAGAAAACAGCATCAGAATAGGTTTTTATGTCAGACCGTTTAATGCGAGAGTCGGCACAGGAGGTGCGTAAATTATGGCAAACGTACAGCCGTAGTTTTAAGGATAACCCCTTACTCTCGCACGACTTAAAGATCGGTGTGGCGGGAAGCTTCACGGTCGATAATCTGATTCCCTATATCGGAGGATGCTTACTCGATAAAGGTTTTAAGGCCCCGGATATCGTTGCCGGACCTTATAACCAGTTGCACCAGATTTGTTTGGACCATCAAGCGGTTCTTGAGTGCAAATTCGATTTTGACGCGCTTATCCTGTTGTGGCGCATTGAGGATCTTTCCTCAGACAGATTGGAGGCGGCGTTAGCGCAAGACGAGAAGGCTTTCGAGCAAATTGCTCAGGATATCCGTGAACTGGCGCAATCGATTGCCGGTTTGCGCGGGCGTTTTGGCGGGACGATTGTTGTTTCAACTCCGCCTTATCCCAGTCTTGGTTCTTTTGACGTTCGTGATTTAGGGCAGGTCGAGCGCGGACGCGCGTTGTATCAGCATCTTCTTGAAATCTGGATGAAGGCTATTGAAAAGGTCAAGGGCGTTCGTACTTTCGATCTGGCCGGGCTGTTGATGTCTGCCGGGTTTGAAAACGCTCATGATACGCGGAAATGGTATTTGTACCGTCAGCCTTATAGTGAAGCTTTCGGGTTTCAGATCGGGAATGCGGCTTCGCGGATTATTGCTTCCGGCAAAATAAGCGCAAAGAAGTGCCTTGTTCTAGATGCCGATAACACGCTGTGGGGGGGTATTATCGGGGAAGACGGGATAGGCGGGATTGAGATCGGCAACGATTTCCCGGGGCTTGCGTTTCGCGATTTTCAGAAATATGCGCATTATCTGCAAAAGCAGGGCGTGATGCTTGCGATAGCGAGCAAGAATAACGAAGAGGATGTTGTGGAGGTCCTTGATCGTCACGATGCAATGGTTTTAAAGCGCGAGCATTTTTCAGCCATGGAGATTAACTGGGTTTCCAAGGTCGAGGGGCTTAAGAATATCGCCAGGAAACTTAACATCGGGTTGGATGCGCTGGTTTTTGTTGATGATAACAGGAAAGAGATCGGCGAGGTGCAGGAGCGTTTGCCAGAAGTGACGTGCTTTCTTGTTCCTGAAGAATTGGCGGAGTATCCCGGACTGTTAAGAAATTGTGGGTTGTTCGATATCGGTGAGGTTACCAAGGAGGACCGGGAGCGAACGAAAATGATGGCGCAGGAGGCTGCTCGCAAACAGGATTCCGAGCAGGTCAGCGAGGAGGAGTTTCGTGCGGCGCTTGGATTAAAGGTCAAGGTCTTCGAAGTGCAAGGCCAGCATCTGGCGCGAACAACGCAGCTTATCAACAAAACCAATCAGTTCAATTTGACGACAATCCGCAGGACGCAGGAGGAGGTGAAAGCTTTATGCGATTCACAGGATTCTCTTGTTCTGGCTACTGAGATCGAGGACCGTTATGGCGAGTACGGGCTTGTGGGTGTAGCTATACTAAAGGCCGGTCAGAAGGGTTCGTGGGATATCGACACGTTGCTGATGAGTTGCCGGGTTTTAGGGCGTGGAGCGGATACCGCCTTCATTTCTCAGATTGTTTCGGCATCGGCTCAACGTGGAGCAAAAATTTTGCGCGGGCGTTATCTGCCTACACAGAAGAACAGAATGGTCGAAGACCTTTATCCAAGGCACGGATTTGAGAAAGCCGGGGAAGAGGGGGTTTGGACGATTAGCGCCAGCGCCGATGCCGTGGCTTATCCCGATTATATCGAGAGCGCACTGACTCTTTCCGAGTAAATCCGTGCTTTTCTATACCTTTTTTTGAAGGACGTAGGCAACGCTGATCGGCAGCTGATCTTTCAGACATTCCTCGACGGTCTTGCCTTCGTATGGAAGGTAGAGAGGCTTGACGACCTTCAGGCCGCATTCATCCATCATGTCCTCGACTTCCTTGATGGTGCGGAAGAGGTAAATATGGTCGATGACGGCGGCATTGCAGCAGGTCGTCACATAAATATAAGCGTCCGGTTTGGCTATGTCGGCGATGCGGCGCAGGAAAAGTTCCGGTTCTTCGACGTGTTCGAGAACTTCGCCCGTAACGACCGCGTCGTAAGAATTTGACTTGAGCTGATCGGCGTTGAGGAAGTCTTTCAGTTCCAGCGCGTAGTTCGCTTTCTGTTCAGGTTGGAAATACTCGACGATTTTTTTCGTTATACCTATACTAGTCTCGCTGATGTCGATCCCGTTAAATTTATCGAAGTCGGTTTTTTCCATCGCGCTCATGAAATAGAGGCCGTGGCCGGGACCGACTTCGAGGTATTGCCCTTTTTTGTCAGTTGGAACGGTCTGCTTAAAAAATCTAAGCATTTCAAGGTGGTTCGGCCACATAAAGCAGGAAATAGCGATTCCATACATGTACTGCGTCATGTATTCGGGGTCGTGGTAGACGCTCCCTGCGACTTCGTCAAGTGAGGAGTATCGGTATTTTTTGTGTTTCTGAAAGTAAAGCTGCTCCCTTAGGACGTCCATAACCATCATGAGGTAGCAATCGGCCAGATATTCGATACTTTGCCCCTGTTCCTCGGAAAAATTAAGATAGGTTTCGAGGTTCTGAATTTCCTGATCCGTCATGTTGGCAAGAGATACCGTTACAATCTTCTGGTGCAGAGGGTTTTTATCCAGAATATCGTCGATCAGTCTTTCTACTTTCGGGGGAAGCGCCTTTTTGGTTACTGCTTTTGCTGTTACAGACATGTCAAAATCCCTGATAAATGAACTCTAGGTCAAAGCCTGAGCCAAAGTATGCCATTCCTGAAAGCAAAGCAAAGGAAAACCCCAGAAACACCTCGATTGTCAGTGTTTTCGCAAGGTCATACTGGTTTTTTTCTGGAGCGTCGGTCACGGGGTGGATTCCTTCTGTTCTGGTTTGGAAGTCAAGCTTGCGATACTGGAGGCTAGGAATGACGAAAGACCGCCTACTTCGTTCAAGTGCACATCGTCGTTTTCAACAAAAACCGTTCCGTTGAGAGCGTCAGGAGGAATATCCACGATGAGTTTAACTTTATCGTCTTCGTATACTTGCTGGAGCGCTTTCAGTTCGGATTTTATCTTCTGGTATTGCTTCCAGGCTGTTTCGTCTTCTCGAAGGTTTTCCGATACGGGTGCAAGGTAAAGTATTGCTTTTTTGCCGCTGGCTTTTATGCGCTCCAGTGTCTGCAAGAGGATCGCGCGGCTGATTGTGTCCTGGGTGAAATCGGCGAGGCGAATGAGCTGACGATACCAGAGTGCATTGATCGCTTCGTTTTTATCGTTCACAAGTTTCGAGAGATCTCCGTTCAGATAACGCTGGGTGACCCAGAAGATCATGGAATTTTCTTTCAAACCTTCACCTGAGGGAGGGGCTGACAGCTTATCCGTATTCTGCCCCTTGATCTGCGGGAAAATAGCTTTCCATAGGCTCAGTTTTGCGGCGTGAACATCGGGCGCGAAGGCCGGGGCGCGTGCAAAGATATTGAGATGGCGCCCCAGTCCTGCCCAGAGATGGTCTGAGGGTTGAGGGAGAAGGGCCAGCCAGTACCAGACCGCCGGATTTTTCGACCATGTTCTTGTTGCACGGGCAAAGTGCGTGTTTCCCTTGAAAATCGCGTGGTTATTGAAGACGAAGAAGGGGTTGAGCGTCAGGACAATTATGTCCGCATTACGTTCCAGCGCTATTTCAGTCAGGGTGTAAGATTCAAGGCTGCGCAGAGACAGGCGAATGTAAAGGTCTATATGGATATCGTTTTGGTTTATTTCGCGCAGTTGGTTCAGTGTTTCGACGGGAAGCAGGCGATTATCGCCCATCGCTGAAAAATCCAGAAACTTTGCTCCGGGTTTGTAGATGACGGAGGAGGAATCCGAAATCCATGCTATTTTTAATCCGCCCTGAGTTGGAAGAGCCTGTTCGTCTATAAAAGCCGGGTCGGAAGGCAGTGTGACAAGAGGCGTTATCGGTAAGCCAACGACATTTTCGGTGAAAGGAATTGTGCGGTTTCCGGGCGGCAGCGCCAATCCCGCGAGATAGAGAAAAAGAAAGGCCCAAAGCGCGATACGAACCAACCCGAATGGCGTTGCCTTGTAGCCGAGCAGGGAGAGAGCGTGATCGACACTTTTCATCTTATCCTCACATTCCAAACATGGACCCGTAGAATTCTAAAGCCGTGCCGAGCGGAAGAACGATTAACGGAAAACTTAGCATTACAAACAGGTATGTAAACAGAAGACATGCCAGTTGCGCGGCCGGATGATCGAGGCTGATGTTGTTCCGGTCTTTCCATTTCGTAAACTGGCGGTGAAGGATAAGCCCTATCGTGTGATAGATTCCGAAGGTCACCATGGAGGCGCTGAGCGCATGCCAGAGCGCTATCGTCATCATGGTTCCGGCGAGGGCGTACAGATGCCGGTTTTCGCGATATCCGCCTAATGGAACAAAGACATTCCGGCGGGCAAAGCGGTACAGGCTCATGTGCCAGCTCGACCAGAACTCGATAATGTTGCGAGCGAAGAACGGGTTGTTAAAATTTTCTTTCAATTTAAACCCATAAAGCCGGGCTATACCGATCGCGATGTCGGAGTAACCGGAAAAATTTATATAGAAGAACCATGTGTAGACGAACAAATAGATCCAGATCGTCGAGACGCTTTGGGTGTTAAATGTATCAAGTATCTGCGCAGACGGCTGGAGCAGGCTTGCCAGAAAGAGGACCTTGAAAAAGCCCCAGGCTGTACGCAGGGCACCTGCCAAAAAATCATCGCTTTTCGGGGCGGGCAGCTTTCCGGACGCGCCTTCCTTGATTTCCTCGTACTCGATGATCGGGCCGACGACGAGGACAGGGGGGAAGAATCCATAGTAGAAAACTTCTCTTAGGCTCATGGCCCTGAATTTACCAATGTAGGTTTTTACGAGCAAATCAACGGCGCGGAAAGTCGCAAATGACAGGCCAACGGGCATGATTATATTTCGGGCGAGGTCGATTTCCCACAACGTTCTGCTGAACAGCGAGAGGGCTGAATTTCCGCTCAGGTTGATGAGTTTAACAAACTCCCACTCCTGTGTCTTCCACCAGAGCATAGGGGTAAGCGTGCCTAGAACGGCCGCTATAAATACAAAGAGCACAAGTGAGGATATGTCAGGCTTTTCTTGGGCTTTATTTTCCAGATTTGCTATCAGCCTTTGCATAGCAAAGACGAGAAGCCAGAAGAAGAGAGACAGCAGTGCAAGGCGCGGAGCGATGAACAACAGAAGATACAGGCCGCTTAAAGTGAGTGTTACTTGGCGGGTGCGTGTTCCGGATGCCACCAAGTAAATCGGCAGCAGAAGGAGGGAGAGCGCTAGCAAGTCGAGAAAAAAGGCCGTGCTGCTGTATTCCAGGCTGAATTTCATAATCAGGCTACCCCCGGATTTTATTCACGTACGGGTTTGCGGGGAAAAAGCCTGTCACGGGGGAGCCTTAAGATGTTCTATTTTAAAAAGAAACGCCTTTCGCGCTCAACGTTTGACGAGCCAAGCCGATGGTCGTCATTTTCATGATTTCCTTGGTGCTAAGCTGGACGTTGAATTTTTCCTCGATTGCTGCGACGAGTCCCATGGCGGCCAGACTGTCCCACTGCGGCGTGTTATCAGGCGACGTGTCCTCTTTCAGGGAGCCTGCGTCTACTTCGAGAACCTCGGCAAACAGATCCAAAAGGGCATCGCTCATGTTCTAAACTCTCTATTGTACGTAAAATTACCTAAATCAGCTTTTAACGGCTATCCAGAGGCACTATACAAGCCAGATACGCCTGAGTTAAGTAAAAATTACAGGGGCTGTTTAATCCTTGAACGTTTTTTGCAGTTGCTGCATCTGCTTTATTTTTTCGGCAAGCATGTTCCGTAAAGCCTCTCGCAGGTAAGGCTCCAACTCCCGATCATGTTCTCCGCTGTGAGATATGATCTGGTCGTATATTTTCTTCGTGTCCTCGCCAACATTGATCATAATAATGTGATTGCTCAGGCGGTCGTCGATGAGGTCCCGAATGTAACCACTCACGTTGACGCCCATTTTCTGAAGGTCATCATGCTGGTCCCTGCGCATCATTATGCTTACGCGCATCAAATCCTTATTCATTTCATTTTCTCCATATTGTTTTCCTTTAAACCTATTAAATCATAGAATGGTATATAAAAAAACAATCTTGCATATTCTAGTTTTTATGTATATATTAGTGCGTAATAGTATGTAGATGATATGGCTTGCGCTTTGGGTTTGTATTCGGGGCATGGTCATGGGATAAACGTGTAGAGGCAGTAACCGTA
Source organism: Rhodospirillales bacterium (assembly GCA_020638365.1). Taxonomy (GTDB): domain Bacteria; phylum Pseudomonadota; class Alphaproteobacteria; order Micavibrionales; family Micavibrionaceae; genus JAGNKE01. The sequence goes on along the minus strand of JACKIQ010000002.1, from coordinate 158,430 downwards.
AAAGTTTTTTTCAGGAGTGGAGAGATATGGCATCTGGCAGCGCAAAAGGCTCAAAGAAAGAAAAGACCGAAATTGAAGAAATGATGCAGCAGGCACGTGCGACCTCGCGCAAGGAAACGGTGTCCGGGAAGGAAAAGACACAGGCGGACGATTCCGCGGCGGCGAAGAAATTTTCCAAGATTGCGGAAAACCCGTTCTACAAGATTATGTTCGATCCGAATTCCAGCCCAGAAGCCAAGATGGAGGCAGTCGCCAAGGTTCTGGAATTTGCCGACAACAAGGATAAGGCCAAGGAAGAGCTGGAGGCTTTCAAGATGTTCAAGGAATATCTGCAGTTCGAGCGCAAGCGGATGGCGCAGCAGATAATCGAACTGACGGATACAGAAGCTTTCAGCGAGCTTAAGCAGGTTTATGATGAACTTAACAATGCGCTTGTAGCGTTCGAGGACAAGATTTCACCCCTGACCGAAATTGTTGACTCGGTCTACAAACTCCGCATGAACGGCCTGACCTTCGATGTCTTCCGGGAAATCGCGCTGGACCGGGAAGAGGAAGCCCGTCTCGCCGCGCTTCTGGAACAGCAAAAGAAGAATTTGTTATCCCTTGAAGAGGAGATGCGGCAGAAGCAGGTGAGGATCGCGCATTTGGGTGAGGACAAATCTTTTTTTGGCTTCGGCCCGGTGAAAGAGTCGGCGCGCAAAAAAATTGCAGAGCTGGAATTGCGCCTTGATGATGATCGAGGTTCACTTTCGGACCTTACCCAAAAAATTGAGGAAACGGCGAAGGCGCAGCCCCGCGCATCGGAACTGAACCCCGAATTTCTGGAGGCCAAGGGCAAGTTGCGCGAACTGCTAGACATCAGCTCGAACGAGCATAAGCAGCGTCAGGAAGACCTGGTGCAGGCCGCACAGAATTTCGTGAACACCACCGAAGAGCGCGTATCCAGCATCTCCGAGCATTTCGTCGGTATGGACAAGCAGATTGAGAATTTGCTCGAAGCCAACTATTCCATGCGCGAAATCTACGCGATCCTGAATGACGCGACAAAGAACGCGCACCAGAACAACGAAAAATACCGCGAGGAACTGGTCGCCAAGGAAACGGCGGAGGAAAGCGATATCGCCAAGATGAACCGCGAACGCGACAAGCGCGATCTCGAAAACTACATTGGTGCGCTCAATGCCTCTTCTTACGATACGACCACCGTTCTGGCGGAACTCACCAACGCCAGCCACCGGATCAAGTCCATGAAGGACGGCAACCAGAGCCAGATCGACAAGACCCGGCAGATTCACAGCTCCGGCGTAGCAGGGGTTGCCGATCAGTTGAGCACGGTCCTTCAGGCCGTCTCCGCCGCCGCTTTGGGCGAGTCCTCGGAAATGGCGCGGATGTCGCTTGAGCGTATGAACACCAAGACGCAGGACCTTTCCCAGAAGGAAGTCATACGCCTTGCGCTCGGCACGCACGAGCAGAACAACGAACTCAGCAAAGCTCTGGAAGGGCTTGAGCAATATGGAGAGGTTATCCGCACCGCGACCACGATCACCCGCGAAGGCCTGAAGGAAACCAAGGACCTACTGGGCCGTCTTGAGGATGCCGCTAAAAACGTGCAGGAAGACGTCAAGGAGTCGATCTCCGTGGCCGCTGATGTCGTCGCCGGTAAAGGCGGTGTTTCTTCCTCCTCGTCTGATGAGGGCGGGGATGACGATGGCGCCTCAGACGGTGCGCCGCCCAACCCGTTTAAAATTTAAACGGGATCTAACGTGATCATAACGACAGGATGACGACCATGACCGATGGTTCCAGCCAGAATTTTCTGATCCGCGGCAGCGATTATCTCGCCCGTTTCCCCGGCTTCAAGCTGATCGCGAGGGAGGAGGAGGTTAAAAAACTCAACCGTATCCTGATGCGCGATAAGGCCAGCAGCGTCCTGCTGGTCGGCCCCGGCGGCGTTGGCTGCACGGCTTTATGTCTGGAACTCGAAGCCTGCAAGAGCGATCCTGAAACGCCCTTCGATATCCTGAGCAAGCGCATTTTCTGGCTGGATACGGATGGGCTTTTTTCTTCCGGCGATCCCTCCGCCATGAACGAAAACTTCCAGAATGTCCTTCGCCGTCTTTCGCGCTACCCGGACTCGCTTCTGGTGATCGAGGATATGAAGGATTTCATCGAGGCCGCCCGCAATCACGGCTGTACGCATTTTATAAACGCGCTCATGCGTTCTCTGGAGCAGGGGAAGTTTCAGGCGATTTTTGAATCCCGTGATGAGCATCTGGAAGTGGTCCTGAAATGCCACTCGAACATTACAGAATTCTTTACGATGCTCGATCTTCAGGAGCCTAGCCGCGAAGGATTGCAGAAAATCGTCAGCGAAGCGGTCAAGCGCCTGCAGGATCACCACAGGATACCTGTTTCCGCCGAGGCTGTGGAAACCGCCATTGATTTGACATGGAAATACCGCGTCCGGGAAATGAGCCTGAGCCGCGCCCAGCCCGAACGCACGCTCAACCTGCTTGACCGTGCGCTGACCACCTACCGTCAGGATGCGCACGCTCACCCGCCGAAACTTGACGCAAAACATAAAGAACTCGCTCTGATTACGCGCGCCCTGAACGGCGAGAAAGTAGCGGCTCTGGAAGGCAAAAAGCCCGACGAACTCGGAAAAGCGCAGGAGATGATCAAGGCGCAGATTGAAGTCATTAATAACGAGTGGAAGGAGCGTCAGGAACGCCTGCGCAGGATATACAAAAACCAAAGTGACGGCGAAGAGGCGCTCAAGGACCTTGACGACCGGCTGGAAGAGCAGCGCAAAAAGGATCAGGATGCCCGCAACAGCGTGGAAGAAAACCTGAAAGATAAGGAAAAGGAGTCCGGAAAGGCAGGATTCCAGCCCTTTAACATGAAAACCGCCGCCGCAGGCTACGAGTCGGAAAAGGCGAACGCCATCAAGGCGGAGATGGACCAGCTGCAAAAAGCCATCGAGAAAAACAAAAAGGAGTTTGACGAACTCACCCGCGAAATCAACGAAGGGCTAGTGCTTACCGCCGATCATGTCCTGCTTGAGTTCAGCCAGCTTTCCGGCATTCCGGCCAACAAGCTCAATCAGGACGAACGCGCCAAGCTGATCAACCTCGATCAGGCTCTCTCCAGCCGCGTTTACGGCCAGGATCACGCGGTCAAGAAACTGGCGGATGCCGTGCGCGTGGCCCGCGTCGGCCTGAAAGACCCGAACAAGCCGCAGGCGGCCTTTATGTTCCTTGGCCCCTCCGGCGTCGGGAAAACGGAAATGGCCAAGGCCCTGACCGCCGCCCTGCATGATGACGAGCGCGCGCTCCTGCGCTTTGATATGTCCGAATACATGGAAAAACACGCGGTCGCCAAGTTGATCGGCGCCCCTCCGGGATATGAGGGCTACGAGGCCGGCGGCATCCTGACCAACGCGATGCGTCGCAATCCTTATGTGATTATCCTCTTTGACGAGATCGAAAAGGCGCACCCCGATATCTTTAACGTCTTCCTGCAGGTGCTGGACGATGGCCGCTTGACCGATAACCGCGGCCTTACCGTGTCCTTCAGCGAGGCGATTATCCTTATGACCACCAATATCGGCCAGAAGAATTTCCTTGATTCTGCGATGAACTTCGATGAGGCCGTGCAGGAAACCACCCGCGAACTGGATGAAACTTACCGTCCCGAATTTCTCAACCGTTTCAACGGGCGGCAGAACATCGTTTGCTTTAATGCACTCGATCTGGCGATCATCGAAAAAATTGCCACGCGCGAGATCACAAAACTCAACGCCCAGATAAAAGCGCAAGGCCGTGATCTGACCGTCGAGATCGCGCCGGACTCGCTCCGCGCTCTGTGTAAGGATCAGTACAATCCCGCCAACGGCGCGCGCGGCATCCCCGGTTACTTCGCTTCGCAGATTCACCCGGCGGTCGCCAATACGATGCTTGAAGCCGAGAGTGCGCATGGCGTCATGGAGGTTCTTTACGATCCCAAGACCAAAACACTGGAAGTTGTTCACCCGCGTATCCGCGAAGTCTCCGCCCCTAAGAAGGGCGCGGCGTAAGCCGGAGAGCAGAGCATGAGCGGACAGGAAAAGAAAGACCCGTCAGCCGAAGACCTGCTCGCCCGCGCCAGAAAACTCCAGCAGCAATCGGAATCCTTAAGTGAGAAAAAACGTCTGAAGGAAAAGCGCTCCACCGTCGGGCAGATCAGCCGTCAGGTATCGGACACGGTGGAAACCTATAATCAGGTGACAGGAACGATCGGCTGGCTTTATCAGAATGTGTTCTATCCGGTTGCAACCCACCCGTGGGCAGGGGCGCCTTTCCGTCTGTACCGTAAAATATGGAATAACGTCGTCTATGAGGTAGATAAGGACGGAGACCGGATTTTTGTCAAAAAACGCGGCGGGATCATGGTGCTCTGTACGCTCGCGTTTTTATGGATGCTTCCGGGTATTTTATGGGTGACTACGGAACTGCTCTGGGATAGCAGCCGGATGCTGACCAACTATCACAGGAACGAAATTCTTTATCTTGGCAAGTCGCAGGAAATCGACCCAATCGGAAACATCTTTTCGGCGCAGGGCTGCGAGCAGATCCGCTGTACCGACCAGACCAGCATCTATTTCCGCATCAAGCCCTCGCTCGCGCACCATATCTGGAGCCTCTGGCATAACGGGAATATTTTCTTTCCGGATTTCGTGACCGCGGGCATCCAGAACGATATCAATAAATGCACGGTGACCAGCTACGGATCGCGAGGAAAGTTCATTATGAGAAACTGGGATATCTACCCGCAGATACTGGCGCTGGACTGCGTTCCGGTATCGGAGGCGGATATTAAGGCTTTCGAGGCGGACCACAATCCGGAAGAGGGCGCGTTATCAACCAAACCTTAAGAAAAATGTGAGAGTGTAGCAAAATGTGCCGGTGGATTGCCTATATCGGAGAGCCTATTTTTATGGACCGCCTTGTGACCAAGCCGGCCCATTCCCTTGTCGAGCAAAGTCTGCATGCCACGCATATGTATAGGGATGATGGAAGCTTGTGGACGACCAACGGGGACGGCTTTGGTATCGGATGGTACGGCGAGAAGCTGGAGCCGGGTCTTTTTAAAGACGCGATGCCGGCGTGGAACGATCAAAACCTTCACGAGTTATGCTCACAAACCCGTGCCCGCCTCTTTTTTGCGCATATCCGTGCGAGTACACAGGGCGGTGTGCAGCGCAACAACTCTCATCCTTTCAAGTGCGGAAACTGGCTTTTTCAGCATAACGGCGATGTCGAGAATTTTTCTGTCATCAAGCGTACGTTGCAGAACGAGGTGTCGGATGAGTTCTATCCGATGATCCGGGGGAATACAGACAGCGAAACCTGCTTCTACCTTGCTCTGACTTACGGGCTGCGAGAGAGACCCAAGGTTGCCCTTGAAAGGATGGTCGGGCGGGTTATGCGTGCGCAGATCGAGGCCGGGCTAGAGCTGGATCTGAGTTTTTCTGCAGCCGTCTCTAACGGCGAATCTCTTTATACCATGCGTTACCATGCTCCAGGATCCAATTCGCGGACACAGTTTTATACAAAAAATATGGATGATGTCGTCGACAAAGACGCTTTTGATGGTTCCAACGGTTGGCCTGATGACGGAATTGTCGTTGTTTCGGAGCCTCTTAACCGTATGGGCGAACACTGGACACCTGTTTTTGATTCATCTTTTCTGATTATCCGTGACGGAAAAATTACGGTCGAGAGTTTTTCTCCTCAGGATTAATCGTTTTAGAGTTCGGGAAACCGGATATAGGGCAACTGGATTAGCGGCATATTGAGCCAGTCCGGAGTGCTGAGGTTTATAAACTGTCCGAAAAATACACTAAAAGCCGAGCCCCACCAGAGGATGATTGTTGCCAGTGTAACCAAGGCCAATCCTGTTTTGTTTGCTGTGTTTAGAGGGATTTTCTGCCAACGCGGTCGCGGAGGATATTCTTTCGGTGCTGTGAAAGAGAGTTTTTCCAAGAGCAGCGTTCTTTCAAGCGGGCAGAGTTGTTCGGGTTTTAAATCTTTAGCGTCTAAGGCCTTTAAGACTCCGATTGCGTAGACGCGGGCGTTCATGCGTTTGAGTGTCAGCAGGCCTATGTAAAAGCATAGGATTACAAACAAGAAGTGTGTGTCTATCGCATGCTTCAGAGCTTTTTGATCGTTGAAATTGATCTTGTAAATCTGTTCGAAAAAGGTTGGGAAGACCTTTGTCCCCGCCATAATTCCGGTAAAGCCCACGGCGTAAAACAGCGCCAGAAAGAGTAATCTCACACGGACATGTTTCGCAATCGTGCGGATGGTAAGAATTTCAAAGAAACTTTGCCACGTTCCATGTATAGCCTGGCGGGTTTGGGCAATCGGTACATACATCATGATGATCGCAAATCCCATCATACTCAGTAAGCCGATAAAAGGCGCGGTATGGTATTCTTCATAGCTGCGAGTGAAATAATTGTTCCAGCCTGCCCACCAGATCACCAGCCAGCAGATCGCAAAGGGCAACGTCAGAAGCCATGTGTTAAAGAGGGTTAAGAGACCACTTTTATATTGCGACCAGAGTGTTTTTAGCATACGCGTGGCTTTAGCTAAGGTTCCGCGGAGCAGGTTTTGATTATGTGTTGTTGGTTGAGGAGTAATTGCTGAATGTTTCAACCAGTGCGGCCAGTTTTGAAGCTCTGCCAGTTCGGCGCTCGTATAGAGTTCAGACGGGTTGTCAGTATTACTTCTCTTAATCCAGACCCAGACAGCGCTTCTTAACATATAGCGGTTCATCCATCCGATGAGGAGGGGCGCGGTAAAAGGGTTCCAGCAACACAGAAACCCTGCAAATGAACTGAGAAATCCGGAAGCTGTTCCCTTTACAAACTTTGTTATTTTGGTCATAGCAGCGCCTCCCTCAGAATATCACCTTCGCTCCTGTTTGCTTTGAAACCCATCAAGGCGGCAATAGTCGGGGCGATAGCGGTTTGGTCGGTTTCATTGGTGACAAGCTTGCCTTTTGCTATCCCAGTCCCGTAGAGAACCGCGAAAATTTCGTGGGAGGAGCGCGAATTGAAATGATGCTGGAACGGGACGTCCATAAGCGGGTTATTGTCGCGTCCGCAGTCGGGGATAATCACGAAGACCGTGTTTTCACGATAGAATGGATCGGACTCTACAGCCGTGACGATCGTTTGTATGCCCTCATCGATAATGGGGATGGCGCGCGTGTAATGGCTTTTGATCCCGAAATGCACGAGGTCCGGATCCTGATAATTGACCATCATTAGCTTGGGACGCAGGTAGCGCATGGACCACAAAGCAAGTTCCGTTGTCTGTCGGTCACCGCGAGGTTGGGTGCGGTTTTCGTCGCCGTAATAACTCCGCCACTTACGCCAGAATTTTTGGATTTCCGGGCTGTATTCTTCGGGTTTCAGAAATTCGGGGCTTTTTTTTCTGACTTCGGACAGTTGTTTTTCGAGCTCTTTGCGTTTGTCTTTGTCGAGTTTTTCATCTTCGAGCCTGAGTTGAAGCATGAAGGCCTGGAAGCGGGTTGGGCTCAACAGTTCCGGCTGATGAGAAAAGCCGAAACTCTCATTGAGATGTTTATGGAATCCGTCATCCTGCGCACGATCTTCGCCGTTAATGATCACGGCTTCGTGTGCGGGGATGTCATAGGTCTCTCTTAGATATTCAAAAATCGAGGGTACGCTTGGACGAAGGAAGTTGCCTTGGACGTTTTCGTGATGGTTTGTGTAGCCGAAGTAGCGGCCAGTCATAATATTGACGGTTCCCTGAGCGTGATCCGTGTCGTTGTTCGGCAATTGCGCGATGCTCATATTTGTATAGAGCGTGCCGTTTGGAATTAGCCGGTTCATCATGAAAGGGCTCAGGCTATGTTCTCGGTCGATGGTTTCGCGCCGCCTGACCCCACCGCCGTAGCGTATGACGATGACGTTCGGGCCTTTGTATTTTGTGCCCTGTGTTTCAGTTGCGTAAGAGAGGGATGGGAGAAAAAACTGTCCGCCCAGAAAAACAGAAGCCGATGCCGTCATCTGCATGAACAGACGACGGGTGAGCAATGATCCGCACATAGCGCACCTCGTGAATTGATGTGATCGGCTGTTTCTTACAGCCTCTCTTCACGTTAGCACATCACTACTCTGTATTGCAAAGTAAATTTAGGGGTATTAGTAAATATATTTTGTGAAAGCCACGTCAACAGCCTATCACAGATTACTTTATGATGCAAAGTAGTCAGGAAAACTTGACATTTGTTAAGATGTCATGCCGTATGAAAGATTATCAATAATGTAAGATTTTTCTATAAAGATGTAATGTGAGAGGGTGTTATGACAGGCCACGATACGCAGGATGTTAGCGGCAGGGGTATTGATGAAACAGGGGGACGTCAGTACGGCAAGGTTACTGCGAGTGCGTCGTACGGGCCTAGTTCCGTAACTTTGCGAGATAACAGGACAGGCGCGGAGGCTGAGTTGCCCATCCTGTCTTCTACGGAGGGCGGGTTCGACGTTATTGACATGAAGCCGTTAAGCGGCGATTTCAATCATCTGAAAACCCTTGATCCAGGCTACCCGCATACAGCGAGTACCGTTTCGAACATCACCTATATCGACGGCGAGAAGGGGATTCTTCAATATCGCGGATATCCCATTGAGCAACTCGCGGAACAAAGCACGTTTATGGAAACGGCGTTCCTGCTGCGTGAAGGCGAACTGCCGACGCAAGAACAGCTGGGATTGTTTGAGCAGGAAATGGCTGACAACGCCGATGTGCCTGACGAGGTCGTCGATGTTCTTTATGCCATGAGGAGCAAACATCCCATGGCGATGATTTCGGCAGCGGTTATGGCTTTGGCGGATGAAAATCCGGATCGACGGGTTCCGCCTCATCATATGATTGCCAAGATGCCGACTATTGTTGCGAATGCGTTCAGGATTTCCCGGGGTGACGACTTCATGGAGCCGGACAAGAACCGTCCTTATACCGAGCGTTTTCTTCAAATGTGCTTTGCCGATGAAGACGGTTGTTATGAAAGCAGTCCCGTTCTCACGGTGGCTATGGACAATATTTTTATTTTGCATGCCGATCATGAGCAGAACGCTTCGACGTCCACGGCCCGTACTGTTGTGTCTACCGATGTCGATCCTGTCGCGGCGATCGCTTCGGGGGTGAATGCCTTGTGGGGTCCAAAACATGGCGGTGCTAATCAGGCCGTGCTTCAAATGCTTGACGAGATTGGAACTGTCGATCGGATCCCGGAGTTTGTTGCACGTGCCAAGGATAAGGACGACCCTTTCCGTCTGATGGGGTTCGGGCATCGCATTTATAAGAATTTCGACCCTCGCGCCCGGATTATCAAGGAGCATGCAGATAGTGTCCTTGAAGCGTTAGGCGTTCAGGACGAGAAGCTTGCGATTGCAAGGGAACTGGAGCAGATTGCGCTTAAGGATGAGTATTTTGTTGCGAGGAAGCTCTACCCGAACGTCGATTTTTATTCCGGCATAATTCTGCGCGCCATGGACTTTCCGCCCAACATGTTTACGCCTATCTTTGAGCAAGGACGGATTGCCGGTCAGGTTGCGCAGTTGGAGGAGGTTGTAGGTAAACCTGATCCTATAACGCGCCCTTACCAACTTTATCAAGGACCTAGGCGGCGCGATTTTGTGTCTATGGAATCACGTGGCATAGAGGACGCTATCGGTACGACCGAAGATCATCAGCCTGAGCCGGTATAATTTTTTGGCTATGACAAGTTAAGGATACGTTTTACCGCTGTTTGAAGCTCGGGAATGATTTCGGATTCTAACCATGAATTCCTTTTCAGCCAGAGCGTATTGCGCGGGGAAGGGTGAGGCAGGGGCAGGATTTCCGGCCAGTATTTTTTCCAGCTTTTGACCGTATCGGTCAGGTTTTTCTTTTTTTCTTCGGGTAAGTGGTAGGCTTGTGCGTACTGGCCTATGACGAGGGTCAATTCAAGTTTTTGCATCGTTGCCAGCAGAGGAGTCCGCCATTTTTTTGCGCATTCAGGGCGTGGCGGCAGATCTCCCGATTTGCCCGTTCCGGGGTAACAAAAACCCATGGGGAGAAAGGCGATTTTTGCTCTATCGTAGAATATATCCTTATCTATGCCCATCCATTTCCGTAAACGGTCTCCGCTGGGATCATCGAAGGGAAGGCCGCTTCGATGGACCCGTATGCCAGGCGCTTGCCCTACCACAAGGATTTTTGCGTCCGGGTGTGCGCGGAAAACAGGGCGAGGGCCTAAAGGAAGATGTTCGGCACAGAGCGTGCAGGACTTTACTTCCGAAAAAAGCTTTTCATAAGAGTTCATAACGGTTTAAGGCGAAGGAGTTCCCCGTCGTCTTCGTCGGTGAGGAGATAGAGCGTTCCGTCTGGACCGTTGCGTACGTCGCGTATGCGTTTGCCAAATTCCTGCATGAGAATTTCACGGTGTACGATTTTATTGTCTTCAATTTCCATGCGTTCGAGATGTCTGTGGGCCAGGGCGCCGACGAAGAGATTATCCCTCCATTCAGGGAATACATTTCCGGTATAGAATGCCATGCCGCTTGGGGCGATGGAGGGCGTCCATTGCCATATGGGGTCCTCCATGCCGTCAAGGTGCGTGTATTCGGAGATTTTTGTTCCGATTACATAGTTGCGGCCAAATGTTACGGCTGGCCAGCCGTAATTTGCTCCGGTTTTCAAAATATTGATTTCATCTCCGCCTTGCGGGCCGTGTTCTACTTCCCAGATTTGCCCGGTGTCCGGGTTTAAAGCTAAACCTTGAGGGTTGCGATGCCCGTATGAAAAAATCTCCGGAAGAATTTTTGGGTCGTTCAGGTAGGGATTGTCTTCCGGGAGGGATCCGTCTGGGTTTATGCGGGCCACGACTCCCTGATGGTTTGCGGGGTTTTGGGCCTGATCCTGCTCGCCGCGCTCTCCTGCGGTAATATAGAGGGTATTGTCAGGCGCAAGAACCAGACGGCTTCCGAAATGGTGGCCGCTTTCAATTTTAGGTTTCTGCTTGAAAACGGATTCTACTTTATCGAGACGAGCCTGAGAAACATATAATCTGGCGCGGAAAGCTTCGGTTCCGGCGGAGTCAGGATGTTGGGGGTCTGCAATTGCAGCGGTGAAGTATATCCAGTCTCCGTCTTTAAAGTCTGACGGTACGAGAATATCCAGCAAACCACCCTGATTTTCTGCAAAAACGGCGGGGACGTTCCTGATCTCCGTCTTTTGTCCATCGAGAGCTATGTGTACAAGCCTTCCCCTGCGTTCCGTGACGATGAAACCGCTTTTTCTAGGAAGAAAGGCCAAGCCCCAGGGATGATCGAGATTTTTTGCGACCGTTTCCAGGCGAAAGGCCACCTTTTCCGACTGAAAGGAGCGAGTGGGCGGCTTATAGGCGGAAGCCGTCCATATTCCCGCGATAAGAACAGCCAAAGAAAGCGCAAGAAAAAGGCGTCTCATGGGATACATATATCAATCCTTGGGCAAAAAAGAAATCGAACCAGTGTTTTGGTTGGTGCTTGACAGTTAATTCTTAGCCCCCGAAAATCAGATAATTATTTCCAAGGACTTACCTGTTCGTTTCGTCCTATGGCAGACCGTCAATTTTTTTGAATGGATTTGTATCATGAGATTAGCGCCTTTTTACGCCTTTTTCCTAATGTTTTTTGTTGCCGGGCAGGCTTTTGGCTATACGGAAAAAGATTTAGAGGCCGGGCGCAAATATTATGACGAGCAATCATATCAACTGGCCTTAGCCGAATTCAGTAAATTTCTTGATCAGAAGACGGACCGCGAAGAACTGATGCGTGAAGTGTCCTATAAATGGGCGGACAGTATTGTGCATCTACAGGATCAGGAGAAGATTCTTAAAGCTTCACAGGTTTTGCAGACCCTGATTTCTGGCAGCGTTCAGGACCGCTGGTGGGCTGAATCTCAGGTTTCGCTTGCGGGTTATTATATACAGACCGATTCTTACGGAAAGCAGGAAGACATCCGGCAGGCTCTGGATGCGGCGCGGAACTGGTGGGCGGGGTCTACCGACCTTGAGGTGGCGCGGCCCAAATTTATCGCCATCAGTTTCCAACTGGCTGAGTTCGTAACTTCGCGCTGGGGGTGGTATTATCAGGGGATCAGTCCGCTTCGCCTTGGGGCTTCCGAGAAAAGCGTCGCCCCGCCTACGCCAGTTCCCAATCAGGGAAATATAGGGCTTCAGGTGCTTTTTGAGGAAATTCTTAAAGTCGCGAAAAGCGATGAGGACAAGGCGCGGGCTCATTACGGGCTGGCCATGGCGTATTTGTCCAACTACATGGGCGATACCAAGGTACAGGATAAGGGGGTTGAACAGTTTAACATCATCATCAAAGATTTTGCCACCAGCGAATGGGCGGACGATGCCTATTACCAGATGGGGATGATGTATGAGAACCGTCAGGATTTTCTGAAAGCTCTTGAAATTTATGAAGCTTTTACAGGGAAATACAGGCCCGGAGAGTCCCAGTGGCTGGACGATATCAAAAACCGTATGAAGAATATTACCAATCCGGTTTTAAGCATTGGCACGAACCAGACTTATGTTCCGGGAAGCCAGGTTCAGTTAAGCGTGAGCTGGCGGAATATAAGCAGCGCAGAATTTACACTCTACAAGCTGGATATGGGGCAGGCCGTTCATCTGGACAGGGCGGATCAGGGCATGTCGGGCTATTACGATATTGTAAACCGCTATCAGGGAAACCCGTCCCGTTTGCGCGAGTTGCCCGTCGCCTTGCAGTGGACGCGCAAAATCCCCGACGAGGGTAAGCATATTTATCATGGCGAGACGAAGAGCCTAGCCTACTGGCGTGCAGTTGGTGAGGGTGAGACGATCAAGAGCGAGGACGGCGTTCTTCCGGTCGGGGCCTATATCCTCGTCGCCAAATCCGGGGAGACGGTTGCTTACGACCTTGTGATGGTCAGCAATGCGGCGCTTATGACCAAGACAACACGTGATAAGGCTATTTTCTGGGCCGCTCATGCGGGTACCGGGGAGCCTCTGGCCGGGGCATCTCTGAAGTATGTTTACTCCTACTACGATGCGCAGGGACACACGTTTTGGGAAGAGGGCGAAGGCGTTACCAACGAGCAGGGTGTCTTCACGGCTGACTTAAAATACCCTAGAGACGGGCAGGATTATTACCGTCAGCATAATGTTTTTGCGGCTTCTGTCGATAAGAATACCGGTCCGGCGTTCGTTCAGAATAACTATTACTACAATACCTACAACACCAAGGGCGAGTGGTGGTTCTATGCGTTTACGGACCGTCCGGCTTACCGTCCGAACGAAACCATCTCTTACAAGGCCGTTGTGCGTCGCCCGCAGGGAGGGGGTTTTGAAGTTCATGCGGGTAAGCGTATCAAAGCCCAAATTAATAATCCGCAAGGGCAGATGGTGAAGGAAGAGGTTTTTACGCTAAACGATTACGGATCTTTTTCGGGTCAGATTACCTTGGATGAGAAGGCTGTTCTTGGCCTCTATACGATGAATATTATCTCGGAGGATAATAACACTTACCTTGGAAATGCCCAGTTGTTCCGGCTGGAAGAATATAAACTGCCGGAGTTCACGGTCAGCGTTGCGGCTAAGGAAAAAGAGGTCGCGGAGGGTGAAATCAACGCCTATCGCTTAGGCGATACTCTGGAGGTTGAGGTCGACTCTCAATATTATTTCGGCGGGCCAGTCGCGGATGCCGATGTCGAGTATCTGGTCTATCAGCAGCCCTTTAACCTCCATTATTATCCGGTCAAGCCTTACGCCTGGTATTACGAGGATATGTACCCGCGCTATCAGAATTACGGCTATAACGGGCAACTGATGGTACAGAAAAAAATCAAAACGGATAAAGACGGTAAAGCGCGTTTTTCCATAGAGACGCCTAAAGATTCTCCGAACGATCTGAAGTACCACGTCGAGGTGCGGGTGGTAGACAAGAGCCGCCGGGAGATTATCGGGTCCAGCGATATCAAAGTGACCAAGAATGCGTTTTTTGCATTTCTTGAGCCGAAAGAGAGCCTATACCGCCCGGGCGATAAAGCCAGAGTGACCATCAGAACCATGACGGCCAATGAAGCGCCCGTGGGCGTCGAAGGCAAAGTTACGGTTCTGCGGAACTGGTGGAGAGAGCCTGTCATTCAGGATAACAGCGTAATCAAGCCTGCCGGGTATGACGGAACGGAGCTTTTTACGAAATTTGTGAAGACGAACGAGAAGGGCGAGGCCGAGTTCGAGTTTGAACCGAACGAGAACGGCTATTACGAAATTCGCTTTACCGGATTTGATAACGGAAACGAGGTAGTCGGACGTACCTACATATTCGTGTGCGAGCCGAGTGCCGTAAATATCGGTTATCAGTATAGCGGGATGCAGATCATTACCGAAAAAGATACGTATATGCCGGGCGAGACCGCGCAGGCGATGATCGTTACGGATCGTCCGGGGATGTGGGTTTCATTCGCTCAGCAAAGCGATGAGCTATACGGTTTTCAGCTTTTTCAGATGAAAGGCACCGTTAAGCTTGTCGAGATTCTGATTACGGACAAATACACGCCGAATATCTTTTTTCAGGCGGAAGCCGTGGATCAGTACCAGCTTAAGCAAAACGCAGTGCAAATCATTGTGCCGCCGGAGGATAAGCTTCTGAACGTCAAAGTGACTTCCGATAAGGCGGTTTACCAGCCGCAAGAGGAGGGCACGTTCGAGATCGAGGTGACGAATGCCAAAGGCGAGCCCGTTTCCGGAGAGGTTGCGCTGGGGCTGACCGATGCGTCCGTTTATTACATTCAGAGCGAGTTGGCGCAGGATATCCGCCAGTTTTTCTACGGCGATAAGAAGTATAACAATATCCGCACCAATACGAGCTTTTATCAACGGCAGTTCGTTAATCTTGTCTTTGATGAGAACGGGAATCTGGTGACGCAAGCGCAGCTCGATCTGCTCAAAAAACAGGCTGATCTGAAGACTGATACTGGTGCTGTGCGTCTTGAAGAACAAGGTAGACGCGATGCTTCGTCTATGGATGGTGGCAATAGACCGGGCCAAAATTTTGTAATCATGGGATATGCAGATGCAACTTCGGGAGCGGCTCCTGCGGCAGCGCCGATGGAATCTGAGGTTGCGAGTATGGAAGCAGACGCCGTCGCGCCGATGAAGGAAGGAAAATCCGTATCTGCACGGGCCAAGGTCGCGCAGGATAAGGATGAGGCGGCAGGCGGTGGAGCAGGCGGTCCTGAGCCGCAGTTGCGCACAGACTTCCGTTCTACTGTTATCTGGCTGCCTTCAGTTGTGACCGATGAGAACGGCAAGGCGACTATTCAGGCGAAATTCCCTGACTCTTTGACGACATGGCGCATGACTGCGCGGACGGTGACCAAGGATACGGCCGTAGGAACCGTTACCCATGAGGTCAAGTCTAATAAGGAGCTGATGATCCGATTGCAGGCTCCGCGGTTCTTTACGGAGCGTGATTTGGTGGCTGTATCGGCACTGATCGACAATATGGGGGATAAGCCGGTGACGGTTGCTCCGCGGATTAACGTCGAGGGGCTGGTGGTCACCGGGCTTTACCGTGACGGAAAGTTTGTGAAGGGTGAATTGGGACCTGTTCAGGTTCCCGCACACGGGCAGGCGCGTGTGGATTGGGCGGTTTCCGCGCAGAAAGCGGGAATGGCTAAAATCACTGTCGAGGCGCGTTCGAAGAGGGCCGCTGATGCCATGGAGAAGACTTATCCGGTTATTCCGCACGGGATCGAAAAGTTTCTTGCGCAGTCTTCCGTGATCAAGAGCGAGGGCGGCGAGAAGTTCAGCGAGCTTGTTCTTGATATTCCCAAGGAGCGGATCAAAGAGAGCACATCCCTGCAGATTAATATTTCGCCCTCGATGGCTGCGGGCTTGCTGGATGCTCTGCCGTATCTTGCGGATTATCCGTATGGATGCGTCGAGCAGACGATGAGCCGTTTCCTTCCAGCCGTGATCGTGCGCAAAACGATGCGTGATCTGGGGATTGCGGACAAAGATATCGCCGCTTATATGAGCGATGTGCTGGAACCCCGTAACGATCCGGCAGGGCATCCGCGCGTTCGTAGCGATGCCACATATGCCAAGCTGGACGATATGGTGGAGAAAGGCTTGAGCCGTCTTTATGACTTCCAACATTCCGATGGCGGCTGGGGCTGGTGGAAGGACGGGGACAGTGATCGTTATATGACCGCTTATGTTCTTTGGGGCTTGAGCCTGACCAAACAATCCGGCGTTGAAGTTCGCGGGCAGGTTATTGAGTTGGCCAAGCGTTATCTTCAGCTTCAGTTGGTTGAGGAAGAAAACAATCCCGATATGCTGGCGTGGATGGTGCATGCGTTGGCTGAATCAGGGTCTAGCAGCACATTTGAGGATAAATTCCGCAAGGTTTTGTGGGAGAAGCGGGATACACTTAATCCTTTTACACGGGCGCTTTTTGCCCTGTCCGAGCATAAGCGTGGCGGGAACAGAGAAGGTGTCGATATTCTGGCGCAGAACCTTATGAACGGTATTTCCGAAGATAAGGATAACGGCACTGCGCATTGGGGCCAATCCGGTATCTATTATCGCTGGAGCGATGGGGGCATTGAATCTACGGCCTTCGTTATTAAGGCCTTGTCTAATATTCAACCGGATAGTCCCGTCCTTGATCCAGCAGTCAAGTGGATGAGCTTGAATCGGCGCGGTGCGCGCTGGAGCAATACTCGGGATACGGCGATCGCTATTCTGGGGTTGGCCGATTATCTCAAGGCTTCCAAAGAACTGGCGCCGGAATACAGCTATCAGGTTTTTGTGAACGGAACGATGGTGCGGGACGGAGAGATCAATTCGTCAAACGTCTTCACGTTCGACCGGACGGTCGATGTGCCTGTAAAGGTTCTTAAGGACGGCAAGAACGTTGTTAAGGTTGCCATTAACGGGAAGGGGGCTATGTACGCTTCGGCGTATGCCAAGTTCTTCACTCTTGAGGAGCCGATTACCAAAGCCGGGAATGAAGTCTTTGTCGAGCGGACATATTCCGTACAGTCGGTCAAGGAAACGCTTATGAAAGGATTGGCGCAGGACTGGAAGCCGCTTAAGGATGGCGATGAGGTTCAGAGCGGGGATCGTATCCGGGTCGAGATCTTGCTGGACTCCAAGAACGGTTACGAATACCTGGTGAGCGAGGATTACAAGCCGGCCGGGCTTGAGGCTGTCGAGGTGCAGAGCGGTTCAGGTTGGTTCATGACCCTTGATGCAGAGGGTCACGAGACCGGGCGGCAAGGGTATCTCTATCAGGAGTTCCGCGATCAGAAGGCCGCGTTCTTTATTTCCCGGCTGGAGCAGGGCAAGCATAAGATTACTTATGAATTGCGTGCCGAGGTGCCGGGCACGTTCCACGCTATGCCCAATCAGACCCATGCGATGTACGTGCCGGAAATTCGCAGTAATTCGGATGAGATGCGCGTGAGTGTAGGTGAACGGGCGGAAGAAAAGGAATAGCCGTTCATTCTTGAATAACTTGATAGGCATCCAAAAAGCTACCATTATCGGCAGATATCTGCCCTATAGAATAAACTATCTCCTTAGACTTAGGAATTGGCTGATTAATTAACAACAGTTTGGAATCAGCTTCGGAGGACAGATATGCTTTAAGTTCGTTGTTAAGAAAGAAAAAATAATGATAAATACTTTTTTGCTTATCTTTCACCGCAATTATTTTTTCATAACTTTCTTTATTGGCAATAGGGATGGCAACCTTCAGATCATTATCTTCAGAAAGGCTTTTAAACTCCTCAGATGAGACAACAACGAATGCCCATCCTAATATAGAATCTTTGTGAATAGACAAAATATAATCAGCAGACAGATTAACTAAGCTTAAATTGTTATTTTTTTTCTTACCTTCCTTTGCGGCGTCTAAAAGCCTCTTGTGCTCTGTCTTTAATGCCTCCGATCCTTCAAAAAACGCCCACATAGACGTCAGAATTTTTTCTGCTTGTTCGTATTCACCCAAAAAAATGTAGTTTTCCGCTCTTAATAAAAACACTTTTGGATTAACTGTGTCCTTTTTTTTCAAGATTGCTTCGGCTTTATTAAGACTGATCTGTGAAGATTTAAAGTCGCCTACGCCTCTTTGTGTTATTGCTAAAAGCATCAAGGCTTTACTACTCTCAGGATTTTCTTTTAGTTCGAGTTCCAATTCTTTAATTATGGCGTTTGCCTGAGAAGGACCGTGGGTATAGAGTCTTTTTGCATTTTCAAAATGTTCACCAGCCCAGGCGGTAGTAGAGACTGCGATTGACAAGACGACTATTAAAGCTAGGCGCATAATGTCCTCCTAATAAAAAAGGCGGCCTTTTCAGCCGCCTTTATCGTAGCCTTGTTTCATGGATAATACCATCTACGCTTTTGCAGCGGTTTTTTTATTGCCCATCAAAGCAGGATCATTCGCGGCGCCGCGGCCTTTCATGATGCGGTCAAAGAGGTCTGTCCCGAAGGTTTCAAGGACCACGTTGATGAGGCCGGAAAATTTCTCTCCGGTATCGCGGCGGGCATCGTAAATGATGCGGTCTTCGTAGCCGGAGAGCCAGAGCGCTTCGGGGTTGCCCTTGGCGATGATTATGTCTCCTTGCGATTCCGCATCGTGCGGTGAGCGGTAGCACTTAAAGATCGTAATTCCCTCACCCAAAAGGGAGATCAGGGTGGCACGCATCTTTTCAGGGAGCAGGTCCAGTCCGTTTTCGGTGAGATCGAGGCCTTTTATGACGCTGACGACTTCCATCTTGCCCCATTCGGTGGACATGACGAAGCGGGAGCGGCCGCCATCGGCGATACCTTTCATCGCGTCGTTATGGATTTTCCACGCGGATTCGACAGGAAGTGAGAACGCTTTATGCCCCTCGATGTCCCGTCCCTGAAAGAGGTATTTGGGAGAGATGTTCATACGGCGCATTTCTTCGTGCAGGATGCGGATGGCTTCCGCGTCATCGTTGACGTGCCAGATGATCGGGGTTTGCGTGTGGATGCTGACAAAACCGAGTTGCAGAAGCATTTCGACAGGCTTTAACGATGCCTCCATCCACTTGTAGCCTATACCATCTTCATTCACGATGTAGTTTCCTTCGCTGTCACGCTCCAGAAATTCATCCGGGTGGGTGTAGTGCGAGACCAGATTAATGTGCAGGTTCGGGTATTCCCTGTGAAGGATACGCAAGGTTTCGATAAAGGCTTCATCCACGCGTTCGGGGCGGAAGGCAAGTTCCTTCGAGCCGATGCGGAGCGTGTTCACTCCTGCCTGAGCCGCCGCTACCGCGTACTTGTAAATTGTGATATTCGGCAATACCAACGGGTCGCCGCCGGACAGCAGAATTTCCCGCACAGGATAACGCCTTTCGCCGGTCTGCGGGTCGACTCCCTTGGTCTCCCTGATCCATTTGTTATAATTCCAGACATAATCGCGCAGTTCCTCTGGGCTGATACTGGTCTTTCCGGTGTCTTTATTAAACAAGTCAAGGCGGTAGCAATAACGGCAGTGGGCCGAGCAGGTCGGGGAGGCGTAGCCCAGCACGATTTCATCGTATTTGTGCAGGAGCTTTCCAGCCAAGCTGTTGTTTTTGGCTGTGTAGCGCATCTGGTTCGAAGGGTCTTTTGCGCCGTCCATGCTCAGGGTTTCTTCCAACCGCGGCAGGATCAGAGCAGCGACCGCCTTGCTAGGAGGCATCTTGGGGACGAGGATATTTCCTTCCGGGTCTTTGAGTTCGTTACCCATGGCCAGACACTGGTAATGGGGGTTGGTGCCGAACATCATGCGCTGGTCGACGCCTTTTTCCTGCATTTCCTTGTATTTTTCCTCGCCGTAAATATCGAGAAGGAGTTCAGATACGCGGTGGTGGTCAAAGCGTCCGCGCATGGGAGCCACGTGCTTTAAATTCGATTTTGGAATATCAATGGCAACATCAATTTTTCCGAATGTTTCGCTCGGTAAAGACATTAAAAATAACTCCTGATTTGTTTCCGGTTCGCCGCAGAAATAAAAAAACAAAAGCTTCTCTAAAGGCGAAATAAAAGAATGTCAATAAAAAATTTCTGTAACATATTGAAATAATTGAATTATTGTGCGGTGCGATAACGCAGATGCAGCATTGATCGTGGCGTATTGCTCTTATGCATTAAATGCAACGCTGTTAATACAAGAAACTGTTCTAAGACAATGAAATTGAAGTCTGTTTTTGTTTATGAGAGAATATTTCGGTTGACGTTTTTTTCTTTATAAAGGGCCGCTCGCGGTGGAAAATCCTGACATTGCCAAGCGAGAAGGAGGGCTAAAAAAAGCTCTTTTCTATGACGATCTTCGCACCATGCCTTGGTGGAAGGGTGCGTTTGTCCATACCTTTCGCATCGTTTACGCGATCTTCTGGGATATCTACGAGGACCGTATTACTCTGAGGGCGACCAGCCTTGTTTATACGACACTTCTGTCCATCGTTCCTACACTCGCGATTGTTTTTTCGGTTCTGAAATCTTTCGAGTATCACAACAAGCTTAAGGAAAGCCTCATCAGTTTTACCAGCCCCATGGGGGAGCGTGGCGTTGAGATTACCGATTATATCATGAGTCTTGTCGAACGTGTTGATCCCGGTGTTCTAGGTTCTGTGGGACTGGTCTTTCTTATCTACGCTATTATTTCCATGGTAAGCAAAGTTGAAGCGTCTATAAATGAAATCTGGGGTGTCGAGGTTCACAGGCCGCTCGTGCGCCGGTTCAGCGATTATCTGAGCGCCGTTATTCTCGGTCCCGTTCTGATCCTCATCATTTTAGGGATTATGGCTAATTTTTTTACGGGGGCGGCGGCGGAACTTATACCCGGGATTGCCGGGATCAAAGACTTAGTGGACAAGGCATTGCCAAACGCCCTGATCATCATGATCTTTCTTTTCCTTTACAAGGCTTTGCCGAATGACCGGGTCTCGCTTATTTCCGCGCTTATAGGGGCCGTTTGCGCGAGTCTGCTCTGGCAGATCAGCGGGACGGTTTTTGCGCATTTCGTGGCATCGTCTTCACGTCTGGCGGAACTGTATTCCGTCTTTGTCACCATGATTATTTTCTTTATCTGGCTCAACTTTGCGTGGCTTATCATCCTGATCGGCGCAAGCATCGCTTTTTATCACCAGTATCCTCTGGAAGCCGTAACGCGGAAGTTCATGCGCTCCCCTTCCTCTGTTGATTTGCGGCGCCTGTCGGTTGAAATCGCTCTTTTACTTGGGTATGCCCACAGAAAGGGATATACGCCCTGGACCTCAGAAGGGTTAGCGCGAAGGCTTCATGTGCCTAAGCGTCTGATTGACCATCTTTTAAGCGCAATGGAAGGCGCGAAGCTGATCTATGCAATTGACAGCCGTCCGGCTGGATTTGTTCTTTCACGTCCTGCGGAACACCTGTCGGTCAGCGATATCATGGATTCTTCGCGTGTTAAGGACGCGCCTTTTCTTGGCCGTGAGAATGCGCCGGGTCTTGACGTGCTCATGACTAAGCTCGACGGGGCAAAAGCCCGGATTCTTCAGGATGTTCATTTATCGGCTCTTCTTGATGAGCGTGAGATGCTTGAAAACGGCGAGAAGGATTCTGTGGCGTGATGAAAAGCTGGTTTTCAGCACTCTATAAGCCTATGCTGGCGCGATGACTGAAGAAACAAAGTCAACTATTATTGGTAAAACGGTGGTGAGCCGCCCGTGGGAAGCATGGCGCGATGACAGGCTGGAACGTTTTCGGCTGGCGGCATATTTGAATACCGTTATCTCCTCTATCAGCCATCCTTTTGTTATTAATCTCAGTGCGCCTTATGGGACGGGAAAGACTTTTTTTCTGCGTAACTGGCAGCGGCAGTTACTGGATGAAGGAGGGCGGGTTGCTTATCTGAATGCCAATCAAGCGGAAATTTCAGGAGATCCGTTTGTCGCTCTATCCTGCACTTTGAGGGATCAGGTTTTTTCCGATCCAGGCGAGCGTTACTTAAAAGATTACGATGCTCTTATGGACCGTGCGTCGCCCTTTATTACGCGTAAAGACAAGCCGATCGTTTCAAATGCGCACGATCAGGCAAAGAGCCAAATACTCCATTACGGGGATATCATGGGTTCTATGAACAGCTTTCGCAGCGAACTGGTTCAGCTTGTCGCTTCTATGGGTACGAATCAGCCTGATCCACGCCGCCGGAAGATTATTCTTCTTATTGATGAACTGGACCGCTGCAGACCCTCCTATCTGCTTGAAATGCTTGAATGTCTTCGCAATCTTTTCCTTGTACCCGGAATTATTACTGTTCTAGCGGCCGATCAGGTTCATATGCGTAACGTCATTTCCGGAATTTATGGCGGAGAGGCAGGAGGAGAGGGATATCTGCGGAAATTTATCGACTGGGAACTCACTTTGCCGGACCCTTCTTATAAGGTTTTTGCCAAGCACCTGTACTCAGTTTTTCGAGTAGAAGAGGCGGGTGTCTTTATTCCCGGCCGGGATCCTTTCCGTGGAGATGAACATCTTATAGAGGGATTTGCTTTTTTTGCCGATCTTTGCAAGCTGACGCTTCGGCAACAACATCACTGCTTTATGCAGATCAATATCGTTGCTCGGGCTCTTAAGGCGGAAGGACGGCCATTTGGGTTCCTGCTCGGGGCTTTGACGGCTTTACGGATGGCTTATGGTAGTGAGATAAGCCGCTTTTGCAACGGGCAACGGCCAATAAACGAATTGATCCATGATTTTGAAGAAGACGGTATGGAAAAAATAGGCAACCATCTTCGTATCGGTTGGCATGATTTCAAGGCGCGCTTTCATGCCTGGTTTCTTACGCCGGACGAAGAGAATATCCTGAAATCAGAGTTGAAGGAACTTCAGAACGAGATAAAAAGCATGATCGAGAGCCGTGTCATGAACAGCCGTGAGTTGCCGCTAAAGAACAGGATTGCCTACCTTGATTCCGTTCTCAAAACATATCATGCCGTTCGCAAAGATAGCGCGTTCACGGGGGATGAGTCGCCCGCACAAAGTGTTTTCAGAGATCTTGAAAAGGGGATGTTCCTTATAGATTCGTTGAATGTTTCGATTAATGGCGACTTTTCCAGCCGTGTTCAAAAAGGGATTTAGATTAAGTATTCAATCCCCTGAGGATGTTCAGCTGATGATGAACCACATTTTACGTGA
Organism: Rhodospirillales bacterium; assembly: GCA_020638365.1. Classification (GTDB taxonomy): domain Bacteria; phylum Pseudomonadota; class Alphaproteobacteria; order Micavibrionales; family Micavibrionaceae; genus JAGNKE01. The sequence continues at coordinate 135,135 of JACKIQ010000002.1, read as the reverse complement.
GGAAGTATTGTGGTAAATTTTTTTGATTTTATTTCTGCATGAAAGGGCAAGATTATGGCACATAAAATAAAGGTCAAGACGCCGGTTGTCGAGATAGACGGCGACGAGATGACTCGGATCATCTGGGACTTTATAAAGAAGAGCCTTATTTTGCCCTATCTTGATGTCGATCTTCAGTATTACGATCTATCCATACAAAAGCGTGATGAAACGAACGACCAGATCACTATTGAAGCGGCAAACGCGATCAAAAAATTCGGGGTTGGCATCAAATGCGCGACGATTACACCCGATGAAGCGCGGGTTAAAGAGTTCAATCTTAAAAAGATGTGGAAGTCACCGAACGGAACCATCCGCAACATTCTGGGAGGGACTATTTTCCGCGCTCCGATAATCTGCTCGAACGTTCCGCGCTATGTTCCGGGGTGGGAGAAACCGATCGTGATCGGCCGTCACGCTTTCGGAGATCAATATAAAGCAACCGATATGAAAATTCCGGGTCCAGGTAAGCTTACCCTTGTCTATACGCCCAAGGACGGGGAGAAACAGGAATGGGAGATCTTTGACTTTCCTTCGTCCGGCGTTGCGCTGGGCATGTATAATCTTGATGATTCCATCGAAGGATTTGCGCGTTCGAGCTTTAATTATGCGATTCTTCGCAATGAGCCGCTATATATGTCGACCAAGAATACGATTCTTAAACAGTATGACGGACGGTTTATCGAAATTTTTCAGCGAATTTACGATGCGGAGTTCAAAACAGAATTTGAAAAACGAAAACTGTTTTACGAACATCGCCTGATCGACGACATGGTTGCACAGGCCATCAAGTCAAACGGCGGGTTTGTGTGGGCCTGTAAGAATTACGACGGGGACGTTCAATCCGATATCGTGGCGCAAGGTTTCGGCTCGCTGGGACTTATGACCTCGGTTCTTCTAACGCCGGACGGAAAGACGGTCGAGGCAGAGGCGGCGCATGGAACAGTGACGCGTCACTACCGCCAACACCAGCAAGGCAAGCCGACTTCAACCAATCCGATCGCTTCAATATTCGCATGGACCAGCGGGCTGAAATACCGAGGGCAGTTCGACGGTAACGACGCCCTTGTCGATTTTTGCAATGCTCTTGAGGAGGTTTGTGTGAAGACCGTGGAGGCCGGGTTCATGACCAAGGATCTTGCGCTTTTGGTCGGACCTGATCAGGAGTGGCTCACAACGCAGGCTTTTCTGGACAAGCTGGTTGAAAATCTGGATAAGCGGCTCAATTAGTCTTTGCTCGTTACTTCGTTTATAAGCTTTTCCCAGAGCGTTGCGATTTTCTCTAGCTGGTAGGGTGCGAGACTTTTTTTTCCTCCTTTGCCCAGTTTTTGCCGCAGGTCGTCGTTTTCAATCAGCGTTCGCAAGGCTTGGGCGAGATTTTCGACACGATTATCGGATTTTATTAGAAGGCCGTTTAAGCCATCCTTGATAATCTCATTCGTACCGGGGCAGTCCGCAAATCCTATAGCGGGAAGCCCATAGGACATAGCCTCCGCCGTAGCAAGCCCGAAGGCTTCGTAGCGCGAAGTCATGGCGAAGATACTTGCCGCCGCATATTCGGAGCCGATGTCCTTTTTCAAGCCGGGCAAGGCGATGCGGTTTTGCAGGTTCAGTTCTTCGGTTAATTTTTCCAGATTAGGGCGTAATTCTCCCTCACCGATAATATTCAGAGACCATTCAGGATTATTTGTTGCTAGTTGAGCGAAAGCGCGTATCAGGGTTTCCTGATCTTTTTGGGGGTCCAGCCGGCCGACATTCAGGATTGTTTTGTTTTTTTTCTGCTTAATGTCTTCGGGCATTTTAACAGGGTTTGGAATAACAATCATTTTTTTATGAAGAATGGCCGGGTATGATTTACGAACTGCATCGGATACGACCGTGATTTTTTTTATCAAGAGCGATGTAGCCATAAGGAGGGCGTATTCGAGCTTTCGGGTTTTATAATGTTCCGGGACTATGTGCTCGCTGGCAATCAGGGGGATGCCTGTTCCTTTTAACGCGAAAGCCGCAGGAATAAACATGCTGTGCATGAAGGCAATTATTACGTCCGGTCTTTCTGTTCTAGCTGTCTTACGGATGGCCTTTATGCGCGGGGGCATGTCTTTCGCCGAAGAGGTTTTTTGCGTTTGTCCGACGTTCAGGTCTAACCGTCTGATTTCTGGAGAGAGTATGTAAAACGCCTCTTCTCCTGGGCGGTCGAAAGTCAGTATAGAGACATCGTGACCGCGTGTGGCCATTGCGCTGGCTATATCCGTCAGAACGCGCTCGGCGCCGCCGTGGCTGTGGTTCAGGGTTTTGACGGCGAACATAATTTTCATTTTTTTGCCGTTTCCCGAAACAGGTTTTCCCAGAGGTCATATATTTTAACCGGCTTGTATTCTTTTACACTTTCACTGGCGTTCTTCCCCATTTTCCTGAGTTGGTCTGTGTCACTCATTAGTTCTTTAAGCGTCGTTGAGAGTGTTTTCGCATTGTTATTCCCGGTCGCGAGTTTGCCATTGTACCCCTCTTTTATTAAGTCGCTTACGCCCGCGCAGCCTTGAAAACCCGAGCAAGGTACGCCGTGCGCCATGGCTTCAGCCATGACGTTCGGGAATCCTTCCCATAGAGAGGATAGGACGAAGAGGCTTGACTGCGCGTACTCGCTTCCGGGATCGCTTGTCGTTCCCGGCATTTCAAGCCGATTTTCAATCTTGAGGTCTTTGGCCTGCTTTTCGAGTTTTTGGCGTTCTTTTCCTTCTCCGATAATTCTTAAAGTCCAGTCGGGGCAATCGTCCGCTATTTGCGCGAAGGCTTCAATAAGGACTCCGTAATTTTTTTGATATTCAAGGCGGCCTATTGAGAGAAGTATTTTCTTTTCTTTTTTCCAATTCAGATTTTCTTTTTGCGCCGGGAATACCGGGTTAGGGATGGTGACCATTTTTTTTCGGAGATATTCCGGGTAGATATTCCGGTAACTTTCGCACTGAATTGTAATAGCACGGGCGAAGCGAAACGTCTGGTATATCCACTGGCGGTATTTTCCGGATTGAATGAAGTCATAACGTGTGGGTGCGTTTCGTTCTGCAAGAATTATGGGATATCCCATCCCCAGGGTGTAGACGCGCGTGCTTAGGTAGGGGCCGTCCTGAAAGCCGATTATAATGTCAGGGTTTGCAGCATTTATAGTTTTGCGTACTTTGAGAGCCCTTTGAAGCATTTCCTTTATGGTTGCTTTGCGTTCAGGATCTCCTATCGCGATTTTGTGCCATTTTATTGCCGGAGAGAGGGCATAGAAGGATTGTGCATTTTCAGCGTCAAGGGTCATCAGGCTTACTTTGTGTCCACGGTCGCTCATTTCATTCATCAGGGCGCCGGCCATACGTTCAACGCCTCCCGCCATATTATGAATGGCGCGGCAGCAGACAAGGATATGGAGCTTGGCATCCGGGCTGAGCTTGTTCATTTTACGTTCATGACTGAGGCGCGCAGGCCCAGTTGCCAGAAGGTGTTTTGTTACAGTGAAGGGGTGTTTAAACCAGAGCTTTGCCAGGGTCAGAACGAAGGTCGAGTAGTCTTTTTTGAAGTGAGCAGCTCGTATTTTCGGCCATTCACGGGCGTAAACGTAACGGTTCTTTTTTTCCAGGTAAGAGCGGTTTTTTTCGACCAGTTTGAGCTCAGCTTCGAGGTTTTTATCGTGGCTTTTATCAGATGCTTCCGTGGCGTGCTGGATAAAAAGTTTTTCGGGGCAACCTATAAAATGGGCTCCAAGCAGGGAGGCCCGGACTGCAAAATCAAGGTCTTCGACACGGCGAAAGTCTTGGTCGAAGGTACCGATTTTTTTAAAAGCTTTCCTCTGAGCCATGAGAGAGCAGGTCGGGGTGCCGGAGCCGTAAAAGCATTCCGGGTCTCCTCCGTAAAACAGAATTCGGTCGGCCAAGCCGGGTCCGTCAGGGGGGGGGGCTCTTGATCCTATCGCTTCGAGCGGCTTTCTGTAGTTATTAGGATAGAGTCTTTCTCCGGAGGCGTAGCACAGTATTAGATCTGCTCGGTGTTTTTTTTCATATTCAGTAATTGTTTTGTATTGCGTACAGATCCGCTGGGGCAGGCTTTCGTCGTCGTCGTCGAAGAAAGCGATAAAGTCACCTTTTGCTTCCTTTAGTATTGTGTTGCGGGCTCCGGCCGCGCCTATATTGTTTTCATGCCGGATCAAACGTACTGATTTATGTCCTTTTGTCACGTTCTCTATAGTTTCTCGTGTTTTGTCAGTCGAGCTATCGTCTACGATCAGGATTTCCTTATTTTCCCAATCCTGAGCCAGTGCGCTTCGTATCGCGCGTTCTATCGTATCTTGCGCGTTATAGGCCGTAATTCCGATGGTTATAAGTGGTTTGTTCATGAAAACGTCTTATAAAATTTCTGTGCGTGGTCGTTAAATTTTTTGTTTGGAAGCGCCCATTTCAGGCGGCGGTAAGATAAGCGTGGGTATTTGAGGATCAGCCGCATAATTTTTGAGATAAAGGCAAGTTTTTTGCCCCTTAAATATTCATGCTTTGCTTCAAGCCATTTAGCGCAAAAGAGCGGTGAGACGCCGCTGTTGCGAATGAAAATGGCATGCTTGATTATCAGGTTCGTGTAATACGTTTTTTCTGCATCAAGCGTTTTTTCATTGCCTGGCGTCATTCTTTGTCTGACCAGCGGCTCGGCTATGCCTACGAAGTGGCCGCCGTTCAAGGCAAAGCGAATATTGAAATCCGTGTCCTCACACCGGCGAAACTTTTCATCGAAACCATCTAGGGACTGGTATGATTTCAGGCGTGCCATTTGCGAGCAGGAGGCCATGGAGCCGAAACCGTTTTCAAGCGGGAGGCCATAGAGGATGCGCTTTGCCATAGCCTCTCCGCGTGGGCAGAGGCCGCTTTCGTTTGTTCCGGCGGTCGGTTCATAATGCTCCTGTCCGTCGGGGTAGGTTTGGATGCGCGCGGTATGACAGATTACTTCCTGTTGGCCCGCGTATCGTTCTTCGTATTCAACTATGTGCAGATATTGTTTCTGAAGTCGCGAAGGATCGCTTTGGTCGTCGTCATCAAAGAATGCCAGGAAGGACCCTCGCGCTTCACGGATGATTGCATTGCGTGCGCCTGCGACACCTCTGTTTTCAGGAAGATTTACTATCAGCAGATCCGGGTTCTGATTTTGCATCTTTTCCAGAATTTCTCCGGTACGGTCCGTAGAGGCGTCGTTGACTATGATGATTTCCTTTGGCTCCCAATTTTGAGCCAAGGCCGTTTGTACGGCCGATTCTATCGTATCCTCTGCATTGTAGGCCGTAATGCCGATTGTAATAAGCGGCAGGATTTCATCTTTAGGTTCCATTTTTACGCATCCGCCTTCAAATAATGCGTCCGAATAACCCAGTCTACCGTTAGAGCCATGATTATGCGATAGGCGAAAGCGGATGCAACGGCTCCGGCTATGCCGAACAGCGGGATCAGTGATATTGACATAATCAATCGCAAAAGGGAGGTAATGACCGTTATTTTCGCAAAGCTAGACGTATCCAGTTTTGAACGGATGAAGCGAAAGCGGATGTTTGCGGTATTCCCCACGGCTACGGATAAGCAAAGAACCTGCGCGTATGCCACCGACTCTCTGTATGTTTCTCCGAAAATTATAATCAAAATGTATGGTAGAAGGGTAAAAGCGAAGAAGGCTACGGTGATGCCAATGACCGCAGCAGTAAATTTGAGCATATGATCGAGTTCGTGCGTGTAGTTCTTTTCTCTTGCAAAGCGCGGCGCTAAGACAGCAATGGCGTCCTGTACAACATTGCGTAACAACTCAGGTATTCGTTCAGCGGCTACGAAAATCGCAGTCGCCGTTGGGGATAAGAAAACAAATAGTATGAGTTTATCTGCGTTAACTGCAATTGTATTGAAAGCGGCATAGAACGATGTTTTAAAACCATACGCGATGCTTTCCGGTTCGGTGGTTTCATCGGGTCCTATCTTTTTTAAGTCTGTAAGGGTGAAGAGCGTATTTAAAAAAGCAGGGATCCCCATGTAAACAAGTACAGGCAAGATAAAATTATTGGGGTAGAGCAGGACAATTACGACCATCGAGGCATGCATGGAAAACTGCCAGAAGGTCTCCATTTTGAAAAAGGCGTTAAAATGCTCTTCTCCGATTTTGATATTCCGCCATTGCGAGAGGCCTTCGAAAAACGGTAAAAGCAGAGCAGCGGCGATCAGACCTATGGCGAGGTCCGGCTGACCAGCTTTATAATAGAAGAAAGCCATGGCCAGCATAAGGAAGCTTCCCAGCATGCAGCCAGCGAAGGCCAAGGGGACGGCTTTTTTGTACGTTCCTCTGTGGCCGCGTGCTACAGACTGCATGATGGTGTTTTTCAAGCCGCCAAAACCAAATATCGTCAGCGTGCCGACTACGCCGATTATAAAGCTGTAGGTCCCAAATTCTTCCTGTGTCAATGCGCGGACAAGAAAGTATGTCGAAATCAGACCAAAGGATTTCTGGAATATGCGCTGCGTTGTCAGGAGAATAATTCCAGAGACGCTGCGCCTATTTTCCCGGGCGAGCAATATTTCCTTCAGGGCGTTTTGTTTTTTTTTAGTGGCCATCAGCCGTATTTCCGGCAAAACAGCAGGGGTTTTGATGATTTACGGCCCTGTATTTCTTCGACGACGTTGTAATTTTCTGCCAGTAATGCCCGGATTGCTTTTTCATTGCACTGCTTGGGGTGTATTTCAATAACAAGCATTTCAATTCTTTTCAGGAGGTCGGGGTTGGCTGTCAGGAAGGCTTCCTCCGCTCCCTCTATATCAATTTTCATCAGATGTATGTTTTCGTACTTGCTCATCTCTATGAGTTTTTCCATTGTCACGCCGAGAACCTTGATGGTTCCTTTTTCAGATAGTTTGTGGCTCATACTGTCGCCGGCATTAGAAAAGGTCAGGACGGCTTCTTCTTTCCACGCGGCCCTGTTGATGACACGCCATGCGTGCCCGTAATGGGCCGCGGGTTCCCTGTTTTTCTTCAGAATTGCAAAGGTATCGGGATCGGCCTCCAGAGAATAGATATCGGCCTGAGCGTTTTGGCCCAGCATCCAGAGAGCGAAGGTTCCTATGTGCGCTCCGATATCGAAAACGTTCATCAGGTGGTTCGTCGTCACGTAAGGTTTGAGGAAGGCGTATTCCTCGTCAACTAGGACTTCGCGCAGGGCTGTCAGATCGTTCCGCCGAAAAAAAATCGGAAGATGCGCGTATTTACCTTCACCCAAGGGCTTTCTTTTCTTGATTTTTGTCGCGATCAAATATTTTGCGGCATCTTTTTTCGTTCCCGTTATTTTCGAGAGCCACTCAATATTTTCACGAAAACTTTTTATTCGCTTGATCGGATTTTTCATTGTTTTGCTTCCTTTCTCGCGACATAGGTATAATTTACGGTCCATTTAGCTCTCTGATCTTCAGGGTTTTTTCCTGCGGCCTTGAGCACCAGTCCTTCCAAGCGATGGATTTGCGTGATGATCCAGACGAGAATCCATGAGATGACTGTGACGAGTTTTATTTTTTTCAAGAAACCGCGGTTGAATGTTTTCAGGTACATGTGCAGGTACATTCCCGCAATGTACCAGAACCCTCCGATGCGGTTCATTTCGACAATTTCCAGCCTGTGATCAGTTAGAATTTTTTTCATGGCGTGCTCGGTAAAGCGGGTATAGTCATGAGGCTCAGCATGTATAGGGTAGAGAAAGGGAAAGGAGATTATCAGCAGGCCTCCGGGTTTGAGTATGCGTGCGGTTTCGCGAAATGCGTCAAGAGGGTTGTCCAGATGCTCGATAACCTGTGAAGAGATCACGGCATCAGCCGTTCCGCTTTCGATCGGAACGCTATAGGCGCTCCCGATCAGGTCGATATGGCTGGAATCGTAAAAGCCGTCTTCTATATCCACTCCAACATGATCCTGAACCTTGCCTTCCAAGGCTGATGCGAAGGGCTTGTCCCCACAACCTATATCGTAGACGCGCATGTCTTTTGTCAGGTACTTGTCGAAATAGTTCGTGAGAACACTCCGGACGTCTTTGCGCAAGGTTATGATTTCAAAGAGCGAATAGCCCACTAGTTCTGTTTCCTTCCCAGTATCAGGCTGACTGCGCGTCAGAATGAAGGATTATACTGCTCATGGCAATATCTACCAGCCTGCAGTACGCAGTCTCAGGGAATTGTGCAGTTTCCTAATTGGGGTCATTACTTTGCTGCCGCCGGGTATTTTCTCCATAATCCAGCGCACAGCGCGACGTGCAAGGAGTTCCGCCCTGTTACGCGGAGAATGGAGACCTTCACAGAATTTCAGGTAAATTTTGGCTGTTTTTTCGGCTGTGAGGCCGGGATAGGTCGGCTTATCCTCGCCTGAAAAGGCTTTTAGGGGGGCAATTCCGAATTTTCTGGCGAGGTCTGCATTCCCCTCTTCAAAAGCGGAAAAGTATCTTTTTTGCTCTTCGGGGGAGGCAAAAATCTGATCGCTTTTTTGATCTGGAAACTGGTCGTTTATTGCCCGGAAAGAGCGGGCGGAAACATAAGCGAGTGCCGGATCAGGGCTGGTTGCGTTATAGAGGCGTTTGACCTCCATGACATCGCGGTTCAGGCGGGTATTGGCCTCGAAATCTTTTGATTCCGCGCTTGTGAAACAGTCTTCGTTCAGGAAAGTGCGACAGAAATCGCCGATGATATCCTTTTTCGCTTCATGGAAGTTTTTAAGGGTTATCTTATCGCGTCCGAATATATCGGCCCATAGATTCAAATGGGCGGCGTAGTCGTATATGTCGCGTGTTTGTTCAAGGAAGGTCTGGTAATCCGAAGTTATGCCAAAAGTGTTTTTAATCAGCTGGTTGTATAGTGATGATGCCAGTTCGTCCTGCGGACGAAGGTAACAGGCTATGCGGATGTCTGAAAAGCTGGCGCAGCACTCTTTGACCTGTTCAATCAGTCGGCGCTCGCTAGACCAGTAATCCTCAGTTCTTCCTCGTTTTTGTATGTCGATAAAAAAGCCGGTCATCGCGTAGAATGATTCACCACTTATGACGAGCGTGTGGCAGTTATTTTCAACGGCCTGCTTGCGGGCTCCTGCGAGGAAAGTTGTGGTTTCGCCGCATTTGCCGAAAGCAATTCTGGAAGCCAGAAAGTTGAATACGTAAGCGCTGTCGTCGTTTTTGGGGTAGAAGTACCCTTGCGAAACAAGATGATTTCTGTTCAGCGTCAGGAAATGCTGGATGCTGGTGGTGGCGGTTTTATGTGTCCCAATATGTAAAAGCAGCTTCACGGTCTGGTCCTTTTTGCCTTGGATTCCAGACTTCAGAAGGCCATGGAATTAGTATCCGGTCAAGCCGACTTGCGGGTGGCAGGTTTAACAATCCTTTTTATGCCTGAATAAAGGCCGGGGTGTTTGTTGCGACCGTAAGCCTTCAAAGAATGGGCAAGCTCAGCCAGTTTGCGCGCCGGACGGTAATATTCCTTTTCGAAGGCTCGCAGAACCGAGAAAATGGAATCCGGATCAGGCTTTTCGAGCGCATTATTCTGATTTTTTTCGGGTTCCGGGTGAGAAAAGAAGGAGCCAATAGGACCGTGATATTTTTCCGCAAGGCGGCGGTTGTCGGCCTTGTGTTCTTCGAGTACGCGGTCCTTGATTTCCTGAGAAATCATAAATCTTGTCCGCGGCAAGTCGTCCCTTTCGTTGAGCGTGTTCAAGATCGAGATGATTGCCCGTTCGCGAGTTTTGGATTTTTCCTTTTTGTTCAGCTCTTGCTTGATTGTCAGGCATTCGGCGCTCCAACTCCGATTTTCGAGCTTCTTGGGAACATTATCAGTGAGCCGGATAATTTCATCGAGTCCTGTCCGTTCGAGGAAATCCAGCGCCGTATCGCCACCTTTCAGGGCATCATGCTCATAGGGCACGATGCTGAATTGTTCAGGGGCGAGAACTTCCTGCCACATATCCGCCAGACGAAGGTAATCAAGATGCGGGGATAGAAGCGCCGTGATCTGCTCGTTATTCTCGTAAACACGGCGAGCCAGGAGTCCTTCGTAGCGAATGATGTGGCCGATCGCGGATTCAAGCCATAGATCCTGCCTTCGAAGATACAAGACAATATGCGTTTTCTTTGCCGGAAGGAGAGAAGCCAGACGTTCGACCTTCTGGCGGTGCAGAGTCAGGAAATCATCCCTTGGGCTGAGAGTCCAGATTTGCGGTGTACCAAAAAAGCTTTCCGCGCTCAGGAGAAGCGTGTGCGCCTTTTTTTCTTTTATCTGCGCTATAAATCGAGCTGTCCATTGTTCTGCATCAAGGTGAGGATAACGGCTAATCGCAGATATGGATTCAGCGAAGGCGTTGTGTTCGAGAAGGCCAAGATTCTTGCCATGCAGGATTATGTCCGGAAACAGTATGCCACTATTCTCAAGGGTTTCGCGTTCACCTGACAGAAGCGCCTGAAGCGCACTGGTGCCTGTCTTGCTTTGCCCGATATGAAGAATAAGTCTTTCAATCATACGGGATTCTTACCCATTCATCAGATTCGGGCAAGAGGGAAGGTGTGATCGAGAATCATTAATCAGGCTTCGAAACCTTCAATCATCTTCATCATTTCATCCTTGCGGGCGAGGCGTTCTTTCTTGAGGTTTTCAAGGCGCTCGTCGCTCGCAGCTTCCGCACCTTTTTCGATGCGAAGGATTTCCTTGTTCAGGCTGTCATACTCCCCGTACAGCCGGGCAAAGTGATTGTTTTTTTCTTTCAAAGCGCCGATTGCGTGCTTGTGGTCCGGCAATTCGTCAATCAGGCTGTGCGATTCAGAGAGCATAATGTTAAACCTTTGGTTGATAGATGATTTTACCTGGGATTTATTTGACTTGAACAATTTTGAAGGGCATTTGCGTTTCGTCATGCTCGGTTATCGAGATGTATTCACCTTCGGAAAATATGTGCTTGTCGAAACGGAAAATCGGCTCTTCATCAAGTGATTTGTTTTCGTACTGGATGGCCCAGTGATTTCCACGGTGGTGTACCAGATGCCCTTTCTGGTCGTTTTCGTTTATCCAGAAGCGCCTTACGGTGCATTTATCCTTGTTTTTCTGCCAATTTTCGGTGTCCAGATGGCCTTCATCGTCAAGAGGTGCGACTATTTCATAACCGCACTCGTTTGAGCCTTGCGGAAAGTCTTGGGTTCTGGCCAGTTCAAGAACGATTTTTTTCAGCACGCGCTGATCCCTCCGTATCTATTTTCTTTATGCGCTATTAAGCGCTTGAAAGTATTGGGTTGCCTTGATGTGGGTCAAAATATCCTTTGGAAAGGCTTCTGTCCATAGAGAGGAGGCAAAACTTTGCTTTTTTGTTGATGTCTGTTATAAGGATGCGCCCTTTAAACGGGGTGCCGGTCGCAGCCTACCCGGCCAACAAAACAAGGATTAAAGAGATGAAAACAATAGTGATCTGCTCCGGCGGGCTGGATTCCGTGACTCTGGCCTACAAGGTCGCTGCCGGGGGTAATTTTCTGAGCGGCCTTGTCTCGTTCGACTATGGCCAGCGCCACAAAAAAGAGCTCGACTTTGCCAAAAAAGCGGCCGATCGTTTGGGAGCGCCGCACCACCTCATCGATATCTCCGCTGTTGGAAAAATGCTCGGCGGCTCGGCTCTTACGGATGAAATCGACGTGCCCGAAGGTCACTACGCTGAAGAGAACATGAGAATAACCGTGGTTCCCAATCGCAACGCCATCATGCTGGCGATTGCTTATGGCGTGGCCAGCGCGCAGGGCGCGGACTGCGTAGCTACAGCCGTTCATGGCGGAGATCATTTCATCTATCCCGATTGCCGCCCCGGATTCATCAAATCTTTTGAAAAAATGCAGAGCCTCGCACTGGAGGGCTTTTCGAAAATTACGCTCTACACGCCTTTCCTTGAAAAGACCAAGGCCGACATCGCAGACGAAGGCGCAAGGCTCGGAGTAGACTTCGCCAATACATGGTCGTGTTACAAAGGCGGGGATCTTCATTGCGGGCGCTGCGGAACCTGCGTGGAGCGCCGGGAGGCTTTCCATCTCGCCGGGGTGGACGACCCTACGGACTATGAAGATCCCGATTTTTGGATCGCCACCGTCGAAAAAGCAAAACAGAAAGCGGGGGCATAAAGATGTACCGGATCGTCAAGGAATATCATTTCTCCGCCGCGCATCAGCTACACCAGCTTCCCCCCGAACATCCCTGTGCGCGGATGCACGGGCATAATTACGTGGTCGAGGTCGAATTGTGTTCGGACAAGCTCAATCAGTACGGCTTCGTGCGCGATTACCGCGAACTGGATGCGTTAAAGGAGTATATCGACGAGAAACTCGATCATCGCGTCCTGAACGACGTGCTGGGCGATGACAACGTAACCGCCGAGCAGATCGCCAGGCATTTTTATGACTGGTGCAAGGCGAAGTGGCCGGAGGTCACCTCCGTGCGTGTCAAGGAAACCCCGCGTACGGTGGCGGAATACAGGCCATGAGTGCGCAGGACATAAAAGCTGACGGTACAATCCGCATCAGCGAGATATTCGGACCCACGATTCAGGGCGAGGGCGCTTTGATCGGCCAGCCGACCGTCTTCGTGCGTACCGGAGGATGCGACTATCGTTGCTTGTGGTGCGACACGCTTCATGCCGTAGACAGCCGCTACCGCGACTCATGGCAACCCATGAGCGCAGATGAAGTTTTTCACGAAGTCGAGAAACTTTCCGGCGGCAAGCCGCTGATGGTCTCTCTTTCTGGCGGAAACCCGGCAATACAGCCGCTTGGCGCGTTGATTGATCTGGGAAAATCCAAATCCTACCGCTTTGCTCTGGAAACGCAGGGCAGCGTAGCTCAGGACTGGTTTTCAAAACTGGATGTCCTGATCCTCAGCCCCAAGCCGCCCTCCAGTGAAATGCAGACCGACTGGCCCAAGTTTGATGAATGTTTGGAAGCGGCGCGAGGGAAGCCGGATATCGTCATGAAGATTGTCGTGTTCGACGAGGAGGACTATCATTATGCGCGCGAAGCAGCGGCGCGTTATTCGCATTTGCCGCTTTATCTTCAACCCGGAAATCATACACCGCCGCCGGGGGACGATCCCGCGGGGGGAAGGGTTGATCTTAGCGGTATAAACACGCGATTGCGCTGGCTTGCGGAAAAAGTCTGTGCGGATCAATGGTATGAGGCCACTGTATTGCCGCAGCTTCATGTTTTGATCTGGGGTAATCAGCGGGGCGTTTGAGGAGAGATGAAATGGCCAAAAAAGAAAAAATAAAGAAAACGATTTATGACGATCTGACACAGCTGGGAAGCAAGACCGCCTTGCCGGATTCCCCGGAAAAGGCGGTGCTAGAGCGCGTTCCCAATCCCCATAAGGGGACGGAATATCTGGTGCGGTTTGCTGCGCCGGAGTTTACCTCGATGTGTCCGATTACAGGGGCTCCGGATTTCGCGCATCTCGTTATTGATTACGTTCCCAAGGACTGGCTGGTGGAGAGCAAATCGCTTAAGCTTTTTCTCGGATCTTTCCGCAATCACGGCGCGTTTCATGAGGATTGCACCATAGGAATTGCCAAACGGCTGGTTAAAGACATCAAGCCTGTCTGGTTGCGGATCGGCGGATACTGGTATCCGCGCGGCGGGATTCCCATCGACGTTTTTTATCAGACCGGCCCGGCTCCGAAAACACTCTGGCTGCCGGAGCAAGGCGTGCCGTCTTACCGGGGGCGGGGTTAGATGAAACGGGTTCTGCTCGGGGTCCTTTTTGTATTGTTTCTTGCTCCGGCAGCGTTAGCGGCCTATCTCTGGCTTACGTGGGCGGATGTTGCCCGTTTGCCGGAGTTGCGGAGCGGCGATATCGTCTTTCATACGGATAACACCTCGCAGACCCTTGCGATCATGATGGCTTCGGGCAGCCTGTATACACATACCGGGATTATCAAGATTTCCGAGGGCGGGGAGCCTTATGTCGTCGAGGCTGTCGGGCCGGTTCGAGAGGTTTCTCTGGATGAATGGATACATGAAGGGCTTGGCGGGCGTCTTACGGTCATGCGGGTCAGGGATTTAAGTCCTGAGCAAGCCGCCGACGTTCTGGAAGCGGCAAAGTCTTACTATGGAAAACCTTATGACCCTTTTTTCACGTTCGATACAGACCGGATTTATTGCAGCGAACTCGTTTATAACGCTTTTCAAGACGGTGCGGGGCTAGCGCTCGGCAGGATTCAGACGATCGGCGAGTTACAGACTAACAACCGCCCGGTTCAAATGGTGATCGCAAGGCGATGGAGCGCTTTTCCGCCGTGTCAATCACAGGGGATCGACACGCTTGAGTCCTGCCTGCCGCTTATTCACAAGCAGGAGCTTATTACGCCGGTCAGCCTTTCACAGGATGAAAGGCTAGAGGAAATCTTTTCTAATTACTAGGTATGGTGTTAGCTTATGCGGTTGTCTGAAATGTTGCGGCTTTGAAATATTCTTGTATATTTTAAAGATTGCGGCGATTAAATATGGGACAGGTTTTATGAAATCAATAGGTGCGGTGTTATTTACTGGCTTGGTGTTAACGGTTTTTTACGCTTTCCCAGTTTATTCGGAGGATTTCTCCGTTGGCCGTGGAAAGACGGTATCTTCGAAAGATGAAGATCAGCCTATGGATGATGTCGCAGAGGAATGGTTGAAACGTTCTATTTCGCCGGATGATTACAAGAGCGCGACGCAAGTCAAACCCGAAGTTCCCAAGCCTGATGATCCTTCTGATCCTAAGGAATTGTTTTCTCTAGCTATGGTTTTTGAAACCGGAAAGAACGGTCAGAAAAGAGATATGATCGAAGCGGCGCGTTTGTATCGTTTGGCTGCTCAGCAAGGTTATGCTCCTGCGCAGTATAAAGTCGCCACTTTTTACGAAGAGGGTGAAGGTGTTTACAGAAATTATGATGAAGCCGCGCGGTGGTATGGCAAAGCTGCTGATCAGGATTATACAATCGCGCAAACAGCATTGGCGTTTATGTATTTCGAAGGAGTAAAAATCGATCAAGATTACCCGGCCGCAGCTGCTCTTGCTGAGTTGGCAGCAAGCAGAAATGATCCTGATGCGCAGCTTCTTTTAGGAAAAATGTATCATTACGGTTATGGAGTTCCCCAGGACTACAAAACCGCGACATTTTGGTATGTAAAAGCGGCGAAGCTTGGAGTAGCCGACGCGCAATACAGGGTTGCCGTCATGCTCGTAACTGGTCAGGGCATAAAAAAGGATCTTGTTAAGGCTTATGCATGGGCAAACGTTGCTACATCTCAAGGAAGTTATGAGGCTGAGGAGTTGCGTGAAGAAATTTCGGGTAAGTTATCAAAGGGCCAGCTAGAAATAGCGCAGAATCTTTCGAAGCAGTACTACAAGGTGTATGTTGCTTCTCAGTGATTTTTCTTACTAGGAGAAGATATTCTGCCCAAAGTCCTATGTCTTTGTTATAGTTATACATAACTGAATTTAATAAGTGGAATTTTCTATGCTGCATTCTATCGCCCAAACGGTTGCTCTCACTAACTGGGGGAACTCGGCGCTTCGACGAGGTCTTGATCTTCAACAGGCGGGTTTTTTTCCCGGTAATACGGTTTTCAAAGAGTGCAAGAGTGTACGGTTTGTCGACGCGGACCCAAAAACGGCCGCGGGGGGGGAGGCTGACTATGCCGCGGATCCTCTCGAATGGATCAAAATTCTCCGGGAGAGCCGGGTTCAGCTTTTGCGCCTGCACTATTCCCCTTCCAAGAAGGAGGACCAATCCGACCGGATTGCTTCCAGCGTTGGAGAAGGCGGGAGATGGTTTATAGAGGCGGTCAAGGTTCTGGCTTCTGATTTCTGGGAGGCGCATTGGGAAAAGGGCGAGGGCGGTAAGGCATCGGTCGTATACAAGCGCGTTTCAGCGAATGAAAGCGTGCGGCCGATTGATTTTCATAGCTCTCTTGAGGAAATCAATTCACGGCTTGAGAAAGGCCTGAAGGCTATGGCGGAGTTTGCCAGAGGACACGGGCAGGAGAAATTCGCGAAGAGTTTTGAAGACGGCGCAAAGATTGCCGAGGATTCCAAGTCTCCTCTTGCCAGTGTTTCCTATCCCGATATTCTCTATCCTGAGCATTTCAGCCTAAAAGCCAAGCGCGCGCTCGGGGCCGTTCAGACGGCATGGGTTTTCGGTGGCAAGGGGAGCTGGAACGACGTTCGGCTTGATGACGATCAGGATCATGAAACGTATGAAAAGTTTTCGGACGAGGCTTACACGCTGTTTTGCCGCGCGATCGTTTATGCGACAAATTCCGGGTTCTTGAAGGAATAAAAAATCAGCGCCTTAAAGCTGCTCCCAACAGCGCAAGAGGAATAATGATCATAAAAGCAAGGACTATTACGGATATGATCACTAGTATAAGCGCCAGAAGATAGTTTCTAAACCCTTTCCAAGCTGACTCATAACCTTGGACTTCCGCAATCATTTGCGAGGTGAGTATCAGCGACCATATCAAGCAAACCAGATTTACGAACGCGTTAGATATTTCCAGAATCAAAACGTCCTGAGGGAAGGTGCTCCAGTCTGCTATGGTAAAGGCTTCTGTAAAGAGAAAGACTCCGTTTGCGGAAATTCTTTGGATCATCACCAGAGCGGGGGGCAAAAGAGGAATACCGCCCCATGCGCATGCCACCATCAGCGCTTTCAAGTTGTTTGCTTTTCCTTCTCCTTCTCCCTTGCGCCCGATCCAGCGCAACATATATGCGCTCAGAAACAAGGACAGCCATGCCAGAGGGGGGCCGCTTATCAGCGCGAATACGATTATCGAACGAAGAGAGTCTATACGGTCTCCCAAATGGATTGATTCTGTAAATGAAAGGCCTACAGCAAAGCCGAGAAGCAGTACCAGGGTAAACAGGCCGTAGGAAGGCTTTGTGTTTAAAAGATAGCGTACAGTTTTTCGCGGCCGAAACCATACTGAAAGCCAAGGGTTAAGCGGCGCTCCGGCGGGGCCGTAATGATCTTTTGCGTTGGGGTAGCGCATTTTTTTATCTTTTGGTGCCTGTAACTTTATGGACGTTATCGCAGAACATACTGAAAACCAAACGAATTTTAGTGTTTTTTGTTTTCTGAAATAACAGCACGTTACAATTTTTTTGATTTTGCAAGACAAAGAACTATTATCTAAGTTCTTCTCAGGAAGGGGACGTTTTAGACATGGTTCAGAAACAATCGGCACCAACAGTGAATGACGAAATGAAGGGCGAGCAGATGCAGGTTCTTCAAAAGGCGCTGGAAAGTCGGATTATCGGGCAGAAGGACTTGATCCGCAGCATGATGCTGTGCCTTCTGTGTGACGGGCATATGCTGATCGAGGGGATGCCGGGGCTGGCCAAGACGACGGCGGCAAAAACACTGGCGCAAGCTCTTGAGGGCGAATTTCAAAGGATCCAGTTTACGCCGGATCTTCTTCCCTCCGACCTTATCGGGACCGACGTGTATTTGCATGAGAGCGCGACGTTTGAGTTTCGGCAAGGACCGTTGTTTCACAATATTATTCTGGCGGACGAGGTCAACCGGGCGCCGGCCAAGGTGCAGTCCGCTTTGCTTGAAGCCATGGAGGAGCGGCAAGTTTCCGTCGGGCTGCATACATATAAGCTCGCCGAGATTTACATGGTTCTGGCCACCCAGAACCCTATCGAGCAAGAGGGAACGTACACCCTTCCAGAGGCGCAACTCGACCGTTTTCTAATGCATGCCGTGGCTGAATATCCCAGTCATGAGGAAGAGATGCAGATTCTGGAACTGGACGATCACCTTTCAGATTCAAGAATTCCGCAGAAATCTGTTAAGCCCGTCATGACGCAGAAAGAGATTCTGGCTGCCCGCGATCGCGTTCGGCGCGTTTATACGGACCGGAAAATCAAGCATTATGCCGTGTCACTGGTCAGTGCGACACGCAAACCGGGCGCTTATAGCCAGAAACTTTACGACTGGATACAGCACGGAGCGTCACCAAGAGCAACCCTAGGGTTAGTCGCTGCCGCACGCGCCCTTGCATGGCTGAACGGGGACGGCTATGTCACCCCTCACCATGTGCAACAGGTTGCACCGAATATTTTGAGACACAGGATAATCCCGACTTTCGAGGCGGAGGCGGATGGAGTTTCGCGTCAGAACATCATTGAGCATTTGCTTGAAGTTGTTGCTGTACCTTAGTTTATGAGTTTTTAGGATTTTACGAACGGAGCAGGCCATGCTCTTCCCGGATTTCAAGGAGCTTGTCGAGCTGGGGCGTTTAGCACCCAGAGGAACGTTATCTGCCCGGCGAAAGTCTGTCTCAAATCTTACAGGTGACTATAAGTCGCCATTTCGAGGGCGGGGTCTGGAATTTGAAGAAGTCCGGGAATACGTGGCCGGGGACGATGTGCGCAATATCGACTGGCGGGTGACAGCGCGCACGGGATTGCCGCATATCAAACTGTTTTCCGAAGAGCGGGAGCGCAGCGTCATTGTCTGTATCGACAGGAATGATTCCATGCGGTTCGGGACACGTGTAACTTTCAAGTCGGTTCAAGCGGCCAAGGTTGCGGCGTTGATCGGGTGGTCTGCGGTGCAGGGAAGCAATCGTCTGGGCGCCTCGTTTTTCGGGAATGTTCCGGGTGGAATGCGTTTTTTCGGTCCGCGCCGGTCTCGGAATTCTCTGTGGCGTATGTTTCATATGCTTTGTGATCCCGCGGAATTGTACTCCACTCCTGTTAAGATGGATGATCATTTGTTATTGCTTTCGCGTGCGTCCGCCCCGGGATCGTTGTTTTTTATTATAAGCGATTTTCTTGACCCGGGTGCAGGCGTTAAAAAAGCACTTGCCAGTCTTCACCGGCGGGGTGACGTTGTCCTAATTTCGGTCAACGATCCGGCTGATGCCCTATTTTCGAAAGCGGGGACGCTGCTCTTTACAGGAGAGGGCGGCAAGAAGGCTGTTGTCGATACTGACGACAGAAAAGGACGAGAATCCTACGAGAAACAGTGGCTTCAAAACAGGCAAACCCTAGACGATATGGTCAAGGTTCTGGGGCTTGGGTTTGTGCAGATGTATACGAACAGTCAGTTGATTGTTGAACTTTCCGGGGGATTGCGGTCTTTAGGAAGAACAGGAGTACGGCATGCAGAGTTCGGACGATCTGCTGGCGCAGCTTAGGGACATCAGAGGGCTTGACCCTTTCCCTTGGTGGCCGATCGCCCCAGGGTGGTGGTTTTTGCTGGCGTTCCTTCTTGTCTGTGCCGGGGGGATTTATTTTTCCCTGCATCTTCTCAGAAGGAGGTATCGAGAATTGTATTGGCGGGAGGAGGCGCGCAGGACACTTGCGAGTATCCGGGACGATTCAGGGCGCCGGAGCGACCAGCAACGCGTGGCTGCGCTGGCCTTACTTCTCAGAAAACTGGCTATTCGAAAGTATGGCCGTAATTCCTGCGCAGGTCTTGAGGGTCAGGAATGGTTGCGATGGCTTAACCGTCACGATCCTGCCGGATTTGACTGGATGAATGAGGGAAGGATTTTAATCGAGGCTCCTTATGCTCCGGAGGGAAAGCCGATAAGGGCTTCACTTATCAAGCATTTGATTGACGGTCTGGAAGGGTGGGTGAGGTAAATGTTTTCATTCGCTTGGCCATCAATGGCTCTGCTTCTTTTTCTTCCTTTCGCAGCGCGCTACCTTTTTCCGGCGGCCAGAAGGGAGGATATTCACTCCGGTGTGCGATTTCCTTATATCCAAAGGGTTATGAGCGCTTTTTCTGTGGTTTCATACAGTTCGGCTCTCCCGCAGAAATTTTTCCTAACCCTGCTTATCCTGCTCTGGGTTTCCTTTGTTATGGCCCTCATGCGCCCGGAAATCGTCAACAAGATCGACGATATTCAGGCTGAGGGGTACGATATCATGCTAGCGGTCGATCTTTCCGGATCCATGCGTGTGCAGGATTTTACTAAAGGATGGTTACCTGTCAGCCGCCTTGATATCGCAAAGGAGGTCGTCGGAGATTTCGTTAAGGAGAGGGAAGCAGACCGTATCGGTCTGGTGGTTTTCGGGAGCTTTGCCTACCAGTATACGCCTCTGACCCTGGATCATGAAACGGTTGTCAAGATGCTTAACAGTACGGTTGAGACCATGGCCGGGGAGGATACGGCCATCGGGGATGCAATCGGTTTGTCTGTCAAGGCCTTGCGCGATCGTGAGGAAAAGTCACGCATAATCATTCTGCTGACCGACGGGGAGGATACCAGCAGTTCCATTCCACCGATGCAGGCGACGAGACTGGCCAAGCAGTACGGAATCAAAATCTATACGATCGCCATTGGTCAGCGTGAGGTTGCGCGACTTGGCTTTGGCGGCGGGCGGACAATTATGAATACGAACCTGCTAAAAGATATAGCCAGAGAGACCGGGGGCGGGTTTTTTATGGCCAAGGACGCGGATGCTCTCAAGCAGGTATACAAGCAGATCGACCGTCTGGAGAAAACCAAGGCTGAATCCCGCACCTATGTCACACGCAAGCCCCTGTACCGTTATCCGTTGGCCGCAGGACTGTTCTTGCTGTTTATCATTTCGCTTTTTCCCTTGTTTACAGACGGCATAGTTAAAGAGAAGGTTCCGCAAAATGCTTAGAGAGGGAGAAACCATATTTCATTTTGCGGAACCTCATTGGCTGTTTGCATTTATGATTGTGCCTATGGTGTGGCTGATGTATGCGTTTTTTCGCCCTAAGGCTGCAAACGGACAGAGGCTTGAGGATTTTGCCGATGCCCACCTTCTTCCTCATATTTGCAACGACCCCCGTGGAAGAAGGAACCATGCAAGCATCTATCGTTCATTGGCGGCATGGTCATTAATCTGGTCCCTTGCGGTGCTTTCAATGGCCGGTCCACGATGGGGGTATACGGATATCGAGGTCTACAAGCCTTCAACGGAGCTTGTGATCTTGCTTGATCTTTCGCGTTCCATGGATGTTGCGGATGTCAAACCCTCCCGAATTGCAAGGGCTCGCCAGGAAATAGAAGATATTATTCGCTATTCTCGCGGCGTCAATGTCGGGCTTATCGCCTTTGCGAACATCCCTCATACTATTACACCCTTGACCGACGACAAGCAGATGATTGAAAGGCTGGTCCCTTCTATCAACACGGGGCTTGTCTATACACAGGGAAGCCGGATTGTTTCGGCGCTGGATACGGCTGGACGGATGCTTTCACAGGATACTGAAACGGTGGAGCGCCATATCCTTATTGTTACGGATGGAGGTTATGACGATCCGGAGGGACAGGTTTATCGTGCTTTGCGCGGTTTGACCGACAAGGGCGTACATGTGCATGTCATGGGTGTCGGAACGCCACAGGGGGGGGCCGTGCCGGACGGGAAGGGTGGATTTTTCAGACAGGGAGGCGGGGTTGTCATGTCTTCTCTACAACTCGGACGGCTTCAGGGAATCGCGCAGTACGGACACGGGGTGTATCTTAATGCATCGTATTTGCAGGACGATACGCAGAGATTTCTATCGGAGATCGGTATAAGCGGTGAGCATGTGGACGGGGACGCAACGATTATCCGACAGTGGGATGAGAAGTTTTATCTTTTCCTGCTTCCGGCGCTTTTGTTACCGTTTTTGTGGTTTCGCCGTGGGGTGGTCTTTCCACTTGTCTTCTTTTGTCTTTTGAGCGTTTCTTCGCCAACGCGAGCGGATAGTCTGGGCGATTATTTCGTTACGCCCGAGCAGAAAGGACGAAAAGCCCTTGAAGACAAGGATTTTGAACAGGCCGAGGAAGTTTTTCAGAACGATTCATATCGTAGAGGTGTCGTACAGTACCGCGCAGGTGACTACGAGGCAGCTGCGCAGTCGTTTGAAAAAGTGGAGCGACCTGAGGTCTCCGAAGATGCTGCATATAATCTGGGTAATGCAAGACTTATGGGAGGGCATATTGAGGATGCCATCAGCGCTTACGAAAATGTTCTTCAGAATAATCCCGATCATCAGGATGCTGCTCATAATCTTGAAATCGCCCGAAAGATTTTAGAGGAGAAGAAGCAGCAAAACTCTGGACAGAATGAAGAGAAGGGGCAGGATCAAAAAAATCAGCAGCAACAGCAAAGTCAGCAAAATCAGCAAGGGCTGGGGGAGAATACCCAAGATCAGCAGGAGCAGTCCGCGCAAAGCGAACAGCGGAAGCAGGAAGGGGGTGCGCAACAGCAGCAGCCTCACAATAGCAAGCAAGAAGATCAGGAGCAGAAGAACGCTCAAAGTAGTGAGGGTTCCGACGAGAAGGGCCAAGAACAACAGGGACAACAGGGACAAGGAGATCAGGAAAAGAATTCAGATCAGGCAGGCCAGCAAAAGCAAACTCAACAGGCACACAATGATTCAGGAAGTGAAAATCAGGGTGGCGAGGAGCGCACGTCCGGGCAGCACTCTCAAAACCAACCTGAGGAGACAGGTTCGCAGTCTGGAGCAGAGAAGAGTGACGAAGCCTCAAAACAGGAAACAGAAGAGGATAAGGTTTCTGAAAACGGGCATGAAAAGCAAACTGAACCTAAGAGTTTCCCCCCGCAGCCTGAAAACAAAACTGAGGATAAGAGCAATTCAGGTTCAGAGTTAGCGGAGCAGGCGGTAGAAGACAGTGATCAGGGCCGGAACGAAGAGACTTCTAGCCGCGAGGGAGATTCAAAGAATCCCCAGGAACAAGGGGAGGACCAGAAATCGTCTGCTCAGGCGCGAGACGCCCATGCGGCTGAGCAGCAAAAGGCTCAGAAGGAGCAGGCCAGCAGCAAAAAGGCGGATAACCAAGACCAGAAGGCCCCGCAAGAAAGCAGTCAACCACCACAGCCAGAACCCCGAAACAATCAGCAAAACCGCGATTCCCAACAGGTGGCGCAGACGGAGCAATCGGATGCTCCTGAGGAAGTGGACACGCGTCCAAACCTGTCATCTTCTCCGGGGACCGGCCCAATCCGCAAGCGGACACCAAAGGATGTCGATGCCGATCAGTGGTTGAACAGGATTGAAAGCGATACCGAGACCTTTTTGAAGAACAAATTTTATGTCGAATCCGAAATGCAGGGAGCACGAGAAGGAGCAAAACCATGGTAGTGCCATTTGTTCAAAGGGTTTTATCTTTATTTCTTGCGGTGGCTTTTGTCTTTTTCTTTTCTGTATCTGCTCGGGCCGCAACTTTCGAGGCTCAGGTCGATCGGACAACGATTTATCGCGGAGAAAGTTTTACACTCACATTAACTTTAAGTGGTGCGCAACAGAGTATCACGCCTGACTTCGGTCCGCTTAGGAAGGATTTTCAAGTCCGTACGCAGGGACAATCGTCCAGCGTTAACATGTTTAACGGGTCATTCAGTTCAGCAGTCACATGGCAAATAGTGCTTTTGCCCAAGAACACTGGCGATATCATCATTCCTTCTATCAGCGTTCAGACCGGGCTGGGGGTTCTAAAAACGCAACCCCTTCGCGTTACTGTCTCTGCTAAACCCTCTCCGGTGGCCTCGTCCAAGGACCGGGATGTTTACGTTACCGCTAACCTCAGTACGAAGAACCCATCTCTGAATGCACCCATGGTCTATACCCTGCGCCTTGTCGCATCCAAGCCTGTTTCTGAAATAACGCATGGAGATTTGAAAATCGACAATGCCATTGTCGAGCTGCAGGGCGATCCTAAGGTTTACGACACCGTTACCGGAGGTAAAAATGTCAGCGTTGTCGAACTGCGTTATCTTATTACGCCTTTAAAGCCCGGGATCATCACAATACCCTCTTACGTTTTTCAGGGGATGGTGAGCGGGGACAGGCCCCGGAGACCGACTCAGATGTTCGATCCTTTCAGTAACCGCGCACAGGATCCCTTCGCTGTTTTGCAGGATTTTGGCGTCTTCGACGCTCTTTTAGGTCAGCCTTTTACCTTGATGACTGACGAGGTCGTACTCAACGTCTCCGGCGCTCAAGCCAATATGGACCCATGGCTTCCAGCTCAGGGATTGCAGATTTCCGATTTTCTGGACGGAGAAAAAAATGCAAAAGTCGGGGAGCCTTTCACGCGTCGGCTTACCTTAGTTGTTAACGGCAATACCGGAAGCGTTCTTCCGAGTCTTGAAGACCGCGCAGCCCCCGAGGCTTTTTTTTCCGTTTATGCCGAGAAACCCGAGGCCGGTATGAATATTACAGAGGACGGGACTGTGACCGGATGGCGAGAGGAGGCGTATACGCTTGTTCCTAAATATGGCGGCGATCTGGTTCTTCCCGAGATCAAGGTTCCCTGGTGGGATATCAAGAACAGCAAAGTTGCCTACGCATCTGTTCCTGCCCGGACAATTAAGGTCGAAGGTGCGCCTGCTCCGGCTGCTGTTTCACAACAATTTCAAGCTTCTCAAAGTACCGATCTGGAACAAAATTCCGCAACGTCTGCGACGAGCAGCGGTTCAGTTTCCGCTTTTACAAACATCAGCGGCGGCTTTGGCGGTATTTTGCGGAGACAGAACGCCCTTGTTTTTCTGACCGGGGTTGCGGCTGCATTGATTATCGGCGTCGGAATATATTTTCTTGTCATTACCCCCAGGAAAGAGGAGCAAAGCCAGACCGCGTCTTCGTCTCCTACTTCTGTTCTCTCCGGTGTGTCAGGGGTTCGTGTGAAAGGGCCGGAAGATGCCGTGAACGAGAATGCCCGTAAGCCTGCGGTGAGCCTGTCGGGCCTGGAGCGTGCGGTCGATATGAATGTTCTCAAGGATCATTTTCTACTTTTCGTGCAGCAAAAGGTCGGTGGCGGACCTGTTCTTTCGCTTAAGGATGCCGTGCGCGAGATAGGACAAAGACTTGATGAACGCGACCGTAATATACTTTTTGTTGCGGTTTCAAAGCTGGAAGGCGCGTTGTATGCTGGGCAAGCAGAATCCTTTGATGACATACGGAATGATATTGTCCGTTCTCTAAAGGCCTTAAAGACTCCTGCATCGGATCATCATGGAAAAGTTACACGTCTAGGCGCCCTTAACCCCAGCTAGAAAAAGGAGCCTTGTGGGGAGGCTCCTTGAGTTTGCGTGTGTGGTTCGGGCGTTGGTTTAATCGTTGAAATAGAAGCGTATATTGTTCGTGTTTATCCTGTAATGGCCGTCAAGCCTGTTCAGGATGCTGTTCACAATGTAATCCTTATCCCGGTTCGAGAGGTTATTCCCGTAGCTCCTGTCGTAGGTGTAGGCGAGAATAAAGCCCTCACGCTTGGCTTTTGCCTGAAAGAACCTTTCTGCTGACTGGCCTCTGTACTTTCCAGAGCGGTCGAGCACGATGAAAATCGGCAAGCGGGCCCGGGTGTATTTTAAATGTCCGGGGATATGCAGATCGAAGTTATAGCGTTTGCTTTTGTGCTTCGAGTTTCCGTCATGGTTGCGGTCGTAATCGGAACCTTTGTGCTTTTTGTAATTGTCGTTGTCATAAAGGTTATTGCCATTGCCATGGTGATCTCCGTAGTCGTATTTCCGGTCATTCTTATAATCACGGTCATGATCATCCTTGTGGTGCTCTTTCCAGTTATATACCGGGGGATCATCACGATGATCATTTTCGTAATTCTTATATTTCGGAGAATCGTCGTGGGATTCGTTCCACCTGTAATCCGGCTTGTCGCTGTGCGAGCTTCCATGATAGCCGTGGTCCGGCGAATTTTTTCCCTGGCCCTTTTTTGCAAAAGCCTGCGAAGGAGCTGTCAAAAGCGCGGCCGCTGCCAGTATAGAAAAAACCAGTCTCTTTTTGTGCGTCATAGCGATGTCCTTTCACGCATTGTTATTGCCCTAACTTTACTACGTACTTATCGCAGCAACCCTTCGTAAAAGATATTCGAACATAGTTCGGAATGTCTTTAACCCGTCATTTCAATCAGGAACGCCCATATTTCGTCGGTGGCATTTATTTCGGTTGTCGGATCCGCTCCGTTTTTGTATCCCTTGCGGCCTCCGGGCCAAGAGTGCGTTCCGTTTTCCAGAATTATGTGCCGTACGTCATACCCTTTAGGGCATTCGTAATCGTAGAGGATTACCGAAGGTTTGATAGACGTTTTTTTGGGGGTGGGTTTGCAGCCGTTGTTTTTTGCCCAGTATTGCGATTGCCACAGGGCTGGCTTCATCGGCGTTCCGTCCCAAGCGTCTTTGAACCGGCTGTTGTTCTGTCCGCCTTCAATTTTGATCTGCGTATCCTTGGTGCCGTTGATTATCAGTGCGGCAACTGGACTACGGGCCTCTGGCTCATCGCCGAACATGGTTCCAACGACAGGGGCTATGACGGCTATTTTTTTTGAGAGTTCGATTCCTGCCCGGTGGCTCATCATCGCGCCATTGGACATGCCGGTGATCAGAACCCGCTTAGGGTCAACCGGGTAGTTTTTTATCAGCGTATCTATGAGCTTGCCAATAAAGCCGATATCGTCCGTGTTGTTGCGCATCGCGTAGCCACAGCAATGCCAGAAATTCCATGTTTTAAGGATGTTTCTTTTGAGGCGACCGCTGCCGCTGGGGTAGGCTACGATGAAGCCTTCCCGGTCGGCTTTTTCAGAAAAGCGGGTCATCTTTTCGCCGTTGTCGCTGTTTCCGCCCCCGCCATGAAGCACGATTATGAGCGGAACTTTATTCGTGTTATCGGCTATTTTTGCAGGGATATGGAGATTGTAGGTGCGTTTTACGCCGTCATGTTCGATGGTGTATTCAATCTCAGTCTGGTCCTTAGACTTTTTCTTGTCCCAAGCCTGAGCGCTCACAGCCGTCAGGTTCACGACCAAAATGAGAGCGAGCAGGTGAAATGCCGCAAGAATGATGCTCTTTTTAACCATGCTTTTTTTTCGGGTTGTCTTTGCTTATATCTCCTGAGCGTAAACCATAATGTATTAGGCATCTCAAGGGAACCCATTCAGATGTCTCTGCGTAAGCTTAGAAAACATGAGAAAAAACTTAAAATAATCGAACGCTGTTTATTATTTTATTTGGCGTTGTTTTCAGTTTTTTGCAGTGCACAATGCATCCTTCTTTTCTTGTCCGTTATTCTTGCTTATTATTGTTACGGAAAACAATAGGGTGTGGTCATGAGCGAATCTCTTCACGATACCGGGCAGGCGGAAAATGCGGATGTTATCCGGCAGTATCTTCTGGCTGCGGAGGGGGTCAAGGATAAAGCCGGCGTTCCTATTAATTACCATTGCGCAACGGTCGTGGCTTCCCTTTCTGATCTCAGCAGCAGGGCTTTTCAAGGAAAAAGCGCCGTTATAATGCCCCGCCGTCTTGACGGTGATTTTGACGGGCTGGCCGTGAGTATGAACCGGGATATTTATCAAGGGAATCTCAGGGGCGAGCTTCAATCCACCTGGCAAAGAAGCGTCGGCATTGCACCCTCATGGCTGGGAATCGAAGCGGTGCGTCGTTATGCAACGCAGACGGAGCTGTTCGGGCAGGAACTGAGTACAATACTTGCCGATATGGAGTTTATTGAGAGTCTGGGCCGTACGCCTTTGCTCAAGGTTTATACATACGATTATGACGATGAGACGGTCGATCGCCCGCATGTGGATCCCTACACGCCGAATTATGAAACCGGGGAGCGGTATACGGACCGTTTTATCACGGTCTATAATTCTAAAGTTACGCGGCATGTCTCCCACGAAGATGTCGAGCCGCTGGCTTCTCTGGATAGCACAAAGACTTTCCGCCTAAAACCCGGAGCCCGAGTCGGCACCTTCCATAACGGCGATATTTGGCGTCAGGCCTGTGGCGATGGGGGGGGCGTCAAGCCTTTCATACACTGGTCTGCAACCGAGTATGGCGATGAGCCAAAGCTTATCCTGACCGGCTAATTTTATCTGGATAAATTCTATTTTTGAGTAGTTATGTCGGTTAACAGCTAATAGATTATTAGTTGTATTCTTCTGTGTGTTCTTCTTTTTTTATAACATTATTCATGTGGTTTCCCCGTGTCACAGGCAGCTATTCTCGAAAGGGCCATAAATATTGTTCCGTCAGGAAAAGAGGCTTTTTTTGACAAGGACGAGTTTATTGTCAGCAAGACCGATCTTAAGGGCCGTATTACCTATGTAAACCGGGTATTTATGAAAGTCGCCGGTTATCAGGAGCATGAGCTGCTCGGTCAGCCGCACAGCCTGATTCGTCATCCGGCCATGCCTCGTGCGGTTTTCAAGCTTTTATGGGATACTCTGGCCGAGAAAAAGGAGATTTTCGCTTATGTGGTTAATCTCTGTAAGAACGGCGACCATTACTGGGTTTTCGCACATGTCACACCATCCTACGATTCTTCCGGCAACGTTAACGGCTATCATTCTAACCGGCGCGTACCTAACAGGAAGGTCGTCCAGGACGTCATAGAACCTCTCTATGCCCAGTTGCTTCAGGAGGAGGGACGACACTCGAACCGTAAGGACGGCATGAACAGCGCTTTTAGCATCCTTGTCGGCCTTCTTAAGCAGAAAGGTGTGAGCTACGATGAGCTTATCTTCTCTCTCAAAAGCTAAGTATTACTCTCTGGGAGCAGTTGCGCTTTTCGTTTTCGGCGGGTTGAGCGGTAATTTTGTCCTTGTTGCTGGCGGCGTTATTTTAAGCGCCTTGGGTATTCTGTCGATGCGGAAGATTGAGCGTGAGATCCGGCGCACCAAGGATGTCTGCCGTGCATTAGCTGAGGGCGATTTTGAGGCTCGTATTACGAGCATTCATGAGGGCGGTGATTTCGGGGAGTTCCAGTGGACGATCAACGAAATGACCGACAATATGGACGCTTTCGTGCGTGAGGCGACGGCCGCCATGGAATATGTCAGTCGGAACCAGTATTTCCGCCGGATTTTAGAGGACGGGATGCGTGGAGGGTTGCTGAACGGGGCTCGTATTATCAATCTTGCTACGGAAAGCGTTGCAGAGAAAATGGAAGGGTTTGTAAACGTAGCCAATGACGTGGATACGTCCCTCAAGGATGTCGTTTTACAAATCAATTCCACCGTAACGACCTTAGAGAGTACCGCCCATACAATGGGGGATACGGTTCAGATTACCCGGGAAGGCGCTCAAAGCGCGAGTTCAATGTCTGACGAAACCTCCCGGAACGTGCAGGCCATATCCGCCGCAGCGGAAGAGATGTCAAGCGCCATCGCCGAAATCACGCAGCAGATGACGCGTACGTCGAGCGTGGCGCAGTCTGCACTAGACCAGTCCCAGCAGGCTCAGAATATCATGGAGCGCCTTGCCGGAAGCGCTTCCCAGATCGGGGATGCCGTTGTCTTGATTCAGAAAATTGCCGATCAGACCAACCTGCTGGCGTTGAATGCAACGATAGAGGCTTCGCGCGCCGGGGAGGCCGGAAAAGGTTTTGCGGTAGTTGCGGCTGAGGTCAAGGATCTGGCGGGGCAGACATCAAGCGCTACGCAGGAAATCAGCCAGTATGTCACCGAGATACAAGGTGCAGCGGAGCAAGCTGTTACTGCCTTTTCCAAGGTAGGCAATACGATCAGCGAAATTAACGAATCTGCGACCGTAGTCGCAGCCGCTATTGAGGAGCAAAGCGCTGCGTCCAGGGAGATAGCCTCAAGCGCCGAAAGAGCGTCAAGCGGTACGGTGAGCGTGGCTGGCAATGTACGTGAAATCAACCAGAGCGTCGGTCAGGTCGACGAAGCTTCAAGGCAGGTCAGCGATGTGACGGCTGTTTTGTCTGAGCATGCTAACCGCAGGGTCGGGGTGCTGCTTGATAAAATGGGGCATTTTATGGATGAATTGCGAAAAATAGCTTAAATCGTACTCTGATTAGGCGTTTTTATCGGCTGATTTTTGTAATTCCTGAAATTTTTCTTCCCTTTTAACTCCTCTTTCTCTATTACTTCCGCGCATTGCGGGTTTTAGCTGCGGATTTTAAAGACATGCCACGGAATATCAGGAATATCGCGATTATCGCGCACGTTGATCACGGGAAAACTACCCTGATCGACTCTATCATGAAACAAAGCGGCATGTTCCGTGACAACCAGCAGGTTGTCGAGCGGCTGATGGATTCCGGCGATCTTGAGAAAGAACGCGGGATCACGATCCTTGCCAAGCCGACGTCCATTCAATGGGAAGAGACTCGGATCAATATTATCGACACGCCCGGCCATGCTGATTTCGGGGGTGAGGTCGAGCGCGTTTTGCATATGGCGGACGGCGTTATTCTTCTGGTCGATGCGGCCGAAGGGCCGATGCCTCAGACCAAGTTTGTTCTGGGCAAGGCGCTTAAACAGGGCTTGCGTCCGATCGTTATTGTCAACAAGGTCGATCGCCCCGACGGACGCCCCGATGAGGTGCTGAACGAGGTTTTCGATCTTTTTGTCTCGCTTGACGCAAATGACGAGCAGCTAGATTTCCCTGTTCTTTATGCTTCCGGCCGTTCGGGATGGTGCGCACGGGAACTTGATGATCCGCGTGAAAACCTTCATCCTTTGCTTGATCTTATCCTTGAGCATGTTCCGGCGCCGAAAGTTGAGGAAGGAAAGCCATTTGCGATGCTGGCAACCCTTCTGGATTACGATTCATACATCGGGCGTTGCCTTACAGGGCGTGTTTTGCATGGTTCTGCCAAAGTCAATGATGCGGTCAAGGCACTTAACCTTGAGGGTGAGACGGTTGAAGCAGGCCGTTTGACAAAACTTTTGATGTTCGAGGGGACGAAGCGTATTCCCGTCACAGAGGTTCATGCAGGGGATGTTATCTGTATCGCCGGGCTGACCGATGCGTCTGTTTCGGATACTATCTGCGCCCCGGCTGTCACGGTGCCTTTGGCTTCTACCCCGATTGATCCGCCGACCATGTCCGTTACGATCAGTGTCAATGACTCGCCGTTTGCCGGTCGTGAGGGCTCAAAAGTTACTTCCAGCCTGATCCGTGAGCGTTTGATGGCGGAAGCCGAGTGTAATGTCGCGATTACGTTTACCGAGAGCGAGAACAAGGATTCATTCGAGATCGGCGGGCGCGGGGAGCTGCAACTGGGCGTTCTGATTGAAACGATGCGTCGCGAAGGCTTCGAGCTGACGGTCTCACGCCCACGGGTTCTATACAAGGAAGAGGCCGGGCAGCGGCTCGAACCAATCGAGGAAGTGATTATTGATGTCGATGAGGAGTTCCAGAGCGGCGTCATCGACTCCATGAACCGCCGGAAAGCGGAAATGGCCGATATGCGTTCGAGCGGGGCGGGCAAGATGCGCCTGACCTTTCTGGCGCCTTCGCGCGGGCTTATCGGTTACCAGAGCCGTTTTCTAACTCAAACCAAGGGAACGGGGGTTTTAAACCGAATCTTTCATTCCTACGCGCCTTATAAGGGCGATATTCCACAAAGACGGAACGGCGCACTTATCTCCAATGATACCGGGACGGCTGTGGCTTATGCGATCTTCAATCTACAGGATCGCGGAAGCATGTTTGTCGGTCACCAAACCCCGGTGTATGAGGGTATGATTGTCGGGGAGCATAGCCGCGATAACGATCTTGAAGTCAACGTCCTTAAGGGCAAGAAACTTACCAACGTAAGGGCTTCGGGTTCGGATGATGCGGTTGTTCTTGTCCCGCCGCGCAAAATGTCTCTTGAGGACATGATGGCTTACGTTAACGAAGACGAGTTACTGGAAGTTACGCCCAAGTCTCTTCGTTTGAGGAAGAAGCATTTGTGTCCGCACGAACGCAAGCGCGCCAGCAGAGCCGCCGAGTAATCACTTTATACGGGTTCGGTTGAGATATCTTCAGGTTGAATTCCGGATAAATCTTGTCCTTCACTCACATCGTAGATGTCGATTATGCGGCAATCAGCCTCATCCTCTGTGCTGAATTCCGGAGGGGAATGGGGCAGGGCCTTGTCATTTCCCCATCTGAGGTTGCACTGAAAAACGTAGTCGCCTACAGCCGGTTGCCACGCTTCCGCAAGTTTTTCCCGCCAGCGTCCCCTGATATTTCCTCCACGCAAGCTTTCGGGATACTCGCCTAAAGTATTGTAAATGATCGTCGTGGCCTGATGCCGGGAGACCAGTATTCTTAACGGGCGCCCGAGAAAAAGCCTGTCTTCTTGGATGTCGGCTAGAGGGTCGTTCGTGAAGTAATCATAGTGCGGGTCTATGTGTTCGGTCATCTGGTAACGGCAGTTCAGCGTTGTGGCAGCGAAGAGGGTCGAAAGTTCTTTCAGTTCAGCCAGTCTTTCCGGTTCTATGATCTCTTCTGCTGTTACCTTGCTGTAGCTTTCGAATTTTGGCTTGTATGCTCCGTCTTTTTGGCGGATCATATCGGTTTGCAAGCTTACGCCGTTTGGTTTTCGCAGGTATTCGCCATCAAATACCTGAGTTTCAGCTTTTTCCCGTAGATTTGTAACAGCGCCCATGCGCTCTTTGAGGAAAGGCTCCCGCTCATTGCGGACCCAGATTGCACCTTGAATTTCAGGGCGGCGCATTGCCGCGTCAGCTTTCAGGCAGGCTTCAGTCAACGAAACGGCCTCGAAAACGGCAACATTGTCGGGATGGTCGTCGAGCGTGATCGTACGCGACTGTAACCGAGAAAAGGCAGATTCGTCCGCCTCAAACCACTTCAGGAGCCTTTCCTTCCAACCCATGTTATTTGTATTCCCTGTTTTTTTTGTAGTCTAGACTTTGTGTGCAGAAAGTACAAATTCCTTATAAATTGCCATTTCCTGTTTAACCTGCTGATAGTGCTTTTATATCAGTAATGCTTAATGGGCATGGCAAGTATGATGTAAAAGCTTGGCTCGCGTGTGTTTTTTTATTCACAGAGAAGCCAGACAGGAGTATAGCTAGCGCAAAACATCAAACCAACATTATGGAAAATATTTACCTGCGGGGAAAGCTGGATCAATAAAATGGAAATCAATGTTTTCGACTTGCTTAAGGGCGATCAGGTCCTTGTGGTGTTTACGGTCATCAGCCTTGGATATCTGCTCGGCAGGTTTAGCTTACTGGGGATACAACTCGGACATATCAGCGGGGTCTTGATTACCGGGCTTTTGTTCGGGGCTTGGGGGTTTTCCGGAAACACGGAAATCGCAACGTTCGGTTTTACCCTGTTTATTTTTTGCGTGGGCCTTCAGGCCGGTCCGAGCTTCTTTGCTGCATTTGCAGCGGACGGGTCTCGCTATATGATGCTCTCTTTCATTGTGGCTGTAACAGCCGTCAGTCTTTGCCTGATTCTTGCTGAGTTTTTTGACTTTCAGCAAGGCAGCGCAGCGGGGATGCTTGCCGGCGCCTTGACGAGCACGCCGACCCTTGTCGGAGCGCAGGACGCTATTCTAAACCGTCCCGGCGATCTACCGGAAGGGCTTACAGCCCAGGAAGTTATTGAAAATCTCAGTGTTGCCTATTCCCTGACATATCTTTTCGGTATTGCCGGGCTGGTTCTGTTTATCAAATACATCCCGGTTCTGTTTAAAATAGACCTTGTTGCAGAGGCCCGTAAAATTACGCATGCGCGACCTGCGGAAAAGCGGATCAACGAGAGCAATCTTCCGATGGTCCGCACATACCGGATCGAACCGGGAAGCAAATTCATCGGCAAGACCATCCTTCAGATTCAGGACAACACACAGCAGTACTTTACCGTTCTCGGGATTCGCCGGGGCGAGAATATCATAGAAGTCGACCGGGAGACTACGACTATAGAAGAGGGGGATATCGTTTCGGTGATCGCTTCCGTGGCTCAGCATAGTTATGCGAAAAGCAAGGACATTCCGGAGGTCTTTGATAAAGAATTACTGAATTTCAGGATCCGCACTAAGGAAATTACGATTATCGCTCCTGATTTCGTCGGAAAACCTGTAGAGGATTTGATGCTTCCGGCCAAGCATGGCGCTTACATTCTGGGTATCGTTCGTTCAGGAGTCCAGCTTCCGGTCGATGCGAGTACCATCCTTCAAAAGGGCGACCGTCTTGAAGTGATTGGCGAGGAGAACATGATTATCGAAGTCAGTCATGTTCTCGGGAGCATTGAGGCTGACGTCGAGAGGACGGATTTGCTGACGCTTTGTCTCGGGCTGACCTTTGGTTTACTTTTGGGTACGCTGGTTCTTAAATTCGGGGATATTTCCATCAGTCTAGGCAGCGCCGGTGGTTTGTTGCTCGTGGGAATCCTGATCAGTTTTATCCGCTCCATTTATCCCACATTCGGTGTTTTTCCCCGTGCCGCGCGTAACATCATGATGGATTTCGGGATTGTCCTGTTTATGGCGACGATCGGTCTGAACGGGGGGAGCAAGGTTCTGGAGGCCCTTGCGACTGTCGGGCCGCTTTTGATGATCTGCGGAGTTGTCGTTACTATTGTTCCGGTCATGGTGGCGTTTCTGGTCGGGAAATATTTCATGAAGATGAATCAGGCCATTCTTATGGGCGCGATTACAGGAGCCATGACCAGTACCGCTTCGCTTAACATCGTCATGGAGAGCGCGAAGAGCCAGGTTCCTGCTCTCGGTTATGCGGGAAGCTATACGTTTGCCAACGTGATCCTGACGTTTTTTGGGGCGCTTCTGGTTTTTATGTAGTGGTCTAGATTGCGCGGGCGTGGCGGTTTTCAACCTGTTCCAGGTAAGGATCAAAGCATGCTGCGACAAGTCGCACGAAAGGGCGGCCACGTTCGGTTACCAGCAGAACTTTTCTCGAGTCATCGAAGCTTGCGAGGCCGTCACTCAGGAGGGGGGAGAGATTTTCGCAGGGGACAGGAATTTGCGGGAAGTCTGACAAATTGACCCTGAAATCGCACATGATACGTTCGATCAGGGATCTGCGGATCTTATCCTCCTCTTTTAAGTGGCAGGATCGAGCAGAGGGCAGCCTTCTCTCTTTTAAAGCCTGACGGTATGCGGTTGGGTCGGTAGTATTCTGGGTGTAAGCGTTTTCATACTGGCTGATTGCCGAGAGGCCGAATCCTATAAGTGTTTTGGCTCCATCGTCGGTGTATCCTTGGAAGTTACGATGCAACTTGCCGGTTTCTTGTGCTATGGCAAGACTGTCATTCTTCAGCGCGAAATGGTCAAAACCGATCGCTATGTAGTCATTATTCTGCAAGTAACTTGAGGCTCTTTCCGCCATTTCAAAACGGGTCAGGAGATCCGGGCGCGGGTATTTTTCCAATAGAAGCTGGTGCTTTTTCATCCAGGGAACATGCGCGTACGAGAAGATTGCGATTCTGTCAGGGCAAAGGCTGAGCGTAAGATCCAGAGTCCGTTCGAGCGTTTCCAGTGTCTGTAGGGGCAGGCCAGTCATCAGATCAAAGTTGACATGGCTGATTCCTCGCTCTCGGAGTTGATATACACATTTTTCCACTAATTCGTAGGGTTGTACCCTGTTAATCGCCTCCTGAACGTTTTTATCGAAATCCTGTACGCCCAGACTGATGCGGTTGATGTCCAGTTTTGAGAGGGCATTGATCTTTTCTTCGGTCAGAAGCCGGGGGTCGCACTCCATGTCGATTTCAGTTTCATGCGAAAAAGAAAACGTTTCACGTAAGGCTTCAAGAATTTTACGCAGATCCTCGATTTCAGTAAAATTAGGTGATCCACCGCCAAAATGGATTCTTGATGCCGGTATCCGGTCACATAACGTACTGCGAAAAATACTTATTTCTTCTAGTAGAGATGAAATGTATTCTTTTACTGGTTCGTAGCGGCTCACGATCTTGGTATGACAGCCGCAGTAATGGCAAAGACTGTGGCAAAAAGGGACGTGTATGTATATTGATGCCGGTTCACTCCTGTTAAGTTCCGTTATCAAGGAACGGTGTTCGCTCCATGTCGGGCTTTCTGTAAACTGTACTGCGGTGGGAAAGCTCGTATAACGCGGTACAGGCCTGTCATACTTTCTAATCAGACTTTCCATAGAAATTTCCATCATGCCCAGACCATACTTAGTCTGCGTGTACAAAGCTATTGATTTAGATCAAAAAGACGGTTTTTTCGTACTTTTAGGAGGTGATGTGTTAAAAACGCTTGGTTGCGTGTTTGTATATCTTTTCCGGAAGGCCTTTGCTTATGCCTGAAGTAGATAAAAAACTTTCTCTTATCGTACTGGCTCTCGTTGTTTTTCTGTTATTTGCCGGTTCTTTATGGACGGCTACCAAGCCTGCTGTTCATGAACTTGTTGAGGTGAAGTCCGGCAAAGCTGTCGAGGCGGTTTATGCGACCGCTATCGTTGAGCCTGTTACCTGGGCGGCGATCGCACCGATCACTACGGGGCGGATCATGGAAGTCAACGTGCAGGAGGGGGAAGAGGTTCGGGCTGGGGACGTTCTTGCCCGGCTTGATGATTCCGATATTCGTGCGCAGCTCGAAGAGCATAAAGCCCTTGAGACGTATCATGCCGGAGAGGTCGAGCGTGCGGAGTTGCTGATTAAAAAGGGTGCGCTTTCAGAAGATAAATATGAGCAACGGCGGACGAATCTTGTCCAGACACGGGCGCGCATAAGCATGCTTGAACAACAGATCAGTCAACTGGCCTTGGCTTCTCCCATGAATGGAACCGTTCTTTGGCGGGATGTCGAGTTAGGCGAGGTCAAGGAAGCCGGGAAACCGTTGTTCTGGGTCGGGCGGCCCCAGCCGTTACGCCTGGAAGCCGAAGTGGATGAGGAGGATATTCCGAAAATCCGGAGCGGTCAGACGGTCCTGATTACAGCGGATGCTTTTCCCGGAGAGGTTATGGAAGGATTGCTGCATTGGGTTAGTCCCAAAGGCGATCCAGTCAATAAAAGTTACCGCGCCTATGTTTCCCTTCCGGAGGATACAAAGCTTATGATCGGGATGACAGTTGAGACCAACACGATCGTTCAAGAAAAGGATCAGGCTTTACTTGCGCCTATCGGGGTTGTTTTCGATGAGGGTTTTGTCTGGGTCGCTAAGCCGCGGTCCGGATCACTTTATACTGTCCGAAAAGTACCGGTGAAAGCAGGGGTTCGGGGGGACAGAAATATTGAGATTCTTGAAGGTGTAAAGGAGGGGGATATTCTTGTTATGCCTCCCTTCGAGAGTTTAAGTGAAGGCGAGACGATCCGGGCACGTTAGGCTATCTCTATGTCAACACGTAATCTGCTTTTCGATATCGCTATGACCCATCTTTACGGACGGGCAAGGCAGACTCTGACTTCGATTATCGGGGTGGCGCTCGGCGTTGGCTTTTTTATCGCCATGGCCGCAATGATGGAGGGATTTCAGGGTTTTTTCACACAAAAAATTATCGACGTCTCACCGCATATCGTGATGGAAGACGAATTCAGGGAGCGTCCCCGGCAGCCTGTGAGCTGGTTTTTCGGCTATGAGGGCACGGCGATTTCCCTGCAGGGGATCAAACCCAAGGAAGAAATCCGCGGGATCAAAAACGCCGAAAGGATTATTAATACCCTTAGCCAGATGCCGGGACTTCACATCTCCCCTACACTGGAGGGACAGATTTTTTACCGTTACGGCTCAACAGACGTTTCTTCCAGCCTCAAAGGGATTGAGCCGCGAAAAGAGAAAAAAATCACGAAGCTGGAAAATGATATCATTGCAGGACAACTCGATGACCTTTTAACCCACTCTTACGGCGTTATTCTTGGCTCCGGGCTTTCGGATGATCTGAACGCGAAGGTGGGGGACACGCTGACGGGAATTTCCGTTGCGGGTATTATCAAGAAAATGAAGGTTGTCGGCATTTTTCATACCGGGATTACAGAGCTTGATAAAAACGTTTCTTATAGCCTGCTTAAGGACGTGCAGGTTCTGCAAAACAGAGCAAACGTGATTAATGGTATCCGTTTTGCCCTTGATGATCCTGATATGGCTGAAGAAGTTTCGCGGCAGATCGAGGGACAGTTTCAATATAAAAGCGTTTCATGGCAGGAAGCGAATGAAGGCATTCTTTCGGTTTTTGTCATTCAGGACACCATTCGCTACGCAACGACGGGGGCTATTCTTCTGGTAGCCTGTTTCGGGATTTTTAATATCATCTCTACGGTTATCAATGAAAAAGCGCGGGATATCGCGATTCTGAAATCCATGGGTTTTACCGAAGGCGATATCCAGTGGATCTTTATCTTTCAGGGGGTCCTGATCGGTGTTGTGGGCATGATTCTTGGCTGGGCGCTGGGGTACGGGTTATCTGTGGCTCTGGGTTCCATCAGAATCAAGATGGAGGCGATAATTACAACCGAGCATTTGTATATCGTCTACGATGTTATGCATTATTTCTGGGGCGGCGTGGCTTGTATGTTCGCAGCCACGGTCGCGGCGTGGCTTCCGGCACGAAAAGCCGCACTTCTGCGCCCGGTTGATATTGTGAGAGGCGCTTCGGGATGAGCGAGGTCTCTTCCGTCCTGATAGAAACGCGGAATCTGACCCGCATTCTTCCCCTTGAGGTTCCTGTGACTCTTGTCGAGGATGTGAGCCTTTCTATAGATGCCGGGCAGTTTGTTTCGATTACCGGACCATCAGGATCGGGGAAATCCTCGCTGTTGTATCTGTTAGGCTTGCTCGATCAGCCCTCTGAAGGACAGGTTTTTATAGACGGGCAGGATGTTACTAAACTCTCCAGCCAGGACTTATGTCGTATTCGTCTGAAGAAGCTGGGGTTTGTGTTCCAGTTTCACTTTCTGCTCTCGGAATTTACAATTCTTGAGAACGTTCGGGTTCCTATGCGCAAGCTGGCCAAGTGGCCGGAAAAAGAACAGATCGAGCGGGCCGAAAAAATTCTGGAGGATTTGGGGATGGAAGACCATCTTCATAAGCATCCTTTTCAGCTTTCAGGAGGGCAGCGGCAGCGCGTGGCGGTGGCGCGCGCGGTGGCGAACGAGCCGCTTGTCGTATTGGCAGACGAGCCAACGGGTAATCTGGACACCAAGAACAGCGATATCGTGCGCGATATTTTCCGCGACCTCGTGCGTACGCATAGGACCACGGTTGTTATGGTTACCCATGATCTTGAGCTTGCCGCGCAGACAGACAGGCGGGTTCATCTTGTTGACGGGCGGGTCGTTTCTTAGGGGCTTTGACATTCCAAGTTTCTTCTGACATCGTTTCTTATCTGTTTATTGCCTATCAGGTCATATATACGCATGCAGGGGGTATGAATGCTCAAAGGAAAGACGGCGCTTATTACAGGTTCGACCAGCGGGATCGGACTTGGGATTGCGCGGGCGTTTGCTGACGCAGGCATTAACATTGTCATGAACGGGTTCGGGACACCCGATGAGATAGAGAAGCTGCGCAAGGATATCGAGGGCAGGGGAGTCAGAGCGCATTATAGCGGCGCGGATATGACCAAGCCCGAGCAGATCGAAACCTTAGTTAGAGACGCCGCAGAGGTTATGGGCGGGGTTGATATTGTTGTCAATAATGCGGGCATACAGTTTGTATCGCCCGTTCAGGATTTCCCGCCGGAAAAGTGGGACGCGATCCTGGCAATCAATCTTTCCGCGGGTTTCCATGTTGTGCGTCATGCCCTGCCCGTTATCAGAAAGCAGGGGTGGGGCCGGATTATCAATATCGCATCGGCGCACGCGCTGGTCGCTTCGCCGTTCAAGAGCGCTTATGTCGCCGCCAAGCACGGCGTATACGGTTTTACCAAGACAATTGCACTTGAGGTCGCGCAGGACAACATCACTTGTAATGCCATCTGTCCCGGTTATGTCTGGACACCGCTTGTCGAGGGACAGGTCAAGGATACGGCCAAGGCGCGCGGTATCAGCGAAGATGAGGTTATCAAGACTGTTTTGCTGGCCGCGCAGTGGACCAAGAAATTTGTTACGATCGAACAGGTGGCCGGGCTTGCGCTTTTCCTGTGTTCGGATACAGCCGAAAATATTACCGGCGCGGCTATACCCATAGACGGGGGCTGGACGGCGGCCTGATGTTCAGGCGGCCTTTGACGGCGGGCCTTTTTCCGACGTCTCCGGTCCTTTATACTTGTTAGCTGCTTTTTTGGTCGAAGCCTTGCCGAAACTGCCTTTTACCTTTTCTTTCAAGGTCCTGATCTTGTTCCGTGCGCGTGCGTCGCTGCGGGCCTTTTCGATCTTTTCCTGATTGGTCCAGAATTCGTCCTGCCCGTAGTTAATTTGCGGATTTTTAAGGCGCGCCGTATGCGAAGCCTTGACCAGCCGGTAGGGGTTGCGAATGGCAGGCAGGATGACATCATCCACAAAACGACAGTCGAGCCTAATTCGGCCGTAGCCCAAAAGCCAGCCAAACCAGCCGTGAATGACATGCTCGCTTCGAATATCTTCAAGGTCGACCTGGTCAATCTCCACAAACATAAAACCTCGTTTGTAGACGATTCTCTGGTTTGTCAGGCCGACTTCAGTCGAAATATAGGTCAAATACAGGGGGATGAAGATTGCGAAGCCTGTGAAGACGAATATCCATGGTATCGGGGTAAAGCTCTCCGTAAACACTATAAAGTAGAGGTCTACATTAAAATGCACTGCGTTGCGGGTCAGGAAGGCGTAGAGGTAGTAATCAAGAATGAATCCTATTGCACTCAGGCCGACCAACCACAGACCTGCTTCCAGAAAATAAATCCAGTGAGGGCGAAATGTCGCGAGAAGCTTTTCATCACTGCCGATGACCTTGCGGACGTAACTCATTTCTCCCTCGCGACAAGAATGTCACAGGGCGGGTCTGCAAGAAGGGTTCCGGCCAGACTTCCCAGAAGCGCGTGGGCGAACCCGGCACGACCGTGCGCGCCTAATGTCAGAAGGTCAGCTTTGGTATTTTTTATATGCTTGTTGATCGATTCCAGTACCGGGGCGTTTACAAGCTTGCCGCTCAGGGCAAGGGACATCTTCTTATATTTACGTACGAAGGATTTACATTCGGTTTCTATAAACTTGTCCAAAGCCTTCTGGTCCTGTTCCAGAACGGCGGCTTTTGTTTCCAGATAAATCGGGCCTGTCTCTATTGCATATACAGGAATTTCATAGGCGTGAATTGCGTGGAACTTCGCGGATGGCGAAAAATCTACGGCCAGACGCAACGCTTGCCGGGCGCTCGTCGAGAAATCCGTCGCGCAGACAACGTTCCTATATGGACCAACAGGTTTGTTTTTTACGAGCAGCACCGGCCATGCGCCCTTGCGTACGACCCTTTCAGCCGTTGTCCCGATGAACATATCGGGAAGACTTGTCTTGCGATGAAGTCCCATCACTATCAGGCTGGCTTTTACCTTATGGGCGCAGGCCAAAATTTCAGCATAAACGGACTGGTTTTGTTGAGAAACCGTTGTTTTAACTTTGAGTTTTTTTGACTCTTTGTAATCAGCAATAAATGATTTTAAAAGTTCCTCGGTTTCCGTTTTGAGAGAGGAGCTGAGTTTTTTGGCGATATAGTTGGGTACAATGTGCAGGATATGCAACTCACATTTTTTTTCAACAGCGAGTTTTATGGCTCTTTCCATCGCCCGGTCAGACTGGGGTGATAAGTCCGTTGCCAATAAAATACTTTTTATCATTATGGTAACTTCTTTCGAAAATATCTTTTTTACAATTACTTATTCTGTCGTATTTAATAAATTAAAATGTAATTTGTGCATTGATATCAATCAAATTTCTTATTTTGAATTTATTTTAACAAAATAGATATAAATTAATTTTTTTGAACATTTTTGCTCTAATCACGGAAGGTTTTTTCTGGGAGGGAAGACACGGATATGCCAGAAGCTTTGAGAACCGGCCGGGAAGTCATGGAGTATGATGTCGTGGTCGTTGGCGGTGGTCCGGCCGGTATTTCTTGCGCCATAAGGCTT
Organism: Rhodospirillales bacterium; assembly: GCA_020638365.1. GTDB lineage: Bacteria > Pseudomonadota > Alphaproteobacteria > Micavibrionales > Micavibrionaceae > JAGNKE01. The sequence continues at coordinate 93,269 of JACKIQ010000002.1, read as the reverse complement.
AAGCAACTCGCAGCAGAGTCGGGGCGCGAAGTTTCCGTATGTGTCCTTGAGAAAGGTTCGGAGCTTGGTGCGCATATTTTATCGGGCGCCGTTTTCGAGACTCGTGCGCTGGTCGAACTGTTTCCGGATTGGAAAGAGCGGGGCGCTCCTCTCAAAACAGTTGCAAAGAGCGATCGTTTTTTGTTTTTGACGGCCCGCAGGGGGTATCGTCTGCCCACTCCACCGCAGATGCATAACACGGGCAATTACATCATTTCTCTTGGCAATTTTGTGCGTTGGCTTGGTGAGCAGGCTGAAGCTCTTGGTGTAGAGATTTTTCCCGGTTTTGCAGCAGCCGAGGTACTTTATGATGAGGGGGGAGCTGTCTTAGGTGTCGCTACGGGCGATATGGGGTTGAATAAGGATGGGAGCAAGGGGGAGGCTTTTGAGGCCGGCGTTGAGCTCCATGCGCGGCAAACCGTTTTAGCGGAAGGCTGTCATGGTTCCCTGACCAAGACCTTGATTGCCAAGTACGATCTTCGCAAGGACTGTGATCCTCAGACCTACGGGCTGGGCATCAAGGAATTGTGGGAGATTTTACCAGAGAAGTCTTGTCCCGGAGAAGTGTTGCATACCATTGGATGGCCCCTGGATCGTAAAACCTACGGCGGGTCATGGTTGTATCATATGGAAAACAATCTTGTTTCCATCGGTTTTGTTATCGGGCTAGATTATCAGAATCCTTATTTGTCTCCGTTTGAGGAAATGCAGCGTCTCAAGACGCATCCCGAGATACGCAAGGTTCTTGAGGGCGGGCGCAGGGTCGCTTATGGTGCGCGCGCCCTTGTCGAGGGGGGGATACAATCTTTACCCAACCCAAGTTTTCCGGGGGGCGTATTAATAGGCGATACGGCTGGTTTTCTGAACGTTCCCAAGATCAAGGGAAATCATACGGCCATGAAATCTGGCATGGTAGCGGCCGAGAGCGTTTTTTCACTTTTGCACGCGACAGGGGAGCAAGAGGGCGCATACGGGCTGGAGTGTTCCAGTTATCTTCATAATCTCAGGAAAAGCTGGATTTGGCCGGAGTTAAGGGCTGTGCGCAATATCCGTCCAGGCTTTCGTTACGGCCTGTGGGCGGGCCTTATCAATGCCGCATGGGAGACCCTTGTACGGGGGGTGTCGCCCTGGACCCTGCGTAATCATGCGGATTATAAACAACTCAAAAAGGCTGCCGACTGCGAACGGCTTGAATACGCCAAGCCTGACGGTATCCTGACGTTTGATCGGTTGAGTTCCGTCCAGCTTTCTAATACCAATCATGCGGAGGGGCAGCCGGTTCATCTTAAACTGAAAGACCCGAATGTCCCTATCAGCGTCAATCTGCCAGAATATGCCGAGCCTGCCCAGCGATACTGTCCGGCCGCTGTATATGAGGTTGTCAAGGACGAGCAGGGCAATCCCAAATTTCAGATCAACAGCCAGAACTGCGTCCACTGCAAAACATGTGATATTAAAGACCCTTCACAAAATATCGACTGGGTTGTACCCCAAGGCGGTGACGGGCCGAATTATCCCGGAATGTAAGGATTTACAGGGTTTTTTTAAATACTTTTGTACAAATAATGACAAAAGGTTATGGTGGAGTGTGAAGGGATTTTATCTATGCGTTTTTCTTTTGTTCTTATAGCGGGATGTGCCTTGTTCTTATGCGCTGCCGGGGCCTTAGAATCCAAGGCGTATATCGCTCTCTCCAGTGTTGAAGAGGGGCAGCAGTCTCAGGATTCCGTTAGCGGGGCGGTGGTAAAACCCGTTAAGGAGCCGCTTTTTACGCCCATACAACCGCATGCGGGGGCTTATCTTTCAGCACGGTTTGCGCAGGCTCGCCATGACTGGGAACAGGCCAATGTCTTTTTAGACCAGTTGGTTGCTGCCGGCGTTTCCGACCCTAACGTTTTGCGGCGGGCAATGATTATTTCCATGGGTGGAGGCAAGCCTGAGCGGGCTATTCAACTGGCAGAAAGAATCGTCAAGCTTGATCCAAATTCGCGGAACAGCGTGGCGCAGGTTTTTCTGATAATTGATGCGGTCAGCAAGAAGAAGTACCAGCTCGCTGCGGAACTTATTTTGAATACCCCTCATGATGAGATGACGGCCTTTATCGCTCCTGTTATCGACAGCTGGGTTAAGGCCGGAATGAGCAAGCTTGATGTTGCGCGTTTACAGAACAATCCACTCCAGCTTTATCACGGCATTCTGATTGCTGATTACCTTAAGAACACTGAGGAGATGGCCAAGCTTCTCAAGCGGTATGCTGAATCTGAGGGGGTTTCAACAGGGGATTTCGAGCGTGTCGGGGATCTTTACGCGCGATTGGGGGATAAGGGCAAGGCGCTTGAATATTATGAAGCCGTCGCCAAAGAATGGCCGAATGACGGGGATATTCATGAAAAGATCAAGAGTGTTAAAGCCGGGAAGGGGCAAGACATTTTTAAAAGCCTCGAAAGTCCTAAAGAGGGTCTGGCTCTGGCGTTTTTTGATATTTCCAAGGTCCTGTATCAGGAGGGGAACGACGAAAGCGCGCGTGTTATGGCATCTATGGCGCTTTATCTCGATCCAAACCTTACGGAAGTCCGTTTTTTACTCGGATATATCGCCACAAGGCATGATCGCCATGAAGAAGCAATTTCACATTTTCTGGATGTCGATAAAGACAATAAATACTTTGCGGATGCGCAGAGGAATATCGCCGATTCATATGAGAGCCTCGGACGCTTTGATGATGCGCTGAAGATTCTGGCCAAGTTAGCAGGCGAGAACGGTGATTTGGAGGCGCAGATCAAGATCGGCGACATTTACAGACGCCAGGAAAAGTTTGCGCAGTCTATCGAAGCCTATACGCGCGCTGAGGACATTCTGGGTGGTACTGTTCCCGAAAAGTACTGGCACCTGCTTTATCTGCGCGGTATGTCCTATGAGCGTGAAGGGAACTGGGATGCCGCCGAGAAAGATCTTTCTCAGGCTCTAAAGTACAAGCCGGATCAACCTTATATCCTGAATTATCTCGGGTATGCATGGGCGGACCGCGGCATGAATCTGGGGGAGGCTCTGGGCATGATCCGCAAGGCTTCGACGCTGCGGCCCGACGATGGATATATTACCGACTCACTCGGATGGGTGTTGTATCGTCTTGGCAAGTTTAAAGAGGCTGTTCCTGCACTGGAGCGGGCTGTTTCTCTTTTACCTTACGATCCTGTTATCAACGATCACCTAGGGGACGCTTATTGGCGCGTAGACCGGAAGATGGAGGCCAGATTCCAGTGGAGGCGCGCAAAAAACCATAGTGAGGATGCAAAGCTTATTGCTGAAATAGAGGAAAAGCTGGTGTCTGGTCTTGCCGATGATTCCGGATTGGCTTTACTGGGGACGGATACGCAGAAGGCAAACGGTTCGAGCGCACAAAGCGTGTCCCCGAAATAGTGTTTGAATAAGGGCTTTTCAGGGTCGGCGGAATAAATGGGAGATTCTATACGTGTTTTCGCCCCCGCAAAGATCAATCTTTTTCTTCACATAACCGGGAAAAGAGTGGATGGCTATCATTTGCTTGACTCTCTTGTTGCGTTCGCTGATATCGGCGATGTGGTTGACATAGGTTTTTGCCAAGGTCTGTCTTTTTCCGTAACGGGTCCTTTTAGCGACAGTTTTTCGAAGGGGGAGCTTGATTCTTCAGGGCAGTCTCATAACATTGTTGTACGCGCGGCAAGGGCCTTAGCGCAAGCGGCCGGGAAAGAGCCGAATGTTCGTATTCATCTTGAGAAAAACCTTCCTCTTGCTTCGGGGATAGGCGGCGGTTCTACGGATGCGGCGGCGGTCATCCGTGGTATGCTTGAGTTGTGGAAAGTAGAGGCCATACCAGAATATCTGCCGTCACTTTTGGCTCGGTTGGGGGCAGATATGCCTGTGTGTTGGAGGGCAAAAGCGGCTCAGGTCAAAGGGGTGGGGGAAATTCTGGAAAAGGTTCCCCGCTTGCCAGATATCCCCGTTGTGCTCGTTAACCCGCTTGTCCCATGCATTACTGCTGATGTTTTTCGAGAGTTTGACGGGGACTATGAAAAGGCAGTCACTTTGCCTGAGAGGTTTACCAGTGTGCGCCACGTCAGTGCATTTTTAGCGGAGACCCGAAATTCATTGCTTGAGGCCTCCTTACGCGTTGTCCCAGGAATTTCAGACTGTCTGCATGTTCTCGGTGAGCAGGAGGGATGTCTTGTTAACCGCGTATCCGGGTCGGGGGCGACATGTTTTGGTTTATTCGAAAATGCGAGGGAAGCTAGAGCGGCGGCCGCCAATATCAGCGAAAAAAGACCAAGCTGGTGGGTCAAGACTGGAACGATTATTAGTTAATTGTTATTTTTCGGAGGGGCTTTTGAATCTGCAGACTGCGAGCCCGGGGATGACTTCATAAAGTTCAAGAGTTCCTGCGTTGGCTTGCCGTCAACGGTTTCCATGTTTGCTGCCGACTGGTAGGTGCGGATTGCGTCAGTGGTGACAGGCCCTATCTTACCGTCTACAGGGCCGGGGTAGAGACCTCGTTCCATGAGTTCTGACTGGATGCCAGCGATCATGTTGTTCTTAGTGTCTGAAGTTGCCGGGCTTTTACCATGGGGTGCGGCTGAAGGTGCGTTGTTCGCGCTTGTCGTTTTTTGGGGAGGCTTTGGTGCGGAAGGCAAAGGGCCGTTTTTAGCTGCCTTATCGGGTTGGGCCGCCTTTTTTGCAGATTTAACAGAGTCTACGATTCTGTTTACTTCCTGAATCGTAATGCCCAGAGATTCTGCCAGTTGTTCCAGGGCTGCTTTTGCTTCCGGACTGCCTTTATCGGCTGCCTCCTTGTACCACATCAGGGCTTCGTCAGGCTGGGGTTTACCCAGAAGGCCATTTTCGTAGATAAGGCCGAGATTATAAGCAGCCTCCATAACTCCGGACTTGGCGGCACTTTCAAAATTTACTGCCGCTTTAGCGGGATCGTAAGGGTAACCAATGCCGCCGATATAAGCGATGCCCAGGTTATATTGCGCTTCCGGGTGGCCGAGGGAAGCGGCTTGCGCGTACAGATCAAGCGCCTTGTCCAGATCCGGTTTAACCCCGATGCCCTGATGGTAAAGCACGCCCATATTGTACTTGGCGTTGGGTATTCCGTTGTCTGCTGCTTCCCTGAACCAGAAGATCGCCCTGTCGAGATTCTTTTTCAACGGTCCCTGATCGGCGATATACAAAGCGCCCATATCATGTTGAGCTTCTCCAACGCCTGCGTAAGCCTGTTCCTCTACTTTACGAATTTCTGCCGGAAGATCAGGGTCAGGGGCCATTTTTTCCTTAAGTGTCTTCGGGGCCAGCTTTTCTGTTTCTTGTTCCGGGACCGGCTCGGTCAATGCGACGGGATCGTTCGTACTTTCTTCTGGTTCTTGAAGGGAGGTGAGGTCTCCTTCTGTCAGGCCGGAAGGCTCTATTTCATTCAGGCGTGCGGCAACGGCATCCGGGTTTTCCTCGAACGCGGCCATCAAAGTTTTTTCATCTCCGGATTGAATCGCCGTGTCTATTGAATCTGCCTGTTCCTTTGCTAAGTTTCCTTCAGATGTCGGATGTTCCGTTTCCGTAAGCGCCCGTTCTTCCGGCGGTGGAGGCGTCTCGTCTTCGGTTAAGATGGCGGTCTCAACGGGGGGTGTTTCGACAGGATTGATGCGGTTGTTTTCAGACAGCTTGTCTACCTCCGAGATTTCCGAAGATTCCGGATCTGCCAGAGGGTCTGTCTCTTCTTCTGCCAGCGGTTTATTCCAGGAAATTTTTTCGAACGCTTCAGCCGGCTGTGTCGTTTCTCTTTGAGGCTGCTTAAGTTCACTGATCATCCAGCCTAAAAGAAGACCGATTGTTACAATCAGGATAAGGGCGGAGGCTTCGATCTGAAACGGGCGCTTCCAGAAAGAACGGGTTCCGGATGCTTTGTCGTCGTGCTGGCCCTGCAACAGGGGGAGAGGGGGGGATGTTCCATCCTCTATTTGCGGGTAGTCTGCTGCGGTTATGCGGCCTTTACTGGTCAAAAGCACCATTGCCTTGGCGTTTAGGGCTTCGCGTGTTTCCTGCACGGTCTCTTCCAAACGCTCCATTTTCCTGAGTAGGCGGGTCCGGTCCTCAATGGCCTTGTTGATTTTCCGGTCGAGCTTGAGAAAGTCGGTCGTTGCTTCTTCTATCTTGTTATCCAGAGCTTCCTGCCGCGCCTCACTTTCGCCAATCCGTTTGGTCAGGGCCAGCAAAGAGGACATATTTTCAGCTGTTTTTTCTGCCTGCTCTTTCTGCTGTTCCTCAAGGGTTTTGTGAAGGGCAAGGATTTCGTCTTCCAGTTTTTTCCGCTGGGTCAGGTCTTCCTTTATTGATTTAAGCGCTTCATCGTTATCTTGGGCTTTTCCTTCTAGGGATTCGACGAGATTCCGTGCAGTTTCAAGTTCCTTGGCGGTTTCCTTGATTGTTTCCTCAACCCGTGAGGCTTTTTTGAAGGTTTCGTTCTGCTTTGTCGCGAATTTCTGTTCGAGATCAATGTAGCTTTTTTCGCTTCTTTCGGCTTTTTCTTCCAGAGCTTTCAGTTCTTCCCGGTATTTGGTCAGTTCTTCCTTCAGGACAGCGCGCTCGTCCTGAGTTTCCATGAGCTTTGCATTCAGGGATTTCAGCAGAATGAGGATCTGCATCTGGGACTGGTCTCTGCGACTGGGTTCTTGGTCGTCATGAGGAGGACCGCCATTGGCAGGTTTGCTCTCTTCGTCGCTTTTGAAAAATACCCGTCCTTCCGAAGTTCTTCTGAAAGCCATCGTGCGGTGACCCCTCCCGTAAGCAGTGTGGCTGAATATAGCCGTTGGGCCGCAGAGACGATTCTGCGGAATCCCGAGAAAAATATATAGATATTGGAAAATCAAAGAAAGAAAAACCCTTTTACGGCTTGTGGAAATCTGCGGATAAGTAAGGGTTTTCGCCATTTTTCAAAATGTATTCATTTTTTTCGTCCGGATGTTACAAAGGTTAAAGAGGGCTTGCGTACCAAGGTTTTTTTAGTATATGGTTCCCATCTTGAAAAATGCCTGTCATTGGGGTATGGCCAAGCGGTAAGGCAGCGGTTTTTGGTACCGCGATCCCTGGTTCGAATCCAGGTACCCCAGGCATTTCTTGATTTTTTACTTTTCCTCTAATTTTTGTTATTAGTTATCCTGTTTTAGAGTACGGGAGTTTTGATATGTCCGATCATGACGGGGAAAGAAGCTTGGGGCAAAGAATTACCTCGGGAGCCGTGGGGTTAAGTCTTATGATGGTTGCCACCGGATTTCTCGGGTATCTTCATGATAAGGGAAATGAAAAGGTCGATGCCGGGTTGCGTGAACGTATGACGGATACCCAGTTGGAGGTTATCCGAAATGCGGCGGCCAGCAAGACTTGCGAGATTATTCATCCTCGCTTTCAGCGTATCTGCGTTACAGAAGAGCGTAAAATAGAAGCTGGAGCGGAAGGCGCTGATGGTCAAGCTTCAGTTCCCGCCGTGTTTGCTGACGCCTACGACGGTCCGGGTTAAAAGTGAATTTTCCAATGGCCGGTTCGATCCATTTAAAGATCCCGAGTCGGGCCATCGTCCTTTTTTGATTTTCCAGAGCCGGAGACTGTACTGAAACGCCGCTTTATGTCTTCAGTCATCAGATTTGTAAAGGCTACCGCTCTGCCAGCCGTACACGTGATTTGCGTTGCTCTGGATGCAGCGGTTCCCATAAAAGACGCTATCTGAGTTCCCGCGTTGGTCGCGCCAGCAAAAAGCGTTGATAAGAATACTGGAAGTGCCATAAACCATACCCCTGAACTATAAATACTATTAAGTTTTTTTTATAATATTTCAATATGGAGAAAATCATTAAAAAAGTCAATACGTCTCTTTTTCGCCGAAAAGGCCACGATTCTTGCTGGTTCAGATTCGGGGAGGGGAGAGGTGTGCCAAGTCTTTGAACATTTCTATGACTTGCGTGTATATTTCCCTTTTAAAAGGGACAATCAGAGGTAGTGTTTCAGGCAAAGATACCCATTTCCAGTCTGAAAACTCCGGAGGAGCGTGTGCCGTAAGGCATATGTCTCTATCTTCGCCAATGTAGCGTGCGGCCACCCATGTTTGCTCCTGTCCTCTGTATGCTCCGTTCCATAATTTAGCCCGCATTGTTTCAGGAAGATCGTAGCGCAGTTTTTTTTGAGCTATCCTGATAATCTCCACATTATCCGTGCCTATTTCTTCTTTTAACTCTCGTATTGCGGCGGTGCGGACATCTTCGTGGTGATCGATCCCACCTTGCGGCATCTGCCATGCGCCGGGCGTGTCTATGCGTTCGCCGACAAAGACGAGATTTTCCTTGTTTAGAAGGAGTATGCCGACACAAGGGCGGTAGAGAATTTTGTCGGAATGGCCATTCATGAGATTAATATAGTTAGTGTTCAATTACTTCCGGGCGGTATTGCGGTGGCGGCGTGTCTTCTTTTTCCGGTTCTATATGGTCCCGCTCTTCAAGGTTGTGCGTCTCCAGCATCTCATGCTGTGATGAAACAGTGCGGTCGCCGGGCTTCAAAGTATTATTTCCCAGAACGTCCGGGATGGCCGAAACCGGCACAAGGGCTATTCCTTTTTCTTCCAAGGTTCCGGTCCATTTTTCGAGCATTTTTATCGTATTCGGCCATGGCGGGACAACGCCAAGGGCAATACCTTTCTGGCGCGCGATTTTTTCTATGTCTTCAAGGGAATTCTTGCCCTGATTCGTATATACCCAACTGTCCGCCTGGAGGTAGGGTATTCCTGAATTCAGGGCCACGGCTTCCAAATATGGCTTAGAAGCAGGGTTGAGTTCCAGATAAGCAAGACCTCGCTCCAAGCCAGATTTAAACGTTGACCCAAGAGTTTTTTGTCCCATTAAATACGACTCATCGTTAAACGCGGCAAGACCGACGTACCCTGTGGTTCGGGCCATGATCCAATTAAGCTTCGCGACGGTCTTGTCCGAGGTTTCACGGGTCAGCAGTGCCGCGGGGCCGGGGTCGGCATGAGTGATATCCTTATTTTCAACAGGGACATTCAGCCAAGATTCATGGCCTTTGCGCCTTGCCAGTTCCCGCCAGGTTGCGGGCGATTGCGCATAAGGCGAGAGAAGAAAGGATACTTCCGGGGGAAGAGTTTCCAGCGCAATTTTTGCCGTCTTCGGGGATAGGCCAAAATCCGCAACAAGAATGGCTACAGAGGGTTGATTACCCGCTCGCGAGACCAAGGGTCTTTTGTAGGCTTTGAAGCTCGTCATGGAGTCATGGCCGCGAATAACAGGAAGCTTACCGTAGTCGGTGTCTTCCGTCAGACCAGACAGGGGCGATCTTACCAGCGCTCCTTCCTGCGAATCCGAAAGCGTATTATTCGTATCACCGCTTCCGTGTGTATGCACCATATCAGCAATAGCTGTTTCCTCAGCGGCGATCAGAAAAATTCTATGGTTTGCCAGAGTTGATTCCAGCCTGTCATAAGTCGATGAGGCGAAAAAAAATGCGTAAAGAAGAACACTCATATAAAGAAAAACAACAATTCCCAAGCCGATCCCCAAAGAACGAAGATCAATTTCTCCGGGCATCCTGATTTGCGGAATGTTCACTGTTGCTTTCCTTTATCGGGTCAAGGCGCAGTTTCACCCGTCTTGGCGTCCACCGGTTTTTTGTACAAGGACAAGCCGCTGAGCAGGTCGAAAGCCCGCATCAGTTGATAGTCCTGCATTTCTTCCGGTTCTTGGTTGTCGTTCGCTGGTCCTTTTACCGGCTTTTCATCAGTCTTTTCGTTGTTTTTATCGTTATTTTTGGCGTTATTTTTATCCAATGCGCCATGCAGGTCTTCTTCCCGGATACGGTTGTATGACGATTTGAACGCTTCTACATGAGCCTGTTCAACAAAAATATCCGGCTCAATTCCTGTAGCTTGAATGGATCGGCCCGAAGGCGTGTAGTAACGTGCCGTCGTCAGGCGCATGGCCCCGTAGCCGGGCAGGGGAATGACAGTTTGCACCGACCCTTTGCCGAAAGACTTTGTGCCCAGCAGGATTGCGCGCTTGTGGTCCTGAAGTGCGCCGGAGACAATTTCCGAAGCCGAAGCCGAACCGCTGTTAATGAGGACAACTAAAGGCAGCCCATTTGCTATATCTCCCGGGGTTGCGTTGTCACGTTTTGTATCATCTTCGTGACGGCCCCGTGTCGAAACGATTTCTCCAGTATCCAGAAAAGCATCTGAAACCGCTATCGCCTGATCCAGCAAGCCGCCTGGATTATTACGTAAATCTATGACAAAACCGATCAACTTATCGCCCAGCTGTTTCTTAACATCATCAATTGCGCTTCTTAACCCTTCTTCCGTGTTCGAACTAAACTGGGTAATCCGGATATAACCGGCGTTTCCTTCTACCCTGTGACGGACGCTCTTTATATTAATAACATCGCGCGTGAGGGTCACACTTATCGGGGCATCCATGTTTTCGCGGTGGATTTCCAGGTCAATTGTGGTTCCGACTTTTCCTCTCATGAGCTTAACGGCGTCGCTCAAGGTCAGTCCCATAACCGCTTCACCATCTATTTTAACGATGTAGTCTCCCGCCAGGATGCCAGCACGGAACGCAGGGGTGTCGTCAATCGGCGAAACAACCTTTACCAGCCCGTTTTCCATCGTGACTTCAATTCCAAGACCTCCAAACTGGCCGCGGGTTTCCACTTTCATCTCATTATAGCGTTCCTCGTTGAGGTAGGACGAATGAGGATCCAAGCTTGAGAGCATACCGTTAACTGCGTATTCGATAAGTTCCTTGTCCTCGACTTCCTCTACGTACTGAGTGCGGACCCGTTCGAACACATCGCCGAAGAGGTTGAGATACCTGTAAGTCTCGCTGTATCCCTTATTCTCGTTTTCATTTTTTGTTTCTTCGGTCTTTGGTTTTTCCTGTGCATTTACATTGTAAGCAAGAAAACCTCCAGCCAGAATAAGAGCAGTGCTCAGAAGGGTGCGGTGCAGTTTTTTTAAATTCACGGTACTGTGTCCTTAGTCAGTTTCTTTTTATACTCATTAAAATTCGTCAGCCGAGTTCGGTAAACAAGACAGAAGGGTTTACGGGAGTCCCGTTCCTTCTCAGTTCATAATAAAGCCGGGGCCTTTCTGATCCTGCTGGTATGGTTGGCAACAGTCCAAGAGGCTCGCCCGCAGAAACAGTTTGTCCTACAAACGCGTCTATCTTACCTATGCCTGCAACAAGACTATGATAGCCTTTGGCATGCTCAATAATAATCAGATTCCCGTAGCGTTTAAAAGCCCCAGCAAATTGTATTTTTCCATCAATCGGAGTCAGAACCATTGCCCCTGAACGTCCTTCAATCGTCAGCCCGTTGCTTGGTGCCCCGAGGTCGTCTTTTTCCTGATAGCGAATTCGTATTATGCCTGAAATAGGCAATTGCCCCGGGCTTAGTTTTCCAGAAAAAGCACGAGCAGGCTGGTGTTGAGGCGGCTGAGGTTTAACACGGGGCGTAGGCATGTTTGCAAGCTTTTGTTCATCCTTACGCTTTTTTAGCTCCTTTTCCTGTTCTTCCTTTTCCTTTTTCAGCCTTTCTTTTTCAAGACGCTTTATCAGGTCTTCGAGGTTTCTTGATTGCAAGGACAGGTGCTGAATCTCTGCTTCCTTCGCCGTTATATCTTGATGTGTTTTTCGATAATGTCTTTCCCGCTGCGCTACAAGTGTCTGGATTTCTTTATGGTGCGCTTGCAGTTGCTCCAATTCTATGACCAGCAACTCTTTTCGGGTTTTCATATCCCGGCTTATCGTTTCCAACTCGTCAAGTTTATTTTTAAGGGCCAACGCCTCTTTTTGGATCTGACCGGCGATTTCGGCCATGAGCATTGCACTTTGCGCTACTTTATAGGGCGTGTCAGGCCGGGCGATCATGGCTTCCGGGGGAACGCGGCGCAACCTTTCAAGAGCGAGAATAAGTTTTGAGAGCGAGGTTCTATCCTGTTTCAGGCCGGTTTTTATAAGCTGCTGGCGGGCATCCAGATTTTGTATTTCAAGTTCGGTATTTCGGACGGCCTCTTCTTTTTCGCGGAGCTGGGCGGCTGTCTGGACCAGCCTGTCCTTGATTTCCTGAATCTCAAGATTCTGGGTTTCGGCCTTTTTTTCCAATTCGGTTTTGGATTTTTTTTCCGCAACGATCTTTTCTTTGTACACGTCAAGAGTTTGAGCTTTTTTTTCAGGAGGCGGGGCTGCATGCACATGAGAACCCGTTACGATTATCAAGGTGCCGATTAACGTAACTGTCTTGAGCAGGTTTTTGGGACCGTTATTTTTCATATTGTACAGCCGATATTTGAGTATAACTCATTTACAGATTCGGCTGGTTTCAATGCCTATGATAGGGGTGTCCGGCGAGAATCTGCTGCGCCCTGTATATTTGCTCCAAAAGCATGATTCGCGCAAGCAGATGCGGCCAAGTTTGTTTTCCAAAACTGAGCATAAGGTCCGAACGGCTACGAACTTGGTCTGTCAGGCCGTCCGAACCTCCGAGTATGAACTGGATCGTTCCTCCAGTTTCATCCCTATATCGACCGATAAGAGATGAAAAGTTTTGAGACGTTAACGTTTTTCCCCTCTCATCAAGAGCGATGACCATGGATGCGGGCTTTACCAGTTTGAGAATTTTTTGTTCTTCCTCCTTTTGAGCTTTGGAGGGGGTGGTGTTACGTGTTTCTATCTCAAGAATTGTGAGGGGCCAGACGATTCTTTTTTCATATTCATGAGACAGTTCGGCGAGCGCTCCTTTTTTCAGGCGCGCGACAGCTATAATTTCTATTTTGAACATCGGCAGATATTTCTAGAGTATGGGAGCGCTTTATACTTGCGCGTGCTGGCTTGCGCCATCCACGGACGGGAAAGCCATCCACATTTTTTCGATATTATAGAATGCGCGCACTTCGGGGCGGAATATATGCACGATAACATCGCCCGCATCTAATACTACCCAGTCCGCTTGAGGTAATCCCTCAATACGGATATTTTTTAAACCTACTTTTTCCAATTTTTTACGCAGCTTTTCGGCTAAAGCAGCTACATGTCGAGAAGATGACCCCGAGGCTACAATAATGTAATCCGCCAGAGCGGACGTCTCTTTGAGTGAGATCGTTGTTATGTCTATAGCCTTATCCGCATCAAGGGATTTTTCGATGAGGGTTTTAGCTGTATCCGGGTCTTGCACCCCGATCTTTTCTTTTTTTTGAATGGTTAATGCTCCTTTCCTGATTGACCCTATGCTTGTATTGTCCAACAATAAAAAAAGCCGACTCCAAGGGAGTCAGCCCGTCTTTGACCAAATGTCTTCATTGCCAAGGATATTACAGAAAACGCGTAGCCTCACGCTTTCCAACCCTCCAATGTTAGTTTTTTTCCTATCATACTTAAATTTTACACTGAGGGCGTCTTTTTCGCAAAATCCTTTTTTTTCTAGCCGTTTTTACCAGAGGCCATTTCTGCACTTAACTCGTTGTTTTTATTTCTTATTTCCGTTGAGGACACATTGATCATTTTCTTTTGAAGCAGCCAGTAGGAAATTCCCGGTATTAGGGGAACTTTACCTCCTCTCTGGAGAATCTCATGTCTGTGGTTTGAAAGGAGTCTCTGAGGGCATCGCTGGGTCAGAGAGACAGCCGGGTGGCGCGTAATATGAAGCATGCAGATTTCGTTAAGCAGTATTTTCCAGTGGTTCCATTTGTGAATGTTCAAAGCGTTATCCATTCCGGTTATCCAGACAAAGTGCGTGTTGCGATAGTACTCTTTCAATTTTTGCACTGTGTCTAGTGTGATGCTGGAATTCAAAGTTCTTTCTATATCCGTAACGATAATTTTTGTGTGGTCTTTGATCCTGTCGTGGCAGAGTTTTATGCGTTGTTCGTAAGGCAAGAGCGTCGAGGCGTGCTTTAACGGGTTATTCGGGGTTACTATCCACCAGACGGCATGCAGGTTCAATGCGGACAAGGCAATGCGGGAGATATGCATGTGACCTTCATGAGGCGGATTAAAGGAACCGCCGAGCAGTCCTATGCGCATATTTTTCCAACGCGGGCTACTGAGCAGGGTTGGTGTGGAAAAGAGGGGCATATAGTTTGCGCTTGGTTAAGTGATGAGATTTAAGGTCTTGTCTGCCCTGTGCCGTGGACGAGATACTTATAAGTGCATAGCTGTTCCAAACCAACGGGGCCTCGGGCATGCAGTTTTCCCGTGGCGATGCCTATTTCAGCTCCCATGCCGAATTCGCCCCCGTCAGCAAACTGGGTGGAAGCGTTATGCAAGACGATGCCGCTATCAACGTTTTTCAGGAAGTAGGACACAGGTTCCTGATCCTCCGCGAGGATACAGTCCGTATGATGCGATCCGAACTTGATAATATGTTCAACGGCTTCTTTTACGCCTTTGATTGTACGCACGCTCAGTTTTGGTGCGAGGTATTCCGTTCGCCAATCTTCTTCGGTTGCTTGCCCGATACGGGAGTCTAGCGTCTGTGTTTGCTTATCGCCGACAAGTTCACATCCCTTGTCCAGAAGTTGAGAGAGGACCTTTTTGGACAAATCTTTGTCAAGGTCTGCATCCAAGAGCAGCGTTTCCATAGCTCCACATATTCCTGTTCTTCGCATCTTCGCGTTCAATGTTACGTCCAGCGCGATTTCAGGCTTGACGGAAGGATGAACGTAAATATGACAGAGGCCCTCAAGGTGGCCGAAAACAGGCATTCGTGCCTCTGTGATTACGCGTTCAATCAGTCCCCGGCCACCGCGCGGGATCATGACGTCTATATATTCTGAGGCGCGGAGCATGGCGCCTACCGCCTCGCGGTCGCTGACGGGGATCATGGAAACAGCTTCGGCCGGTAGGCCAGCGTCTTCAAGAGCACTCTGGATTATTTTGTGTAAGGCCAGAGAACTGAAGAGACTTTCAGAGCCGCCCCGTAAAATGACCGCATTATGTGATTTAAGGCACAGAATTGAAGCATCGACGGTTACGTTCGGGCGCGATTCATAAATCATGCCCAGAACCCCGATAGGGACGGCCACACGTTCGATCCGAATCCCGTTAGGGCGATCAGTATTCCAAAGCACCCTGTCTACCGGGTCGGGCAGGGCGCGTACGGTTTCTACTCCAGAGGCGATCCCTTCGACACGTTTTTCGTCGAGCATCAGGCGGTCGGTCATGGCTGCGCTCAGACCTCGATCTTTGGCTGCGGCGAGGTCCTTCCTGTTCTCTTGCAGAATTAGCGCCGTATTTTTCCGCAGCCCCTCGGCAAGTCTGTCTAGCGCATCGTTGATAGTCTCGGTCGGGGTGCGCAGCAACTCGGCAGCAGCTTTTCTGGCTCCTTTTCCTAATTTGGCGACTATTTCCTGAGGATCGTTTTTATTTGCCAACTCAGCCATGTGCCTTGACGCTCCAGCTTTTAATTTCGTGCCTAAAGCCCTTGTTCCATAATTTGGATATACAGGCTTCCGGCAGTCCTTAATTTAGGAGATTACCCTGTTTTCCGACATTCGAGATAGAATTTTCGACAAGGGTATTGTAGGCGGACTTATCTTCAAGTTGTTTTTCGATAATATCCTGTGCCGCCTTCAACGCAAGATTAGATGCGTAATCGCTGATTTCCTGCTTTGCATCCTGTTTCATCTGTTCAATACGCTGTGCGAGCTGTTTTTCCCGGCGCTGCATAGTTTCCTCCAAATCGGCCTCAGATTTTTTTCGAATCTGCTCGGCGTTTTTGTTGGCGGTTTCTATAATACGCGCCGCTTCCTTTTCTGCGTCTCTTTGTTTTCGCTGGTACTGTGCCAGAAGTTCCTGCGCTTCCACGCGAAGATTTTCTGCGCTTTCTATTTCCTTGCGAATTTGTTCAATGCGACCGTCGAGATAGGCCAGAACAGGAGCCTTTCCATATTTCCATAATATGAACACAAAGATGACAAAGGAAAATAGCAGCCAGAGATTCGAATCATGTTTTAAAAGTTCAAGCATGGTCTTAGTCTCTTAAGGTTTAATATCATTATGCCGCTTTAGCCGATTTAATTTTATCGCCCAGGATTTTTTCCGCGGCAGCTTTCCCAATATCCATGCTCATGGAATCCATTTCCTTTAGGGCATTGTCCTTGACCTTTTTCAGGTCACTTTCAAGCTTGACGAGCTGGTTTGCGGATTTCTCGGAAAAGTCCTTCAGGCCGCTTTCCGCTTTTATCCGGATAGATTCCTCTACCTCGCTAAAAATTTGCGCAGCTTTGTCCTGAGCCTGAAGCAAACTTTCTTCGTAATGTTTGCGAACGGTCTCGGCTTCCGATTTAAGCTTTCCGGCCGTGTCCAGATCATTCTGAATGCGCTCATGCCTGTTTTCTATAACTGTCCTGACTTCCGGCAGGCTTCTTTTGGAGAAAAACATATACAGGAAGGTGAAGACAATAAAGAGCCAGATCAGCTGTGTTTCGAAGGTTGAGGGGTCCAATTGAGGCAACCCGCCCGATCCGTGCTGGGCTGTCTGATGACCCGATGCATGTTCCATCGTCGCCGCTTGAAGGGCTTCACCGACATCGGCAGCGTGAAGCTCTTCAGAAGCGAAGGCAAACGGCATGCAGTAAAGCGTTACCGCTGCTGCCCAGAGGGTTGTGCAAATTATGCGAATCCGACGAATCATGACCCAGTTTCCAAGGCGCTACCGTGTAAACGGAGCATCAACCAAACAGGAGGGCGGCGCCGATACCGATCGGAATAATTCCGAGCGCTTCGATAAAGGCCAAGCTCAGGAAGTATTTTTCATCCAAGGCGCCCTTTGTCTCCGGGTTGCGGGCCAAAGCCTGATTATAGGCCGCGAAATACAGCCCAAGGCCGACCGCCGCCCCGAAAGCCGGCAGAGTTACCAGTGCACCAGCGATAAGTTTTGCTACTTGTGGATCCATTTTTCTTTCCTCTCAGTAAATTAAAGTCCAGTTAAACACAAAATTCCCTTTAATCCGGCGCGTTCATACTTTCTCAATGATGAAGATCAACGCTATCCTTAAGATATACGCATGCCAGAATGGCAAAAACGTACGCTTGCACGAAAGCTACCAGAAGCTCGAACAGCAACATCGCGACATTTATCAGTACCGGAAATACCCCTAGCAAGCTGCCTAAAGCTCCCAGACTTGCGGCACCTATGGCGAATGACACGACGACTTTCAATACGATGTGGCCCGCCATCATGTTGGCGAAAAGACGAACAGAAAGGGTCAGGGGGCGTACAAAAAACGAAATAATTTCGATCGGGATAATAAACGCTACAAGCCACCAAGGAACATTGGGAGGCAGGAACAGCGAGAAAAAGTGGGTTCCATGGTTGTACAGACCAAAACCGATAACCGCGAAGAAAACGAGCAGCGCTAGCGCCCCGGTCACTATCAGGTGTGATGTATAGGTGAACATGTAAGGCACAAGGCCCAGCAGGTTGCCCATGAGTACGAATATCAAGAGGGTAAAGATAAAAGGCAGATAGATACGTCCCTTTTTCCCGATATTGGTTTTAACCATCTTGCCCACAAACTCATACAGGAGTTCGGCTGACATCTGAAGGCGGCCGGGAACTATCGCACGCCGCCGCATAGCGGAAGTCATAAAGGCGGTAGAAATAACCGCGCCGAGGACCATGGCCAGAGAGGAATTCGTAAAAGACAGATCCACTGCCTGAACAGGCAATCTTACGTATTCGATAATTTCGAACTGGTGGATCGGATTTGCCACAATACCCTCTTACGCACTGGTAATTCTTAAAATTTTAAAAGTTTGTAGCGTATTTTGTTGGGGCGTGCAATGCCCGTTTTTTGCTGGATTTGCTTTTTTTTATGGCTTTGTCGGCAGGAGGGTAAATTTTCCTAAAAAAAGCTGTATTTTTGCCTAAGAGTTGTTTTTGTTGTTTTTTTGCATTGCTGCGTTCGCTCGCAGGACGCCGCTTACCATGCCCAGTACCATCATTCCGATCAGGCCCCACGGAGCCGTGGGCAGGACCTTGTCGATCAGAAAGCCTAAAAGGGCTCCTGCAAAAATACTTCCGAGCAGTTCCGAGCCCGCCCGACCGCTTCGGATCGCGCCTTCATCTGTTTTATCAGAGGGCGCGGCGCGTCCCGTTTGCTCCTCCATTTTCTGAAATTCGGTGCGGGCCGCTTGCAGACGTTTGGCAAAGTCGTCTTTATCGGCTTCGTTCTGATCGTCTTCCATTTTCAGGCGACCTTCTGGTCAGAGAAGTCAAAGGAGCGGTGAAGGTCGACCGACACGAGTTGCGAGACTCCTTTTTCCGTCATTGTAACGCCGTAGAGTCTATCCATACGGGCCATCGTCAAGCGGTGGTGCGTGATAATCAGGAACCGTGTTTCACCACGCTCCGCAATTTCTTCCAATAGGTTGCATACACGGTCCACGTTGGCATCGTCCAGCGGCGCGTCAATTTCGTCAAGCACGCAAATCGGAGAGGGGTTTGTGAGAAACATCGCGAAAATCAAGGCGATGGACGTTAATGTCTGTTCTCCTCCCGAGAGGAGGGAGAGGGATTGTAATGTTTTTCCAGGCGGCTGTGCAAAGATCTCCAGGCCGGCTTCAAGAGGGTCTGGCGAGTCGATCAGGGCCAGATGAGCTTTTCCTCCTTCGAACAGGCGTGTGAACAGGCTCTGGAAATGCGTGTTTACACTTTCAAAGGCCTGCATGAGGCGGGTGCGGGCTTCCTTGTTAATCCGGCTGATGGCTCCGCGAAGTTCCTCGATCGCCTGCATCAATTCATTGCGCTCTCGCATGAGTTCCGAAACTTCCTTTTCCAGGTCCTCTGCCTCTTTGTCAGCCTGAAGATTTACAGGGCCGATGGAATCGCGTTCGCCGGTCAGTTTTTCCTGCCGCTTTTTCAGATTTTCCAGATCGCCGTGACGGTAATTTACCAGATCTTCCGCGGTATGTTCCGGGAGGGCAGAGGGCTTCATACGGAAACGCTGCTCAATGGAATTGTTCATGCTTTCCAGTTGTTCATTTATTGCCGTCAGAGTCGCTTCAATCCGGGCTCTATCTTCGCGGGCCAAGCCCAGAGTCAGTTCAGACGACTTCAGCTCTTTCGAGGTTTCGGAAATCGCAGATTCGCGTGCGGCCAATTCTTCTGCGGCCATGTTTCTTTGATTTTCCATGTCCGTTATGATCTGTAACAATTCAGAGCGATCGGTATCGACTGCGGCAGGTTGTTGTTCGAGTTCCGCGTGCTTATCTTTCAGGCTTTCAATTCGTTGTTTCAGGCTTTTCAGTCTTTCGCGGGAGCGAATTGTCCGGTTTTGCAGGCTGATTCGTTCGTCGGCAATCGCCTGCAGACGGGCGCGGCGGGTATTACTCTGTTGTTCAAACAGGTCGTAATCGCGTACGGCTTCACGGTAATTTTCCCGCAAGGCATTCAGGGTATTTTGCTCTTTTTCCAGTTCTTTTTCCTGTTCGGGTGACTGGCTTTTTTCTATAGCTAAAAGTTGATGTCTGTCGTCCTGCAGCGCTTTTTCCTGAGACTGAATATCTTCCATAACCGTTTTGAGCGTTTCAGCAAGACGGCTTTTTTCTTTTTCAATGCCGGAAATTTTTTCACGGATATGGATCAAGGCAGGGCGCGCTTTGTTAAGCTCCTGCTCTAGGGCGCGGATTTTCTGGCTTGTTTGCTCCAAGTCCTGACGGGAGGCTTTTTCAGATTCTATCGCTTGTTCTAGAAACCTTCTGGATTTTTCTGCCTTCTGTTCATGTTCATGTCTGATTGCCTGAAGTTCCGAAAGACGGTTTTTCTGCGTTATTAGTTGTGAGTGCCGGTCTGTCGCCGATGCTTTTATGCGCAGGCCGTCCCAGCGCCAGTAATCTCCCTTTGCTGAAACGATAGACTGTCCTGTTTTCAGTTTTACCGACAGGGCTTCGCCTTCGCTTTCTTCTTCGACACAACCGATCTGGGAGAGGGCGGCATGCAGAGGCAGGGGCGCATTTATATGCGGGAAGAGGGGGGGGAGGCCTTCCGGCAACTCAGGCGTATCACTATTGGCGGCGTTGCTCCAGAACGCCGGCGCGGAATTATCAAGCGAAGCGTTCAGAGATTCGCCCAAGGCACGGGAGAGGGCCTGTTCAAACCCTGATTCTGTGGTTATGTCATCCAGCACCGCTTTAAATTCCAGGCCGCGGTCGGATTCAAAAATTTTACTCAGGGTCGCGAGTTCAGCTTTCAGGCGGTCAAGTTCGCTTTGGTTGATTGTCATTTCTTTGCGGGCGGCTTCTGTTTTATCCGTAGAGGATGCAATGGCGGCTTGTTTGCCTTCCACCTGTGAATTCAGGTTCTTCAGGGTTGCTTCTAGGTTTAGTATCTTTTCTTCGAGTTTCTTGATTTCCGCAGTGTTTTCTTCGCCCAGGTTCAGGCCGCTTATGTCTGTCTCGATTTTGGACCGGCGGTTTTGAAGCATGAACAGTCTCTCATCAGCCGTTTTTATCCTGTTTTCTATCGCTTCTCGACGGGCTCGTGATTCAGCCATGGTTTCCTTCAGGATGGTGAAGCGCTCTTCCCATTCATTCAAGCGCACGTGAAGAGCGTCACGTTCTTTCATTTTTCGCTCGGAAACGGACTGTTCGTTGCTGCAAGAGTCCGTAATATCTTTTTCTTCGGACTGAATGCGTTCAAGGGTTCTGCTGTTTTCCTCGAATTGCTGTGTTTCGTGCGTAACGTCCTGCTTAGCTTGTTCCAGAAGCGCCTGAGATTCTTCCAACTGTTCCTTGTGACGCTTTTCATCGTCTTCCATACGTTGCAGGAGGATCTTTCGGGTTTGCAGCGATGCGGCAATTTCCGTTTCCTTTTTACGGAGGGCGGGAAGGTCTTCAGCCTGACTGGTTTGTATTTTTGTGAGTCGAGCGACTATTGCGAGTTGCTCTGCCACCTTGCTTTCTACTTCAACGAAGGATTTGTGCAGCTCTTCCTGCCTTGTCTGCAGGGCGTTCCATTCGAGCCATGCGATCATGACTTCGAACTGGCGGATCTGTGCATTGAGGTTTTTGTATTTTGTCGCCTGCCTTGATTGTCTCTTTAGAGAAGACAGCCGACTTTCCATGCTGCCCATTATATCGTCGAGACGCAGGAGGTTTGTATCGGCGGCGCGCAGACGCAGTTCTGCTTCGTGGCGTCTGGCATAGAGGCCTGAAACGCCTGCGGATTCTTCGAGTACCAGCCGTCGGTCAGCAGGCTTGGCGTTAATAATTCGCGTAATCGCCCCTTGCGATACGAGGGCCGGGGAATTCGCCCCTGTCAGCGTGTCGGCAAAAAGCATTTGGACATCCCTTGCCCGCGCGTTTTTGCCGTTGATCTTGTAGTTAGAGCCATGGTCACGCTCAATGCGCCGGATTATCTCAATTTCGTCGAGTCCGTTATAGGCTGCGGGGGCTTTGCGGTTCGTGTTGTCGAGAAGGACCGAAACTTCGGCTATGTTGCGGGCGGTGCGTTTATCCGTTCCGGAGAAAATGACATCTTCCATGCCTCCCCCCCGCATGCGCTTGGCAGAGCTTTCTCCCATAATCCAGCGTAACGCTTCTACCAGATTGGATTTTCCGCAACCGTTCGGCCCAACAATCCCGTTCAGGCCGGGACCGATTTCAAGCTCCGTTCTGTCAACAAAAGATTTGAAGCCATATAACCGTAAACGCGAGAAATGGATCATTCAGACCTGCTTATTCACCGCCGACAACCGCCAATTCGGAGTCTATCGTTTCCCTGATTTTTTCATAGGGCCAGTTACCGGGGATTGCCTGCCGGTTATTAACAACAAGGGTGGGAACGCCGTCTATTTTATTTTCTTCGTATGCCTGCTTTGCCCTATCTGCAATTCCTGTTTGTAGGTCCTCATTGCTTATGCAGGAATCAAATGCTTCGGCGGACAGGCCGGCAATCATCGCATCCTGCTTGAGGGCCTTTCTGTAGTCAGAGCTTCCCAGCCACTCACGTTGCGTTTCAAAGAGAAGGCGAACAAAATTAAAGTAGCTTTTTTCCGGGACGCATCTTGAAACCATGCTGGCGTCCATGGATTCACGATTGAGCGGGAAGTCAACAAAGATAATCTGGACTTTTCCGGTGTCGACATAATCCTTTATCAGGTCCTTGAACGTTGTCTTGTGAAATTCAGCGCAGTGCGGACACGTAAAAGACGCGTGCTCGACGATCTTTACCGGAGCATCGTCAGAACCGAGCGTTCGGGGCCTGATCATTGCCGCCAAAGTTTCGTTGCCTTCAGGAGAAGCTTCAGAGCTAGTCTTTTCTTCCTTGGCGGGCTCTTCGCCAGCTAAATCGCCGTCACCATTATTGCTTTGCGTATCCTCCGCCAGAGCTTCAATTTTTTCTTCTTCGTTATTTTCCGCTTTTTTTGGTTCTTCAGAAACGGGCTGCGTTACGGCGGGAGGTGAGGTTTCGTCTAGTTTTTCTTCTGTTTGAACGGCTGCAGCAGGCTCTACGGAGTGTGAGGAAGCTGACTTCGTTAGGTTCATGTCAGGAATGGTTTCTGGCGCCTGCTGTTTCATGTTGTAGAACATATAGACAGCTATACCTATCGCCAGAAGGATCAGAGGACTGTACGTCGCTCTTGGCTTTTTTTCATTGTCAGCAGGATCGGCGTCCGACATCAGTTTCTCCCAGTTTTCAGGTAAGTTCGCATATACGACACCTTTAGCCGTGAAAAGTCAATATTTGCGCGGCTTTCAAGCGTCATTATCCACATTCGAAGCCAGTTAACGCGTGAAAATCAGGTCGATGCGATCGTCTTCTCCACGCTGGCCTTCAACGGGCAGGGGCTGGGTTCGCAGGCGTTTAGGCGAAATACCATGATCCATAAAGAACTGGCGTACTTCAAGACCCCTTGCGAGAGCGATGCGTGTTTTTTCGTAGCGATCCGACGGGTTGGTCCGGGCCAGTGTCTGGACCACAAGTTTTATGTCTTTGTTCTCTTTCATGTGCCGCAAGGCATGTTTTTCGAGAAAAGCGATTTGATCCGGGGTTAGCGCTACTTGCCTGGGGCCAAGATTGAAGCTGATTATGTTCGCTGATTCCAGGCCATTTTTGTCAAGGTCGATTACGGGAACATTAATTGTCGTTACAGGGCGGTTTACAGCCTCTCCTTGTGCTGTGCTGTTATCGACGACCGTTTCTTCCGCCCGTGAGAGAAGGGGAAAAGAAAGGCTGAATCCAAACAGCATTAAAAAGACCCATTTTTTATGTAACAAGTTTTTCATTTTCAGGCCGCTTTCAGGATTTTTGACATGGGTTCAAAGAGTCGATCGTTGGCGGCCAAGACGTTACCCGTTTCTACGGGGTTATGGGAGGGATTATCGAGGTCACTAATAAATCCCCCGGCTTCCTTGACAATAATCAGACCTGCGGCAACATCCCACGGTTTAAGATTGCGTTCCCAAAACCCCTCGTAGCGACCTGCAGCAACGTAAGCCAGGTCAAGCGCTGCGGCTCCAAATCGGCGTAAGCCCGGGGAAACAGCGATAATCGCGCTGTATTCTTTCATGAATTGCGCGCGTGACTCGGCGGAGCGGCGGGGTGCGCCTGTCGCGATCGTGGCCAACATGAGGTCCTGCCGTCCCGAGACGCGTAGTCTGCGGCGGCGCATAAACGCCCCATTCCCTTTTTCCGCATGGAATATTTCATCTTTTACCGGGTCGTGGATCAGACCTGCAATAACTTCTCCCTTGTGTTCAAGAGCGATCGAAATTGCCCAGTGCGGCAGGCCGTGGAGAAAATTCGTTGTTCCGTCAAGCGGATCTATAAGCCATCGGTATTCCGTATTTTTTCCTTCTACTATGCCGCTTTCCTCCATCAGGAAGGAATAATCAGGCCGGGCTTTTTTCAGTTCGCTGAAGATAATTTCCTCGGCGCGCTTGTCGGCGGCGGAAACGAAATCGCCGGGGCCTTTTGTCGATACCTGAAGGTTTTCGACCTCGTTAAAGTCACGAACAAGAGATCTGGCCGCCTTAGCCGCAGTTCGAAGCATGATGTTCATTATGGCAGATTGCGGTGCGGACATGTTTGCGAGCCTATCTCTCCTGTTAAGAGATCCGGGTTTTCATTCTTAACCTTTATAGCGTTCCACGTAGGAAGCGTCCTCAATCTTGACGATTACTTTCGTGCCCGTTTCGATGTGAGGAGGAACCATGATTTTTGACCCGTTTTCCAGAATGGCGGGCTTGTAGGATGTTGTGGCCGTTTGACCCTTGACAACAGGTTCCGCTTCTACGATTTCCAAAACGCATGTATCCGGGAACGTAAATCCAAGCGGCTCACCTTCGTGCGTTTCTATTTCGATAATCATGCCTTCCTGGAGGAAGTCCGCGCGCGGACCGACCGCTTCTCTGGAAACTTCTATCTGGTTAAAGTTTCCGGTGTGCATGAAATGCAGCGTGTCTCCATCGGCATAAAGATATTGATAATTCTCCTGTTCAAGCCTCACGCGTTCCACTGTTTCCTGAGTCCGGAAGCGGACATTGTCCTTTGAACCCGAACGGATATCCCGCAGTTCGACCTGCGAGACGGAGGCCCCTTTGCCGGGCTGCATAATTTCGTTGCTCACGACGACCATAAGTTTTCCGTTATATTCAATAACGTGACCCGCGCGTAAGGTAATAGCGGTGACTTTCATGCTACGCTCTCTTAATAATATCCTGACCCAGTTTTTCCAGCCTTGACTTGAGTTCCTGATCTTTAAGTGGTTCAAGTATATGGGATAGAAACTTTTTTTCGTCTTCCGTCAAGTGCCTTTTTGCTTTTGCCAACGGCTTCACTGCAGTTTCGCGCGAGAGGATGATAAATTTTATATCCTCTATCCAAGCTTCACCGAACAGATCGTTGATCCGCTGCAGGATCAGGTCTTTTTGGTAATGCAGTGTCGTAGACCAAGATTCCGTCGTTGCGATGTGCAGGGAAGCTAAGGGCCTGGCATTTTTTCCTTTTGCTGACGGTTTGCGGTAGTTGATTTTTACAGGGACGGCGCGGTTTGCAAACTCAGCCCCTATAATCCTTTCCCATTCAGCGATTATTTTTCCCAGAGCTATATATTTACGGTTAAATGTTTTTCCGGATACACGTGTAACTGGTTCGGATAGCGGGCGCATTTATCGAAATTGCCTTAAGGGGAATATAATAGGGACATATGGTAAGCGTAGAACAGATTGATCGTGCTGACAAGGTTGCTTCGGCGGGGCAGGCGCTGTTGCGGTGGTACGATACACATGCGCGGGTTCTTCCGTGGCGCTATAGTTCGGGAGACACGCCTGATCCTTATCGCGTTTGGCTTTCAGAAATCATGTTGCAACAGACCACGGTTAAGGCGGTTGTTCCTTATTACGAAAAATTTCTTGACCGCTGGCCAACTGTTCATCATCTAGCCAGTGCGGATCCTGACGAACTCATGAGAGCGTGGGCCGGTCTTGGTTACTATGCCCGTGCACGTAACCTTCTGGCTTGTGCGCGGATCGTTTCGGAGAAATGGGGGGGTGTATTTCCCGACAATGAGACGGATCTGAAGGCTCTTCCAGGAATTGGCGTTTATACCAGTGCGGCGATCCGGGCCATTGCTTACAACCTTCCGGCCGTAGTCGTCGATGGAAACGTTGAGAGGGTTATGGCCCGTATGCATACAGGTTTGGCTTCGGGTTTAAAATCCAAGAGCATATTATCTGATTTTGCGAAACACTATTACAGCTTTGCGGCTGAAGTCGGCCGTTCGGGTGATATGGCGCAAGCATTTATGGATTTAGGAGCCACTGTTTGTGTCCCGAAGTCGCCGCGCTGTGGAATTTGTCCTCTTTTTTTACACTGCCCTTCAAAAGGCAAGCCCGAACTTTTAAAGCCCAGCAATGGAGGGGCCAGGGGCGTCCGACACAAACGCTTTGGGGCAGTCTACTGGGTTATTGGCGGAGATAACAGCGTTCTTCTTGAAAAGCGGCAGGAAAGGGGCCTTTTAGGGGGGATGACCGGTTTTCCTGTTTCAGAATGGACGGATAAACCTGCCCAGCCGCCTTCTCCTCCTGAGTTTTTGGCCGGGATACCGTTTTACAGAGTTTCTCGGGGGCAGGTTCGGCATCGTTTTACGCATTTTGATTTAGCTCTGGATATCTTTATGGCCAGATCTCCCTTTATTTCTGAAAGTCTTCCCCAGAACTTTTTCTGGCATCCAACTGTCTCCCTAAAGGAAGCAGGGCTTCCAAGCCTGTTTGTCAAGGTTTTCAATTTAGCAATGCCTCTTCATCTGAGTACCGGATAAGTTGAATATCACGACTAATCTCAGTATAATTGTCTCCTAATCAAATTGTACATTTTAGCAAGGGTAGTTATGAGAAAATCATCAGTATTAGCAATTTTGACAACCATAGCATCCCTTTGCCTTGTTCCCGGGGTTAGTCAGGCGCAGAAGAAAGTTAATCCCGGCGGGCCTGTTATTGCAGATTTTTCACTGCCAGGAGAAGAAGAAGAAAAAAAAGACGGTATTGTACAGCTTGAAGATTTGCCGCCCGATGTTCCTGTTTCTGAGTTTGTCGAGGGCACTCCTCAATCGGAGAGGCAGTATCTTTATGAAAAGCCTACAATGAAGTTTTTATCTAATCTATTCTGGTCTCTGGGTTGGGCTGACTTAGAAAACAACGAGCATATCGATCATTATTTACGTATTACAGAATGTGAGATTTACAGAAAATTTGTCAGTTCCGAATTTGAAATGAAGGAAATCCGTGACGCTACTCGGAAGTTTATCGTTGATAACAGAAGTGATTTTCCAACGCGCGTGGAGCTAGTCCAAGAATTGGCCCTTCGCGATTATGATATGAAAAGGAGAGCATTCAAAATTGATCCTCGTTATCAAATACAGTCGATCCGTCGTTTCGAACTTATCACTAAGGATGATTATTTAAATGGTATTTGTGGTGCTAGAGGTGCATCAAGCATCTCTACTTTTCCTTTAGGTTTAGTATTGGAGTTTAGTAGGCCTTTTACTTTGACTTATGTTCCTGCTCCACCCGAAGTTGCACTCGAATATATTGATGAAAAAGACAAGATTTTCCAAAAAATTATGGATAAAGCAAAAAATTTAGAAAAGGTTTACGAATTTAGAAAAGCTTATTTGGTTTTGTACGCTAAGGCTTTTGCTTTCAGAAGGACAGAACGTTCATCATCCGGTAAAGGTATAATGTTATTACAAACGATGGCTGTGCTTGAGGGTGTCGAAGTTTTCGGGGATATTGGGCGAAAGCAGCTTTTTTACTCAAAATCCTATCTTAGTAACCGCTCGCCTACTGAAGTCAGCGAAAATCTTCGAAAGGAGTACGAAGTTTTAAAGGTCAAGTACGAGGGTGAAGGTTTGTTTCACTAGTCATCGCGGAATCTGCGGATTTTAACACCGACCGCAGAGGTTTCTGGTAAAATTTCGGTTTTCAGGATCGTGATTTCGGCTTGCAGGGTTTTATTGAATCCAAAGCAAATCTGGGCAATGTCTTCGGCGAACCTCTCTGCCAGATTGAAGTGACGGGATTTTGCCAGGTTCTGAATTTTTCTTACGATTTCTTCGTAGCTGATTACTTCCTCGATTTGTTCGAGCTGGCGGTTTGTGTTTGAGCAGACAGTCAATATTACACTTACCAGAACGGGTTGTTTTTTAACCCGTTCCTGTTCGTAGATCCCTATACTCATATCCAGTTTCAGATTCCGGATGATGATGCGGTCTGTCCATTCGTCTTGCTGCGTCATTACATCAATTCAGAGACTCTCCACGAGCGCGCTCGCGTAGATTATCTATTGGCAGATATTTTCCGTTCTCCTTGTAATGCCAGAACGTCCAGCCATTACAGGAGGGTGCACCTTGAACGGCCGCGCCAACTTTGTGAATTGAGCCCTGAATTTTACTTATATTGTTTCTAATAGTCAGAGAGCCATCTGCATGCACGGTCGCTGTATGGACGTTTTTGGGGTCCGTCAGTACGGCCCCGGGCGCGATCAAACCTTGCTCAATCAATGTGCCGAAAGGAATTCGCGGTTTTTCACGTTTGGCGCAGGTTTCGATCACGGCTCCCTTAAGCGGCTTTATTTCCTTTATTCTTTCGCGCGCAAAGGCGGCATAACGGTTATCCTGCTCAATTCCGATATAACGGCGACCGAGTTTTTTGGCTACTGCACCAGTGGTCCCCGTTCCGAAGAAGGGGTCAAGAACGATTTCATCTTTACGCGTTGAAGAGAGCAGGACCCGGTAGAGCAGCGATTCAGGCTTTTGCGTGGGGTGGGCTTTTTTACCGTCGATATCCTTAAGTCGCTCCTGTCCTGTGCATAGCGGCAGATACCAGTCAGAGCGCATCTGCAGGTCTTCGTTAAAGGTTTTCATGGCCTCGTAGTTAAAACAATATTTTGAGTCCTTTGACTTTGAAGCCCAGATCAGTGTTTCGTGCGCGTTTGTGTAGCGGCGCCCCCGGAAATTAGGCATCGGGTTCGATTTGCGCCATATGACGTCATTCAGGATCCAGAAGCCCAGATCTTGGAGAATGTAACCAAGCCGGAAAATGTTATGATAGCTGCCGATTACCCAGATCGTTCCGTCGGGTTTCAGCAAGTCACGCGCTGCAGAAAGCCATTCTCGCGTAAATTCGTCGTAACTCTTGAGGCTTTCAAACTGGTCCCAGTCATTATCAACGCCATCGACACGGGAATTATTCGGACGGTGCAATTCACGGTTCAGCTGGAGATTGTATGGCGGGTCGGCAAAAATACAATCCACAGATTCCGATTTGAGCTCGCGCATTATTTTTATGCAATCTCCAATAAAAATTGAATCTGTGGACAGATTTTTTTTCCTGCTTGCCATTCTGGACTCCTTTATTTGAAAGAAGCGAATCATGCGAAAAAACAGATTCTTCGTCAAGGAAAAAAATCGTATTATGAGTCAAGATTCTATATTTAGAGTCAGTGTGTTGTTATGGAATCATGAAAGCGTGCTTTAAGCAGATTTTGCCAAAAGCCTTTTTACGGGTCCAAATGTTCGGCGATGGTGAGGCGTTACGCCGAAGCGTTCGAGGGCGGCGAGATGGTCAGGCGTCGGGTAGCCGGCGTTTTTTATCCAACCGAATTGCGGATAATCAGCATCCAGTCTCTTCATTATTTTGTCACGGTGTACCTTGGCGATTATTGATGCTGCCGCTATTGAGGCTGAACGGTCATCACCTTTAACCACTGCACTTGCCGGGCAGGGGAGTTGGGTCGGGATGCGGTTACCGTCTATCAGGGCGTGGGAAACCTGCGCTTTTTTCATCAGCGCACTTATTGCCTCTGACATCGCCTTCAGTGAGGCTTGAAGGATGTTTATCCGATCAATCGTTTCAACTTCGATCACGCTTATAGCGAAAGAACAATTTTCAAGTATGAACTCGTTGAGGACTTGGCGTCGCAAGCCGGTCAGCTTTTTGCTGTCTTTTATGGACGCTGTCATTTCCATACCCCTGATTTTCGGGGGAATCACAACGCAGGCCGCGACAACAGGACCAGCAAGGGGGCCGCGTCCGACTTCATCTACGCCGCACACGGAACCATTGTGACAGTCTTCAAGCTCGAAATCAGACATGAATTTTTTTTAATTATTCAGTTTGCAAGGCTTTTAGAAGTTATCTCATAAACGTCGGGAGAAAGATTTTCTATTTCCATGATTTGCCTTAATGCGGCTTTCATAAGTTTCTGCCGATCGGGGGTGTAGTGGTGCCAATCCTTGAAGGGCGTTAAGAGCCTTGCCGCAATCTGCGGGTTTATTTCGTTGAGTTCAGTTATTGCCGAGCGCAGCAATTCATATCCTTTGCCCGATTGTTCATGAAAGCAGACAGGGTTATTCATGGCGAAAGCCGCAAAAAGGGAGCGTACCCGGTTCGGGTTTTTGATGTTAAATTCCGGGTGGGTCCGAAGCTGATCTACAATTCTGATCGTTTCTTGGCTGGATGCTGAGGCTTGCAAGGAAAACCACTTGTCGATTACAAGGGGATGTTCTTTGTAGCGATCGTGGAATTCATTCATTGTCTCCTCGCATGACTTTGTTCGAAAGACCGCCAATCTTTGCAAGGCGGCAATTTTGTCAGTCATGTTTTGGGACTTTTCGTAAGCATTGAGGCACAGGTCAACATCTTCTTTCATGCACCTGTTTGTCAGAAGATGAAGCGCCGTATTCTTCAGGGTGCGGCTTCCCACGGCTGCGGCAGTGAACAGGTTTTCCGCCTTGTTGTCATGCTGCTCATATATTTTCTGGAACTTTATCTTAAAGGCCCCGATGAGCGCTTTTATCAATTCATCCCGAGTGTTGTCGATTGCGGTCGTGTCGATTTCTTTTCTTTGCTGTCCAATCTCGGTTACAGACGGAATCTGAATTATTCGCGCCATCAGCGCCTTGTCAGATTCCGGCTTCAGGCATTCATCCAGAAGTGTGCCGTAGGTCTGGAAAAACTGTTCCGGAATTTGCTCTCCATTATCGAGGATGTCATTCAGGATGTTAAACATACTGTGCTGCCCGGCTTGCCAGCGGTTAAAACCGTTGGGATCGTGGCGCAAGAGGAGCGATAAGTTTTCCAGGTTCAGAGTGTCTTTCAATATGACGGGAGCGGAAAAGCCGCGCAAGATTGAAGGGACCGGCGGGTACTGGATGTTATCAAATGTAAAGGCTTGAGACTTTTCCTTCAGATGTAAAATCTGCGTTCTTTCTTCCTTTTCATTCAAGGCATACTCTTGGCCGCTTGGATCCAAAAGCCCGATGGCGACCGGGATATGCATGGCCCTTTTGTTTGTCTGACCGGGCGTATCCGGTATTTTCTGGATGAGGGTTACGGTATAGGTTTTTTCGACGGGGTTGTAATCACCTTTAAATGTGATTTCGGGGGTTCCGGCCTGAGAATACCAGAGCTTGAATTGCGTTAAATCCTGTTGGCTGACTTCTTCCATGCAGGCGATAAAGTCATCGCATGTCACTGCTTGTCCGTCATAACGCGAAAAGTAGAGGTCCGTTCCTTTCCTGTAATTTTCCGAGCCGATGATGATTTTCAGCATGCGGATGACTTCCGCACCTTTTTCGTAAATCGTCATTGTGTAGAAGTTGTTGATCTCAATATAGTTATCAGGCCTGACGGGGTGGGAGAGCGGGCCGGCGTCTTCGGGAAACTGATACCGGCGAAGATGCGTAACATCGTCAATTCTCTGTACATCGTGAGAATGCATGTCGGCGCTGAATTTCTGGTCTCTATAAACAGTCAGCCCTTCCTTTAAGGAGAGTTGGAACCAGTCACGGCAGGTTACCCGATTGCCGCTCCAGTTGTGAAAATACTCATGAGCTATAACGCTTTCAACACGCATGAAGTCCGTATCGGTTGCCGTGTCGGGATGGGCGAGTACCAGAGCGGTATTAAAGATGTTGAGGGATTTGTTCTCCATAGCGCCCATGTTGAAGTCGCTTACGGCTACTATATTGAAAATGTCCAGGTCGTACTCCAGGCCGTAAACATCTTCATCCCATTTCATGGATTTCTTCAGGGATTCCATTGCATGGTCGCACTGGCTTTCGTCGCCCGGGTGGACGTAAATATAAAGATCGACATTTCGCCCGGATTTTGTCGTAAACGTATCATGGATATGCGTAAGGCGGCCGGCAACAAGCGCAAAGAGGTAGCAAGGCTTGGGAAAAGGATCGTGCCAAACGCAATAATGCCGCCCGTTTTCCAGCTGTCCTTGTTCGGTTTTATTGCCATTCGAGAGAAGCACCGGGCAGGTTTCTTCATCAGCCTCAATGCGCACCGTGTAAACCGTCAGCACGTCAGGGCGATCCGGAAAGTAGGTTATACGGCGGAACCCTTCCGCCTCGCATTGCGTGCAGTACGTTTGTTCGGATCTGTAGAGACCTTCAAGCCTTGTGTTTTCAGCAGGTCTGACGAGCGTTGTGACTTTCAAGACGTGTTCACTATCGTCCTGCGGAAACGTGAAGGAAATTCCTTTTTCATCAAGAATATAGATATCCAGAGGCTCTTCATCCAAATGTAGACTGACAAGTTCAAGGTTTTCGCCGTTGAGAAAAATTTCCCGGGTTTTGTGCTCTTTTCGCTTTATTCTTGTAAGGGCCGTTACAGTCGTATCTCCTTCGCGGATATCAAACGTTAAATCCAGAGAGAGAATTTCAAAAGGATAGGGGGCGTAATCGTGAAGATAGACAGTTTTTGGAGTGTCTGTTCGCATTCTTTCCTTACTCACATGCGTAAAATATCCATCAGCATGCCTTAAACAGGGGCGGCTTGAAAAGAATAAACTCGCTTTGTTGTTCAGTCGCCGAGTACCAGATCATTGCGGTGTACGAGAACGTCACGTCCTGAATACCCTAGGATTCCTGAAATTTCTGCGCTGTTTTTTCCAATAATCTGTTTTGCGTCGGCGACATCGTAAGCGCTTAGACCCATGCCGACCTTTTTACCTGTTTGCGTGCGGATTTCAACAGCATCGCCGCGCTGGAAATGCCCTTCTATTTTTTTTACTCCTACGGGCAAAAGGCTTTTTCCTTTTTTCAAAGCGTCATGTGCGCCTTCGTCGATTATCAGTATGCCGCGGGGCCGCAGATGACTTTGAAGCCACTTGATACGGGCGCTAACGTCGCTTTTCTGAGCAAGAAAAAGTGTTGATTTTCTCTTTGGGTCAGTCAGCAGAGATTTGATGACATGGTTTTCCGTACCTTTAGATATTATCAGGTTTATACCGGCTTTGGTCGAGGATTGTGCCGCTTCAATCTTGCTTTTCATGCCGCCTGTGCTCAGGCCCGGAATAGCGTCTCCGGCCATTTTTACATGCTTGCTCTCTATTTCCCGGACTATAGAAAAGTGTCTGGCTTCAGGGTCAATGTCGGGGTTTGCAGTATAGAGTCCATCTGTAGTCGAGAGTAAAAGGACCGTGTCTGCATTGATCATTTGCGCGACGCGAACGCTCAGGCGGTCATTATCTCCGAACCGGATTTCTCCTGTCGAAACTGTATCGTTTTCGTTGATAACGGGCACGATTCCTTTATCGAGAAGTGTGTAGAGCGTTTCACGAGCATTCAGGTTCATCCTGCGATTCTCCGTTTCGCTCATGGTCAGGAGAACTTGCGCGGCCGTGACGCCGAATTTCTGGAACGCATTATAGTATCCGTTGAACATATGGTATTGACCTACGGCCGATGCAGCCTGTTTTTGGTCAAGACGGATAGAGCCGGGAGAGATTTCTGCGGATATTCCAAGCGCTTTACGTCCCAAGGCAACGCCTCCGGAAGAAACAATGACTACTTTTACCCCTTTTTCCATCAGTCCGGCGACATCATGAGCCAGAGATTCCATCCATGGCTTGTTTACTGTGTCCAGTTCTTCTCCGCGAATCAGGACAGAACCGACCTTGATCACAAGAAGGCGTGTATCATTGAGGGCGCTGTATGCCGTTACTTCTTCCTTGCTCATGTCTTTTCCACTATTTCCCGGTTTTCATAGGGAGAGGAGGGGGTATTTTCCCGCTCTTGCTTGCGGTTCTCCGTCACGATCTGCGCGAGCCTGAAGAGGAGTGGTTTAATGTTATCCTGAGCTATAGAGGATATAACCATAACGTCTTTCTTAATGGCTTTTTTCAGGGTATCAGCCTGATCCTGCGCCAGTTCAGGGCCGAGGGCGTCCGCCTTGGTCAAGGCTATGATTTCCCGCTTGTGTTCCAGTCCTTCTCCGTATTCCTTTAATTCGTTTCGGATAATTTTATAGGCGCCAAGCAAATCGTCCTGTGTGCAATCAATCAGGTGAAGAAGCGCGGCCGTGCGTTCAACATGACCAAGAAAGCGGTCGCCCAGACCGTGACCTTCATGGGCGCCTTCAATCAAGCCGGGAATGTCGGCAATCACGAAGTCGGTATCTCCGGCTCTTACGACACCTAGATTTGGGTGCAGCGTTGTAAAGGGGTAGTCCGAAATTTTGGGTTTGGCGTTCGTGCAGCAAGCCAGGAATGTCGATTTTCCAGCATTGGGAAGGCCGATGAGCCCTATATCGGCAATCAGCTTCAGGCGCAGCCAGACTGCGGCTTCCTGTCCGGGCCATCCGGGTGTGAACTTGCGGGGAGCCTGATTGGTTGACGTTTTGTAATGGGCGTTGCCGAAACCGCCGTCTCCGCCTTTCAAGATGACCATCCGCTGACCGGGGCTAGTAAAATCGGCCAGAACGGTTTCCTTGTCTTCATCCAGCAAGACAGTTCCAAGAGGGACTTTCACAACGCAGTCTTTCCCGTTTGCGCCTGTACGGTTTTGCCCCATACCGTGATGGCCGGGTTCTCCCCGAAAATGTTGCTGGTAACGAAAATCTATAAGCGTATTGAGGGCTTCGACGCACTCGAATATCACATCTCCGCCTTTGCCTCCGTTTCCGCCGTCCGGTCCTCCGAATTCCACGAATTTTTCTCGGTGGAAGCTTACACAGCCGGGGCCGCCCTTTCCGCTTTCGAGGTAGATTTTTGCCTGATCGAGGAATTTCATCTTTTTACCGCGCTCTTGTTCTCAGGTCATTAAAAAAGGGAGAAACTTTCCTCCCTTTTTGTATATCGGTTTCTGACGCTTGTTAAAGAAGGATTATTATTCCGCCGCCTGCGCCTGTGCGTCATTTGCCGGGACGATGCTCACTACCGGCTTGCCGCCGGGGCCTTTGGAGAAAAGAACCTGTCCTTCCAGAAGTGCGAAAATCGTGTGATCCTTTCCCATCCCAACATTTTTACCGGGCTTGTACTTTGTTCCACGCTGGCGCACGATAATATTACCGGCCAAGACGAATTCGCCGCCGAATTTCTTAACTCCGAGTCTGCGGCCTGCCGAATCGCGACCGTTGCTTGTGCTTCCACCTGCTTTTTTATGTGCCATAGTCTGCTCCTTAATTATTCTTTAGTTTTTCTTGTTGTTTACCAGCCTCAGGCCGCCTTGATATCGGTAATCTCAATGTAGGTCAGATCCTGACGGTGGCCTTTCTTGCGGCGGTAATTTTGTCTGCGTTTTTTCTTGAAGACCGTAATTTTAGGGCCGCGGTCCTGACGGATGATCTTGGCCTCTACAACCGCACCTTCGACGATTGGCGCCCCGACAGTCGATTTTTTGCCGTCAGCAAGCATCAGCACTTGATCCAGCTTGATTACCGATCCGTCCTCGCCTTCAATTTTTTCTACGAAAAGCTTGTCGTTTTTTTCGACCTTGTATTGTTTTCCGCCCGTTCTGATCACTGCAAACATGCTTTAAATTCCGTTGTTTATATTTAAAAAAAACCTTGTCTATACTGCTTTTGCGGTTGCCTGAATTATCCCGCGCGCGCAGGCGAAGGACATAACCACACACCGTCAACCGTGTCAAGAATTAGCGTTTATATATACTAAAAATATCGGGCTTTTGGAAGAATTAATGCGATGCAGCATCAAAATAGGTGAAAATTCCTTTTTTTCTATTGGGGGCTTAAATGCACCTGTAATTTTTACCCAATATTCTGTTGCCTGCCGATCTCTCCGGGCGCTAGATTACTCTTCGCTTTAAGTCGTTATTTCTTGGCTCTTTCGAACAGGTTTAAAATATGCAGTCCCTGGGATTTTTCCTCGGCATATTCGTGGTCTTTCTGTTTCCTTTTGCGGTTTTACCTGCTTTAGCCGAAACAGGGCAGGGGAGCGGGCATATGGGCGTCGGGCTGCATTGGGCGGGCATCCTGTGCATTCTCATTTTTGTCTTTTCTTATATTGCCGTACTTTCAGAGGAATACACGCATTTAAAAAAATCAAAACCTGTCTTGCTCGGGGCCGGGCTTATATGGGTTTTGATTTCTTTAATTGCCCCGGAGTATGGGGTCAGTCACCATGCTATACGCGAGGCTATTTATCACGGTCTTGACGAATACGCTTCGCTGATGCTTTTTTTGCTCAGCGCCATGACTTATATCGCCGCAATTGACGACAGGAACGTTTTCAAAGTTCTTCGCGCAAAACTGGTCGGTTCGGGGATGAGCTACCGTCAGCTTTTCTGGGTTACGGGGTTTATCGCTTTTTTTCTTTCATCCATAGCGGATAACCTTACCACAGCCTTGGTTATAGGGGCTGTCGTCATGGCGGTCGGACGGGACCAGAAAAAATTTATTTCCGCCGGGTGCGTAAATGTTGTGTGTGCAGCGAACGCAGGCGGGGCTTTTTGCCCGTTCGGGGATATAACTACGCTTATGGTCTGGCAAGCTGAAAAGGTACAGTTTTTTGAGTTTTTTGATCTCTTTATCCCTTCACTCGTTAACTTCATCGTCCCTGCGTTTTTTATGAGCCTGTTTATTAAGGGCGGAGAAAGGCCGCTTCCAGATATTGAGGACGTATCTCTAAAGTACGGGGCTGTTACAATTGTTTTTCTTGGGCTCATTACAATCGCTATGGCTGTGAGTTTTGAGCAATTTCTCGGTTTGCCCCCCTTTATCGGCATGATGGCCGGCCTGTCTTTGCTGATGATCGCCTCCTGGTTTATCGTTCATTTCGGTGATCGAAGGGACAGGGACTTCGATATTTTTACGCAAGTTGCGGCCGCGGAGTGGGATACGCTTCTTTTTTTCTTCGGCGTGATTTTCAGTGTAGGGGGCCTTGCGTACCTTGGATATCTTGAATTTGTATCTACACAAATGTATGGCGCTTTCGGATCTAGTTTTGCCAATATTGGGGTCGGGTTCCTGTCGGCGATCGTCGACAACATTCCGGTTATGTTCGCGGTTTTGACCATGAACCCGGACATGGATCATTTCCAATGGCTTCTCGTCACCCTTACGGCCGGGGTTGGGGGGAGCATGCTCTCAATAGGCTCTGCTGCCGGCGTTGCGCTTATGGGGACCGCCAAAGGTCAGTATACCTTTTTTTCTCATCTCAAATGGTCGCCTATTATTCTTTTGGGATATGTCGCGGCCATAGGTTCGCATTTCTGGATAAACTCCTCCCTCATAGGTGTTTTCAAGTAAGCGGCGTATAGAAATAGGGCCGATTTTTTCGGAAAGTGTTGATTGCGTTAACAGTCTTGATTAGTTTGGCAACCATAAACTTATCTTGAAATAACAGACAGGGCTTTTTTAGGGTATGAAACATCCTTTCTTTTTTCTTGCAGGCATAATACTCAGCGTTCTTTTTGTTATTTTCCCAGTTTTTGCCGCAGGCGGAGAGGCAGACGGCGGAGGCATGCAGAATCTTAATGTCGGCATGCACTGGGCCGGGATTGTTTGTATCGTTATTTTTATTGTTTCTTATCTTGCCGTTCTGGCAGAGGAATATACCCATATGAGGAAATCCAAGCCTGTCCTCTTCGGGGCCGGGCTTATGTGGGTCGTCATCGGCATGATCGCTCCGCAATACGGGGTCGATCATCACGGGGTGCGGGACGCGGTTTTCCATGGGTTGGAGGAATACGCCTCCCTTATGCTTTTTCTTCTCTCGGCTATGACCTATATCGCTGCGCTGGAAGACCGCAACGTTTTCGACGTTATCCGTGTGAAGCTTGTCGGTTCGGGCATGAGCTTCAGGCAGTTGTTCTGGGTTACCGGATTTATAGCATTCTTCCTTTCGCCGATTGCCGATAATCTTACAACTGCACTCGTCATGGGTGCGGTTATTCTCGCCGTTGGGCGTGGTAACGGCGCATTTATTTCCATCGGGTGCATAAACGTGGTCAGCGCTGCCAACGCCGGAGGCGCGTTCAGCCCGTTTGGCGATATCACCACTCTTATGGTCTGGCAGGCCGAGAAGGTCGAGTTTTTTGAGTTTTTTGTCCTTTTTGTGCCATCTTTGATCAATTTTGTAGTTCCTGCCGCGATCATGACTTTCTTTATTCCTGCGGGCGTAAAACCTGATGCTCCGGACGAGCAGGTGCAGCTGAAATACGGGGCTACACCCATTATATTTCTTGGTTTTCTTACTATTGCTATGGCTGTCAGCTTCGAGCAGTTTCTTGGACTTCCGCCTTTTATCGGTATGATGACCGGGCTGTCCTTTTTAATGATTGCTTCATGGTATATACAGCATCGAGGGAGTCGTCAGGATAAGGACTTCGATATCTTTACGCAAGTCGCGGCCGCGGAGTGGGACACGCTGCTGTTTTTCTTCGGCGTGATTTTCAGTGTCGGCGGGCTTGGTTATCTTGGTTATCTGGAGTTGATGTCCTCCAGTTTCTATCAGGGGTTCGGGCCGGGGATGACGAATATCGGGCTTGGGTTCGTTTCTGCAATTGTCGATAATATTCCCGTGATGTTTGCTGTTCTGACCATGAATCCCGATATGGATCATTTTCAGTGGCTGCTTATCACGCTTACAACCGGAGTCGGAGGAACCATGCTTTCGATCGGTTCGGCGGCGGGTGTTGCCTTGATGGGTACGGCCCGGGGATATTACACGTTCTTTTCACACCTGAAATGGACGCCTGTGCTGATTGTCGGATATGCAGCCGCCATTGCCATGCATTACAGCCTTAATGCGCATTTGATGGAAGTCGTAAAATAATCAGCGACTTACAGAAACGGCTCCGCCATAGAAGTACCAGCCCAGACCGATCAAAAAGAGGCTGATTCCATAGAGAGCGTGCTCGATTGTCACCAAAGCCAGCGAGTGCGTCTTATTGTAGGTGGATGCAAAGATAAACCCGGCAATAAGGCTCAGGAACGGAGCGACCCAGTTAATATAGAGAACATGCGCGTAGGCGAATACGAGTGCGCTGGCCAGAATCATTGTCTTTTCACTGCGGATAATTGGGCTAAACCGCTCAAAGAAATAACCACAGAAGACTATTTCCTGGGGCAGGGCCGAAAGCAGGGGATAGGCGAACAGGATTACCGGGATGACCTGCGGCCTGTTTTCTATGATGTAGAACATGCGTGCAGGGTCATAGAAATAGATTAACATTACCATCCCCACAGTACACAAAGCCCATCGGGGCAGGATTGTTTTCAGATTTTCCTTGTTAACGGCCTTGAAGTTTATTTTTCTGCTCCAGTACTCCTTATCCTTCAGGTACATGATCGCCCAGCAAAAGAACGCAACGCTCCACAGGAAGGCGAACATGAACCTTGCGAGGCGAAAAGTTATGATAACGGTTGGGATAAGAAGGCAGATTACGATGAATTCGAGGATCAGAAGAAGTTTTTCACGGGGTTCTGACGCATCTGCATCGTCTTTTCTTCCCGTCATATTGTTCAATGTGGCCGATCCGCTTTCCTGCATAATTACATTCTACCACAAGAGCCATCGTTAAAGCCCGAATTTAGGACGCGTACTTTGCTGCGATGCAAAGGGTCGTGCTTTCAACTTCCCGGTCCAAAATACATGGAATTCATATCGTCCCACGTATAACGCGCCGGAGGGAGGTTTCTCTGGTCCTCGTCGCACTTCAGAAAGTATTCAGCGGCCTGAACGTCTGTAAAGATGACCCGGTTGTAATAGACATCCTGCATGAAGTCTTCGAAACCGTGCATCGGGTGGGAGCGTTCCATGTGGGCGATGAGATCGGTCGGGACAACAACGCGAAACCCAGCTTCTACGAGGTCCTGCATAGTCCAGTAGATGCATTCCGAGGCGTAAAATCCAGCCAAAACGACCGTATCGTAACCCTGTCGTTTCATATCCTCAAAAAACTCCCTGTTTTCGGGGTATGGGGACATGCGCGTTTTGGACATAAATGTGTCGCGGTTTTCGTCAGGAAGAACATGGTGAAACGCCCGTTCTTCCGCTGAATAATCATGTTCATGCCCAGGGCGCGTGTCTTTATTCTGCATAGCCCACGCAATCGGCGTGTGCGGGCGGATTTCGGCGACAAAACCCGCAATATTCTGTGCGGTTTCATCAAGGTGCATGGAACCGTGGTAATGATGAGACGAGGGATCGAAGTGCAGAGACGGGTCGGCACTGGCTCGATTGACATCTATTCCCAAGAAAAAAGCTCTCATGGCACCCCTTATTTTCGTCTTTTTACCACTTTAACCCATTTTTTTTCATAATGGCCATGAGTTTCTTACAAAAAGCTTGAATAGTGCCGATAATCCGCCTAGTAGGAGGGGATATATTATTCATTATTTTAGGACTTCGAGGAGCCTGAACCTATGGTTAAACTTGTTAAAACCGCTACTGAATTTGAGCTTTCGCCGACCTTAGCCGCTAACGAGATGGTCAAGTCCCGACGCGCCGAAGGTAAGAAAGCCTATCACATGGGCTTTGGCGAGTCGCCTTTTCCGGTCCCTGAGAGGCTCAAGAATGCCTTGAAAAACGCAGTCGACCGCAAGGAATATCTGCCGACCGCAGGTCTCGCCGAACTGTGTGAAACGGTGGCGCAGTACTACAAGGAGAAAGCAGGGCTGGATACATCCAAGTTCGACGTAATCGTCGCGCCGGGGAGCAAGCTTATCCTTTACGCCCTTCAAATGGCCATTGAAGGCGATCTGTTGATGCCTGACCCAAGCTGGGTGAGCTATAAGCCCCAGTCCCGGATGCTCGGGCGCGAAGTCATAAAGGTTCCCACGCGTCTTGATGGGGAAGGCTATCATATTGACGCCGAGGTCCTAAAAAACGTAATCGTTCAGGCCCGTAAAGAGGGCAAGAATCCTTCCAAGTTGATCTTGAACTATCCCAGCAATCCGACGGGACTGACCATTCAGGAGGATGAACTCAAGCAGATTGCCGAAGTCTGCGTTGCCGAGGATATTTTGATCATTTCCGATGAAATCTACGGGTTTGTGAGTTTTGACGGAGTTTACAGGACGATTGCCAAGTATGCGCCGACTCATACGGCGGTGACTACAGGGCTGTCAAAGCACCTTTCTTTGGGCGGATGGCGTGTCGGTATCGGGTTTATTCCAAAAGCCGTGGACGGGCTTCAGGGACTGCTTCGCAATATTGCCAGCGAAACGTGGTCCTGTGTGCCTTCTCCCATTCAGCAGGCTGTCGTGGAAGCCTATAAAGGTCATGAGGACATTGAGGAGCATATCCAACAATGCACTGACATTCACAAATTGATGAATCAGTATATCGCCAAAGGCTTGCGCTCTTTGGACATTCATGCGCCGGAGCCTCAGGGGGCGTTCTATAACTATCCGAATTTCGAAACGCATCGTGGGTCGCTGGCCAAGGCCGGAATAAAGACTTCCAAGGATCTTGCTCATGCCCTTTTAAAGGATTACAGCCTAGCGACCCTTCCGGGTTCTGCTTTCGGGGCTGAACCCGAGGTGTTAACGTTGCGGCTGTCCGGGTGCGATTACGATGGAGAGGCTGCGCTCAAGGCTTATCAAAACGGGGCCAAGCTGGACGAAGGCTTTATTGAACAGTATGCGCCCCGCGTTAAGGAATCCGTGCAGACCTTCGAGCGTTTTATCGCGGATGTGTCAGGGAAATCCAAAGCCGCATAATGGTTACAGGGCCTTGTTAATTCGCCCATTTGCGCAGGCTGTCTTCCATCATCGGGCACTGCGGATTCTTGTCCAGACACAGGATTGATGCGACCAGAAGCTGGAGATAAGACGGGTCGGGCTTGATGCCTGTTTCTGTAGCGATGTCCGTTATCTTGTTCGCGCAAACCGTGTAGGCGCTTTTCATGGCGTATGCAGGGATGTTGTCTTGCTGTGTTGCCGCCGTGGAAGCCGCGCAGTCCTGCTTTAGAGGTTCCATAGCGGGTTTGTTTCCTGAATGTTCGAGTTTTGCGCCGTACTGGGAAACCAGGACCATAGCGGACTGCGAGGTTGCCTTAAGACATATCTCACTTTCCCAGTTTCCGGGGCACGCCAAGGCTACAGCCTTCGCGTCCGCGGCAAAATTCATCTCAACGTTGGGGCCATCGCTTGTCTTTTCTACTGTTGACTCCTGTGGTGGGGTCTCGCGTGGAATCCAGTTTTTTTTTGAGTTGAGTTTCTTTTTTTTGTCTTCTTCTTCCTCGATTTCCTCGTCTATAGGAGCCGGATCGTTAACCCAGAGCGACTTCGGTTTCTTTTGAGCAGGCTTGCTTTCAGCGTGTGCCTGCAAGGTAAAACCGCCTGCGCTTAAGAGAAAAAGAGCCAGAAGAATGCCTATAATTTTTTTCATGACGTCCTTACTTTCGGGTTTGGTCAGGTTAAAGCACTATACCCTATGTTCAAGTTCCTGACAAAAAAGATGCACGATAGCCAAATCAGGGCAAATTTCTGCTGATTCTATGTTTTTGCTGGCAGAAGTACAAGAATTTCTATAGTAAGGAGGCCTAAAGGTTGTTAAGCCGCAGTGGGCGGGGTGTAGCGCAGCCTGGTAGCGCGCCTCGTTCGGGACGAGGAGGCCGGAGGTTCGAATCCTCTCACCCCGACCAACCTCTCTTAAATATATTTTCTTTT
The DNA here is from genome assembly GCA_020638365.1 of Rhodospirillales bacterium. Taxonomy (GTDB): domain Bacteria; phylum Pseudomonadota; class Alphaproteobacteria; order Micavibrionales; family Micavibrionaceae; genus JAGNKE01. Next base: position 50,772 of record JACKIQ010000002.1, on the reverse strand, counting down.
AGTCGAACGTGGGTTGCGCAAACGCCTCGTGGGGTTCGGCGGAAGCCCGGCTTTCAGTTCCGTCAGCGATACGGGTGGCCACGGTTCGGCCGATTTCCCATGCTTCCCGGTCGGAACCATAGTCCCGCGCACCCCATTTGTTTAAAATTTCATGCTGGGCCGCGTTCGGTTTTCCGCCGTTCGCATTGTCGCCCGAACCGGCAAATGTCATGAAATATTTTGAGACGCCGATTTGTCCTTCATCGACGGAAACAGGCAGGGCCCTGCCAATATGTGTAACATGGACGCCGTCTGAGCCTGCCGCATCTTTCATCTCGCGCAGAAAATTTTCGTTTGCTTCAACTTCAATCAGTGTTTCGGTTATTTTAGGCGCCTTATAGAACTGTATCATGTTTTTTCCCCTTACAGGCCGTTAAGCTTCACATAATATTTGGTTCCTTCATTTTTCAGCAAGAGGAATATTTTCGTATTAGATCGTTTATCTTTGACTTTTACAGGGATTATTCGCAGGCATCGTTTTTATCGGAAGGCTGCGGCTTGCACAGCGTTTATGGGCCGTGTATAGACTCGAGAGTCTTAGACATGCAGCAGGTTTTTTAGATGGTCTGGTTCAAATCCTATAGTCTCGATTACTTGGAAGGACTGCGGAACGCCAATATGGGGGCGTATATCGGTATTGAATTTACGGAAATAGGGGACGATTATCTTTGTGCGCGGATGCCCGTGGATAAACGGACGACGCAGCCGTTTGGAATTCTGCATGGCGGGGCGAGTTGCGTTCTCTCCGAGACGCTGGGCAGCGTAGCGGCGTGGATGTGCATCGACCCGGACAAGGAGCGCGCGGTGGGGCTGGAGATTAACGCCAACCATATCCGTGCGGTGACGGAGGGGTTCGTGGTCGGGAAATGCTCGCCGTTGCATATCGGGCGGCGGACCCATGTCTGGCAGACGGATATTATGGAGGAGGCCACGCGCAAGCGGGTGGCGATTTCGCGTCTGACGGTGGCGATCATCGAGCAGGGGACTTTGTCCGCGCAAAAAGAGAAAGTTATTGTAAAGTAGTCTGGATTAAGAGGTTTTTATGTCGGGTAACCGTTTCGGCACGTTGTTCCAGTATCAGAGTTTCGGGGAGAGCCATGGACCCGCGATCGGCTGCGTGGTCGATGGCGTACCGCCGCGTATCAAGCTGAACGAGGCGGATATCCAGTTCTGGCTGGACCGCAGGAAGCCGGGGCAGTCGCGGCATACCACGCAGCGGCAGGAGCCGGATACAGTCGAGATTTTGTCGGGCGTGTTCGAGGGGCAGACAACGGGAACGCCCATCGGGCTGCTGATCCATAACGTCGATCAGAAATCCAAGGATTACGGGGATATCAAGGACAAGTTCCGCCCCGGCCATGCGGATTATACCTATTTCAGGAAATACGGTATCCGTGATTACCGGGGCGGGGGGCGGTCTTCTGCCCGCGAGACGGCGATGCGTGTGGCGGCGGGGGCGATTGCGCGCAAGGTTCTGGAGGCACAGATCGGCGTGCAGGTTAGCATCCGGGGCTGCGTCGTGCAGATCGGGACGGAGAAGATCAGCCGCGGTGCGTGGGACTGGGAGGAGGTGGAGCGCAACCCGTTCTGGACGCCGGATGCTCAGGCTGGCAAGGCTTGGGAAGGGTATCTTGATTCGATCCGCAAGAAGGGATCGAGTGCCGGGGCTCTGGTCGAGGTTCATGCATCGGGAATTCCCGCCGGGCTGGGTGCGCCGGTTTATGACAAGCTGGATGCCGATATCGCCAAGGCGATGATGAGTATTAACGCGGTTAAGGCCGTGGAGATCGGCGCGGGGTTTGAGGCGGTGGCACTGGGCGGGGAGGAGAATGCCGATGAAATCCGGCTGGATGAAGCGGGCAATCCGGTGTTTTTGTCCAATCATGCCGGGGGGATACTTGGCGGGATTTCGTCGGGGCAGGATATCGTGGCGCGGGTGGCGTTTAAGCCGACCAGCTCGATTCTGACACCGCGCAAGACGATCGATACGCACGGGGAGGAAACGGATATCGTGACCAAAGGGCGGCATGATCCGTGCGTGGGTATTCGGGGCGTTCCGGTGGCCGAGGCCATGATGGCCTGCGTTCTCGCGGATCATTGGCTTCGATATAAGGCTCAGTGCCTGTAAGAGAGTTTGCATGTTCTATGAACCACGCAAGCAGGACCCGAAGGCCGATCTGGGTTTAAAACACAATCCCTGGAAGGCGCTGGTGCAGCCTCGGCCGATCGGCTGGATTTCGACGATGAGCGCCGAGGGGAAGGTCAATCTGGCTCCCTACAGCTATTACAACGCGGTGTGCGAAGACCCGCCGATCATCATGTTTTCGAGCAGTTCGCGCACCAAGGATACCAGCCGGAACATTCTGGAAACCGGAGAATTTGTGGTGAATGTCGTGACCGAGGCGCTGTTGCATCCGATGGTGGAGACGTCGCGGGATGTGCCGCACGGGGTGGACGAGTTCGAACTGGCCGGGCTGACCAAACGGGCGAGCCGGATTGTGCAGCCACCGGGGGTCGCGGAATCACCGATCCATCTGGAATGCACGTTCTTTAAATCACTCGATATTCCCTCGACCGATCCGGAGTCCGATTATGTCGTTATCTTCGGGGAGGTGGTAGGGATCCATATCGACGAATCCATTATCCGGGACGGGTTAGTCGATTTTGTGTCCGTGGGGCGGCTTGGGTACAAGGAGTATTCCCTTACCTCCAACAAGCAATCTGTTGTTTTGAAGAAGCGCGATATCTGATATGAGTGGTTAAGGCTAGCAACTCAGTTTTTACTTTAATATCGCAGGAAAGCGGCATGACATCTAAAGACCCTTGGTCAGCACGCAAAAATTTGTATTCTTCTCCGATCAGAGAGGAAAGCGCTTCGGCAACTTCGCGTTCTGTTAAAAACAGGCGAGGCTTTTTTTCTTTTTTGTGGCTTTTTTTGCGCCGTACCTGTACAGCAGTTGGCGCGTTTGTGCTGATTAGTTCTTTTCTGGTTTTCTGGACTTTCTCGTCCGCTCTTAAAAATGTTGATGCCAAGCGCGAACTGCCGGAAAAATTTGTGCTGTTCATGGATATGGATGGAAATCTCGGTGATCTTCCAAAAGAGGCCGGGCTTGCAGGAACGTTTGCCGGGCAGGGTAAAACGCTTAAAGATTTTCTCGATGCCATTGAACGTGCACGTACCGATCAGAGGGTGCAAGGGATTTACGCCCGGATGGAGGGCGGAGGCTATTCTCTTGGGCATATTCAGGAAATAAGAGCCGCCATTCAAAAATTCCGTGAGAGTAGTAAATTTACCTATGTGTACTCTTCTTCTTACGGTGACGCCGGCGGCATGGGGCATTATTATCTTGCTCTAGCGTTTGAACAAATATGGATGCAACCCATGGGAGTTGTCGCCATTACCGGGCTAAATTCCGAAGTGCCTTTCCTTAGAAACATTATGGACAAAATCGGTGTAGAGCCGCAGTTTTTTCAGCGTAAGGAATTCAAATCCGCTTATGAAAGCCTCACAAATTCGGAGATCAGCGAGCAAAACCGGCGTATGATGGAGTACCTGATCAAGGATATCGCCGAGACGCTGGGTCAGGATATTTCAAAGGATCTTGGTATAACCCCCGAGGCCTTCAAGGCACTTGTCGATAAGGGGCTTTTTACCGCGGATGAAGCGCTTGATGCAGGGCTTATCCATTATGCCGATTATGCGGATATCATGGCCAAGGAGATCAATGCACTTGCTACCGGGGATCCGGATGTCGAGGCTGATTATGTCAGTATTGACGAGTATATTCGCGAGACTAAACCAAGCGAGAGCATTTTCAGCGAAGATTTTATTGAACAGATCGCAGAAAAGCAGTCCGGCAGCAGCAAGAAAAAGGCTGAAGCCGATGAAAAGCCGACAATCGCACTTATTTACGCTGTTGGCGTGATTATGCCTTCAGACGGGCACGATTCTCCCAGCCTTTTTGATGACGGGATTGCAGCGGCAGACAGTATCGGTTCCGCTCTTATTGATGCCGCGAAGGATGAGAACGTCAAGGCCGTAGTTCTTCGAGTGGACAGTCCCGGCGGTTCTCCCGTGGCGTCCGAGACTATCTTGCGGGCAGCGCAGATCGTACAGGAGCAGGGCAAACAGGTCATAGTTTCGATGGGTCCGACAGCGGCATCGGGCGGTTACTGGATATCGGCGTATGCTGACCAGATTTTTGTTCTTCCGACGACTCTGACGGGATCAATCGGGGTTGTAGGCGGCAAGTTTTCCGCGGAACAACTGTGGGCGCTGCTTGGCGTAAACTGGGAGCGGATTCAGTGGGGCGCAAATGCCGGAATGTGGTCGCTAAATACTCCTTTTAACGAGAGCGAGGCGGAACGCATTAATGCCATGCTGGATAACGTTTACGATAATTTTGTGCAGCGTGTCGCCATCGGGAGAAAGATGTCTGCCGAGCAAGTCGACCGTATTGCAGGCGGGCGTGTATGGACGGGCAACAGCGCTTTAAAAATCGGGCTGGCTGATCGGATTGGCGGTTTGAACGATGCCCTTGATTACGCGGCCAAGCAGATCGGAAAGCAAACTCGTCAGGATGTTCAGGTCGTTGTTATGCCCAAACCCCTGCCGCCAATTCAGCGTTTTCTGAATATGCTTGAGGGGCAAGTTTTCGCCGCTGACGTTTTGCGCAAGCAGGCGCAGATCATAGATACGATTCAGCCGTTTTTGGCTCAAATGCTGGTTATGCAGAGTCCTTATGCGTATAGCGTTTATAGTCCGCCTGCCATCCGGCCATAAGGACTTCCTTTTTTTATGCGCCTTTTTCTAGGCACTTTAAAGGAGGAGGATCTTTGTCAAAGAGCGGCTTCAGGACATCGTACATTTCATGAAATGACATGTAGATATAGTCGGGGCTGATGTTTTTTTCGACCATTGCGACGGCTGCGTGCAGTCCGAAAGCTACAGGCTGGACACGGCAAGGAAGCACTTTGTTGGCAGCCAGTGCAGCGATTATATCTTTGCGGCGGTCCCCGATATACCAGATTGTGTCGTCCGGCTTCAGCTCCAGATTCAGGTTTTTAACGGCGGACAGTATGGGTTCCGGGTTTGGCTTAGAGAGTACGATATCTTCACGGAAAACGGTTACAGGAAAGTGTTTTTTCAGATCGAACGTTTCCAGTATTTCGTGTCCGTAGCCCTTGCCTAAACCGTTACTGACCAAGGCTAGCGGAATTTTATATTGTTCCAATAGTTCCAAAAGACTGAACAGTCCAGGGCAGGGTTCGACGATCTGCTCGACGGGTTTGCGCCTGATCTTGTGAATAGCGCGATGGACGAGAAGGCGCGGCTGTTTTCTTTTTTTGTGCCAGATGGGAATCATAGGCCCTTTTGCGCCCTGCAGGAACACCCATGAAAAAAACTTGGATGTCTTGTAAGACAGGTTGTCCAGGATTTCGAGGACGTGCAGAAGGCGCGGGTTGATGTGACGAACAGCCGTTCCATCCATGTCAAAGATTATTATTGTGGGTTTCTTTATTGCCATGGTTGTTTGACCAGTCTAACGATCGCTTTACGGTATGCGGTGAAGAGGCTTAACTACAATAACCTATTTTCGTGCCAGCAGGTCGTTTGCTGTTCTTTCTATGTCCTTGGCGCTGAGGCCCGCTTTTTTATATTGTTCTTCCGGGGTATCGTGCTCCAAAAACTCATCTGGCAGCGTCATAATCCCGATTTTCAGTTTTCCTGTCAGCTTACCGCTTGCACATAAATGTTCGAGAACGATAGACCCGAAGCCGCCGCGTGCGCCTTCCTCGATTACTATCAGCGCTTCGTGATTGTCCGCCAGAGAATTTACAAGTGCCGTATCCAGAGGCTTAGCAAAGCGGGCGTCCGCAATAGTCGGAGCAATGCCTTTTCTCTTGAGAAATTGCGCGGCTTGCCGGCATTCTGACAGGCGCGCTCCCAGGTTGAGAATTGCGATGCCTTGTCCTTGCTCGACCAGGCGTCCTTTTCCTATAGCCAGTATTTCGGGTTTTTCGGGAAGCGGTATGCCTGTTCCCTGTCCACGCGGAAAACGAAACCCTATAGGGCCTTCATCGTAAGAGGCTGCGGTTGCGACGGCATGGGCGAGTTCGGCTTCGTCGGACGGGGCCATTAGGACAAAATTAGGAAGACATCCGAGAAACGCTATATCAAATGCCCCCGCATGAGTTTGTCCGTCTTCGCCTACAAGTCCGGCACGATCTATGGCAAAGCGAACAGGAAGGTTCTGAATGGCGACATCATGAATCACTTGATCGTATGCGCGCTGGAGGAAGGTCGAGTACATCGCGACGAAAGGTTTGTATCCTTCGCTTGCCAATCCCGCAGCAAAGGTTACGCCATGCTGTTCTGCGATTCCGACGTCAAACATACGGTCGGGGAATTCGTAACCGAACAAATCCATTCCCGTGCCGGAGGGCATTGCCGCTGTAATTCCTACGATTTTATCGTCTTTTCTTGCTTCCTTAATAAGGGATTGTGCGAAAATGTTCGTGTAGGTGGGAGCTTGAGCAAGGCTTTTGACCTGTTTGCCGGAAATGATATCAAATTTGCGTACACCATGCATTTTATCCGAAGCGTTTTCAGCGGGAAGATAGCCTTTGCCTTTTTGCGTAATCACATGCAGGAGTATAGGGCCTTCATGTTCCGAATCTCTGATGTTACGCAGTATGGGGAGGAGGTGTTCCAGATTATGGCCGTCCACCGGGCCAATATAAAAGAAACCCATTTCCTCGAACATTGTTCCTGCGCCAAGCGCGGAACGAGCACTTTCTTCGGCTTTCTTCGCCGCGTTTCTAAGAGGTGCAGGGAGGATATTTGTCAGTTTTTTCCCGATTTCCCGGGCATTGTGATAGGAGTCCGACGAGACCAGCCGTGTCAGGTGGCGGCTCATTGCTCCGACAGGAGGCGCTATGGACATATCATTGTCGTTGAGTATCACCAAAAGTCGGGTCCGATTATTGTCGATATTCATTATACCCGCGTTGTTCATGGCTTCGTAAGCCATACCCGCAGACATTGCCCCGTCGCCGATTACGCAAACCACGTGATTATCGCGGGCTCCCGGATTTCGCTTGTTTTCGAGGTCGCGTGCGACAGCCATGCCCAGTCCGGCAGAAATCGACGTTGAGCTATGGGCCGCTCCAAAAGGGTCGTATTCACTTTCATCACGCTTTGTAAAGCCCGACAGACCTTTTCCTTTCCGCAATGTCTGCATCCGATGTTTCCGGCCGGTCAAAATCTTGTGAGGGTAAGACTGGTGTCCGACATCCCAGATCAGGCGATCTTCGGGTGTGTTAAAGACAGCGTGGAGAGCGACCGTTAATTCAACCACTCCCAAACCGGCGCCAAGATGACCTCCGGTCCGAGAAACAGTTTCGATCATGAAACGTCTTACATCGTCTGCCAAATTCGGCAAATCACCGTCGGGAAGTTTTTTTATATCACAGGGAAAATCAACCTTGTCCAACGCAGGATAAAGGGTTTTTTCTTCTGATTCTGAGCGCTTTTTTTTAACCGCTTCCGCTTGCGCTTTTTCTGCGCTTTCCAGTGCTTTTTTCATGGTCAGACATTTCTAGCCTAAAGAACCAGCGGGCGCAAAACGTTTTTAATGATTATATTACAAAAACTTAGGCTGCATGATTAGGGTTTAGAGCTGAAATGCGTAAACTTTACATCGCCAAAGGGGAATAGGAGATATCTGCGTTCATAGCCGGGCCAGCCGTTCCAGTTGAAAGATTAACACCTCCGGCAAGGCTGTTGCTGCCTATTTCAGCACCCAAATCAAGAATCGCAAGTCCCGCGCCAAACGTTATTCCGGCGTTAAAAAAAGAGCCGACTGTTTTAAGCGGGTCAGGGGTTCCCGATCCTTCAGAACCATCACCGAAAATCGTGTCCATAATGTATGACATGCGAAAACCTCACTACATTTGTCGTACAAATCTAACAGTAAATTCCGAGGCCAGTCAAATCTGCTGGGAAACCGAAAGAGGAACCCATATGGCTTTTACCGGCTTAGAAATGTCGTTATCCTCGACCTGCACCAGAAGGATCGCCTGCCGTTCTACTATTTTCTCATAGGTTTTTGTGCTCATTGGCTCCATGTGCAGGGCCGTGCAGTTTGACTCGGCATCATAAACGTATATTTCCCCTCGTTCGGCGTCGACTTGAACCCACTCCGGGATTATTTCAAGATCTTCGCCATAAAAAAAACCAACCTCGCCCTGTTTGTTCAGGATCAGGCTGGCTTTCATGGTCTTTACATTCATGGTTCGATTTCGTATTAAGCCCGTCGTTCGAGTACGTAATGGGCAAGGCGCTGCAGCATTACTGCGCGGCCGTCAAAAATCTTCAAATGCGCTATTGCCTGATGAACAAGCATTTCAGCTCTGTTTCGAGCCTGCTCCTTGCCCATAGTGGACACGAAGGTTGATTTTCCGGCCTGAGAGTCTTTTCCACTGTCCTTGCCTGTATCCTGGGGATCGGCCTCGACATCCAGAATGTCGTCAGTGACCTGGAAAGCCAGACCGAGGTCGAAAGCGTAATTGCAGAGAGCTTTGCGATGCGGCTCATTTCCTTTACCGAGAATTGCCCCGGCTTCGCAGGCGAAGGCCATCAGTTTTCCTGTCTTCATTCTTTGCAGCCGGGAAATCGTTCCAAGGTCGAATTCCACATCTTCGCCTATAAGGTCGAGCATCTGTCCGCCTGCCATGCCGTGTCCGCCTGCGGCCCGAGCCAGTGCACGGATCAATTCACACCGTACGCGCGGATCCTCATGCGTTTCGGGTTCGCTTAAAATTTCAAAAGCCAGCGTCAGGAGAGAATCACCTGCCAGGATTGCTGTTGCTTCATCGAACTGGATATGAACGGTCGGCTTTCCGCGACGAAGCTTGGCATCGTCCATTGCCGGGAGATCATCGTGAATAAGCGAATAGCAGTGAACAAATTCCACTGCTGCCGCAACGCGCCGGGAGCGGAGCGCGTCCACACCAAAGAGACTGGCAGAATGCATCGTCAGGAACGGGCGTAAACGCTTGCCGCCGCCCAGTGTCCCATGGCGCATAGCAAGAAAAAGCCTGTTTTCAGCCAGATCGGTCTCAGGAAGTAAATGCCTGATCGTCTTTTCGGTCGCTTCGGCGACCTTTTCCAACTCGGTCTGGAGTTCCGGGTCCGCTTCGCGTGGGGAGGGGGCCATGTCTTTATTCTTCAGGGTCTAGAGGTTGGGTCGATACAGAACCGTCATCCCGTACAGTGATTTTTTCAATCTTTGCCTGTGCGGTGCGGAGTTTTGATTCGCAGTGTTTTTTTAGGGTGATTCCCCGCTCATAGGAAGATATTGATTCTTCCAGAGGGGCTTTTCCGGTTTCTAGGCTCTTCACTATTTCTTCGAGTTCGACGAGCGCTTCTTCAAACGATAGCGACTCTACGGGGCGAGTTGCCGGCATGCCAAAATTTTTCCAAAGACAGTTCAAATGAACACGAAGTGTATGATAAGGCGTGTGTTTGCTCAAGCTTTTAAACTGTTTGCAGACGTAAAATTGTCTTTTATTATTATGTTATGAACAATCAGTATTCCATACCGGAAGGATTCCGGGTTTACGCTGTCGGAGACGTTCACGGGTATCCAGATGCCCTTGAGCGCATGCATCTCCTGATAAAGCGTGATATGGAAAGTTCGCCAGACCTGACGTATCATATTGTTTATCTTGGAGATTTTATTGACCGTGGGCCAGACAGCGCCGGGGTTCTTGATCAACTGATCTTACTTAAAGAGCGGAATGACGGTATATTCCGCTCTTTTTTATTGGGGAATCATGAACATGCCATGATCCGGTTCATGAACGACCCTTATATCGACGAGACGTCCTCGTGGCTTGAATGGGGCGGGGTCGAGACTGTTCAGAGCTACGGTTACAGTTTTCGTACATTTCCTCCTGTACGGGATGATATTGAGGATGCGCGGGATTACCTTAACAGCCACGTTCCCGAGAAGCATTGGGATTTTCTGATCAATATGCCGATGGCTATTGAGATCGGGGGGTATTTCTTTTCGCATGCCGGCGTTGATCCCAGAAAATCCTTTAAAAGTCAGGATATCTGGGACCTTATAGCCATTCGACAGCCTTTTCTGTCATGGCATGAGGAGGTTGATTACAAGCCTTTGTCCAAGAAGGTCGTTCATGGTCATACGATTTCGAAAGAGCCTGTGATTCGCCCGCATCGTATCGGCGTGGATACCGGTCTTTACCGTGGCGGACCGCTGACGACTGCCGTTCTGGAGGGGGAAGACGTCCGCTTTCTTCAGGTTCGATAGATCATTTTCAGACCAGCCCCAGTTTATGCTCCAAGGCTCCGCACAGCATATGGCCAAGCGTGATGTGCATTTCCTGTATACGGGCCGTTGAATCCGAGGGGACGATGAGAAGAACATTGCAATATTCATTCATGGAGCCCCCGTCACGACCCGAGAAGCCAGCGGTTATGATGTTTTTTGAGCGTGCGGCTTTCAGGGCGTTCAGCACGTTGGTGCTGTTTCCGGATGTACTCAGGCCAATCGCAATGTCACCGGGGTTGCCAAGCGCGTCAATCTGTCGGGAGAAAAGATGATCAAAGCCAAAATCGTTTCCTATGGCTGTCAGCGTTGAAGTGTCTGTTGTCAACGCTATCGCTGAAAGAGGAGCGCGATCCTTAACGAAGCGCACCGTCATCTCTGTTGCCAGATGCTGGGCATCGGCGGCGCTGCCACCATTTCCAAAAAAGAGGATTTTTCCACCATTTGGCAGACTTTTGGCGCATAACTCCAGAAGTTCGGAAAATTCTTTTTTCAAGGTATCAAACGTTTTTGATGCAACTTCAATGTGCTCCTGTTGTTCGGCGGCCCAGAAGCTTTTCAGGTCAAAATCATTGCCCTTTTTTTCGAGGGTTTCTGCCGATTTACCACTCATGGTAAAACCTCTTTCGTTACAGGGATTGGCGCAGTCGTAGCGTTCGTGTCCTGATTTACCAGAGCTTTCTCTCTTAAAAGATCTTCAACCGTATTATCAGAAATGCCGGCTTGATTAACCGGAACGTAGGTTATACGCGGCTTATGTTTTGGAATAGGTACGTTTTTCGGGGAAAGTGCTGCGCGGTTATAGGCCAGTTGTTCGGGGCTGAGTTGAAAGCCGACTAGAACCTGATAGTGGTACGCTACATCAGGTCCTTTGATGGGGATGATCTGGCGCAGATATTCCGTATGTGTACGGGTGTTCTGTCCTTTATCGAATCCCATAGATACGGCAAAAACCTCCTTGGCAAGGATTTTTCCGTTCGGCCCCGTGATCGCTACAAAAAAGGGATAAGTCAGGAAGGGTTTATCATTGGCGCTTTGCCTAGCTTTTGGCCCCAGTGTGGCCACAAATTTCAGGGTCATGTCCACTGTCGCGCTGCTGTTGGCAATGTCACAGCTGCTTTTTCCCTTATTAATATCCATGCGGGCAATCAGGTGCTCTAGATTCATTCGGTATTGATCTGTAAAATCTGAAAGTGAGCCGAGATCATCGACGATCTGAATTCTTGGGCATGAGTCCGTTAGAAGGCGCTCCGATCCTTTTTGACCCCGTGCCTCAGCCCGTCCAAGCTCTATGCCTTTGTTCACATCGTCTACAAGGCCATCAATCGTTTCTCCACAGCCGGGCAAAACCGCTAATGTCAGCAGGATCAAGGGAAGGCGTTTTATCACAGTAATGAGGGTCTGTTTTTTCATAATTAAGCAGGTGAGCGTTTCTAGTATCAGAGTACGAAAGAGCAGGGATATTCGCAAGAGTATGGATATATGAAATGAAATTTCCTATACAGTTAGCAAAGATTTCTCAAATCGGGAATTTTTATGGATAAAGAGGAGTTAACACTTATTCTGGCCTCGCCACGCGGGTTTTGCGCGGGGGTGGATCGTGCGATACAGATCGTGGAACTGGCGCTGGAGAAGTACGGCCGTCCGGTTTATGTTCGGCACGAGATTGTTCATAACAAGTATGTCGTTGATTCCCTTAAGGAAAAGGGGGCAATTTTTGTGGAGGAATTGGATGAAATTCCTCAAGACGGACAGCCTGTCATTTTTTCCGCGCACGGCGTTCCTAAATCTGTGCCCGCTCATGCCAAGAAACGCGAGATGTTTTATATCGATGCGACCTGTCCTCTTGTCAGCAAGGTTCACAGGGAGGCTGAGCGCCATTACCAGCAGGGCGATCAGGTTATTCTCATCGGGCACGCCGGACATCCGGAAGTCATCGGCACGATGGGGCAGCTTCCTTCCGGAGCGGTTATTCTTGTAGAGACGTTAGAGGATGTTGCCCGTGTCCGCGTCAATGATCCGGAAAATCTTGCCTATTGCACTCAGACTACGCTTTCCGTTGACGACACCGCCGAAATCGTCGGTGCGTTACAGGCGCGTTTTCCCGCTATCAAGGGGCCACGAAAAGAGGATATCTGTTATGCCACCACGAACAGGCAGGCGGCTATGAAGGAAATCGCGGCGCTGAGCGACGCTGTGATCGTTATTGGCGCTCCCAACTCTTCTAACTCTAATCGGCTGGTCGAGGTCGCGCGACAGAATGGATGCGTAAAGGCCATACTGATTCAAAGAGCTTCGGATATTGATTGGGCTTGGATGGAGGGTGTGTCCAAACTGGGGCTGAGCGCTGGCGCTTCTGCGCCTGAAACACTTGTCGAAGAAGTCGTTACCTTGATGCGTACGCGCTACAATGTCTTGATACAGGAGACGGTTTTAACTGAAGAAAACGTCTATTTCAAACTTCCAAAGGCGCTGAATGTGGCTTAAATCTCCGTTATGGCAGTCTATACTCAAATTTCATCTAAGCAGCTTACAGATTTTCTGAACCAGTACGATCTGGGCACGCTTGTTTCCTATGAAGGGATTGCTCAAGGGGTGAGTAATACGAATTACCATGTTTTTACCAGCAAGGGCCGCTATATCCTGACGCTTTTTGAAGAGCGGCGCGTGAACGAAGCCGACCTGCCCTTCTTTTTTTCATTTTCCGAGCATTTGTCTAAAAAAGGGTTGCTAACACCGCGAGCCCTGCCAAACAAAAAGGGAGAGGCTATCGGCAGACTTGCTGGGAAAGCCGCCGTTTTACTTAATTTCCTTGAAGGGCGGGATATTCCAAAATCTGATCTTACTGCCGGTCATTGTGCGTCCTTCGGTGCGGGGCTGGCGCGAATGCATGTCGCTGCCGAAGGCTTCGGGTTTATGCGGAAAAACTCCATGGGACCTGAAAAGTGGGTTTCTTTGGCTGATAAAACAGCTGAAGGAGCGGATTCCTTCAAATCCGGGTTGTGTTCCTTTATTGCGAACGAGTTGGAGGAGATTCTTTCGCTATGGCCCTCTCAGGATCATTCTCCGGGTATTCCGGTTGGAACCATCCATGCCGATGCCTTCCCAGATAACGTCTTCTTCATTGACGGTCAAATGAGCGCCGTCATCGACTTTTACTTTTCCTGCACGGACTTTTTTGCCTACGATCTGGCTCTGTGCATCAATTCATGGTGCTTTACTCCGGACCATGCTTTTTCGCCCGAGCGTTTTTTTTCCTTGATGAACGCTTATAACGTTGTTCGCACGCTAACTGTAGAGGAAAAATCTGTCTTGCCTCTTTTCTGCCGAGGGGCCGCTATGCGGATTCTTCTCACCCGACTTGAAGAGTATCTGGAGCATGATCCTGAAACTCTCATGGTTCCTCACGATCCTGGAGAGTACCTGACCAAGCTCAAGTTTCATAAAGAGGAGGGTCTCGCCGGTGTCTGAAGGCAAGGTGGTTGATGTTTTCACGGACGGGGCGTGCAGCGGTAATCCGGGACCGGGCGGCTGGGCTGCGATCCTCCGGTATAACGGCCATGAGAAAGAGTTGAGCGGGGGCGAAAAAGAGACAACGAACAACCGGATGGAAATGCAGGCCGTTATCGAGGGGCTGCGCGCACTGAAACGGCGTTCACGAGTTCGGCTGCACACAGACAGCCAGTATGTAAAGCAGGGGGTCGAGGACTGGCTGGAGGGTTGGAAAGCCAAGGGCTGGAAGACCGCTTCCAGAAAGCCCGTAAAAAACCAGGATTTATGGCAGGAGATCGACCTGCTTCTTGTACGGCACGATGTCAGCTTTCACTGGGTTCGCGGGCATGACGGACATCCGGAAAACGAGCGGGCGGATGCTCTGGCGCGGGCATCGGTTCCGCGATGAGTTCTCAGAATGCTAATCATTCAGGTGGGAAAAATCGCGAGGATTGCGGTTTTTAGGCTTGAGATTGACGTTTCCGCTTGATGTCGTAAGCCTGTTTAATAGTCCGCCAATACCTCCTTGTTTGCTATCACCCATAGCCCTGTAACGGACAGGCCTGTAAACGCCCTTGGCATCGGCCATGATTTCGCGCCAAATGAGGGCAGGGGTAGCGCCGCCGGTTGATTTTTTCATCGGGCTGTTATCGTCGTTGCCCAGCCAGACTGCTGCGACCAGTTCGTCCGTGAAACCGATAAACCAAGCGTCGCGATAATCCTGAGATGTTCCTGTTTTTCCGGAAGCGGGGAAGGGGAGCCTGGCTTGTTGGCCGGTTCCTTGGGTTATCACCCGCTGCATCATAAGAGTGAGTGTATCCACGGCCCGGCCATCGAGTATGACAGGGTGGGGCTTCAGAGGTTTCCTAGCGTACAGGAGGTGTCCGTTTGGTTCTTCGATCGCTTCTATCGCGTAAGGCGTTACAGAAAATCCTCCATTGGCCAACGTTGAATAAGCTGTAGTCATTTCCAGCATGGATATTCCCGAACTTCCAAGAGCCAAACTGAGATCGGGTTGCAGATCGGACGTAATACCTATCTTTTTTGCATTATTAATAACAGCTGTTACTCCGACTTCTTTCATCAGGCGAACCGTTGCCGTATTCATTGACAGGGCAAGAGCCTGTTCCAACGTAGTATCCCCGTAATATTTATCTGCGAAATTACCCGGCCTGTATTCTCCCTGCGTAATCGGGGCATCGAGGATCGGGCTGTTGCTGCTCCAGCCTTTTTCAAGCGCGGTCAAGAACACTACGGGCTTAAAGGCGGAGCCAGGAGGCCGGAGCGCTTGCGTTGCCCGGTTGAACTGGCTGTCGTTTCTGTCTTTACCGCCGACCATGGCGACAACGGCGCCGTCGGGACGCATGACAAGGACAGCTCCCTGAGATGCTCCAAGAGCGGTCCCTTTTTCATTCAACTGGCGGGCGAGAGAGAGTTCAGCCTTTGATTGTATACGCGGCGAAAGCGTCGTTTTTACGATCAGGTCCATATCGGGCGTACCGATGATTTCGTCGAGATTGCTCAAGACCCAATCTGCAAAGTAGCCCGCTTCGTTTGTAATTTTTTTCTTGCCCGGTGGCTTTGGAATGACGCGGGGCGCAGCATCGGCCGCTTTTTGGGTGATGTAGCCCGCGTCAACCATAGCGGAGAGAACGACATCCGAACGCTGCATAGCTAACTCTGGGTTTGCCAGAGGGGAATAACGTGAAGGCGCTTTCAGAAGGCCCGCTATGAGAGCGGATTCCCTTAAATTTATGTTTTGCACCTCTTTGCCAAAATAGATTTTAGCCGCAGCATCAACGCCGTAAATTCCAGAACCGAGATAGACACGATTCAAATAGGCGCTGAGGATTTGATCTTTGCTAAGATGCCGTTCCAGCCAGATCGCCAGCATGGCCTCTTGGATTTTGCGTTTTAGCGTCCGATCATAACTGAGAAAAAGGTTTTTTGCGAGTTGCTGGGTTATGGTCGAGCCGCCCTGAACCATGCGGCCGCGCGTTGCGTTTACGACAAGGGCGCGTCCGATTCCAAGAACGTCTACGCCCGGATGCTCATAAAAGCGGCGGTCTTCGGTGGCCAGAACAGCGTTAATCAAGTCCGTAGGCAGATCGGACACTGTTATCATATTTCCCTTAGTTTCGCCGTAGCGTGCAATCTGGGTGCCGTCTGCTGCCAGAACAGTTATCGAGGGGCGGCGTTCGAATTTGGCTGCCTGCGTTATGTCTGGCAGTTCAGCTGCAAACCAGCCGAGGAAAAAGACTGAAAAAATCCCCCCCCACAGGCCGAGTATGACCAGCCATTTCAGCAGGCGCACTGAAAAGGACCGTTTTTTTTTGCCCTTTTTTGATTTTTTTGACTTCGAGCGGCTTTTAGAGCCTTTTTTCCGGTTTTTTGCCATTGTTAACAGACGTCGTGTGCGCGCTTACGGTTACAAAGGTATCTTTACGAGCAATCCAGCCAGTAGCGCCGGCGCGCCGGAAATTTGTCCGTGGCCTGCGTGGTATCCTGAAGCTTTCCTCCGCAAAACTCTATGAGTTTTATTGATGCTATGTCCTCCGGATCAACCGTAACCAAAGCACGCTCTATGCCAAGATAGTTAAGATAGGGTATGGATTTCTGGATTAATTTTTTTCCAAACCCTTTTTTCCGCATACTGGGCCTTATAATAAAATTCAGATGGCCTCCCCATTTTTCGAGGTGCCAGTTCAAGCGGTGCCTAATGTTGAGAGTTCCGATGAATTGTTTATCTTTTACAAGCCACAGCACAGTTTCAGGCACAGCCTCCACCCATTCGGCATAGGGTTTGTGAAGGTGCTTCTTCCCTGTCGTAACTTTTTCGATGAAGTCTTCAAAGTTTTCTTCTACGTTTTTTATGTTCAAAAACGTATAGCGCCCTTCAGCCTGAAACTCCTTAAGGGCCTCCACATAGCTTTCCTTATGCTCAATGCCGGGTTTTACAAGTTTTGCCGCTGTCATGGTCCTATTTTTCTTTTTTATGGTTGAGTTTATAGGACATTTTCTGGCGTGGTTCAAACGTCTCGTTCGTCCTTTACTTGCTTTAAATCAAAAAGACAGCCGCCAGCCCTAAAAAAGACAGGAAACCCACCACATCAGTCACCGTTGTCAGAAGTACAGAAGATGAAATGGCCGGGTCGCTGCCAATTTTGTCGAGAAACAGGGGGATTCCGGCGCCGAACAGGCCGGCAGCAATCAGGTTGATGATCATCGCTGCTGCTATTACGGCCCCTAGAACAGCGTTTCCGTACCAAAGTCCGGCTATCAAGCCTGTCAGCATGGCAAAGAGAAAGCCGTTTACCGCACCAACGAGAGTTTCTTTCCATATTGCGCGCCATGTGTTTGTGCCGGATAGTTCGCGTGTGGCAAGGGCCCGGACAGCTACGGTCAAAGCCTGTGTCCCGGCATTGCCGCCCATTGATGCAACGATCGGCATCAGAACAGCCAAGGCCACGACTTGCTCAATCGTCGCGTCAAAAAACGAGATGACTACAGAAGCCAGGATCGCAGTGAGCAGATTTACCAAGAGCCAGCTAAATCTATTGCCTGCGGTGGAGATGACAGCGTTATAGAGATCCCCTTGCTGACCGACCCCGGCAAGTCTGAGAATATCTTCCTCGGCCTCCTCGTCGATGACGTCGATGATATCATCAATTGTAATAACCCCGAGAAGTCTTCCATCGGGGTCGATGACCGGGGCGGAAACAATGTTTTCCCTGCGGAAGAGGTGTGCGACTTCTTCCTGATCCATTTCTGCGGGTATAGGGTGCGTTTCCGCCATAGTCAGGTTTTTGACTTTTTCCGAACGGGTGGCGCGGACGATCTGGCTTAAGGGGACTTCTCCCACCACATGGTAACTGGGGTCGATTATGAAGACGTCAAAAAAACTCTCCGGCAATGTATCCGCTGCCGTGCGCATGTAATCAATGGTCTTGCCTACCGTCCAGAATTCGGGAATGGCCACCAGATCCCGGCTCATCATCCTGCCTGCGCTGTCTTCCGGGAAACTTAGACCTTCTTCCAGAGCGACGCGCATCTTGGTCGTCAGTTTTTTCATGATCTCTTTTTGAAAGTCCGGTTCAAGCGGCTCTATCAGAAGGAGCGCGTCGTCACTTTCGAGATCTGAGATAATTTCTGCTACCTGTGCAGCACTCATAGCTGAGAGCGTACTCTTGCTGATTTCCGTATCCAGTTCGACAAAGGTTTCTGGATCAAGTACGTCGCCAAATTTGCTGAGCAGTTCCTCGCGCTCATCCTCTTTGATTTTTGCCAGCAATTCAGCGGTATCAGCGCTGCTTAGGTCTTCAAGAGCAGTGTAAAGCGTATCTGCATCCTGCGCGTGCAGGGCTTCTACGACATCACGGATATCATCGTCTTTGAGGTTGTAGTCTATCGGGTCTTTGGGTGGGGCGGCTGGTTCAGATGCCGAATTTTCCCTGTTTTCCAATGTCTTTTCAGCCATGGCTCACACCCTTATGCCGGGCATACCGGGGTTGGAGAATCATTCAGAATTATACCGGACGCTCAAGACACCTTATATCGCAAAGGTCAGGTAGACGCCACAGGTCATCGCAGACGGGGACAAAGAGTTAAGTACTCTCTTTTTTTATCCGGACCGGACCAGACGATGCGTTACATGGTCGACCATTGAATCTTCAAATATTTGCGCCCCAACAGTGGCAATAGAGGTAATGTTTATAATGCCACGCGCTGTAACGGACGGAGTCAGAATATGGGCCGGGCGAGCCGCTCCCAAAAGGAGAGGTCCGATGCTCACGCCGTCTGCCAAAGTTTTTATCATGTTAAAGCTGATATTCGCGGCTTCTACGTTTGGCATGATGAACAGGTTGGCCTGTCCTGTCAGACGTGAATTCGGCATCAGGCGGTCACGCACGGCTTCCACAAGCGCTGCATCAGCCTGCATCTCTCCTTCGATTTCAAGTTCCGGGTCACGGCGACGGATATCCGCAAAGGCTGCGCGCATCTTTCTGGAGGTGTCCGTGTCGATCGTTCCGAAGTTCGAATGAGAGAGCAGGGCAACCTTGGGCTTAATTCCGAAACGGCGGACTTCTTCGGCGGCCATCAAGGTCATTTCAGAAATTTGAGCGACTGTAGGGTTGGCATTAATCTGCGTATCGCAGAAGAAGAAGGTTCCGGAGGTCAGGAGCAATGGGCTTAAAGCCGAAGGCGTTTCAACTCCTGGTTTAAGGCCGATAATATCAATGATGTCGTTAAGGTGATCATGATAGTGACCCAGCGTGCCGCAAATGACCGCGTCAGCGTCGTCCTTATAAACCATCAGCGTACCAATAACCGTGGGGTTATTGCGCAGTATCCCCTTAGCGTCATCGGGCGTTATTCCCCGGCGCTCCATGATGCTATGGTAGGTTTGCCAGTAATCCTTATAGCGCGGATCATATGAGGGGTCGATCAAGGTAAAGTGTTTTTCAGGTTGCAAACGCAATCCCAAGTGCTTGATTCTCGTATTTATAACCTTTTCCCGACCTATAAGGATCGGATGCGCCAGATTTTCGTCGATAACGGTTTGAGCCGCCTGAAGTACACGTTCTTCCTCGCCTTCGCAGTAAACGACGCGTTTTGGATTTTCTTTCGCGCGCGCGTAAACCGGCCTCATGACCAGACGGGAGCGGATAAAGTACTGTTGGAGTTTTTCTCGGTACGCTTCGAAATCCTCAATCGGGCGGGTGGCTACGCCGCTGCTCATGGCAGCCTTGGCTACTGCGAGGGGCAGATCTACAATCAGGCGCGGGTCGAAGGGCTTGGGTATCAAGTAGTCACGGCCGAATTCAAGATTTTCATTACTGTAAACAGCGGCAACTTCTGCGACGACTTCCTTTTGAGCCAGTTCCGCAATGGCCTTTACGCAGGCCAGCTTCATTTCCTCGTTAATCGTGGTCGCTCCCACGTCAAGGGCACCACGGAAGATGAAGGGAAAACACAGGACGTTGTTGACCTGGTTCGGGTAATCGGAACGGCCAGTACAAACAATCGCGTTCGGCTTAGCTTCGTAAGCTTCTTCAGGCATGATTTCTGGGGTCGGGTTCGCCAAGGCCAAGATCAGAGGAGCGTCCGCCATTGTTGCGACGATCTCTTTGGTCATAACGCCGGGACCGGAAAGTCCCAAGAAGACATCCGCGCCGACGATCGCTTCTTCGAGCGTGCGGTGTTTCGTCTTAACTGCAAAAGCTGCTTTTGCCGGGTCCATCCCTTTATTGCGTCCTTCATAGACAACGCCGCTTCTGTCGCAGACGATGATGTTTTCCTTTTTGAGGCCCGCTTCCACAAGAAGGGTCAAACATGCTATTGCCGAGGCTCCTGCGCCAGACGCAACCAAGCGGATATCGCTCATTTTGCGCTTGGAGTATCTGATCCAGTTGGTAAATGCCGCTGTCACGATGATGGCCGTGCCATGCTGATCGTCATGGAAGACGGGAATGTTCATTTTTTCCTTAAGGCGGGCCTCAATCTCGAAACACTCGGGAGCTTTGAAATCCTCCAAATTGATGCCCCCGAAAGAAGGTTCGAGGGCTGCAACTATCTCTACGACTTTGTCAACATCGGTAGCGTCAATTTCAATATCCACAGAGTCGATGTTCGCAAATTTTTTGAACAGGACGGCTTTGCCTTCCATAACCGGTTTCGATGCCAGTGCGCCGAGATCGCCCAGACCGAGAACGGCGGTACCGTTGGAAATTACTGCAACGACATTTCCTTTGGACGTATAATCGTAGGCTTTGGCTGGATCCTTCGCGATTTCCTCGCAGGGGGCTGCCACGCCCGGAGAGTAGGCGAGAGCCAGATCGCGCTGGGTGGCCATGTCCTTAGTCGCACGGATCGCTATTTTACCGGGCGTCGGAAACTGATGGTAGTCGAGGGCGCTCTTTCTGAAGGCTTCCTTATCTTTGTTCTTTTTCGCGCTCATGGTCCTTGCCTCACTCGTATTCTTATTTTCTTAAATTTACATACAATGAAAGTTGAAAGCTTAAATAGAAGTGGTGCGGTCGAGAAGAGTCGAACTTCCACGGGATTTCTCCCACAGCGACCTCAACGCTGCGCGTCTACCATTCCGCCACGACCGCACTTTCTTTAACCTGCCAGGCTTTCGTCCGACAATGCTGCGGGATCAATAGCAAATCAGGGGGCTGAGGGCAAGATGCTTAAGCATTGCAGCGCATCAAAAAATGGCTTTATAAAGGGGTATGGTCGAATGGACAGTCGAAACCACCCCTGTCAGTTATGATTCCGCGGTTCAAATGATGGAAAAGCGGGTCGATTCCATTCGCTCTGAAAACGGAGTTGGCGAGTTAATATGGCTTCTTGAGCATCCGCCGCTTTATACTGCCGGGACGAGCGCGAAATCTTCGGGCCTTCTTCATCCGCGCTTTCCCGTTTTTGAATCGGGGAGAGGCGGCCAGTATACCTATCACGGGCCGGGGCAAAGGGTCGTTTATGTCATGCTTGATCTTCGCAGGCGCGGTCCTGATGTCCGGGCTTACGTCCATTATCTGGAGGAGTGGATTATCCGTACACTGGCGCATTTCGACGTTTTTGGCGAGAGACGAGAGGGGCGTGTCGGCATCTGGGTCGATCTTTCCCGACATGGCGGGTCGAAGGGACAGGAGGCGAAAATTGCGGCTATCGGCATCCGCATTCGGCGTTGGGTCACGTATCACGGGTTTTCGGTTAACATTGATCCAGACTTATCGCATTTCAGCGGAATAGTCCCATGCGGCATTGCGGAGCATGGTGTAACATCGCTCAAAGCGCTCGGGATCGACTGCCCTATGAGCCGTTTCGATTCGGTTCTCAAGGAGGAGTGGGGCCGGTTGCCTTTTACCAGCCGGAGATAATCACATTTTTAAACCTGCAGTCACAGCCACTTCAGGTTCTCTGTTCGTCAACTCCGGTCCTTCGGGCGCTTCGGGTTTCATCAGTTCCGCCATTTTTTCGGGAGACAGGTCAAAATGCTGGAGGGCGCTGGCATCCATGTACGTCCCGGTATCACTGTCCTTTCCATGGATGAAAAAGCCGACAGTCTGTCCATCCACTTCTACTCTTTGCATTTGAAGATTGAAGTCCTGATTAAGGTCTACTACACCGTTGGTCGGTTCGACCTTCGACATGAAATGCTGAACGCTGTCTTCGTTAAAATCCATGAGGTCATGGGTTACGAGGTTGCCGGATGAGTCGAGGCCGTAGGTTACGATATCAATATCGCCGCCCAAACCTTTAAAATCCTGCGCGGAAATTTCGATGTTTTTTCCGTACGAAATGTTATCGCCTTCCTCACGGGACATGACGACCCACTTATCAATAATGCGGCCGCCGCCCTCCGTCTCGTCGCCGATCTGAGGTCCATCCTTATCCAACTGGTTGAGCAGGATCATCAAATCCATCGTCTCATTGGCCTGGACAGGACTTCCCTGGAACATTGCGACGGTATCGGCGGGGTTTGTTTCCGGTTCTTTAACAGTTTCAGCTTCAAATGATGCGAGCGTCATGTTGTCGTCTTTCTTAGTTAATTATTTTATCCCCTTAGCCAATATTATAAGGAGGAGCCAAGAGATTTGCCAGTAATACTTCAGTCAGCGGCAACTGATGTCAGGTTGTTTCGACAATAGACCGATAAAAACTCAATAAAATCAGCTATTTTTCCTTTTATATTTAAGTACTTTTCAGTTTTCTCTCCGGAGGCTTCATCCATAAAAAGGGAGCGGTTTATTTCTATTTGCAGGGAATGGCGTCCCCTTGTGGGCTGCGAATAGCGCTGGATCAACTCTACCCCTTTGTAAGGGTCGTTTATCGTCACGCGGAATCCTTGTTGTTTCAGAAAACTCTGCGCCGCATGGACAAATTCCGGTCCGCAGGTCGTGCCGTCACGGTTGCCGAGAACAAAATCGCTGGGCAGGATGCGATTTCCGACCAGTTTCGGTGCTCTTCTCGGGGTCGCGCTGGAGGCGGGCATGGAGTGGCAGCTTATGTGCCAGACTGCGCCGAAGCGGTAATGCGCTGTTTCGATAAGCGATTCAAGGGCCGTATGGTAGGGCCTATAGTAGTGCATGATGCGATGAAGTATTTCATCGGCGTTCAGGGAACGGGTGTAGACCGGCAAGCCCGGCTTTATCAGACGGCTTATGAGGCCGATACCGGCGTCGGAGCGGGCCGTTGGCCTGGCCGGGCCGTGCGTTTCATGCGGCCATTCGCCTTCGAGCAGGTTCGGGTCGATATCATCGGCGGCGCGGTTCAGGTCGATATAGCTGCGGGCGTAGAGAGCATGGAGCAGGGCGGCTCCATGGTCGGGGGCTGCTGAGAACAAATCTTCGACGTAGCGGTCCTCCATGCGCTCAAGCTCAGGGAACGGGCAGGCATAGCGGAAATCGTCGGGGTACAGCAACCCGCTGTGCGAGGACTCGAAAATCAGGGGCACCGGCGCATCGGCGTTTTCGAGGATGAA
The DNA here is from genome assembly GCA_020638365.1 of Rhodospirillales bacterium. GTDB lineage: Bacteria > Pseudomonadota > Alphaproteobacteria > Micavibrionales > Micavibrionaceae > JAGNKE01. Next base: position 27,393 of record JACKIQ010000002.1, on the reverse strand, counting down.
GGTCTGTTCCGGTTTTTGCAGATTCAAGGCGAAAACCCCTGTTGTTTTTCGCGGCGCTCTCTTTTACTACTGAGAACGTACCATATTCTGGGATAAAAAACTTTTTAAAACTAAGGGTAAAGCATGTTTGACCTCCGCGCGATCCGGCAAGAACCGGATGTTTTCAGAAAAGGATGGGAGCGCCGCAAGATTGAAGGCGATCCGGTTGGCGAGATCCTGAAACTGGATGAGACGCGCCGGTCCGTGCAGACGAAATTGCAGGAATTGCAAGCTACGCGGAATGCGGAGTCGGCCAAGATCGGCAAGATTAAGAAGGAGGGCGGGGACGCTCAGCCGATCATGGATGCTGTCGCCAAGATGAAGGGCGAGATGGCGGAGCTTGAAGAGAAAGAGCGTACGGTTGCCGAGGAGCTTAACCAACTGCTTTCGCGCCTGCCGAATATGCTGGGCGATGATGTGCCTGACGGGGCGGATGAGAATGACAATAAAGAAGTCCGCACATGGGGTACGGTCAAGGTTCAAAAGGGGCCGGATCATGCGGAGATTGGCGAGAAGCTGGGCCTGATGGATTTTGAGACGGCCGCGAAAATGTCCGGCTCACGCTTTACGTTGCTTTCGGGTGGTCTGGCGCGGATGGAGCGGGCGATTGCCCAATTTTTTCTCGATACGCATACGGGTGAGCACGGCTATACGGAAGTGTCGCCGCCGCTGTTAGTAAAGCGTAATGCTGTTTATGGAACTGGGCAGCTGCCTAAATTTTCTGCGGATTTGTTTAAGACGGAATCTTTAGATGTTCAAATTTTTAAGCATACCTTTAAGGAGCTTTATCAGAAGTATATTTTAGATCGAGGCGAGCTAACTACATATGATCGGCTTTTGGGGCCTGCTACTGAAGAGCAAATTGAAGACATAGCATTTAAAGCTGCTGAGCAGCAACATTGGCTTATTCCCACCTCCGAAGTGCCGCTGACGAATATCGTGGCGGAGATGATCGTGGACGAGGACTATCTGCCGCGGCGGTATACGGCCTTTACGCCGTGTTTCCGGTCGGAAGCCGGGGCGTCGGGCAAGGATACGCGCGGAATGTTGCGCCAGCATCAATTCTATAAGGTTGAGATGGTCAGCGTCACCGCGCCGGAACAATCGGTCGAGGAGCATGAGCGCATGGTGCAGTGCGCGGAGGCTGTTCTCAAGAAGCTTGAGTTGCCATTCCGGACGATTGTTTTGTGTTCGGGCGATACGGGGTTTGGGGCGCGCAAGACCTACGACATCGAAGCGTGGCTGCCGGGGCAGGAGACATACCGCGAGATTTCCAGCTGTTCGAATTGCTGGGACTTTCAGGCGCGGCGCATGAACGCGCGGTGCCGCCCGAAGGGGACGAAAGATACGCGGTTTGTGCATACGCTGAACGGTTCGGGCGTGGCCGTGGGCCGCGCGCTGATCGCCGTGATTGAAAATTATCACGATCCTGCGGATGGCGGGGTGTTTGTGCCGGATGTTCTCAAGCCTTATATGGGCGGGGTGACAAAAATCGTCAAAAGCTGATGGGGACAGGTTCCCTTGTGCATTAAATCCGGTTTTCCTATGGGAACGAGGCCGGGTATAAGGTATATTTTTTCAAGCCAACAATGCGTTTTCCATGAATACTCAAGCCGCCAATAAACGAATTCGTCTGATTATGCATCTGCGTCAACGCGGTATCACCGATACCGGGGTTTTGAGCGCGATGGAGCGCGTGCCGCGCGAGGCGTTTGTCCCGGCGCATCTTACCGACCAGGCCTGGGAAGATATGGCTCTGCCGATCGGCTTGGGGCAGACGATCAGCCAGCCGCTTGTGGTGGCGACCATGTCGCAGGCGCTTGAACTCAGCGACCGGGACAAGGTGCTTGAGATCGGGACCGGATGCGGATATCAGACCGCCATTCTTGCCTATCTCAGCCGCCGGGTTTACACGATCGAGCGCCATAAGGCTCTGCTAGAGGAGGCGGAGGAGCGACTTCATTCGCTAAAGGTCCGTAATTTCACTGCACTGGCGGCAGACGGGATGATGGGGTGGCCTGTGATTAACGGAATCCACCAAGCGCCGTTCGATAAAATTATCGTAACGGCCGCGGCACGTGACAAGCCTCCTTCCGCCTTATACAACCAGCTTAAAGTCGGGGGCGTTATGGTTATTCCTGTCGGGGAGCCGGGCGAACAGATGCTGCGCCGCTACAAGAAGGAAACCGAGGATTCCACAGTGATCCGGGATATCATGCCTGTACGATTTGTGCCGCTTTTGCCTCATGTCACGGACAGCGCAAACGATATGAAGGCGGTTGTTTGAATTCCCAAGGTTTTTGCCGGGGTTATTCATGTAAAGTGGTGCTTTTTAAGGCATTTTGATGTATTATCCGGATATGAAAATGCGTCCTGCGTTGTTCATTCTTCCGTTTCTTGTTTTGTTGACGGCCTGTATCGGCGGGCAGAAGCCTGCACCCGTGTCAAATTTCGGGCAAAGCCCCGGGGCGGGCAGTTCAGGCGTGCATAACGTCGTGGAGGGGGACACAGTTTACAGCCTGTCGCGGCGCTATAACATCGCCATGCAGGATATCATTATTGAAAATCGTCTGGCGGCCCCCTTCAAGCTTTATACCGGGCAAAGGGTTAATCTTCCTCCGCCCCAGGAGTATCGAGTGCGTCCGGGTGATTCCCTTTATACCGTATCGCGTTTGTTCGGTGTGAACAGTTCGGAGATCGCGCGTCAGAACAGGATATCCGCCCCCTATACGTTGCGTGTGGGGCAGGTTTTGCGCCTGCCATCCGCCAGCCGCGGGACGCCGGACATCATGCCGGCTGCGGGTTCGCAAGTTTACGCTTCATCATCCGCGCCGGTCCTGCCGGTCAAGAGGCAGGATCTTTCCGCGCCCAGCACTTCTTCTTCTCAAGCCAGTCTTGGCTCAGGAGTCATTAACCCGCCCTCTGTTCCTTCGGCAAAAAAGGGGGAGGCAGGTAAAACTTCAATTAGCAAATCATCATTGAGCAGCGTACCGACTCGTTCGGGCAAAGGGTTTATGCGCCCGGTGAGCGGGCCTATCGTTTCCGCTTTTGGTCCGAAGAAAAGCGGCCTGCATAACGACGGGATCAATATCAAGGCGTCCAGAGGCTCGCCTGTACGTGCCGCTGAGAACGGCGTGGTGGCTTATGCCGGAAGCCAGTTGAAAGGTTCGGGAAACCTTGTTTTACTGCGGCATCAGGGTCAATGGATGACAGCCTATGCCCATATGGATAAAATCATGGTAAAACGGGGCAGCGTGGTCAAAAAGGGAGAGACAATCGGGACCGTCGGCTCGACGGGGTCTGTATCTTCGCCACAGCTGCATTTTGAAGTCCGCAGGGGCACGGAAGCACTTAACCCTGTGAAGTATGTCAGTCAGTAGTTTGAAGTCAGGACCAAAAGTCTATGAATCAAGATCTTGCTTTGTCTTTTATTGAGTCGATCCTTCCTCTCGTTTCCTTTCTTTTTGTGCTTCTGATTCCCATTATGATTGTCATACGCCTGTTCAGGTTCAAGGATGTGATTGTCAGGCTTGTGGACGAGGCCAGAAAAAATCCGGATATGTTCAAGAACAATCCGGAAGCACTTCGTTCTGTCCTCACGCAGCTTCAAAGAGCAAAGAAGGAAGGGCGGTCCAGTTCAAGCGGCTTGTCCTCGAAACAGCGCCAACGCGTTCCAGCCTCTACCAGATCCAGCACTAACGTATCCCATTCGCGCAGGGGAGGGGTTTTAAATGCAGGACGGGATTTGCGTTCGAGTTCAAGTACGAATACACGCCGTGCCAGCGCTGTTCGTGGAACGGCCCGGATGACACAGATCAGAGCGGAGCAAAAGCTTAAGACTACTGTGGCCGTTTTGCTTCTTCTTGCAGGAGTCGTTTTGCTTTTTTCAAATTATTTTTACGAATACCATTACGAGTCTTTTTATAGCGGTATCGCCATGATGGTGGCCGGATTGTATCTTCTAAAGACCGATGTGGAGCGCGTTTAAGAGCCTGCGATGTTCGATCTTATCTTTTCCGTTTTTGAGGCTTGGAATGTGCTGGGGCTGATTCTTATGGCCAGCGTTTTTCTAGTGATCGGCGGCGGGATGGTCGGTTATTTTCTTTTCTGGAGTTTGAAGGCCCGAAAAATAAAGGGGCGGGTTGCAGGTATTAAAATGGTAGGGAACGCGTCCCGTAATGACGATAGCAACCCTGCAGATCCTCCTGTTGACGGGAAAGGCGCTTTACCCATCGTCATGATCCTGTTTTTTATCCTGTTCCCCATGATTTTCATGGGGATCGGGGTGTGGATGGCTTATACCTACTATGATCTTACAAGCAATGGCTTTAGGGTCGAAGCCAATGTGGTCCGGAACGAGAGTTCAACTGACTCGGACGGGAATACGAGCTATAAAACTGTCGTCAGCTTTACCGACCGCAACGGTGCGTCTCATGAGGTCAGAGATACCATCAGTTACGGCAGTTCGCCGTCCTTCGATATCGGATCTCGTATCGGTGTTTATTACGATCCTGATGATCCCACGCGTTTTGTTCTGGACGATTTCTGGCATAACATGGGGATTTCTATCGCGTTTATCGCTTTTAGTTCTGTCTTCATCCTGATTTTTTCTTCAATCGCGATTTACGGCAACAAGCCTGCTCGAAAAGGGCTTAAAGGTAAAGTTTCCAAAGGCGGTTACGGGCAAGAAACCTATTATCCGGTTTTTGAATATAGAACGCCGCAAGGGGAGAGGGCGGAGTTTACCGGCTCTGTCGGCGGTAATACCTTTCTCCACATCCTTCCGGGCACTCCGGTTTCGCTTCTTATGATTCCGGGCGATCCGCCAAAAGTTAAGAAAAGAGGGTATATCAGTCTGATTTTCGGGCTGATTTTTTTGATTCCCGGACTTTTTATCGGACAGATGGCGCTGGCGCAGTTTAAATTTTCTTTCGGGGTGGTCTTGTTGATCGGGGGGGCTGTGGCTTTCATTTTCTTCAAAGCCGTTAAGTTTCTGGATAAAATTCCCTCAGAGGATAAGAGAAAAGGCTGGGAGGCACTCCGAAGCGGCGAAGCTTTTAATTCCGAAAACTTCAAGGTGACCTCCAAGGATAACAGCTCCAAGGGTCGGCTCCTTACCTCCGGGGAGATCAGGGATAGAACAGCTTCACAGGTCAAAGTTACGCGGATATCCGGATATATTATGCTCTTACTTGTTCTCGGTCTTTCAATCGGGGCTTATTACGCGGGTCTAAGCATGCTTTCATATGTCAACGAAGGTATAAGCGTTCGCGGGGAGGTTACGGGGCTGAGATCTAAACGTAGCGATGACAGCACCGTCTACCACGCCCTTGTCAAATTTACGGACAAGGAAGGTAAGGAGCGCCGTTTCGAAGATAGCGTGGGTTCCAGTCACCCTTCCTATAAACAGGGCGACGATGTTGCGGTTCTGTATCTTCCCGACAGCCCGGGGGATGCGATTATTGATCGTGGAATCTGGAACTGGACATTAAGCGGCTTATTAGCTGCCGGTGCTTTTTTTCTGCTCTGGGCAGCCTTGGCATCGTTTAGGACGGTTGCCAGAGCCGAACGCTCCGTTTCGTTCAGGACAGCGCTCTAAAACAACCGTTACGAAATATTAAAGCTTTGGGTGATCTGCTGGCGGGGCTTGCTTTTGGCTTTTATAGCGCTATATTCTGCTAGCATATGTAATCTTACCGTTTACTTTTTGGAGCGCTCTATATGCTCATTAATAAAGCCTACGCCGCTGCTGCGGAAAACGCAGGGCAGTTTGAGGGACTTGCAGACCCCGCCGCTTCCGGCGAGGGACTGTTTTTCTGGAATATTGCTTTTGTCTTTGTCGTCGTTTTTCTCTTTTACGTGCTCTTGATCATGCCTCAGCAGCGCCGTATCCGGGAACACAGCGAAATGCTCTCGGAATTGAAAAAAGGGGATCGGGTCGTTACCGGGGGCGGTCTTGTCGGCAAAGTCGATAAGTTTGTGAATGACCGTGAAGTTCTCATAGATCTTGGAAACGGCGTTAAGGTAACGGCACTTCGCTCCAGCCTGCAGGGCAAAACCGATGATATCCTTCGGCCCGTCGCCAATGACACCAGCACCGCGAAGACAGAAAAGAAGTAATCCCGTATGGTTCGTGTCCCTTTATGGAAGATCGTTCTGATTCTTGCCGTGTCTGTTTTGGGCATTGCTTACAGTCTTCCGAATTTTCTTTCTGAGACTCAGAGACAGTGGATTAAAGACAATCTTCCTTCGGGATTTCCCAGTGAAATCGTCAATCTTGGGCTTGATCTGCGCGGCGGCGCACATCTCCTGCTCGAAGTCGATATGAAGTTTGTTTACAGGGAACGTGCGGAACTTTTCGAACAGGGCGTACGCGACAAGATGCGTGAAGACCGTATCGGATACAAAAGTCTTGGAACATTACCGCAGGGCATCCGCGTGACTCTGAAGGACGGGAGCGACAGCAGCGTTTCCGAACAGGTGCGCGCTCATATCCGATCTATTGATACGCGCTATGTTCTTACAACTTCAGAGGATGGGTTAGTCATCGAAGCTCTCATGGATGAAGCTGTTTTGAAGGAAATACAGGATCAGGTTCTTTCCCAGTCTATCGAGGTTGTCCGCCGCAGGGTCGATCAGCTAGGAACGACGGAACCTATCATTCAGAGACAGGGGACGGATCGGGTCCTTCTGCAGGTTCCCGGAGCAAAAGCGGAGGACGTGAAGCGGATTATGGGCAGAACTGCCAAGCTTGGCTTTCATCTTGTTAATGATTCAGAGCGGCGCGGTCCGGGAGATCTGCGCCTGCCCGTCGTGGATGATAGCCGGGCCGGGACCAAGATGAATGTCAAGCGGCGGGCTATTATCACCGGGGATATGCTTGATAACGCTCAGCCCGGTTTCGGTCAGGGCGGTCAGACCGTTGTCAGTTTTCGTCTAAACGCTATCGGCGCACGCAAGTTCTGCGATGTGTCCAAGAATAACGTCGGCAGGCTTTTTGCGATCGTTCTTGATAACGAGATTATCAGTGCGCCCGTTATAAGGGAGCCGATCTGCGGCGGACAAGGACAGATTTCAGGGAATTTCAGCGTTCAGGAAGCCAATGATCTCGCTTTGCTGCTCAGGGCAGGGGCCTTGCCAGCGCCTATGAACGTGATTGAGGAACGTTCCGTCGGACCTTCACTTGGGGCGGATTCTGTAGCTGCCGGGAAGATAGCCAGTCTTTACGGGCTTTCGTTCGTTCTGGTTTTTATGCTTGTTTCTTACGGGCTATTCGGCGTTTTTGCTGACATTGCACTTCTAGTCAATGTGGCCATGATCCTGGGATTGCTCTCAATTCTTCAGGCGACCCTGACCCTTCCCGGGATAGCGGGGATCGTTCTTACAGTCGGAATGGCTGTTGATGCCAACGTCCTTATTTTCGAACGCATCCGGGAGGAGTTAAGGGCAGGGCGGTCGAATATTGCCGCCATAGATACCGGGTACGGAAAGGCGATGTCCACGATTATTGACGCGAACCTGACGACCTTGATTGCCGCATTTATTCTCTTTTCCTTTGGCACCGGGCCGATCAAGGGATTTGCCGTTACACTTGGAATCGGGATTTTGACCTCCCTGTTTTCCGCGATCATGCTTACCCGTCTTATGGTCGTTTTCTGGTTAAGCCGGACAAAATCCGGCACAAAGATGCCTATATAAGAGGATATGATGCGCGGATTTCATTTCATACCCGACACGATTAACGTTAATTTTTACCGTTACAGGTTACTGGCCTTTGCCTTGTCTATCTTTCTTGTGCTAGGGACTTTTTTTATCGTCGCTACGAAAGGGCTTAATTTTGGAATTGATTTTACGGGCGGGACGTCCATAGAAATCGCTACGCCCGTTGTTCCTGATCTTGAGAAGCTGCGTTCCAAGCTTAACGCTCTTAAACTTGGAGGTATTTCCATACAGGAATTCGGCGAACCGCAAGATTTTCTGATCCGTTTGCCGCAACAGCTGGAAACCGCCGAAACCATAGCGGCGTACGAAAGCTGTATAGAGGCCAATCGTAAAAAGACCGAGCCGGAGCAATGTCCTACAGCCCAAACCAAAGCTATCGAGGCGGTTCGCGCTCAGCTTGGAGATTATTTCAAGGAGGGGGAGGTTGATTACAGACGGGTCGAGTATGTCGGTCCTCAGGTCGGGGAAGAGCTTAAGGTTCAAGGGCTTTGGGCTATCAGCTTTTCAATTCTTGCAATTATGGCTTATATCTGGATGCGCTTTGAATGGCAGTTCGCGGTTTCGGCTACCGTTGCTACAACTCTCCATGACGTTGTTCTGACGATCGGACTTTTCTCGCTTACGCAGATGGAGTTCAATCTTTCGACCCTAGCGGCAATCCTGCTGGTCGCCGGTTATTCGGTCAATGATACTGTCGTGGTTTTTGATCGTATCCGCGAGAATATGAGGAAGTTTAAAAAGAAGCCGCTGCCCGATCTGCTAAACCTTTCTGTCAACGAAACTTTGTCCAGAACCACAATGACCTCTTTCAGCACTGTGCTGGCGCTGTTATCGCTTTATTTCTTCGGCGGAGAGGTCATTCGCGGGTTTGTTTATGCTCTGATATTCGGGATCGTCGTCGGGACGTATTCCTCTATTTACGTGGCGGCGCCTTTGCTCGTTTACTTGCGGGTTCGACCGGAGCCCGAGGGACAGCCTTCAAAAAACGTTCCTGAGGCGGTTTAAGAATGGACGTTACACCGCTGGTCCAAAAGGGGCAGCAGATTATTCAGGGGTATGCAGGCGGAATTTTTAAGGTCAGCGGTTTATCGTATCAGGGCAGCATTATTATCAGACCAATAAAAACCTGCATCTGGGAACTTAAGGCTCACGCTTCTGAGACACTTACAGACAAGGATTTCAGTGTTTTTGAGGGTATGTGCGGTGAAATTGACATCCTCATTATCGGGACAGGGGCGCGGCACATTTTTATTCCTCCTCTTGCTTTAAATGCCCTTAAGTTATTGAAAATAAATACAGAAACCATGGATACTGCGGCTGCCTGCCGAACGTACAATGTGCTTATGGCGGAGGGACGCCGCGTGGCAGCCGCACTTATGCCCGTCACAGATACATAAAATTGCATTTGTGGTCTTAAGGCCTTATAGTGTCGTAAGGAAGTTAACGAATATTATTTATAATAAATAATCACTTGAGGGTGTCATGGCCGGGCCAAATCTCAGCAGTCCATCTGATTTAGATGCTTTTCTTCAAACCGTTTTGCAACGGCAACAGGTAGGGGCTAACTGGCCTGCCGACTATCTTTTTCATCCTGTAAATAATGGTAACCTCACGATCAGCATTCCCGGTGACGGCGGGCAGGCCGTTAATTATTCCGTCTGGATGACGCGCGACGAGCCGGGCGGTGAATTCAACAATTTCATTCTTGTCAATACACAGGCGCAGTTTGACGCTCTTTACAGAAGCCGTCCTGATGCAGATCAGGCAAACACAGTGGCGTGGGGAGACCAAAAAGCCTGGGTTCATCCCGATACCGGCGAAGTCCGGGCTGCGGATGTGACGGAGGTTTTTTATATTCCAGGTAGCGGAAAAATAGTGCCGCGTGACGAGAGACTTGAATTCTTCTGGTCGGAGACAGGGGCGGCCGTCGATGTTTTTGAAGCAGAGCGCCTGCTTTCAAGGCATGAAGGACGGATAAAAGACGGAGATCTTCCACCCGGAACGCCCTTGGTGGAAGAGGGTAAAGGTACATTGATCCGGCCAGTGCGGGCCTTGGTTAATGCCAATCTTGTGAGGGATGGCGTTGTCTCTGAGAGCGATCTTGCGACTGACCTGACTTCTCAGGGGTTTGTTTATGATACCCCCGGAACTCTGGTTCAGTCTGATGACAGTCAGAAAAAGGCCGCGGCCGAGCAGGTTCTTATCGGGGCTTTTGGAAATGCGCGAGAGGCCCTTTCCAGAGAAGCGTCTGCGAGTACTACGATTGCCGCCGTCGATGGGGCTTCAAGAGCTTCAATTTATCAGCCTGCCTCGGCCGTCGTTGCCGGACCTTCCGTGTCTGCGGCGGAAAGCGCTTCGCCTCCTGCTTTAAGCGCTGCTGATTTTCTGGCCGAAGTGCGGAAGCTTGGGACGGTTACTGCCGACCAGGTGGGGGCCGCCAAAGACGATAAAACTCAGATGCGCGCGGCTTCAAGGTCTATTGCCGATATCAATTCCCTATTGAGCCGTGATCCAAAAGCGGAAAACGCGGAAACGCAACAGCGTATCCTTGAGGCTATGCGTGCTTCGCCGGGGCAAAGCGATATTATCGCTGATTTTGTCCGTAAGAAGATGGATAGTCCGGCGCTGGCTATCAATGAACATTCCGGCATGGTTATGGGGCGGATGATGGGCATGCGGCCGGCCCTTGAGAGCATCACCAATATCACGCCACAGTTTCAAAGTGTTTCAGACCCCGGCGGGGGAGCCGTGCAACCAAAAAATTTAGCTGAACTCGGAATACTGCCAACCGGAACCGACTTGGCAGATGATTACAACCGGGCTGGTGAAGTGCTTGATTATATCCGGCACAGCGCGGATGAAAGCGCTCCTCAGGAGAACAGGCTTGCGTCCGGACAAATACATGAGGTTATTCAGGCCTGGAGACAGGCAGGGCATGAGGATTATGCCCGTGTGATGGAGGAGATGCGCAGCACTCTTGAGGGTGGCGGCGACCCGGTCAAAGCGATTGCCCATGCTAAAATTGACTTAGGTACGGCTTACGGCGCTCACTACGATCATACACAAAGCCTTGATATTCAGGGCGATGCGGATAATGCGCGGACGCGGGCCCTTGAACATCTAAACGTTGATTATGACGATGTTCGAACCCGCATTCCTGAAATATTGCGTAATCATTACTCCAATATGACTGAAGAGACGATAGTTGAGCAGACAGTTTCAAATCTTGAGCGTGAAGGCCATACGGTAACACCAGAAATGCGCGCTCAGATTGAGAAATCCGTTGCTGAAACTCTGCCGCAACTCCGAGCCGGACAAGTAAGTGATGAACAAGCAGACGGCATCATGGCGGCAGTAAAAGGCGCGATAGATCGCATTGCCGATGGTTTCAATACTCTGAGCCCCGAGCGCGTGCGGGAAATTGAGCAGACAATCAACTCACGTATATCACAGGCTGTGGTTGAGGAAACGGCCAGCCGGTTTGGAAATATAGACGAGCGTATTGATGCGGCCCGTCAGAATGCTCAGGATCGTTACGATGCCCGGACGCGCGCATTTATAGATCAGGTCAACGCTATGCCTCCGGAACAGAAGGAGCAGTTGTGCGCGAGGGCCGGTGACAACCCTCTGGTACAGGCGGCCTGCAAACCGTAGAAACTTAAAGGGGCCTTTCGGCCCCTTCATGTTACTTATCAGGCGGCTATTTTTACCGGGCCTTTTTCAAACAGTTCCGCAACGTATTCCCAATTCACCAAATTATCCATGAACGCTTCCAGGTATTTCTGGCGGGCGTTGCGGTAGTCAATATAGTAGCTGTGCTCCCATACGTCGCAGCCGAGGAGCGCTGTTTTTCCGTGGGCAAGCGGGTTTTCACCGTTCGGAGTCTTCATTACGTCCAGTTTTCCGTTGCTATCAAGGACCAGCCAGCACCATCCCGAGCCAAACTGTGTCATGCCGGCTTCGATAAACTTACCGCGAAAAGCATCGTAGGAGCCGAAGCATTGCTGGATCATCGTTTCCAGATTTGCCGGAATTGCCTTGCCGTTGTCGGGGCCACCGTCCTTTTTCATCCAGTTCCAGAAATGAACGTGATTCCAGTGCTGGGCAGCATTGTTGAACAAGCCGGCCTGTTCTGGTTTCCTGAACGATGCGACTACGACCTGCTCCAAGGATTTATCAGCCAGCCCTGCTGCCTGGGCCAATTCATTCCCTTTGACCACGTAGGCGTTATGGTGTTTATCGTGGTGGTATTCCAAAGTCTCCGCCGACATATAAGGGGCGAGCGAGTCGTATGAGTAGGGGAGTTCAGGAAGTTCAAAAGCCATTATTTTCTCCTGCTTTCTTTGAACGGTAAAAGCTGCTAACGCTACAGTAGTGATTTTGTTCATTTTCTCAAGGATTATTGACGGAGCAGGCTTTTGAAAAGCTCGGATATAACCGAATGCGGGCAGATTGTCCGAGAAAACGATCCGGATCGTTTTTTGCTTTCTCTTTTTGCTTCCCCTGACAGACGGCCCGATTTGTGGGGCCTTTTTGCCTTTAATCACGAGATTGCAAAAACGCGCGAAGTTGTGAGCGACAGTACTTTAGGTCTGATCCGTTTACAGTGGTGGCGCGACGAGATCGGCTCTATTTATGCTGGGGAGAGGTCAGCCGAGAATGTTGTTCTCGGAGCTCTTTCCAGCGTCATTCACCGTTACTCTCTTCCCCAAGAGCATTTTCATACCCTTCTTTACGCGCGGGAATTCGATCTTGAAAACGTATGTCCGGGAAATCTTGAAGGGCTCCTGAATTATTGCGATTTTACTTCGACACCTCTTCTGAAACTGGCGGTCATTATAGCGGGAGGAGAGCCGGAGATGGAGCCTGTTTTTCCTGTGGCCGTGAATTATGCTCTTGCAGGTTTGCTGCGCAGCGTCAGGGTACATGCCATGCAAGAGCGATGCTATCTGCCTGAAGATCTGATGGAGCGATATAACATTGTGAAATCCGGGCTTTTTTCTCTTAAGCAACAGAACTCTCTCGGTCCCCTGCTTTCAGAAATCGCGCAGGCGCGAACTCCCGGAGTCAAGCCAGCCTTGCCTTTTTTGAAGGCTGTTTCGGTTCTTTCAGATATCTACCTTAACCACCTTAACAGACTGAAATACAACATTTATTCTCCTCGATATTCCATAGAGCCGCCTTTCAAGGCGCTGCGCCTGGCCTTAGCGATAAAGTTTATGCATTTTTAGGTTTTTATGGTTATTATCAGCAGTGGTTACGGGCGCTAAGTGAATACGTTTGTATTCGCATTTTAAGAGATTATTTTCACAGGGGGAGGGAGCATGGTTGATTCAGTTAATCCGAGCGGAGCAGGGCAGAATGTTCCGGGCGTATCTAAAACGCAGGATCCGCAAAGAACACAGCCCAGAAAAGAAAACTCCGAAGAAAAGAATGCTCCCGTCGATCAGATCATTCTCTCCGACGAGGCGTTGAGCTTGTCGCAGGCTGAAGATGCTGCGCGGGCGATATCAAAAGCCCTTTCCAGAGATCAGGAAGCCGTCCTCTCAAAGGATCAGGCGCGCCTTAGTACTCTGGTTTAATATCTAACCGCGCTTTTTACCTGTAATTGACTTCAAGGATTTCGTAGGAACGCACACCCTTTGGCGTGCGGACTTTGACGACTTCACCTACAGATTTTCCTATAAGGGCCCTTGCTACGGGTGCACCGATCGACAAGCGCGCGTTTTCCGTATCCGCTTCATATTCACCGACAAGCTGGTAGGTTTCCTCTTCGTCCGTGTCTTCGTCAACAATCGTTACGGTTGCGCCAAATTTAACCGTGTCCCCAGACATCGTCACGGGATCAATTATTTGTGCTCTACCGATTACCGCTTCTAGTTCTTTAATACGGCCCTCTATAAAGCTCTGTTGTTCACGGGCAGCATGGTATTCTGCGTTTTCAGAAAGATCTCCGTGTGCGCGGGCTTCCGCTATCGCCTGAATGACCGCTGGACGCTGGACACTCTTCAGGTTTTTCAATTCACCCTCAAGCCTGGTAAAACCGTTTTTTGTCAAAGGGATTTGTTTCATCGTATTCTAGTCCTGTAAAATGTCTTTTCTAATGTGTACTTAATAAAACAAACATCCCGCCCAAAGTGCGGGCGGGTTGGGAAGTGATCGTAGTCATTGACCATGCGAAGGCTACTGCAAGAGCATCCTGTTCGTCAAGGTTGATTGCACTGTTATGCTGCAGCTTTACTTGGATCAGTCTCTTTGAAATATGATTGGAGGGGGGCTACTTTCAACTCCCTTTCCTTTATGGACTTTATCGCTTCAACTGCTGCTTTTGACGCGGTCATGAGCGTGTAGTAGGGGATTTTGTGCATCAACGCAGTGCGGCGGATCGACGTGGAGTCCGCGACAGCACGAGAGCTTTTCCGGGTCGTGTTAATGACGAGGTTAATTTCACCGTTTATGATTGCATCAACAATATGGGGCTGGCCTTCGAGAACCTTGTTTATTCTTGTGACCTGCAGCCCGTGTTCCTTCAAGTAGCGGCATGTTCCGCCTGTGGCGACCAGATCAAAACCCATGTCAAGCAGATCGCGGGCAATAGGAACTGCTTCTTCCTTATCGGTATCCTTGACTGAAAGAAAGACTGTTCCTTCAGTCGGCAATTTTATTCCTGCACCCAGCATAGATTTTGCTATCGCGTGTGCTACGTCCGTATCCAATCCAATGACTTCTCCGGTGGATTTCATTTCCGGTCCGAGTATCGGATCGACCCCCGGAAAACGGTTGAAAGGAAAAACCGGGGCTTTTACAGCTGTATGTTTTTTGCTCATCCCGATCAGCACCGTTTTAAAGCTGGCCAGCTTTTCTCCAACCATGATCCGCGCAGCAATTTTGGCAACGGGGACCCCTGTGGCTTTGGCGACGAAGGGCACTGTCCGAGAGGCGCGGGGATTCACCTCAAGTATAAAAATTTCATTTTCTCCCGTTTTTTCGTTTTTGCGTACTGCAAACTGTACGTTCATCAGACCTTTTACTTTAAGCGCCCTTGCCAGTTTTATGCTTTGTTCCTCGATGCGATGAATGGTCTCCTCGGGCAAGGTATGAGGAGGCAGCGTACACATGGAATCACCGGAGTGCACGCCTGCTTCCTCAATGTGTTCCATGATGCCGCAGACGTAAACATCTTTTCCGTCACTGAGTACATCCACATCTATTTCAGTTGCGCTTTTCAGGTAACGGTCCAGAAGAACCGGAGTGTCGCCGGATACTTTTACCGCAGTGTTAATATATTCTTCCAACTCTCCTGTGTTATGAACAATCTCCATTGCCTGGCCGCCCAGAACATATGAAGGTCGAATGACCATCGGAAAGCCTATGCTTTCGGCGACATCCATCGCCTCCTGTTTTGACCGGGCCAGAGCGTTTGGAGGCTGGCGCAACTCAAGTTTCATAAGGAGCTTTTGAAAGCGTTCCCGGTCTTCGGCAAGATCAATTGCGTCGGGGTCAGTGCCTAGAATCGGGATGCCGTATTTTTGCAGAGATTGAGAGAGTTTAAGCGGCGTTTGCCCGCCAAGTTGGACAATAACCCCCAAAAGCTCACCCTTTTGCTGTTCCGCCTGGATAAGTTCAACGACGTCCTCTTCGGTCAAAGGCTCAAAATACAGGCGGTCGGAGGTGTCGTAATCCGTTGATACCGTTTCGGGATTACAGTTGACCATGATTGTTTCATAACCGGCGTCGCTTAAGGCGTACGCGGCGTGTACGCAGCAATAATCGAACTCTATACCCTGACCGATGCGGTTCGGACCGCCTCCAAGAATGACGACTTTTTTTCTAGAAGAGGGCTCAATTTCATTTTCCGCCTGCTCAAGTCCGTTGCCCTCGTAACAACTGTACATGTATGCCGTTTCAGAAGGAATTTCAGCCGCGCAGCTGTCAACGCGTTTAAAGACAGGATGAACGTTATGGGCTGCTCGTGCTGTGCGTATGCTGTCTTCTGGCACATTCATCATTTGTCCGAGCTGGGCATCGGAGAATCCCATTTTTTTTATTTTTATCCAACCTTGCGGGTCTACCGGCAATCCGTTTTCAATGATCTGTTTTTCCATCTGCACTATGTTTGCCAGACGGTCGAGGAACCACCTGTCGTATTTACAAATGTCCTGAATTTCATCCAAGGAGAGGCCTTGCCGTATTCCTTCGGCTATATAAAGAATGCGCTGAGGAGTCGGACGCGCGATTGCGGCGATAATCTGGTCTTTCAACGCGTGCTTTTCACTCCCTTGGGCTGCCAAAACAGGCAAAGGGTTTAATCCTGTTAGGCCTTTTTCAAGGGACCTGAAGGCTTTTTGAAGCGACTCTTCAAAACTTCGTCCGATTGCCATGACTTCGCCGACCGACTTCATAGCTGTTGTCAACCTTGTTTCTGTTCCGCGAAATTTCTCAAATGCAAAGCGGGGAACCTTGGTTACGATATAGTCTATTGTCGGCTCGAAAGAGGCCGGGGTCTTTCCTCCAGTTATATCGTTGTCCAGTTCATCTAACGTATAGCCTACAGCAAGTTTGGCGGCGATTTTTGCTATCGGAAATCCGGTTGCCTTGGATGCCAGAGCTGAAGAGCGCGATACGCGCGGGTTCATTTCAATTACGATCATGCGGCCATCTTCAGGGTTAACGGCGAACTGAACATTCGAGCCACCCGTTTCAACACCGATGCCCCGAAGGATTTCGATCGAGGCGTTCCGCATGATCTGGTATTCCTTGTCTGTCAGGGTCAGAGCAGGGGCTACGGTTATAGAATCCCCGGTATGAACGCCCATCGGATCAATGTTTTCGATAGAGCAGACGATAATGCAGTTGTCGTTTTTATCGCGGACAACCTCCATTTCGTATTCTTTCCAACCGAGAAGGGATTCCTCGATCAGGACTTCTGAGGTGGGCGAGGCGTCCAAGCCTTCGCGAACGATGCGTTCAAAGTCATCCTTGTTGTAGGCAATACCCCCCCCTGTTCCGCCAAGGGTAAAAGAAGGACGTATGATCGCAGGAAGGCCGATATCCTCTATAGCATCCCTTGCATCGTTTATAGAGTGAATTACGCAGCTTCTTGCAGACTCCAAGCCCAGTTTATCCATGCATTCCTTAAACTGCTCGCGGTCTTCAGCCTTTTCTATGGCTTCCTGATTAGCCCCGATCAATTCGATTCCCAGCTTTTCCAGCGTCCCATTCTGCGCCAGCGCCAAGGCCGTATTCAATGCCGTCTGACCGCCCATGGTGGGAAGAAGGGCGTCCGGCCTTTCTTTTTCTAGGATCTTGGCCACGATTTCCGGGGTAATCGGCTCTACGTAGGTCGCGTCTGTCAACTCCGGGTCCGTCATAATTGTCGCCGGATTCGAGTTGACCAGAATGATGCGGTAGCCTTCTTCCTTGAGTGCTTTACAGGCCTGAGTTCCCGAATAGTCGAACTCGCAAGCCTGTCCTATGATAATAGGGCCTGCGCCTATGATGCAGATGGATTTGATATCAGTTCTTTTTGGCATTCTTGCTCATACTCTCTACAAAACGGTCAAACAGATAGTGGCTGTCCTGCGGACCCGGAGAAGCTTCAGGGTGATACTGCACGGAAAATGCAGGCCTGTCCTTAACTTTGAGACCTTCATTCGTTCCATCGAACAGGCTGGTGTGCGTTACCTGAACATTTCCCGGAAGACTTTCGGCGACAACCTCGAATCCGTGGTTTTGAGACGTGATCTCGACTTTTCCTGTCAGCAAGTCTTTTACCGGGTGGTTAGCGCCACGGTGCCCGAGATGCATTTTGCGGGTTTTACCGCCCAAGGCGATGGCCAGCAACTGATGCCCCAGACAAATTCCAAAAACCGGCACAGCGTTATCCAATATTTCCTTAATCGTCGGCACGGCGTATTTTCCGGTCGCTTCCGGGTCGCCCGGACCGTTAGAGAGAAACACACCGTCAGGTTTATGTGCGAGGATTTCCCGGGCGTTGGTATTGGCGGGGACTACCGTGACTTCACAGCCCGCCGAGGCAAGGCAGCGTAGGATATTTTTTTTCGCGCCGTAGTCAATGGCGACCACTTTGTATCGGGGCTTTTCCTGTTTTCCGTAACCTTTATCCAAAGACCAAAGCGTTTGATCCCATTTATAAGTCTGGGCACATGAAACAGTTTTGGCAAGATCCTGCCCTTCCAGACCTGGGCAGGCTTTTGCCTGTTCCAAAAGGGAGGGGAGATCGAATTTCCCGTCAGGGCTATGACACAGAACGCCGTTGGGAGCGCCTTTGTCGCGAATGAATTTTGTTAAAGCACGGGTATCAACGCCAGATATTCCGGGCAAGTTATATTCCCGCAACCATTCCTTCAAGTGCTTGACGGAACGCCAGTTCGACGGTTCTGTGATGTCCTCGCGTAAAACCAACCCAAGCGCGGCCGGGTTCGTGCATTCAATATCTTCCCGGTTCGTGCCGATATTTCCAATATGAGGGAAAGTGAAGGTAATGATCTGACCGGCGTAGCTGGGGTCAGTCAGAACTTCCTGATACCCTGTCATGGAGGTGTTGAAACATATTTCGCCTGCTGTTGTCCGGTTTGCACCCAGTCCCTTTCCCCATATGACCGTTCCATCCGAGAGAACAAGAACAGCTGTTGCATTCTTAGGGGTTTTTGCGTTAGACAGATCAGACATTATCGGCAGGTTCTCCAGCAATGAGTTGCATGTATTGCTAGAGACACTGTTCCTAAAGACTTTTGAGCTAAAAGAAAAGGAAAAAAAGTGCAAAAGCGAATAGAAATTAACGGCGCTCTCAAAGAAGCCATGAAGCGGCAGGACAAATTGGCTGTTTCGACTATCCGGCTTATCATGGCTGCGGTCAAGGATCGCGACATTACGGCGGCTGGGGAAGGGCGCTCTGAAGGGATAGAGGAAGCCGAAATTCTTCAACTCCTTTCTTCCATGATTAAACAAAGGCAAGAATCGTCCCGTCAGTACAGTGAGGCTGGTCGTGACGATCTGGCTGAGCGTGAGGAAGGCGAAATCGAGATTATTCGCGGCTTTTTACCAAGGCAGCTCAATGAATCGGAAGTAGAAGAGCTTGTCGAAACGCTTGTAGGCGAGGTTCAGGCTTCCGGCATTAAGGATATGGGTAAGGTTATGGGGATTCTTAAGGAGCGTTACGCCGGACAGGTCGATATGGCCAAGGCCAGTGCTATTGCCAAAAAGAAACTGGCCTAGAGAACTTTAAGCACAAAATTATTGTGTGGTTTGGATCGAAAGAAATGATTTTATTCTTTTCAAAAGATTGCCCCATACAGGCGAAGGTCGGTGGTTTTCGCCGTACTCTATAATCTTGATTTTACACCCTTTTTTAAATACTTCCGGCATTTTCTTCTCTCCGCAGCCGCACCAGCCCCAAAAGCACCCTGACACATAAAGAATAAATAGTGTATTTTTTGATATTTTTTGTGTCAGCAGGTGCGCGAATATTACATTTTTCAGTTGTTAGATGCAAACAAAAGTTCAGGCTTTTAAGGATTTTTTCGGTTTTGCCCTGCTTTATGCTCGTCAGGGAAAAAAAGGATGATAACATTCAGATATCCCGATTCGCTGACAAGAGTGTCGTTTAATGTCCATATCGGCTCGTTTTCTCGAAGAGCTTCGTAACCGCATAGCCTTGTCTGACGTTATAGGACGGAAGGTCCGGCTTGTGCGGGCGGGACGCGAATTCAAGGCTTGCTGCCCCTTTCACGGGGAGAAAACACCGTCTTTTACCGTCAGCGATGACAAGCAATTTTACCATTGTTTCGGGTGCGGTGCGCATGGGGACGTGGTGGGATTTTTAATGCAGCACGATAATCTGTCTTTTCCGGAGGCCGTGGAAGTCCTCGCGCAGCAAGCCGGGATGCAGGTTCCCCGTTCTTCGCCTGAGGAAGCGCAAAAAGAGAGGGCGAGCAGGGACTTATATGCGCTCATGGACGAAACTACGGACTATTTTCAGGATTGCCTTTACCAACCCAGCAATAAAAATGCTCTGGATTATGTTTTAGGGCGCGGATTAAGCCCTGAGACGCTGCGTGCTTACCGTATTGGTTTTTCGCCTGCGGATTCCCAATCTCTTCTGAAGCATCTTAAGAGTAAGGGTTTTTCTTTTGAAGAGATGGTTAAGGCCGGTGTGGCCAAAATTTCTGATAAAACGCGCGAGCCGTTTTCCTTTTTTCGCGAGCGGATCATGTTTCCCGTGGCTGACCGGCGTGGACGGTGCGTTGCTTTTGGAGGGCGTGTTCTGCCCGAGCATCTGCGTTTGCCTGATCGCGGCGGCTTTACCCCGCCGAAGTATATCAACTCTCCGGATTCCCCTTTATTCCATAAAAGCCGGATGCTTTACGGGGAAGCCCATGCCCGAATGGACGTTGCGAATGGAGGAAAACTGCTGGTTGTTGAGGGGTATATGGACGTCATAGCTTGTGCAGACGCCGGGTTCAAGGGGGCTGTCGCTCCCATGGGGACCGCTTTAACTGACGAGCAAATCAGCATTTTATGGAGGATTTCGTCAGGCCCCGTTAAGGAGCCGATCCTTTGTTTTGATGGCGATAATGCCGGACGCCGTGCCGCGGAAAGGGCAAGGGACCGTATTTTTCCCCTGCTGCATCCCGGGCACAGCGTTCGAATTGCCTTTCTCCCGGAAGGCGAGGATCCGGACACACTCATCCGCACGCGAGGAACCGTTTCGTTTCTTGCGATTCTTGAACAGGCCATGCCTTTGTCGGAGTTTTTATGGTTCAGCATGACGTCGGGGAGGTTGTTTAATACACCTGAAGCGCAAGCCGGTCTGAAAAAAGAG
The DNA here is from genome assembly GCA_020638365.1 of Rhodospirillales bacterium. GTDB lineage: Bacteria > Pseudomonadota > Alphaproteobacteria > Micavibrionales > Micavibrionaceae > JAGNKE01. Next base: position 6,788 of record JACKIQ010000002.1, on the reverse strand, counting down.
CTCTTGGACCAGATCTCCCGGATTGCCGACAGGGATGTGCAGCAGCTATACAGGCAGCAGGTTTTTTCGCGCTTTTCTCAAGTATTTTTTAACCCCGGAAGCGCTCGTTCGTTGGAGAAGGCTCGTGGCTCTTCGTTTCCAAGGGAGCCAGGGAGAAGAAACCGAAACGGCCCTGTCCTTTTAAAGAAGCCGAAAAAGCCGCTTGATCACAGGAAAACCCTGTCTTCAAGAATATTGTTGGCAGCCTTGCTTAATCATCCCCATATTTACGATGATGTTGAAGAAGCGTTGGGGCGTCTACATATTGAGGATGGGCGATTGGACCTTTTGCGGCAAAAAACCCTGACCTTGCTGTACGAATCGCCTGACACCAGGTCAAAAGAACTGGTTTCCGCCCTTCGTAATGAGGGTTTTAGCGAAGAAATAAACAACATCCTTAGTGAATCCATTTATGTTCATGCTTCGTTTTCCTCGCCTCATGCACAGCCTGAGACTGTTGCTGCCAGGTGGACAGCTTTTTGGGATGATCTGGCGGGGGAAAAGAGGAAGAGCAAAATTTAATTTTCGCCATAAAATTATATTTTTTAACGTGTTAGCGTAATTTTATTAGGAGGCGTTACGAATTCTGTAGATCGGACTCTGTGTTTTGCGGCGATTCTTCTTGAAAAATATGAAAAAAAGCAACATAACGCTTTGTAATTCATGAAAAACGTGAATAACTTAACAGTCCTTTTGTTGGGTGATTCTTGTATTTTAGAAACTTAGGTCTGGAAAATGGCTGGAAAATCAAGCGTAAAGAAAAAAAGTAAATCGGCCAGCAAGCCGACTTCAAAAAGCCAGAAAAAATCTGCCAAGCCCCAGACTGGGAAAAAGGCTCAGGAAAAATCGAAAGCATCTAAAGCATCTAAAGCATCTAAAGCTAAGGCTCCTGCTAAAAAACCGAAGAGCGAGGGCAAGTCTTCAAAAAATAAGAAAGCCGCCTCCCTTAATAAGAAAGGCGCTGCAAAATCGACCAAGGAAAAAAGAGAAACTTCGAAAAGTGTAAAGAGTGCGACTAAATCCATGAAGGCCAAGTCAGTAAGCAAAGCTGAAAAAGCAAATAGCGATATAAAGACCCGAAAACCAGAAAAGAAACCCGAAACGGCATCGAACCCGTTAAGCAAAATAATAGACAAGCTTGTCTCCGACGGAGAAAGCAAGGGTTTTCTGACCAACGACCACATCAACAAGATCCTGCCAGCCAAGAAATACAGTGCCGAGCAGATCGAAGACGTCATGTCTGCCCTGTCCGACAAAAATATTCAGATTGTCGACAGCGAGGATGAAGCAGGCGATTCCGATTCAAGCCAGTCTGATTCCGACAACCAAGAAAGTGATTACGAGGCGGGCGGGAATATTGCTGATGACGACACGGGCAGGACTGATGACCCCGTGCGTATGTATTTGCGTGAGATGGGTGCGGTTGAACTGCTTTCCCGCGAAGGTGAAATCGCTATTGCAAAGCGGATCGAAGCGGGGCGCGAACTCATGATTGGCGGCATTTGCGAGAGTCCCCTGGCCATTGAATCCATTATCGCCTGGTATGACGCCCTTCAGAAGGGGGACATCCTTCTGCGTGAAGTCATAGATCTTGAAGCCACTTACAATCAGGGACCCGAGGATAGCGAGGATCGTTCTTCGGTTGACCCAGAGGAACAAGAATCCATAGTTCAAGAGGATCGTAATAAGACAGCCAAGAAGGGGGTGGCTGCTAAAGATTCTGAACCCTCAAAAAAGGCGACTAAAACCAAGACCGACGAGGATGAGGATAGTTCAGCCGAGGGTCCGGAGGGCGAAGGCGATTCCGAGGGGGATTTGGACGATGAAAGCAACCTCTCCCTTTCAGCCATGGAAGAAGAGCTTGCGCCGCTGGTTTTTGATATTTTTGCCAAAATTCAAAGAACCTATAAAAAAATGCGTAAGGTTCAGGATGAGCGTATCGAAATTCTGACAAAGGGTAAGGCTCCGCCAGAAGCTACAGACAAGAAATACAAAAAACTGAAGGAAGAGATGGTTCAGCATATGAACGATGTCCATCTCAACAACGCTCGGATAGAGCAACTTATCCATCGGCTCTATTCTATTAACCGGGATCTTGTGGCTATTGAGGGCAAGCTTATGCGTCTGGCCGTTGATTGCGGCGTCAAGCGAGAGCGTTTTCTTGAAGAGTATTTCGGCTCTGAACTGGACAAAAAGTGGCTGGCCCGGGTAGCCAAGCTCAAGGATAAAGGCTGGTCCAAGTTTGCGGACAAGCATAAAGATGAAATAACAACCATGCGCGATCAGATTACGGCTATATCGGAAGAGGCAATGCTGCCCGTCGCAGAATTCCGCAGGATCGTAGGAACCGTCAAGAAGGGCGAAACAGAAGCAAGCCGGGCCAAAAAGGAAATGGTTGAAGCAAACCTTCGTCTTGTTATCTCTATCGCAAAAAAATACACCAACCGCGGCCTACAGTTTCTTGATCTTATTCAGGAAGGAAATATCGGCTTGATGAAGGCGGTCGATAAGTTCGAATATCGCAGAGGGTATAAATTTTCTACTTACGCCACGTGGTGGATCAGGCAGGCCATTACGCGCTCTATTGCGGACCAGGCCCGTACAATTCGGATCCCTGTCCACATGATCGAGACGATCAACAAGCTGGTCAGGACTTCGCGGCAGATGATGCACGAAATAGGCCGTGAGCCGACGCCCGAGGAACTGGCCGAGCGTTTGCATATGCCACTGGATAAGGTTCGTAAGGTTCTCAAGATCGCCAAGGAGCCGGTTTCTCTTGAAACGCCAATAGGCGATGAGGAAGATTCTTCCCTTGGAGATTTTATAGAGGACAAGAACGCTATCTTGCCTATCGAAAGCGCCATTCATTCCAATCTGCGTGAAACGACGACCCGTGTTCTGGCTTCTCTTACGCCCCGAGAGGAGCGCGTCTTGCGTATGCGCTTTGGTATCGGCATGAATACCGATCATACTCTTGAAGAAGTCGGTCAGCAGTTTAATGTTACGCGTGAGCGTATCAGACAGATTGAAGCAAAGGCCTTAAGGAAGCTTAAGCATCCCAGCCGCTCGCGCAAGTTGCGCAGTTTTCTTGATACCTGATTTTTGTCTGGCCTGGTTCTTGCTTTAGTTCTCGCAATCGTGTTTTTGCGGGTATCTTGAAGTTGTTCTAATTCTTAATCTGTGTTAAGGTCCGGCGCTATTTTGGGCGCTTGTTTTTTTCGGAAAGGCTGATTTTTATGCAGTTATCTCTTCGCAGACAGATTACCGGAGCGGTTCCGCAACCTGTGCGATATGGGCTGCGGCGTTTGCTGTATCGTGGTAACGCGATCAGGTGCCCTCTTTGCGAAGCGCCGGTCAGCACCTACATTTCCCATGGTGCCGAGTTTGACGTACTCAAGAGACGAAAGGTTGTCGGGGGGCTAGTCCGCGAATATGACCAATGTCCGGCGTGCCGCGGCGCGGACAGGACTCGACTGATGATGCTTTATCTTAAAAATGTCCTTATGGTGGGACAGAAGCAAGTGCGCATATTACATATTGCACCGGATTTTGGGCTTTATCTCTGGATTAAGCGGCAAGAAAAAGTTGATTATGTTGCCAGCGATCTTGATCTTTCGCGTTACCGCCATATTGACAATATACAGAAGGCCGATATTACAGCCATGCCTTTTCCAGAAAACGACTTTGATATCGTGATCTGTTCGCATGTCCTTGAGCATATTCCTGATGATCGCAAAGCGATGCAGGAAATCCTGCGCATACTTAAACCTGGCGGATCAGCCCTTCTTATGGTGCCGCTTGCTACAGACGGAAAGGGAACCGAAGAGCAACCGAATATTAATAATCCTCAAGAGCAGGAACGTCTTTTCGGTCAATGGGATCATGTTCGTCTTTACGGAAAGGACGATTTTATTGACCGCCTTTCAAAGGTCGGATTCGCAGTCAAGCCTTTTAACGGGTATGACCAGTTCCCGGATGATGCGGAATCGCTGCTTCTCAATGCCGAGGAAACGCTTGTCGTTTCTATAAAACAGGATTCCTGAGATCGCGGCGAAGGATTTTTTCTGAAAAACAGGGTATAATTATGTCATCGGTTTTTCTTCGTTTCTTTTTTAACTCTTATTAGGTGTTCCAGCATGATTTTCAGACTTCCCTTTTTTTGTTTTCTGGCCGTCATCACCTTTATGTCTCCGGTTTTTGCCGTTGACAATACGCCGGAAGTTAACGATATGGTTCTTCTTGACGAAACGAAGGCCACGCATTTTGTAGATAGCCTGGATGATCTCAAGCTCATACGCGAACAGCGAGGCGATAAGGGTCGAAAGGACCCCTTCCGCATACAACGGGTTGCGCTTATGGAGCAAAATTTCGCACCTTACCGCTCTGCCGTTAAGAAGCTAAAGGAAGAGGATCCCGACGATTACGCGCGGCTTAAGGAGCTTGCTGAAAAGCATCACTTTGAATCAGCGGAGGACTGGGCGGAAACCGCGGACGGCGTCATGCTGACTTTCTACTATATTCAGCAGGAAACGGAAGGGCGGACGGTTGAAGACAAGATGCGTGAACAGCTCCGTCCCGACATGCTGGCCAAGGTTCCAGCCAGCCAGCGGTATCTTATCGATAACGCCCTTAAAATGGCGCACAAAATCAACGAAGTTCCGGAAGAAAACGAGAGGATCGTCAGGGGTCTTCTGCCGCGGCTTCAGGTTGCCGTAAGTCAGAATCTGTAAATTCCTTAACCCTGATTTTCAGGCCATGCCTTCCGGCTCTATTATAAAAGGGGGAAGGTCGCATGCCTGTTCGCGGGACGGATGGGCTTTTTCATACTCCGCCTGTTCTTCGAGTAATTCCGTTTGTGTCTTCATCTCGTTTGCCAGAAGGAAATCAGCAAAGCAATCAAGCCTGTGACGCTCTTTTCTGACCAGTGCCTCTGCCGTCTCCTGCAGTCTTTCTATGTTTTTTCTTGAGGCATCGTCAAAGGCGTCGCTGGGCGCGGGCCTGAGCGGGTCGTGTCTACGCAGATCAGACTGAACTCTGAAATAATCGTCGCCGATCAGGGTCCGCATGATGTAATCGTGAGAGCGCATACTGCCCAGGTTTATGTCCAGAGTTGGGCTTGCCCAGCGAATAATGCCAGCGTTTTTAAGGGCTTTTGCATCTAAAGGCCGTTCCGTTTCTCCTGTTCCCAGAGAGAGCACCACGTACTGGTGCGAGGGGCCGTAGCGCCTTACTGCATCTGAATAGACAAGCAAGGCGGGATTGTTGGCAAAGTTTCCGCCGTCTATGAGGTGGGACGGCTGCCCCAGCATATTGTGTGCGGTATGAACGTTGAAATACGATTGGGCGGAACTGGTCGCCCGTGCAACATCAAAAAGCGTGTAATCCTTGCTCCGCGGGTCTTCGTCCTCATCGTAGGGGTTTGTGAAATTGCCGCGCGCCTCCCACGACTTGAACAATTTTTCCTTGCGCCGCACGATATCGTAAGACGAAACCAGAAGGTCGCTGTCAATATCAGAAAGCTTGAGGTCGCCGAACGTATTGCGCAGAACCTGGTCTAGGTGCTTACCGTCATAGCGGGCGCGAAAGAGGTTAGGCAGCCTTACATCGAAGGTGCGTTCGAGAAAGCCCTTGCGGAAGATGTCCGGGCCTTCGTCTATGAATAAATTCTTTGCTTCTCCTGCGGTGAGAATAGGGGCGTTGCCGACCAATGAGGTTGAAGCTACGATCAGGCCTCCGGCGGAGCTTCCGGAACTCATGTAAAAGCGGCTCTGCACGGGCACTTCAAGACGGGATTCAAGATATTCAAGAACGCGCCCTGAAATTATCCCGCGGATGCCGCCGCCATCGACCTAGAGGAGGGGAATAACGCTCATAATATCACACCCGATTTAGATACTCTTGTTATAACTTATTGACGATCTTAGTGATTTTAGGGGAAGGGAGCAAGTTTTTAGCCTCTCTGGTGTCGGAAATCGCTTTATCTCTGTGCCTACTCATATTATAAGCTATCGGGAGAACCGTCAGATGTGGCGTTTCTAGGGGCCTGTAGCTCAGTTGGTTAGAGCAGTCCGCTCATAACGGATTGGTCGCAGGTTCAAGTCCTGCCGGGCCCACCATTTCATGTATACCCTTTTGCACAGCGGCTAAAAGTGAGAATGGCTGCAAGAAAGCGGCGGCTCTCTATCTATAGGTTATCCCGATACCATAGACGTTTCTTATTTTCCGCTATTTCACCAAGGCCTGCGATGATCATTATTGTTGCAACAAAAATTATTCCAAACTCTATTAGACCTGAAGCAGCGAGGCTGCCCTGTTCCAACTGATCCTCGTTCATAGCAATCCATACAAGACGTAAAACAGAATAGAGCAATGCTATGCCACCAGCACCAATAGTATTTCTGGAAAAACCATTAATACCATCGACTGCATCCTTGCTTTGCTCTTTTATGAAATTACGAACAGGCATACTAATGCCAGGATGCATAGTTTTCAGTACGTTCAGAACCTTGCTTGACCTGTTCTTTTTTTCCCTGTTCGTAAACTCCAGCGTAGTAATTAACTCTTTAACGTAAGTCTTGTTTTTTCCCATGCGTTTTTGTTCATCTTCGTCAGGGAGGGCGCCACCTTCTAGAATTGATTGTATTAAATCAGCAGGATTGATGAGGTCGCTGATACCTTGAAGCTTGTATCTGATATCCTTAGTGCTGGCGTTTCCGGGAATTTTTTCGGCACTGGCGAGGATAGCATGA
>JACKIQ010000010.1 GCA_020638365.1 Rhodospirillales bacterium | reverse complement strand
GATGATAAGCTTTGACTGACCAGAGGGCCCCTGCAAAACTGCTCCCGTTGTGTACGATGGGTCTATATAAAACTTATGGTCTATAACATACAGTTCGGGAACCTTAAGCCCCCTTGATATGCACTGAGTTTCCAATTCTTTGTAAAAAGCATCATCATGTTTCAAGTTTACCTTTGTTCCTCCGAAACGTGTGCCTGCGTCCTTAAAGTCACGGTAAATAAAATAATAAGCGCCTGCAAAACTAAAAAAACAATTTTTCCAAATATGCGTGCAAATTTTCTTTGTACTACTGGACTATGAGCAATAGAGGAAACGGAGTTAGGGTCAAAAATATAAGTAACAGATAAAAATACCAAAAATATTAAAGATACAAAGACAAGTATTGAAACAACGAAATAAACCATCATCAGGCCGGAAATGACCTGATTATTCCACTGAATGCGCTTGATACGCCCCTGAAAGTCAGTCGATCCCATGAAACCCCGCAGTCCTAAGAGGCATGCGGAATATTGAAACATAAAATCAGGCCCGTTTCGCCTCTTTTGCCTCCGAAACCCCCAGCTTTTCCTGCAGAGAGGAACTGGACGTCGTATACTCAAACCGCAGTTTTTCATCAGGGCGGCAATAGCGGAACACCTGCCGGGACATCAGCGCCGCTTCATGAAAGCCTGAGAGTATAAGCTTGAGCTTGCCCGGATAGGTGCAGATATCCCCGATGGCAAACAGGCCCGGCTGGTCGGTTTCGAATTTCTCCGTATCCACGGGAATAAGGTTGTTTTCAAGCGTAATTCCGAAATCGGCAAGCGGTCCTAGCTTCATCGTCAGCCCGAAAAAGGGCAGTAACCGCTCACACGGCAAGCTCTGGATGTTTTTATCCGCATCCGTGACGTCGACTGCTTCAAGGGTCCCGTCCGTTCCCTGCAATGCCTTGACCTGCCCGGTGATAAAGCGGATTTTTCCCTCCGCTTCAAGCGCCCGCATCTTCGCCACGCTGTCCGGAGCGGCGCGGAATTCGTTCCGTCGATGGACAAGCGTGAGCGATTGTGCGAGAGGCTGAAGATTAAGTGTCCAGTCCAGCGCCGAGTCGCCTCCGCCGACAATCATAAGGTGCTTGTCGCGGAAATCTTCCATGTGCCGCACGGCGTAAAATACCGATTTCCCTTCATAGGCCTCGATTCCAGGAATAGGGGGCTTCTTAGGCATGAAGCTGCCGCCCCCTGCCGCGATGACCACGCACTGCGCGTCAAACACGGTTCCCGCGTCCGTTTCCAGCCGCCACCGCCCGTTTTCCTGCTTCTCAAGCTTCTCCGCCATCTGCCCCAGATGGAAAGCCGGCTTAAAGGGTTTGATCTGCTCCATAAGCCCGTCGGTCAGCTCTTGCCCGTTGATTACCGGAATCGCCGGAATATCGTAAATCGGTTTCTCCGGGTACAGTTCAGAACACTGTCCGCCCGGTTTGTCCAGAATATCGACAAGATGACAGTGAAGGTCCAGCAGGCCCAACTCGAAAACGGCAAACAGGCCGCAAGGCCCCGCGCCGATAATGACAACATCAGTGGAAAGGATTTGGGATGAGGGGGTATTCATGACGCGTCCCCGTTAAGTCATTAAAAAAATCAAGGGTGTATTAGGATATTCGAACGTAAAAGTAAAGCCTGTTTTACCCCTTAAGCAGGTCTTTAAGCTTGTAAATCAGATCCAGAGCCTCGCGGGGGGAAAGATCGTCAGGCTTGATCTCGGACAGAAAGCTCTCGACCTCGCTTGGTTTCGGCGCCGGGCCTAAAGAAGCGCTCGATGCCGCAAAGAATAACGGCATATCGCCGGCCATCTTTGTGAGCAGACCGCTCTGGTCTTTATCCTGCAGGAGGTTAAGAATTTCCTGCGCACGCGCTATGACCGGTCCGGGCAGGCCCGCCAGCCGCGCGACATGAATCCCGTACGACCGGTCCGCGCTGCCCTCGACGACCTTGTGCAAAAATACGATCGACCCTTTCCATTCCTTCACCGCCATACAATGGCAACTCAGGCGGGGCAGGGAGGATTTAAGCGACGTCAGTTCATGAAAATGCGTGGCAAACAGCCCTCGGCACTTATTGATGTTATGAAGATGCTCCACGCACGCCCACGCGATGGAAAGCCCGTCGAACGTCGCCGTCCCGCGCCCGATTTCATCAAGGATCACCAGCGACCGCTCGGAGGACTGATTAAGAATCGTCGCCGTTTCGATCATTTCCACCATAAAGGTCGATTGCCCGCGCGCGAGGTCGTCCGAGGCTCCGACCCGGCTGAACACCCGGTCGATCAGCCCGATCTGCGCAGAATCCGCCGGAACAAACGATCCGGCCTGTGCCAGAATGGTAATCAGCGCGTTCTGTCGTAAAAACGTCGACTTCCCGGCCATGTTAGGCCCCGTCAGCAGCCAGAGCCTGTGCTGCGGGTCAAGGGAGCAGTCATTCGGGTGAAACACGTCTCCGCCTTTGCGTAAGGCCGCTTCTACAACGGGATGCCGCGCATTCTTGAGCTTGAAAGACTGATCCCCCGTGACCCGCGGTCTGGTGTAGCCCATATCCGCGGCTACCTCTGCTAGTCCCGCAGCAACATCAACCATGGCAAGTCCTCCGGCGATCCGCGCCAGCGCTTCGGAAAGCGCACGCGCACGTTCAACCAAAGTCTCAAATATGGACAGCTCGATCGCGAGGATCTTCTCCGCTGCCGAAAGAAGGTCGCGCTCCAGCTCAGCCAGCTCCGCCGTTGTGAAACGCACTGCATTGGAAAGGCTTTGCCTGTGCATAAAAGGACTTGAATCTCCGTCTTTATCCTGCGCCTGAACCATAAGCGCATCGGCCCGCCGCGCGGGAACCTCGATAAAATACCCCAGAACGTTATTATGCTTGATCTTGAGCGTTTCGATTTTGGCCAGTTTCTGATACTTCCCTTGCAGGGAGGCGATCACCTTCCGGCTTTCGTCGCGCAGAACGCGCAGTTCATCAAGCTTGGGATGGTAGCCTTTGCGCACGAAGCCGCCGTCCCGGTAGTGCATGGGCGGCTCTTCGACAAGCGCCCGTTCGAGTTCATCCAGAAAATGTGAAAGCGAACCGCAAATCTCTGTTTTTCGGAGAATATCAAGGATAGCCTCAGGCAGCCGGTCTTCCGTCATAAGCGCGGCGCGGAGACTCATCGCTCCCGTGATCCCAAGCCGGAGGGCGCGCAGGTCGGGCGGCATACCGCGCCCGGCCGAAAGCCGGGCCAAGGCGCGCTCGATATCGGGAAGAAGTTTAAGCAGTCCGCGAACCTCATGCCGCTTTTCACTGTGAAGAAAGAAAAACTCCACGCGGTCCAGCCGCCTTTCGATTTCCTCCAGATCGAAAAGCGGTGCGCTGATCATATCCTGCAAAAGCCGCGCTCCGGCCCCGGTCAGTGTCCTGTCAACCGTATCCAGAAGGCTGCCTTTCTTCTCGCCCGAAAGCGTACGCAGCAATTCCAGATTGCGCCGCGTCGCCCCGTCCATCTCCATGAAGCCGCGCGGCTTGACGCTGCGTAGCTTGTCGATATGCGGAATTTTCCCTTTCTGAGTTCGCTCCGCGTAGGCCAGAAGACATCCCGCCGCCGCGATTTCTTCTTCGCAGAACGTACCGAGAGCATCCAGAGAGTGGACATCGTAAAACCCTTCAAGCCGCTGGCGGGAAAGCATCTTATCAAAGTAGGATTGATCCATATATGTTAAGGTATTGCAAAAAGATTTTAAGATTTTACGTTCAGACTGTACCCCCGTATCTTGCACCAGCACCTCGACGGGGGATAGTCGCTCCAAAGCGGCCGGAAGCGCGGCGGCATCGACGGGTTGCGAACAGAACGCCCCGGTTGAAAGCTCCAGCCACGAAAGCCCGTATGACCCGTCCTCACCCGCGGATAAAGCGCAAAGGTAATTATTCCGCCGCGCATCCAGCAGGTGATCCTCGGTCAGCGTGCCCGGCGTGACGAGCCGCACAACCTCCCTGTTGACCAGAACCTTGGAGGACGGCAACCCATCACGTTTCGCACGTGCCTTGGCTTCGTCAGGCGTTTCCGTCTGCTCGCAGATCGCGACCTTGTGACCCGCATGGATAAGCTTGGCAAGATAAGGTTCATAGGAATGATAGGGCACGCCGCACATCGCGATATCCTGCCCCTGGCTTTTCCCCCGCTTGGTCAGTGCGATATCGAGTACGGCCGACGCGACCTCGGCATCCGCATAGAACAATTCGTAAAAATCGCCCATCCGGTAGAAAAGAAGGCAATCCGGGTTCTCCGCCTTCAAACGGTGATACTGCGCCATCATCGGCGTCATCGGGGAAGAATGTCCGCCATCCTGCGATTCCATGTGGGAATCCTCAGCGCCTATCGACTCAAGTGCCTTTGCCATAGGCAAGAGTCTTACGCGATCCGCGTGATCTTGAAAACAGGGAACAGGAAAAAAGAAAGGCTAAAGTTTACACCGCCGGCTGCAATTCCACCAGAACGTCCCTCGGCGTATGTGCGGGAGCCTCTTGGTCCAGAACGCTTTCAAGGCGCTGAAGTTCGGAGACAATTCCCTTGAGATGACCGACGGTCAGGGAGTGCCGCTTCGTTCCGCTGAATTCCGGGAAACGCGATTTTGATGTAGGCGTTGAGTTCGTGAAGTTGTTAATAAATGTCGTGAGGTGATAGGCCTTGGCCTGATCGTCGTCCTTATATTTCGGATGGGAACCGATATACTGGCCGTATGTGCGGATTTCAGCCAGCTGACCTGAGAGTTTTTCGACCAGTTCGGCAACGTTGGGAGCGTAGTCACGGCGTCGTATATCGTTGACAGTAGCAGCGTCGAGTTCGTCAAGCGTGGCGTGGATTGCGCGGCACTCTCCGTAAGTGATGGCAAAGAAGGGCTTCGGCAGGTTGGCGTGCCCCGGATGGCTCGCCATCGGCGGAACGCAGATCGGCGTATAAAGCGCGATATATTCGGCCGGTTGACGCAGGAAATCCGACACATCAAGAGGTTTTAAGGCTTCACGAAGGGACTGAAGGGAATTTCTCAGATGTTTTGTCATGGCGCAGGGATCTTATCATTAAAATAAAAATTCTCTTTACCATACTATAGCATCAAGTAGTTAACCGCCTGTTAAGGATATTGCGATAATACCGGAATCAGGAAAAATCCTGTAAAAAGACCGTTTCAGGACCCGGTAGACCCGAACCCGCCGCCTCCCCGATCCGTACTCTCAAGCGAATCAACGGTATTCCACATCACATGCACGTGGCGTTCGACAACCATCTGCGCGATCCGCATGCCTCTCTTGATCGTAAAAGGCTCTTTCCCGTGGTTGATCAGGATGACCTTGATCTCACCCCGGTAATCGGCGTCAATCGTACCGGGCGTATTGAGCACCGTCACCCCGTGATTGATGGCCAGCCCGGAGCGCGGGCGGATCTGCGCCTCGCAACCTTTAGGAAGCGCAATCGCCAGTCCGGTGGGGATAAGAGCCCGGTCGCCCGGCCCGAGTTCGAGATCCTCGTCCAGGGCGGCTGTAAGATCCATCCCCGCGGATTGCGCCGTGGCATAGGCAGGAAGTTGCAGGCCCACCGCATGATCAAGTTCCACAAGAGCCACTTCAATAACTTCGGCTTCAGCTTTTTTTGTTCCGGCGTTTTCGGGCTTGTTCATGATCTCCGATCTCCTGAGCGATGCGTTCAGCCAGTTTCAAGGCGATTTCACGCTTGCTGGCTTTCGGCCAGTGTTCAAAATCTGACCGGGTGCAAAGATAAACCTGATTGCTCTCCCGGCCAAAGGCTTTTTCCTGTCCGCTCTCGTCTGGCCCCACTTCGTTCGCGACGATCCAGTCACACCCTTTCTTTTTAAGCTTGGCTCGGACGTTCTTTTCCAGGTTTTCTGTCTCCGCCGCGAAGCCGATCACCAGCCTTGGTCGTTCTTTTTTCAGGGTGGCGATCGTATGCAGGATATCGGGATTCTCCGTGAGTGTGATGTCCGGGGCGCTAGACGCGTTCGATTTCTTGATCTTTCTGTCTTTCGAGACCGAAGGCCGCCAGTCGCCGACGGCGGCCGCGAACACGGCAATGTCGGCGGGAAGGGCTTGCTTGCAGGCCTCCAGCATCTCCCGTGCGCTTTCTACATAGACGGTTTTCACGCCGGCCGGGTCGGGCAGGGCGACCGGGCCGCTGACCAGCGTAACGCGTGCGCCCGCCTCAGACAGGGCACTGGCGATCGCATGCCCCTGCTTGCCCGAGGAGCGGTTCCCGATAAACCGCACCGGGTCAATGGCCTCATAAGTAGGCCCGCTGGTGACAAGCGCGTGCATCCCTGAAAGCGCCTTGCGGCCGAGCTGACCCTTGACCGCCTCAAGCAGGGCCGCAGGCTCGCTCATCCGGCCCCATCCGGTTTCCCCGCAGGCCATGTCTCCTGCCTCCGGTCCGCACTGGAAAACGCCCCGGGCACGCAACGTGGCGATATTGCTCTGCGTGGCCGGGTTATTCCACATCTGCGGGTTCATCGCCGGGGCGATCAGGATCGGTTTGTCCGCAGCCAGTAAAACCGTGCTCGCCAGATCGTTTGCCAATCCATGAGTCAACTTTGCAATCAGATCGGCGCTCGCCGGTGCGACGACGATCAGGTCGGCCTCCCGGCTCAGGCGGATATGCCCCATCTCGGCCTCGTCGGTCAGCGACCACAGATCGCTATAAACTTTCTCCTCGGATAATGCGGACACGCTCAGCGCCGTCACGAAATGCGAGCCGCCCTCCGTAAGGATACAGCGCACGCCCGCTCCTTCGCCGCGCAAAAGCCGGATCAGCTCAAGCGCTTTGTAAGCGGCGATTCCCCCGGAAATGATAAGGAGAATCTTTTTTCCCTTAAGCGAATGCATGGTTGCTCTGAATTCCGTATAAATTGCCCAGCCCGATCATAATCGCCCCTGAAAGAAACCGCCAATAAATAAGAAGGCCCCGCAACAATACGGGGCCGTCCGTTAAAAAGGGGTGCGGAGAATTATTCTTCCAGACCAAGCTCACGGGCCGTGTCATCAGCCTCGTCCGTGGCCTGCTCCTTGATTTTCTCCACAATGTCGGAAGCGTCGTTTGCGCCTGCGGCCGGTTCAATCTCCTTGGCGGCTTCGACCTTTTCGCTCAGAGCATCTTCGATAGCCTGAATGGACTTTACGTCGTCGGCGCTTTCACCGCTGTCTGAAGTCTCGGACAACTCGGCCTCGATACCTTCTTCAGGAGAGGGAGCATCGCTGGAGCCTGTCGAAGAAAGATCCTCCGAAACCGAATCGCTCTGATCGACAAGTTCGCCTTCGACAGCTTGAAGAGCTTCGTCCATTTCGGACTGTGCGGCATTCCCTGCGTTACCGGCGGCTGGTTCGATACCGGCTTGCTCCGCGCCGTCTTCGGCAAGCTTGGAGAAATCAATGCCCATATCGCTCTCACCGGCAGCGGGCTCAAGGCTGGCAACGCCTGCCTGTCCGTCGCGCTGGCTTGAAATCGCCATAATCCCGACCAGACCGACGGCAAGGACGGCGGTGGAGTAGATAACTGACTTTGTAAAATTGCTCATGATTCTTTTCCTGTGGAATTTTTATTAGACAGCTTTTTTCATAAAAAACTGTAACGTTCCGGTTCGCAAAACATTGCTCTCTTATAAACGAAAGTCAATCGAAAAAGAAGAAAAAACAGCAATTATGAAAAATATTTTACGCCTTTATGCCGCGGTGCACAGCGCATATTCCCGCGCTGAAATTGCTGTATTCCGCGCGTTTAAACCCGGCCTCCTGCATCCGGATTTGCAATTTTCGTTGCGAAGGAAACCTGCGGATACTTTCGACCAGGTAACGGTAACTGTCCTCGTCGTTTGCGATAACCTTTCCCAGCCGGGGAATCACGGTATCAGAATACAGCCCGTAAAGCCGCGCCAGCCCCTCGGGTTCCACCCGGCTGAATTCAAGGCAGAAAAACTGTCCGCCGGTCCGGAGAACACGGTAAGCCTCGGCCAGCGCCGTATCGATGCGGGTGACGTTCCGCAACCCGAACGCGATCGTATACACATCCACGGACGAATCGGGCAGGGGAAGCGACTCGGCGTTTCCTGTAACCCATTGAAAATCGCTGATCCACCCATGATCCAGCGCCCGGTCCCGACCGACCGAGAGCATGTTGTCGTTAAGATCGCAGAGTGTGATCCGCGCCCCAGGTCCGGCTTTCCGGCGAATACGAAAGGCGATGTCGCCCGTGCCCCCGGCCACGTCGAGATAATGGACGGCCCTGTCGCCGACACGTGAGCGGGGTCGTATGATCCGCACGAAGCGGTCCTTCCAGATGCGATGAATCCCTCCAGACATTAAATCGTTCATCAGGTCATAACGCCGGGCGACGCTGTCGAAAACCCCGACGACCTGCTCGGTTTTTTCATCGGGCGTGACTTTTTGTTCGCCAAACCATATGCTCTCGGGATTCTTCATGCTCTTGTCCTGCTTGAAAAATGTCATACGGTGTTAGCACATGAATTTGTTAAAAGCCATGGCCACGGTCGCAGGGATGACCGGGCTTTCGCGGATTGCCGGCTTCGTGCGCGATATGATGACGGCGGCGATTCTCGGCGCGGGCCCCGTGGCGGACGCCTTTTTTATCGCGCTCAAGCTCCCCAACCTCTTTCGCCGCATCACCGCCGAAGGCGCCTTCAGCGTGTCCTTTGTTCCACTTTACTCCAAAACGATCGAAGACGAAGGCGAGGAAGAAGCGGCCCGTTTCGCCGGAAACGCCTTTTCCGTCATGTTTTTAATTCTTTCGGTATTTACAATTCTGGCTGTAATCTTCATGCCTTACATGCTGTATGCGATTGCGCCCGGCTTTGCGGATGATCCCGTGCGTTATAACCTTTCGGTCGAATTCTCGCGTGTTTCCTTTCCCTACCTTCTCCTGATGTCGCTGACCGCGCTGCTGGGCGGGGTGATGAACGCCCACCATCGCTTTGCGCCCTTTGCTTTCGTTCCGACGTTATTCAACCTCTCCCTGATCGCCGCGCTCCTGCTCAATTCTTATTTCCCGACTCCGGGTCATGCTCTGTCTTGGGGATTGCTGGCAGCCGGGTTCCTGCAATTGGGTTTCCTCTGGGCCTCTATGAAAAGAGCGCGCCTGCATATCGTGATCGCTCGTCCCCGTCTTGATAAAAAAATCAGAAAGGTCTTTCACCTGATGGGGCCGGGACTGGTCGGCGCAGGCGTTGTCCAGATCAACCTCTTCTTCGACATCATGATCGCCTCTTTTCTTGGCGAAGGCGCGATCTCATACCTCTATTACGCCGACCGCCTGAACCAGCTTCCCTTGGGTGTAGTCGGGATCGCTGTGGGTACGGCGCTTCTCCCGCTGCTTTCCCGCGCTCTGGCCCGCGCGGAAAAGGACGGGCATGACAACGGTGAGGCCCGCGACCTCTTCAACCGCGCGCTCGAATACTGCCTGATCCTCGCGCTCCCGGCTTCTGCGGCATTGGCCGTGATACCGTTGACCCTGATTACCGTCCTTTTCGAGCGAGGCGCCTTCACCGCCGCCGACAGTCAGGTCACGGCGATGATTCTGGCGTGCTACGCTATCGGTCTCCCGGCTTACATCACGACCAAGGTCTTCTCGACTGTCCACTGGGCGCGCCACGACACCAAGACCCCGGTCAAAATTTCGATCGTCGGGGTGCTCTCGAACATCCTCGTCGCGGTCTCGCTCGCGCCGCTGATCGGAGTAACGGGCATAGCGCTGGCCACGGGCCTGACTGCGTGGATTCAATACGTCATGCATGTCCGCGCGGTCCGGAAATACCCGCAGGCCAATCTGGATGACCGTTTCCTGCGCAACCTGCCCAAGATTGTTGCCGCGACTTGTATCATGGCCGCTTCCCTGTTTATACTCGCCACGCTTCTGGAGGAATGGGTGATCGGCGCGCCGTCAGTTTACCGCTTCACCGCTCTGGCCGGACTGGTCCTCGCAGGCGGAGCGGTCTACGCAGCGGGCGTCCTCACGATGGGTGTCCTCCGGGTAAAGGATTTGAAGAGATTGATTAAAAGAAGTAACGAACAAGGATCATGACGAAAAGAATTCTCTCGGGCATGCAGCCCACCAGCCAGCTTCACCTTGGAAACTATCTCGGGGCGCTGAAAAACTGGGTGAAACTGCAGGAAGAGCCGGGTGCGCACTGCCTCTACATGATCGCCGATCTGCATGCGGTGACGGTTCCCTATGAAAGGGAAAGCCTCGCGAACGCGACGCGTGAAATAGCTGCCGCCTTCATCGCCGCCGGGATCGACCCGGACAAGTCCCATATTTTCGTACAATCCGCCGTCCCCGGCCACTCACAGTTGATGTGGATGCTGGCGACGATGGCCCAGCTTGGCAAGCTCGAACGCATGACCCAGTTCAAGGACAAGGCCGGCAAGAACACAGAAAGAGTAGGGCTGGGGCTGTTCGCCTATCCCGTCCTCATGGCCGCCGATATTCTGGTCTACCGCGCCACGCACGTCCCGGTCGGCGAGGACCAGAAACAGCATCTGGAACTCAGCCGCGAACTGGCCTCCACATTTAACACCCGCTACGGCGTGGAGTTTTTCCCCCAGCCCGAGCCCGTCATCACCGGCCCGGCCCCGCGCGTGATGAGTCTGCGTGACGGCACTCAGAAAATGAGTAAATCCGCGGAATCCGACATGACCCGGATCAACCTGACCGACGACGCCGATACGATCGCCAAAAAGATCAGGAAGGCCAAGACGGACGCCGATCCGTTGCCCGAAAAGCTAGAAGACCTCTCCGGAAGGCCGGAAGCCCTCAATCTGGTGACGATTTACGCGGCTTTGGCCGAAATCAGCCGGGAGCAGGCGCTTAAATCCTTTGTCGGCCAGCAATTTTCCGCCTTCAAACCCGCCCTTGTGGACGTGGCGGTGGAAAAACTGGCCCCGATCACCTCCCGTATGAAGGAACTCATGGACGATACCGCCCGGATCGACAAAATTCTGGCCAAAGGCAACGAGAGAGCCAATGACGAAGCAGGGCCGATCGTATCCGAAGCCATGAAAATCATGGGATTTTACATAGGCTGACCTCCTTAAAGGGGGTTTTTTTACCGCCGGAGAAATTCTGAGGTGCAAAACCGCGGATTATGGTTTATTATGACGGGCATAGCTGGCGGACTCTAAGCCGCGGCTGCACGATTGAGTTAACATATTTGGGATAGCGTTCGTTATGGTTTTCTTCAAACGGTCTTTCTTACTCGCCGCTCTTTTTTGCTTCATCGGGGTTGGTTCTGCTAAAGCCGAAATCTTCTTCGTCGAAGATCAGGAGAACGGGTTCAGCGTCACCTTCCCGGATCTCTGGAGCCGCTCTCACAATCAGAAGCCTGATGACAAGCTCACGCTTGTCGGGCCGGGCGAACCGGATTTCGCGACATGCCGTGTCCGTGTCCGTGAAGATCGACGTTTTCTCGTCTATCCCCGTAAATTTGCCGACTCGATCCAGAAAGTGGCCTACAGCCATGATTTCTGGAACCGTTATCTCGGCGAGTACGACGATGTCAGCGTGGACGATTTCCGCGAACCGACAGGCTTGGGTAAAGGGTTTGGAAGCTTTACCGAAGCGACCTACACCACGGCCGAAGGCACGATCATGCGCAAACGCGGCCTGATGTTCGCCTCCCTCTACCACGACCGGGCCTACATCGTAGATTGCTCCTCCGAGGCCAGCGTCTACTACAAATGGCGCCCGGCCTTCATGGGAATAGTGAAATCAGTTGACTTCGAGAAGGTTGTACATGAGCTGCCCAGCGGTAACTACCGCAATTTCCTCGCTGATGAGGAACTCGTCATCAACGGCGCGAAAAAGGTCGAAGTTACCCGCCACTGAAAACGGGTCGGATGATCTTCTGCACCATAAAAACAGGCCCTGCGTAAGGATGCACAGGGCCTGATTTACGTATTGAAAACCGGACAAAATCCGTATCTCGCTCTTGTCAGATTGTTCCCCGTGCGGCATTGTCAAGCCATTGGGGAAAAAGGGCCGTGCAGATATATCTTCCCATAGCCGAAATGTCGGTCCCGATCGAGTCGATCGTGGCGCTGGGAGCGTTTGTCGGCTTTGTGTCCGGGGTATTCGGCGTAGGCGGAGGCTTCTTGACGACCCCGCTCCTTATTTTCATGGGAATACCGGCTCCCATTGCCGTCGGCACGCAATCCTGCCAGCTCGCTGCTGCCGGAACAAGCGGCATGATGGGCTACTGGCGCCGCGGCAACGTCGATTTCCTGATCGGCTCGGTGATGCTCGCAGGCGGCATTATCGGCTCGATCGTCGGCATCTTTTTCTTTCGCCTCTTCCAGTATATCGGCCAGATCGACCTTGTGATCTCGCTCCTCTACATAACGCTTCTGGGGTCGATCGGCCTGATGATGCTCTTCGAAAGTTTTTTCAGCATAATGAAGAAAAAAACCGTCAAGTCGGAGTTTAACCGTCTGAAAAGCCCCTCGCTGATCGCTCGTCTTCCATATAAAATGCGTTTCGCTCGCTCAAAACTCTATGTCAGTGTATTCGTTCCCGCCGGAATAGGATTCATCAGCGGTTTTCTGGTCACCACCATGGGGGTAGGGGGAGGGTTTCTCCTTGTTCCCGCCATGATCTACATACTGGGCATGCCGACTCTGCTGGTTGCCGGGACATCTCTTTTTCAGATTATTTTCACCAGCGCCTTCGCCGCGGTCATGCACGCGTCGGTCAACCAGACTGTGGACATCATCCTTGCCGCATGGCTGATTGCCGGAGGTGTCGTGGGCGTACAACTGGGAATACTCGTCTCTCGTAGGGTCACGGGCGCACGTGCACGTGTCTTGCTGGCTTTGCTTGTTTTGGGCGTGTGCTTGCAGCTTGCCGTCCAGCTTTTCGTGCAGCCTTCGAACATTTTTGAGATTGTCGTGAAATGAGAGTGATCGTTTCCCTGATATATCTCCTCCTGATCTCCGCCCTTTGGCCGGTAAAGGCTCGCGCTCAGGAAGAAACTCCTCCTCCTCGAAAGGTGCTCAGTATTGAACTCGCCTTCGACCATATAGATGTCACGTCCGGATTTTCCGGCGCACATATCGAGGTATTCGGGCACCGCCGCGACAAGTTCACCGACGTAGCGGTTATTGTTAAGGGACCGGAGGAGGACGTGATCGTCTGGAAAAAGGCGCAACTGTTCGGGGCATGGATAAACCGCTACGGCATCAAGTTCAGAAAGGTTCCCCTTTACTACGCCTACACCCACAGCGACGGGGAAGTATTTGAAAATCGGGATATTCCTCAGGAGGCCGGGCTGGGGGTCGATGAGATGATGCTGGGAAAGGCCGTTATGAAAAGCGACGACACGAATGCCAGTTCTTATCAGGCGGCGCTGATAAAAACCATGCGCGCCAAAGATCTTTTTCCCGAAGGCCCGGAAAAGATCCGCTTCATTAATGACTATTTCTTCCGGACGCGCTTTGCTCTTCCTACGAATGCGCCGACGGGAATATATAAAATCCATAGTTTTCTGATTAAAGACGGTAAAATAGTCGAAAGAGACACGGACCTCCTGAAGGTCGAACAGGTGGGATTGAACGCCTTTGTCTACAATTCCGCGCATAATAGCGCGCCGCTATACGCGTTCGTCAGCATCCTCCTTTCGCTGGCCAGCGGCTGGTTCGTAGGAATTATTCGCGTAAGGCCCTGATGGAAAAGGCGCTTAACTATTTAAAGACATATTTTTGATGTAGATTCGCAGGAAGGAAAGAGGATATGAGCCGGAAAAAGAACAGGAAAATAGGGGGAATTTACCTGCTGGTCGTCGATGATACGGCGGAATTCTCGGTCGCCATTGATTATGCTTCCGATTTCGCCAAGGCCAATAACGGGCAGCTCGCACTTCTGAATGTGATAGAGATCGACCAGATCGGTCACTGGGTCGGTGTCGAAGGAAAAATGAGAAAGGAAAGACGGGATCAGGCCGAAAAGATGATCTGGCAGGCCGCCGGCAGGATAACAGAACGCACGGGGCTGTTACCCATGGTCTGCATAGAGGAGGGAAGCCGCAGCGAGGCTGTCCTCGACACGATCGAAAGGTATCCCGACATCCGTATGCTGATTCTGGGTGGCGATTCAAACTCGTCCAGCCCCGGACCGCTTGTGACCTACTTCGCGGGCAAGGGTCTGGCGCGGTTGCGCGTGCCGCTGCTGATTGTCCCCGGTCATCTCGAAATATGAACAAACTTGAATTTATGGCGTGATCGCGCTAAATCTTGCCCCTCGCGACGGAAAAAATGGCGAAGGACAGCGATGTTTATACAGACCGAAACGACTCCCAATCCCTCAACGATTAAGTTTCTGCCCGGGCAGACGGTTCTGGAATCGGGAACCGTGGAATTTTCCGCCCCCGATCAATCTGGACCATCTCCTCTGGCGCAGAGGCTTTTCTCCCTTCAGGGCGTAAAACGTATCCTTGTGGCCGGAGAGTACATAGCGGTCAGCAAGGCGGAGGATACCGACTGGAACGTCCTGAAGCCCATGGTTCTAGGAGTTCTGATGGATCATTTCTCGACGGGCGCGCCCGTTCTCGATCCCGCATACGCGCCCCATGAAGGTCTGGATAAACCTGATAACGGAAATGAAGACGATGAAATCTCCCTGCAGATTCGTGAACTGATTGAAACGCGGGTTCGCCCGATGGTAGCCATGGATGGCGGCGATATTGTTTTTGAATCCTTTCAGGGCGGGATCGTAACCCTCCAGATGCGCGGCGCCTGCTCGGGTTGCCCCAGCGCGACAATGACCCTGAAAAGCGGGATCGAAAAAATGCTCCGCCACTATATTCCCGAAGTCACGGAAGTCCGCGCCGCCGGGGAGAACGACTGGGCATGACGGGTAGCCACATTTTGGCGCTGGATACGGCGATGGGCGGTTGCGCGGTCGGCGTGGTTGACGCGCAAACGGGAAAAACGCTTTCCTCGTTGCATGAAATCATGACCGCGGGTCAGGCCGAACGCCTCGTGCCGATGATCGAACAGGCGTTGAAAGAGGCTGACGCCGATTACCCGGACCTCGCCGCGATAGCGGTAACACGCGGGCCAGGCGCTTTTACCGGCCTGCGCATCGGTCTTGCGACGGCTAGGGCTTTGGCCATGACGCTGAAAATCCCCGCGATCGGGGTTGAAACATTCGACGCATTGATAAAAACAGCCGGCCAGATGAAAAAGATCGAAACGCCGGCTGCCGTGCTCATTGAAACCAAGCGCAGCGATTATTACATCCGTATGTATGACAGGACGGGAAATCCGGCAATGCCTGGCGCTTCATGGTCTCTGGAAAAAATGCTTGAGGAACTCGAAAACTATGCCGACTGTCTTCTCATCGGCGATGCCGTGCAGCGTTTTATCGGTGAATCCGGTAAGAAAGCGTCATGGCAAACCTTGGATATTTGGACCTGCGCTCCAGCCGCCATTGCTTCCTGCGCGAGAAACAAAATGAGCGTGTCACCCTGTGAGAGCCGGACACTCGATACAGACCCCCTATACCTTCGCGCCCCGGACGTAACGCTCCCGAAAAAAACGGTAATATAATTACGTAATAAACGGAAAATAATCGTAAAAAAAATATTCTGATTTTCCTTGCAAGCGTCAGCAATTTGTGGATATTTTCTTAGCGGGCGACAGGCCCTTTAAATATCACAAAGCATACGGATGAGTATAATGGTTGAAATCAAGGCAGAAAAAATGAATGAAACGATCGGGCGTGAAGAACTACTGGCTATGACCACGGAAATCGTGTCGGCATATCTTTCCAACAATACCCTCTCGGCAGGGGAGGTTCCTGCGGTAATCGAGCAGGTGTACAAAACCGTATCGAACCTGAATAACGAAACAGTAGGTCTGGCTGACCGCCCGCAACCCGCCGTTCCGATCAAGCGTTCCGTAACGCCGGACTTCATAATCTGTCTGGAAGACGGAAAAAAGCTCAAGATGCTCAAGCGTCACCTTAAGACCGCTTACAACATGAGCCCCGAAGAATACCGGGAACGCTGGGGGCTCCCAGCAGACTACCCGATGGTCGCTCCGAACTACGCGCGCCGCCGCAGCAAGCTGGCCAAGGATATCGGTCTGGGAACGCGCGGTCGCTGAGTGCGCCTGAAAGACTAAAGGTTTCAAAGAGAGCCTCTCCAAAGAAGGCTCTTTTTTATTGGGCGAATTACTGGCTGAGAGCTTTCCCGCGATCCCGTGCGGCACGAAGGGCGGCGTCCAGAAGCTTTTGTAAAG
Organism: Rhodospirillales bacterium; assembly: GCA_020638365.1. GTDB lineage: Bacteria > Pseudomonadota > Alphaproteobacteria > Micavibrionales > Micavibrionaceae > JAGNKE01. Next base: position 11,774 of record JACKIQ010000010.1, on the reverse strand, counting down.
CGGCGTCGCTCATCAGAACGTCCAGAGCAGCCTCCGTTGTTCCGCCGGGGCTGGTGACGTTCTGCCGGAGTTGCGAAGCGGGGACATCCGCCAGAGTTTCCGCAAGGGCTGCGCTGCCGATCACGGTCTGCCGCGCGAGCTTCATGGACGTATCGGGCGGCAGGCCGAGTTTTTCCCCCGCCTTTGCAAGGGACTCGATAAGAAGAAAGACATAAGCCGGACCGCTTCCCGAAAGCGCTGTCACCGCATCCATAAGAACCTCATTCTCAAGCCAGACCAGCATGCCGGAGCAGCGTAACAGCTTTCCGGCGGTTGCCTTGTGCCTGTCTTGGGCTGCGCCGTTGGCAACGGCTGCGATAACCCCTCGTCCGATAGAGGCGGGCGTGTTGGGCATGCTCCGGACGATCGGTGCCTGGCTGCCAAGAATATCCTCGAAAATCCTGATGGGCTTGCCTGCCGCTATGGAGAGATAAAGAGACCGGGAAAACCCGCAAGCCTTGAATGTCTGTAAAACACCGTTCAGAATCTGGGGTTTGACCGCGATCACCACCACATCCGGATCCTTGTGAAATGTCGAAGGGAGCGCGGTATAACCTTTAACTCGGGGATTATCGGAGAACTGGGCGGGCAGGGGGGCGGGATCGACAACCACAAAATTTTCGGCCAGTTCCTCTTCCAGCCACCGCTCAAGAAGGGCCGAACCCATCTTGCCGCAACCGCACAGAAGCAGCGTATCAATCGGCGAATCGTCCGTAACGGTCATGTACGGCCTCGTAGAAAAGAGTTTTAGGACTCCCCTGCGGTCTCCATCAGGGCAAGGGAAAGCGCGTCCGAATTGGCGCCTCCAGATTGCGACAGCAGGTGGAAAACCGGGTAAAAACGCTCGCAGTGGGCAAGGGAAATGTCAATAAGATCCTCAAAATAGGCATTGTCCTCACCGAACTCATAACCGCGCAGCAGGCAGGTCTGCCGGTAACTCGGGACAAGCGATTTGCGGGCGATCTCGAAATGCCCCATCCATGATTCCTCGTTCATATCAAGAAGCGCGGAACTGGCGGCGGTCATGTTTTCCGGGGCCAGCTTCATCTCGAATTCGCAGGAGAATTGCAAGGCGCTGAGGTTTCTCTGCCAGATGAAAAGAAGCTGGTAATTGCACGAACGTCCTTTCACCTGAACGCGCAGGCAGTCATCGTCCGTGCGGTCGTAAATCCAGTTCTGATCGCAGAGAAGTTCTTCAACATTATCCAGAGGATTGAGTGCGCTTGATGCGCTTTCCGTTCGTCCAACCATCGCTTTTACTTACCCCTTAACTCGACTCGATATGAAACCCGATAATAAATTAACTTCCAAGAATAACATCACGCCCTTTTAGCCTTTTTTGCTTTGTTCGGGGTCGTTCTTTTCCCGGCTTTCAGCTTTTTGGCCTTGGCTTTTCCCTTCGTCGAACCCTCCAGAGACTCAACCCGCATCTTAAGGGCCTCAACCTCTTCAAGGGCGGACTCGAGCATCAGTTCCAGCCGGTCAAAATCCTTGCGCGGGACGAGATCGGCCCCCTGCGCGAATTGGTCGATGCGATTGCGGAAACTTTCGTTGGCCTGCTTTCCGGCTTCACCCAGAAGGGTCGCCGCTCCCCCAGCGACACGCGCCAGATCATCCAGAATTTTTTCCCGCGAAACCATGTCGTTCCGGCCTTTTCTCTAATTTGCGCGAGTAGGTAACATGGCCGAAGTAATTTTGCAAGATTATTAAGAGAATCAGCCGTTTTTCTCCCCCGTTTCCTTGAAAATAAGGGTTTACAAAAGCCTCATGCAGGCGGATAAATTCCCATGGCCATTCAATTCCCCGATATCGACCCTATCGCCTTTTCCATCGGGCCGCTCGCCGTACGCTGGTACGCCCTGTCCTATATGATAGGAATCATTCTGGGCTGGCGCTATGCATTGCATCTCGCGGCAAGGGCGCAGCCGGGGGAGGGAAAGCCAGCCCTCCGCCCCTCTCCTTCGGATATAGACGATTTTATAACATGGGCCGTGATCGGTATTGTCGCCGGGGGGCGGCTGGGTTATGTGCTGTTCTACAACCCGGAAAACTTCCTTCATAATCCACCTGAGATATTCATGGTCTGGAAAGGGGGAATGTCCTTCCACGGGGGTCTTCTGGGGGTCCTTCTGGCGATGTTTCTGTTTGCCAGGAAAAAGGGGATTTCCTTTCTTAATCTCTCCGATATCGTTTGCGCCTGCGCCCCTATAGGTCTGTTTTTCGGTCGGTTGGCCAATTTTGTGAACGCAGAGCTGTACGGGCGTTTTACCGACGTTTCGTGGGGCGTGATCTTCCCGGACGGCAGTGGCCGGCCCCGCCACCCGAGCCAGATCTACGAAGCCGCACTCGAAGGTGCGCTGTTGTTTCTCCTCCTTGCATTTCTCATCCGCAAGCCCGCCGTCCGCGAACGCCCCGGCTTGGTTTCTGGCGTCTTTCTCGTCGGGTATGGCGTCTCCCGCCTGTTTGTCGAAAATTTCCGCGAACCGGATGTTCAGATCGGGTACATTGTTGGCGCAATCACGATGGGGCAGATTCTCTGCCTGCCCATGATCCTCCTCGGTGCCGCGGTAATCTGGCGTGTGCGTTCTGGCATCGCGGTCGAAAACCGATGACCCCGATTGAAAAAATCCTGATTGGCAAAATCGAAAACGAAGGCCCGGTCAGTCTGGAAACCTTCATGGAGATGGCGCTCGGTCACCCGGAGCACGGGTATTACAGAACCCGCGATCCGTTCGGCGCGAAGGGCGATTTTACCACAGCCCCGGAAGTCTCCCAGATGTTTGGCGAACTCATCGGCCTCTGGTGCGCTGATCTGTGGATGCAGATGGGAAAACCCGAAAACTTTATTCTTTCCGAATGCGGTCCGGGCCGTGGAACTCTGATGGCTGACGCCCTGCGCGCAGCCCGCTCTGTTCATGGGTTTTCGCAGGCCGTTGAAATCCACCTCATCGAAACCAGCCCGTTCCTTAGAGAAAAACAGAAAAAAACAATTCACACGTACAGCCCGCATTTCCATGAAAATATTGAGGGTCTGAGAAACGTACAGAGGGGGCGTCCTTTGATCCTCATTGCCAACGAGTTGCTGGACGCTCTTCCGATTCGTCAGTTTTCATGGCGGGACAGGCAATGGAAGGAACGGTTCGTAAATTATAAAATCGACATGGGGTTTCATTTTATTTGGAAAAACAGTTCATTGCCCCATACCTCTCTGTTCGAACCTGAAGAGAATGCGATCTGCGAAATCGGCCTGGCGAGGGATGCGTTTGTCAGGGACGCCGCTGCCCTGACAAAAAACGGCGGCGCGGCCTTGTTCATTGATTATGGCTACATGAAAACAGCCCCCGGCGATACCCTTCAGGCCCTCAAAGACCATAAGTTTGAAGATGTCCTTGATAACATCGGGGAAGCCGACATCACGGCTCACGTCAATTTCGAAACCTGTACAAGGGAGGCAGGAGAGCAGGGGGCGGAGGTCTTCGGTCCGGTTACGCAAGGGCGATTCCTGCTTTCTCTCGGTCTGGCGCAGCGCTCCGAAGCGCTGATCCAATCCGTATCGGCCGGGATGAAGGATAGTATCGGCGCTCAGAATACGGTACAAGAGATTAAGTCGGCAGTTCTGCGCCTGAGCAGCCCCTCAGAAATGGGACAACTCTTCAAGGTTCTGTGTGTAAGCCATGATAAATCCATCCGCCCGGCCGGGTTCTGAGAATATGAAATCTGAAAAGATTAAAATCTTCAGGCATCAACAATTTTCCAAAACTCTTCATCCGAAGGTCGCATACGGATTTTTTGGAAGGTCCGGGGGTGAAAGTACGGGCATATTCGAAAGTCTGAATTGCGGGCTGGGCTCGAACGACGATCCGGAGATAATCGCTCGCAACCGCGCCCGCGTTGCCGAAAAAATGGGCATAAAGTCTGAAAACCTGCTTTCCCTCTATCAGGTACACGGCAACACTTGTTTACGTATCGACCGGGCGTGGTCTGCGGATCAAAGGCCGCAGGCCGATGCGATGGTCGCAGATAAACCGGGTATCGGGCTCGGAGTATTGATCGCCGATTGTGCGCCTGTCCTCTTTCACGCTAGGAAGCCGGACGGCTCCCCCCTTATCGGCGCCGCGCACGCCGGCTGGAAAGGCGCGCTTGGAGGGATTGTAGAGGCCACACTCGAATCCCTGCGGAAGCAGGGCGCGGACCCGCAAACCCTATCGGCCTGTATTGGCCCCTGCATCGGCCCTGGCTCGTATGAAGTATCCGCGGAATTCATCGCCCCCTTTAAAAATCACGCGCCGGAATCTGAACGCTTCTTCCAACCCGCTCAAAAAACGGGCCATCTGATGTTCGACCTTCCGTCCTACGTCCTCTGGCGGTTGGAGTGCGCGGGGATAAAAGCCCGCTACGATGTCGGTCTGGATACCTTCGCCGATGAGAAAAGCTTTTACAGTTACCGGCGTTCTACCCATCGGAAACAGTCCGATTACGGGCGTCAGATCGCGGTCATAGCCCTAAAAATATAAGCGCCGCAGCAAAAAAAACGTTGATTTATCGTACTTATTACTTATAGTTCCGACTTTATCGGGACCTCGTAAAACGCGGTGATAAAGAAGCAATATGTCCGGAACCTACACGCACACGATGAAGCTCATTTCCGGTAATTCCAACCGCCCGCTTGCGGAGGCGATTTCCTCATATCTGGACGTTCCCCTGACCCAGTGCAGCATCAAGCGCTTCAACGATAAGGAAATTTTCGTCGAGATCATGGAGAATGTGCGCGGCAAGGACACGTTCTTTATTCAGTCAACCTCGTTTCCTGCAAACGACCATTTGATGGAACTTCTCATTGCGATTGACGCACTCAAGCGTGGTTCCGCCCGTCGTATAACGGCGGTCATTCCGTATTTCGGCTACGCCCGGCAGGATCGCAAGACCGGCGGGCGCACCCCGATCTCCGCAAAGCTGGTCGCGAATCTGATTACGGCGGCAGGCGCAGATCGCGTTTTGACTTTGGAACTTCACGCCGGCCAGATTCAGGGATTTTTCGATATCCCCGTGGACAATCTCATTTCCGGCCCGGTTTTTGTCCCGCATATCCGAAAAACTTATGCGGACAGGCCTCTTTGTATCATTTCGCCGGACGTGGGCGGCGTAGTTCGCGCACGCGCCCTGGCCAAGCGCCTGAAGGCGGATCTGGCCATTATTGACAAAAGGCGGGCGGAAGCGGGCGTGTCCGAGGTCATGAATGTGATCGGAAACGTGGAAGGAAAATCCTGTATCCTCGTCGATGATATCGTCGATTCCGGCGGAACCCTCTGCAACGCCGCCGCCGCCCTGAAAAAGAAAGGGGCGCTGGACGTGGCCGCCTATGTCGTTCACGGGGTTCTCTCGGGCGAAGCCCTGAACAAGGTTGCCAACTCACCCTTGGAAAAGCTGGTCATAACCGACAGCATCGCCGCGACGGATGAGATGAAAAAATCCCCTAAAATCGAGCAGATCAGCATAGCCCCGCTCATAGGCGAAGCCAGCCTGCGGATTTTCGAGGAACGCTCAATTTCCGAGCTTTTCAAGTAATCCGGTAAAAAACACTTGAAAGAACAGCCTTTTTCGTCCTATTTTTCCCCGTCTGTGCTGGCACCCCTGGAGGTCGGCATGATTACAAATGATACGAGGTTATTGAAATGACAAAGAAAAACGCTTTAATAGCGGCTAAACGCGAGCGCGCAGGTAAAGGGGTCGCACGCTCGTTACGTCGCGAAGGCCGTATTCCCGCCGTAATCTACGGCGATAAGAAGGAGCCTGTAAAAATATCCATGTCCCTGAATGAATGCATGATCGAATATCGCCGTGGTCATATGTTTACCACATTGTACGATATTCAGCTTGAGGGAAAGGAGCACCTGGCTCTCGCCAGGGATGTTCAGATTCACCCCGTGACCGATGCGATCGAGCATATAGATTTTCTGCGTGTAACGCCGAAAACGATGATCCCTGTCTGGGTTCCCGTTCATTTCATCAACCACGATGACTCGCCGGGAATTTTCCAGAAAGGTGTTCTGAACGTCGTTCGCCACGAGGTCGAACTGATGTGCAGCGCAATGGATATCCCCGAACAGATCGACGTCGACCTTGCTGGCAAGGAACTCGGCGATCCGATCAAGATCAGCGACGCCGCTCTGCCCGAAGGGGTTAAGCCCGTGATCTCTAACCGCGACTTTACGATCGCCACAATCATGGCGCCGAAAGTAGGCAAGGAAGCTGGCGAAGAAGAAGCGACCGAAGGCGGTGAAGAAGGGCAGGCCCCTGCTGAAGGAGCCGCTGCTCCCGCTGCTGAAGCCGGCGCAGAGAAGAAGTGAAACTTCTAGACTGGTTATTGAAAAGCGCCGGGTTTCGCAAGGAGCGGCCGGCGCTTTTTTCCTCTTCGCAGGACTCAGGAGAAGAAACCGAGATGTGGCTGTTCGCTGGCTTGGGCAATCCCGGGGACAAGTACCGCAAAAACCGGCACAATGTCGGCTTTATGGTCGTGGACGGTATTGCCGCTTCATATTCCGGCTTCGGGTCTTTTCGCTCAAAATTTGAGGGGCAACTCGCCGAAGGAAAGATAAAAAACAGGAAGGTCGTCCTTCTCAAACCTCAAACCTATATGAATCTCTCCGGACAGTCGGTCCTTAAGGCCGCGCACTTCTATAAAATTACCCCGGATCGTATCGTTGTTTTTCATGACGAGGCCGATCTCCCGCCCGGCGAAATCCGTGTAAAAATCGGCGGAGGCAATGCCGGGCATAACGGCCTGAAGTCCGTGCAGGCGTCTTTGGGTACGCCAGATTTCTGGCGGGTGCGCATCGGAATAGGGCGGCCCCCGAAGGGCGGGGATGTCAGCAACTATGTCCTCAACGATTTTTCGGCTCAGGACAGGGAATGGCTTGAAAACACCCTTGAAAAAATGATTAAACAGGTGCCGGATATTTTATCCGGCAATCCGGGGCTTTACGCCAAAAACCTGAAGCCGGTAAACAACACAGCTAAGAAAAACGACGGCGAAACGGACGAGAAAAAGGATCGAAACGATGGGGTTTAATTGCGGGATTGTAGGTTTGCCCAATGTCGGAAAATCGACTCTCTTCAACGCGCTGACGGCAACGGCGGCGGCGCAGGCGGCCAATTTTCCCTTCTGCACGATCGAGCCGAACATAGGCAGGGTAGCCGTTCCGGACAAAAGACAGGAGCAACTCGCCAAAATCGTGGGCTCGCAGAATATCATCCCCACGCAACTCGAATTCGTCGATATAGCGGGTCTCGTCAAGGGCGCCAGCAAGGGGGAGGGGCTGGGCAACCAGTTTCTGGCCAATATCCGCGAAACCGACGCGATCATTCACGTGCTGCGCTGCTTCGAGGACGGGGACATCCACCATGTCGAGGGTTCAGTCGATCCCCTGCGCGATGAAGAGGTCATAGAAACCGAACTGATGCTCGCTGACATGGAAAGTCTAGGCAAGCAGATCGCCAACATGGAGCGCAAGGCCAAGGGCGGCGACAAGGAAGCCAAGGCTCAATATGACTTTATGCTGCGGGTCAAGCAGGCGCTTGACGAAGGAAAGCCCGCCCGGGCCGTGCCTGTGGAAAACGAGGATCAGGCCCGGTGGATGAAGCTCTGCCAGCTCATCACCTCAAAACCGGTTCTCTACGTCTGCAACGTGAAGGAAGCCGACGCGGAAAAGGGCAATCAATGGACCGCGCAGGTCGAACGGATGGCAAAGGATAAAGGCGCGCAATCCGTGGTCATCAGCGCAGCAATCGAATCCGAGATCGCGCAGCTTGAGTCCGAGGAGGAAAAAGCCGAATACCTTGGGTCAATGGGGCTCACCGAACCGGGGTTGAACCGGGTCATAGAGGCGGGGTACAAGCTCCTCAACCTCCAGACTTTCTTCACCTGCGGCCCGAAGGAAACCCGCGCATGGACCGTCCGCAAGGGCGCCAAGGCCCCCGAAGCGGCGGGCTGCATCCACTCCGATTTCGAACGCGGCTTCATCCGCGCCGAAGTCATCGCCTTCGAGGATTACCTGTCCTGCAACGGCGAAACCGGCGCCAAGGAAAAAGGCAAAATGCGCCAGGAAGGCAAGGACTACACCGTCAAGGACGGCGACGTCATCCTCTTCAGGTTTAACGTCTAAACCGATCTGGCCTTCTCAAGAGATTTCACAAAGTCTCATAACAACAAAAAGCATTTGATTTTAAAAGATTATTTGTCTTTTTAAAAATCATCCCCTATCCTGTCATCTCATAGAAAACCGGGTATAGAACCGGGTACAACGCAAAAATACCCGGCTTCAAAAACCGGGTACAGAAAGCAGGAGGCAGAGATGCTCACAGAAACCCAATGCAGAAACGCAAAGCCCCAGGACAAGCCTTACAGGCTTAAAGATGCCAAAGGGCTGTATCTGGAGGTGAAGCCTAATGGCACGAAGGCATGGCGCTACCGCTTCGAGTTAGTCCATCAGGGCAAGCGTAAGGAGAGCATGTTCGCCATTGGTGATTATGTTTACGTTACCGGGAAGGAAACCGAAGAGGAGGCGCAAATCCGGCGTAATGGGCTGCGCTTTACATCGGCAGAAGCCCGTAAAGAGCGCGATAAGGCACGGGCGTTGGTCAAGCAGGGATTTAATCCGGCGCATAGCCGCCAGCTTGACAAGATTAAACGAGAGAATGAATTTGCCAACACCTTCGAGGCTGTGGGTCGGAAATGGATTACGCTGCGGGATTGGGAGGAGATCACCAAGAAGCGGCGGCTGGATATGCTGGAGCGGGTTGTGTTCCCACATATTGGTAAGCTGCCTGTGCGTCAGATCAAGCCCGCGCATATTCTGGATGTTCTCAAGAAAGCTGACGATAAAAACGGCCCTTCGGTAAAAGATGAAGCCAAACGCACCATGTCAGCGATTTTCGAGTTTGCGATTGCAAACTTGCTGGCAGAGACAGACCCAGTTTATCCCGTCCGTAAGGCTTTGCCTGCCAACAAGACTCAGCATAAGCGGCCTCTGACTAAGGAAGAAATCGGTGAATTGCTGCGCGATCTGGCCGGGTATGAGCGCAATTTTCAGGTTGTTTCGGCTTTCAAACTCATGTGGCTGACGTTGTGTCGTCCGAATGAGATTGTCGGCGCTCGCTGGGATGAGATTGATTTTGAGCAAAAGCTGTGGCGGATTCCTGCCGGACGGATGAAAAAACGCAAAGAACATATTGTTCCGTTGCCGAGGCAGGCCATAGAAGTTCTGGAAGGTATGCAGAAATTCACTGGCCATCGTCCACACGTTTTTCCGCACAGAGATAAGCGCGATGGTGCTATGACGGATAATGCCTTTCGTCAGGCGCTCAAAAATATAGGCTGGTCTGGCCGCTATAGCCCCCATGCAACGCGCACGACAGGCAGTACACACCTTAATGAAATAGGCTTTCAGCCTGACTGGATTGAGCGTCAGCTTGCTCATGTAGAGCAAAACGCTGTGCGCGGGACATATAATCATGCCACGCACCTAGAAGATCGTAAGAAAATGATGCAGCAATGGGCCGACATGCTGGATCAGTTTGAGAACCACGAAGATGGGAATAAGGTCATCATAGCCAATTTCAAAAAGGCAGTATGAGAAAATGAGATCTCAAGGAGATGCGGGGTTCCCTGAAGAGGTTATTGATCACGTTGCCGAAATTTTAGGCGTCAAACCTTCGGATCAATTTATTAAGCCAGATGGCTCGGTAATTTCTACCAAAGAAGAAATCCAGCAACGCTTGGACTTCATTAAGATGATTTTTCGCAATCCAGAGCCCTTTGACCGTTGGGTTCCGCCTTCAAAAATGAAAAAACTATTCAAATCGCAGCATAAGAAAATATCTGATGCCCTGGAGGTTCTGCGATCTTTGGCTGGCCCGGTCGAGGTAAGAAGCGAAATTTCAAAACCGCCCAATTTAGCCAGAATGTGGCTTTACGAGGCTTCGGAGGCCAGTCCTAATCTTAGTGCTGGTTTGGTAGGATATAATGTTGCGACATACGACAGGAATTTTTCTACGGCTATAGAATCCCTTGAGAAGGTGGAAGGCTACTTTTCGTCCGTTTTGAACCGGGCGGAATCGGCTGTAAAAGGCCCAGGTGAAACCAAGCCTGAAAATGCCTATGCTAATTATCTCTTGGAGTCACTGTGCAAACTGTATCGGGACATTACGGGAGAAATCCCGAAAGCATATCTCGACAAAGATACGGAAACAGCGAAGGGGAAAATTATTGAGTTTTTGGACTATATTTTGCGCCTTTTACCCTATCCGGGAGACATAAATCATTGGGCCTTGGAGAAGAGATTAAGGCGGTTGAAAGAGCATGAAATCCACGGCCAGCTTTGGTCAGACAGCAAAGGATAAGATTTGGTTTTTTCCCGTCTTCCTGACTGGTTGAAAAATATAAGCGAAACATGATCTCACAGTGAATCACCAGCTATGAGGTCATACCATGAAACAACAAGACGCCTTACCCGATTTTCCTAAAACTGGCTTTTTGCGCCAGTCGGAGATCATCCCCAGCCCTATTCCTTTTTCGCCTGCTACTTTGTGGAGAAAGGTTAAGGATGGAACTTTTCCGGCTCCCGTCAAGCTGTCCGAGCGCGTAACGGCGTGGAGGGTAGAAGATATTCGCGCCTGGATGCAGTCCTTTTCGCATGACGGAGGCTAGGCATGGAACCGAAGACAAAAGAAAGCCCCGCTGCGAACGGGGCCAAGAAATATAGACGCTCTTACCGTAGCAAACTTGCCGATTGTCCGCAACCGGATTTCAAATCCGCCATGAGCGAGGCTGGACTTGTTATAAAAGACGCGATCATCTCGGACGGCAAGCTGCACCGTTTCCGTGTTGAGGGTGACAAGGCCGGATCGGAAAACGGCTGGTATGTCCTTTATGGCGATAGCCTGCCTGCCGGTGCTTTCGGATGCTGGAAGCGCGGCATATCGGAAACATGGTGTGGGAAGACTGACCGGGAACTGACACAGGCGCAGCGGGAACAAAACCGCCGCCGCATGATCGAGGCACAAAAGGCCCGTGAATCTGAGGAAGCAAAACGGCGGCAAGCTGCGTGGGATAAGGCGCTGCTGATCTGGCAATCCTTACCTCTAGCGCCGGACAGCCACCCCTATCTGGTGAAAAAGGGCGTTAAGAGCCACGGCCTTCGCCTTCATAAAGGATTGCTGGTTATACCCATGCGCGATAGCGGCGGGAATCTTCACAGCCTGCAATTCATAGATGGTGATGGCAACAAGCGGTTTTTATCGGGCGGGCGCAAGAAAGGCTGTTATTTCGCGCTGGGAACCCCCACAGAGTCCCTCTGTATTGCGGAGGGATTTGCCACCGCCGCCACGATTTACGAATCTACGGGCCTTGCTGTGGCCGTAGCGTTCGATGCCGGAAACCTCTTGCCGGTTGCACAGGCGTTAAGGACGAAATTTTCCGTCGCGGAGATCGTTCTGTGCGCGGACAACGACGCAAACACCCCCGGCAATCCCGGCCTGACCAAAGCACGGGAAGCTGCTGCCGCTGTTGGCGGACGTTTGGCTGTGCCGCCCTGTGCTGGTGATTTCAACGATTTTTTACAGGGGCAGCGGAATGAGTAAGGAAAAGATCAAAGAGATAATCGACAATGCCGCACCATCCCTTGAAACAATCCATGAGGCTATTGAACGGCTGGCATGGCTTCATCCTCTGGAATATG
>JACKIQ010000001.1 GCA_020638365.1 Rhodospirillales bacterium | reverse complement strand
AAAAGCAGCCCGAAGAAATAAAGGCAGCGCTGGATCAGGATTACATCAAGGTGGTGTTTGATGAAAACCGCGCCATAACGCACGATATCTTTTTAACCGAACGCTACCCCGAAACCATCATTCTCTCTCCAAAGGGAGAAATGATCCGTAAAATCGTCGGCGGCTTCGAATGGAACGGGCAGGAAATAAGGGATTTTTTGAGCAGCTTGGAATAAGGGATGCTTTTCGAAGGAAGTGGTGTCTCCCACCCTGTTATTCTGGCTTCTGTTGATGATAGGTTTTCTCAAGTTTCCGATCGTTAAAGATAAGGACGCCCGGTGCGGGTATAGCAGAATCCGGACAGTTCGTCGCCACCCGAAAGCGCTTCAGCGCCGCCTTGGCGTTTTTGCAGACAACAAGAATTGCGCGCCGCCTCTCGACCCTGCGCCAGATGGACCGGATTATCGTGATGGAAGAAGGCGGAATTATCGAGGACGGCACGCACGAAGACTGATCCAGAAACCGCACGACCACTATGCCAAACTCTGGCACATGCAGTCTTATGGTTTTTTGGGGGAAAAGTAGGCAGTGTCCTATATCTTTTTAAAAATTAAAGATTACGAACAGTTTTTTAAAGAAATAACGACATAGGTTTATTTCCCTAGTGATATAAACCTTTAAACAAGGAGGTTATAAATGACTAATATAATTTCATTCAAAGACATTTCTCATACTCGAAACGATCAAATGAGCTATCATTTAGCTTCTGAAGAACATTTTCGAATACAAATATTTAACTTATCTGAAAACGAAATTCTCGGCCCTTGGAAGTGCGAAGGAAGCATTGTAATTACGTTCATAGCAGGAACCGTAGAAGCGACAATTAACAATCAAACCACACTGGTTACAGAACTTAACCAAGCACTCATAATGCCAAAAGACGAGTTTAGCCTCAAAGCTTTGAGTAGTGTTTCGTCAGTACAGTTTATATGGATTCCTGCGTTCGCTAAAGTGGAGACAGATACTAATTGAGTAAATAAACTCTCTGCGAATGCCAAGTTAATACACCAGTGTTAAGAGCAAAGCATGAACATCTCATGGGGTATCAAACAACTCGAATTTGCGGATTTAGTCTATCCGGGCGCCACTCATTCACGATAAATATTTTCATCTGGCTGGAGAGGATTTAAGTTTTTCCCCGATAACCCGCTTCGCTTGAATGAAGCTTGATCAAGAGCCCTATCGCCACCGCCGCCATGCCGGGAATGGGCACCTTACCCGAAAGCCAGCGGCGCACGGTGCTGCCATCCACCTGTAGCTCGTGAGCCAGCTTGGTTTGCCAGCCCCACGTACCGTAAAGACGTTCACCCGCCTCGCGCAATTCATCGGGGGTCATGCCCCCTTGTGAACCGTGTTTGGCGGATGAACGTGTCATATTTAATGCTCCTTGCGCGCTCTTCCCTTTTATTCCGCAGCCTCCTCATAAGACGGCGAGGAGTCGCGCATAAAATCGGCAATCACGCGCGGAGCGGCCGAGTCAAAACCGACCACATCCATCATTCCGGCATCGTTTGGATCGGCGATGGAGAACCCGTTAGAGGTCATCCCAACAACGATCAGCTTGGCCGCAATTCCGGCCTTCTCCCGGTAACGGCGCAACGCCTCAACCGGGTGGATCTGTCCGAACCATGTCTCGCTATCCGTATAGATAACGAAAGCGTCGATCTTCAGGCCCTTATCCATCGCATACAGCATCGGCAACGCGCAGTCCGTAGGACCAAACGTCAGACCTGAAACGGATTTGCATACATCATCAAGTCTTTGCTTGGCCGAAATCGGCAGCGGAACAAGTCCCGCACGACCAATATTATATTTCGGCAAACCGCCTTTAAAATGTACGCCCGCATCCCAGTTCTCATCGGCCGTAAAGCCTACGATATGGACATGCTTTTCCGTCGCAGCCGTCACCAGAGCCATCGCAGCCGAAGCCTCGCTGGCCAAGAGTGAAGATCCGGCAATCGGCGTGGCCATAGACCCCGAAACGTCGAGCGCCAGCATAATGCGCGCACCCGTCGGCTCGATGTTCTTGAACGATGTGTAAAACGCATCATCCAGAGCATCAATCACCGAAGCAACCGGAGCCCAACTCAGGCTTCCCCTCAAACCCCGACCGCTGGCATAGGTTTTCTGCGCCATCAACAGGGTCAGCGGGTGCACCCGCGCCTTACGGATCACCGCCGGATTGCGGATCGTATCGGCGATATAATCCGCCGCGTCCGACCCGGTCGCCAGCAAGCCGATCGAGGTCATCTTCGCAAGGTTACGGATCATCGCCGTCATCGGCATATCCACCAGCAAAGCGTTCCAGATCTCCTGCTCGTTCAGAAGTTCCGTCGGAACCACTTCACGCGGCAGGGAGAAGTTACGGATGATTTCAACCGCATCCTTCACGTTTTCAGTGTTCTGTATACGGACCATGCCGTCGATCAGGCGGAATTTATCCGCCGCTTCGGCAACACGTTCTGCATTCTCCGGCTGGACAGTCCAACCGAGCAACGCACGCTTATCAGCCTCTTCCGTTTTCGGGTGAGCCAGACGCAGCAAGTCGCGGTGCGACCAGCCGTCACGCTGCTTGTACTTAACAAGCTGCAGGCTCAGGCGCTCGGAATCCATTTTCAGATACCAATCCGCCACCGCACGCTTGAGACCACGGCCCCAGCCACGGAATCCTTCAACGAAATCCGCAAAGTGCAGCAAGTGCGTTCCGGTTCTCGCCACTTTCGGCAAAGCGGCAAGAGCCGCCTTCCGCGTGTCCTCGTTTCCGAGGCCCGCAGCCATGGCCAGTACGAACAAAGCCGGATCGTTTTTCGGCGCACGCCCGTCAGTAGAAATCTCTACAACGGTCTGCACAACACGAAGTCCGTCTTCCTCGATGCAAGCTTTGACGCTCAGCGCGTTTTCAACGGTCAGCGGCCTCTCACCGATGTAATAGGTTCCGCCTTCCGATCCCAAAATCAGGAACCGCGCAAGACGCGTCCAGTTATCAACCGGATAGGCATAGCCACCCGCGCTGTTTTCCGTCATCCCGATCAGACCTTCGGTCTGCGGGGTTTGTGTTTTTCTTGTAGCAAACAAGGCTCTGTATTTCATAACCCACCTACTAATGTACTTTCTTTACTTTCCAGAGTTGGACAAAAAACCCGCGCAACCCTTGAAGGCATAACGGGCGGCTTTTTAGCTCGGACGGACATGTTGCGACCTGGCATTTTTTCGTGCTCTACCACTGAGCTACAGCATCTTGCGACACTGGCCGGATTCGAACCGGCGACCACGCGAGTGACAATCGATAAGCCAGAATCTCCGGCCCGTCAGAGTTAAAAAAGTCTTCCAGACATGTTGATGCGAAAGGGGTTCAGTCGTTGAAAGCGATAACCCTTTTGCTCCGGCCCGGAAAATGTTGTCTATGTGCAGACGGGCATGGGAGTGACCCTGGCGTCTTCATTTGCTCTATCCACTGAGCTACGGAATGTTGCCACTCCGGCCGGAATTGAACCGGCGACAAAATGATCCGATAAGCCAAAATCTTCGGCCCATCTGCACACAAACAACACGAATTTCTTAGCGGTGCCGGGCGTGTTTATGACACTGGCAAATATATAAGCTACAATGTACTAAAAGCACAAAGGCTGGGTCGAACCAGCTCCTGACATTTCTGTCCGCTCTGTTTGGTCGATAAGCCAATACCGCCGGCCCACCACCGCTAAAAAATCCATGCCGGGCATGTTAGCGTTTCAGGGACTTTTTGCTCGGTAACCCTGAAACTCCGGCCCGGTGATTTCATATTTAGTGCATGGTGCACTAAATTGCAAGCTTAAAAATTTCGAATAGAAAAAAGTCATGAAAAGCACAATGATGAGAGCTGAAATTTACTCTAACACGGAATGATAAGTGGAAAGATCCACCTTCGGTCCGTGCTTAAGATATATTTCCGCTTCCTTGGGGCTGACGGGCATTTCCTTGAGGGTATAGAGCGTTTTCTGATCCGGCAGGATCTCTTTTTGGATCTTGAAAAAAATACCAAATGATACTTCCAATTTGTCCATTCCACTGTATCTCGTAGTGTTGGCATGTCCTTCTCCATAGATAAACTCGAATTTTATCCGGGCAGAGCAGCCGTTTTCTATATCCTTCTCATCGCGGGGCAAGGGAAAGCCAAGATACCCTTTTTCAAGATACCCATCTTCAGGATACTCCTTACCCCAGCATCTCTGAAAGACGGGATTCTCAAAACGATCGGTGGGAGGCATTTGATCTCTGTTCGCAATACTCGCCCCCTTGGGCGTAGGGTGGTAGCGCCACAACAGGGAATTAAA
Organism: Rhodospirillales bacterium; assembly: GCA_020638365.1. Classification (GTDB taxonomy): domain Bacteria; phylum Pseudomonadota; class Alphaproteobacteria; order Micavibrionales; family Micavibrionaceae; genus JAGNKE01. Next base: position 579,896 of record JACKIQ010000001.1, on the reverse strand, counting down.
AAAAACGGTCTCTCCTGTATGCTGATCAAGAAAATCATGCAGTCCGTTATCGGTGTTGGGGGCTAGAATATAGAGAGGCTTTGTAAAAGACCCGTACTTTTTAAGGGCGGCTTCCTTTTCCTCCTGCGTCGGCTCGGGAGGAGGGGGTGGGCGAAAACGCGCCTGCTGTCTTAAAAAAAAGCCGATATCCATTGACGATCCGGAACCTTGCCGAACGACCACGCTGTTCTCGTTCAGAAGAATCGCGGTCGGATAGCTTCGAACGGGGGAAATACCAAGCTTTTTCAAGGCCGAATTGAGATCTTGCCCGGCTGTCTTCTTGACCACGATGACTTTAAGAGGTTCAAGATTTTTTCGATTCAGGTAATTCTTGAGCTGCTCAAGGTCGCTGTCGACTGAGATCATGATCATCGACCCCGGAAACTTTTTCTCATAGGAAATATATTTATCCATGTTGTTCCGGCATGCCGGACACCACGACGCCCAGACGAGAACGGCTATCTTGCGCCCCTTCTGCTTGGCGATATAAGCGGCGATACTCTTGGGCGGAACGTGGTAGACGGTCTGCTCCTTTGCGTAAGCAGCCCCAGCCGTTCCGAAAACAGAAACCGGCAACACCGCAAAGACTATAATTATAAATGTCCGTAAACACTTACGCATGGGTTTCCCTCTATAAAAAACCACCATACCTGAGAACATCTCTTTAAGCAAAACGCGTATCGGCGTCATATGAAATATAAGCGCGGCACATGATTTGCATTGAGAACAGCCATAGAAGTGCCCTGCTTTTAATATTTTGATAGGGGCATTTACTCTCACTATAATCTGGGATAATAACCTTGGCAAAAATAAGGAAGGGTAAGACGGTAAAAGCGGTTCATGAGTAAGCGTACATATTGTTTTCTGTTGATTCTCTGCATGGTCGGTTTTTTGGGCTTCCCGGCCCGCGCCGATGAAGCCTTGACGGTTACGGATCTCAACAAACGTGCTGAAAGCGGGGATGCAGGCGCACAGTACGCGCTGTCATTAAAGTATTTTCTCGGAGACGGGGTTGAAAAGGATACAGGCAAAGCGATGCGTTTCCTGACCGCCGCCGCCGGGAATGGCGATGCCCGGGCGCAAAGAAAACTGGGCGTGATTTATTATTACGGTCTGGATGTTGAAAAGGATCTCGCTGTAGCCCGTGCTTGGTACGTAAAATCTGCAGAGCAGGGGAATGACGAAGCCCAATACGCCCTCGCGGCGATGCTGCGAGAGGGTCTTGGCGGAGAAAAGGACCTGCACGCGGCGTTTGAGTGGTATTCACAAGCAGCGCAGGCGGGCAACACCAGGGCGCAATTCAATCTCGCCGGGATGTATTACCGCGGTGAGGGTGTAGATAAAGACGTAGAAGCAGCATTCAACTGGTATAAGGAAGCCTCGGACGAAGGCAATCCGCACGCCCAGTATGCTCTGGCTCGCCGCTATTATGAAGGTCAGGGGGTGCAGACAGACCATGTACAGGCCCTCAAATGGTTTTTAAAAGCAGCAGATCAGGGTCATGCAAATGCTCAATACCGGGCAGCCCGAATGATACAGGAAGGGCAGGGCACGCAAGAAGACCTGAAAACCGCTGCGCTCTGGTTTGAAAAAGCAGCCGCGCAGGGTCACGTCGATGCGCAATACAGTCTTGGCCGTATCCTCTATAAAGGGGAAGGAATAAAAAAAGACTACCCGGCAGCCTTTAAATGGTTTGCAAGCGCGGCCCAGCAGGGGGATAAGGACGCACAATTTCTCTTGGCAAAAATGTATTACTACGGGCTTGGAACAAACAAAGACGACGAACAGGCGTTTAACTGGTTCAAACTCTCCGCCTATCAGGGCAACAAGGACGCTCAGTTTGGACTCGGGCGTTTGTTTTATCGCGGACACGGAACGCGCCGCGATGACCGTATGGCGCGGATCTGGCTGAAAAAAGCCGCTGAAAGCGGTGAAGAAGACTCCCTCTACTATCTCGGTCTGGTCGCCTTAAACGGGCAAGGGGTTGAATTGAGCGATATTGAGGCCTACGCGTGGTTCTTTGTCGCAAAGGAACGCGCAGTTGACGAGGCCGAAAAGGAACTTGAGGCGCTTAAGAAAAAACTTTCCCCCGCGGAAATGGAAAAAGCGAAGGAACAGGCGGAAAAATTCCACGAAAAATATGTTCTGCCTTTTACGGGCAACTCTGGCTGAGAGTATTTTGGACTGAAGGGCTAATCGGTCGCCTCATGAAATTCCCAACCGCCCCCGAGCGCTGCGTAAAGGGTAACCAGCTTCGTAATCGAACTCGTTTCCGAAACCACAAGGTCGTCCTCGCTCGCCGTCAGTTCGCGCTCCGCGTCCAGAACCGAAAGGTAATCCTCTTCGCCGGCCTCGTACAGGGCTTTGGCCAGTTCAACCGATTTTCTACGGCTTTGTACGCCCTTGGACAGGCGTTTGCGTGTTTCCAGTTCCCGGCCGTAGCGCGTGAGCGCGGTTTCCGCATCGGACAGCGCCCCTAACACCGTTTTCTCATACGAAGCAAGAGCGGCCGCACTTTCGGCTTTCCGGGCCTCAATCTGCCCCCGGATCGCCCCGCCCTGAAACAGCGGCCACTGGACGAGTGACCCGAAGGACCAGACCCCGCTTCCAGCGCTAAAAAGATCGCCAAAAACACGCGCCTGTGAACCGGCATCACCCGTGATAAAGAATTTTGGAAATAACTCGGCTGTCTGCACGCCGATATCTGCAACCGAGGCGGCCAGTTCGCGCTCTGCGATTTTTACGTCGGGCCTTCGCCGAAGGATATCCGAACGCAGGCCGACCGGGACAAGATCCGGCGGAGCGGGCAGCGGCTTCACATCCTGCATCTCTTCCTGAAGGGCTTCGGGAGGAAGGCCAAGGAGGACGGACAAAGCGAAGACCGAGGCGTCAAGTTCGGCCCTGAGGTTGGGGATCCGGGCGAGCGTCAGATCATATTCTCCTCGCGCCCGGGAAAGGTCGAATTCGCTGGCCTCGCCTGCATTATGACGGGCCTCGATCAGCGTGAAGGTCTGGTTCAGCAGTTCTGCGTTGTTTTCTGTAATAGCGACCCGTTTTTGCAGGCCGCGCGCCGTGTAATAACTCCGGGCCACTTCCGCCAGTGTTGCCAGCATCGCGGCCTGATAACTGGCCTGCGCCCCTTCAAGGCGGGCATCAGCGGCTTCGACCGCGCGGCGCGTTCCCCCGAAAAGATCAAGCTCCCAGGAAGCATCGCCCGCGATCCCGAACACATTGCGCGGCTTGGCGCTGCCCCCGGTCGAAAGAGAAAGCCGGTCGCTGCTGTCTGAACGATTGCCTTGCGCTGAGGCGCTGATCTGGGGCAGGAAACCTGCGCTCTCTGCGCGCCTCAACGCACGCGCTTTCGAGACATTGGCCATAGCGACTTTTACATCCTTGTTTTCAGAAGCGGCTCTTTCTATGTAGGAGTTGAGCAAAGGATCATCAAATATCCGCCACCAGTCGACCCTTACGGCCTCCTCGGTAACCTGTTCGGGTCTGCCTGAAATCCAGCTGTCCTGAAACTTCGGGCTTTCAGGCTTGTAATCCGGCCCGACCGAGCATCCGGTAAGCCAGAGACATGCAACCATAAAACCGAACAAACCGTGTTTTCTGTAAAAAATCATGCTGACGCCTTAAGTTCCTGTTCAAGTTTGCGCTGGACATCACCCGGCGAACCGGTCTTCCGGCACATTAAATCATAGGCGAGCGGAACAACGAAGAGTGTAAAGAAAGTTGCGGCCAGAACGCCGGAAAAAATCACAATGCCGACAGCGACTCGTGTTTCGGCCCCTGCTCCGGACGCAAGAATAAGAGGAATAGACCCGGAAACCGTTGTAATTCCGGTCATAACGATTGGCCTCAACCTGATATGAGCGGCCTCGATCAACGCATCGGAAAACTCCCGCCCCTCATCGCGCAACTGGTTGGCGAACTCAACGATAAGAATTCCGTTTTTCGCTGCCAGCCCCACCAGCATGATCAGCCCGATCTGGGTATAAACGTTAAGCGTATTGCCGGTAAGGTAAAGGCCTGCCAGAGCCCCGGTAATGGCCAAGGGAACGGTCAGGATAATCACGAACGGATGAATAAAGCTTTCGAACTGTGCGGCCAGAACAAGAAAAACGATGATAAAACCCATAACAAAAACAAACAAAAGCGCCGAACCGCTGTTCTGGTAATCAAGGGACTCCCCTTTATAGTCGATGACGACACTGTCTGGAAGATTTTCACGGACAAGGTCGCGCAGGTAATCAAGCGCCTCGCCCAGAGAATACCCTTTCTCAAGGCCGGCTTCGATGGTAATCGCGCGCACGCGGTTATACCTGTTGAGGGAACCGGAATCCGCATATTCCTCGATCTTGAGCAAGCTCGCCAGCGGGATGAGTTCGCTCTTCACATCAGATCGGACATAGATGTTCTGCAAATCTGCCGGAGTTTTCTGCTGTTCCCGGTCTCCTTCGAGAATAACGTCATACTCCTCCCCGTCTTCGATATAAGTGGTCACCCGGCGCGAACCCAGGACGGTTTCAAGTGTGCGCCCGATCGACTGGACGCTGACGCCAAGGTCGCCTGCGCGGTCCTTGTCGATGATAAGGCGCAGCTGCGGCTTCGTTTCCTTGTAATCGCTGTCGATATCGTTCAGGCCGGGGTTTTTTTCGTTGATCTTCTCCAGAAGGACGTCCCGCCATTGTTCAAGTTCCTCGTAAGTCCCGCCGCCGATCACGAACTGAACGGGCTTTGATGTTCCGCCCCCGAAACTTTGCCGCATGTTCGCAAAGGCCCTGACGCCCGGCAGGTCGGAAAGTTTTCCGGAAATCTCCTTCATAATCTCGAACCCGTTTCGCCGTTTCGCCCAGTCGTTCAAAACGACAATAACAATCCCGTCATTAAAACTGGCCAGTGTCCCGAAAGACCGCGGCGCTCTCACGAGAAGACGGCTGATTTCTCCGCTTTCGGTATAAGGCATCAGCCGCCGTTCAATTTCGTCCATATATTCTTTCGTAAATTCATACGAAGCGCCTTCGGGCCCGTTCACCATCACGAAAAATGCGCCCCTGTCTTCGCGGGGGGCATATTCTGAAGAGATGTTTTCAAAAAGAATAACAGCCAGAGCCGCGAGTGCGGCAAACAAGAGCAGAAAAAATGTCCGCATCTTCAGGGTTTTACGAAGCAATCCGATATAAACCATGCTGAAAGACTGAAAAATTTCATCGACTTTCGCGCTGACACCTCCCCGCTCGGATTTGTAAAGAACCTTGGAGGCGATCATCGGGCACAGGCTTAGCGCGACAAAAGTTGAAAAGGCGACCGCAGCGCTCATCGTTACGGCAAACTCGGTAAACAGCCGCCCAAGATCCCCCTCCAGAAAAGTGATCGGAATAAAAACCGCGATAAGAACCAGTGTTGTCGCTATGACGGCAAAGCTGACCTGACGCGTTCCCATAAAGGCGGCCGATAAAGGCGGCTCTCCCTCTTCGATTCGGCGGTAGACATTTTCAAGAACGACAATGGCATCGTCCACTACAAGGCCGATCGCCAGAACAAGCGCCAGAAGAGTGAGCAGGTTGATAGAAAAACCAAGAATGTTAAGGACAATAAACGTAGCGATCAGGGAAACGGGAACCGTCACGGCGGGAATCAGAACGGCTCGGGCGCTTCCAAGGAACAGATAAATAACGAGAATGACAAGAAGTGTCGCCATAAACAGCGTATTATAAACCTCTGCAATGGCTCCCCTGATAAAGACGGACGTATCGTACGAATTGATAATTTCCATCCCCGGCGGCAAATCCGGACCGAGCCTCTCAGCCAGATCAACAGCCGCCTGAGCGACCTGTATGGTATTGCCCTTTGATTGCTTGATGATTCCAAGCCCGACCATGGGAATCCCGTTTCCGCGGAAGAAGGTGCGCTTTTCAATGGCCGCCTTTTCAATGCGCGCGACATCGCCCAGCCGCACAAGATAATTTTCGCCTCTCGCGACGACCAGCTTCCTGAAATCGTCTTCGCTCTGATAGCCTCTCTGGATCCGTGCAGTGAACTGCATGTTTATGGATTCGATGCTGCCGGCGGGAAGTTCAACATTTTCCGTACGTAAGGCATTTTCGATATCCGCAACGGTCAGTTCTCGCGCCGCCATCTGCTTGCGGTCCAGCCACACGCGCATGGAATATTCCAGCCCGCCTCCGATCCTCACGCGTGCCACCCCGGGCAGGACCGAGAAACGATCCTGAAGATAGCGCTTGGCGTAATCGGTCAGTTCCAGAACGTTCATCCGGTCGCTGACAAGATTAAGCCATACGATCACATCGTCGCTGGAATCCGCCTTCTGAATATCCGGCGGGTCCGCCTCTTCAGGAAGGTTATCAAGGACCCCTGAAACTCTGTCTCGTACGTCGTTCACGGCGGCTTCGATATCCCGGCCAGTATCGAACTCGATACTGATCCGCGAACGTCCGTCAGAAGATGACGAAGAGATGAACTTGATTCCCTCGATCCCTGAAATGCTGTCTTCTATCACCTCCGTGATGCGCGTTTCCACGATATTGGCCGAAGCGCCGGGATAACTCGTGTCTATAGACACGACCGGCGGATCAATGTCAGGATATTCGCGCAAGGGAAGCTGGAAGAAAGAAACAATCCCGAAAGAGATAAGCAGGAGCGACAGGACTGAGGCAAAGACCGGGCGCGTGACGGAAATATCGGAAAGGATCATAAGCTCCGCCCTCCGCAAATTTTGTACGTCATTGTGCCTCCGGGGTTTGCCCGCCTTTTAAAAGGTCCGTAAGAGGCATATTGGAGTCATCGTTTGCTCGCACGTTAATTTCCGCCCCGTCGCGGACTTTTACAAGCCCGTGCGATATAACGGCATCTCCTTCCTTTAGTCCCGATAGAATCTCGACCCTTCCGGGCTGCCGCACGCCGATCCGGATTCTCGTCTGTCTTGCTACTGTTTTTCCGTCCTGCTCATGGACCGAAAAGACAAAATTATCGTCCCCTCGCTTGATGATCGCCTCCTCGGGAATAAGAAGCGCCTGCCGCTGGTTTTTGAGCAGGACGAGACTCATAAGCAAACCGGGTTTAAGCTGCCCGTCCTCGTTGGGAATTACGGCCCGCGCCCGAACGGTGCGGGTCACCGGGTCGACCTGAGTATCGACAACCTTTACGGTTCCGTGAAACTCACGGTTTCCGAACGCCTCGATCCGGCCTATGATCGGTAGCCCCGGCTTAAGACTGGAAAGAAAGACCGCCGGAACATCGAAATCGACCTTGATTTCCTTGAGATCGTCAAGCGTGGTAATGCGCTGTCCGGGCTGTACGAGTGCCCCGACACTGACATCCCGTAACCCCAGTACGCCATCAAACGGAGCCCTTATATCCAGTTTTTCTATTCGGGCCTTGATCTCCTCCACGGCAGCCTGGGACTGCTTTAAGGTTGCCAGACGCTCCTGAAAAGTCCCCTTGGAGAGAGCCTTGTTATTCTGCAATGCCTGTGCGCGCTCATAAGAGGACTCCGCTTCCGACAGCATCGCCATCGCAGCGTTCAGAGAGGCATCTTCCTCGCCCTTGTCAAGCGTAACCAGCAGGTCGCCCTTCTTGACCTTTTGCCCGTCCTCAAAATGAATGGCCGCGACTTTTTCGGCCGTATCGGCGGTGATAACGACACTTTCATTGGCTTTGGTCGTACCAAGCGCCTCGACGCTGTCGGCAAAAAGGCCTGTCTTGGCAACGGTCACAAATACGGGAACAGGACCTTGCGGCCCGGATTTCTGTGCGTTTGCAGGCAATGAAGACACGCAAAAAAGCATTAAATAGGCAAAAAACCGAAACATAATCCTCCCGTTCACACCGGAATAAACACGACATTTAAGACGTAAGATAGAAGTATATACGTTTTATACGACACATTCAGAAAAAACCTTTTATCGTTACACCTCTGGGCTTTGTGCGACGAAAGGAACGTACAATCAAAATATTCAACTGTCTTGAAAGCTTCTGATATAGATATCCATTCCAAGCTTGTTTCGGCCGGCAAGCTTATAATGACTACGCTTGATCTTCTTTCTGAGGCCCGGGCGCATGATTTTTCTGTTTTCAGCAACAAAGGCCATACCTTCAGGCGTGTCCCGTCCGTTATCTGACTGTGTGCTCACTCTTTCCTTGAGAATCAGGTATGTTGCGTTCGTCATTAACGCAAACAATTCTGGAATGCGGCTGGAAGGCTGGATAAAAAGGCGAAAATAGTAATAGGGCTTTTGAATGAGTGCGGGATGAGGGTAAAGGGGAAACAAATCCTCATAGGCGGTAGTAACGCCTATGACTTCTGAGTTTGAGTCATAAACGGCTATGGCCACTTGATAAGCGCGCTCCTCCGGGTTCACACCCTCGGGCAGAGCTTTGTTTCGCTCCCATAAGTCAATCACCTTGTCCCGAAGTTCAGGAGTCGTGCAGTTGAAAACATCATAAAGTGTGTAATCACAATACTTTAGTGTAGGTTCATTTTTCATGCGTTATTTGTTTGTTAAGGTCTCGTAATGCTATAATAACGGCGAGAGCGGTTTATTGTATATTCTGGGGTGTTGAATGAGTGCACACTGTATTTTTCCAAATAATTTGGGCAAGTTAAAGCATTTTTCCCGAGTTAATGCATACTTTGGTTGTATGAATACTTGGTAATGTGTGGTGTGTCGTCAAATGGCCATAACGAACATAACATATAAGTCATATTTAAAAACGACGGCTTTGGGAACAAGTCTGGCGTTCTTGTTTCTGGCACCCTCCTCGGCTTATGCGCAGGCATGCGCCGTGACGTCCGGCGGCGGCACGGTGGGCGTGCCCGCCAATGGGTCCGCGGTGACCTGTTACGAAGATCAGACGTCAACGACCCAGATCGGCAACGGCACGACAAACGCGACCGTGACACTGGAAAACGGGCATTTTCTCGATAGATCTGCGGGAGGCTACGGCGTCCATCTCAACAACGCAACCATAACTCTGGGTACGGGCGCACGCATTGACGGGGCGCACGCTGGATTTGGAACCGGGGTTTACACAGGCGGAACTGTCGATCTGACCTTGGGTGAAAACGCACAGGTCAACGGTGCGTACGGTGTTTTTTCATCCGGCGGGAACTCTGTGGTGACTTTGGGCAAGGGCGCGGAAATAAATTCCTTTGTAAGACAGGGAATTTACACGAATGGCCGTCCCGTCATAACGCTGGGCGAAAATGCGCAGATCAATGCCGCCGGTCAGGGCGTGATGAACGGCGTGGGCGCGGCCGATCGTAAAATAGTCCTGACCTTGGGAAAAAACGCGCAGATTAACGCGGGCAGTCATGGCGTTCAGGCGAAATATGGCGACATCACTTTGAATAGTGGCGCCCAGATCAATGGAGGACAACACGGCATATCGTTGTCGTTCATTGGCAACAGTCTGATCACGCTTGATAAAGGGGCCGCGATTACGGGAGCGAATGTCGGGATTCTCGGCAATTCAAGCGGCGCGGACACGGTTGACTCGTCCGGGCGAATTGAAGGCGGAAGCGGAACGGCTATAAATCTGCGCAGCGGGAACGATACTCTGATCCTGAGAACGGGCTCCGAAATCGTCGGCGCCGTTGATGGAGGAGTCGGAACAGACACTTTGACCCTGTTCGGCGTGGGAACGGAGGACGATAATTTTCTGAATTTTGAGTCCCTGACGATGAACGGAGACCTCTGGACCCTTTCAGGCGTATCATCTTTTGGCACCGCCACCTTGAATAGCGGCGTTCTGTTGAACAACGGAACGGCAACGTCCAATGTAAACATTGGATCGGGAGCAACTTACGGCGGCGCAGGAACGACCACGGGAAATATAAATAATAGCGGCATCCTTGCGCCTGTCTGGGAGTCGGTCGGAACGCATACGCTCAATGGAAATTTTGTGCAAAATGCCGGAGGAGGCCTCATTATCGAATTTGGTCCCGCGAGTACGGACATGCTCGATGTAACGGGCACGGCAACGGTGGACGGAAGGGTATCCTTCACGGAGTTGACGGGCGGGACACCGGACGGAACGGTTTATACCTTTATACAGACGACAGGCGGGATTGCCGGTGCGTTTTCCGAAGTAAACAGCCCCTTGTTTTTCAATACGAATGTCGTGATCGGGGCTAATGACGCGACGGTCACTCTGAACAGGATAAAAACGGCCACAGCGGCTCAGACCTCATCGGAAGCGGCTGTCGCCAATGCTCTGGACAGTGTTTTAAGTTCGAACCCGGCATCCGTGGCGGAAATAGACGCCATTATGAACGGGCTATCCAATAATCAGGCCGCTTCTGACTTTTTGGCCACGCAAAGCGGCCATGTCGTGCTGACGTCTGTGGATTCTGTGTCGTCTTCATTGCAGCAGGTGGGCAATGTCGTGGCTGGCCGCTTTATGGGACCGGGCGGAACCGGCTCTTCCGGAAATGCGCCCGCAGCTTCGATATCGTACAATAGCGACGTCTCTTCGATTGCCCCGGCAGCCGGCGGGAACGCGTCTCAAGACCAGAAGGACCAGAGTTTTATGGGGCAAAATTTAACGCCGCAATACGGTCAGGAAAAAGCGGCATGGTTTGAGGTCAGCGGGGGGCTGGGAAAACTGGACGGGGACTCCCATGCAAGGGGCGGAAGATACAAAAACTTTGCGATGACCGCAGGTCTGGAGTTTGATCACATCCCCGGCACGGTTATAGGAGGGTTTGGATCGTTTTCAAGGGCGCATGGAAAAGTGGATGGCCTGAACGATAAAAGTACGACGTCCGTGTATCAGGCCGGACTCTACGCATCGCGCAAACTCGACGATCATTGGCGAGTGAGCGGGTCTGCTTCGGGGGCTTTTCTGGATTTTAAAACATCCAGGTTGACACAGACAGGAACGGCAACAGGGAATTTTCACGGGGGCGGAGCCTTTCTCCAGTCAACAGTAGCCTATGATATGCCCATGGCCGGAGGCGGCTGGCTATCTCCCTTTATGGGCATGGAAGGAAGTCTGGTTTACCATGAGGATTATGAAGAAAGGGGGGCGGGAGCCTTGAATTTAAAGGTTTCTGATGAAACAACGACCCAGCTTGCCTCCAAACTGGGAATGGAAGTAAGAAAAACCTTTGAGCCCCGCTTAGATGCGTTTGAGGGATTTAAAGTAACAACCTTCGGAAGCGCGGCATGGGCGCATGAATTTTCAGATAACAGCACGACCACTCAGGCAAGATTTACATCCGCCCCGGCCACCCTGTTTAAAAGTCAGGGACCGGAAAGAGACAGGGATTCTCTCCAGATAAAACTTGATGTATCGTTCTCAGGTCTTAAAACGGATAAGATGTCCGGGTATGTGCGTTATGATGGAGAAGTGGCTCCTGATGCTTATGACCATGCGCTCACGTGCGGAATACGTTTACGCTGGTAACCGTGTACGCTTATCGTGACAGGCAAAGAGGAAAAGAATAATAAGGTGAGCCTTAGCAGTGAGCGATAAAATTGACTCGGTCATCGGCGACACGCCGCAAGGATACATCAGGGACCCGTTCCACCTCCATTTCAGTGGTGAATTTAGAGACTGGCTCGTCAGGCATAAAACGAGCATCGCGCTCAGCACATATGAGGGCGCCAAGCTGATCGTCATCGGCCCCGGCATGAAGGGCGGCACTTCCGTTTCCGAAAGGAATTTCGAGCGGTGCATGGCTCTATACACGGATAAGGACCGGAATATCTATATTTCCACCAACCACAGTATATGGCAGCTTGAAAACGGTCTTGAACCGGGACGGCAGCTAGAAGGATGGGATCGCATCTATCTGCCCAGAAAGGCGTTTATTACCGGGGGCGTGGACATTCACGACCTGGCTCTGGACAGCCGTGCCCGCCTGCTGGCCGTGGTTACGCAATACAATTGCATCGCGGAAATCGGTTCGTCCAAAGGAAGTTTTTCCCCGCTCTGGAGACCGCCCTTCATTTCCGAGATCATCGCGGAGGATCGCTGTCACCTGAACGGCTTTTGTCTGGATCATGACGGGAAGCCTGCATACGCCTCGATAGTGGGGGTGTCTGATGAGAACGATGGCTGGCGCGAACACCGGGAAAAAGGCGGCGTGATTGTAGACCTTCAAACGAACGAGTTTGTCGCCCAAGGTTTGTCTATGCCTCATACTCCGCGTATTCATAATAACAGGCTCTATTTCTTGGAGGCGGGTTCAGGCTGGTTCTGCTCTTTGGATCCCGTACAAAAAAAGATTGAACGGCTCCTGTGGCGACCCGGCTTTTTGCGTGGTCTGCGCTTTAAAGGAAATTTTGCCTTCCTGTGTTCGTCCGAACCAAGGCACAAGACCTTTCACGGGCTGCCCCTGCAAAAAGAACTGGAAAAAAGAAATGAAAAACCCCGCTGCGCTCTTGATATCATCGACCTCGATAAAATGGCGGTGATCCACTCCCTGGATATAACCGGATCGGTCAGGGAACTCTACGACGTGGCGGTTCTGGAAAAGTGTGTTCAGCCCCTCGTATACGGGATAGAAGGCGACGAGATGCGTAAAATCGTCGTGCTCGGGGAAGATAAAACGGAAAAGTGATTTGCCCCCTATAAATTGAGTCCGGCTGGAGAGTATCTCGGTTTAAAGAGTCTGGAGCTGGGACTCCGGCGCGTTCGGGGCGGAGGCGCCCACGGGCAGCGCCACGGTGAACCTGCGCTTATTGAACGAGGACAAATAAAAGAAAAAATGGTGGCTCTGGAGTGATTTGAACACTCGACCAAAGGATTATGATTCCTCTGCTCTACCACTGAGCTACAGAGCCGTTAAAGAGAGGGTAAGACCAGTAAGTTACCCCGGTGTCACCCTAAAAATCTGGTAACGATTTTATAATTCCCAAGACTTTGTTTTTCAAGCGGTTTTGAGCGTGTCTCTTTCAAGAAAATAAGGATCGTGTGTCCACAACTCAAACCTCCTAAGCTACTCTGCCTTGAGCAAAGCCCTTCCCAAAAATAACCAATAAGGCTTCACATCGGGACGGAAGGGCTACTTAATGATCTTTTCGGTGGGTTTTGTCAAGATATGGCACTAAAACCTTCTTACCGGGAAGGGATGCGATTAGCCGCTTACCGCGCTGAGGTAATCCAGCCGCCGCCGATCACCTGGTCTCCGATATAACAGACCGCGGCCTGTCCCGGAGAGATTCCGTATTGGGGCTGATCGAAAAGAATCTCGGCCCTTTCCTTATGGACACGCAGCCTGGCCGGTACGGGTTTCATGACCGACCGGAACTTGACTTCTATATCTAGGGGCTCTCCGGAGGCTCCAGTTCCCAGCCAGTTGCAATCCGAAACTAAAATGGCTGTGCGTGCCAGCGCTTCTTTCGGCCCGACGATAACCTTATGTTCATGGGGATCGAGCGCCACGACATAAAGCGGGTCGTTATTCTCGCTCACCCCGCCGCCGATCCCAAGCCCCTTGCGTTGACCGATCGTATAATTGATGATGCCTTCGTGCCGTCCGACTACGCGCCCGTCCAGATGCACGATGTCTCCCGGCGTTGCGGCTTGCGGCCTGATCGTGTTGACCACCTTCGCATAATCGCCGTGAGGAACGAAGCAGATATCCTGTGAGTCCGGCTTATCGGCATTGAGAAGGCCGAGCCGTTGCGCATGGGTGCGGGTCACGTCTTTACCCCAGTTCCCAAGTGGAAAGCGTAGGAAATCAAGTTGCTCCTGGGTTGTGGCGAACAGGAAGTAGCTCTGGTCTTTCCCGGCGTCAGCGGCGCGGTAAAGCATGGCATGCCCGTCTTCTCTCAACTCCCTCCGGATATAATGGCCGGTCGCCAGACAGTCAGCTCCAAGGTCGTGCGCCACCTTCATAAGGTCGCGGAATTTAACCGTCTGGTTGCAGCGAACACAGGGGATAGGCGTTTCCCCGCGCAGGTAACTGTCGGCAAAATCCTCAATAACGGATTCCCGGAAGCGGCTTTCGTAATTGAGCACATAATGAGGAAAGTTAAGTTTGGCCGCCACCTGAGCGGCATCATGGATGTCCTGCCCGGCGCAGCAGGTTTTCGAACGTACGATCCCGCCGGCGGATACCGCCGCCCCGTGATCGTAAAGCTGAAGCGTCACGCCGATTACCTCATAGCCTTCCTCGAGCAAAAGCGCCGCCACGACAGAAGAATCCACTCCGCCGGACATGGCCACGACTACCCGTGTTTCTTCGGGAGAACGTGCAAAACCAAGACTGTTGTTGATCTGTGTCATGGCCGGAATTTAGTGTTAAAGGTTAAAAAACACAAGTTTGAGAATTCAAAGGAGCGCCCTTAGGGAAAACCGCCCCTGGACAGGCTGCACTATAAAAAAGCCGTTGACAGCATGCCGCTTGTTTTCTACACCACTGTAATGATTAAAAAGCCTGCATCTGCGGGCATTAAGCGTGTAGACACTAGTTATTCGATGCGAGGAGCAGAATCAGATGGCGAAAGAGAAGTTTGAGCGGAACAAGCCGCACTGTAATATTGGTACGATTGGTCACGTGGACCATGGTAAGACGACGCTGACGGCGGCGTTGGCGGGTATGTTTGGTTCGGGTGAGTCTGTAGACATGATCGACAAGGCACCTGAGGAGAAGGCACGTGGTATAACGATATCGACGGCGCACGTGGAGTACGAGACGGCGAACCGTCATTATGCGCACGTGGACTGTCCTGGTCACGCGGACTACATCAAGAACATGATCACGGGCGCGGCTCAGATGGACGGTGCGATTTTGGTTGTGAACGCTGCGGACGGTCCGATGCCTCAGACGCGGGAGCATATATTGCTGGCGCGTCAGGTGGGTGTACCTGCGATAGTGGTCTTTTTGAACAAGGTGGATCAGGTGGATGATCCTGAGTTGCTGGAGCTTGTGGAGATGGAGGTTCGCGAGCTTCTGAGTTCTTATGAGTTTCCGGGCGACGATATTCCGATTATCAAGGGTTCTGCGTTGGCGGCGGTCGAGAAGCGGGATGACGAGATTGGCAAGAACGCGATTGAGGCGTTGATGAAGGCGGTGGATGAGTACATTCCGCAGCCTGACCGTCCGAAGGACAGGCCGTTTTTGATGCCGGTTGAGGATATTTTTTCGATTTCCGGTCGGGGGACTGTTGCGACGGGTCGTATTGAGCAGGGCGTAGTGAAGGTTGGCGAGGAGATTGAGATTGTCGGGATCCGGGACACGCAGAAGACGACCGTAACGGGTGTTGAGATGTTCCGTAAGCTGCTCGACAGCGGGGAAGCGGGCGATAACGTGGGGATTCTTCTTCGCGGGACGAAGCGCGAGGATATTGAGCGCGGTCAGGTATTGTGTGCTCCGGGCAGCATCAAGCCGCACAAGAAGTTTGTGGCGGAGGTATATATTCTCTCGAAGGAAGAGGGGGGCCGTCACACGCCGTTCTTTACGAAGTACCGTCCTCAGTTTTACTTCCGGACGACGGACGTGACGGGCGAGGTGATTTTGCCCGAAGGCACGGAGATGGTGATGCCGGGCGATAACGTGAACAACCTTCAGGTTGAGCTGATCACGCCGATCGCGATGAACGAGGGCCTGCGCTTCGCCATCCGCGAAGGCGGCAGAACCGTCGGCGCCGGCGTCGTCTCTAAAATTATCGAATAAGCGCTATCGTCCAGCGATAAAGGTAAAAGTCCCGCCCGTAAGCGGGGCTTTTTTTTCTCAAAAAAACCGAAAAACTGTTACAATGGGCACAAATGCTGAGGAAGTATACATGACCACTAATTTACGTAATATCGCCCTGGCCTTATTTCTTGTAACGACGGTTCTGTGCGCCGGTGCTTTGTCCGCTAATGCTGATTCGAGTAAAATCTGGACCAAACGGGACAGATTGAAGCAGGAGAAACTTAAGCAGAGCGCGACCCCTTCCGAGCGTGCCTGCGCCTTGTATCTGGACAACATGGACAAGCTCTACAAGGGAAAAAGCGTGGATATCGAGATCATCGAAGGCAGGTTTAAGGGCCTGCGCAAACAGTACGTGCGGTGTACCTTTTACGACCCGTTTTCAGAGCCGATACTAAAAGAGATGGCTGCTCTTCGCGAAGAAGTACTAGGCAGCGATCCGCTACAAGCGGCCAAGGCCATGAAAGCATACAAAAACCTGGTACGCCGACACCTTGCAAATTTGGCGGTGGTCCAGATGGCCTTGGAAATAGCGCGCGAAGATTCCCGTTTTGGCAGCCCTGAGTTTTACAGCGACGTTAGAGGTTTTATAAGGAATAGCCTGAGGGATAAACGCCATGATGGATCGGAACCCTCAAAGGCTATAGAGATCATGACAATGGCCGAGCAGGACTACATTATTGCCTCTGCCGGCGGCGAACTGATTGATAGTGAACTGATCGAGGACGATGGATTGTTCTATTACGCTCTGGATTTCCAGGAAGAGGGCAGCAACTACAAATTTTCGATTTTTCTGGATGTAACGACCCCGATGACCGTCATTCGTCGCAGACAGGAAGAAGCCGAAAAACAAAAGCAGCTTAACGTCTTCGGTTCCCCTCAGTAAGATTAACCGGCCGGAAGAGAATGTAAATACAGTAGAGCCGGCCACGAATAAGCTTCGAAAGAAGAATAGGGCGCCTACCCCCCCGATTCCAGCTTACGGTTCTCGAAATAAAGGCTCTGGATCGCCTGTTGTCCGCTGCCGGTCTCGGACAAAGATGAGTTCAGACGGGAAATCGAGGTATCAAGCCGTGCAGAAGCGGCTTCATCAGGGCACAATACGGAAGGAACGTCCCCTCCGGAGCCGTTGATAAGCTCCCGGTGGCGCGTGAGAAGCTGTTTAAGAGTCTGTTTCTCCCCCTCGTTACGGCCCGCATAGCCAAGAATTTCCTTTTCAAAAGCCGTGTAGCGGGCCACGCACCCGTCTTCAAAAGCGCTTTTCGCGACAGTTAAAGAGGGATCGGCTTTCTGCGGAGCCGGACCCCCGCTGCCAGTTTCGATAAGTTCCGGCGGGGCCGCTTCATAATTTGTGCGGTCTTCAGGCTTCATGTTCTCCTGAGCATCGCCGCCTTGAGCGCCGTCTTCAGCTTTAGCTTTTCCATCATCGCCGGACTTCCCGGGTATAGGCTCGGCGTCCTGACCCTGAACCTCATCCTCAATGATTTTGGGTAAGACAGGCTCATCAGGCGCTTCCCCACGGGCTTCGTCCGGGACATCTTCGTCCGGCAGAACCCCGAGATCTTTGAGTTTGTCCTTTAGTTTCTCATTTTCCTCCTGAAGCTGGGCAACCTTGCTTTCAAGATAACGCATGTGCCGCCCGTCCTTTTGCGAAATCGTGACGGGCAGCTCTTTGCCGTCATGTCCGGAAAACGTGCAAGTCGCGAGCTTGCCCCGCAAAGCCTCCTTCTCTTTTTCCAGAAGGCTGAACTTCTCATAAAAACCGTTAAGCGTATCCTCGTCGACGCAGCTGGGCTCGGACGCAAAAACAGGCAAACCATACCCAAACAGGCACAGCACAATAAAAAGCCGTCCGAAATACGCTATCAAGCGGTTCATATCAAAAACACAAACTATGGAGGAACTTGAACAAGCCCCGCCTTTTACAGTACGCCGTAAAAGGCAAAGACTATAGTGCTTCCGCCGCTTTTCTCCTTTTCGTTAACAATTTTCACAAAAACCCTCCCGGTCCAGATGCCCGATCTGGCGCAATAGGGAGTAACTGTTATTGGTAATGTCCGATTCAATCCGGTACAGACGCGTACGCGAGGTAAAAAGCCTCTCTTCGCCCTCGACCATGGCGATAACGTCTCCTTCCCCAAGCTCAAACTGCTCCTTGTACAGGGCCTGCAGTTCAGCATTGGCTTCTGTTTCGTCAAGCAGGGCGCGGTATTCGTTCTCAAGACCGATAATTTGGTTATAGGCCAACTTAAGTTTTTGCATAATATCGCGTCTGGTTCGTTCGCGCCGATAGTCGATTTCCTGAAGCTGGCTGTTGACCCGTCCTTTGGAAGCATCCCGCGCATAACCGTCGAAAATCTTGTAACTAAGCTGCAAAAGAGCGACAGCGCTGCGGTCCCGACCGACCTCGCCGCCTGTATCGTGAGATTGGCTCATCTCGACGATCATATTGACCGTTGGCATGTAACGCCCGTTAACGCCCTGAAGCTCGTGCTCCAAAGCCTGACGTTCTTTTGCGTTGACAAGAAAGCTGGTGTTGTTTGTCTCGGCCATCTTTTTGTATTCACCCAGCTGAATCTGGATGAGATCAATAACCTCCGGCGCTTTTGCCTGAAAACGGGGGAGCTTGCCGGTAAGAAATTCCAGGTCGGTCAAGGCATCGTTATAGGCCGCGCGGGTGTTTGTGTAGTCGGCCTCGGCAAAGGAAAGCCGTGACTCGGCATATTTAAGCTTGGCCTTGCTTTCCGCCCCGGCATCGGCCATCAGCCTGACTTTTTTTACAATTTGGCGCAGGCGGGCGATAAAGGAGTCATATTCGGCAAGCGTGTTCTGAAGCCTGTAAACTTCCAGATACGACTCGATAGTCGTAATCATGATCTTCTCGCGAACCAGTTCTGTCTGAAGCTTGCTCGAATCCTGAAGTGTTTCACGACGCTTAACCTCCTCCCGGCTGGTCGATCCGTCATAAAGAAGCTGGTTGGCGGACAAGATAACCTCCGCCGAAGGCCCGGTATCGCTTTTCCCTATGGTCGCGTCCGGAGAAGTAAAATTCGCCGGGGCATTATACTCTTCCGCAGCCTTGACCGTGACGTCGAGCTGGGGGTAGAGAACCGAAAGCGCCTCCTGCGTTGCGTATCCGGCCTGCTCTTCGTGTTCTTCCGATATCTTGATTTCCGGGTTGTTGTTCAGGGCAAAAAGCATCACGCTCTGCAAGGACAGGTCCATTACGGATGGCTGGGAAGCGGTGGGTTTTTCGGCAGCTCCCGCATACGCGCGCACAGGGACGTACGAGAGCAAGCTTCCCGCAAGGACCACCATAAGGATATTAGGAAAAAAATGAGCGTGCCGCTGCTTCCTAAGCGCAAGGAGGTCAGGGATCATCTTCAACCTCCACCAAGATTTTCAGCCAATTGAATGTATCGTCAATGCTCAGAGGTTTACTGTAGGAAATATCAATATCTTTTGTATCTATGGCGCTCTTCATAAGAACGTTTCGCACGTTAAGCGAACGCGAAAGGCTGATCTCCCGGGACAGGGAAATGCTGGCCGCATTAGGATTGTCGCTGCTCAGGACTCGGATAGTAAGCCTTTTCCCTTCGTTTTTCTTTTTGATGCCCTCTATGTAGGCTTCGATCACCTTTGTCGTCTGCTCGGACAGGGTCACGTCATTGTTGTCGTATATGATCAGGAGGCTGTCGTCGTCCCCGACCTTCGTATTTTGTGATGCGCCGGTTGAAACGTCCTTTTTCACCTGCTCGACAACCTTTTGAAGCTCGGTCACTTCCTTGGACAGGTCGGTATTCTCAACTTGAAGCTTTTCAAGTTGGTTCTGATTTTCAAGCTTCTTGAGTATCTCCTCCACGGTCTCGCCACCGCTAAGCAGCTCCTTGAGCTTGTCGCGAAGTTCCTCGGAAACGAGCGCGGAAAACTTCTCCTCGGTCTCTTTCTTAACCTTTTTCCTGTATTCGATGTTCATCCCGAACATGACAATCGAGGTGATGAGCATGAAAAACAGGAACATGATCATCACGGAAGACAGGATATCGACAAATCCGGGCCAAGCTATGGCGCCGGCATCATCATCGCGGCGATCCCCGGACATCGCTTCTCCCTCCTACTCAGCAGGAACCCCGCCGGTTCCCGGTCCATTCGTTTGTCCCGATCCTTGCGGTTCCGAATTCTCAAAAATACCCATATAGGCTGAAACGTTGCTCTGCCTGATTTCTTCAAGAATGGAATTAAGCTGCCAGACAAGATTGGAAAACTCTGTAATATTGTCTTCCTTCTGGCTTTTTTCACGCAGTTTTTCGATTTCAACGACAAGGCTGGACTGCACCTGGCTGAGAACCTGAAAGGTCGAATTGACTTCCTGCATCTGGTTGGTCAGCTTGCTCAGCCGGTCGATCTGTTGAAGCGCGAGTTCATTATCCGAAGAACGCGCGTTAGCCAGATGGGCATTGATTTCGACAAGCGTGTCCCGGATTGCGGAATTGATCCGCATCGACGGTTCAATGCTTTTGGTCAAGTATTGCATGGAATCCTTGACCACGCCCATTCGCGTGCTCATCCGCTCCGTCGACATGAAAATATCTTTTTGATAATCATATATTTTTTCAGTCTGGTACGCGCTCTTGAGCATGGCCTCCGTAGATTTCGACAGGGCCAGCATGATTTGCCCCATCTTCTGGTTGGTTTTACTGGAAAGATATACGAACCCGGCCAGCCAGGATTTGAGATCGTCAGACTTGGGAACGGTCTGCCCCATGGTTTTTTCCTTGAGCGCGGGATTCAGTTTGGGAATCCGCACATCAATCCATCGGCTGACCTCTTCGACGAAGTTGTTCTGCGCGTGTCCGGCAAAAAAGTTCAAAAATCCAAGAAAAAGCGAGCCGGAAAGACCAAATAGAGAGGAACTAAAAGCGACGCCCATCCCTTGCAGGGGGGCGCTGATGCTCCCAATGAACGAACCAAGATCGCCTGCACCGTCATCGGAGGATGCGCTGAGCGAATTGGAGACATCAGCCATAGCCTTACCAACGGAATCGATCGCACCCAGCAGACCCCAGAACGTCCCGATCAGACCCAGCATGACGAGAATACCCGCAAGATAACTGACGACGTTACGGTCGTGCCGCATCCGCCCGCCAAACTTGGATTTAATAAGCCGAGCGTCATTATCGGTAAAATTGAGATGGCCGTATACGGACAGATTCTCAAGGGCTACAAACATGTTCTGCATGTTGAGCATGGCCCCGTCGCCTATCAGCTTGCGGCCGAGAACCTTAACGTCTTCGACACGGGCATCGCCCTTGTCCTCGATCTTTTCTATGAACCGCAGGAAACGCAAGGTCTTGTAAAGCCTGTAATTATTAGAAAATGCCTTGAAAATGGCGCTGAATACAACAAGGAAAATCGTTGTGTTCAGTTCGGGCGCTGTGAAAAACCCCGTCGACAACCGTTCCCTCAGCAGATAGCCCAGCATAAAATACCCCAAAACACACAAAATCATCGGCGGAGTAATCAAATCCAGGAACCGAATGTTCATTTTGGTCGAAATCGTAAGGGAATCGTCTTGTTTCATGAAAACGGCATCACAGGAAAAAACGGGCGATGGAAAGGGTTAAGACAACAAAAAAAGAAGGAGGGAACCTGCCCCTGACTAAGGATAGACACCCATTAGCTTAAAAACAAAGACTCTTGGCGCTTTTTCCCCAGAAATCTTGGGTGTAAACCCTCTCTAAAAGGCTAAAAATTAAGATAAAATTTAGCTTCTGGGGTTAAAATTGTTAACTGGAACGTTCTAAAAACTTCGGGGTTAACCGATGGTTAACATTATTGACGCCACTTTGCCGGCTCCAAAAGAGAATAAAACCCTTCACGTCCGTCCGGGCGATACCATTGATTTTCACCAGATGGTTCTGGAAGAGGTTTTTGTTGATATTCTGGGCCCCGACATCGTGATTACAGACGGTCAGAACGGGGCAAGGATCATATTCCCGGGCCTTGGGCTGATCCTTTTTTCGCCCGAAGACGCACCTCTGATGAAGGTGAACGGGGAATATCTGACCCCGAAGGAGCTTCTCAGCAAAGTCGGAAGCGTTCACAACATCACGGCTGAGGATTACGTAAGCTTCACCAGCCTTGATATCGACTCTGAAAACGGCTTGCCGGGCGAAGACAACAAGGACAACGAGTATCTGATCGACGAGGACCTGGCTTTTGTAAACTTCATGGCTGTCCAGCTTCAGCCTCCTCAGAGGGATTTTTCGGATCCTGAGAAGACTCAGAAGGACCTGCAGGAAATCGACGACCTTCTGGAATTGAACACGACGCTCAACAAGGACGGTTTTGGACCGCTCTTCCTGATCCCCCTGAAAACCTCCCTGGATAAAAGTTCCAGCCAGCAGCAGCCTCCTGAACCTGAAGGACCGGACGACTCGGCGCGTACCCGCTTCGACTTCGATCTCCGTATGTTGCAGCCTGCTTCAGTAGAACCTGCGGTAGGCGCGGATGTCTACGGCGGCGGCGGCTCTGAGCTTTCAGCCTTCGATCCGGGGGCCAACCCGCAATTCTATGCGCAGGAAACCCTTGATTACTCAGGCGATAATTCCGGACTGACGATATATGCGGATAACCCGGATTTCTTTGATGCGCAGCACGGCGCGAGAATTATCCAGCTTTCGCCGAACCTGCCTGACGATTTCGATGTCACCGAGGTCAAGGTCACGATACAGAACATTGTGGGCACGGTTACGCCCGCCGATTTTACGGTTTACAGTGTCCTGCACGATGGAGTGACCTTCAGCCAGATTGCAGCGGCCTTCGACCCGATGACCGGAACCTATACGATCCCTATGGCGGATATCCAGCCTGATGGCCGTGGCGATATCAACATTATGTTTGTGTACGACCAGTCGAGCTTTATCGGCGATACGTTCGATATTGTTATGGAGTCCACTGCGGAATTCGATTTTCTGAGCGGCTCGCCCGTCCCGGACAGTCCGATTCAGACACGTCTCCTGACACAAACGGCCAAATTCACAGACAACTATGCCGGTGAAGCAGGAACATTCGACTGGTACCTTGAAAGTCGTCCGAACGACACCCGGATATTTACAGGGAACGGAGATGACACAATCTTTGGAGGCATGGGCATCGATATCATCGAAACCAATGGCGGCGATGACACGATCATGGCCGACAGCGGTGACAGCGGAGATGATGATGTTATAGACGGCGGAGAAACAGGGGAAACCGGGGGCGACACCGTCACGTACACCGGGCGTACGGAGGCGATTTCCGTTGATCTTGGCGCGGGGGGGGCTGCACCTGATGGCAGCGGCTATTACGATGTCACAGTGGGAGTGTCCGGAGAAGTTGATAAGATTAAAAACATCGAAAACATAACGGGAGGCGCCGGGGACGACACGATAATCGGCGATGACGATGTGTTCGGCAACGCGTTGTCCGGCGGCGACGGCGATGATCTCATTATGGGCGGTCTCGGTAACGACACGCTCACCGGCGGAAATGATGCGGATACGCTGAGCTATGCCTATATCACGGGCGCCGGAGCAGGCATCACCATTGATCTGTCGGCCGGTTCGGTGAACGCGGGCGCAGGCGATGTCGACACGATGGGCGATCTCTTTGAGAACCTGATAGCGACCAGTCGCAACGACACGATAATCGGCAACACGCTGGATAACGATATTGACGGCGGAGCGGGAACAGACACGATTGACTATTCCGGCCGCGCGGGCACGGGCGGATTGACCGTGGATTTCAGCGTTCTGGATATTGACGGCTTTTCTGTCCTGACCTTCGGCGGCCTCCCCGAACAGGACCGTCTGATGAATATCGAATACCTGACCGGAACAAACGATGCGGATACGGTCACCGGAGACAACGCTGCAAACATCTATCTCGGCATGGGCGGCAATGACGTCATCAGCGGAGGCAACGGCGATGACACAATCGACGGCGGAACAGGCAACGACACGCTCAACGGCGATGCGGGCGACGATACGCTGATCGGCGGCGCGGGCATAGATGTGATCGACGGCGGCTCCAACACGGCGGTAGGCGATACGGTCGACTATAGTGCGGCCAGTGGCGTGCTCGATATCAACCTGACAACCGGGGTCGTATCGGCGGATGGTTTCGGCGACTCCGACACAGTAACGAATATTGAAAACATCATCGGCGGCAGCGGCACGAACACAATTACAGGGGATGCGGGCAATAACGTCATCACCGGGGGCGCCAGCACGGACAATTTCTTCGGCTCTCTGGGGAACGACACCTACACCGGAAACGGCGGGACCAATACGCTGGATTACTCGACCCTCTCATCCGGCACGGTGGATGTGCGCTGGACCGGCGCAGCCACCAACACGATCAACAAGAGCGCGGGTGGAACCGACACGTTTACGGGCGTTCAGACGATCAACGGCAGCACGGGCACGGATACCCTGACCCTTCTGGCATCGGGCCTGACGGTGGTCAGCTCGGGCGCCTATTTCTCTCCCGATGCTCTTGCCACCCTGATCGGCGTCGAAAATGTCGAAGGGTCAAGCGGGGTTGACACCGTTTCGGGAACCACGCTGGCAAACGTCATTAACGGTAATGACGGCAACGACATACTGGGCGGCGGGGCCGGGGACGACACGATCAGCGGCGGCAACGGCGATGACACGATCGACGGCGGGGCCGATGACGACACCCTGAGCGGCGATGCGGGCGACGATACGATAAGAGGCGGCGCGGGCGTGGACGTGATCGACGGCGGCACGAATACGGCGGTCGGTGATACGGTGGACTACAGCGCGGAATCCGGCGTGGTGAATGTGAATCTGGCCACGGGCGTGGTTTCTGCGGACGGGACGGGCAGCACGGATACGGTGACGAATATGGAGAACGTGCGCGGCGGCAGCGGCACGAACACAATTACAGGGGATGCGGGCAATAACGTCATCACCGGGGGCGCCAGCACGGACAATTTCTTCGGCTCTCTGGGGAACGACACCTACACCGGAAACGGCGGGACCAATACGCTGGATTACTCGACCCTCTCATCCGGCACGGTGGATGTGCGCTGGACCGGCGCAGCCACCAACACGGTGAACAAGAGCGCGGGCGGAACCGACACGTTCACGGGCGTGCAGACGATCAACGGCAGCACGGGCACGGATACCCTGACCCTTCTGGCATCGGGCCTGACGGTGGTCAGTTCGGGCGCCTATTTCTCTCCCGACGGCCTTTCGACCCTGATCGGCGTCGAAAATGTCGAAGGGTCAAGCGGCACGGATACGATCTATGCCATGACCACGGGGATCAACAACAACGTGATTAACGCGAACGGCGGAAACGATACGGTCTTTGGCGGAAACGGCAACCATACGCTTAACGGCGGTACGGGAACGGATTCACTAAATTACACGATCGGCTCGGTCATAACGCTCGATCTGGCGGCAAGCACGGCCAGCTTCGGCGGATACACCAACACCTTCTCCGGCTTTGAAACCTACAGCCTCGGCTCGGGTGACGACATCATCACGGGCTCCGCCGGCAACGACGGAACCGTTCTCGGCAACAACGGGAATGACACCTTCTACGTCAGCGACGGCGCAGACGGCTTTAACGGCGGCAGCGGCACGGATACCTATAATTTCTACGCGGCGCCCGGCGGTATAAACGTCAATATGACCCTGGGCAGCAATCAGGTGATTAATGACGGCTTCGGCAATACCGAGACAATAACCTCTGTCGAAAACATCATCGGAACGGCTCTGGCTGATACGATAACAGGCAGCACCGGCGCCAACGTGCTCGAAGGGCGTGAAGGAAACGACACGATCAGCGGAGACGCGGGGAACGATACGCTTTACGGCGGAGACGGTGACGATATTCTGGACGGCGGCGCGAATGACGACACGGTGTACGGCGAAGCCGGGGACGATATCCTCAGAGGCGGCGCCGGGGCGGACACGCTGGACGGCGGCGCGAACACGGCCGTAGGGGATACCGTGGATTACAGCGCGGAATCCGGCACTGTGGACGTCAATCTGGCGACCGGCGTAGCCGCGCAGGACGGCACCGGTAGCGCGGACACGTTGGTAGGAATTGAAAACGCCATCGGCGGAAGCGGAGTCAACACCTTCAGGGGAACGGCCGGAAACAACGTCTTTACGGGCGGCGCTTCGACCGACACGTTCTACGGCTCTCTGGGGAACGACACCTTCATCGGAAACGCGGGAACAACAATTATCACTTACGCTGAACTGCCTTCCGGCAACATTGACGTTCGGTGGGACGGCGTCACCAACGCCATCGTAAAGAGCGCGGGCGGGACGGATAACTACACGGCCGGAGGAATAACCGCGATAATCGGGAGCACGGCAACGAACGATACGCTGACCCTTCTGGTCGGCGGTCTGACGGTTCAGTCATTGGCGTTCTATTTCTCCCCCGACGGTTTCAACACATACATTAACGCCGAAAACGTCGAAGGATCGGCAGGCTCCGATACGATCTATTCCATGACCACGGGAACGAACAATAACGTGATTAACGGTAACGCCGGGGACGACACGATCTACGGCGGCAGCGGCACGCATACCCTTAACGGAGGCTCCGGCGGGGAAACGCTCGGCGACCTTCTGGCCTTCACAGGAAGCACGAACACGACGCTCAATCTTGCGGCTTCAACGGCGGTCTTTGGGGGCTACACGAATACCTTCTCGAATTTCGAACGCTACCAGCTCGGCAACGGCACGAACACGATCACGGGCTCCGCCGGAGCCGACGGTCTTGTAACCGGGGGAACTGGGTCGGACACTTTTAATGCCAGCGACGGCATTGATAGCTTCAACGGCGGTTCCGGCACAGATATTTATGATTTCAACAGTGCGACAGGAGCAATCAACGTGAACCTTCTTCTCGGTGCGTCCCAGGTTATAGACGACGGCTTCGGGAATACTGAAACAGTCACCTCTGTAGAAAACATATACGGCTCGGCTTTCAATGACACGATTACAGGAACGACCGGAAATAACAACCTAAACGGGCGAAATGGAGATGACACGATCAACGGCGATGCCGGAAATGATACAATCATTGGCGGAGCTGGATTTGATATTCTCGATGGGGGGAGTGGCAACGACAGTATCGACGGCGGGGCGGATAACGATACCATTAGTGGTGGAAGCGGCGACGACACCATCGTAGGCGGCACGGGCGATGACATCATCGACGGCGGCACGAATAACGCAGTCGGTTCCGCCTCAGGCGGAGATACGGCCAACTACAGCGCCTCAGGAACGGCAATCAATGTAGATTTGAGTATAGTCGGCGTCAACGCGACCGGAAGCTCCATAGGCAACGACACCCTCACCAACATCGAAAACGTCACGGGCGGTTCCGCCAACGACACGATCCGCGGCGATGCCAACGCCAACCGTCTGACCGGGAATAACGGAAACGACACCCTGAACGGACGCGGCGGGAACGACTTCCTGTTCGGCGGCAACGGCGACGATACGCTGATTGGCGGTGCAGGAAACGATGCTCTTGATGGGGGAACGGGCTTCGATACCGCTGATTACTCGGCGGCGGGTTCGGGCATCACGGCTTCAATGACGGCAGGTACGGTTTCAGTAGACGGTGACGGAGGATCGGATACCCTGACCTCGATTGAATCCATTACAGGAAGCAATTTCGACGACACGATCACCAGCGCCCACAACAACTATACCTTCTTAGGAGGGACAGGGACCGATACGCTCAATTATTCCTTTGTCACGGATAACATTACCGCAAATCTCAACGGCTTCGGTGCGACCATCACCGGAACGATCAACAAGACCAACGGCGCCTCCGTGACCACGGACAGCGTAACGAGCTTCGAAAGTTTTGTCGGCGGAACCGGCAACGATATCTTCAATTTCAACACGGACGCGATACCCCTGCTGGGAACCGTAGCAGGCGGGACCGGAACGGATCGCGTTAACATCACGGACAGCTTTACCGGAAACAATCTGACCGACAACGGGATCAGCGGCAACACCATCGCCTCGATCTTCAGCAGCATTGAGCAGTTGGATCTCTCGTCCGCTACTGTAGACGGCAACTACGACGGACCCGACTATACGTTAAGCAATGACGCAGACGACTTTGATCTGGCTCAGGCCGACGTCCACGCGCTGGTCGGAGTCGGGGGAACGCTGAACCTGACGGTCAGCACGACCTTCGACCTGTTCATCAGCGGCGCGAGCAACGACGGCGGAGGACAGTTCAGCTGGGGCGATGGAACGCGCGTTCAGGTCACGACAGTCTAACCCACAGGAAACCCGGCACTAAAAGTGCCCCGAGTTGTGGGACAATCTGTTTTCTGATAGCCTCAAAACGTTGATCAACACGACTTTATAGCGGTGATTCTCGCCGTAAGCGCTGTTCTATGTCCACTAAAATCAAAACCTCAAACAGAAAAAAATCCGCCGCCAATGCGCCAGAAGCAGGCGGGCCGGGGATCGGGGCGGAAGAAAAAATTCGGCCCGGCAAGACTGTGAACCGGGGCGAAAAGTTGGTCGACCCTCTTCAGGACAGTTTTCGCTATATCCTTTCCCTGCAAGGTAAAAATCCTGATCTGGAATCGGTGCGGGCGGCAATGGAAAGCGCGGGGGATTTTCTGGAACCCGCGGGCCTTCAGGAAATGGCCGATAAAATCGGCATGAAGGCGCAGATAAAAAAAATCCCTTTCGGCATGCTCGGTGAACTGGCTGCGCCTGTAATTCTTCTTCTGAAGGAAAAAAAAGCGATAGTCCGCGTTCCAGCGCAAGGAGAGGGCGTTGGATGTTATTTGCCCGGTAAGGGGAAGGTGGAATGGGATCAGGATTCTCTGCGCGACTCCTACCTCGGCCATGCGGTGCTGATAACGGCCAAGGGAAAGGACGACGCGACGACCGCCCACATGTGGAAGCAGGGAAAGGTTGATTGGTTCTGGCAGCCTATCCGCGCCTACTGGCCCGGATATGCCGAAATTCTGGTCTGTTCTTTGTTTATCAACCTCTTCGTGATCGCCCTGCCGATCTTTACGATGAATGTGTATGACCGCGTGGTCCCGAATTTCGCGGTCGATACTCTGTTCGTCCTGACTCTAGGGATTACGCTGGCCTTGTCCTTTGATTTCCTGTTCCGCACAATCCGCGCACATATTCTCGAAAAAGTGGCAGCACGCCTGAGCGTCCGTTTTGACCGTGCGCTGATGGAGCGCCTGATTGATCTTTCTCCCGATGCGACATCCATGACCATTGGAGAAAAAACCAACATTTTTAAGGAGCTGCAGGGGTTGCGCGATTTCTACTCAACACGCCTTGTCCCGGCTTTTGTGGATTTGCCCTTCGCACTCTTGTTCATTCTGGTGATTCACTGGATCGCCCCGGCGGTGACCTTGGTCCCCGTTGCCGGAGTCTTGGCAATTCTCGCGGTTCAGACGGTCATGCAGTCTCTTCTGACCCGCAGCACGCGAGAACTTTTTACGACGACGCAATCCAAATCGTCAGTTCTGGTTGAAATGCTTGGCGGGGTGCAGGCGATCCGCATGTTCGGTGCGTCAGGAGCGCGTCTGGCGCGCTGGAGCGAGTCCTGCGAACACGCCGCCGCAAGCGCCCGCCGTAACCAGTCCGCTTTGAACGTGGCGGGCAATCTCTGCGCCCTGATTATGGCCCTTGTTAACGTCTTCGTTGTTTTTTTCGGGGTATATGCGATCCAGTCCGGCGATCTGAGTATCGGTGGCCTCATAGCCGCAACAATCCTCTCTGGCCGCGCTGTGGCGCCGGTCACGGGCGTGGCGGCGGTACTCTCGCGCTTGAAACAGTCGCGCGATGTCCTGCGGACCATCGACACGATTTTCTCGACACCCTCCGAAACGGAACTTGCGGCGTCCTTGGGTAAAAAAGGTCCCTTTTCTGGACAGATGGAACTGCGTAACGTCACGTACCAGTACAAAGGGCAAAGCATGCCGGCCGTGCAGGGTATCAACCTTTCTATCGGCGCGGGCGAGAAAGTCGGCTTGATCGGTCAGACAGGGGCAGGAAAATCAACGCTTGCCCATCTTTTGGGTGGCCTTGTGACCCCGCTGACGGGAACGATCCTGTACGATGGGTACGCGCATGATACGATTCTCCCTGCTGAGTTGCGCCGCTCTATCGGTTTTGTACCTCAGAAAGCGTTCTTCTTTTCTGGCACGATCCGCGACAACATCTTGCTCGGCGCCCACGATGTGAGCGAACAGGACTTCGCCCGCGCTGCGGAGCTTTCCGGTGTAAATATGTACATCCAGCAGACCGGGCAGGGCTATGATACGGAAATAGGAGAGGGTGGCGCCCGCCTTTCAGGAGGCCAGCAGCAGGCCATTTCTCTCGCTCGCGCAATGATCCGCAATCCGTCCATCCTGATTTTCGATGAACCGACAACGGGAATGGACTCGATGCTCGAACAGGCGATCCAAAGAAACCTGAAGACCTATCTGAAGGATAAGACCTTTATTCTCGTCACGCATCGCA
Organism: Rhodospirillales bacterium; assembly: GCA_020638365.1. GTDB lineage: Bacteria > Pseudomonadota > Alphaproteobacteria > Micavibrionales > Micavibrionaceae > JAGNKE01. Next base: position 549,626 of record JACKIQ010000001.1, on the reverse strand, counting down.
CGACACTCCTCCCGCTTGTTGATCGTCTGGTTCTTTTAACTAGGGGCCGCATAACGTCCGATGGACCGCGAGATGAAATCCTGCACGCCCTTGGAGCCGGACCCGCTCACCCCGGAGGGCGGTCATGAGCGAATTTGATCTGGACATCTCCAATGGACATGAATGGAACTACCGTCCTCTTCTCTATACGGTCATCCTTCTCATTGTAACTTTTTTCCTCTGGTCAGGCCTTTCTCGCATCGACCAGCAGGTCCGTGCCCAGGGTCGCATCATTCCCTCAGGCCAGTCAAAACTTGTCCAGCATCTCGAAGGCGGGATCGTCGATCAAATCCTTGTCCGCGAAGGCCAGCGCGTGGAAAAGGGCCAGCCTCTGTTCCAGATCCGCAATCAGGGCGCGTCCTCAGAACTCGAAGGCAATCGCATAGCGATGAAGGCTCTGGATATCCGCGCCCTCCGCCTTGAATCAGAACGGCTCGGAGAAAAGGAATTTACTCTGGCCGAGGAGGATCGGAAAGGCGGTCTGGCAGAGATTGCCACCAACGAGGAGCGCCTGTTCGAATCTCGCATGCAATCGCAGGAGGAAAAGCGCGGCGTATTCGAGGAACGCGAAAACCAGAAAACGCTGAAACTCGAAGACCTGAAACAGCAACTAGGCAACCTTAGAGCCGAACGCAAGATCGCTCAGGATAAGCTGAACATTAACGAAAAGCTGCGCCGTTCCGGAGCTGTATCGGAGAGCCGTTATCTCGATTCAAAAAGCGAGGTCAGCAACTTCGACACCCGCATCGGCAGTATCGAGAAAATGATCCCGATCACCAGAGCCGAACTTGAAGAAATCCGCAAGCAAAAGGCCGAACTCGACGAACGTCTCAAGATGGAGGTTCTAGACGAAATAAGCAAGGTCGAACTCGACCGCCAGAAGCTCCAGGAAAAACTGAAGGCCGATCTCGATCAGGTTCAGCGTACGGCCCTTTACGCCCCTGTAAAGGGGTTGGTCAACAAGATCCATATCAATACGGAAGGCGGGGTGATCGGACCCGGCGCGATCCTTGCCGAGATTATTCCCCTAGACGACAATCTGATCGTGGAAGCCAGAATGAACACCAAGGACCGCGGCCTTGTCTGGAACGGCCTTCCCGCAAGCGTGAAAATCACCGCTTACGATTCTTCAATTTACGGTACGCTCAAGGGCAGCATAACCGAAATTAGCGCTGATTCTCTGCGCGATGATTCCGGCGCGGTCTTCTACCGTGTAAAAATCGCTCTCGATCCGGAATCCGTAAAGGGGTTTGAGCCGATTTACCCCGGAATGACTGTCGAAGCAAACATTCTCTCGGGGAAAATTTCGGTTCTGCGTGCGATCTTCAAGCCTCTGTTGCGGGTGAGCCAGAATGCCCTGCGCGAGCCCTGATCTCCCCGACCAATAAAAACAGCACGAATTTACGCTCTTTTAGTCGTTTTTTGACTTAAAGTTCTGTCAAACATTTGCTATGCCTATAATCTGTTCAAATCAGGGAGAAAATACTGTGGCGGAAACCGATACGCGCAAAACGGCCTTGCATGACTCTCACCTCGCTCTTGGCGCAAAAATGGGACCCTTTGCAGGCTATGACATGCCGCTATACTACGGGTTGGGCGTTCTTAAGGAACATGAATGGGTGCGCGAATCCGCCGGCATATTCGATGTGTCCCACATGGGGCAGGTTATTTTGGATGGCGAAGGAGTATCCGGATTTCTGGAAAAAATCACGCCTTCCGCCTTTCGTTCAAAACCGATAGGCCGGGCGCAGTACACCGTTTTGACCAACCCTGAAGGCGGGATCGTGGACGACCTGATTATCACGCGCTTGGCCGAGGACGAGTTTTTCATCGTCATTAACGCAGGCTGCAAGGAAAAAGATATCGCCTGGATGAAAACCCACCTTCCCGGCGACATCAATCTGGAATACCTTGAGGACCGTAGCTTAATCGCGGTTCAGGGTCCGAAGGCGGAAGCGGTCATGGCGGATCTTTTCGATATAGATCTCTCGGAACTGCCCTATATGTTCATCATGCCCGAAGTCAAAATTTTAGGCGAAACGGTCCATATCTCACGCTTGGGGTACACCGGCGAGGACGGCTTTGAAATCAGTGTGCACAATAAGGCGGCCCGCAAGATATGGGAAACTCTGGCCGGACACAAGGACGTGAAGCCGATCGGCCTAGCCGCCCGCGACTCCTTGCGCCTTGAGATGGGATATTGTCTGTACGGACACGATATTGACGGCGGAACATCGCCTCTCGAAGCTGATCTGGGTTGGGTCATGAGCAAGGACAACACGGGCTTTATTGGGGCGAAGCGTACACTGAATGAACGAGAAAATGGCGTGTCCAGAAAGCGCGTGGGAGTTAAGCTCACGGAACGGGGCGTCGCGCGCGAAGGGGCTGAGATTCTGAACAGGGACGGCCAGAAAATTGGCAGCCTGACCAGCGGTGGCCCGTCTCCGACACTGAAAGCGTCGATCGGTCAGGGCTACGTCCACCCCGATTTCGCAAAACCGGGAGAGCAGGTTTTCGTAGTGGTCAGGGACCGTAGGCTGGCTGCGGAAATATCTGCGATGCCCTTTATGAAGCCGCGCACAAAATCCATGAAAAAGCAGAACGCGGCTTAAACAGGACTTTAGACGAACAAACGCTTAATGACAGAAAGGTAGGCATTAATGAGCGCATTGAAATTCACGAAGGATCATGAGTGTGTACTCGTGCAGGATGATATCGTCTGGATCGGGATCACCAAGCATGCTCAGGATGCCTTGGGAGACCTCGTATTCCTTGAACTTCCCGATGTAGGTAAAAAAGTGACCAAGGGCGGGGATGTTGCGGTAATTGAATCCGTCAAGGCCGCCGCTGAAGTCTATACCCCTGTTCCCGGGGAGGTCGTCGAGGTGAACAATGCCATGGTGGACGACCTCGAACTGATCAAAAACCCGGTCAATGACAACGGCTGGATCGTGAAAATCAAGGCGGAGAATGCCGCGTCTTTGAGCGAACTCATGGACGAGTCCGCCTACAACGAATATCTGAAGGAAATTGATTGATGCGCTATCTCCCGCTCAGCAAAAACGCCCGGGGTGAAATGCTCCGCACCATTGGGGTAAAGAGCGTTGATGCGCTTTACAAAGATGTGCCGGAACAGGCTTTCATTAAAGGGACGGCGAATTTGCCTTCCCATAAAGGAGAGCTCGAAGTCGAGCGGATCATGTCGTCGTACGCCAACGAGAACCGGGCAGCGCCGGACGGACCGTTTTTCCTTGGTGCGGGGACATATTTCCACCATGTGCCCGCATCGGTCGACTATATCATACAGCGTTCCGAGTTCCTGACCGCCTACACCCCATACCAGCCGGAAATTGCGCAAGGTACATTGCAGGTGATTTTCGAATACCAGACCATGATCGCCCGCCTCACCGGGCAGGACGTCGCCAACGCCTCCATGTATTGCGGCTCGACAGCCCTGGCCGAGGCGGCCTTGATGGCGATGCGCGTGACCAAGCGCAGTAAGGTTGTAATCGGTGCGCCTCTTCACCCGCAATACAGGGAAGTTCTGGGTTCTTATCTCGGGAACTTCGAAGGTTCAGCCTTATCTGAGGGAGAACCGGACGAGCAGACCGCATGCGTCATCGTGCAGTCCCCCGACTTTTTCGGCACACCTCACAAATATGACAAATGGAGAAAAAAGTGTGACGAAACGGGTGCGCTTCTCGTTGTTCTGATCACTGAAATAGTTTCTCTGGGGCTTCTGCCTTCGCCTGCTCAGGCTGATATCGTCTGCGGGGAGGCGCAATCCATAGGCCTGCCGATGGGCTTTGGCGGACCTCATCTCGGTTTCTTCGCATGCAGGGAAAAATATCTCCGCCAGATGCCTGGGCGTCTGTGCGGCATGACTAAGGATGCGGATGGCCGACGCGGTTATGTGTTGACTCTCTCCACGCGGGAGCAGCACATCCGGCGCGACAAGGCGACCTCGAACATCTGCACGAATCAGGGCCTGTGCGCACTGGCTTTTACCGTTCATCTGGCCCTGCTGGGCGAGGAAGGCTTTAAGCGTCTGGCCCGCCTCAACCACGAAGCGGCATGCAACCTTGCTGATACGCTGGCGGCCGTGAAGGGCGTCAAGGTTGAAAATCAGTCTTTCTTTAATGAATTTGTTATCGACCTTCCCGTAACTGCGGAAAAGGCGGTTAAAGATCTGCGCAAGAAGGGAATTATTGCTGGCCTCCCGTTGGAAGGAACCCGCCTTCTCGTTGCAGCGACCGAAATGACCAGTTCCCGGGACATTCAGGCTTTCGCAAAGGAATTGGAGACAGTGATATGAACTCTTACACCGGCTTTGTGATGTTTCTTTTGGGCTTGATGCTGGGCGGAGCCGGGGTAGGGTTATCCTTGTTTGTTTTGCAGCAGGACCAGCCTCGCCGCTATCTGAAATGCGAAACTTCTGACCGAAAAACGAAGATAGGCCTTATGATTGACGATCGTCAGCGGCTTTTTACGCTGGAAGGCGAAGTGATAGCCATGGAAAAGATCCATAATTTTACGGAGTATCTGATTATCGCCGAGTGGAAACACAATCTTGGAATGACCACGATTAATCTCGATCGTCTGTCCGGCAATATGGAAATTATAGAAAAGGATACAAAAGGACTCCCGAGCAGCGTCGAGAAATTTGAATGTAATCAGGCGACACAAAGGTTCTAGTGCAAGGATGGTTTAAGGTATGAGTGCAGCAGAAGCAAAAATTATGACCGAGACAAATAATAAGGAACGTGAAAAAGCGGCCCTCGAAGCCTATGCGGGCGACCGCGGGCTGAACTACGAGGAAAACCTGCTTTGGGAAAAGGAATTCAGCGATAGCCCGGGCGTTGACCTGCCCGAACCCGCGAAGGCTCCTTTGCGCACAGGAGCGCAGGCACGGGAAAATGTCGGCCTCCCGCAACTCAGCGAACCGCAGGTCCTCCGCCATTTTGTAAGGATGAGTACCTGGAACTACTCAATTGACCACGGGTTTTTCCCCCTTGGCTCCTGTACGATGAAACACAACCCGCGCCTGAACGAGAAAGTGGCGCGCTTGAATGGGTTTGCGAACATCCATCCTCTCCAGCCGGAGGAAACGGTTCAGGGCGCATTAAAGCTCCAGCACGAATTGCAAAACTGGCTGGCTGAACTCACTGGGCTTCCCGGCGTTTGCCTGACGCCCGCTGCGGGTGCGCACGGGGAACTGGCTGGTATGATGACAATCCGCCGTGCGCATGAACTTGCGGGGCAAACGCGCCGCAAGATCGTTCTATCCCCTGACTCCGCACACGGGACCAACCCTGCGACCGCCGTCATGTGCGGGTTTCAGGTTCGCAATATCCCGACCCGCGAAACCGGACGTCTGACTGTCGAGGCGTTCAGGGAAGCGTTGTTTGAAACCGACCCTGAGGGAGCGGATATCGCCGGGATGATGGTCACAAATCCCAACACTTGCGGTCTTTTCGAAACGGAAATTCTTGAAATTGTCGATCTTCTGCACGAGGCGGGCGGTTATTTCTATTGCGACGGCGCGAATTTCAACGCGCTGGTCGGAAAAATCCGCCCCGGCGATTTCGGTGTCGATGTCATGCACATCAACCTGCACAAAACCTTTTCAACGCCCCATGGCGGGGGCGGGCCCGGTTCCGGACCGATTTGCTGCTCGGAAAAACTGGCTCATGCCATGCCCGTTCCGACCGTGGTTAAGGACGGAGAAACATACCGGCTTGAAAGCGGCGAGGACCGTCCTGAAACGCTTGGCAGACTCAAGGCGTTTCAGGGCCAGTTCGGGATGCATGTCCGCGCACTGACCTACATGCTCTCGCACGGCGCGGACGGTCTGAAGCAGGTCGCGGAAGACGCGGTTCTCAACGCGAACTATATTCTGGCCTGCCTCAAGGACGAGTACCATGTCCCCTATGAAGGTCCCTGTATGCACGAATGCCTTCTGACCGACAAGAAGCAGAAGGAGCTGGGCGTCACGACCTTGGATATTGCGAAAGGCCTGGTAGAACGAGGCTATCACCCGATGACGACCTACTTTCCGCTCGTTCTGCAAGGAACGATGCTCATTGAGCCGACCGAAACCGAAAGCAAGGATAGCATCGACCGTTTTATAAGCGTCATGAAGGATTTCGCGTCCGATGTTCGAAACGGCAAGGCGGATGATTTCCATGCCTTCCCCCTTTCGTCGCCGCGCCGCAGGCTTGATGAGGTGCAGGCGGCCAAGTACCCTGTTCTGAAATGGACGGAAAACTAGGGAAAAAGTCTTAGAAGCCCTTAAAGATGATCGCCGTACCCCCGTTCGGCACGGTAGTGCAGGACAGTGTCGGCAATGATACTGATTAACAGTGTAGGGTCGTTATCATGCTTGGACAGGCAGCGTGAAATATTAAGCTTGTCGCATTCTTCCTTTGAAATCTTGCGCATATCCAGTCCCGTTAGAAGGATAACGGGTGTTGCTATGCCCAGAAGACGGATCTCCCTTACGACGTCCAGTCCTGACTTTCCCTGATCGAGTTTGTAATCAACGATATAGATATCGTGTTCGTTCTTCTTCATGGCCGCCAGGCCATCGGCAAATGATCCCGCCCAGTCCATCTTGTGACGAAAATCCCGTCCTGTCTCAAGATTCATACGGGTTAGAACATAATCCGTTTCCGAATCATCGACCATCAGTATCTTGATGATATCGCCTTCAGAAGCCTGCACGGTGGCTGTCCTCCAGTAAAAAATAACGTTTTACAATCTACGCAAGAAATTAAATGAATCAGGAACCAAAGATTTAAAACAATGGCGCCATTATACCCTTAAGAGCGTCTCAGGCAAACGGAACATTTTTTAAAAGGAGCAGGGAAAAACAATGATGATTTTGCTGGTTTTTGGATTTTTTTTAGTGTACTAACAGGCATTCCCCTGAAAATAAGTCGAGTTTAACCGGTAAAAGCCGCCGAGACGAAGACTGTTCAGGAGAAGAGTACGGGATGATGCTGCCCGAAAGGGCAGGAAACATAAGAGGATTCAATGGCTAAGACAGGTCCGGCAGAATTTATCCGTCAGGTGCGAAACGAGATGAAAAAGGTGACCTGGCCGACCAGTCAGGAAACGATGGTCAGCACGATCGCGGTCTTTGTCATGGTCTTTTTTGCATCGCTGTTCCTGTATTTTTCAGACCAGATTATCGCTTGGTTGATACGGTCGATAATGAGTTTGGGACTTTGATGTCCGACAGGGATAAGAGTTTTTGAAAGGGAAAAAGTAATGGCGAAGCGTTGGTACGTTCTTCACGTTTATTCAGGCTTTGAGAACAAGGTTGCAGAAGCCATCCGCGACAAGGCAAGGAAGCAGGGACTGGAAGATCAGGTCGAGGAAATCCTCGTTCCGATGGAAGAGGTTGTTGAAATCAAGAGAGGCCAGCGCGTAAACGCTGAACGCAAGTTTTTCCCCGGCTACGTTCTGGCCCGGCTGGATATGGACGACAACATCTGGCACCTCATAAAAAACACGCCGAAAGTCAGCGGTTTTCTGGGCGCCGGCGGCAACAAGCCCATTCCGATCAGCGAGGCGGAAGCCCAGCGTATTCTGCAGCAGGTCCAGGAAGGGGTCGATCGTCCCCGCCCGTCTGTCATTTACGATATCGGCGAGGAGGTCAAGGTCACCGACGGACCGTTTGCCTCTTTCAATGGCTTCGTGGAGGAAATAGACGAGGAAAAGGCCAAGCTCAAGGTCTCAGTTTCCATCTTCGGGCGCGCGACCCCGGTCGAACTGGAATTCAGTCAGGTCGAAAAGCTGTAAAAAGCACGAAAACACTTATTTCTGAAGGCGCTTGTCCCTGAAAAAGGACCAGACCTCCTCGGCCATTTCAATGTCCTTGTTCTGTTTCTTGACGATCATGGTGTAAAGCCACCCGTAATGCCACCTCAGACTCGGTTCGGTATGCCCCGCCCCGATCATCTTGATCAGGACCACCGGGGCTTTTCCCCCGTATACGTACTTTTCCACCGTGCTGTCGTCATCCGGATCCTTATCAGGGAATTTGGAGAAAACGGGTTTGCTTGCAGCTCCGTTATGCCTGACCCACCAGGCAACCGAATCGGGAATGGAAAGCGTCAGTCCGCGTTTCTGCCCGTCTTTCTTGCTCCCGACATAACCGCCTTCATAGTGCACAAGAGGATCGGCGGTCCCGTCCATAAACAGGATCGGAACTTTTTTAGACCCGGCCATGCACTCGCTTTTTCCGGCCATGGCGGCGACTACGGGTGCCGCCGCAGCGACCAGATCCTGAGCTTCCAGAGCCATCCGCAAGGTCATGAACGCCCCGTTGGATGTCCCGGTGACATAAACCCTCGCCGGGTCGGCGTGTTTCTGCCTAATTGTCATATGGATAAGGGAGCGCAGAAATCCAACGTCATCGGTCGATGGAAGAACCTTCGAATCGCCCCGGCAGTCATTCCATCCTCTCCACCCGTCCGGACTCTTGACCCCAACGGGAAGAAGGAGAATAAGCCCCTCGCGGTCGGCGATATCAAGCCATGCCTTATAGGGGCTGGGATTTCGCTTGCGTGTGACCATTTGCGCGTTCCCGCCATGACCGTGCAAAATGACGACCAGAGGCATACGCGTCTTTTCATACCCCGGAGGCACATAAAGATCATAAAGGCGCTCGACGCCGTCATGGATAAAAATCTGATCGGCATGAAGCCCGTCCCTTTTGGCCAGAGCGGGCAGGGAGATAAGCAGACAGAACAGGAGAACAAAAATCTGGACCTGAAAAAAAGTACGCACGTCAGTCGCTCCACATGATCTTGAACTGGCTTGGATTCAGAACAATTTGCACAAGAGTATGGCCCGCCCGGTCAAGAAATTCAACCTTGCAGCACGGTTCCGGCTCCTCGTAAACCTCCACGATAAACCCGTGCTTGCCCTTGATGAGCGAATGCTCGGGCAAATCTTCTTTAAGGGTGATGATATCGTCGACTTTCATTTTGTTAAGGCCGTGATTTTTTGATGTTACCCGCAAGGAATCCTCTATACCCCGCTTGAGGCAGCCAGACAAGGGACTGCTCCATACCGTATTTTTTTTCTTGAACGGCGGGGTCCAAAAGTCTATGGTCCCCCGATTATTGTGGGAGGCGTTCTCATAAAGCCCATTGGGCGCCGTACCACGAAACCCTTTACAAAGGAGAAAACAATGGCAAAGAAGATATCGGGTTTTATCAACCTGACGATCCCCGGCGGTGCGGCGAATCCGTCCCCGCCTGTTGGCCCGGCTCTGGGTCAGCACGGTGTGAACATCATGGAATTCTGCAAGGCATTCAACGCCAAGACGGAAAGCCAGAAGGGCGTTCCCACCCCCGTAGTCATCACCGTATACGAAGACCGCTCTTTTACCTTTATCACCAAGACCCCGCCGGCCAGCTACTTCCTCAAGCAGGCAGTCAAGCGTGAGAAAGGCGCGAACGCGCCCGGCCGTGAAACGGTCGCTCAGGTCAAGAAGTCGCAGGTCCGTGAGATCGCCGAAAAGAAAATGGTCGATCTGAACGCGAACGACATCGACGCGGCGATGAAAATTATCGAAGGCTCGGCCCGCTCTATGGGTATCGAAGTCGTGGAGGGTTAAGAGATGGCAAAAGCAGAAACCAAGAAAAAATCAGCAGACAAAAAGCCGAAAAAAGAGCGCGTAGCGGTGGATCGTAACCGCTTCTATCCTCTGGACGAAGCAGTTTCTATTCTTAAAGCGGCGGCAAAGGTTCGCAAATTTGATGAAACTATTGAAATCGCGATCAACCTCTCGGTTGACACCAAGCACGCCGACCAGCAGGTCCGCGGAATGATCAGCCTCCCCAACGGAACCGGGGCAAGCGTCCGCGTGGCCGTGTTCGCGAAGGACGAAAAGGCCAAGGAAGCCAAGGCCGCCGGTGCCGATATCGTCGGCGCCGAGGACTTGGCGGAAAAGATCCAGAAGGGCGAAATGAACTTCGACCGCTGTCTCGCAACGCCTGATATGATGGCGCTCGTGGGACGTGTCGGTAAGATACTGGGTCCCAAGGGCCTGATGCCCAATCCGAAACTGGGAACTGTCACTCCGAACATCGGCGAGACCGTGAAATCCATGAAGGGCGGCGCAATTGAGTTCCGCGCCGAAAAGGCCGGGATCGTCCATGCCCGTGTCGGCAAGGCGTCCTTTGACGAAGCCAAGCTTGCGGAGAACATTCGGGCATTCTTCGAAGCGATCATGAAGGCGAAGCCCGCCGGCGCAAAAGGAAAGTATATCAACAAGGTATCTTTGTCTTCGACGATGGGGCCGGGTATCAAGATCGACCCCGAAAGTCTCAAAACGGCGGCTTGATAGGCAACACCCAATGAGACGCACAGGACCGGCGGATTGAAGTCGAAGGTGTGTGAGGAACAATCGTCGATGCCGACGATGAACCGTTAGAAAAAAGCTTGACGGGCAGGTTCTACTGCTATAAGACCTGCCCGTAGTTTACATGACCTGTCCGGGACTGCAGGAGCCATAGGCTTAAATTTCCTGCACAGATAGGGAGAGCAAGGCAAAAACCCGTTAATCTTATTGGGCTCCACCTTTTCTTCTTGACTGATTTCGGACAGGCGGCTGTGAGAGCCGCTTTTTATTTTGAGCGGCGCGGAATTTTGAAGAATTAACTCGATCTGGGAGATTTGACCATGGGCATGAGCCGGGCAAGAAAAGAAGAGGAAATCGTATCCCTCAACCAACGCTTTACCAACGATGAGCTCGTCGTCGTGACTCATTATTCCGGGCTGACGGTCAAGGAAATAACAGAGCTTCGCAACGAACTGCGTCAGAACGGCGCAAGCTTCAAGGTGGCCAAAAACCGTCTGGCGCAGCGGGCTTTGAAAGGGACGAAGTTTGAAGGAATTAGCGACTTGTTTGCAGGGCCGACCGGGATCGCGACATCTAAGGACCCTGTAGCGGCGGCAAAAGTAACATACGAATTTGCCAGGAAGAACGAAAAGCTTGTGATTCTAGGTGGCGGTATGGGAGCAACCGTCTTGGATCCCAAGGGCGTTGAGGCTCTTGCCCAACTGCCGAGTCTTGATGAAATCCGTTCCAAGCTCGTGGGGCTTCTCGTGGCTGCCCCGACAAAGCTTGTCGGCGTATTGCAGGCCCCGGCTCGCGACATGGTAGGCGTAACAAAGGCTTACGGCGAAAAACAAGGCTAAGTTTTTTAATTCAGAAAATTGTGAAGTTTAAGTCTAAGGAGGAAAAAATGGCTGATCTGAATAAAATTGTTGAAGAACTCTCTAATCTTACGGTTCTGGAAGCGGCTGAACTGTCCAAGCTTCTTGAAGAGAAGTGGGGCGTAACGGCTGCTGCTGCGGCTCCTGTTGTTGTTGCTGGTGCGGCTGCGGGTGCGGCCCCGGCTGAAGAGAAAGACTCTTTTGATGTCATTCTTGTTGATGCTGGTGCGGGCAAGATCAACGTCATTAAGGAAGTGCGCGCGATCACCGGTCTTGGCCTCAAAGAAGCCAAGGACCTCGTAGAGGCAGGCGGAAAGGCCGTTAAGGAAGGCGCAAACAAGGCCGAAGCTGAAGAAATCAAGAAAAAGCTCGAAGCCGCTGGCGCAAAAGTCGAACTCAAGTAATCTTCATTCGATACAATATGCTTTTCCCGCACATGCCCTTTGCTGTGTGGGAAAAGCTCTTATTTATACGATGAAGGTTGACAAACGGCGGGACGATGGTCCATATAGCTTGCAAAATTCTGGGACAGACGTGATAACCGTAAGCGTAACGGAAGCCGCATTGCGGAACATATAGAAGTACTGAGCCGGCCTTACCTTTCTTTAGAAAGAATTAAGGCGGGCTGTTTTCGTTTGCCCTGTAATTACCTCTTGCGATGGTGGTTTTAGGGCGGACAGGGCGCCAAGGCGCTACCGGGCCTGACTGAAGGGGATGTTAAATATTAAGTCAGTCCGGGTGCAGAGGACATATCTTTTAAAAGACAACGTTGAGGTAGGACAACACATGTGCGCAGCCAAATCTAAAAAAACTGAAGAGATGACACAGGCCAATGATATTGAAAGCTTCACCGGGCGCAAGCGTGTCCGCCGCAGTTTTGGCCGCATCCGCGAAGTGGCTCGCATGCCGAACTTGATCGAGGTTCAGCGCAACTCGTACGACCACTTCTTGCAGAAAGAGGTCAGGTCTGAAGAGCGGGATCTGACAGGCCTTCAGGAAGTTTTCACATCTGTTTTCCCGATCAAGGATTTCAGCGACCGTGCGGAAATTGATTTTGTTAAATATGAGTTCGAGGAGCCGAAATACGATGTCGAGGAGTGCCAGCAGCGTGGAATGACCTATGCTGCGCCTCTGCGTGTAACGCTGCGCCTTTCCGTCTTCGATCAGGATCCCGACTCCGGTCTGCGTTCGATCCGCGACATCAAGGAGCAGGACGTCTACATGGTCGACATGCCCATGATGACCGAAAACGGAACTTTCGTTGTCAATGGAACCGAGCGGGTGATCGTGTCCCAGATGCACCGCTCCCCCGGCGTCTTCTTCGATCATGACAACGGCAAGACTCATGTCTCCGGAAAATATCTCTTTTCCGCACGTGTAATTCCCTACCGTGGCTCTTGGCTGGATTTCGAATTCGACGCCAAGGACATTATGTACGTCCGGATCGACCGCCGTCGCAAATTGCCCCTGACGACAGTGTTGCGTTGCCTTGACTGTGAGGAAACCGAAAATCTGCGTCAGAAGGCTGAGGAAAAAGGCAAGGAAATTGATCCGTTGCTCGTTCAGGGTATGTCAAACGAGGAAATCCTGCAGACTTTTTACGACGTTGTAACGTACAGCCAGGACAAAAAGGGTTGGAGAACGGAGTTTAACCCGGATCACGTGCGCGGCGTAAAGCTGAAATACGACCTGATCAACGCTAAAACAGGAAAGGCTGTTGCGAAGGCTGGCGAAAAAATCACGGCTCGGGCCGCGCGCAAACTTGCGGAAGGGGGGCTTGATGAAATCCGGGTTGAAACTGAAAACCTCGCGGGTAACTTCTTGGCTGCGGACATTTTCGATGAAAAAACCGGCTTGGTCGTATTCGAGGCGGGCCATGAAATCACGCAAGATGATTTCGTAAAATTTGAAGAAATGGGCGTGACCGAGTTGCAGGTTCTGGCGATTGATTACCTCAATGTCGGTCCGTACATCCGCAACACGATGATCGCAGATAAATGCGATACGCGTGAAGAAGCGCTGGTCGACATATACCGTGTCATGCGTCCCGGCGAACCCCCGACGGTCGAATCTGCGGAAGCATTGTTCCACTCGCTCTTTTTCGATGCTGAGCGTTATGACCTCTCCTCGGTCGGCCGCGTCAAGATGAATGCCCGTTTGGATTTGCAGGCGGATGACCAGTTTCGTGTCCTGAGCAAGCAGGATATTCTGGCTATCGTCAAATATCTGCACGAACTCAAAGACGGCCGAGGTGAAGTGGACGATATCGACAACCTTGGAAACCGCCGTGTACGTTCGGTTGGCGAGCTGATGGAAAACCAGATGCGCGTTGGCCTTTTGCGTATGGAGCGTGCGATCCGTGAACGCATGTCCTCTGTCGACATCGACACGTACATGCCGCATGACCTTATTAACTCCAAGCCCGCTCAGGCCGCTGTGCGCGAGTTTTTTGGCTCTTCCCAGCTCTCCCAGTTCATGGACCAGACGAATCCGCTCTCAGAGATCACGCACAAGCGGCGCCTTTCGGCTCTTGGTCCTGGCGGTCTTACCCGTGAGCGCGCGGGTTTTGAGGTTCGCGACGTACACCCGACCCATTACGGCCGGATTTGCCCGATCGAAACCCCGGAAGGACCGAATATCGGTCTGATTAACTCTCTGGCGACTTTCGCCCGCGTGAATAAATACGGTTTCATCGAAAGCCCGTACCGGAAAGTATCTAAGGGTAAGGTTTCCGATGAAGTCATTTATATGTCGGCGATGGAAGAGGCACGTTACATTGTGGCGCAGGCCAACTCCGTACTCGATAAATCAGGCAAGTTCGTCAACGACCTCGTCTCCTGCCGCCAGGGTGGAGAGAACGTCATGGCGCACCCGGACCAGATCGACTACATCGACGTTTCGCCCAAGCAGATCGTCTCTGTGGCCGCGTCTCTGATCCCGTTCCTTGAAAATGACGACGCTAACCGCGCACTGATGGGTTCGAACATGATGCGTCAGGCCGTTCCGCTTCTGCGCGCGTCTGCACCGATCGTAGGAACCGGAATGGAAGCCACCGTCGCCCGTGACTCAGGTGCCGCCGTTGCCGCCCGCCGCAGCGGTGTTGTTACCAAGGTTGACGCGACACGGATCGTTGTTCAGGCTACTGAGATCGAAAAAGCCGACGATCCGGTCGTGGATATTTACAAGCTTTCGAAATTCCAACGCTCCAACCAGAACACCTGCATTAACCAGCGCCCGCTTGTAAAGGTCGGCGACAAGGTCCGCGCGGGGGATGTTGTTGCAGACGGTCCCTCGACCGATCTGGGCGAACTGGCTCTGGGCCGTAACGTACTCGTGGCGTTCATGCCTTGGAACGGGTACAACTTCGAGGACTCAATCCTCATTTCCGAACGGATCGTGAGCGATGACGTCTTCACCTCGATTCACATCGAGGAGTTTGAGGTCATGGCCCGCGACACCAAGCTGGGAACCGAGGAAATTACCCGCGACATTCCCAACGTCGGTGAAGAGGCGCTCAAGCATCTCGACGAAGCCGGGATAGTCCACATTGGCGCTGAAGTCGCGCCGGGAGACATTCTGGTCGGCAAGGTCACACCGAAAGGCGAAAGCCCGATGACGCCGGAAGAAAAGCTTCTGCGCGCAATCTTCGGAGAAAAAGCCGCTGACGTTAAGGACTCCTCCCTCCGTCTGCCTCCCGGCGCGGTTGGCACGATTGTCGAAGTCCGCGTCTTCAGCCGCCGCGGTGTCGATAAAGATGCGCGTGCGCTCTCGATTGAGCAAGCCGAGATCGAGCGACTGGCCAAGGACCGCGATGACGAGCGCCGTATTCTTGAGGACGGTTTCTACGGTCACCTTGAGCAGCAGCTGACGGGTCAGAAGGTCGCATCCGCGCCCAAGGATGCAAAGCTTAAGAAAGGCGAGTCCATCAAGAAGGCTGATCTGGCCGAGATCAAGCGCGGCCTGTGGCGCCAGATCGCGGTCGAGAGCGAAAAGCGCGTGGCCGAGATCGAAGCGATGACAAAGACGTTCGATGCCGCCGTGGACGACCTGAAAAAGCGTTTCGAAAACAAGGTCGAAAAACTCCAGCGCGGCGATGAACTGCCGCCGGGCGTGATGAAGATGGTCAAGGTCTTCGTGGCTGTAAAACGCAAAATGCAGCCCGGTGACAAGATGGCCGGGCGTCACGGAAACAAGGGGGTCGTCTCCAAGATCATGCCGGTCGAGGATATGCCCTACCTTGAAGATGGAACGCCTGTCGATATGGTACTCAATCCTCTCGGCGTGCCTTCACGGATGAACGTGGGTCAGATTCTCGAAACGCACTTGGGTTGGGCTTCGGCACGGCTGGGTAAGCAGATCGGTGAAATGATCGACAACTTCGAAAAGGAAGGAAAACCGAACGATCAGGAAACTAAATCCCTGCACGGAAAGCTAAAGGACGTTTACGGCGAAAACGAATTCAAGGAAAAAGTCAGCCGTCTCGAAGGGGACGAACTGATCGAGATGTGCCGGAATGTGAGCGTCGGTGTCCCGATGGCCACACCCGTCTTTGACGGCGCGCACGAAGGCGACATTACCGAACTTCTTGAAAAAGCGGGCTTGGACCGTTCCGGTCAGGTTCGCCTGATCGACGGACGCACCGGCGAGGCTTTCCACCGTCCTGTGACTGTGGGGTACATGTACATACTCAAGCTTCACCACCTCGTCGATGACAAGATCCACGCACGCTCAATCGGTCCGTACTCTCTTGTCACGCAGCAGCCTCTGGGCGGTAAGGCCCAGTTCGGCGGACAGCGCTTCGGGGAGATGGAAGTCTGGGCGCTTCAGGCGTACGGCGCAGCCTACACGCTTCAGGAAATGCTTACCGTCAAGTCCGACGACGTGGCGGGACGCTCGAAAGTCTACGAGGCGATCGTTCGCGGCGAGGACAATTTCGAAATCGGCATTCCCGAATCCTTCAATGTTCTCACTAAGGAACTGAAGGCGCTCGGCCTGAATGTCGATATGAAGCAGAGTACGAAATAGGAGTTATATCAAGGCTTGAACCGGGGAATCTGATGCAGTCTGTAGCAACATTTCTGTCCGCCTGTATCCTGGCCGCTGCGATAGTCAGCGCCAGCTTCTTCCTGCGCGAAGGCTTGATTCGCTTTAACGAGCCGCAGGGAATCGTCTCGGTAAAGGGGCTGGCGGAACGCAATGTGGAGGCTGATCTGGGCGTTTGGCGCATTTCGCACACCGTTAGGGAGTGGGATTTGCCGACCGCCCGTCAGAAGCTTCAGGCTAACCAGCAGATCATCGAATCCTTCCTGAAACAGAACGGGTTCGAGACCGGCGAGTATGCCCGCAAGAGCATAAACCTGTTCCAGGGTCGTGATGTAATTTCGCAAATGGGAGACGTGCAGGAATACAAAAACTATTTCGACATCACGCAGACCATAACGGTGCGTAGCACCAAGGTCCGCGACATCGAAAAGGCAGCGCAGAATACCTTCGCCCTGATCGCGCAGGATGTCCTGCTCACCAATTCGGACCCGGTTTATATGTACACGAAACTCAACGACATTAAGCCGGATATGATAACCGAAGCGACTCAAAACGCACGGCAGGCGGCGCAGAGATTTGCCCAGGATTCAAGTAGCAAGGTGGGCACGATCATGTCTGCCGATCAGGGCTGGTTCAATATTTTATCGGCGTACGGAAGCGACGTCGAAGCTGAGCAGGCCTCGATAGAAAAGAAGGTCCGCGTAATTACGACAGTGAATTTCAGCCTGGTTGACTAAGCCGGCTGGTGAAAACATAGGAAGAGAAAAGGGCGAAAACGATGAATGAACTGATGAACCTCTTTGGGCAGCCGACCGGGCCGCAGAGCTTTGATACGATCCGGATATCGATTGCTTCCCCGCAGCAGATCAACAGCTGGTCCTTCGGTGAGGTGAAAAAGCCCGAAACAATCAACTACCGGACCTTCAAGCCGGAGAAGGACGGTCTCTTCTGCGCACGCATCTTCGGTCCCGTCAAAGATTACGAATGTCTGTGTGGTAAGTACAAGCGTATGAAATACAAGGGGATCATCTGCGAAAAATGCGGCGTTGAGATCACGCTCACCCGCGTCCGCCGCGAACGCATGGGGCACATCGCCTTGGCCTCTCCCGTAGCCCATATCTGGTTCCTGAAATCGTTGCCGAGCCGGATCGGTTTGATCATCGACATGACACTCAAGGAGCTTGAGCGTGTCCTTTACTTCGAAAACTTCATCGTGATCGAACCGGGCATGACGCCACTAAAGCCTCTGCAACTGCTTTCGGAAGAAGAATATTACAACGCTCAGGACGAATATGGTGAGGAATCCTTCCGTGCAGGTATCGGTGCGGAAGCGCTCAAGGAAATTCTTTCCGCGATAGATTTGGAACAGGAGCGCGTCAAGGTCGAGGAAGACTTGCGCGAAACCAACTCAGAAGCCAAGCGCAAGAAACTGGTCAAGCGCGTGAAGCTTATTGAAGCTTTCATCGCGTCAGGCACGCGTCCGGAATGGATGATTCTGGACACGGTCCCGGTCCTTCCGCCGGAATTGCGCCCGCTCGTCCCTCTGGATGGCGGACGTTTCGCAACAAGCGATCTGAATGATCTCTACCGCCGCGTCATAAACCGGAACAACCGTCTGCGCCGCCTGATCGAGCTGCGTGCGCCCGATATCATCGTCCGCAACGAAAAGCGGATGCTTCAGGAAGCCGTGGATGCTCTCTTCGACAACGGTCGCCGTGGCCGTGTTATCACCGGTGCGAACAAGCGTCCCCTGAAATCTCTTTCCGATATGCTCAAGGGGAAACAGGGTCGTTTCCGTCAGAACCTGCTCGGAAAGCGCGTGGACTATTCCGGTCGTTCCGTGATCGTGGTTGGTCCTGAATTAAAGCTGCATCAGTGCGGACTTCCCAAGAAGATGGCTCTGGAATTATTCAAGCCCTTTATTCTGCACAAGCTTGAAATCTACGGCATGGCCTCGACGGTCAAGGCGGCCAAGCGCATGGTTGAAAAGGAACGCCCGGAAGTCTGGGACATCCTTGAAGAAGTCATCCGCGAACACCCCGTCCTCCTGAACCGTGCGCCCACGCTGCACCGTCTGGGGATTCAGGCGTTCGAACCTGTGCTGATCGAAGGCAAGGCCATTCAGCTTCACCCGCTTGTCTGTACGGCGTTTAACGCGGACTTCGACGGAGACCAGATGGCTGTTCATGTGCCGCTCTCAATTGAGGCACAACTTGAAGCGCGCTGCCTGATCATGTCCACCAATAACATTCTCTCGCCCGCAAACGGCAAGCCGATCATCGTTCCGACGCAGGATATCGTTTTGGGTCTGTACTATCTGTCCATCGCGCGTGACGGTGAAAAAGGCGAAGGTATGATCTTCCGCGGTGCCGGGGAAATCTCCCACGCCCTTCAGGAAGATGCGGTGAGCCTGCATGCGAAAATCAAGTGCCGCTACCGCGATGTGGACGAAAACGGCGAGCCTGTCCAGAAGCTGGTTGAATCCACCCCGGGCCGTATCCTGGTTTCCGAACTGCTTCCGCGTCACCCGCAGGTTCCGTTCACCCTGATCAACCAGATTCTGACCAAGAAGGAAATCATGAGTCTGATTGACGTGGTCTACCGCCACTGCGGGCAGAAGAAAACGGTTATTTTCTGTGACCGTTTAATGAAACTCGGCTTCCGCTATGCGTGTATCGCAGGGATTTCGTTCGGTAAGGACGATCTGGTTATTCCCGAGGCCAAGCATAAACTGGTCGACGCCGCTTACGAAAAAGTCAGCGAATTTGAACAGCAATACATGGACGGTCTGATCACCAAGGGTGAAAAATACAACAAGGTCGTCGACATCTGGTCCCGTTGTACCGACGAGGTCGCGGATGCGATGATGAAGGGCATCTCCAACATCGAAACCGGGAAGCTTAATGCTGTTTACATGATGGCGCATTCCGGAGCGCGGGGTTCCGCTGCCCAGATCCGCCAGTTGGCGGGAATGCGCGGTCTGATGGCCAAGCCCTCGGGCGAGATCATCGAAACCCCGATTATCTCGAACTTCAAGGAAGGCCTGTCCGTTCTCGAATACTTTAACTCGACGCACGGCGCCCGTAAGGGTCTGGCCGACACGGCCCTGAAGACCGCGAACTCCGGTTATCTGACCCGCCGTCTTGTTGATGTGGCTCAGGACGCGATCATCACCCAGCATGACTGCGGAACCGAAAACGGCATCATGATGCGCGCTGTAATGAACGGTCCCGATGTCATTGTATCTTTGTCCGAGCGTATTCTGGGCCGGGTTCCGTCACTGGAAATAAAAAGCCCGCTGACCGGAGAGGTAATCGCGCCGGCAGGAGAAATTATCGACGAAGTGACCGCGGAGCAGATCGAAACGGCAGGCGTCGATGAGGTGAAAGTCCGATCCGTTCTGGTATGCGAAGGCGACAGTAACGGAATCTGTTCAAAGTGTTATGGTCGTGATCTGGCGCGCGGAACGCCGGTTAACGTCGGCGAGGCAGTGGGCGTTATGGCCGCGCAGTCGATCGGTGAACCCGGAACGCAGCTCACTATGCGGACCTTCCACATCGGGGGCGCCGCACAGAAAGGTGCGGAGCGTTCTCACGTGGATGCGAACATCGAAGGTAAGGTTGAAATCCGCAACAAGAACCTTGTTCAGAACTCTGCGGGCGTTACCATCATCATGGGTCGTAACACTGAACTCGTCCTCAAGGACAAGAAGGGAGCGGACAAGGCAACCTACCGTGTGCCTTACGGTTCCCGCCTTCTGGTTGAAGACGGGGCAAAGGTCAGGGCCGGTGAGAAAATGGCGGAATGGGACCCTTACACCCTTCCGGTCATCACGGAAAAAGACGGGGTTGCGCACTACTTTGACCTTGTGGAAGGCATCTCCGTCGTAGATCAGGTTGACGAGGCCACGGGCATTTCTGCCCGCCGCGTAATCGACTGGCGTTCGCAGCCCAAGGGCAGCGATCTCAAGCCGCGCATCGCGTTGCTCGACAAAAAGGGCAACATCATCAAGCTGCCCAACGGTCTGCCGGCGAACTACGAACTCTCTGTGGATACCCTTCTTTCCGTTGAAAGCGGGCAGGAGGTCAAGGCAGGCGACATTATCGCACGTATTCCGCGCGAAACGTCCAAGACCCGTGACATTACCGGGGGTCTGCCGCGCGTGGCCGAACTGTTCGAGGCACGCCACCCGAAGGACTTTGCGGTTATTTCCGAACTGGACGGATACGTCGAGTTTGGCAAGGACTACAAGTCAAAGCGCCGCATTGTCGTCCGCCCGGTCAG
Organism: Rhodospirillales bacterium; assembly: GCA_020638365.1. Taxonomy (GTDB): domain Bacteria; phylum Pseudomonadota; class Alphaproteobacteria; order Micavibrionales; family Micavibrionaceae; genus JAGNKE01. Next base: position 529,025 of record JACKIQ010000001.1, on the reverse strand, counting down.
CGCGGATGAGGAAGCCCGTGAATACCTTATTCCCAAGGGCCGCCACCTGGCGGTTCAGGAGGGCGACTTCGTCCGCAAGGGAGATAGGCTGCTGGACGGCTCCCTTGTCCCGCACGACATTTTGAATGTCTTGGGTGTGGAGGCTCTCGCCGAATACCTCACGAACGAGGTGCAGGAAGTCTACCGTCTTCAGGGCGTTCGGATCAACGACAAGCACATTGAGGTGATTGTGCGCCAGATGATGCAGAAAGTCGAAATAACGTCTGTCGGTGACTCGACGTTCCTTGTCGGCGAACATGTGGATCGCGAGGAGTTCGAAGAAGCGTGCCAGCGTTACATGGAAGATGGTAAAATCGGACCGGAGGGCAAGCCCGTTCTTCAGGGGATCACGAAGGCGTCCTTGCAGACCCGCTCCTTCATCTCAGCCGCATCCTTCCAGGAAACGACCCGCGTACTCACCGATGCCGCCGTCAACGGCAAGGTTGACCGTCTTAATGGCCTGAAGGAAAACGTCATTGTCGGACGCCTGATCCCGGCGGGTACGGGCGCTTTCGTCAACCAGATGAAGCGTCTCGCGGCCGAACGGGACGAAGAAGTCCTGGCCAGCATGCCCCGTCCTGAAGCCTTGGAAGAGGGTACGGCAGAAGTGCAGGAGGAAGAAGGCGGGGAAGACACAATGCGCGAAGCCGCGAACGGCTGAATCGTCTTGTAACCTGTATAATGGATACAATAAGGCCCCGCATAATCGGGGCCTTTTCTTATCCCTTCCTCCGTTGGGTCATTCCGGCAAGAAGCAGAAGAAGAAACAAGACCGGGGCCCCCGCGCTCATCATCCCTCCGATTTGCTCCTGCCGTAAGGATGGTAGGTCAAGAACTACACGGTACGTCCCGGCAGGCAGGGCGACCTTGATCTGCCCGTAAGGTTCCACGGCTCGGATATCCGCATCCTCGGGTGGCAAACCGTCTTTTTCTATCCGTGCGCGCCATCCGGGGAAAAAAAACTGCCGGACAAACAGCGTGCCCGGTTCCTCAGCCTCGACCTCAATCTCATACCGGCGGGGAAGCTTCCTGACGGCCTCGGCACGCAGGGAAGGGGGCTCGGTTCGCAACAGCGGTATTTCCGGCGTCTTTTCAACAAAATCAGGGATAGTGACGGTCATTTCCGGATTATTCGGAAAGAACTCTCCGGTCAGGATCCTGTGCTTGATCCGGTAATCGAAGAAATCCTGATCCGGGTGCCAGGAGTTTTGCACAAAACGTGCGGTAAAAAAGCTCACCGCTGCAAACGCCAGAATGAGGGTTATCCGGCCAGCATAAAGGCCCGATCTTTGACCCTTACCGGCCCGCACGCTGAACATCAGGGCTGTTAACGCGGCAAAAAACAGGTCCGCAAGGATCATAAGACGAAACGGGAACTGGATTTTCTGCAAAGGTGAAAAAACAGACCAGAGGATCTGCGATGCCGGGATCATCAGAACAAAACACGCGCCGATCAGGATGGTCAGACCCCCGAAGAATCCTTTCTCCCTCTTCTCCATCCTGCCAAGAGCCGGAAACCCGGAGATTAGAGGAGCGAATACGGTCACCGTAGCGACAACCGACATCTGGACGCAGAAAGCGTTATATATAGCCGGGCATCGCGCCCCGCCCCAGACGAACCAGTTATTATAGTCGTAAAAAGGTCCGCTCCAGAGTACATGCGACCGCACCATTCCGAGCATTGTAAGCGCAGGGTAGAGATAGAGTCCGGCCAGCAGACATCCCAGCGCTACGCACCCCGTAAAAAAAACGCCCTCAAGAATAACGGGCCTCAGCCGCTCAACCGGGCTTTTTCCCTCATGTCTGAGAAAAATGAAAAGCAGGGCCCACAACCCTGCAAAAGGCGTAACGAACACCGCGCTCGGCAAATGCGTGAGAACAAAAAGGGCATAAGCGAGGCTCAGCTTCGCCGCTCGAAAAGCCCGGTTTCCACCGTTCTCTTGCGCAAAAAGAAAGAGCAGCGGAATCCAAGCGTAAACCGCGAACTCGGCCCCGTTATTTCGCTCATAAAGGTCGAAAAAAAGATGGTATGGCGCCGCCATGTACAGCGCAGCACCGATAACCGCGCCGCGCCTCGAACAAAGGGAGGACAGCCAGAAATAAGCGCTGATTCCGGATAGAGCAAGGAAAAAAAACGATGAAAAAATCAGTATAGTCGGAGTTTCTGCATCCGCAGGGAGCAGCAATCCGGTCGCATACTCTGCGTAATAGATCAGCGGCGGGTAAAAATACAGGTTTGCCGCCCCGAAACCGTGATTAATATCGTGCAGCCAGCGGGGATAAATGTCCCCCCCGTTGAACTGCTCGCGGAAAGCTTCAAAGGCGATAATCTGGTTCTTGTAGTCGTCCCCGATTGGATACCCGTCGAAAAAGACAGCCCACGCGCATAACAGGGCGACAACGCCCAGCACGGCAAAATCGGTTAATATGGATCTTTCGAAAGTCACGAACTTACAGGAAGTCATTTAAATGAAACAGTTAACCCGTTTCAGGATAGGACGGTCCGTCATCCCGGTAAACGCTTTTTTTGCTTAACCTATTGGTATGATTCTTTTCTTGACAGCATATAGACCCGCCGTTATAGTCCGCGCCACTAAGAAGGATTGGCTGGCCGTAAGCCGTTCCGGACCGGAAAGAATCGGGAAGGAAACAGGGGCTTAAACGCAGCTGTAGGCTTTGACGAAAGTGCGCACCTGAAACGTTTTTTGTGGGTGCGGAAGAGTAGACAAAGCGCAACATCCGTTATAAAAACGTCCGGGTCTCCTTGAGCGCGGATCGGACGGGCGGATGCTCTGCGGAAAATGCGGTGTTTTACTTGACAATCCGCAAAAATCCGCGCTACATGCCGCCATCCGGGAATTTGAGTGCCCTGCGTAGTCAGGGCTTTGGTTTTGGTTAATAACATAGGGCGAAACGATGCCAACCATTCAGCAGTTGATCCGCAAGCCGCGGCAAAAAGTAGTAAAACGGAAAAAGAACCGGGCGCTGAAAAGCAACCCGCAACGCCGTGGCGTATGCACGCGCGTCTACACGACAACCCCGAAAAAACCGAACTCTGCTTTGCGGAAGGTTGCGAAGGTCCGCCTGACCACGGGGCTGGAAGTCATTTGTTACATCCCCGGAGAAGGCCATAACCTTCAGGAACACTCCGTTGTTCTCGTGCGCGGCGGCCGGGTTAAGGACTTGCCCGGTGTTCGTTATACGATCATCCGAGGCACGCTTGATACGCAAGGTGTTAAGGACCGGAAGCAGGCTCGCTCTCGCTACGGCGCCAAACGCCCGAAATAAGATTTACGAAAAGGAACGCAAAGTATGTCACGTCGTCGCAGAGCAGATAAAAGAGAAATTCTTCCCGATCCCCGTTTCGGCGATCTCGTTCTCTCCAAATTCATTAACTGTATTATGGAGCAGGGCAAGAAAGCGGTCGCGGAATCGATCGTTTACGGAGCAATTGAAAGTCTTGAGAAAAAGCCTTCCAACGAAAACAAAAATGAGGAAACCTCCGCAGGAGATCTGGGTGATGCGATATCGGCCAAAAGCCGTGGCTTGCGTCTTTTTCACGATGCCCTGAAAAATGTTCGCCCGCGTATCGAGGTTCGTTCGCGCCGTGTAGGAGGTGCGACCTATCAGGTTCCAGTCGAAGTTCGTAGCGAACGCGCTCAGGCTCTGGCCATTCGCTGGATTATCGACGCGGCACGCAGGCGCGGCGAAAAAACCATGAAAGACCGTCTGGCTGCTGAGTTGTTTGATGCGGCGAATGAAAGGGGTGCGTCGATCAAGAAGCGCGAGGATACCCACAAGATGGCTGACGCAAACAAGGCATTTGCGCATTATCGCTGGTAAGGGCAAAAGGACAAAACCACAAACGGAAAAGAACAGATTATGTCACGCGAATATCCACTGGACCGCTACCGTAATTTCGGCATCATGGCTCATATTGATGCGGGGAAAACCACGACCACCGAGCGTATTCTCTACTACACCGGAAAATCTCACAAAATCGGTGAAGTTCATGACGGTGCTGCCACGATGGACTGGATGGAGCAGGAGCAGGAGCGCGGGATCACGATCACGTCCGCCGCGACGACCACATTCTGGAAAGGCCCTGAAAACGGTTCGTACCCCGGTGAAATGTTCCGCCTGAACATTATCGACACCCCCGGGCACGTGGATTTCACGATTGAAGTCGAGCGGTCCCTGCGCGTTCTTGATGGCGCTGTGTGTCTTCTTGATGGCAACCAGGGCGTGGAACCGCAGACTGAAACCGTGTGGCGTCAGGCCGATAAATACAAGGTTCCCCGCATTATCTTTGCCAACAAGATGGACAAGATCGGTGCAGACTTCTACGACTGCGTGGCCAGCGTGAAAAAACGTCTGGGCATCAACCCGCTCGTTCTGACCCTTCCTATCGGGCTGGAGAGTGACTTTGTAGGCATTGTTGACCTTATCAATATGAACGCGATCATCTGGAACGCTGAAACTCTTGGTGCGTCCTTTGAAATTGTCGAGATTCCCGCCGACCTGCAGGAAAAAGCAAAGGAATACCGTGAAAAGCTGGTGGAAATGGCCGTTGAAATGGACGATGCCGCGATGGAGGCTTACCTCGAAGGAAATGAGCCGGATATCGCGACGCTGAAGAAATGCATCCGCAAGGGCACGATCGCCTTCAAGATGATCCCGATGATGTGCGGATCCGCCTTCAAGAACAAGGGTGTTCAACCGCTTCTCGATGCGGTTGTCGACTTCCTTCCCGGCCCTCTCGATGTAGGCGTTATGAAAGGCAAGAAGGTCGACTCCGATGAGGATGAAATCCGTAAGCCCGAAGATGCCGAGCCGTTCTCCGCTCTGGCCTTTAAAATCATGAACGACCCTTACGTCGGTTCCCTGACCTTTGCCCGGATCTATTCCGGAACGATTGAATCCGGGTCCTACGTCATTAATTCGGTCAAGGGCAAACGCGAGCGTGTTGGTCGTATGTTGCTCATGCACTCAAACAACCGTGAAGAAATTAGTATAGCGCACGCTGGCGACATCGTGGCGTTCGTGGGGCTGAAAGAAACCACGACGGGCGATACGTTGTGTGACGCGAACAAGCCGGTTGTTCTGGAACGCATGGAATTCCCCGAGCCGGTTATCGAAATCGCCGTAGAGCCGAAAACCAAGGGCGACCAGGAAAAAATGAGCATGGCGCTCCAGCGTTTGGCGGCCGAAGACCCGTCCTTCCGTGTATCTGTCGACCACGAATCCGGTCAGACGATTATGAAGGGCATGGGTGAGCTTCACCTTGATATTCTCGTGGACCGTATGCGCCGCGAGTTCAAGGTCGATGCGAATATCGGAAAGCCGCAGGTCGCTTACCGCGAGACAATCACCAGGAAGGCTGAAATCAGCTACACGCACAAGAAACAGACCGGAGGTTCCGGCCAGTTTGCTAAAATCGACCTGGTTTTTGAGCCGGGTGAAAACAGTTCTGGCTTTATTTTCGAAAGCAAGATCGTAGGCGGAAGTGTTCCCAAGGAGTACATCCCCGGTGTTCAGAAAGGTCTGGATATAGCTAAAGAGACCGGCATTATCGTGGGGTTCCCGGTCGTGGACTTCAAGGTCACGCTTGTTGACGGTTCGTACCACGACGTGGACTCCTCCGTCATGGCCTTCGAGATTGCTGCGAAAGCGGCCTTCCGGGAAGGCATGCAAAAAGCAGGAGCGCAGCTTCTTGAGCCGATGATGAAGGTCGAGGTTGTCACCCCCGAGGAATACATGGGCGATATCATCGGCGACCTCAACTCCCGTCGCGGACAGATAAATGCTATGGAAGACCGCGGAAACGCAAAGGTGATCACCGCTCTGGTGCCTCTGGCCCAGATGTTCGGCTACATCAACGACCTGCGCTCCAAGTCGCAAGGCCGCGCACAATACACCATGCAGTTCGACCACTACGAGCCTGTCCCATCCAACATCGCCGACGAGGTCAGGGCATCTCTTGGCGGAAAAGGCTAACACAAACAACGGATATCAAATTAAGGAAGGAAAAAGATCATGGCGAAAGAGAAGTTTGAGCGGAACAAGCCGCACTGTAATATTGGTACGATTGGTCACGTGGACCATGGTAAGACGACGCTGACGGCGGCGTTGGCGGGTATGTTTGGTTCGGGTGAGTCTGTAGACATGATCGACAAGGCACCTGAGGAGAAGGCACGTGGTATAACGATATCGACGGCGCACGTGGAGTACGAGACGGCGAACCGTCATTATGCGCACGTGGACTGTCCTGGTCACGCGGACTACATCAAGAACATGATCACGGGCGCGGCTCAGATGGACGGTGCGATTTTGGTTGTGAACGCTGCGGACGGTCCGATGCCTCAGACGCGGGAGCATATATTGCTGGCGCGTCAGGTGGGTGTACCTGCGATAGTGGTCTTTTTGAACAAGGTGGATCAGGTGGATGATCCTGAGTTGCTGGAGCTTGTGGAGATGGAGGTTCGCGAGCTTCTGAGTTCTTATGAGTTTCCGGGCGACGATATTCCGATTATCAAGGGTTCTGCGTTGGCGGCGGTCGAGAAGCGGGATGACGAGATTGGCAAGAACGCGATTGAGGCGTTGATGAAGGCGGTGGATGAGTACATTCCGCAGCCTGACCGTCCGAAGGACAGGCCGTTTTTGATGCCGGTTGAGGATATTTTTTCGATTTCCGGTCGGGGGACTGTTGCGACGGGTCGTATTGAGCAGGGCGTAGTGAAGGTTGGCGAGGAGATTGAGATTGTCGGGATCCGGGACACGCAGAAGACGACCGTAACGGGTGTTGAGATGTTCCGTAAGCTGCTCGACAGCGGGGAAGCGGGCGATAACGTGGGGATTCTTCTTCGCGGGACGAAGCGCGAGGATATTGAGCGCGGTCAGGTATTGTGTGCTCCGGGCAGCATCAAGCCGCACAAGAAGTTTGTGGCGGAGGTATATATTCTCTCGAAGGAAGAGGGGGGCCGTCACACGCCGTTCTTTACGAAGTACCGTCCTCAGTTTTACTTCCGGACGACGGACGTGACGGGCGAGGTGATTTTGCCCGAAGGCACGGAGATGGTGATGCCGGGCGATAACGTGAACAACCTTCAGGTTGAGCTGATCACGCCGATCGCGATGAACGAGGGCCTGCGCTTCGCCATCCGCGAAGGCGGCAGAACCGTCGGCGCCGGCGTCGTCTCCAAAATTATCGAATAAGCAAACGCGAAAGGCATAGAGGTTCGAAAATGGACACGCAAACGATACGCATAACCCTGAAGGCGTTTGACCACCGTATCCTGGATACGGCGTCTTCGGAAATCGTGCATACGGCAAAAAGGACGGGCGCACGTGTACGCGGCCCGGTTCCGCTGCCTAACCGCATCAAGCGTTTTACGGTCATCCGTTCTCCTCACGTGGACAAGCGTTCGCAAGAGCAGTTCGAGATGCGCACGCATAAGCGCCTGATGGACATCGAGGATCCGACTCCGCAGACGATTGACGCTCTTATGAAGCTGGATCTCCCTGCAGGCGTGGATGTCGAGATCAAGATCGGGCAGGCGGCGTAAGAAGGCAGAGGATTGGAAAATGTCGAATATCATAAGGTTTAAAGACGGACAGATGATCAGTTCGGACCGTATTACGGGACTGATCAAGTTCGAGCGTTATCCCGATAATATTCCCGTTGTCCAGATTCTGGGAGTTGATGGACATATCACGTTCGAATGCTCGACACTGGCAGAACAGGATGAACTGCTTCATACGCTGAGCAAGCAACTGGAAAGATACCTCAACCCGGTCGATCTGATTGATATTGAAATGGACCTGGGTGTAAGCAACAAGGTTAATTAAAGGAAGACTGTTATGAGAACAGGATTGATAGCAAAAAAAGAAGGAATGAGCCGTGTCTTCGACGAAGATGGGCGTCACATCCCGGTAACCGTTTTAAAAGTTGAGGGTTGCCAGGTCGTTTCCGTTCGCGCGGAAGACAAGGACGGTTACGTCGCGCTCCAGCTCGGCGCGGGCAAGGCGAAGGTCAAGCGCACCAGCAAGGCCAACCGCGGCCATTTCGCCAAGGCGAAGGTTGAGCCGAAGAAAAAGCTGGCTGAATTCCGTGTAACAAACGAAAACGTCCTCGATGTCGGTGCTGAACTCGGCGTCAACCACTTTGTTCCCGGCCAGTTTGTAGACGTAACCGGAACGACCATCGGTAAAGGCTTTGCCGGCGGCATGAAACGTCACAATTTCGGTGGTCTGCGTGCCTCTCACGGCGTGTCCGTCTCACACCGTTCTCACGGATCGACAGGTCAGCGTCAGGATCCGGGCAGGGTCTTCAAGGGCAAGAAAATGGCGGGTCATATGGGCGATGTTCGCGCGACCACACAAAATCTTCTGGTTGTCGGCGTCGACACCGAAGAGGGTCTGATACTCGTTAAAGGGGCTGTCCCCGGCTCCGACAATGGCTGGGTTCTTATTCGTGATGCGGTCAAGAAGCCCCTGCCCGACAACGTACCCAAACCCGCCGGCCTGAAACAGGCGGCACAGGACAAGGCGGAAAAAGCTCCGGCGCAGGAAGCCGCAGCAGAAGAGACGGCGCCGCAGGCCGAGAACGAAAATACCGGTGAGGCAAAGGAATAAGCCATGAAACTCGAAGTAAAGAATCTTGAAAACAAGAAAGTCGGGGAAATTACCCTTGACGAAAGTGTTTTCGGTGTGGAAGTCCGGCAGGATATCCTGCACCGTATGGTGAACTACCAGCTCGCGAAACGCAGAAGCGGAACGCACAAGGTAAAAGGCCGCGCGGAAATAGTTGGAACCGGGGCTAAACCCTGGAGACAGAAAGGCACAGGCCGCGCACGCGCGGGCGACCTCAAGAGACCTCAGGACCGGGGAGGCGGAGTCGTTTTTGGTCCTCATGTACGTTCCCATGCGTTCGATCTGCCCAAGAAAATCCGCAAGATGGCCCTGAAAATCGCCCTTTCGGCCAAGGCGGCTGAAGGCAAGATTGTTATCCTTGATGAAGCCAAGGCGAAAGAACACAAGACCAAGCCCATGGCCGCGGCTTTAAGCAAGCTGGGTTTGGACTCTGCGGTCATCATTGGCGGCAGCGAAATCGACGCGAACTTCGCCCGCGCAACGGCGAACATTCCGCGTATCGACGTTCTGACCACGCAAGGCACGAATGTTTATGACATTCTGCGTCGTGACACGCTCGTCCTGACGAAGGAAGCGGTCAACGACTTGACCGAAAAACTGAAAAGCGCATAAGCGGATTTTTAAGAAGGATTAAAACGATGGCAAAGGCAAAAAAGGCAGAAGCGGCGGAATGGATGTACGAAATCATTCGCACGCCCCACGTCACCGAAAAAGCGACGATGGGAAGCGCCAACGCGCAGGTCACCTTTAAGGTTCCTCTGGAGGCAACCAAGCCTCGCATCAAGGAGGCGGTGGAGACCCTTTTCGGAGTAAAGGTCAAGGCGGTTAATACTCTGATCCAGAAGGGCAAGACCAAGCGCTTTCGCGGTCAAAAGGGCCGCCGCGGCGATTTCAAAAAAGCGGTTGTGACCTTGGAATCCGGTCAGACGATCGACACGGGAACAGGAATTTAACGCATTTTAGGTTTGAAGAAATGTGTCAACTATGGTGATCCGCCGATAAGGGATGAATAAAAGGGAAGAAGACAATGGCATTGAAAAAATACAACCCCACGACCCCTAGCCAGCGCCAGCTGGTACAGGTGGATCGAAAGGATCTCTGGAAAGGCGGTCCGGAAAAAACCCTGACTGAGGGAAAGAAAAAATCCGGCGGAAGGAACAACCACGGCCGCATTACGACCCGCCACATCGGGGGGGGGCACAAGCAGCGCTACCGCCTCATTGACTGGAAGCGCAACAAGTGGGATGTCGAAGGCACAGTCGTTCGTCTGGAATACGACCCGAACCGTACGGCCTTCATCGCTCTGATCGAATACAAGGACGGCGAAAAGCGCTACATTCTGGCGCCCCAGCGTCTGGCTGTCGGTGACAAGGTGATTGCCGGCGAGAAAGTCGATATCAAGCCCGGTAACGCGATGCCGCTCAAAAATATGCCGGTTGGTACGATCATCCACAACATCGAAATGAAGCCCGGAAAAGGCGCACAGATGATCCGCTCTGCCGGGACGTTCGCTCAACTCGTCGGCCGGGATCAGGGTTATGCCCAGATCCGTCTGGCTTCGGGCGAACTTCGGGTTGTTCCCGGTGACTGTATCGCCACGGTGGGCGCGGTATCCAACCCAGACCACATGAACACGAACGATGGAAAGGCCGGTCGGGGCCGTTGGAAGGGCCGCCGCCCGTCCGTCCGCGGCGTAGCCATGAACCCCGTCGATCACCCGCATGGCGGTGGTGAAGGCCGGACCTCCGGTGGACGTCACCCGGTCACGCCGTGGGGTAAGCCAACCAAGGGCTACAAAACACGTAAAAAGGCGAAATGGACCAATAAGTCCATCATCCGCCGCCGTAAGAAGAAATAAGAGCTAAAGGAGCATAAAAACAATGACACGCAGTGTTTGGAAAGGTCCGTTTATCGAAAGAAGCCTTCTCAAGAAAATTGAGGAAGCGCGCGAAAGTGGAAAAAACGCGGTAATAAAAACTTGGTCGCGCCGTTCGACGATCCTGCCGAACATGGTAGGCCTGACGTTCGGTGTGCACAACGGCAAGAAATTCATCCCCGTCCTGGTGACGGACCAGATGATCGGTCATAAACTCGGCGAATTTGCTCCTACCCGGACCTACAGCGGTCACGGAGCGGACAAGAAAGCCAAGAAGGGCTGATAAGACAGCGCCAGAGAAAAAAGGAAGTCGAAAATGGGACAATCTTCTAATCCGAAAAGGATAAAGGAAAACGAGGCGAAGGCATCGGCGAAGTATATCAGAATCAGCCCCCAGAAACTCAATCTGGTGGCACAGACGATCCGTGGCAAGAGCGCTGCGACAGCACTGATCGACCTCGAATTTTCTAAAAAACGTGTGGCTGAAAACGTTCGCAAGCTTCTGCAAGCGGCTGTGGCCAACGCGGTGAACAACCACAATCTGGATGCGGACAGGCTCGTTGTGGCCGAAGCCCACGTCGGCAAGTCCGTAATCATGAAGCGTTTTCGGGCCAGAGCGAAAGGCCGCGGCGCACGCATAGTGAAGCCGATCAGCAATATGACCATCATTCTTAAAGAAGCAGCAGACGAGGAATAATTTATGGGACAGAAAGTTAATCCGATAGGCCTTCGGGTCGGCATCAACCGCACATGGGACTCCCGTTGGTACGCGGGACGCGACTATGCGGACAAGCTGATCGAGGACCTCAAGCTCCGTGAATATATTATGGAGCATCTTAAGCCCGCCGGAGTCAGCAAGGTCATTATCGAACGCGCTGCTAAGCTCACGAAGATTACTGTTCACACAGCTCGTCCGGGCGTTATTATCGGCAAGAAAGGGGCCGACATCGAAAAGCTGCGCCGCAACCTGTCTCAGCGCGCGGGCGGAGATGTCAGCCTGAACATCGTCGAAATCCGCAAGCCCGAAATCGACGCACAGCTGGTTGCTGAAGGTGTCGCCCAGCAGCTCGAACGCCGCGTGTCCTTCCGTCGCGCCATGAAACGGGCCGTGCAGAATGCTTTGCGTTTTGGCGGTCAGGGGATTCGGATAAACGTCTCTGGTCGTCTCGGTGGTGCCGACATCGCTCGTATGGAATGGTACCGCGAGGGACGCGTACCTCTGCATACCCTGCGTGCGGACATCGACTACGGCACGGCCGAAGCGCTGACGACTTACGGGATTATTGGTGTAAAGGTCTGGATCTACAAGGGCGAAATCATGGATCACGATCCGCTTGCCCGTGATAAAAGATCCGGGGACAGCAAAGCCGGAGAGATCACGTAAAGGCTGGTAAAACGGCCTCAATGGAGTTCAGCTAAAAATCCCTGAAAATCTGCACAATAATGCTGGATTTTGAATGGGAAATAGGATAAGGTTCCGCCGGATTTGCGAAAGCGGCCGGAAATACAGTCAGCATATGGAGACTAGGGTTCGGGAGAATCAAAAGTCCATGTGAGTGAAGTTTTTTTATGCTGTATTTTGGCCCGTGCAAGGGAGGCAGGCTGAAAAGCGGCAAGAAGTTTAGGTTTGAAAAGTTAAGGCAAAGTTTAAAGCAAGGCAGAGAAGCAAGACATGTTAAGCCCGAAGAAATTTAAATACCGCAAGCAGTTCAAGGGTCGTATCCACGGCAACGCCAAGGGCGGGTCCTCTCTGGCTTTCGGTGAATACGGTCTCAAGGCCCTTCAGCCTGAGCGGATTACCGCCCGTCAGATTGAAGCGGCGCGTAGAACCATTACCCGTCACCTGAAACGTCAGGGCAAGCTCTGGATCCGTGTTTTTCCCGACGTCCCGGTCTCCAAGAAGCCTCTTGAAGTACGCCAGGGCAAGGGAAAAGGATCTGTCGAATTCTGGGCGTGCCGCGTAAAACCCGGCCGCATCATGTTCGAACTGGACGGTGTTCCGCGTGAACTGGCCCGTGAAGCGCTCGCTCTTGCGGCCGCCAAGCTGCCCATCAAGACCAAGTTTGTCGCCCGTGTCGGCGCAGAGGAGAAGTAAGTCATGAACTCCGAAGATATCCGCACCAAAACCGACGACGAGTTGAAGAAGATTCTGCTTGATCTGCGCAAGGCTCAACTCAATGCTCGCTTCCAGAAGTCTCAGGGAACGCTTGAAAACACGGCTCAGATCCGCAATACCCGCCGGACGATTGCGCGTGTGAAGACCGAACTGGGCGCGAGAAAGCGCGGTGAAACCGCACAGGCCAAACCCGCCAAGGCTAAGAAAGCCGAGAAAAAGGCCGCACCGAAAAAGACCAAGGCCAAGACCGCCGCATAAGAGGAGCAAGGAAAGATGCCACGCCGCATACTTGAGGGAAATGTAATAAGCACGAAGACTAACAAGACCGTCACGGTTCTGGTTGAGCGTCGCTATATGCACCCTGTTTACAAGAAATACATTAAGAGCACGCAGAAATTCACGGCGCATGATGAAAGCAACAGCTGTCAGGATGGAGAGCGTGTCCAGATCATCGAATGCCGCCCGATCTCAAAAACGAAGCGCTGGGCGGTTCTGAGGGACGGAAAGGAATCAATTCCGCCGACCAACAATGAAAAACGCAAGCTGACCGCAAAAAATGCGCCGGCAAAGGGCAAGGCGGAGCCCAAGCCCGCAGCAGCAGCAGGCAAGGCGGAAGAGAAAAAGCCCAAGGCTAAAAAACCCGCGGCAGAAAAGAAATCTAAAGCGAAGAAGGATGCCTGATAATGATACAGATGCAATCCCGTATGGCTGTAGCCGATAACAGTGGCGCCCGTGAGGTCCAGTGTATCAAGGTCTTGGGCGGCTCTCACCGCCGGACTGCGAATATTGGCGACGTGGTCGTCGTATCCATAAAGGACGCGATCCCAAGGGGCCGCGTCAAGAAAGGTGAGGTCCGCCGCGCCGTCATCGTCCGTACGAAGTTCGGCCTCAAGCGTCGCTACGGTGAAAAAATCCGCTTTGATGGCAATGCCTGCGTACTGATTAACAATAACGGCGAACCGATCGGGACCCGTATTTTTGGCCCCGTGACCCGCGAATTGCGTGCGGCCGGTTACATGAAAATCATTTCCCTGGCCTCGGAGGTGCTCTGAACATGACCAGACCCGCAAGAAAAGTAAAAAAAGGCGACAAGGTCGTTGTGCTGACCGGCAAGGATCGCGGAGCAAAAGGCGAAGTCCTTAAGGTGATGGCCGATGAAAACCGCGTCATTGTACAGGGCGTGAACATGGTGACCCGCCATAACAAGCCTTCGCAGCTTTCCGGCGGCGGCATCGAGAAAAAAGAAGCCTCAATTCACGTCTCTAACGTGGCGCTTCTCGACCCGAAATCGGACAAGGCAACCCGCGTGGGCTTCAAGGTGCTCAAGGATGGCAAAAAAGTTCGCGTAGCCCGGAAGTCAGGCGAAACGATAGAATAAGGATAGAAAAGCGAGAAAACTATGAAACCGCGCTACAAGGAAATATACGAAAAGGAAATCGCGCCCGCGTTGGACGGCAAATACGGTTACAAGAACCGGCATCAGCGCCCGCGCCTTGATAAAATCGTGATCAACATGGGGATCGGCGAAGCGACGCAGGACCGCAAGCATGTTGAACAGGCCTTAAATGATCTTGCTCTGATCGCCGGGCAGAAACCTGTCATCTGCAAGGCAAAAAAATCGAATGCGTCCTTCAAGATCCGCGAAGGCCAGACCATCGGCGTAAAGGTCACCTTGCGCGGCCACAGGATGTATGAGTTCCTCGACCGTCTTGTTACGATTGCCCTGCCTCGTGTACGCGATTTTCGCGGAACAAATGGCAAAAGCTTTGACGGGCGCGGTAATTATGCGCTGGGTATTAAGGAACACATTATTTTCCCGGAAATCACCTACGACAAGGTCGATAAGATCCGTGGAATGGATATCGTCGTGTGCACGACGGCCAAAACTGACGAAGAGGCTAAGGAACTGCTCCGCGGGTTCAAGATGCCTTTCCGGAATTGATAGATAAGAGTGGTAAAGAGCCTAATAAACAGGACAACAAGCAGAGAGACTAAAAATGGCAAAAGTTTGCATGATTGAAAGAGACAAGAAGCGCAGGAAGCTGGTTAAAAAGCTTGCTAAGAAGCGCGCTAGGCTGAAAGCGGCGATTCGCGATCTCGATCTTCCGGTTGAGGAACGCTTTGAAGCGATGCTTAAGCTGGCTGAACTGCCGCGCAACTCGACGAAGGTGCGCATCCGCAACCGGTGCCAGCTTTCGGGGCGTCCCCGCGGGCATTATCGTAAGTTTAACCTCTCGCGCATCGCCCTGCGAGATCTGGCTTCCACGGGCAAGCTGCCCGGCGTGACGAAGTCCAGCTGGTAAGAAGAAGGATTGAAGACATGAGCATGAATGATCCCCTCGGAGATATGCTGTCCCGCATCAGGAACGCGCAGAACGCTCGGCACAAGACGGTGGAATGTCCTCATTCACGCTTGCACGAAAATGTGTGCAATGTGTTGAAGGACGAAGGTTTTATCCGCGGCTACACGGTCAGGGAGCACGAGAACAACAAGAAAACCATCGAAGTCCAGCTGAAATATGCAGAAGGTCAGGGCGTTATTCGCGAGATTGCTCGTGTTTCGACCCCCGGTCGTCGTGTGTACACCAGTGTAAAGGACATGCCCCGCTTTTATAACGGGCTGGGCATTCTGGTTGTGTCCACACCCCAGGGTGTTCTCCCGGATCATAAGGCACGGGCGGCGAATGTCGGTGGAGAAATTCTGTGCCGGGTCTTCTAGGAAGAAAAGCTGGCTGAATCTGAAGTTTGAACGAGGAATTTGAAAATGTCTCGAATTGGTAAAAACCCGGTTGCAATTCCTGAGGGCGTAGATGTCCAGCTTCAGGGGCAGGCCCTGCGCGTAAAAGGCAAGCTTGGGGAGCTGAACCTTGATGTGCACGAAGAAATTGGCGTCTCTATTGAGGAGGCAGAGCAGGACAACGGCAAAAAGGGCAAGGTTGTGCGTCTGGTTCCCAGGACGGAAACCGCAATGGCCAAACAGATCTGGCCGACCATGCGCACCCTTGTGAACAACATGGTTGTTGGCGTGACAAATGGATACGAAAAAAAGCTTGAAATCCACGGGGTTGGTTTTAGGGCAAACTTGCAAGGGCAGACGATAGTGATGACCCTTGGCTTTTCGCACGAGGTTCGCTATACGGTTCCCGCTGGTATCAAGGTTGCCGTAGAAAAGCAGACGGAAATCACTGTCAGCGGGATCGACAAGCAACTCGTCGGACAGGTTTCCGCCGAAATTCGTGGATTCAAAAAGCCCGAACCCTATAAAGGAAAAGGCATACGGTACACGGGCGAATACATCCCGTTCAAGGAAGGCAAGAAGAAATAGGATTAAAGGGTCATGGCCAAAGCAGCATCGAAAAAACTCGCATCTACCGGACGCCGTACATTCCGCACGCGCAATAAAATCCGGCGTATTAATATCGCGCAGAACAGCAAGCGCGAAATCCGTCCGCGCCTCTCTGTCCACCGGACCGGCAAGCAGATATATGCCCAGATTATCGACGATTTGAAGGGCGTAACGCTGGCGGCGGCATCGACTCTTGATAAGGAGTTGAAGGAAAAGCTTAAATCCGGATCGAACAAGGACGCGGCCGGTGAAGTCGGCAAACTCATAGCGGCGCGCGCGAAAAAAGCCGGAATCAGCAAGGTCGTATTTGACCGCGGCCCCTTTCTCTATCACGGGCGGGTCAAGGCTCTTGCGGATGCTGCGCGCGAAGGCGGACTGGAATTTTAGGAAAGAAAAGGAATTAACGAACAATGGCACGTGTGTCTGAAAAACAACAGGAAGAACAGGAAATCGTCGAGCGCCTCGTCGGTATTAACCGGGTGGCGAAAGTCGTCAAGGGCGGCCGTCGTTTCGCTTTTTCGGCTCTGGTAATCGTCGGTGACGGCAAGGGCCGTGTTGGTCACGGTCACGGCAAGGCAAAAGAAGTTCCGGATGCGATCCGCAAGGCGACCGAAGCGGCGCGCCGTAATATGATACGCGTCCCCCTTCGCGAAGGCCGCACGCTGCACCATGATGTCAGCGGTACCGAAGGCGCCGGACGTGTTCACCTCCGCTCAGCGCCGCAAGGGACCGGGATCATCGCAGGCGGGCCGATGCGCGCCGTATTCGAAGCTCTGGGAATTCAGGATGTCGTCGCCAAGGCGATCGGCTCCAACAATCCCTACTGTATGATCAACGCAACCTTCGATGCCCTGAAAAAAATTCAGAGCCCGCGTCACGTTGCGGCCCGCCGCAACAAGAAGGTCAGTGAAATCGTGGCTAACCGCGAAACGACATCAGGATCGGAAGCTCCGGAAGGGTCAGAGGAATAAAACCCGAAGACGATATAATTGTTAAGGACACGAACAATGGCTGAAGAAGAGAAAAAAGCGAAGAAAACGGCGACTAAGGCAAAAGCCGGAGCAAAGACAGAAAAAAAACCGGCTGCAAAAAAGCAAGCCGCGCCAAAGAAAAAAGAGCCTTCGGGAAAAACCATTCGCGTAACGCAGATCGGATCGCCGATCGGACGCAGGGCATACCAGCGCGCGACCCTGATCGGCCTGGGCCTGAACAAACTTCACCGCACCAGCGTTCTTGAGGATACGCCCGCAGTCCGCGGCATGATTGCCAAGGTTGCGCACCTCGTGAAAGTTGACGAGGCGGCCTGAAAACATTAATCCGCAAAACTTAGGGATTTGGAACAATGAAACTCAACGATTTAAAACCCCGCGAAGGCTCGAAGACGGCCAAGACACGTGTAGGACGGGGAATCGGCTCGGGCAAGGGCAAAACCTGCGGCGCCGGTCACAAGGGGCAAAAGGCGCGCACGGGCGTGGCTATCAAGGGTTTTGAAGGCGGGCAGATGCCCCTCTATCAACGCCTGCCGAAAATCGGTTTCCGCAATACGGCCTTTGCCACGAAACTCACGGAACTGACGCTCAAAAACCTTCAGTCCGCGATTGACGCAAAGAAACTTGACCCCAAGAAGCCGATTGACGAGGACACCCTTCTGAAGGCTGGTGTGGTCACGCGTCGCCGTGACGGGATCAAACTGCTGGCCAAGGGGGAATTAACCGCGAAGGTGGATCTGAAACTGACAAAAGCTTCGAAATCCGCGATCGAAGCGGTTGAAAAGGCAGGCGGCAAGGTTGAACTGGCTCCCGAAAAGCCGGAAAATCCCAAAAAGCTCCCCAGAAAAGAGGGAAAAGCGAAGAAATCCGGAAGAAAACCCGCGAAAAAAGCGGAAAAGAAAAAGGCCAAAGGTTCTGAATAAAGACCTGTAAGCGCTAAGAAAATAATAGAAAACAAGCCTTTTTCTGCAAAGACAAAAGGCTTTTTCTTTTTGACATATTTTACAGGCGCGATTACTCTGTCCAAAGGCTTTTTGATCAAGGGTTCTGTAAAAATCATGCGTTCCACGTCTTTATTTTTCCTCGTTCTGTCCTCGGTAATGATCTTCGGCGCGTATGGCGCTCTGGCGCAATCATGCCCGCGCTCGAACCCCGAAACGGAAGTCAAGCGGATCGTGCTGAAAACCAAGTATTACCGTGGTACATCCGCATGGTACTTGACGGCGTGGACCGGCCACTGGGGGCAGGGGGTCGTACTGGGTCTGCATACCGGGCAGGATGGAAGAGGGCCGTTCTGGGCCGATTACAAGGCGGAATTTAATTTTACGCCCCTGCGGAATAACGACAGCGCCTACTGCGTGACGGCCGAAAAAATAACGCTCCGCTTTTTTATTCAGCCAGTCGTGCATGTGGCCAAGGAATATCCCCCGGAAAGCTGCGAATTTAAGCAGATCCTCAAGCATGAGAAGAAGCACGTGGCTGTGACCAAGCAATGGCAGAAGGATTATGCGCCTCAGTTGAAACGGGAGCTTGAAAGCATTTCTCATAAGCTGCCTCCTCAAGGCCCGGTCGGGGAGAAAATGATCCCCTCCGCGCAGGAGGCAAGTTTGATTATCATCCGCTCTCACCTGGATAAGTTTATGGAGGAAAAGGCCATTCCGGACTATATCCGCCGGCAGGGCAAGGTGGATGACCCTCTGGAATACATGCTTGTTCCCACGCGCTGCGATAACTGGGAAAGTTATCACGTCTCCGCTTACAACCGTTAATCGGGCGCTTTAGTCTTGCCCGGCTCTCTTTCCTTGCGGTTCATGGTACGAAAGAAGTGTTTCGTGCGTGCTTTAAGCTTGTCCGCATGGGGCTTCGTGCTTGTAGGTGTAATCTTGCTCTGCTCCACGCCTGCATGGGCCGCCAAATGTCCTCGCTCCCGCCCGCAAACTTCCATGAAATCCTATATTAACGAGACAAGCATAGTAAAAACCCAGTCCGCAAGAGACATGACGGAATGGCAGATCGGCCACGCGGAGGCCCCCGGCGGCGGCCAAATTCTTGGGCTGGGCGGCGGCAAGACGGAAACGCGCATGCGGACTCTCTTTGAAACCCTGCCGCTTGGAGACGGGACGTTCTGCGTTATCATGCACGAAGCGCACGGAACGTTTGTCTCCAGCCCGGAAGTTCACGTAGCGAGCAACTTTGAAGAGGGGAGTTGCGAATACAGCGAAGTTCTGGCGCACGAACAGAAGCACATACAGGCCCTGCGTCTTTTCCACCGCAAAAACGAAAAGAAAATGCGTGCGCAGCTGCGGAAAATTGCCGGTACGATCCCGGTCATCGAGCCCGTCCCAAAAAACGGTATAGAGGCGGCACAAAAGGGACTCAACACCTACGTTCAAAGCCAGTTGGACCGCTATTTCAAGCAGGCCGTGCAGGATCTCATAAAAACCCAGCAGAAAATTGACAGCCCCGAGGAATACGCGCGCGTGGCTTCAAAGTGCAGGAAGTGGGGCGAAAAACTGGGATCGGGCAAAAATTAGGTCCTCCGGTCAGGCCCTGATTCCTCTCTTGTCTAGGGGCATTCTTTTCTTTATGACTGATTGACTGTTTTAAATGGAATAAACAAACCGGAAAGAGAGCTAAAATGGCATCGGCGGCCGAGCAACTCGCGCGAAACGCAAATTGGGGTGCGCTTGCAAAAGCAACGGAGTTAAAGAAACGAATCTTTTTTGTTCTTGGCGCTTTACTGGTCTATCGTCTGGGAACCTACATCCCTGTTCCGGGCATCGACATCCGTGTCTGGAATGAGATTTTCACGCAAAAAGGCGGCGGAATTCTCGACATGTTCAACATGTTCTCCGGCGGCGCGTTGCAGCGCATGACAATCTTTGCACTCAACATCATGCCCTACATTTCGGCGTCCATTATCATGCAACTCGCCACCTCCATCTTCAAGAATCTGGAGGAGTTGAAAAAGGAAGGCGAAGTCGGCCGCATGAAGATCAACCAGTACACCCGGTATCTGACTGTACTTCTCGCCTCCGTACAGGCATACGGTCTGGCGGTAGGGCTGGAATCCATGCAGGGACAAAGTGGTTCGGCCGTTCTTGATCCCGGCTTTTTCTTCCGCATGTCCACCGTCATCACGATCGTTGGAGGAACCGTCTTCCTGATGTGGCTGGGCGAACAGATCACCCAGCGCGGAGTCGGCAATGGAACCTCACTGATCATTTTCGCCGGGATCGTCGCGGAACTGCCGCGCGCCATAGGAGCCACGCTGGAGTTGGGGCGGCAGGGAACGATCAGCCCCTTCGTTCTTCTGCTCATCACCCTTATGGTGGTATCCGTCATCGGCCTCATCGTTTTCGTTGAACGGGCTCAGCGCCGTATCGTGGTTCAGTACCCAAAAAGACAGGTGGGCAACAAGCTTATGGGCGGTGAAACAAACCACATACCACTTAAGTTGAACACATCCGGTGTGATACCGCCGATTTTCGCGTCCTCCTTGCTGCTGCTCCCCCTCACGATCATAAACTTCGCCGGGGCGAATGGAGGGGATTTCTGGTCCGATGTCCAGCGCTACCTGGCGCACGGTCAGCCTGTTTACATGCTGCTGTTCGGAGCGCTTGTAATGTTTTTCGCCTTTTTCTACACGGCTATCGTGTTTAATCCGGAGGAAAACGCCGAAACGCTGCGCAAATACGGCGGGTTCGTCCCCGGCATGCGCCCCGGCAAGCATACGGCAGATTATTTTGATTACGTCCTGACCCGGATTACGGTTGTTGGCTCAATCTATCTCGTCTTCATCTGCCTCCTGCCGGAATTCATGGTTTCGCAATATAACATGCCGTTCTATTTCGGCGGGACCAGCCTTCTGATTGTGGTCAGTGTAACAATGGACACGGTGGCCCAGATCCATTCTCACCTGATCGCGCATCAGTATGAAGGGTTGATCAAAAAAGCGAAATTGCGTGGCGCATCGTCCGGAAGGCGCCGCAGGTAAGGCAAACCCCGTAAACTTGAGGAGACAGGGAACATGAATATTATAATTTTCGGGCCGCCGGGTGCGGGAAAGGGGACCCAGGCCGAAAGGTTGCAGGATTTATATAATCTCAAGCATCTCTCGACGGGTGATATGCTCCGCTCCGAAGTATCCAGCTGCTCTGAACTGGGCCTGAAGTTGAAATCCATCATGGACGCAGGCCAACTCGTGTCCGATGACATTATGATCGAACTGATAGGAAACTGCGTCAGCCAGCCTGATTGTGAGAACGGCTTTATCCTCGATGGTTTTCCGCGCACGATCCCTCAGGCTCAGGCCCTTGATGACATGCTTGGCCACATGGCGCGCAAGATTGATCATGTTCTGGTCCTCGAAGTGGACGAAAATGCGTTGATCGACCGCATCCGCAATCGTGCGAAGGAAACCGGAGGCGCACGCAGCGACGATAACGAAGAAGTCCTCAAGAAGCGTTTGGGCGAGTACCGCGCAAAAACCGCGCCCGTTCTTCCGTATTTCGAGGGAAAAGGACTGTTGCGTAAAATCGACGGCATGATGCCTATTGAAAAAGTCAGTGCGAAAATCGAATCGATTCTGAACATTGAACCGCCCAAAAAACACTGACCTGAGAGAATGAGCCAGAAGTTCACACTTGTCATTCACGGCGGAGCGTTTCAGGACGCTCGCGATTACGAAGCGCACACCCACGCTCTTCACGAAGTTCTCAATGCCGGAAGTAAAAATCTTGCTCAAGGGCAAAGTGCGCTGGCTGCCGTAACGCAAGCGGTCATAATGATGGAAAACTCGGGCCTGTTCATCGCAGGAAAAGGCGCCGGCCCGAACAGCGAGGGCGACTATGAACTCGATGCTTCCGTCATGGACGGGAAAACCGGAAAAGCCGGCGCGATTGCGGCCGTGCGTGCTGTAAAAAACCCGGTTCTGGCCGCCCGCGCCGTCATGGAAAAGACTCCGCATGTTCTGCTCGCCGGAACCGGGGCCGAGCGCTTTATGGACGAAGCCGGAATAGAGCGTCTGGACGACCCCCAATCATACTTCACCCCGTCCCACACGGAATCCCAGGTCCCGAAAAGCGCGTCCATCCACGGCACGGTTGGAGCTATCGCGCTGGATAAGGACGGCCACCTTGCCGCCGCGACCTCCACAGGCGGCCTTGTCGGAAAAAAGGCCGGACGTGTTGGCGACTCGCCCATCATCGGCGCGGCGACATGGGCGGACGCGGATATCGCTGTCTCCACCACAGGCTTCGGCGAATACTTCATGCGGGCCGTGGCGGCGTACGATGTCCGCGCCCTCTGCGCCTATAAGGGCGAAACTCTGGAAGCGGCCACCGGCAAAGTTCTGGATGGGATCAAGGCCTCAGGAGGCTGGGGCGGCCTGATCGCCTTGAACAAAAAAGGCGAAATCCGCCTTGATTACCGGTGCGCCGGGATGCATCGGGGCTTTGTCCGGTCTGATGGAAAAATCCACGCCAGAAGCCACCCGGAGAGTTGAAAAGCCTTGGTTTTGGGTGTTTTTCTCTTGAAAGTCGAAAAAACAGCCAAAAACAGGAAAAGAGCCATTAATTATGTTGACGCAAAGGCGCGAATTCCTATAATGCGGCATCCCGTTAATGGGAGGCGTGCGCCTGCGCGGATATGCTCCGCCCGGCCTGCGTGAACAGGTTTACAAACCGGCGCGGTGTAAGTTTAACGCACGGAGCCGTATACGGTTTGGACTGGGAAGGAGCAAGGGGCTCCAACTCGAAAAAATTTGAAAGGATAGACTATGGCACGTATTGCTGGGGTCAACGTACCCGACAATAAACGCATTCCCATTGCCCTGACCTATATTCACGGCATCGGACGCACCACCGCATTCAAGATCTGCGAAAAGCTTGGTATAGATGTGCAACAGCGCATGGGGCAGGCCGACGAGGATACCCTCAACCAGATCAGGACCGAAATCGAAAAGGGCGGATACAAGATCGAGGGCGATCTTCGCCGCGACATCTCCATGAACATCAAGCGCCTTATGGACATGCGCTGCTACCGTGGTCTGCGCCACCGCTCGGGTCTTCCCGTCCGCGGCCAGCGCACGATTACGAATGCGCGTACCCGTAAAGGTCCGGCAAAACCGATCGCCGGCAAGAAGAAATAAGGAGGCTTGAACAATGGCTGCACCAAGAACCAAAAGAAAAGAAAAGAAAAACATCGCCGCGGGGATCGCGCATGTGAACTCCACGTTCAACAACACGATCATCACCATCAGCGATGAGCAGGGCAATGTCGTCTCATGGTCCTCTTCCGGCACGATGGGCTTTAAAGGTTCGCGTAAATCGACGCCCTACGCCGCGCAGATGGCCGCCGAAGACGCAGGCCGCAAGGCGCAGGAACATGGCATGAAGGAACTGGACGTCCTCGTAAAAGGTCCTGGTTCCGGTCGCGAATCGGCCCTTCGCGCGTTGCAGATGGTCGGTTTCCTGATCAAGTCGATCAAGGACGTGACTCCGGTGCCGCACAACGGTTGCCGCCCGCCCAAACGCCGCCGCGTCTAAACGCGCTGCGAAGGGAATTGTTTACACCACAGCACTTTAACAAAAAGAGCAAGACACATGTTGATACAGAAAAACTGGCAAGAGTTGATTAAACCCGCGAAACTCGATATCAAGCCGAGCCGCCAGCCCAACACGGGCGTCGTCGTAGCCGAACCGCTGGAACGCGGCTTTGGTCTGACATTGGGTAACGCTCTGCGCCGCATTCTCCTCTCCTCTCTTCAGGGCGCGGCTGTAACGGCCGTCCAGATTGAGGGCGTTCTGCACGAATTCTCCTCGATCGAAGGTGTGCGCGAGGATGTCACCGACATTATCCTGAACCTGAAGGCTTTAAGTGTGCGGATGCACTCCGAAGGCCCGAAGAAAATGCGCCTGTCGGCCGAAGGTCCCTGCGAAGTGACTGCCGCACAG
Organism: Rhodospirillales bacterium; assembly: GCA_020638365.1. Taxonomy (GTDB): domain Bacteria; phylum Pseudomonadota; class Alphaproteobacteria; order Micavibrionales; family Micavibrionaceae; genus JAGNKE01. Next base: position 505,051 of record JACKIQ010000001.1, on the reverse strand, counting down.
ATTGAGGCCGGTGCCGACATTGAAATCATGAATCCGGATCTCATCATCTGCACCTTGGACAAGGGCGCGAAACTGAGCATGGAAATGACCGTCAACACCGGGAAAGGGTACCGTCCGGCATCCGCGAACCGCCCCGAAGAGGCACCTGTCGGCCTTATTCCGATCGACAGCGTATTTTCGCCCGTTCGTAAGGTCACCTACGAAGTGACCGATACACGCGTGGGGCAGATCACCGATTATGACAAGCTGACTCTCTCCGTTGAAACCAACGGCGTCATCAGCCCCGAGGATTCCGTGGCGTTTGCCGCACGCATCCTGCAGGATCAGCTTCAGGTCTTCGTGAACTTCGAAGAGCCACAGGAAGTCAAGGAAAAGTCCGAAGAGGAAGAACTGCCCTTCAACCGCAACCTGCTCAAGAAAGTCGAAGAGCTGGAATTGTCTGTCCGCAGCGCGAACTGCCTCAAAAACGACAATATCATCTATATCGGCGACCTCGTTCAGAAATCCGAAAGCGACATGCTCCGTACCCCGAACTTCGGCCGTAAATCCTTGAACGAAATCAAGGAAGTGCTTGGCATGTTCGGACTTCATCTCGGCATGCAGGTCGAAGGCTGGCCGCCTGAAAATATTGAAGACCTCGTTCGTAAAATTGACGAGCAGCAATTCTAAGGAATACGCGTACAGGCCGGAAAACCTGTTTTTTCCGGCCTGCACGTCAATAAAAGGACGATGTGTCCGCTCCTCTGCAGAACGGCCTGTGAAAGGGCAAGTGTCAGACGGAAATTAAAATGGCTCTCGTCCGAAATATGAGGACAAGGCCGCAGCAGCCGGATAAGCCCGGAAGGAAAGGAAAAAGGAAATGAGACACGGAATTAAACAGCGCAAGCTTAATCGTTCAAGCAGCCACCGCAAGGCGATGCTGGCGAACATGGCCGCCGCTCTGATCAAGCATGAACAGATCGTCACCACCCTGCCGAAGGCTAAGGAACTCAAGCCTTACGTGGAAAAATTGATCACGCTGGGCAAGCAGGCTGCCGCTGACCCGAAAGTGGCCCTGAACAAGCGCCGTCAGGCGATTTCCGTCCTTCGCGATGAAGCGCAGGTCAAGAAGCTGTTCGAAGTTCTGGCCGAGCGTTACGAAGACCGTCCCGGTGGCTACACCCGCGTTTTGAAAGCGGGCTTCCGCTACGGAGACGCCGCGCCGATGGCCGTGATCGAACTTGTCGACCGCGATCCGGATGCGAAGGGGCAGGATTCCGGCCCCAGCCAGTTCGATGATGAATTCGTCGACGAGGTCGACGCGGCCTGATCCCGTCGAAGTTTAGAAATAATTGTTAAAACGGCCCTCTCTAAGGGCCGTTTTGTGTTGTGCTTGCTGATTTTCTGCAAATAATAGGCAAGTGAAAAAAGATAAGCCTTTGTATGAAAGCAGCAAAAATATTCGTCCCCGCGCAAACACCTTATCCTAAAGACATTAGGAGCCTCACCTCCTTGCGTTTTTTCGCGGCGCTTTCGATCGTCATTTTCCACTACACACTTGAAGTCGACTCTCTCTATAACGGCCTGCCCGGCCGCTTTTATACAGGTGTGGATTTTTTCTTTATCCTGAGCGGCTTCATCCTGACCCACAGCTACATCACCGGGATAGAGCAGGGGACCTTCTCCGCACGGACGTTCTACGTCAAACGCTTCGCGCGCATTTACCCGGTGCACATTCTCACCTTGATTCTCTCGGCCCTGACCACGGCCGCAACCCTGACGATCTGGGGTGTAGGATTCGACAGCGGCGATAGCCTGAACTGCCTGACGACGTCCGTCTTGATGATTCAGGCCTGGGGCCTTCACGCCAAGCCGTGCTTTAACAACCCTTCATGGTCGATCAGCGCCGAATGGTTCGCCTACCTCCTGTTCCCGTTTCTGGCCGTCTGGGCGTTAAAAAGGCAGCCCACGACAGTGATGACCGTTTCGGCCTCGGCGCTCATTCTCCTCTGCGCGTTCTTTTTCATCCTCGGTAAACCCTTCACCCACCTCACCACCTTCGGCTTTATCCGCATCGTGCCGGATTTCGTACTGGGCATAGGCCTGTACCTCTTCGGGCGGAAATATACGCTTAAAGATACCGGAAAGGGGCTGTTCTATGGCGTTGTAGGCACCCTGTTTCTGGCCTTTATCGCGAACATCCCTGACGCAGTGATTATTCTGATTTACGCGGCGATCATCTTCGTTGCCGCCGAAAACGACCGCCACGGGATATCAGGCGCTCTGCAGGGCGAAAGGCCAGTCTATTGGGGCGAAGCCTCTTATTCTTTATACATGCTGCACAACGTGTTCTGGGAGGCCTTGCCCGTCCCGGTCATGATGCGCACCCTCGACGGCTCAAAAACCTTCGATACGCCGTTTCTCATCGCGTGTTTTATCGCTCTGGCTCTGACGTTCTATTTCTCGCACATCACCTACAAATATCTCGAACGTCCCGCCCGTTCATGGATTACAAAAAAATACGCCCGGCCGAAAAAAACGGAAACCTGAAACGGTCGCCTAGATCGCGGGCACATTATCGATCAGACGGGTCTTGCCCAGCCATGCCGCAGCCAGCACCCGGTCCCAGCGCTCGGCTACGTAATCCACGGAAGCAAATCCGTGATCAACAAGGCTTTGAGCTGCACCCGCGCAGACGTAATCAGGAGCCTCTCCGTTTCTAATCGACGAAGCGGCATCATACAAAACCTGATTCAGCGTCCGGGCGACCCTCAACTCCTCCGGAGAAAGATAGGCATTGCGCGAAGAGAGCGCCAGCCCGTGCGCGTCCCGAACGATCGGCCCGCCGGCAATCCGAATGGGCAGGCCCTGCGCTGCAACCATCTCTTTAATGACCTGCAGTTGCTGGAAATCCTTTTCCCCGAATACGGCGATATCGGGCCGAACGGCTGAAAACAGGCGATAAACGACATTCACCACACCGCCGAAAAAATGCGGACGGAAATCGCTCTCAAGTCCCTCGGCTGCCGGACCGGGCGCAACCGCGCTCTCGTATCCGTCGGCGTAAAGCTCGTCCCTGGAAGGAAGAAAAACGAAGGCTGCGCCTTCTCTTTCCAGTAGGGAAAGATCATGCTCTTCCTGCCTCGGATACGCATCGAAATCCTCATGAGGCGCGAATTGCGTGGGATTGACGAAAACACTGACCCCGACAAGATCGGCCTCTTCTCTCGCCATCCTCACCAGTGATAAATGCCCGTCATGCAAGGCGCCCATCGTCGGCACGTACCCGATAATCATTCCTTGCGCGCGGGCGGGGCCGGTGAGGGCGTCCAACTCCGCGCGGGTCCGTGCGATCTCCATCACCCGTTCTCCGCTTTTTTCCCGGCATGGTTTCCGTACGTATGCGCCGGATCGGGAAACGTCCGTGCCCGCACCTCGCGCGCATAATTTGCCACAGCCTTGTCGATATCCTCGGCGAGATTGACGAATTTCTTGACGAACTTTGGGGTGTGCTCGGTAATCAGGCCCAGCATATCTTCGCTGACAAGAATTTGCCCGTCGCAGGCGGGCGAAGCGCCGATCCCTACGGTAATGATATCGACCGCCTCGGTAATCGCGCGCGCCACAGGCTCGATCGTCCCCTCGATCAGGATGCCGAACGCCCCGGCCTCCTGAACGGCCAGCGCATCCTTCATCAGCGCCTCAGCCTCTTCTTGTGTTTTGCCCCGCACCCGGTATCCGCCGTCTTTGACCACGGATTGAGGCTTCAGGCCGATATGCGCCATCACGGCGACCCCGTTCTGCACGAGATGACGGATGGTTTCGGCCATCTCGGCTCCGCCCTCCAGTTTGACCCCGTCGCAACCCGTTTCATCTAGGATCCGCCGGGCGGTCCCGTAAGCTTGCTCGGCACTGCTCTCGTACGTTCCATAAGGCATGTCGATCAGGACGCAGGCCTTCTTCGCCCCGCGCATCACGGCCTTGCCATGCGCGATCATGATTTCTGCGGTCACGCCTAGGGTATTTTCCATACCGTAAAGTGCCGTCCCGATTGAATCCCCGACCAGCAGCATATCGCAATGCGCATCCAGCAGCTGCGCCATCGGCGTGGAATAGGCCGTGAGGCAGACCAGAGGCGTGCGTTGCCCCTTATGCGCTTGTAATTCCGCAATCCCTGATCGTGTGGTGCGTTCGCCGGTATTCGACATGGTTTTTCCAATAAAAGAGTTCAACTGTATGTTATAAAACGGCTTTTAAAGACGCTTGCTCCTGAAAAAATCCTGTTTTATAGAATAAACGCTATGCTTAACAGAAAATTTTTTCTCATTCCAGCCTTGCTGTCCGCTCTCTTGGCCGCTTTTCCCGTAGCCGCGCAATTCGCCGCACAGGATGAGGCCGTTCCGCAATCCCGCGATCAGGCTCGCCTCTCCTTCGCGCCCGTCGTCAAAAAGGTCGCCCCTGCGGTCGTGAACATCTACGCGAAACGTCTTGTCGCTTCGGGTTATCAAAATCCTTTTATGGCCGATCCCTTCTTCCGGCAGTTTTTCGGCAACAGGTTCAGTGCGCCGATGCGCAGACATATGGAAGCCTCGCTCGGATCCGGAGTGATCGTCGAGGCGCAAGGCCTGATCGTCACCAACGCCCATGTGATCGAGGGCGCGGAGGAGATCGTTGTTGCCCTTGCCAGCGGACGAGAGTTTCCGGCGAAGATCGCACTTGTCGACCATGCATCGGATCTGGCTCTGCTTCGCGTCGACTCAGGCGGCGAGCTTTTGCCCTTCGTGAACCTGAAACCCAGCGAGTCTCTTGAAGTCGGCGATCTGGTCGTGGCCATCGGCAACCCGTTCGGTGTCGGCCAGACCGTGACCAGCGGGATAATCTCCGCGCAGGGACGCTCCTCTCTGGATATTAACGACTTCAACTTTTTTATCCAGACCGACGCGGCGATAAATCCGGGTAACTCCGGCGGCCCTCTGGTCGCTCTGGACGGAACCGTTATCGGGATCAACACCGCGATCTTCTCGCGCTCCGGCGGTTCGATGGGCATCGGTTTTGCCATCCCCTCCGAGATGGTCGCCACAGTCGTAGCCGCAGAAAAGAACGGGCAGGGAGGCGATAAGGGCGTAACCCGCCCGTGGCTAGGGGTCAGTATGCAATCCATCACCCCGGATATCGCCACCAGCCTCGGGCTGGCCAAACCCGGCGGCGCGTTGATCGCGAACCTCAATCCGCTCAGCCCGCTTCTGAAGGCGGGCGCGAAGGTGGGTGACGCGGTGATCGCGGTAAACGGCCACCCGATTCGCGATGCGGCGGAGATGAAATTCCGCATGGCAACCGTACCCGTCGGAAAAACGGCGACGATAACTATTCTTCGTGAGGGAAAGGAACTTGAAATCAATGTCCCGGCCATCGCTCCGCCCGACGAGCCGCCGCGTCAGGAAACGATCCTCCCCGGCAAGGGCGTTCTGGGCGGAGTAACCATTGCCAATCTCAACCCGGCAGTGGCGACTGAACTCGATTACAATGGCCCTGCGCAGGGCGTCATCGTCACGAAGGTTCCGCAGAATGTCTATATGCGAATCCTTTCGCCGGGCGATATCATTCTCGCGGTCAACGATACGGAAGTCAAAACCGTCCCCGATCTCCTTCGTGTCCTTGAAAATCTGCCAAAAAACGCCCGCGGCGTAGCCCTGACAATCCTCAGCCGGGGCAGCGTAACCCGGATATTCCTGCGCTGACTGTGCTCACACAGGCAAACGGACTAAGTCCTGTAGACCCGGCTTGGTCTGCATAAGTCTTAACTAAAAAAAGAAAAAGAGTGCCCGGACTAAGTCGGCATGAAGATTCGCGTAAGCGCCCGCCCGTTCGCTTCAGTCAAGTTCGTGTGTAAGTTCCTCTTCGGGTAAATCTCCGAAAAGAGAGAGGAAAATGCCGTTTCCTATGCGTGACAGGGCGCTCTGAATTTCGTTGGAAACTCTGAAAGCGTCGAAAATTTCTTCAGGGCCGTCATGCTCGTCCTCGCGCATGTGTCCGCGCCGCGACTGGCTGAGCATGCGTAAATTCTTCAGGAAAACGATGTGAGGAGAACCGGGACGGCCATAGCCGCCTGCCAAGGCGTCAACGCCTTGAAAATTCAGCATCATCTCGTGGTCTTCATCTTGTTCCATAATAAACCTTTACGCAAACCGTGCCCCGCTCAATGAAAAAAGCGCCCGAACCCGCTCCGAGCGCTTTTTTTCCCCAACTTCAAAGGCTTTTTCGCCTATTTCGTCTCTTTTTTTGTAGTGTCCTAGTTTTTTAGTATGATGACCTTTTCGGTCTTATAATTTTGCTACCCTCGCTCAACTCGCTTACTTTTTTTTAAATTTTCGACCATCTCAGCCGTAATCCAGTTCCTTATTCAGAAGGTGGTCTGTTAAGACCCCGAAGTCTATAGAGCGGCCATTGCCTAACGGAACTTTGCCCACCTCCGGGGTAGCCTTGTAGCCGTCCATAAGCCGGGCCACTTCTCCGAGGTCTCCGCCGCCGCGACGCTTCCGCTCGCTGACAACCTGAGGACCCGCCCTTTGCAGCTCGGTATTTTTTACGTTTCCGGCTACCGGGTTGATGCCTTCAAATGAACGATCGGTTGTCATTGCTTCAACTCCTATGATCTAACAATATACAAAAGGAAATGTTTCGTCAAGAAAAAAGCATGTATTTTTTTTAAAGATTTATACTTTAATCAGTAAATAAAAAAGCAAATAATTTAAATTATATATAAACCATACATGGTAAAGCTACAATAAATAGACAGTATAATACTAGATAGTTTCGATTATGGAGAGGATAGTTTCGGTTTTGAAAAAAATTCCAGGGGTCGATTCAGGAGCGAGTCATTTTTGTCTCTTCTAGGGGGTAAGCTCTTGTTTTATGCGGAGTTAACGTCCATGATGGCCCCGGTCCTGCGACCCGTCTGAACCGGGGATGCATTCCATAAACAAAGTAATAAACTTGGATTATTTGGTGATGAAAGACATTGTTTCCCTCTGCAAACGTCGCGGTTTTATCTTCGCAGCCTCTGAAATCTATGGCGGAATCAACGGATTCTGGGATTACGGCCCTCTGGGCGTGGAATTAAAGAACAACCTGCGCGACCGCTGGTGGAAGGATATGGTGGTGACGCCCCCCCTCGGCCCGGACGGAAGCCCGGTGGAGATCGTCGGCGTCGATTCGGCCATCATCCAGAACCCGAAAGCCTGGGTCGCCTCTGGCCATGTCGGCGGCTTTTCCGACCCAATGGTCGATTGCCGGGAAACCAAGAAGCGCTATAGGGCAGATCATCTGTTCGTCTTGATCCCGGCGGATAAAAGCACCGAAAAACCTTGGGCCACATATCTGGATGGCGAGGAAGATTCCGAAAAAACAAAACGCCTTAAGAAAGCCGGCCATAAAAACACAGACCCCGCAGCTTATCAGGCTACCGAAATAGACAAGCTTGGTGTAGAGAATTACAAATATGTTCTCGGCCCCGATGCGAAAGAGCCGGGCACTCTGACCGAACCCAAAGCCTTCAACCTCATGTTCCAGACCTATGTCGGCGCATTGCAGAATGAGGATTCGGTCGCTTACCTCCGCCCCGAAACGGCGCAGGGAATTTTCCTGAATTATAAGAACGTCCTCGATTCGTCGCGCGTGCGCGTGCCTTTCGGCATCGCCCAGATCGGTAAAGCCTTCCGCAACGAGGTCAACCCGCGCAACTTCATCTTCCGCTCGCGGGAATTCGAGCAGATGGAACTCGAATGGTTCTGTCACCCCGACGAAGCGAAAATGTGGCGCGACTTCTGGTTCGCCGAGCGTCAGCGCTTCTGGAAATCCGTGGGCCTCTCCAGCGCGAACCTGCAGATGCGCGACCACGATTCGGACGAGCTTTCGCATTACGCCAAGGCCGGTCTCGGCACGGCGGATATCGAATATCGCTTCCCCTTCACCGCGCCGGGTTATGGTGAGCTGGAAGGCATCGCCCACCGTTGCGATTTCGACCTTACGCAGCATCAGGAACATTCGGGCGCAAAACTTGAATATATGGACCCGACCGATTCGAAAATCCGCTATATGCCGCATGTCATCGAACCCGCGGCGGGTCTCTCCCGCGGCGTTCTGGCTCTGATCTGCGAGGCTTACACTGTCGATGCTAACCGCCCCTCCGGCGTGTACCTCAACTTCCATCCCTCCATGGCGCCGAAGAAAGCGGCCATTCTGCCCTTAACGGCCAAGGAGGAGCACGTCCCCCTCGCGCAGAAACTCTATATGGACATCCGCGAGGATTTCGCCGTCGATCTGGATATCAAGCAGAATATCGGCAAGCGTTACGCGCGGCAGGATGAAATCGGCACGCCTTTCTGTTTCACCATCGACAACGACACGATCAATGACCAGACCGTCACGGTGCGTGAGCGCAACACTATGGCGCAGGAGCGCATCCATATGGATAAGGTCAAGGCGTTCTTGTATGAAAAAATCCGTTCTTCAGGCGCCTGAAAAGGGCGGAGTAAAATATGCCCCATCCAGAAACGCCAAAACTCGTCATAGGCAACCGTTACAGGGAAATTGACGGGCTCAGGGCCTTGGCGGCGTTTCTGGTGATCTGGGGCCACTCCGGGGAAATGGCCGGGGCGATTTCGACATCAAGCGGGCTGACGGATTATTACACGAATATCGCGCGCCTCGGTTCCTCGGGAGTCACTCTGTTCTTTATAATTTCCGGCTTCCTGATTACCGGGATTCTGATTGATACGAAAGATCAGCCTCGCCGTTTCAAAAACTTTTATATCCGTAGGACCTTACGCATTTTCCCGCTCTATTATCTGGGAATCTTTTTTATCTTTATCCTGATGCTGTTTTTCCGGCAAAGCGGCGGCGATTATAATCTTGCGAGCGTTTACATCTATCACATCCTCTTTATCAGCAACTGGGTTCCCTTTTTCGATCTGGATAATTTTGCGACGTCCTATGCCGACCTCGCCTGGTTCGCGCATCTATGGTCCCTTGCAGTCGAGCAGCAATTCTATATCGTCTGGCCCGCCTTGTTCTTTTTCATGTTCAGGAAAACCGACCAGCGCCAGCTTCTTTTAATCTTGGTAGGATTGATAATCTTCTCGACTCTCCTGCGGGTTTACTTCACCTACAGCTTCTACTGGCTGCCCGCCTATATCGGAACCCTGACACGGATGGATGCACTGTTTATGGGCGCGGCTCTGGCGGTCATGCTCAGCTACGAACCGGAAACCCTTAAAAAGATCAACCTCGCTTCCCGGGCGATCGTTCCGTTCCTGATGGTTGTTCTGGTCCTCGTCTTTATCGTAACAGCAGGAAAATCGGCGTTTCTGATCAACATCCCCTTGAGCATTGTGCCCCTGACCGCGTGCCTGTATTTCTTTCTGGTCAACGCGATGATCATGCCTGGGCGGGATAACCGCCTCCGCAAGTCGCTGAACAACCCCGTTGTCCAGCACGCGGGAACAATCAGTTATGGTTTGTATATCTTCAGCGCCCCGGTCCAGATCGCGCTGGGCAATATCCTGATCCTCTATGGCTCGAAGGATTTCTGGTTCAACCACGCGGTCATGTTTTTCCCCGGTTTGGCTATCACCTACCTTATGGCCACCCTGAGCTACACGTTCATGGAAAAGCCAATCATGCGCCTCAAAAAAATCTGGGCACCCTACAAACATTGAATAAAAGAAACGCGCTTAAAGACCGTAGCGGGATAAAAACGCACGCGCCTCGACCGCGTCGATCAACGCATCGGGCAGAGAAGCCACCGCCCCGCCGGAGCCAAACCGCATCAGGCCCGACCACCATTTCTTCGGCGCGGAAAGTTCGATGAATTTGACCTCCTTGCCGAACCGTTCCCGGCACACCGCGCGCATCTCGCCGAACCCGTCGATAAATCCGTTTTCGAGCGCGCCGCCGCCCGTCCAGAACGCGCCCTCGAACAGATCCTTATCCGCGCCTTTGAGTTTTTCTCCGCGCCGAGAACGTACCCAGTCCTTGAAAACCGCATGCATGTCTTTTTGTATTTCGCCAAGGCGCTTGACGTCGCCCGCCTTCTCATCGACGAACGGGTCAAGGAACGATTTATCCTTCCCCGCCGTGTGGATGCGCCGCTCCACCCCGGCCTTCTCGATCAGGTCTTTCAGCCCGAAAGAGGCGGAGATCACGCCCACCGACCCGACGATCGACAGACGTTGCGCAAAAATCTCGTCCGCCGCGCACGCCAGCCAGTACCCGCCGCTCGCCGCCACGTCCTCGACGAACGCCAGCACCGGAACATTCTTCTCCTCCGCCAGCGCCCGGATCTGTCCGGCGATCAACGCGCTCTGCGCTCCCGACCCGCCGGGGCTGTTAATCACCAGCGCAAGCGCGGCCAAAGGCTGCTTTTTAAAGGCTTTTTCGATCAGTTCCGAAAACCGGGCATGAGAAATCCCCTCGCGCCCGCCAAGGCTCGTATCGCGGATCACCCCCGCCAGCCGCAGCACGGAAACCTTCGAACGCGGGTTGAACAACCGCCCGACCACCGGCGTTTTCGCAAGCGCCGCACGGGTTTTCTGAAGGGCTTTTCGAGCGCACATAATTACTTAAACCTCAAACGCTATTTTTAAACAAACTCACAAAAGTTTATCCTGCCGAAACATCAATAAAAATATTATTGTCGCCATCCTTTAAGCAGATTGTAACCCAGCAAGGCATAACGCGTCCTTTCAATTTCAAGGGACATGTTCCGCGCTCAACCCAAAATCACCGTTGTAGTAACACTTTAAGCCGTTACGATCGGTAGGAGTAAGAAAGCCGCTTTTGAACAATTTCTCTTCAGTTTTAGCAAGGTAAACATTATTGCTTAGGACAAGATGCCACTGCCCGTCATTCGAAATACCTACGACATCAATAGATTGGCTTTCAATCCGGAATTTTTTCTCTCCAAAAAATTCACGCGCAATAACCTGTACGGTAAGTTCAAGGTCATGATATTTTTTTGAGCACATACTCAAAAAATACAAGGCCAAAAAAAAAGAAAAACGCCAAGTAAAATCTGTTTTGATCGCTTTATTTCAGATACGGCCATTAAAACAACCCCGCCCCATCCCTCAACACCCTCTCCGCCGCCTGCGTATACGCCCCGTCCGCCTCGTGCAGGACAAGGCCCGGATGGATCACGCTCGGCGTCTTGCGGTTGCGGATCGCGCGCAGGATCACGCGCTTGGCCGCCACCCCTGCGCGCGGCCAGAGCGGGATAATCTCCACCGCGCCGAACCGTTTTCCCAAAGCCTGAATGATCGTATGCGTTTCCCCCGCCATGTGAATAAGTGTCAGCGACCCGCCGTTCTTCACGTTGCGCAATCCCGCCTCGACCCAGTCTGACACGTTGAGATCCTCCTCGATATGCCCCCGCGCCAGCGCTTTGGAAGAAGAGGGGGAGGGCATATGTTTCCCCGCCTCGGCATAGGGCGGGTTGGTAATCACATGATCCTGCGGTGCGCCTTCGTAATTGCGGATATCCGCGCAGGTAAAGTTTGCGGCCACCCCGTTCAGCGCGGCATTTTTTTCCGCCAGAGCGACGTGATCCGCCTGTATATCAATTCCAGATAAAACGATTCCCGGAACCCGCGCCGCCACGCACAGCCCCGCGCTGCCGACCCCGCAGCCAAGGTCCAGCACGCTCTGCCCGCTTTTAACCGTGCACGCCGCCGCCAGCATCACGCTGTCCAGCGAGGTGCGAAACCCGTTCGCAGGTTGATGCAGTAACACGCGCCTGTTCAGCACGGCAATCGGCTCTGTTGGGTCGTTCATAAGGGAAGTTTTAGCCGTTCATGCGGCCTTTGTCATCCGCCCCTTCAGTTTTGTCGTTTTGCGGGGCCGGGTTCAGGTCCGACTGGCTCAGCAGCATCAAATCGACCGGGTTGGTCATCAGGCTATGGAACGGGCGCATTCCGCCGCCCGGACGGGCGATAATAGACGCGCGCGAGGGTTTTTCGGGGAGCGCGGGAAGCTTCGGCAGCTCCGGCAGGGCGGGCAGGGGCGAAACCGCCTGCGTATTCTGATACAGCGAACGGTATTCATTGAAACTGTAAAGCTGGCCGCTTTTGGGGGCCGTGTACGTTGTTGCGATCTGCGCGACAGGTTCCGGGGAGGGCGGGCGCACCGCGCCGGGCAGGGGGGCCTCGCCGCGCACCACCGTAAAGGAGGCAGGATCAACAGGAGCGTTTCCGGACTGCGCGATCGCAATATTCGCCGGGTCGCCGGGAACGTTCTTGATCCTGAACTTTTTGTCAAAGAAATCGTAAACCTGAGCCAGAGACCGCGCCTTGCCCGTTTTAGGATCGTAAAAAACGCCGCGGTTCGCCCGCGCCGCCTTCGGATAAAGGTCGGCCGCCGGGGTCAACGGGTTTTCATCCCGCGCGTTCAGAAAGGAGGCCGCTCCGCCTGCCCCCAGAAAATGCGCGAGGTAAAGCTCTGTCGCCCCGACTTCGCCGCCCCAGAGCTTGTTAAGGGTCCGCTCGTTTTCAAGTGCGAATTCCGCCGCCATCTGCGCAGAGATAACCGGGTCGTCACGCAAGGCGAGGATCTCCTGACGCACTTTCTTGTCCTTAACGCGGTAGCGCGAATCGATTTTATCGGCCAGATCGCCCAGCCCGTACTCGTCGCCGTGTTCCTTAACCATAGCCAGCCATGTCCGCTCGATAAACTGGTACAATCCTCTGGCGCTGCTTGTTCCGGCTTTGGCCGTCGGATTGAAATTGCTCTCCGCCTGCGCTTGTTGCACAAGATAGGCAAAATCCACCCCTGTTTTGCCGCTGGCCTGCGCGATAGCGCGAACGACAGGCTGCGGCGCCTTGTGGGTGAGGGCCGTTAAATCTTTGTTTTGTATTACATTTGTTAAAGTGTTCATGTCATACTCAAGTAAGAAGTCAATCGGGTACGCGTCGTCTTAAAGCAAGAGGTGCAACACGCGTGCCAATTACGAAAAACAAAACGGCAATAAGGGCAGAAAATGAGCGATTACAACCCTCCGGTCGAGAATATGTTATGTCTTCTCTACGATGTTCTGGGTTTTGAACATCCTGATATCGACCGCGACACGGCCCGCTCCGTCTTGGAAGAGGCGGCAAAACTGGCCTCAGCTGTTCTTGCCCCGCTCAATCATACCGGCGACAAGGCCGGCTCGAAACTCGAAAACGGCGCGGTCACCACCGCCCCCGGCTTTAAGGAAGCCTACAGGCAATATTGCGAAGGCGGCTGGAACGCCGTGCCGTTCGATCCGGAATATGGCGGGCAGGGCCTGCCCTGGGCGCTGGCGTTTTGCATCCAGGAAATGTGGCAGGGCGCAAATATGTCTTTTGGCCTGTGCCCGCTTCTTAATCAAGGCGCGGTCGAGGCGATTTCCTTGCACGGATCGGACGAGCAGAAACAAAAATACCTGCCAAAACTGGTTGCAGGCGAATGGACCGGCACCATGAACCTGACCGAACCGCAGGCGGGCTCCGACCTCGGACTGATCCGCAGCAAAGCGGAAAAACAGGCGGACGGCACCTATATGATCAGCGGTCAGAAGATTTTCATTACCTACGGCGAGCACGATATGGCGGACAATATCGTTCACCTCGTTCTTGCCCGTACGCCCGATGCTCCCGAAGACGTAAAGGGGATATCCCTCTTCATCGTGCCGAAATTCATGGATGACGGGACGCGTAACGCCGTGACCTGTATCGGGCTGGAGCATAAGCTCGGCATCCATGCCTCACCGACCTGCACCATGGAATTCGACGGCGCCAAGGGCTTCCTGATCGGGCAGGAGAATATGGGCCTGAAATATATGTTCACCATGATGAATAACGCGCGCCTTTCGGTCGGCTTACAGGGCGTAGCGATTGCCGAACGCGCCTACCAGAAGGCGCAGGCCTACGCCCAGGAACGTGTGCAGGGTAAATCCTTCAGGACGGGCGAGCGCATCGTGATTGCCGAGCATGCCGATGTTAAGCGCATGCTGGGGACCATGAAAACCAAAATCGAGGCAGGAAGGGCGCTGACCCTCGAAGCTGCCGTCACGCTGGATCAAGCGGTGTCGGGGGATGAAGCCGCACAGAAAAAGGTGGAACTCCTGACGCCGATTGTCAAAAGCTCATGTACTGACATGGCCTGCGAGGTGACTTCCATCGCTTTGCAGGTTTTCGGCGGCATGGGCTTTATCGAGGAAACCGGAATTGCCCAGCTTTACCGCGATGCGCGGATTCTGCCCATCTACGAAGGCACGAATGGGATTCAGGCTGCCGACTTGGCCTTCCGCAAGATCGTCCACGATGAAGGTAAAACTGCGCTCGCCTATATCGAATCACTCTCCGATACGATTCCAAAAGAAGATTGCGCCCGTCTGGCCGTCGCTACTAAAACACTCCTGCTATGGGCTTCGGAAAAACAGATGGACCGAATCGCGGCGGTATCCGCAAACTACCTGCGGGCTTTCGCTTTGATTGCGGGCGGGGCGCTTCTGGCAAGGCTGCGTGGATTTCAGGAGAACAAGCCCCCGTTCGATCCTGTTAGCGGCGCATTACTGCCGCACGCCGCCGCCTGTCTGGTTCCGATAATCGGGAGATAATGACCTTACTGAGAACTGGCTGCGCCTTCCATGCCGCGCTGCTGGTTCCGACATTCGCCTGCAACAATCATGACGATTGCGCTGCGCGTATTGATATTATTATCGGCGGTCGAGCGTTCATATTCCTTGGCATAGCCATTCGCGTAGCATTCACAGAATTTTTTGACGTCCTTGACCCCTGCCGGAAGAAACTCAGGCTTGTTAATGCAATCTGTATAAAGATACCCCGCCATTTCTGTGCCGTTTCTGCAAGAATTACGCATACTCGCAAGAATTTCGTCGTATGAGGGAATCCGTCCGCGCTCGCGGCGTTTTTGAATAAACTCTGAAGCCATGCAGCGGCAATCATGGTTGAGCGTCATAAGCTGGTCACCCATGCACTGGTTGTAGACCATCTGCGCCTCATCAAGCTCTTTATCGGTAAATTCATCGTCCTTGACGGTGTCGCCTTCTCCGTCAGAAGAAAGCCTTGTACCGTCTTTAGGCAGGCAAAGGTGCCGAACTGCGGCATAAACCTGCTTCGCCGGAGTAGAATCGCCCAGAACCAACCGCTTGGCCAGAAACTCACCCGCAAGACAGCGGCAGTCACGAGCTTTGTTCAGTTCTTCGTTTTTCGTGCAGCTTTTATAAAAACGCTGAGCCTCCTTGATTTGCTCGTCCGTAGCCTGACGAAAATCAACCTCGGCCTCCTCTTTGGTGGCTTGAGTATCTTTTGACAGGTCGGCTGCGGTTGACGCGTCCTTCTGCTCCATTTCTTCTTGCACTTCAGGCATAATAACCGTCCTCGAAGGGTCAGGCGCAAGATCTTGCGCGAAACCTGTCCCCGTCAGACAAAAAACCGCCAGCAGAAAAAAAACAAAGAAACGCATACCTATAAGGCTCCCAAAACTCTCCTCAAGCGCAATTATAGCACCGTGTACGCCGCAGGGCCAAACGATACTTTAAAGGCCTGTAAAGACACGAAAAAGAACCCTTGTAAAGGAGAAGGCTGAAAAAAGAATGTGAAAAAACAGGCAGATCAGGCGCGCTTGGCCTTTTTCCAGAAAAAGAAACGGGAGCCGGCCTCTTCGCCAGCGGAGCTGTTCTGGTTTTCCGCGCTGAGCTTTTTCACGGGTTTTTGTGCGCCCTTATCTGTTCCTGCAGCGGATGCGGAGCGGCGACTGCTGATTTTTTCCTCCATTTCACGCAAATCCGTACGGAGGTCTTCAAGTTGCTGGTGCGTATGCTGCGTGGTCAGCAGAACCTGACTGGCCTGATTCTCCCATTTGTCCCGTTGGCCTTTCAGATCCTCGATCTGTTCCTGCGCATTCTCAAGACGCAACTCAAGAAGCTTGACCTCAAGGGTAAGACGTTCTTTATCAATATCCAGCTGGGTATCGCTCGAAGCTTTTGCCGGCGCATCCGCCTGAAGGCTTTCGGGACGAATGCCGAAAACACGTTCGAGTTCAGAGACATCTATCACACGCCTGTCATTCTGATCTAGGGAATAAGAAAGCTTCCCGCTATTCATTGCACGCTGGATGGTGGACTTGGATTTACCCGTAAGAACAGCAGCTCTCTGCGCTCCAACTTTAGCCATGAGACAATCCTCAATCTGTGACGAAATTGTATATATAATCTGGGTAACACGCGGCTATGGAGCAAATCAACCCGTGCGGTTATTCCATCCACAGATTCTGAATCAGGAAATGAATTGGGACGTCTAAAAGCTTCGAAAGAATAAAACTTTTTAAGCCGCTTCCTTCTCAAGGCGCGCGTTCAGAAGTGCCGTAAGGCGGTTCCACTGAACACCCGAGAAAAGATGAGCATAAACGTGGCGGAGCCAGTCTTTCTTGCGCCATTCAAGAAAAATCTTGTCGTCCAGTTCGGCGAGCTTGGCGGCGCTGACGATCTTAAAACCCGAAAAATTAACAAGCTTGTCGCCCGGAAGCCGAATCTGGGCTTCGCGGTCGATCAATACGCCGCTCTCCACGAGTGCTTTGCTGAACTCCACTGTCTCCTGCGCCGCGAAATGATAGGCTTTGCAGAACTCCAGCGCCGACTTGGAAAACTCACTGATCGAATCGTCTTCGTTGAAGAAGGGCTGCGCCTTGCTTTTTTCAATAACGTCCTCAACATTATCGACACAGAGGGTCAGTTGATCGCGGTCGGGCATCTCCGAAAAGATAAAAGGATATCGGCGAATATAGGCAGGTTTGTAATAGGCTGTTTCCTCCCATTTACCGTTCGCATCAACAAAAAGGTTCTCGTTATTGCGAAGTCCGAGAATGGCAACCGGCGTCGCATGCCCGTCGGGGCTGAACGCGATAGGGTAGAATTGTGCGATCTGAACCATTTCAACAAGATTGATCGGCACGGCATTGACTTCGTAGGTAAAACCGAACCCAAAATTTTTCCGCACGGAAAGCCCTGCGTGTTTCTTGGCTTCCAGAGGTTCGGGGTTTTTATAAAAAAGCGGCAGCGCAGACGCTTTCGGAACGTCTTGTTTCTGGCCTTTTGACTTGGAAGCTTTGCTGCTCTGTTCTGTGTTCTGCTTGTCTGACGAGGTCATGACAGCTCCTTTGATGCGATTCTTATTTTGGTACGATTCTTGTAAACAACTTAAAGATTTTAAATTTCAGGGATCATAGGCAAAGACCAGACCGTTTGGCAACGCTTTTGGATAAAATATTGGGTCTCTTCAGCTTAGTATTTTACCCGATCGGGGTTAACAACCCGTTTAATCCGGCCATTTCTTTGTTTTCTTGGTCGGAAAAATGGGCTAGGTTCGCGTGGATTTAAACAGCCTGTAACGGAACAAAGCCAAGGCAAACGCTGCGGCGGAAAGGCGAAAGCGTCATGCGTATAGCGATGGTTGGAACCGGCTATGTCGGTCTGGTCTCGGGCACCTGTTTTGCGGAGTTTGGTCACACGGTAGTCTGTGTCGATAAGGACGAAAAGAAAATCGAGTCCCTCAAGGAGGGAAAAATTCCGATCTTTGAACCCGGGCTTGAAGACCTGCTCGAACGTCAGATCGAATCGGGCCGGATCGAATTTACGACCGACATCAAGGCCGCCCTTAAGGACGTGCAGGCCGTTTTCATCGCCGTAGGCACGCCCTCCCGCCGTTATGGTCGAGACGCTGATCTCTCCTATGTTTACGATGCGGCGCGTGAGATCGCTCAGAATATCGACGGTTACACTGTCGTGGTGAACAAATCGACCGTTCCGGTTGGCACGGGCGAAGAGGTCGAACGGATTATCCGGGAGGAACGTCCCGAAGCGGAGTTCGATGTCGCCTCCAACCCTGAATTCCTGCGAGAAGGTGCGGCGATCGAGGATTTCATGCGCCCTGACCGCGTGGTTGTCGGTGTGACGTCCCAGAAAGCGCAGGATGTGATGCGCGAGATTTACCGTCCCCTGAACCTGAACGAAACGCCCATTCTCTTCACCAGCCGCGAAACAGCCGAAGTGATTAAGTATGCCGCGAACGCATTCTTGGCGACCAAGATCACCTTTATCAATGAAGTCGCTGATCTGTGCGAAAAGGTCGGCGCGGACGTCCAGCAGGTCGCCAAGGGTATCGGGCTTGACGGGCGGATCGGCGGCAAGTTCCTGCACGCCGGTCCCGGATATGGCGGATCGTGCTTCCCGAAGGATACTCTGGCACTCGCGAGAGCGGGACAGAAATTCAGCGCCCCGCAGCGCATTGTCGAAACGGTGGTCGCCGTCAATGAAGACCGCAAGGCGCGTATGGCGGATAAGGTCATCGACGCGCTGGATGGAAATGTTCGCGGCAAGAAAATCGGTATTCTGGGCGTGGCGTTCAAGCCCAATACCGATGATATGCGCGATGCGCCCTCCCTGACCATTATCCCGATCCTTCAGCAGGCCGGGGCCGGAATCGCCGCCTATGACCCCGAAGCGATGGGCCACGCGAAAACCATGATCGAAGATGTGGAATGGGGTAATAACCCCTATGAAGTGGCGAAAGACGCGGACGCTCTGGTGATTGTCACCGAATGGAACGAGTTTCGCGCCCTCGACCTGAACAGGTTGGCCCAAACCATGAAAACGCGCTGTATCATCGACCTGCGCAACATATATAAAATTCCGGAAATGGCCGAAAAAAACTTCCATTATGTCTCGATTGGGCGTAAAGAAGTACCCCGGGACGCCCGGCCAGCCCTGAAAAAGGCATCTGGAGCTTGAAGGCCGGAAGAATTTTTCCCGGCTATAAAGCAAAAGATTTTTAAGGAATATTGAATTGTACAAATATCTCGACGAACTCGAAGCCAAGAGCGTTTATATCATCCGCGAAGCCTATAACCGCGTCGATCCGATGTGCATGCTCTGGTCGATCGGCAAGGATTCCACCGCGCTGCTCTGGCTGGTGCGCAAGGCGTTTCTGGGCCGCGTGCCGTTCCCGCTGGTCCTGCTGGATACGGGCATGGAAATGCAGGAAGTGTACGACTTCCGCGACAACCTGATTAAGGAGTGGGACCTGAACTGCATCAATCATATGTGCCCTCCCGAAGAGGAAATGGACCAGACCCTTCCCCCCGCAACCCGCTCGGCCATGCGCAAAACGGAGGGTTTGAAGTCCCTCCTGAGCGAACACAATTTCAAGGGCGTCATCGCGGGGATAAGAAGGGACGAGCAGGGGCTTCGGGCAAAGGAACGCGTATTCTCCCCGCGCACCATCGACGGCGCCTGGGACTTCAAGGACCAGCCGCCCGAATTCTGGGACCAGTATAAAACCGAATTCCCCGAAGGGGCGCACCTGCGGATTCACCCGATCCTGCACTGGACCGAGCTGGATATATGGCGCTATACGAAGCGCGAGAATATTCCCTGCTGCGACCTCTATTTCGCACGTGAGGACAAAAAGTCCGGCAAGATGATGCGTTACCGCTCGCTCGGCGAGAAAAACATCACCTTCCCCGTTGAAAGCCCGGCATCGAATATCGAGGAAATCATCCACGAACTGGAAACGACCAACACCTCCGAACGCGCGGGCCGCTCGATGGACAAGGAAACCGAAGACAGCTTTGAGAGACTCAGGGCTGCGGGGTATATGTAAGCCATGTTCACCTTCTTAAAATCGTTTTTTTATAAAAGGCCAAATATACAGCATTTGCCGGAGCAGTTTATTGTAGCTGACCTTGAAACTACAGGGCTTGATAGTAATAAACACGAAATCATTGAAATAGCTGCCATAAAAGTTAACAGAGACTCTAACAATCATGTTTTTTTTACAGGTTTGGTAAAACCAAAGAAAAAGATTCCTGCCAAAATTACCTCCATTACGGGCATTACAAATGAAATGGTAGAAACTGATGGCGAGGCTATAGAAAGTATAATTCCACAGTTTTTAAATTTTATAGAAGAGCTTCGACTGGTTTTTTACAATGCACCTTTTGATATGAGCTTCCTAAATAAAGCAGCAAGTGATTTAGGTATAAAAATAAAAAATCCAATTTCTGATGCTTTAACAATGTCTAGGCAGGCTTGGCCAAATTTACCAAGCTATAAACTAACAGATTTAGCAAAGATGGGTAACCTTGATACATCCGGCGCGCACCGCGCTCTAGAAGATTGTAAAATGACGATGACAGTATACGGTGCCGCTTCAACCTTGTTAAAAAGAGCTTAAAACGGAAACTAAAATGATGAGTGCGGAACCGGCAATCAAGATTGTGAAACAGGAAAAAGCAAAACGCAAACAGAGCACGGGCAAGCAGCAGCTCCGTGTCGTCATCGTCGGCCACGTCGATCACGGCAAATCGACCCTGATCGGGCGGCTGCTCTACGACACCGACTCCCTGCCCGAAGGCAAGGTCGAGGAAATTCAGGCGATATGCAAACGCCGCGGCACCGACGTTGTGGAATGGTCCTTCGTCCTCGACGCGTTTCAGGCCGAGCGCGATCAGGCCGTAACCATTGATTCCACACAGATCTGGTTCTCCACCGACAACCGCGATTACGTCATTATCGACGCGCCCGGCCACCGCGAGTTCCTCAAGAACATGATCTCCGGCGCCGCTGCCGCCGATGCCGCGATCCTCGTCGTGGACGGAGAGGAGGGCGTGCAGGAGCAGACCCGCCGCCATGCGTACCTCCTGCATCTTCTGGGGTTGCAGCAGATCGCCGTCGTAATCAACAAGATGGATTTGGTGAAGAACGACCCCGAAGCCTACGACAAGGTTGCCAGGGACGTAAAAGACTACCTCGCGACGATAGGGATCAGCCCGCGCTTCATCATACCGATTTCCGCCCGTAACGGCGATATGATTTCCGCCCGCGGCAAGAATATGGGGTGGTACAATGGCAAGACCCTGATTGAGGTTCTTGACAGTTTTGAAAACGCGGCGTTGCCCGTCTCCCGCCCGCTCCGTTTCCCGGTTCAGGACGTCTACCGCTTTCAGGGAAAGCGCATTATCGTCGGCCGGATCGAAAGCGGTATCCTGAGAAAGGGCGACCGCCTGATGTTCTCCCCCGGCAACGAGGAGGCGACAGTCACCTCAATAGAGGTCTGGCCCGAAGACGAGGACAAGGTTGAAGCCCGCCCCGGCGAAGCCATCGGCATCACGCTCGACCAGCGCCTGTTCGTCGAACGCGGCCATATCGGTTCTCACACCAAGAATCCCCCGATGCTCTCCAACGTTTTCCGCGCGAGCATATTCTGGCTTTCGCAAAAGCCTTTGAAAGTCGGAAACTCCTACAAGATCCGCTACGGCTCGCACGAAGCGATGGTCACCGTCCAGTCCATTGACAAGGTCATCGACACGCAGGACCTCGCCGACAAGCCCGACAGGAAGGAGGTCAAGCGCAACACCGTGGCTGAAATAACCCTGCGCGCGCGGGATCTTCTGCCCATCGACCCCTATACGGATAATGAGCGTCTGGGCCGGATCGTCATGTATGACGGTTACGATATCTCCGGTGGCGGCGTTATCAGCATGGAAGGCTACGCCGATCAGCGACGCCGGAAGCAGCCCAAGTCGGAAAACATTTATAAGGTTGAACATCTCCTGAACCATGATGTACGCGCAAGACGCGCGGGCCATCGTGGAGGCGTCTTCTGGTTTACCGGGCTCTCGGGTTCCGGAAAATCGACCCTCGCCATGGCCGTGGAAAAAGCGCTGTTCGAAAAAGGGTACGCCACTTATGTTCTGGACGGCGACAACATCCGCCACGGTCTGAACCGCGATCTCGGCTTCTCGCCGAAGGACCGCTCGGAGAATATCCGCAGGATCGGTCACGTCGCGGCGCTGATGGCTGATGCGGGGCTTATAGTCCTCTCTGCCTTTATTTCGCCTTACCGGGCCGACCGCAGACGCGCGCGCCGGGCGGCCGGCGAAAAGTACAACGAGCTTTATCTGGCGGCTGAACTGGAAATCTGCGAAAAGCGAGACCCGAAAGGTCTTTATAAAAAGGCGCGGGCAGGGGAGATCAAGGATTTCACGGGGATCGATTCGCCCTATGAAAAACCGGAGAATCCGGAAATGATTGTCGACACCGCCCATCAGGACGTTGAAACCTGCGTCGAGCAGATCGTCGCCTATATCGAACGACAGATCGCCTTGGGTGATTTGGCCGATGAGGAACAGGACAAGGATCAGGTTCTCGACTATGTCGTCTAAGCTTCTGCTCCATCGCGCGGCGCTCTGCAACACGGTACGCCGTATAGCGCTCGAAGCGGGGGAACTCACCCTCGAATATTTCGATGAAACCGGCTTTGAAGGCGCCGATGCCAAGGCGGACGGTTCGCCCGTCACGCTCGCCGATCAGGAAGCCGAAAAGCTGATCCAGCAGAAACTTGAAGAAATACTGCCCGGTATCCCGATGGTCGGTGAGGAATCAAACGCCGCTGGCCATAGGCCTGATCTGACGGACCAGGATTATTTCTGGCTGGTCGATCCGCTGGACGGCACGAAGGAATTTATCTCCGGGCGCGGCGATTACACGGTTAACATTGCCCTGATATACAAAGGCAATCCTGTTCTGGGCGTTGTGTACGGCCCGGCTGTTGGCGAACTTTACGCCGGCTTCACGGAAGAGAACGGAGAATCCAGAGCCGTACGTTGGCTGGAGGAAACAGGAAACGAAAAGGACATTCGTGTCCGCCGGCCGCCAAAGGAGGGCCTGACTGTAGTCTCCAGCAGGAGCCACGGCAGTGCGCAGCGTCTGGATCGGTATCTGGGCGAATACAAGATAGAAAAACTGGTCAAACGCGGCAGTTCTCTGAAAATCTGCATAATCGCCTCCGGAAAGGCCGATTTATACCCGCGTTTTGGACCAACCTGCGAATGGGATACTGCCGCTGGCGATGCGATTCTGCGCTCGGCGGGAGGAATCATTAAGGATCTGGAGGGCAACCCCCTCACATACGGCGGTCGAGACCCGAAATTTCTCAATCCTGAATTTGTGGCCGCTCCGCGCTCTTTTTTTGAGTAAGAAAGCCGGAAATCGGGCTTAAAAAGGGCAGGGCCATATTTTTTTTGTTTCCCCCCCTTTTCCCCTGCTATAGTTATGAATGGTTCTCCGCCGTATCTCTGTAGATGTCCAGAGCGCGGAGACTTTGGACTATATGTGCGCTTGGCCGCGCAAGTTTACGAGGATAAGTGATCGCCATGCGGATTTTGATTGCACTGACTTTCCTGACAACTGTTCTGGCACTGGCTTTAATGGTTGCTCCCCCGTCACACGCGCAGGGCGTGGAGGGGCTTGAGCCAATTGATATAGAAAAATCCGTCTTCCCCGAGACAAAACAGGGATGCACGAAAAAGGCCCTGTTCCGGGTTGCCATCGCCAACATGTATAAAAAAGGAAAGGACCCCGACGAACTGGCAAACATGCAGATCATGAAGCCTTTGGTTCAGAATGCCTACGAGGAAATCGGCAGATCGGGACTGACCGACTATAACTTGAAAACGGTGAAGGATTACCAGAACTGCGGCCAGCAGGCCAAGGCCGATTCCAGCGTCAGGAAAGAGGAGAAATATACGGCGATCTACAAGGCCTGCAGTGCGGTCAACGACCTGACGCTTACGGCGCTGGACGCGGCAGTAAAGAAAAGATCACGTGACGCGACCGTAAAAAGCCTGGAAAAAAGGAAGCTGGATCTCGCTGGGACGTTCCTTGAAAAGATGAAGGACCCTGCGCTCTATCTTGCCGAGCAGGTTTTTGTAAAGCACGAGCAATCCTACGATGATGCCGTGGAGTTCGTAGCGCAAATGAGCACGAACTGTCTTTACGGCAAGGACGGCTGACCCGCGCCGGAATCAGCGTACGCCGCAAACACGTATTTTTATGTGTTTTACGTGCCATATTCGTTTTTTTTGATAAAATAGTCTGGCTCTGTGTCTCCAGCCGGTAACGTACAATTATTTGCATTATTGGATTCGATCCGATATAAAATAACTACAAAAAAAATCTGTATTTTTTAGATTTTTTTAAGCAGGGACAACAAGATAAAGGAACAGAAAATGTCCGATAAATCACATAAGGGGAGTACACTGGCGGCCTTGGCCTTGGCGGGCATCGTCGCGCTTCATCCGGGCGCGGCCACTTCGCAGGAAAATGTAACCACACCGGGGGCGAACACGACCGTCACCGAACAGCAGCAACAGCGTACCATCCGCTATCTGGATTTTACGCAGAGAAATGATGGATGGGCTTTATCCCAGAATGCGGCGATTGTTGGATCGCGAGACAACAGGATTGTAATCGTATCCTACTCCGACCCTCAAACAACCCGGGCTTTTTATGATCTGGCCACATCCTATGCGCGTGCGCCGCACAACTTGCCTATTTTCGGTGTTGTCCGAGCGCAGGACCACCCAACGGAAAAAAGCCGGAACGGATTTGATGTTTTTTTTAACGGCGTTCCGCTCGGGGAAATGGAGAACCCGGACAACGCTTTTGCGCGAACTGATCTGATGCGCGGCTTGTTCGACAGTATCAGGGAGCATTATTTCGCCTCAAATGTAACGGCTGGTGTAAAGCAGGGGGAGGCAAGCCCCATACAGCTGGCTAGAAACACCACGGGCAAGACGGGTGAATCCGGCGGCAGAGGAGGCGACGATTCGTCAGGAAGAGGCGGCGGAGGAGGAGGAGCGGACAGCACGGAAATCGCCGCTGTCGCCTTCAACCCCGATTTTTAGCAAGTCAGTTGTAAAAGAAAAAACGAATAAAGGCCGTGTAGACGGCCTTTTTCTTCTTCTTCTTTAATCTGAACATAACACAAGAACGCACAGACCTGCCGTAAAAGACGTAATAACGGGTCAGGCAAACGCTCCACCGCCACCGGGTGCGCCGACAGTGCTCACCGCGGGAGTGCGCCGGTCCTCGGCGGTTAGCCCGCTTTCGGCTTCAAGCGCTGCAACCTGGGTCGCGGCAAGTTCCCCGTTCACAGCCTGAGCGAACATCCCGCTGATCGGCTTGATATCGCCGGCAACGCTTTCAACGCCCAACTCGGCGGCAACGCTTCGAACGCTCCGCTCGCCGCTAAAGTCTTGCGCGGATGCCGAAAGGCCGGTCGGAATCGTATCAATAAGTTTGATATCCGGTACTGGAAGATCGGTCCCAGCAGGTAAAACAGCATCTAAGGGCGAAAGAAGCTCTTTAACTGTTTCGGGAAGTGTCGATGCCGTTTGAACAGGCGCAGGAGGCGGTAGGGCTGATCCGACGCCGTCCAGCGTGGATAAATCACCCCAGAGATCAGCATCGCTGGCAAGCCGGGTTTCCGCCGTACCGGTATCGGCATCCATGAGCTGAGCAATAACAAGGGCCCCGTCACTCTCAATTTTTTGACCCTCAGGTCCGGAACCCTCAAGAGCCTTGGCTTTGGCTTCGGTGTCCAGACCGGCAGTGCTGTTCAATACGGTGTATGATACGTCTACGAGGCCTGCACGTGTGGCACCCATTCGGTCAAGCTCGGCCTTGGCTTCCGGGTCTCCGGCATCGCGGCGCTCGACAAGATCATTCAGACCGGGATTATTCCGCAGCAATTGCTCGTGCTCACGCCCAAGACGCACAGCCTCGTCGGCAGCGGCTCTTCGGCGGTCCTCGTAGGATTGCTGAATCTCACGGTTTCTCTCAAGGTCGCGTTGCCACTTTTCCTGATCGAAAGAACCGTCTGCCTTAAAATACTCGTCAGGATCAAGCCCGGCCCGAAGAAGAGCGCTACGCATACGGTTGCGCTTGGCCAGCCCGTTAAGCGTATCGTCGTTGATATCGGTATCATTACCCAACTCGAAAGCTTGGTCAAAAGCCTCGATTTTGGTTGTGAGGTCCTTGATTTCTTTTTCAAGGGCGGCAATGCGTGCTTCAAGATCGGCCAGCCTCTGCGCGGCCTCATATTGCTCAAGGACGAGCATCAGCTGCTCGTCTGCCTCTTTTCTGCGCTGTTCGGCGCTGTCCAGATCTTCCGTGGCTACAGGCGCGAAATTGCGGAAGCCGATGCTGTTGCTCTCACCGCCGTCGCCGCTCATACGGTCGCGCTCGCTGTAATTGAAAACGGTCATCCCGGTGTCTGACAGGATCGCCGCGTTATCATGACGGCGCGTGCTGCCGCCTTCTTCGGGCTCGTCCGAGGCGCCGCCCATGCCCAACCCGGGCAGGACGCTGTCCCCGTCATGTTCTGCTGCTGTTTCTTCTAAGTTCTCGTCTTCGAAATCAACGAGATTTGCGGCTACACCGGCACTCACTTCTGTCACTTTATTACCCACACACGCAAGAGAATAACTATACTTACGGTGAGGGTATCCCCTAAATGTTAATATTATGTAAATAAAATAGCGTTGCTACTCTATAAACTTTTCATGGAAATCAAGTGCTTATGCCTGAAAGCGTCAATAACGCAGACGATAGGCCCATTGTTTCCCCCCTTTAAACAACTGTTCCGACAGGTTTTTCTAAACTCTTCTCTTCGGAACGTCTAAAAAAGTACGCCCTTTTTATGTGATTTGCAAACTTTTTTAAATTTTTTTTACGAGTCCGTATCGTATATCAAAAACTGCGAATATACAGGGGTTTCGGAGGGGTTTTTTGAGCCAGTTAAGTGGCTGAAAATCGGAAAACATTTTCCGTAATGAATAAAATAGAGCAAATTATACAGAATATAATCGTATATTAAGTTTGACTAATATGGGGCCCTCTTACTTCTGCCCGTCTGAATGTAAGAGATCTGCCATACGGGACGCAAGGACGCATAAAGACAGAAGATAGATCATCACGCCGATCCAGTGCCCCTGCCACAGACCGTATGAAATCGCAGCAACGGCCAGCGTGGTAATCAGCGTGGCCATGGCCGCCCGTCCGCCCGCTCCCAATAGGGCGCCAGCCTTGGAAAAAAGAGCGTACAGGGCGGCGCAGGCCGGCAAAACCCCCATCAGCCCGAAATCTACCCAGAGCTGAATGGCAAAGTTATGAGGGTGTAGGACCCCGTCCTCGCGGTGAAAACGGTGTGCATGTTCGAACGATTCGACATGGCGCGTCGCGTCCAGCCCGTGCCCGGTCAGGGGCTTCTCAAGCGCATAACGGGAGGTAAAGTCCCAGATTTCCATCCGGCTGGCCGCGTATCCGTCCTTAAGCCAAAAAAAACCTTGTGCACCCTCCGCCAGATGCGCGTACATCCAGAGTGCCAGCCACGGGGCCGACAGGATCAGGACGCACGCAGCGCCTCCGAAAACAAGGGGGATGGCTTTCGGCAACCGCCCCGCCGGATAAAACGCGTAAACCAGAAGGCCGAGAACAAAAATGAGTTGCGCGGTCTGCGCCTGCGAGAGTAAGAGCATGGTGGCCACACAAAGGATCAGAATGGCCGAAAGCAGGCGAAATCCAGATGTTTGAAGGCCACTCCGATGTAAGGAATGCAACACGGCTAGAGAGCAAAACAGACTGAGAACGATATTGACCGCCCCGCGGTTGATCACGGCGGTTTTGATCCGCTCGCCTTCTTCGATGCCTCGGATCAGCCTGTAGAATGGAAGATCCAGCGCCAGTTCCAGGGCTGCAAGCCCGGCCGCCGCAAAAAGCAACGCAGGAATAAGCCATGCGCTTTCTTTAAGTTCCCGTGTGTCAAGGGAAGCGGCTACGAACAACGGAAACGCGCCGCTAAGAACAAGCAGGGCGGTTATCGCGCCTTTCTCCAGCGTGTCCCCCGGCGAATCAGCCCAAAGAGCGCTCAGACAGGCTAAGGCGCCTATTCCGCAGGCGATTACAAGGTAACTTTTGCTAAAACGCGCCTTGTCCGCACCGGCCCGCAGCAGATACGCCGTTCCGATCAGGCCCAGCAGGACAGGAGCGAACGACATGACCTTCGGTACCAGCACCGAAAGCAGGGGCAGACTGGCGAACGCCAGAACATAATAAAAAGTGAAACTCCTGCGGACGGTCATAAAACGGGGGCATCCCTCAACGTTCGAAGAACGGCATTTTCGCCACAGGCGCTCAAAAACACAACCCCGCGAGGACGATAAATTTTTTCCAAGTTTTCGCCTTTACGCATCGTCCCATTGTTATAGGATAGGGAAGTCGTTCCCTGTTACGGATAAAAGTATCGAATGCCGGATGCGCAGGATACAGAGCTGATCAAACGGGCGCAGGCCGGTGACCCGGCGGCGTTCGAGGCATTGGTTAATGACAGTTACGGGATCATGTTCAAGATGGCCTTTAAATGGTGCGGGGACAGAACGGCGGCCGAAGACATCACGCAGGAAGCCTGCATAAAGCTTGCCCGCGGGATCGGTTCCTTCCGCCACGACTCCGCCTTCACCTCATGGCTCTACCGCTTGGTCATCAACACCGCCAAGGATTGGTTTAAATCTCAGAATCGCCACCCCGCATCCGATATGGATCAGGCCGCGAATATAAAGGCCGAGGAAAGCGCGCCCGATGACAAAATCCTGATGCAACAGGTCTGGGCGCAGATACAGATTCTCCCCGACGGGGAAAAGGAGGCGCTGCTTCTGGTCGTAGGCGAGGGATTATCGCACAAGGAAGCCGCGCAGATTTTGGAGGTTAAGGAAAGCACCGTCTCATGGCGAATCCATGAGGCCCGTAAGAAGCTGGAAAGCCTCTTCGGCAAGGAGAAGAAGTATGGATGAGTCCGCGCTGAAGAAAATATTGGATGATATTGAGGTCCCTCCCGTCGACGAAAACGCGCAAAAACGGGCGGTTAACCTCGCTGTGGCTGAATTTAAAGCCCGTCAAAACGAAAAATCTCAAAAATCCGCCCAAGGAACCTCGTTCCTGTCCCGTCTTATCGGCAGATCAACGCCTGAAAGAGGGAGAAACGAGATGAAGATGTCAAAAGGATTTGTTTTTGGAGGAATGGGCACGGCGCTTGCGGTTATTCTGGTCGCATCGCTAAACATGAACAGCGAACAGACCATACAACAATCTATGATGCCGCTGGCCTCTGAAGTCAGCGCCCCGCCCGGAACGGCGGAAGCGTCCCCGGCCTACGTCGCCGCCGTGGAAGAAAAGAATGAAGAAGCTCTCGATAAAGCCCTGCGGACCGGTGACAGCGCGATACCTGTTCCAATCGAAGCTCCGACCGACCGGCTTCAGCTGCCCGAGCAGCAGATCGCCGGCGCGGAGCAACCCTCCGGATCAGGCGGCAAAAATAATTTCAGCGATATTGCGCAGAATGTTACGGAATCCCGCTCAAGTATATCGGGATTGATGGACATGTTCGGCGGCAGGGGAGATGTGGATGCGCAGGAATCCGAGGCGGATGACGGTATGGCCGTAGCGCAGTTGAAAAAGGATCAGTCCGTTTTGGGCCGCGTGGAAGCGGAAAAAGCGAAGGAAAGCCTGGCAAGGAAAGCTATGATGAACGCACCCGAAGCCCCCGCCGCCTCCTCGCCCGGAGAGGCAGGTAAGGGCATGGTCTCGTCCTCAGAAACGTCGGTGATCTACCCCGAACCCTATCCGTACCCGCAGCCCGTTCCGGTCTCGCCGCCCGATTATTACGCACGCCCCTATTATCAGGAGCAGGGCCGTGACCGTTTCCCGCAATACACGCCAAACAGTTTTAAAGTCGCGCAGGAGGAACCTGTCTCCACCTTCTCCTCGGATGTGGACACGGCCAGCTACAGTTTCGTTCGCCGCGAACTGAATGCAGGCCGTCTCCCGCCCGCGCAATCTGTCAGGGTCGAGGAAATGGTGAACTATTTCCATTATAACTATCCGGTTCCCGAATCGAAGGAAGAACCCTTCCAGCCGACGGTCACGATCGTCGACTCGCCGTGGACTGCGGGCCGTAAACTGATGCATATCGGCATCAAGGGCTACGAGATCACGGGCGAAAAGCCGCACAGCAACCTTGTGTTCCTGCTCGACGTGTCCGGCTCCATGGACTCGCCCGACAAACTGCCCTTGCTGAAAAACTCCATGAAACTGCTGCTCGACAGCCTGCAATCCGACGACACTGTTTCGATCGTCGTATACTCAGGCGCAGCCGGAACGGTTCTGCCGCCGACAAAAGTCTCCGAGCGTTCGACGATCTACAACGCGCTGGATAATTTGCAGGCGGGTGGCTCCACCGCGGGCGGCGCCGGGATCGAACTGGCCTATAATCTGGCCCAGCAGAACTTCAACAAGGAAGCCGTCAACCGCGTGATCCTCGCAACGGACGGAGATTTCAACGTCGGCATCACCGACCGCGACCAGCTCAAGAATTACGTCGCCAAAAAGCGCGAGACGGGGATATTCCTTTCCGTCCTCGGCTTTGGGCAGGGCAACTATAACGATGACCTGATGCAGGCTCTGGCCCAGAACGGTAACGGCGTCGCCGCCTATATCGACAGCCTGAGCGAGGCGCGCAAAGTCCTGCTCGACGAGGCCAGCTCGACTCTGTTCCCCATCGCCAAGGACGTGAAGTTCCAGATCGAGTTCAACACGGCCCAGATCGCCGAATACCGCTTGATCGGGTACGAAACCCGCCACCTCAACCGTGAAGACTTTAATAACGATAAGGTCGATGCGGGCGATATGGGCGCAGGCCACACCGTCACCGCGATCTATGAATTCGTACCCGTCGGCAGCGCTTCGGCCCGCACCGTGGATGACCTCCGCTACGCGCAAAAACTAGAGGAAAAACCGGCCATTGAGGAAAGCGCGTCCGACTCGCCTTTCGCCAACGAATATGCGTTCCTGAAGATCCGCTATAAGCTGCCGAACGAAAGCACGAGCCACCTGATCACCCGACCTGTAACAATGCAGGATCAGGTCGCCCTGCAAAAGATCGAATGCGGTCCCGCAGACTCCTGCCCGGCGTCGGCCAGTGATGATACGCGTTTTGCCACTGCCGTGGCCGCTTTCGGCCAGATTCTCCGCGGAGAGGTGAACATAGTGGATTACAAGCTCGACGATGTCATCGCCCTCGCGCAGGACGGAAAAGGGGCGGACGAATTCGGATACCGCGCGGAATTCATCAATCTGGTCCGCCTCGCCAAGGCCTTTGAAAACCGCTAAATCACAGAAAAATAATGAAAATATTGAATCCGGCCCCGCCTTATTTTAGCAGGGCCGGAAATTTTTTACATGAACTGCGTAACGCACTTGCAGATTGATGCGAAAGGCCCGAAAATTGCTCGTGAAATTACACGATTCGCACTATGAAAACAGGAAAACGCATATGACTGACACTGCTAAAAAATATAAAGCGACCAAAACTCTGGCTTCCTTGGCTCTTGCCGGGCTTATGGCCACCGGAGCGTTTACAGCGACCAAGGCGTTTGCCGCCGAAGACGGTGCATCGAACGGGTGCAGCGCAAGCGGCTGTAACTCGAAGACCGAAGCCGCCAATAGCTGCCAGGGCAAAGCAGAATGCGGAGCGACCGCGGAAGACGCTTCGGTCGAAAGCTCTGACGAAGTGACAATCGAAGAAGGGCAAGAAACCGGCGATGAGGAGAGCGCAGGCGAAACGGACGGGGAATCGTCCGATGACGAAATGACCGAAGAAGAAGGCGAACACGAAGACGCCGACGGTAACGAGTAATCTTACTTTAGGAAATTCGAATAGAGCCGGCGCGGTAAAATTATACCGGCCGGCTTTTTTTGACCGCTTTGCTTGTAACGGGAATCCCCTTAAGATCGAATAACTCGAAAATTGACCGTTCAATTTTTAACTGTCTTTATTTTAAAAGGAACTGACTGATGACTGACTCTTCTAAAAAATCAAAAGTAAACAAGAAGCTCGCGACCGTAGCGCTGGCCGGTATTATGGCGGCCGGTATGTTCTCCGCTTCTCCGGCCTTTGCGGGCTCGCACAGCAACGGCTGCAGCGCAAGCGGCTGCGGCGCGAAAGCAAGCGGCAACTCCTGCAAGTCCGGCTGTAAATCCGGCTGCAAAAACGCCGACAAGCCCACGGGTGGCAACGCATGCTCAAGCAAGTCCGCATGCCCGAGCAAGTCGACCTGTCAGGCAAAATCCTCTTGTGAGGCCAAATCGTCCTGCAAGGGCGCGTCCTCTTGCCAGGCAAAAGCCTCTTGTGAAAACAAGGCGAAGTGCAGCGGCCATAACGACAACAGCCGTTACAACGACTAATCGGTCAGATGTCGGTTAACTCTCCTAAATTTGAGAGAATCGGTTTTGGGATGGGCCTGCGCCCGTCCCATTACCCTTTTATCTTCGAGAATAAGCCGCCCCTCGACTGGTTCGAGATTATCAGCGAAAATTTCATGGATACCGGCGGCCGCCCTGTGCGCAAGCTGGAACAGATCCTCGAAGACTATCCGGTTGTGATGCACGGCGTCTCTCTCTCGATCGGCACGGTCGATCCGCTGAATTCCGACTATCTTCAAAAACTCAAAACGCTGGCTTCATGGGTGAACCCGCCTTGGATTTCCGATCATCTCTGCTGGACCGGAATCGCTCATAAAAACACGCACGATCTTCTGCCTGTGCCCTACACGGAAGAGGCGCTGAAAAATATCGTCACCCGCATCCGGCAGGTGCAGGATTTTCTGGAGCGCCCCATCGTGCTCGAAAACCCTTCGACCTATCTTGAATTTACAAGCTCAACCATGACCGAGTGGGAATTCATCGCACGCATGGCGCAGGAGTCCGGCTGCGGCCTTTTGCTGGATGTGAATAATGTCTATGTCTCCTGCTATAACCACCGCTGGGACCCGAAAACCTATATCGACGCGCTGCCGCTGGACCGCGTCGCGCAAATCCACCTCGCGGGCCACACCAACAAGGGAACGCACATCATCGACACGCACGACGACCATGTCATTGACGAGGTCTGGGCGCTTTACCGTTATGCCATTTCCAAGGCCGGCCCGGTCAGCACCATGGTCGAATGGGATGACAAAATTCCCGAATTCCCGGTCGTTCTGGCCGAGGTCGAAAAGGCGCGCCTCTGGGCCGCTTCCTCCGAAGGTCCGGTGCCCATCCCGACCTTCCAGTCCTTCCGTCATAATATCCGCCCCTCCGAGCGGCTGACGCCCTTATCGGAACAAATGGACGAAATGCAGAATGCGATTCTCGAAGGCGATGGCACAATCATGAACCCGGATGAAACCATCGTGCCGAAACCGGATTTCTCACCCGACGAACAAATCCGGAGCTACATCAACGGCTACCGCTACCGCCTGTTTGATATCGTGGCGATGGATTACGACGCGCTCAAATTCGCGCTGGGGCGCAAGGATTTTAATAAGCTCATCGACGATTATATTGAAACCGTGCCCTCGACGAATTTCAACGTCGCCCGGTACACGGTGCGCTTCCCTGATTTCGTGAAGGAGCACGCATCGCCCTTCGCGCATGAACTCTCCATCCTTGAAACAGAACTGGTGCAGATCGCCGACGCGCCGGAAACAACCGTGCTGCGTCCCGAAGACCTCGCCGCGCTCGACCCCGATAAATTTATGGAGTTCAAATTAAGCCCGCGCAAGGCGCTCAAGCTGTTTGCGTTTTCCTATCCGGTGAATGAATTTTATGATGCGTTCCTAGGCGGGCAGGAGCCGAAAATTCCCGAAAAACGCGCCAGCTTCCTGGCCATATTCCGCCATGAGGATTCGCTCTGGCGCCTCGATCTGGAAGAACGCGAATACATCGTGCTCAGCAGTTTGTTCGCAGGCGTGCCCGTCGGCGAAGCACTCAGCGCCGCCATCCCCGAAGACGAAGACGGCGAGGACTTGATGGCAAGCGTGCAAGGCTGGTTCGGCAAATGGATGAATAACGGCCTGCTGGCGAAAGCGGCTTAGTATAAAACACCACGACACGGGCGAATTATTTTACAAGTCAATAACAATATTCTCTATTTCATACGTTGAGTCGCCATACTCTAGGCTTCCATTATCTCGAAGCGAGTAGATAAAACCTTCTGTATCATTAAAAATATGCCAAAGAGGTTGGTCATCGCTTTCACCCTCATTCCTCATATGTATTTCTCCTCCTAGATCAAAAAACATCTTCGTCTGAACTAGATCGGGAAAAATTTCAATTCTCTTAATAATTTGACCATCAACTACATTTAAAGCTTTTCGGATAACAGGCCTATCTGAACGGCTGTTAGCAATATTTTCTCCACGAAACAAAATTTCCCAGTAACAGCAATCTATCCAAATCCAGAAGTCGCCTCTGACCCTAACTTGACGCAATGAAAATCTTTGTTTCGATCGCTCGGATTTTACGTTGGCAAGAAACTCTGCATCTTTTGGTTCACGAATTTCCAGCCGCGGCGCGCCAAAATTAAAACTAATCCATGAATGCTCAAGGTTTTGCAAATCCCAGCAACATAAGCCAGAGAGTTTTTGAAGGTCGTTTCGAAGTTGCTGCTCAATATCAAAGGTCATCTAACCCCACAAAACTCTAAGCCACTCTCTCTGTTCTGGCTCATTCGGCTAAACCGTCACGACTCCAGATAAGAGTATTTTCCTTGCCAAATGTTACGCGATCGATCTCGGGCGGAACAACATATTCGTATTCAAACCCGCCGGACAAGCCTTTGGATACAAGCACTAAGTTTACAAGTATTTGCGTCGTATCTCCCTTTTGCACCGGGGTGACAGACTGCACACCGAGTGCACTATGTAAGGCCAAGCCTGATAACTTGAGGGTAACGGGTACTACGCTCGTTTGTTGAACGGCGAAGGAACCTGTATCTTTAAATTCCAATACTCTGTGCGTTAGGGAGCAAGCTGTAAGTGTAAGAACAAATACCAAAGCAAGCCATAATGAAGGCTGTAAAAGCAAGATTGTATTAAAGCGTTTTTTTTGTTCCCATGCACTACCTTCGGATTGAATTACCCTCGCAAAACTCCCAGCCATTCTTTCTGCTCGGCGCTCAGCCGCTGGAAAAAGCAGCTTAGTTGCCCAGTTTATCTTTATGTATTGCTCGAAATGCATCTGAATAAAGTATGTAGACACAATAATACAGCAAACCATATGAGAAAAAGTAATACAGGTCGTTATTCAGATATTGAGGCAAAAGACCCGGAAGGTATCTCAATCCAGTATTAATAAAAAAATAATGAGGGACAATTGGCACAGTAAAAGCCATAAAACGAAGAAGCAAATCTTTATCGTCACCAGCTTTGTTTATTAAATAACAACGAATAATAATTGCGATTATAAAAATAAGGCTTAGAAAATCGCCAAAAAAATACTTCGCTTGCAGACCTTCAGAATACACACGGGCGCGAAGGGCATAAAGAGAAGTCGAAGAAATAAAGACTACATAAGAGACAAGAACAGAAGCATAGAAAACTTGTTCTTTTTGCGAAAACTCACCTTCTCTGAACTTTTTGATAAGTTTCTCAGAAGAAAGTTGGCACAGATAAGGGGTAAAGCAAAATGCTATGATTATAATAAGCCCAAAAATAGCGCTCAAAGCCCCAAGCATCTAACCCCTTAAAACCCCCAGCCATTCTTTCTGCTCGGCGCTCAGGCGCTCATCCGGCGTCATCACCGCGCCCTTAAGGGCCGTGCGGATTTTCTCCGGCGTCTCGCTGATCCCGTTTTGCAACAGCTTCACGACCAGCGATTTGATCTTCTCGATATTTTCGAAATAAACCTTGAACACCGCCTCGACACTCACATGTTCGTCCGGGTCCTCGCGCCAGCAATCGTAATCCGTGGCGATCGCCAAAGTGACGTAACCCATCTGCGCTTCGCGTGCGAGGAAGGCTTCGGGCACATTGGTCATGCCCACAACATCGCACCCCGCCGGACCGCGCAGGAAATGACTTTCAACCTTCGAGCCCAGTCGCGGCCCCTCGACGCACGCATACGCCTTGCCGGAATGAAGCTTGATGCCGATGTCCTTGGCGGCCTTCAAAACATCCTGCGTCAGAACGGGGCAGGCCGGCTCCGCCGTTGAAATATGCGCGGTCACGCCCTTGCCGAAAAAGCTGGCCTCGCGCTTGCCACGCGTATGATCGAAATACTGATCGACCAGCACAAGATCCCCCGGCGGGATTTCTTCCTGCAGCGATCCCGACGCCGAAACGCTCAAAATCGTCCGCACGCCGAGTTTCTTGAGCGCGTAGATATTCGCGCGGTAATTCACCTCCGAGGGCAGAAATTCGTGGTTGCGCCCGTGCCTGGGCAGGAAAAACGCGGTATTCGCCCCGACCTTGCCTTCCGTAACCGGGGCGGAGGGCTTGCCAAAGGGCGTTGTAATGTCGTGTTCCTTGACCAGTTCCAGTTCCTTGAGCGCATAGAGGCCGCTGCCG
This sequence comes from Rhodospirillales bacterium, assembly GCA_020638365.1. Taxonomy (GTDB): domain Bacteria; phylum Pseudomonadota; class Alphaproteobacteria; order Micavibrionales; family Micavibrionaceae; genus JAGNKE01. The sequence goes on along the minus strand of JACKIQ010000001.1, from coordinate 468,757 downwards.
CCGATAATTCCGAGCATCCGTCAATCCTTTGAAATGAATGTGTAAGCCGCCGCAGCATAACACCGGAACGCCGCGCGTAAAATTCTTTTATCGCCCCCCTTGAAGATGGGCCGCGCGGGGTCTATGGATGGTGCAGGACAACCCCCGTAATCCGTGAGAATAAAGATGGCCGGGCCAGTATCTCCACAATTCACGCCCAAAATTTTCACCGTTCTGAGCAGCGGCTACACGCGCACGGATTTTAAAAGCGACCTGATTGCGGGCCTGACCGTGGCCATCGTCGCCCTGCCGCTGGCCATGGCCCTGGCGATCGCCAGCGGCGCTTCGCCGGATAAAGGGCTGGTGACTGCTGTGATTGCGGGTTTCCTGATATCCTTTTTCGGCGGCTCGCGCGTTCAGATCGGCGGCCCGACCGGCGCGTTCGTGGTGGTCGTCTTTAACGTGATCGCCATGCACGGTTATGACGGCCTGATCCTCGCCACGCTGCTGGCCGGGATCATGCTGATTATAGCGGGCTATGCGCGTCTGGGGCTGGTCATTAAATTCGTACCGTATCCGGTGGTGACGGGCTTTACCGCCGGGATCGCTGTGATTATCGCATCCAGTCAGGTAAAGGACTTTCTGGGCCTCAAGATCGACAAGGTTCCCGCCGACTTCATCCCTAAATGGATGGCCTATTTCGGGCATTTGGACACGCTTGACCCGGCAACCCTGATAGTAGGGCTGATGGCGCTGGCCATTATAATTGTCCTGAGAAAGAAAGCGCCAAAGCTGCCCGGTTACCTGATAGCTGTCGTCGTCGCCTCTGTCGTGGTGGCGCTCTTCGGTATCCCGGTGGAAACCATCGGCTCGCGCTTCCCTAATATCCCCTCCGGCCTGCCGATGCCTGAACTTCCGGCTTTCAGTTTCGAGAAATTCAAGGATATTATCCCCTCCGCCTTCACGATTGCCTTTCTGGCAGGGATCGAGGCGCTGCTCTCCGCCGTTGTAGCGGACGGCATGACGGGGTTCAAACACCGCTCCAATCAGGAATTGGTGGGGCAGGGCGTAGCCAATGTGGCCTCTGCGCTCTTTGGCGGCTTGCCCGCAACCGGCGCGATTGCGCGTACCGCCACAAACATCCGCTCCGGCGCGAAAAGCCCGGTCTCCGGCATGATGCACGCGCTCTTTCTCCTGATTTTTATGATGGCCGCCAGCGATATCATGAAATTCGTACCCATGACCGCGCTGGCCGCGATCCTCTTCATGGTCGCGTGGGGGATGAGCGAGATCCGCCATTTCATCCATATCTTTAAACTTTCGCGCAGCGACAGAGCGGTGATGATCCTCACCTTCGCGCTCACGGTTCTGGTCGATCTGACGGTTGCCATCGGCGTCGGGGTAACGCTGGCCTGCCTGATGTTCATGATGCAGATGAGCAAGTCCGTGGAAATCGCCTCCCGCCGGGCCAGCCCGGATGACGAGGATCAGCGCCTGAGCCTGCCCAAAGACGTGGAGGTCTTCCGCATCAACGGGCCCATCTTTTTCGGCGTATCGGGCGACCTGATCGACACGCTCAAACGCATGGGACAAATGCCCAAGGTTTTGATCGTCCGCATGAAGCTGGTTCCGTTTCTGGATACATCTGGGGTGGCGGCAATCGAGAATATAGTGAAAATCTGTAAATCGTCGGGAACGACCGTCATCATCTCCGGCCTTCAGCGCCAGCCGCAAGGCATTCTCTCCCGCCTAAGCTTTGGGGAAAGCGTGCAATATGTGGAAGATTATGAACGCGCACTCAAACAGGCGCGCGACATCACTGAGCCAGGATTATCTGAAGAGCCTCAGGAAGCTTGAGCAAATAAAGTGCGGTTCGCGTAATCGCCGAACGTCTCGCCGCTAGTGCGCTCCTTAACGAACGATCCAAACAGCTTATCAAGGGCGCTGAGAATTTCCGTCTCATCCGCTTCTTCTTTATAAACGCGGTTCAGGCGCTCGCCCTGATAATCGCCGCCAAGGCGCAGGACATACTTGCCCGGCCCTTTGCCGACCAGACCGATTTCCGCGACATAAGGCCGCCCGCATCCGTTGGGGCATCCGGTAATCCGTGTGGTAATCGCTTCCTCGATCAGCCCGTGCTTACGCTGTAAATCTTCGACCTTGGCCACAAAGGCGGGCAGATAACGCTGCGCTTCCGCGAGGGCAAGCGGGCAGGTAGGCAAAGCCACACACGCAATCGCTTCTTCCTTGGTCTTGGTATAATGACCTTGCGTGATGCCGTGCTTGGCAAGAATTTCATCAATCGCCGCTTTATTCTTTTCCTCGATATAGGTCAGCATGACGTTCTGATTGGCCGTGCAGCGGAAGGCGCAAAGCTGCTTTTGCGCAATCTCCATCAGGGCCGACTTGATATTGTAGCCGCCTTCATCTTTCACGCGTCCGCAATCAACAAAAACGGTGTTGTACCATTGCCCTGTGTGATCGGAGAACCAGCCATACGGATCGCCCCGGTGTGTGAACGAAACAGGACGGGCAGGGGCAAAGGTAAAGCCCAGACGTTTTTCCAACTCGCCCTTGAAGAAATCAACACCCAGACGATCCAGCGTATATTTCAAACGCGCCTGCGCCCGGTCTTCGCGGTTGCCGTAATCGCGCTGAACCGCGGCAATCTGCCAGCAGGTTTCAACGGCTTTATCCTTCGGTACAAAACCGATCACATTGCCAAGACGCGGATAGGTTTTTGGATTACCGTGCGTCGCACCAAGCCCGCCGCCGATAGACACGTTAAAGCCTTCGAAATTATCGCCCGCGCCGATCGCGATCAGCCCGATATCGTGAACATAGACATCGACATCGTTATGCGGCGGGATCGCCACGGCAATCTTGAACTTGCGGGGCAGGTAACGGTCCTGATACAGTGGGTCAGGTTCGCCCGGCTGGTCGGCAGCCAGCTTTTCTCCATCCAGCCAGATTTCCTTGAACGCGCCTGTTTTCGGCAAAAGCTCTTCGCTGATCACGGTTGCGTACTTATGGACCTCCGCATGAAACGGCGCAATCGCCGGGTTCGATCCCGAAATGACGTTGCGGTTCACATCCCCGCACGCGGCGATGGCATCCAGCCCCAGCACGTCAAAATCCTTCATCGTCGGCTTCATCCGCGCCTTCACAACGCCGTGATACTGAATCGTCTGGCGCGTCGTGATTTTCATCACGCCGTTCGCGTTTTTATCACAAGATTCCTGCAAGCCGATCCACTGGTCCGCCGTGATATCTCCGGCGGGAATACGCAAACGGATCATGAAAGAATAGGCCCATTCCAGCTTTTTTTCTTCACGCTCGGCGCGGCGGTCACGGTCATCCTGCACGTAAGAACCGTGAAACTTGATCAGCTGCTTTCCGGTCTCGGTGACGTTTCCGGTAATAGGGTCGGCCATCTGCTCGGCGAGATCGGCCCGCAACCCCCGGCTGGAGGTTTTCATCCCTTCGACGGCGGAGAGTTTTTTCGGGTCTTTATTGATGTCATCACTCATCTTAATACACGTCCTTCAAATAGCGCTCCGCTTCTTCCATATCCGCAAGGTAATCCGCTGCCGCTTCCGGGGAAAGGGATTTCTGCTCCGCGATAATCTCGATCAGGGTTTTCTCGACATCATGGCTCATCGGGTCTTTCGCGCCGCAGACATAAATCCGCGCGCCGCCTTCGATCCACTCCATCAGGTCCTTCGAGCGCTCCTTCATCTTGTGCTGGACATAGACCTTGTGGTCGTAATCGCGTGAGAAGGCCAGATCGATTTTATGCAACGTATCGGTCGCCAGATGTTCCTGCCATTCCGCCTGATAGAGAAAGTCGCAATGCGCGTGTTGATCCCCGAAGAACAGCCAGTTCCGCCCCGAAGCGCCGCGCTCCGAACGCTCGTAAACGAACGAGCGGAACGGCGCAACGCCCGTGCCGGGACCGATCATGATAATGTCGGTATCATCCGGCGGCAAACGGAACATCTGGTTCTGATGGATATAGAATTGCAGCGCATCGCCCTCTTTCATGTCCGCAAGATATTTTGAGCACACGCCGTAACCGATACTGCCATCCTCTTTCTTATAGGTCGAAAGCGCAACGGTCAGATGTACTTCGTTCTCATGTAGGGACGGGGAGGATGCAATAGAATAAAGCCGGGGTGTTTGTTCCTTGCCGTCCGCATCAAGCGGCAGAATGATCCCCGCCGCATCACCGCAGCTATAGGGAACCGCATCTTCGTAAGCGATCTCGATATGATAGGTCTGCTTGTTGGAATCGATATCGTTCAAATTGACGATATGCTTGATGCGTCCAGACACAGGCTCAAGCCGCGTATAACCCTTTCCGGTACGCACGTCCGGAGTATCGGCAAATGTGGAAGCGGAAGTACTCGGCCCTGTATCGCCGACAATTGTGTTCAGCGCGTCAACGGTTTGCGAAACCCATTTCGGCGTATGCGCCGCGTAATCGACATCAAAAAGCGCGATCTCCTGAAACGCCGTTCCGCCAAGACGGATAAGCTCTTTTTCCAGTTCTGTCGCCGCGCCGCAGAAAATCTGGTAGCTCTTATCGCCCAGACCGAGAGTTGCAAATTGCAGACCCGAAAGACTTCCATCCGCCGCACCACGCACAGATTCAAAAAACTTCACAGCGCCTTCCGGCGGGTCGCCCTCGCCATGTGTGCTGGCCAGAAAGATCGAAAACCCGTCCTTGGGAATATCCGAGGCCTTCAGGCGGTTGACCGGATTATTCTTCGCCTTGAAACCGGCACCCTTTAGCGCCTTCATCAAGGAAAGCGACAGGCCCTTGGAGTTTCCTGTTTCGGTCGCGTAGAAGATATGCACCTCCGGCTTATTCGAGGCCACAGCCGAGCCCGCCGGTTCAGGCAGGCGCCCTGTCAAGCCTTGAACATAGCCCGCAAGCCAGATTTTCTGCTCGGGGGAAAGGCCGTCGAGAAGAGTTTGCAGAAGTTTCTGCTGTTGGGAATCAAGCATGGTCAAGCATCAGCCGTTTGTTTAATGCGGACGAGCTTGCCGTCCTTGATATGCAGGCCGCACTCCTGCTCGTTCTCTTGTTCCCACCACCAGCGGCCGGACCGCGGGTGTTCGCCCGGCGCGACCGCGCGCGTGCAGGGCGCGCAACCGATAGAAGGGAAGCCCTTATCGTGCAGCGGATTATAGGGTATCGCATGATTTTGGATATAGCTCTTTACATCCTCTTCCGAAAGATCCACGAGCGGGTAAACCTTGATGAGATCGCGGCCCGCATCATACTCGACGACAGGAAGGTCGGCGCGGTTGTTCGAGTGTTCGCGGCGCAGCCCGCTCACCCAGAGATCAACGCCTTGCAGCGCCCGGTTCAGCGGCTCGACCTTGCGCACGAAACAGCACGCCTTGCGTTTTTCCACGGACTCATAAAATCCGTTCACGCCCTGACGGTTGATCATGCGCTCAAGCGATTGCGTGTCCGGCGCGTAGGTCGCAATCTCGATCCCGAAATACGTATCGCGCGTTTTCTGGAACGTCTCATATGTTTCAGCGAACAGGCGGCCTGTGTCGATCGTGAAAACCCGGATCGGCAGACTGTGCTCGGCGATCGCATGGGTGAGGGCCTGATCTTCGAAACTGAAGCTCGTGGAAAAAGCGCTCGTCCGATCCGTGTACTGAGAAAGACGTTTCAGGCGCTCCGTCCACGAAAGGGGAGCAAGTTCTTCAAGCAGCTTTTTGGCCAGTTCCTCCTTGGACATGTGAGAAGTTTCAGGCATGAGCAGCCTCCTTCTTTTTTTGTTCCTCTTCACCTGAGGGCAAGGCAGAAAAATAAAGAGAAGCCTCCTGCGGCTCTTCTTTCCATCCATTCGTTTCGCGCCAGCGCACGACATCCCCGATAATCATCAGGCTCGGCGAGATAAACGAACGCTCGCCCAGCTCGGCATCAAATTTCTCAAGCGTAGAAACATAATCGCGGTGCTCGGGCGTAGTGCCCTGCTCGACGACCATAACGGGCGTGTCCGGGCGGAAACCGATAGATTGCAGTTTCTCGCACAATAAAACATAATGCGGCGTACTCATGTAAAAAACGAGCGTCTCCTTCTGCGCATACCGCAGCCCTTCCCAGAAATCGGCCTGATGCAGGGTTTTCGTATAAAGCGTCATAAAGCGCACGCCCTTAGCGCCGTCACGCTCGGTCAGCGGAATGCCGGAATACGCAGCGCACCCGTTGGCCGCGCTGATCCCCGGAACAATCTGGTAAGGAGCGCCGACGCGGCGAGCAATTTCAATTTCTTCCGCGCCGTGTGCGAAGATTCCGGGATCCCCGCCCTTGAGGCGCACGACAATATCGCCCTTAAGCAAATGCTTCTCGATCAACGCGCCGATATCCTCCTGTTTCTTCAGGTGATGATCGCGCGTCTTGCCTACCGGAATCTTATGCGCATCCTTGCGGGCATACTGCTCAAGAATAGCGGGCGAAACCAGACGGTCGTATAGAATAACATCCGCTTGTGAAAGGAGCCGGATCGCTTTGAGTGTGATCAGTTCAGGATGCCCCGGCCCTGAGCCGATCAGATATAGAGCGGCCTGTTTTTCTTTCGGAAAGTTTTCCAGGGCGTCATCGAACAGGAGGTTTGCGCATGAGTTATTACCTTCCAGAACTTCTTCGGCGATCGGCCCGCGAATGATCTGTTCGTAAAAAAGACGGCGCGGCTGAATATGGGTAAAAATTTTGCGCAGGACGGATTTTTTCTCGTCCATGAACCGGATCAGGTTTTCGAACTGCGCGGGAACGGCCTGTTCGATCGTATGCTTGATCAGTCGGGCCAGAACCGGGGAAATCCCGGAAGTCGAAATCGCGATCTGCAGGGGACCGCGTTTGACCAGCGCCGGAAAAATAAAATCGCAGAGAGGAGGGTTATCAACAACATTAACCATAATCCCACGCGCACGGCAGTCCTGCGAAATTCTTACGTTTAGTGCATCATCGTTTGTCGCGGCGACAACGATTGTATGGCTTTCAAGAATTTCCGCTTGATAGGGAGCCTCCGTAACCTTAAAACCATGCTGCGTACACAATGCCTGAAGAGATTCGCCGACACTCTCGGCCAAAACTTCTACCTGAGCGCCGACGCTCGCAAGAGCCTCTGTTTTGGCGCACGCAATAAGGCCGCCCCCGATCACGAGGACGGGCTTTTCGGCGGAAGCCCGCAGAAACAAAGGTATATAAGCCATCAGAAGCGCTCCTGTATGAAACTACTATAAAACAACAAAAAAATATTGTAAATACAAAAAAAATATGTAATATCCAGTAATATGTACTTGCTGCCGAACAGATTGATCGTCGCCATGAACGTGGCCCTTTTCATCGCCTATAACGGGCGGGAGGACCGCCCTGTTCCAAACGCTGAGATCGTGGCCTATTTCGACCATCTCAAGGAGCGCTCGCTCGAACCTGTCCTCCAGAAGCTCTCCGGTTCGGGCATTATCACCTCGATCAAGGGCTCGAAGGGTGGTTACTACGTCGAGGATCCTGAAAACACAACCCTTAGAGACATATTTGAGTGTTTCGTGGACTCCGCTTCACCGGAAGATGGCGGGTTCGGCTCGTATGAGCGGATTCTCAGCGCTCAGATTGAAGACTGGTACGGCAAGGGATTAGGAATGCTTTCGGTCACCAGCCTGAAATATTTGTGTAACGAGGCGCGCAAAGCCTACATTCCGACCATTGAAACGCCGCCCCCTCTGGACTTCGTCGTCTGATCTTCCCAAGAAAAAGGCCCTGGCTGGCGGCCTGTACTGGATTTACGTTTGTTTACGGTCTATTGTCCGGGCATGAGTCTTGTTCGACTGTGTCTCTTTTGTTGCTGCGTACTGGCTCTGGCAGGGTGTAAGGGCCTGAGTCTTCCCTCATTTCTGGGCGGGGACGATGCGGACAGTCTTCTCGGAAAATATACGCTCGAAGGACTGGAAGACGACGAAGCGGCCCGGGCCTACATCCAGTCGATCCTTGATAACAGACTTTCACAAGGCGAATTGCCGGATGATCCCGCCGAACGCGAGCGCTACATTGAGTACATTCGGCAGATGGTTCGTGGAGAGATTCTCAAGGCGGCAAAAGCGAAAGGATATTATGATGCGCTCGTAACTTTCCAGCCGTCTGCGGGTGAAGAAAAGGACCGCGGTATCTATTCGATCCATCCCGGTGCGCTCTTCACGATATCGGAAATCGGCGCCGATCCGCCCGAACACCGGCAGCTACTGGATGATCTGGACTTGAAAACCGGACAGCCTCTTGATTCAGGGGCTGTCCTTGCAGGTCAGGCCCGTCTGAAATCAATTCTGGAAAAAGACCGTTGCTATTATTCCCTGAAAGTCCGCAACCGTGTCATTTTGAACAGAAACGAAAAAACAGCCCGGATAGTTTACGTCATCGAGACTTCGCCCGAAGCGCAGTTCGGCGAGGCTTTGTTCGAAGGACAGGAAACAGTAAAAGAGTCCTATCTCAAAAAACTGGTTCCGTGGAAAAAGGGCGAATGCTTCCGGCATTCCAAAATCGACGCACTGAGGGAATCTCTTCTCGGTACGGGTCTGTTTTCACGCGCCGAAGTGGATCTTCCAGAAAATGTTCCCGAAAACGGAGTTGTCCCCGTCACGATGAATCTAAAAGAACGTGCCCAGCGTTCTATAAAAGTCGGTGCAACTTATTACACCGATGAAGGGATCGGGTTGGTATTAGGATGGGAGCACCGCAACTTTCTGGGTGCGGCCGAAAAACTGACAGCCGATTTAAATCTCTCCCTTCTGGAGCAAAGTCTCAAGGCGGAATTGAACAAGCCGTATTTCATGCGCAAGGACCAGAGCCTGACCCTGAAGGCGGAAATCGAGCGCATGGACACGGATGCCTTTGAAGAACTGGGAATAGGAACGGGATTCAGGGTAAACCGGACCATAAGCAAACATCTAAAAGCCAGCATTGGAAGCGACGTCAAAATCAGTAATATCAAGGAGAAAAACGGCGAGAAAAAGACTTTCGGCCTGATCTCCGGCCCGTCTTCCTTGGTCTACGACAGCCGGGACGATACGCTCGACCCGCATAAGGGCTTTCAGGCGCGCGCGGTTCTCGAACCCTTTGTCGACGCGTTTGGAAAAAGCGATCCTTTCATAAAGCTGCAACTCTCGGCAGGCCACTATTGGGAACTTTCAAAAAAACTGATCTGGGCCAACCGTGTGAATGTCGGCAGTATCGCCGGATCGGATTCCGACTCCATCCCGGCCACGGAGCGCTTCTTCTCCGGTGGCGGCGGTTCGGTGCGGGGCTTCGCGTATCAGGAAATCGGCCCGAAAGAAGACGGCGATCCCGTCGGCGGACGTTCCCTGACCGAGTTTTCAACCGAGTTTCGTTATAAATTCACCGACACGATGGGTATGGTAGCCTTCGTCGATGCCGGGCAGGTCAGCGAAAAAATCTCTCCCGAGGTCACGGACCTGTCGGTCGGCGCAGGTCTGGGCTTCCGCTACTATACGGATTTCGGTCCTCTGCGCTTTGATATCGCCACGCCTCTGACGGACAAGGGCACGGTTGATTCAAGCTTTCAGGTTTATATAAGCATCGGGCAGGCCTTCTAGGATGGAAGAGGAAAAACTCAAACCCGCAAAGAAAAAATTCCGGCGCATCAAACGCGTTGCGGTGTTTCTGGCCGGCTTCATTGTCCTGCTCGCCGTTCTCGCGCAGATCGGCCTGTGGCTTGCGGTAAGCTGGCTCAACTCCGAAGGCGGACAGGGCTGGTTGCAGGCGCAGATCAACACGGCTCTAAAGGAAAGTGGATACAGCGTAAAGCTGGATCGTTTCCGCTACAGCCTGATCTCCAACGTCACACTCGACCATCTGGAAGTTAGAGATACGCAAGGCCCCTTCGCCAAGGCCGAAAACGTAACTATCCACGTTAGCTTGACGACGCTGGCCGCCAAGCGCCTGAGCATCGGTCTGGATATTGCTGATATGGATATTCTGCGAACCCCGGAGCAAAAACAAAAACCGGAAAAACCGCAGGGTGCACCCATGATGGAGCCTCTCGAGCTTCCTGATATTTATTTCACGCGCATCGTGCTCTCCGATATCTCGATTGAAAAACTCCGTCTGTCCAAAGCGGTAACGGGGCAGGAGTTAATGCTTACGCCGGCGCTGTCCGGGGACTTACTGCTGAAGTCCGACAAACTCATTTCAAATCTGACACTGGCTATTGGCCATCCTGATGAATCGACACTTCCCCTCCCGGATAAAATCACGCTGAAAGGCGAATTAAAGACATCTGCTCCGTATCTTGCGCTCGAAAAGATTGAGGTCACCGCAAAGGGCTACCATCTCAAAGGGCAGGGCACAGCCGACCTCGGCGCAAACCCAAAAGTAGAGATCAGCGTGGATTATGCCGCGCCCGATCTGTCCACCTTTGCGCCCGGCCACCCCGGAACGCTGGAAGGAACCGCGAACATCTCCGGCCCCATTGATAAAATTGCGGCGGACATAAAGGCAAAACTCAACATGGTTGAAGCCGCCGAGAAACAGATTGGCCCGGCGGAAATAGTGCTAATGCTCGGCAATGTCGGCGCGCCCGAGGGAACGGTAGATATCAAAAGTACATATCAGGACTTGCCCGTCACACTGAACACGGGTTTCCGGCTTGAAAACGGCACGCTCGCACTGTCCGGTATCAAGGCGAGCGCCCCGGAGGTCGCGGCAAACGGCGATCTGAAAATTATCCTCGATGGTGCAAAGGTCAATGGAAATCTAGTCGCTCAGATCAAATCGTTCGAACCGTATGCGCCGCTCCTTCAAACGGACATCAAGGGCAGCGCAGAGTTAAAACTGGACCTTACGGCGCAGGAAGACAAACAATCCATAATCGCCAAAGTGGGTCTGAAGGACATAATTTACGAAACCATCGCCCTCTCAAAACTCGATGCGACCGCGCATCTGCCGGATGTGACAAACCCGTGGCCCGATAAGGGTGAAGTCAATCTCTCCGGCCTGAATGCGGGCGAGGCGACAATTGAAAAACTCACTGCAAATATCGTTGAGAAAGCTGAAAGCGTATACACCCTGAACACCACAGCAAGCGGCACGGCAAAACAGCCCTTTACCCTGACCGCCAGTTCGGACCTCTCCGGCCTGAAAACCGGGGAACCCGCAGCGCAGAATATAAACGCGCTGATCGAAACAGGCGGTGGGAGAATGAAACTCACCGGAAAGGCGGATCAATCCGCGCTTGATCTGGTCCTGACCTCAAGGGATTTTCCGCTCTCGGGACTTTCGGCGGATCTGCCCGCGCAGCTTTCAAGCCTGAGCATGAATATCGACGCGGCCCTCAAAGGGGCGCTGGATAACCCGGAGGCTAAAGCCGATATTGCCCTGAGCCCGCTGAAGCTGGGCGATGAAAACGCACCGGACCTAACGCTGAATATTGCCGCATCGTATAAGGATAAAAGCGCCGTCGCCACCTTAAGCGGCAAGGGCGAGGGAATAAAGACATTAAGCGCAAACGTATCTCTGCCCCTGACGCTCGCCGTGCAGCCCTACCAACTCGATCTAAGTAACGCAACGCCCCTGACCGGAAAATTCGAAGCTAATCTCAACGGCAACAAAATGGCCGCGCTCGTCCTGCCGCCCGGCCAGAGTTTTGAGGGGCTGATCCGCGCCTCCGGCACGCTCGCAGGCTCCTTCGGACAACCGGAAATAACCGGAACCGTATCCGTCGATGACGGAAAATTTATCGACAAGCAAAGCGGCGTAGCGATGAATGATATAGTCGTCCGCGCCGACCTGACTCGTGACTCTATAACCCTCACGAAACTCACCGCAACGGACGGGGCAGAGGGCGACCTGAAAATCAATGGTTCCTACGCGTTCGGCCAGCCCGACGCCGCCGCAGATTTTAAAGTACGCGCGAAAGCGCTCCACCTGCTCAAAAGCCATACGGCGGACGGCAAATTTGATGCGGACCTGTCCATAAACGGGGCCGGGAAAAAGTACAAACTCTCCGGCGTCATTAAACCCGAATTCATTAACGTCAACATTCCGCAGAATTTCGGAACGACAATCCCGCAGGTCAACATCGTCGAAGCCGATAAGGTTGATGAACGTGACCCCCCGCTCGAAATCGCGCTTGATATTCTCTTCGATATGCCCAAACGCTTGTTTGTGCGCGGCTGGGGGCTGGATACCGAATTTGGCGGTTCGCTGGATATACGCGGCACGGCCGAAGAACCCCTGATTGAAGGCACGATGAAATCCCTCCGCGGAACCTATAAGGAATTTGGCAAGAAATTCGATCTCGCAAAGGCGAATTTGCGGTTTTCCGGCGCCATCCCGCCCAGCCCCTTTCTCGATATTCTGGCGGAAACGGACGCGGAAGATATCAAGGCGCAGGTTAATCTCTCCGGCCCCGTGACCAAGCCAAGCATCAAGATGTCATCCGAACCCGCCTTGCCAGAAGACGAGGTGCTGGCGAAGGTTCTCTTCGGCAAGGATTTGACCGATATTTCCCCCTATCAGGCCATCCAGCTTACTCAGACCCTGCAACGCTTTTCGGGCGGCGGGGGTGGAAATGGCTTCGATCCCATGGGCGCAGTCCTCGGCGCTACGGGCCTTGATGAGCTAAACGTGGAAATGAGCGAGGAGGGGGCCGCGACAGTCGGCGCCGGAAAGTACCTCACCGATAAAGTCTACCTCGAAGTACAGGGCGGCGGCGAGGAAGGCAGCGGCGGCGCGCGGATTGAAATTGAAGTCACGCCCAATATTTCCGTCGAGAGTGAAGTCGGCCAGGACGCGCAAGGCGGCGCAGGCGTTTTCTGGAAGAAGGACTACTAGCATCTGCGCTCAGTCTTGAGAGCGGAAGCGCTGTATGCTAACTCTTTAAAAAACATCGGGCATTTTAAAGGGCGCCTCCATGACCAAAACCAACATGATTCTGGCATTGTTCGTTCTACTGCTTGGTGTTGTGGCGACGGTAACGGTTTTGGAGCCGCAAATCGTGGACAAGCTGATACAGGAGCGTCAATCCCGACCGTCTGGCGCATCGTCCGTTCCCGTGAGAAACCTGCAAGACAAAACCCGGGAGAAAAACTCCCCTCCTGCATGGCGCGCTCAGGAAACCGTGAGCAAACCTGATCCTTCAGGCGCTTCTCAGGCGCAAAAGCCTGAATCCGTGCAGGAAAAACAGGAACCGCCCATGGCCGAAATCCGCACGGATTTCACGATGGCAGGGGCCGACGTGTCGATCAAGGCAGAGAGTTATGACGACTGGCGCGTCGAATGCGCTGAGTTTAAGGACGGTAAGACAATCTGCAACATGAATCAGCGCCTCGCATGGGAGCAGAATACGAAGGTCACAGCGCTCATGGTCGTTATGACGATGACCGAACGCGAAGGCAAGCCGATCCCGCGTATGCGGCTGCTCGTGCCCCTTGGGACATACCTGCCCGCAGGGCTGGCCATCGCCATGAAGGGGGAGGAGGAAATAAACGTCAAGTTCCAGTTTTGCTCACCCGAAGGCTGTACAGTGACTCTCGACCTTGCCGACGAAGTGGTAAAACAGCTCAAAGCCAAGGACAGTCTGACGGTCGGCTATCTCCGCCCCGACAGTCAGGTTGCGCAGATGAAAGTCTCCCTCAAGGGCTTCACGAAAGCCTTTGAACGGATTTCAGGGACGATGAAAGAGCCTTAAACACTGTCATCGAACAGCCGCGTAACCTCCCCGTACATCTCCGGCCGCCGGTCGCGGAAGAAGCCCCATACGGCGCGGTACTTGTGCATCGCGTCCAGATCGAACCCTTGCGCGATCACCCCTTCTTCATCATGACCGAACGATTGCATCAGTTCGCCATTCTGTCCGGCGATAAAAGATGAGCCGTAAAAACTTTGATCCTGCCCGTTCGCATTTTCTGTGCCGATACGGTTGGCGGCAATCACCGGAATGGCATTCGCCACCGCATGTCCCTGCATCGCGCGCTGCCAGATCGCGCTGGTATCAAGCGTATCGTCATAAGGTTCGGACCCGATGGCTGTGGGATAGAACAGGAAATCCGCGCCCTTGAGTGTCATCGCGCGCGCCGCTTCCGGGAACCACTGGTCCCAGCAAATCCCGACACCAATATTCCCGAACCGCGTGCTCCAGACCTTGAAGCCCGTATTCCCCGGTTTGAAGTAATATTTTTCTTGATAGCCCGGCCCGTCGGGAATATGTGTTTTGCGGTATACGCCCATGATCTCGCCCGCATCATCGACCATGACCACCGAGTTGTAATATTCCGGCCCGGCCTTCTCGAAAATAGAGACGGGCAAAACCACGCCCTTGTCCTTCGCCACTTTCCGAAGCTCGGTCACGCACGGATGCGTTTCTGCGGGGTAGGCGGAGGAATACCATTTCTCATCCTGATGCGTGCAGAAATAAAGCCCCTGAAACAGCTCGGGTAAAAGGACGATTTGTGCCCCGAGATCGGCGGCTTCAATTATGAAAGAGGCAGCCTTGGCAATATTGTCCTCCATATCTGCGGAAAATCGCGTTTGCACGGCGGCGACGGTGGTAATACGGCTCATGGATGTTCTCCTTTTAACTCTTCGGTGCGCTCGGAATCTGCTGCGTGATGCAATGGAACGACCCGCCCCCAGTCAACAGTGTATGAGAAGACACAGGAACGATAGTGCGCGTTGGAAACAGGCTCCGCAAGACGCAGGAAGCAATATTTTCTGATCCTGTGCCATAAACGGGCAGGACAACCGCGTCATTCCCGATAACAAAATTCATGTGCGAGGCCGGAACGATAGCCCCGCCTTCATCGTGCACCAGTCCGGGCGAAGGCATCCGAACCACTTTAAGCCCGGCATCTTCGAGCGCTTTCGCGATCTCATCGTAAACAGTTTTATTCGGATCATCCGCCTTGTATGCGCTCTGGCATAAAACCGTCCCCGGCGCCACAAACCGCGCCAGATTATCGACATGCCCGTCCGTATGATCGTTCAAAAGCCCATCGCCCAGCCAGATTACCCGCGTGGCTCCATACGAAACCCGCAACGCCTCTTCGGCATCCTGTTGCGTCCAGCCCGGATTGCGGTTGGAGTTCAGGACGCATTGCCGCGTGGTGAGTATCGTCCCAGCCCCGTCATGCTCGACTGCGCCGCCTTCAAGAATAAAATCAAACTGCCGGGCAGCTGCGCCCGCGTGATTGGCGATAAAATCCCCGACAATATCGTCATGCTCATAAATAAACTTGCCGCCCCATCCGTTCAGACTAAACCGCAGGGCCGTTAACTGTCCGGTTGCATCAAACCCGAACACCGGGCCTGTGTCTCGCAACCACGTATCCCCGAATAGGGTAGAGACTATCTCAGCCGCATCACCGACCTGAGAGCGGGCATCCGCCAAACTTTCATCCCCGCAGGCCAGAACGAAGACCTTCTGCCCCTTGCTGAGCGCCCGGACCATCTGGGCCACTTCGGCGCGCGCTTGCGCCAGCCGTTCACCCGGCCAGCGGTCATCGTCGTCATGCGACGGCCAGGCGGTATAAACCGCCTCTTGCCGCTCCCATTCCGCCGGAATATGGATCGCTCCACCCAAATGCTTTAACCTCCTTAAAACCTCGCGCTTTATACCAACTCCCGGACATAAAGAAAACAAGCTTGAAGCGGTCGGCCTTTTTGCAATCTTTATTGCGTTAAACCCGGAGAATTGCTAAGAAAAATCAACACGCAACAGGGGAGGATACGCGATGAACGTACTGATTATCGGAGCCGGAGCCGCCGGAAATGTAGTCGCCAAGAAATGCGCGATGAACCGCGATATTTTCACATCCATCCATCTGGCCAGCCGGACCCTGTCCAAATGCGAAAAGATCAAGAAAGAATGTAAGCAGATTTTCGGTCAGGAGATCGAAATCTCGAAACTTGACGCCGATAATGTCTCCGAAACCGTAGCTCTCATCAAAAAGGTCAAACCCGACCTCGTGATTAACATGGCGCTTCCTTATCAGGATCTCGCGATCATGGATGCGTGCCTCGAAACCAAGACCAATTACATGGATACGGCCAATTACGAGCCGATCGACGAAGCCAAGTTTGAATATCACTGGCAATGGGCGTATCAGGATAAATTCAAGGCGGCGGGCATCGTCGCCATCCTCGGCTGTGGTTTTGATCCGGGCCAGACGAATATCTACTGCGCTTACGCCCAGAAAAACCTCTTCGATGAAATTCACGAGATCGACATCATCGACTGCAACGCCGGCAATCACGGGCAGGCCTTCGCCACCAACTTCAACCCGGAAATCAACCTGCGCGAAGTCACACAGCGCGGCAAATACTGGGAAAACGGCAAGTGGATCGAAACCGAGCCGCTGGAATTCCGCAAAATGATCGACTACCCCGAAGTCGGCGAAAAGGCGAGCTACCTCCTTTATCACGAAGAACTCGAAAGCCTCGTGAAGAATATCAGGGGCCTCAAGCGTATCCGCTTCTGGATGACCTTCGGCGATGAATACATCAAGCACATGGAAGTGTTGCAGAACGTGGGCATGACCCGCATCGACCCCGTAAAACATAACGGCGTGGAGATCGTGCCGATCCAATTCCTGAAAACCCTTCTGCCCGAACCGTCATCCCTCGCCGAGAACTACACCGGCAAGACCTCCATCGGCTGCATCATGACCGGCCTCAAGGACGGAAAGAAAAAAACCGTCCTGATTTACAACGTCTGCGACCACGCGCAAACCCACAAGGAAGTGCAGGCGCAGGCCGTCTCCTTCACCACGGGCGTCCCCCCCGTGACAGGCGCGATCATGCTGGCCAAGGGCTTCTGGGGGAAGGAGCCCGGAGTCTGGAACGTCGAGCAGCTCGACCCCGATCCCTTCATGGACGAAGTCGCGAAGCAGGGGCTCCCTTGGCACGTCAAAGAACTTGAGGCGGGCCTCGGCGAACTCACCGAACGCCGCAAGGACAAGAAGGCGGCGTAAATGTAACCGTCATTGCGAGCGACTGGAAGGAGCGCGGCAATCCAGTTAAAGTGATTGCTTCGTTACTGCCTTTAAAAGAAAAAGGATGTAAATGAAACAACCTGCCGTTTACATTCTGGCAAGCAGGCGTAACGGAACGCTGTATGCGGGCGTTACTTCTGATTTGATAAAAAGAATTTATGACCATAAAAACGGAGTGACAAAAGGGTTTGCACATAAGTACAACTGCAAAAATCTGGTTTACTACGCGCTCTACGAATCTATGGAACAGACCATAATAGAAGAAAAGAGAATAAAGGCCGGAAGCCGTAAAAAGAAGATTGAACTGATTGCAGGCATGAACCCGGAATGGAAAGATTTGTATGATACAATCACAAAATAACACCTTCATTGCGAGGAGGGCAAAGCCCGACGCGGCAATCCCAAAAAATGGATTGCTTCGCTTCGCTCGCAATGACACATGAAAAAATTACATAACATCCAGACCCCCGCCTACGTCGCCGATATCGCCGCGATCAGCAAAAACATGGAAAAGGCAAAACGCATCAAAAAGGAAACGGAAATCAAGCTCCTTCTCGCCACCAAGGGCTTCGCCATGCCCGCAGTCTTTCCGTTTATGCGCGGGACGCTCGACGGCACGACGGCCAGCGGCCTTTATGAAGCACGCCTCGGCGCCACCCATTTCGGCGGCGAGGAGCAGGGCAAGGAGGTCCATACCTACAGCCCCGCCTATACGGAAGACACATTACGCGAGATTTTAAAATACTCCGGGCATATCTATTTCAACTCGATCCATCAGCTCCAGAAATTCGCGCCGCTGGTTCGCGCCGCCCGAAAAAACGCCGTCATCGGCCTGCGCGTCAACCCGCGCCTCCCGCTGGTCAAGAACAGCGCCCTGTACGACCCCTCAGCCCCGTGCTCGCGCTTCGGGGTGCAGAAGGAGGAACTGACGGACGGGGTGCTGGCGCAAATCGACCTGCTGCATATTCACAATCTCTGCGAAAACCTCGCGGAGGATTCGGAAAAACTGATCGACCATGTACGCACCGAATTCGCCTTCGCGCTGAAAAAAATAAACCATCTCAATCTCGGCGGTGGGCATTTCTACACGCATAAGGATTACGACATTCCGCGCCTCATCAATGCGCTTAAAAAACTCAAACGGGAATTCGCAGGAACGGTCACGCTCGAACCCGGCGCCGCGCACGTCCTCAACGGCGGCTATCTGGTGGCCACCGTGCTGGATATTATTCCCCACGCGCAGAAAATAGCTATTCTTGACGCCTCCGCCTCCACCCACATGCCCGATGTGCTGGAGGTCCCCTATACGCCCGAAATTGTCGGCGCGGAAATTGTGGAGCAGGGCAAGGCAAGCGAGCCGAAGACCTACATTCTCGGAGGCAACACCTGCATGACCGGGGACGTGATAGGAACCTACAAATTCGAAAAACCGTTGGAAATCGGCCAGAAACTAATCTTCACCGACATGATGCAATACAGCTTCGTGAAAAACACGACGTTTAACGGCATCCCGCTGCCCGATCTCGGCATCCTCCACGAAAATGGAAGATATGAACGCGTCAAACGGTTCGGCTATGAAGATTTTGCCGGACGTCTAGGCGCTTAAATCCTGCTCGCTCAGGCTGGGCGTTTCACCATCCGGTCGGCTGTCATTCGCAGGCGGGGTGCCTTGAACCTTAGCCATCAGCAATTGCGCGGTCTTCTTAAGCATGAGCTGCTTAGGTGTCAAAACTCCCAAAGGCGGACTGCTTTCCCGCGTAACGTGATCCTCAAACTCTTTCACGGCGAGCGGTGCAGAGGTAAAGAGTCCGCTAACCGCGAGAACGGGAATATCCAGCCTGTGTAACTCTTCAACAGCGTATAGTGCACTCAGTCCGCCTGCTCCAGCAAGAATAACGCCGTCAACTTTTGAAGTAAAAGAGGGAGAGCGCAAAAGCTTCTGATTATCTGACTGCAACACACCGTCGGCAATCTCAATAATGTTGACCTTCGATCCGCGCAGCGCAAGATTGGTGGTCAGCGCATCAAAAACTTCTTCAAGTTCGGACGTTGCAACTTCATAAGTCGAGGGATAGCCCATATCGACAAAATCGCAGATCGCCACGACTCCGGCATCCTGCGGCTTATGAATATCCGAAGATAACCCCGTCCCGGTCATCTTCCCAAAACCCGGTTCAAACCCGGCGCGCTCCAGTCCTTTCACCAGCGCGGCGCCCGTCGTCGTTTTCCCGGAATCCATTCCGGTTCCCAAAATGACAAGGTTGATCGGACGTTGGCGCATTGTAAATCCTACAGGGCGCAGGGCATAATCCTTCATATTCATGACGTTTCCCTGCGCGTTAAGCGCGAGCCCCAGAGGTTTGATCTGGGTGGGCTTGCCCATAAAGCTGTTCGTTCCTTCAATCAGGGAAGCAACCCCGCCGCTGGAAACCAGATGACACACGCGCATGTCTTTTGGAATGTGCGCATGGTACTCCGAAACGGCATAACGATTGCCGTAAGCTACAAGAATTTTATCTCCGGCATGAAGCTCAAGATTACGTCCATCCTTGGTTTGCAGCGTATTCTTATCGCCCACGGAAACCACCTTGGCCAACAAGACATCACCGATTTGCGGAGCTTGATTAAGTGCGAGACCATGAAGGTCTTCAAATTTTACATGTCTAAGGACCGTTCCGGCTTTCGCGGTAGATCCTGCAAATGAATCGCCAAGTGACGATAAACCTACAGTAGCGCTTTGCATGGCATTTCCTGTAATTTTATGATCCGATACGGCAAGACCTATTACAGATACCCTGAGATTACAAGAAATGATTTGAAAATGCCCTGTAACTGACTATGACAAAGGGAAAGCGCTTGGAGCATCGCCCGAATTCTCTGGCGCAGAAGGCAATCGGAACACGGGCTCGCTCTCGATCCGCGGCGCATCCCAAGTGCCGGTGATCCTGACCTTGTAGATATCGCAATTCTCGGGCCACTCCTCGGCGTGCGTCCCGCAAATCTTGTGAATAGCCATCCACACCCCGCCATGAGAAATGACCAGAGGAAGTGCTCCCTCTTCCTCACGTCTGCCCGTAAGTTCGCGCAAGCCGCTCTGGATACGCGCATGAAACGCCTCGTAAGGTTCGCCCCCCGGCGGGTCTTCGCCGGACTCGAACAAATCAACGGCCTCATCCCAGTCCACGCCCTCCCAGTCCCCAAGCGTTTGCTCGTCGAACGCCTGATTTTCAACCAGATCAAGGTCCATGCCTTCGTTGAGGCGCACCGCGGCTTCAAAGGTTCTGCTCATGCGGCTGTGATGGATTTCGGAAAGACCGGGACGAACCCCCTCCAGAAAGGTCGAAGCGAGGTCGGTCTGGCGTTCGCCTTCTTCAGTAATGCGGCTGTCGTTATGGCCGTTTGCCTTGCGGCGCGCATTGTCTTCGGACTGCGGGTGGCGCATGAAGTAAAACTCGACAAGAGCCGGATATCTTTCCTGAGCGTCCATAACAACGTCGTCCTTTAAAAAGCAGGTGCGCTTAATTCATTCCGCTGAAGTCAGGCGCCTGCCCGTGATCGCTTTCGATGGTTTGCTTCGCGGTTCGGACGATAAAGGCCATATCGCCCTGATATTCGCCCCCGTAAGACTCCAGAAACACCTCGGGCGTCAGGAGATGGCGTCCGATCACTTCCCCGCTGGGGTTAAAACGGCCAAGGTTCTGTACGACGCCCGTCATAACCACCATGTAACTCGGCTCGCTCGGGTCCTGAGCCTTCGAACTTGTGTGCGGCTCGGTTTCCATGATCAGGCACGGCGTAATCTGTCCGACCAGTGCGCCTGTCTCTTCAAGAAGCTCGCGCCGTGCCGTCTCGTAGCTGGTTTTATCGGTGATATCCTTGTGCCCGCCGGGAATATCGAATCCGCGCTGGGAATGTTCAATGACCAGAATTCGTCCATCGGGCATGAACGGAACAAGCAGAGTTGCCGTAATCTGCCCGTCCGGGACGGGCGTATGTGCTTGAAGAAATGTGAACGGTGAAGGAGCGCCGTCAGACTGCTCGACGCCTTCTCCTGCTGCATGGAAAGGGCCTTCAATACGGCGTCCGGAACGAGGCTCTTGATCTTTGCGCATTAGTCGAGCCCGGCCCTAAATTGAACGTCGCTCTCGCGGTCGACGCCGGGCGCATACCCGGCATCTGCGCGTTTGACCATGAACATATTCAGGGTATAGGCGAAATTACTGCCGTCGTTTTTTATAGGAGCTTCAAATGTCTGTGACGGGTCCTCTTCGACCGGATAAACGGCTATTTCCCGGGCTACGCCCGTTTTCTCGAACATCCGCCGCATCATGGCCTCATTATAGACCATGTGGTGCCTCATAAACGGGTTCATGTTCCGGTCTTCGTAGCCGCGTCCGAATATCTGGGTCAGCATATGCGTCGTATGGTCGACTGATACCGCCTCGCGTCCTTTGCGGTCAACGCCCTTTTGGTAGGCCTCGACAAACAGGTCGAAATCGGGCACGCATACGCGGAGCTTACCGCCCGGCGCGGTAACGCGCGCCCATTCATCCATGACATCCTGTGCCTCGTTCAGGGTAAAATGCTCAAGAACATGAGAGGCCCGGACTTCCTCGAACAATCCTTCCCATTCTTCTGGCAGGTCATCAATAGACATGACAAGGTCTGCCGCGCCGGGCTGTGCGTCGATATTCAGCCAGGGTTCGGGAAAATGCCTTTCGACCGGAACCCCGCACGCAAGGTTCAGCTTGGTGTAGACCTTGCCGTTAAGCTTGAGTCCGCCTTCGACGACTTCCCAGTCCGGGTTTTCAAATACTGGCTGATCCTGTTCATTCATAATCATTAACCCTCTAGTGCATGGGAGGCCCGTCTTCATGCGGCC
Organism: Rhodospirillales bacterium; assembly: GCA_020638365.1. Lineage (GTDB taxonomy): Bacteria > Pseudomonadota > Alphaproteobacteria > Micavibrionales > Micavibrionaceae > JAGNKE01. Next base: position 446,868 of record JACKIQ010000001.1, on the reverse strand, counting down.
CGCCATCTGTTTTATCTTGATGGTGCGCACCTACTTCGGCCAGACCCGGTCCTTTCTGCACATCTCCGGTCTTTACCGATTTCAATCCCTGATTAATGAGGGCGTCGGGACTGGCACTCAAAAAACTGTCCGTCACAAGCCCGAAGCTCTGCTTCGTTGTCCGCGCATGGACCCAGTGCGTCTGCGCCAGGGGATTTTTGCGCTCGGTAGGGGACATAAGGCCTTCATCAATACGCCTTGAGAAGGCGTCCTCGATTTCCCTCAAAAGCCTGAGTTTCATTCTTTCCCCTTCGGGCATATAGATGCTGGCATCTTCAAAAGCGCGCCTGAAATGCTCTTTCTGGATAGGTGCGTGCTCGGGATAAAGCAAATCCAAGCGCTTGATTTCAGTCCGGGTACGATCAATAACATGGAAAAAGTCTTCAACCGTTGTAGGAGGATGAAAAAGAATCTGGGCTTCGGGCACCTCCACAATCGCGTCCACCCCGTGCTCGGCCACGATCACGCGTGAAAGATATATATCGTCGACAAGCGGCCCGTCTTCAAGATGAAGATGTTCGACAAACCAGGGATCCATTTCCATTACGCGTGCGACACGCTTATCGAGATCCAGACCCATTTCCTCAATATGGTGCGCATCGCGCATCATAAAGGTCCGTCCGTGAAAATAGCTCCTTGGGGGCTGATGCTTCCGGTAATTATAATGCGTAAAAAGCAGGTCCGGAAAAGCGCTCAGGCTGGGGTCGCTTTCTCCATCATAGTAAGGCTCCACATGGGCGTAGGACACCATGCATTCCGGATCGTCTGTAAGTTTTTTGTAGAGTGCGGCCAGAGCCATATGGCCCATTAGGATATCCGCATCGGCAAAGCAGATCGGTCCGTCCTTAAAACGGCGGTTGGCAACAATCGCTTTTTGAGCATTCATTTTCCCTGGCTCGGACTCGATAACTTTGAAGTCGTCCATACGCCGACTGCCTTGGGTCATGTTTCGCAGTATATGCTCGCTCTTGTCCGTACAGCCGTTCACACAATAAATAACCTCAACCTGGACATATTTGGGCAGGCGGTTTATGGCTTCGACAAGAGAGGCATACGAATCCGGAAGCGACCGCTCCTCATCGTGAACGGGAATACCGATAGTTAATGTCGATAGTTTTGAATCTTCTCCCATGAAACACCCTCAACAAGCCTTAATTCGGCTCTTTATTATTTCCAAGTAAAGATTATATCCGAATTTTCGCACAAAATACCAGAAAACAAGGCACTAAAATCAAGTAAAAGTCACAAAAAACATAAAAAAGTTCGGTCGTTACCAGGGAGGATCCGCAAGCTTCGGCGGGTTGAAAGGAGGATCGAACTCCTTCATCTGATTATACAAATCCCAGTTTGGTCTGCCCTTTAAAGGCTGGCCCCGGACGACCAGCTTATGCATTTTCTCTCGCCAGACTTCCATCTGACGTCCGGTCCATATTCGCTTGACCCCGTCAGCGCTGTCTTTCCAGGATTGCTTGAGCCTGGCGATCATCCCACCACCGCCATCCGATATTCTGGTGGCCTCCTGAAAGCTTTTAAAACGCTCGTTTGCGAGGTCTCTCATCGCGCAGATAAACTTCACATACTCTTCTGTAAAAGGATAATAGGGGTTATCCTTGGCAAGTCCCTCTTTGGGCAGGTCGTCCCAAAACACCATCTGCGAAAGCCCCTCAACGCCTTTCCAGACATCCGACATTTTTCCGTCTTTATACTCACGTCTCGGCACAAAATCTTCCCCCGCTGCGCGGGCCCGCCCACGCCACTTGTCCATTTTTTGGGCTTCTTTGTCGGCATGCGTAACAATTTCCCTGAAGAAGACGATCTTGTCTCCCCACATAGGCCTGACGGCAGCGCTTTTTCCTTCCGTGTAGACAATCTTGACCCGAAGATCATCAAAAACTTTTCGAATTCTTTCGTCTTCGGGCTTGGCTTTTTTGGCCTCAGCTTCATCTACAGTTACACCGGCTTGGGCAATGCCTTCCTGTTGCTCGATCTGGTCGGCAGCCATGCGGAGGGCGTCTGCAAGAATACCGGCAGCGGGGGCGGAAAGCTTTCCTTCCGTAACGCTTTCGATAGACTCCAGCGCCTCACGGGTCGAAGAGCCGCCGCCGGAAGAGCCGATGGCTTCGGGGCCTTTTGCTTTCTTGGAGGTCTTCTCCTTCTGTCCTGAGGCCGTCGGTAGAACAAGACCCTCAAGTCCCCATTTCTTTAGAAGACTTTCATCATAACCCAGATCAGGGGGGGTGACCTGGACATATGTATTCCAGGGCTTCATTTTGACGTATTGCCCCAGTTCTCCTGACTCCAGACGTTCCCTGTGCTTCAACGCTTCCTGATTCCGGAGCGTCAGTTCCAGACCGCGTCGGTAGATGGCATCGACCTCGTACTTGACGTCGGCAACTAATCGCACGGGAGGAGCTTCCTCCCCTTCGGGGATATCAAGCAGGCCGGGCATTCTTTGCGCGATATCCTCAATGTAACCGCTGACATCTTCATGCCTTGGCCAGACATTATAGCGAAGGCGCATTAATTCGAGCCAGACGGTTCTGTCTCCTTGAAGGTCGGCAGTGATGTCCAGTTCATCGCCCAGACCGCGAATGGAGGAGTAATCATTTCTCCTGCCGCTTCTATCCATGTCTTTTTTTAGGCGTTCTAAAACCTCTGCTTTTTCCTCGACCCCGACACTGTCCCAGTAGACCCGCATAGGGAAAAGATCGGTGGCGCGTGCCTCATAATACTTGACCGGCTCACCCTTCTCATCAACGTACATCTTTGGATGAGGATGCGGTGCGGCGTCAGGGAATTCTGTACCGTCCATGGTCAAGGCGGCCTTGGACAGGGCGGCGGCGATTTCCTGATTAACGGAAGGCAATTGGAAACGTATCCTTAAAAGCTCGTTCCACACACTGGTCAGCCCGTGTTCCTTCACGAGTTCCGCAATCAGGGGATGATCGGAAACGATATAGGAATAATCAAGCGTCTCCTCTTCGGGCGTAAGAACGGATTTTGCGACTTGCTCGGAAATGTCCCTGCCTGTACGCGTACCCGGCGCGACCATCATTTTTGATGGTTCTGCAGGGGCATCGCCGGGTCCGATCCTGTCTGCGATGATGACTTCAAGAGCCTTGACGATACGCTTCAGGTCATGATGTGCGTACGCAGGGTTTTCACCCATTTTTTCTAGGGCGGTAGAGATAGTCTCAAGAACGGAAATCTCGCTATCGCTTCGCTCTGCCACCGGCTCTCCGTCTACTTGTGGCGAGTAGCTGCCCCGGATCCGTTCGACAACCTGCTCACGGGGCAGGGTTCCGGGTTCCAGCGAATGCTCCTTCCCGGTAGACCAGCCCCAGACATCGTTCGTACCGAATGGAGCACGCTTGGGGCGTTCAATGATCCGTTTTAGAGTCTCAAGCGCCTGACGCAACTCTGCATCTTCATCCTGAGCAGTACCGCCAGCGCCCTGATCGTTCGTTTCGTCTGTCATCTCAAAAATTTTTTAGGAGAGGAAAATTAATGCCATGATATAATTCCGCTCCCATCCCCTGAATATTATATGTTAACCCAAATTCTTTTTCTATAACCGTCCTACAATATTGAAGCAGAACAAATTCTACAAGAAATTTTATGTCTTTTTTGCCACACTGTGTTTTTTAAGCGGGAATAACGTGCATATTGAGAAAAAGGCGATTGAAATAATACTGATTTCACCTTTATATAGATAAAGTTATGTTTTTTAGCTGTTTTCTTCCAAATACTTCACTGCTTTTCTTCCAGAAACTACCGCTGCTTACCCAAAAATAAGACCTTTTTGGTCCTGAACTGGCCGTATTCCCGATTTCTTGAAGAGTGCGGAGGCTTTGAAATAATTACCAAGGTGAGAGAATGATGATCAAAACTAAAGCTTTTTATCTGGCGTCAATGTTAGGTGCTGCGTTCTCCTGCAACGCGTGGGCCGCTGGGCCCGACCCGTTGGAGTCTTCAGGGATCAGTCTTTCCGCGAACGTCGGCTTCGTAACCGAATATTCATTTCGGGGACTGGCGCAGTCAAACGAGAACCCCGCCGTCCAGGGAGGGTTTGATGTGAACCACACGTCCGGCCTTTACGCGGGGATATGGGGTTCGAACGTCAACTTTAACGATGGTGACGAAGCATCGGTTGAGGTCGATCTTTATGCCGGATATGCAAATGACTTCCGGGGGTTGAATTACGATCTGGGTGTCATTTATTACGCTTATCCGGGGGCTGATAGCGCACTGGACTACGATTTCTGGGAATTTGCGGCCTCTCTGGGGTATGATTTTGAAGTGGTGGCGTTGACCGCGTCCTATAATTACTCCCCGAATTTCTTTGCTGATAGCGGCGATGCGCATTATTTTTCTGCCGCGTTCGAGGCTCCTGTATTCAAGGGATTGAGTGTAAACGGTCATTTCGGTCATCAGGACATCGACGATGAAAGCAAATTCGGCGTAGAGGACTATAACGACTGGTCTCTGGGGCTGGGTTACAATCTCTACGGGTTCGATCTGTCGCTCGCGTACGTCGATACGGATCTGGATGAAACAAGTGAATGTTCGGATGGATGCGAAGAGCGTGTAATTTTCGGCGTATCCAGAAGTTTCTAAAGAACGGTGTGGGAGCGTATAACATGACGCTCCCGCCGGTTTTACTGCGTAGGTGCTAATCTTGCTTTTTTTCTCAGGATGAGGAATGACGATGTCTCTGGCTAAATTAAAAATTTCCCAAAAATTGCCCTTTTTGTTCGCGTTTTTTTGCCTGATCGCGTCAGGTTTGACAGGGTACTTCATCGTGAATCAGGCTTCGAGGGACGCGTTACTGTCAACGGAGGGCAGCCTTCTTGAATCGGGAAAGGCCAAGGCGGGGGCATTATCGAATTATCTGGGATCCATAAGCGAGGACCTCAAGGTTTCTGCGAGCAGCCCCTACGTGCGTCAGGCCCTAAAGGATTTCGAGGAAGGGTGGCGGGATCTCGCCTTCAACCAGACCCAGAGATTGCAGGCCCTCTATATCAACGTGGACGAGATCAAGGGGCGTAACCCCAATCCGGTGGGCCAGAAAGACATGTGGGACGGGCCGGAGGAAGGTACGCTTTACGACAGATATCACCGCCAGTATCACCCCTGGTTCCATAAGCTCCAGCAAACCCGTGAATACTACGATATCTTCCTGTTCGATAAAGACGGCAACCTCGTTTATACCGTTTTCAAGGAGCTGGATTACGCCACGAACATGAACTCGGGGCCGTGGAAAGAGACTGATCTTGCGAACGCGTTTCGTGCTGCTGCCGAAAACCCGAAGGCGGAACTTCAGGCATTTTTTGATTTCAAACCGTATAAACCCAGTAATGACGTGCCGGCCAGCTTTATTTCTCAACCGATCCTCAACGAGGATGGTTCCTTAGCAGGCGTGATGGCGTTTCAGATGCCCATCGGCCGCTTGAACGCGATAATGAACAGCGCTTCGAAGAGTGATGAGCAAGCCGGCCATGATGAACAAGAAGCGCACGTCGCTGCGTACATCGTCGGGAAAGACGGGCTGATGCGCAGCGATTCGATCTATGCCAAGGAGGGTGAAACGACCATCCTCAACGCTAAAGTCGAGGGAGAAAGCATCGCGCGGGCTCTTGAGGGCCAGTCCGGTTTTGTCGTCCAGCCTGATTACCGCGGCGTGCAGGTCGTCTCGGCCTATACGAACCTCGAATTTCTTGGAACCCGTTGGGCCGTCTTGATGGAAGATGAAATGACGGACGTGATGGCCCCGATCCAGGCCATGCAACAGGCGGCGTTTTGGATAACAATGGTGATTTTGGCGGTGGTCGCGGCCTGCGGCCTCTTCGTGGCTCGCCGCATCGCGGGACCAATTGCCAGCATGACCGGAGCCATGGGAGCGCTCGCGCAGGGTAATTTCGACGTGACGATACCGGGCCGCGAGCGCGGAGATGAAATAGGGGACATGGCGGCCTCCGTTCAGGTCTTCAAGGAAAGCGGTCTGGAAGCCCGGCGCCTGCGTGAAGCTCAGTCGGAAAACGAAAGGCAGGCTGAAGCGGAAAAACGCCGGATTATGAACCAGATGGCCGATCAGTTCGACCGTGAGGTCGGAACGGCTATTCAGAATCTGGCTGTGTCGGCTGAAAAACTTCAGGAATCCGCTCGATTAATGTCAAATACTGCTGGCGAAGCGCAGCAATCAAGCGCTTCAGTGGCGTCCGCTGCAGAAGAGACTAGCGCTAACGCCGCGACGGTCGCTTCTGCGACCGAGGAAATGACCGCCAGTGCGCAGGAAATCTCTCACCAGATATCGGATGTGGCCAGCAAGGCCAACCAGGCTTCCGGCAATGCCGCTCGCACGAGCAAGGAAGTGGACCAACTGAACAGCCTTGTAAACAATATCGGTGAGGTGGTTGTGGCGATTAAGGATATTGCGGAACAGACGAACCTTCTGGCCCTGAACGCCACCATCGAGGCGGCAAGGGCAGGGGAGGCCGGCAAGGGCTTCGCCGTCGTCGCGGACGAAGTCAAGAAACTCGCGAACGAAACGGCGAAAAAAACCGAAGAAATCGAAAGCCGCATTACGCAGATTCAAAAGGCGACAGGGGGCGCTGTCCGGGCGATGCAGGAAATTATTTCCGATATTTCCGGCATAGATGCCAGTTCTGCAGGGACGGCCAGCGCTGTGGAAGAGCAGAACGCGGTCATAGCGGAAATCACCCGCAATATCGACGAGGTTTCGGAAGCATCACAGCAGGTTTCAAACGAGATTCTAAACGTTCAGACAGCGGCGAACCAGACGGGAACAGCGGCTCAGGAATTGAATCGTTCAGCCGATGAAATAGCGGCCTTCGCCGATGATCTGGAAAAGGCCGTATCCGCGTTTTTGGATCGGGTTCGCAGCGGCGGTCAAGCGCAGGAAACCCCGCAACACCGGGAAGCAGCCTGAAATCTAAAGCCCACAGTGCCGGAAGAGACCGGAAAGGAACCGCTCGGCCAAAAATTATGAAAAATAGGACGCTGGACTAGCAGTTTATATCACAAGCAATGTTGAAAAATATCGCTGATCGTGCAATGATTAACACATGAAAAAACTCGGTCGTTTTCTGTTCTGTTTGAGTGTGTTGTGTGCTTCTGTCTCCATAGGCGCACCGGCATGGGCGCAAATCAAGGGACAATATAATCCTCAGCCTCCGGCTCCTGAGGAAGAAACTCTTCCACCCACCGTTCCGCGCGTCTTTTCCTCTAAGGTTGGAAATGTCAAGAAGGCGGAAAAGCTTGACATCAAGTTATATGACGTTACGACGGTCTTTATCGGCTATACCGAGATGGACGTTGACTATCGCAAGCAGATGTATGATTTGATCGAGCCGTTTAAATTTCAGGTCACCCGCCGCAAGGAAGAATTTAAAAAAGACATAGATAACGCGAAAAAGACGCTGAAGGACAACTATAAAAGAACCCAGACTCTGATTGATAATTTTGAAAGGGATTATACGGAATCCGTAAAGACTTTTTCGCCAGATGACCAGAAAATTCTGGAACAGACGGGCAAGCAGGCGATAGACTCCTTGCGAAAGAAAAGCACGGAGTATTTCAGGTTGCAGGCCGACTTTATCAAGACGTACACGCAACTCGTCGGTTTTATTCTTTCGAACGGGGGTGGCTATTACTATGACAGTGGCCGCAAGGCTGTGGCTTTCTATCAGGGTGGCCATTACACGTCCTTTAGTAAAATGGTCGACAGGCTGAACCTGATAAGCTTTAACCAGTCGCAGCTTCTCAAATCGTTTCAGAACGGCCCTCCGCTCTAATAAGAACGCTGGCTTTTTCCACTTTATCTGTTTTTAGTTAGACGGCGGGGCGCTCATGGTTCCATAGGTCGTGCTTCGGATTCTGGACTCTGTTCGTCATAACGGAATTCTTCCTCGTCAGGATACGCATCCTCCAGCACGTCAGTTCTGTCTTTGTGTCCGTCCGGACCGCCTTTGGTACTGCCGTCTCCATCGTCCCTGTCTCTCTTTGCCTTGCGTTTTTCCTGGGAATCCTTGCTTTCCTTGCCGGCAAGAACGGCGATTTTATGCCCCATTTCCGCCCTGTGCGTATGAAGCAGCGCATCTTTGACAACGAACATGTCGGCAAAGAATTTAAACGGCCCCGCGGCAGCGCTTGCGCTAGAAAAGTTTACGAAAGCCCAGCCGCCATCGCCGTGCATTACGTTGTATACGCCCTGTGCCGTAGAGGCCCCGATAAAAACCCCCTGTATAACGGCGAGCCGAAAAAATTTAACACGATCCTTCAGAAGTTTTTGATATTGCTCATCAATATGCAGGCTTTCCTCAAGGACTCGCGGATCGAGGCGAGAGGGGTCCTGCTTCTCCAGCCCCTCGATGACGACTTCGGACAGGTCAATCGGACCTGTTGGCGTGGCTTTCCCGACGCTATAAGGCATCTCAGCTTTGTCCTTAAAGCCGTTCGCATGATCTTCATGAATTTCGTTCTTCCCGGTAACCTTAAAATGCGCCATGCGCAAAGAGACGCGTGCCGCTTTTACAGCCGAGCCGAATATCCCCACGATATTGCGGGGATTACGCCAGTACGCGTTTGCAAAGGTCTGGCCCAGCGCATGCCGCGTACCCTTTCCAAAAGCAACCAGTCGATCAGCGATCCTCTTGGCCGTCGAAGCGTCCGTACCCGCGACACGGCCCCCGATTTCGTAGACCTTTAAAAGAGACACCGTACGATTTTTAGTTTCCTGACCGAGAGGGGCATTGGGAACCTGCTCAAGTTCAAGCCCGGCTTTATGAAGGACGTCGGAACGATGCGTTCTCATGTACTCGTCAAGAAGCTCAAGCGCATTCTTGAGCTTTCCTTCCTGGTTTTTTTCCTCCCTATGGATCTGGGTAAGCAGGTATATGGCCGCGGTAGCGGAGATATAGGCAAACGGGTTATCGCCCAAAGGGACAAGGGAATGTCCTGCAAGGGCGTGCACGCCAGATTCGCCAATCTCGACAAAAGACGCCGCGTCTGAAAGCGCTTCGTCGGAAAATTCCTGTCGCGCTCGGTTCTTTTGATCGTCAAAACGTAAAATTGCGCCCAAAAGTGCGGTTAAAGGCGGCAGGTCATGTTCCTCGACGTCATGCCCTACAGGAATCCAGTGCGAAGCAACGCTTCCCTGTTCCCGATCTGCTTTTACATCGCTCTGGCGTTCTTCGGCCATTTTACGCAGACTCCGGTTTTATGTATCCAGTTGCAAGGATGTCTGGTCTCTGTCGGACTCTCCGTACAAAAGCTTGAACGCCTCTCGAACGTCTTTGGAAACTTCGCCCGGCCCGGCATCTGTGATTTCGCCGTTAAAAGCGGAAATGAGACTGGGCAGATTGACTTTATCCCCGCGGCCCTGAACGCCCTTGATTGCTTCGCTCAGAGCATCCTGACGCGACGGCGGAGCGGCGATAACCGCCCAGATTTTCTGATGATCTTTTCCCCGCAGGTAAACATAGGCAAAGGGGACGCTTCTGTCCGCTTCGTCTGATTGATCCTGTTCCACGGCCCCCATGCAGACCTCACCCCTAAAGAAATGTTGCAACAAAACATTATAACAAACAAAGCCGGGCAGAAGGTAACTTTGAAATGTATGCCCGCTTGGTTCTTTTTATGTTGACGGATAATGCCATAAAATCGGTCAAAACGTAAAGTTTTATGCGACAAAGCCTTGTTTTATAAATAGTTATGCGAACCCACTTCAAAGACTTGAAATAACCTGGCGTTTCGCGTAATGTCCCTCCACTCCAAAGGGTCACCTTATATTGCGCACCCGTAGCTCAGCTGGATAGAGCGTCTGACTACGGATCAGAAGGTCGGGAGTTCGAATCTTCCCGGGTGCGCCATTTTGCTTTTTCCGCTTGTGATTGCTGTTAGTGCATTGACAGGACAGGCATAAATCGGGGTTCGAACACCGGTTTTCTTTTTGTACCCCGGACGCTCGGCAAAAAGCATCTTTATGACTGCTTGCTTATGGGCAAGTTCATCCGAACGCCAGAGATTCAAAGGGTTTCTGAGAAAGTTGAGCGCGGGTTCGAACTCTTGCGATGGTCTTTGGCGTGGTTTGGTTTTCGTACCGAGCTTTTCGTTTAGCAGCAGCCTTTCACGTTCAAGTTTTTCGACGCGCCGTTCATAGCTGGTGATAAGGGTTTCGCTCTTACCTTCCATGATCCGATCCAGAAGGGTTTCGATCTGCATGTTGATCTCTGTCAGGCGGTTCTTGGTCTCCGCGCGTATGTCTTCGCATTCAGCGGCAGCACCATCTGCAATAGTGTCTAGCTCTTTGACAAAACGCTCGAAGGTTTGCGGCTCTGGCCTCATGCCCGCTATGAGAGCGTCAAAGTCCGATTCAAGATCGTTACGGCGGATGGATTTGCGGTAGCTGGCACAGCCTTTCTTGGGGCAGAGATAATAGGGGTGCTTGTCGCCTGTTTTGCTTTTCGACCAGCAGGCGGTCAGCGGGGTTTCGCAGTCGGAACAGACCACAAAGCCTCGTAACGGGAAGTCCGCGTTTATGTCTTTCCGGGCGGATGTTTTGGCCCCGGAGCGCAAAAGCTCTTGGATTTTCTCGAAGGTGGCGAGCGAGATCAGCCCTTCATGCTGGGCCTTGCGGAAGCTGACGCCCCAACGCGGTAATTCCAGATACCCGGCATAGAGCGGCTGCGTCAGTAAGTCCGTTACGCGCTGATTTCTGATTTCGCCGTTGGGTAAATCCTTTGGGTAGTCCGGCTGGCGTTCGAGAAAGCGCCTGACTTCGACCTGAGAGCCGAACCGCCCCGAGGCAAAACCTTCGAGCGCTTCAGTGATGATGGAGGCCAGCGGCTCGTCCCTTACCAAGATTTTGCCTTGTCCGGGTTTGTGCTGGAATGAATAGCCACGTGGAGCGCCGAACACCCAATAGCCGTTCATGGCGCGGGCGCGCATCCGGTTTTTGGTTTGCTCCGCGTTCTTCTGGCGTTGGTGCTGGCTGACACTGGCGAGCAGGTTCTCTACGAGGATGGAGTCGCTGTCTTCGCCAAACTCGATGGAGGGGCTTTCAAGGCGAGCACCGACCGAGGCGATGGCATCCCGCAATTCCAGATGGGCTTTGATATCCCGCGCAAGGCGGCTGATATCGTCGATGATGACGACAAAGTTTTGCTGGCGAGCTTGGAGGCTCAGGTAAGCAAGCATGGCCTGCATACCGGGGCGTGTCGTTATACTCCCAGAGACGGCTTCATCGGCGAAGACGCGATCAACCTCATACCCCTTCATGCGGGCGAACTCGCGGCAGCGGGTTTCTTGCGATCCCAAGCCCTGGCCTTTGCGGACCTGCGCGGTTGAAGACACGCGCGCATAGATGACGGCGTTTGCGGGTTGCAGTTTGTGACTCATGTTCGGGTGCATGGCTTCACCCTAACGCACTTCGTCATCTCAAGACGAGCAGGAGAAGGAAAGAATGAAAACGATCCACACATCAGGGTTCGAACATTATCCGCTTGGGTCATTTTGTAGTACAGAGCCTTGATTGTAGTACGCACCCGGTTTGACCAATTTGGAAGGCCGCAAGATGTGCGTTGTAGTACAAACGAAATAAAATTTCGTCTGTTCCCCGCACAATCTTGAGAAGGACGTTCCCCCGTCCGTTCTATCCTCTGGGGCCGCTCTAGGCTTCAGAGCGGGGCGCTGCCCCGTCTTCAGACAAGAGCGTGGTGGCGCATCCCCGGCATCGAGCCTTGATGCGCCAGTCAACCGTATCGCCGGTTGAGCACTCGTCAGGGTAGTGGCCCCCGACACCCGCCAGTCAGGGCCTTCGTGCCCCGACACCCAGACCATTCCATGGAGGCCAAGGAGGGGAGCTTTCGCGCTGCCCTTCCTTGGAACCTTCCCATCGACCAGAGCTTGGAGACGTGCCTCTCCATCTGGACTGAACCATGCAGCAAAGGGGGGTGTTGGCTCCCCCTTGTGCAATTCCCTCGACCAACCGTCCGCCGTTTGGATGTGCGCCAACCTTATCGCGGTTGGATGGCGACCAAGGCGTGTGCCGCCCATGGACCCTGCACCGAGGGTTTCGTCCCTGGAGACGGACAGTCGGTTTCGCAAGATTTCCGAGAAATATATTGACGTAAAAACCTAATAATAGTAAAACACAATAACCTAACAATCGTAACGTCGATCACCCTAACGAGAGCCCTAAGTATGGCCGCGCCATCTGAAAAACTGGCTGAATCACTCGCCGTCCTGAAGGACCTTCAGGACCGGGGGCAGGTTGCCGTAAGGGCCTCAGACCTCTCCCGCACGCATCGTGAGCGGTTGCTCAGGACAGGCTTCCTCCGCGAGGTGATGAAGGGCTGGTATATCCCGGCGCGTCCCGATGAACCAGAAGGGGAGAGCACCTCCTGGTATGCCTCGTTCTGGGCGTTCAGCGCAGCCTATCTGAACGAGCGTTTCGGCAGCGCGTGGTGCCTGAGCGCGGAGCAGTCCATCTGCCTGCTCACTGGAAACCGCAGTGTTCCCCGACAACTGCTTGTCCGTGCGCCCAAGGGCGGCAACAAACCAACGGGCCTGCTCTTCGATACATCGATCTTTGATCTGCGGCTCGACCTCCCGTCCAAGGCGGATATCGAGGTCAAAGACGGGCTGCGGGTGTTTGCCTTGCACGCTGCCTTGATCGCCTGTCCGCCCGCGCATTTCAGGGCGAGTCCGGTTGAGATGCGTGCCGCCCTGGCCATGGTCCAGGATGCTTCGGACCTGCTGAGCCGGCTGCTGGAGGGCGGGCACAGCACGATCGCCGGGCGTCTCGCCGGGGCCATGCGGAATATAGGGCGCGGCCAGACCGCCGATAACATCGTGGGGACCATGCAGGCCGCAGGCTATACCGTCAATGAAACCGATCCCTTCGCGGATCAGCCGCCCATCACGCTTGGCCTCCGCGAGACCTCGCCGCACGTTAACCGCCTGCGCATGAACTGGGCGCAGATGCGCACGGATATCCTCCGCCTTTTCCCGGAACCACCGGGGCTTCCCAAGAGCACCGCCGGCTATCTGAAGCAGGTCGATGAGGCTTACGTTAGCGATGCCTACAACTCGCTCTCCATCGAGGGCTATAAGGTCAGCGCAGAACTGATCGAGCGGGTACGCTCCGGCCAATGGAATCCCGATAGCATCAAGAGCGATCAGGACCAGCGCGACGCTCTCGCGGCCCGCGGCTACTGGCAGTCGTTCCAGGCCGTGAAGGAGAGCATCGGCAAAGTCCTGCGCAAGGAGAATGCCGGGGTCGTAGCGGGAGCGGAGCACACAATCTGGTACCGCGAACTTTTCGCTCCCAGCGTCACCGCCGGACTGCTTCGTCCCGCCGATCTGGCGGGCTACCGCAACGGCCCGGTCTATATCCGCCGCTCCATGCACACACCGCCCGCGCCAGAGGCCGTGCGCGACCTGATGCCCGCCTTCTTCGATCTGTTGGAGCAAGAGGACGAAGCTGCGGTGCGCGTTGTCCTCGGGCATTTCATGTTCGTCTATATCCACCCGTATTTCGATGGGAACGGGCGCATGGGACGTTTCCTCATGAACGTCATGCTCGCCTCGGGCGGCTATCCCTGGACCGTCGTTCCTCTTGAGCGGCGCAACGATTACATGGCGGCGCTGGAAGAAGCGAGCGTCGAGGAAAACATCAAGCCGTTTGCAAAGTTCCTTGTCGGCCTTGTGAAAAGCGGTGTAGGGAAGTCACGATAAAGAAACCAAATCAACCACACGATCAGAGCCAGCTTAAGTGGATCGCGGACTTCATCTGGAATATCGCCGATGACCGCTTGCGCGATGTCTATGTCCGGGGCAAGTACCGCGATGTCATCCAAACCTCCATAAAGTATGTCCAACAAACCTACCGGAGATTCACTCTCCAACCGGACTCATTTATAGGGGGCTTACCAGTCACTCTCTTTCTTTTACTCCTTACGATATTCGCCAAGCTAAAACATTCAATCGTTGCTGGAGCTTTTCATGATTTTGGTTTAATGGAGTTAAACTCATAGATGGCAGACTGAGTCCTTTCGGAATATCTTTATCTAAACGGATAGTATGGCGCTGCATAAGAAGGACAGGAGTTTTTAACGGCGGATCGAAATACGTAGTATTTCTAAAAATATCAAGGTCAAATACTAATATTAGCGTTCCTTTTTCCCTAAGCTCTTCACGAGTTGCTGTAGGGGTCGTCTCCCAAGTAAGAAACCTATGAAAATCAGACTTTGGAACAAGGGCTACAGGCTGATTCTTACATTCATATTCAGTCACCTTATGCTTACTGCACCATTCGGGACGAAACATTTCTCTGACTCCATCCACGATTACTCTGATTGTATTCTCAGTAGTAAGGATAGGATCGTATATTTCCCTTTCAATTTCAGTAATACCGGAATACCTTACAGCAACATATACGCGCTCAATGTCCTCATAGACGGGATGCGATACGATCGCACCAAAGGGTGAACCAACATTGCGATCATTATCAGCATGACACAGTCCTGTTCCAGCAAATAATATGACGAATAAAAACGGGATGAAAAACAAAATTGCCCAGCATACATTCATAGTATCGTTTCTTGAAACACCCATATCGGCGGTTTGCAGAAGAGTGCGAAGTTCGTATGTGGTCATGAACAGCCCTCCGTGGCGTCAATAGTGAAGTCTTTCTTTGATGAGCGACTCAAAATGTTGCTTGATCTTCTGATCAGTCTGATTCAATGGCAGCGCAAATGGGGGCATTGTCCACTGCGTACTGTCCAATCCTATTCTTGATACGCGGCGCTCCTGCCGGATTTGATAGGCCACCAACGGCACCTCTAGGTGTGGGTCAAAAAATACGTTCTTGTCATAGTCTGGATTGTCTTTGCGATGGTCACGAACGACGTTGACATCCAAGACGACAAGAAGCGTGTCTGGATCACGTAGTTCTTCTTGTGTCGCCACTGACGTGTCCAGCTTGTTCAAAAAATTAGAAGCATCGGTCGCAGGAATGATGGTTACGGGTTGATCGTTGCAGCTATATGGCCCCGTCCCACCCATGACGTTCTTGCAATCCTTTGACGAAAAACGCGTTCGATAAAGCTCGGATACGAGCTTTTCGAGGAAATCGCGTTTGAGAGATGCGGGAACATCATCAGTATCGCCACCGTCCCGATAGTCAACGAGAATGTAGATGCGCTTTACACCGTCATACAGCGGATGCCTGAAGTGCTGCATATCTGGCTCCTGCGCATAGCCTTCAGCGCGTAACATCTGAGGATATGTTGCCGTCAAAGCCCAGAGCAGAACGGGAAATGCTAACCATTTGCTGTTCATAAACACGCAATATTTCCCCATTTGCAAACATTTCTACAACTATCACTCCGTAACAAGATACGCGTAACTAAGTCAAAACAAATCTTCAGTAGTAGGTCATATGTCTTAGCTGTAGATGCGTAGCCATGTTACTCGACGCCTCAAAGTTGTCTCAGCGCCAGAATGCGTTTGCAGTTAACACTGCTCGTCAATTTTGAACCCGCGGAGTTTTACCGCTGCGCCGCCTGCATCTTTCTTTGCCGCTCGAAGTGGTTCTCCTTCCCTGATCTCCTCCTTGTTTATTTCATGCGTCCGTCCGGTCCGATCCGGATGCCTTTCCCTGTCCAGTTCCACTTGAATAAGACATCTTCAAAATCATTGTAATTTGCCATGATCTACGTTCCCTATTTAACGAATATTTATTCCCATACTTCGTATTTCCACTCTGGCTTTAACCCTGCCCTTACACTTTGCTCCAGCAACCTTTCTAAATCGTCTTGCCTCTGACGCAAAAACACAACACGGGTATAGCCACTGAACTCTTGGAATGCGGTAGGGAGAGGATTTCGAAAATATCCAAGCCGCAAAATGACATAGTCTGAAAAATCTTCGACGCCAAGTTCCTTGAGATGACGGCTTCCATCTACAAACTGGACGTCTACAAACGCCGTTAATGTATTTTGCTCCTGTAGGCGCTTGTCTCTCGCGCTGGTAATTACCTCTATTCCATCATTCTCAAGACAAGGAAGCATACGTTCTTCAAGATAACTCTTTGCAACTCTCGTTACGTTCTCAGCTAGAAATGTAGGCGAAACTCTACCAGAACTGACTGAAGCACCAGGGCCCACATTGACTATCAAGTAAAAATGATCAGCGCCGTGATATTTTTCTGCGATCCCCACGACACTTGCACTTCGCATACCGTTCAATTCTGAAAGCGAGCACTCTGCCTTTGCTTGCAATGGCCACACAGACAGAAATATGAGGAACAGCCGTGCAAAAGGTTTGTATTCCGTGGTCATACGCAAATCCCTTTGTTCGAGTGTTTGGGTACTAATTTCCTGCCATCACTAGTCCCTACTAGGATTCGCATTATCAAGTCAATTTAAACACTTCAACATGCGGGTGTACTGACTTGGGCGCTCCGCAGTCACATTCGCAAGACTTTTCTGATTTCGTGTCTTCCGGTTTACCTTGAATTTTGAAGACTAACCTCGCGTAACGTCTGCACCGAGTTCCGAGCTTACCCCGCCTTAAACCTGCGCGGCCATGTCCGCTGCGCTGCCTGCGCCTTTCGTCACCGCTCGAAGCGCCTCTCCTTCCCTGATCTCCTTGAATGTTTCTTGCGTCCGTCCGGTCCGATCCGGATGCCTTTCCCTGTCCGATGATTGTGTGTGCCGGGGCCAGGAAAGGCTCCGGAATCGTCCGGGCCTCCTTAGACCTCAAGGAGGAAACGATCATGAAACTCGTCACACGCTTCGAACTGGCTTCGAAATCCACCAGCCAACTGCGCGGCCTTTACCGCGACATCTTCAATGCGCTGGTCGGCGACGATGAGCACAGCCATGAACGGCGCAACGCTCTGGCCTCGCTGGAGAATATCCGCGCTGAACTGGCCTCCCGCGCGCCGGGCTTTTTTTCGAGGATATTTGGGGGAAATAGACGCCGTTCATAGCTCTGCTCCCTATTGTTAGGTCAAAGGATGATCAGATCGCCACTAAGGATGATCAGATCGCCACTATTGATTAAATCCTGAGCACTGGCCCAATTGCCAGCGGTAAATTCAATCCGGATGACATTCTCTGTCATTCCATAGCCGTTCGCATCCCCATCAATATCGATGTCTAGGTAGGTGTGGCTGGTCGTGCTGAGTATAATAAAATCCTGTATGGCACTGGTGAGCGGATCATACCCTTGGAGAACGTGATCCAGGACAATTTTATCACCCTCATCGTGTGAAAAATCAACGATACGGTTCATGTTCCCGTCAACACTCTCTTGTCCGTAAAAGATAAAGTGATCGGCCCCTTCATGTCCTTCCAAGCGGTCTTTTCCAGCCCCTGCAAAAAGCAGATCGTTCCCTTCATAGCCCCGAAGATTGTCATTTCCGGCCCCGCCATGAAGAAGATCATTCCCTTTATCTCCGCGTAAATAATCGCCACCAGAGCCTCCAAAGAGATAATCGTTGCCATCCTTGCCATACAGGCGGTCATCTCCATCTCCTCCGATGATCACATCGTCCCTATGATAGCTCCCGTTTATGATTTCGCCAGAATGGCCCGCAAAAACCCAATCGAGAATGGCTGCATAGTTGACATAAGACCCGTCTGCGAACACAAGCTGTTCTATAGCGTGCATACCCCCGGCTTCTGTTTGATTTTCAATATGAATGAGATCCGAACCGAAAAGAATATCCTGGTCATTGGTATCTATGGGATCGCGCAGAAACGTTAAATCAGTGAGATTGATCCCTAAATCAAAAGCCAAAGTATCTGATCCTCCTAGATCATAGATATAGTCTTGTCCGGCGGAGGCGATGTAGACGTCATGCCCGAGACCGCCACGTAAATCATCGTTACCATTCCCTCCATCAAGGATGTCGTTGCCGGCTATCAGGCCATCTTTGTCATCTCCATAAAGTTTATCGTTACCGTTCCCCCCATAGAGCCTATCATCCCCTTCATCGCCCTGAACCTTTGTATCATCGCCATTTCCGCAATCAATGATATCATCCCCTAAGCCGCCATAGAGCTTATCGTTATTGTCGCCCCCGAAAAGTGTATCGTTTCCGTCATCGCCCCGTATGTAATCTTTGTCCTGGCCTCCATCAAGAATATCATCACCTCCATATCCGCGGATCGTGTCTTGCCCGTCATTCCCCTGGATGATATTGACGGCATCATCGCCAAAGAGCGTGTCGAAATAAGCCGAGCCAATCAGACCTTCGATATTTTGCATACTGAAAACGACGTTATTTCCATAGTAATCACCATGCATTAAATCCAGGGAAACCGCTCCCAGTGAAGCGCTATAGTCGACCGTGTCAAACCCGTTACCACCATCAACAAGCCTGTCTGAGCTATCCAGCCCGGAAAAAATGTCATCGCCGTCAAGGCCGCTGAGATAGTCGGAATCACCCGTGCCGGTAATATGATCGTTTCCATCCGTACCAAAAAGAAGATTAAAGCGCGTTTGAGACCCAAAGAAACTCGTGAAAATAAGGGTTTCCAATCGGGGAACTTCATCTAGGAAGTGATTTTCGACTGTAATTGTAGTCCCTATATGCGTTTTAATCAGCAGATCATCATTTGCTTTTTCGTAGGTAAATCGCGCAGCATTAAAGCTTAAAGGGTAACCGCTAAGAAAGTTCAGTTCGTCGGCGTATCCCACGCCTGTGATTGTTATATCGCCATCTGTGCTAATGTAAGTCAGTGTCATCGCTATTCACTTACGCTTTTCTCTGGTGTAATAGACATAATCCACCAATTGTTTAACATAAGTATATCGGTGCAACAATGTTATTTTGATCCTAATGATTGTAAGAGCCGGTTTTTTGCGGGTTTATGCGGATGGTTAGAGTTCAGATACAAGCGCTGTAAGCACATTTTACTCTTCAAGGAGGAAGATGTCCGCATAGAGACGCTCTATTGTTTTGGCCTCATCGTCACTCAGAGCTGCGAACTCTTTTTCGCGGGCGCGCTGTGAGAGGTGCCCGCTATTCTGGTTCAGGAAACGGAACAGCAGGTCGGATGTGCGGTCCGGCATATCGACAATCAAGGCCAGCTTGCTGCGAAACGCATCATGACGCCGCAGAAACTCTGTTTCCTCAGGGAGGTCCTGTTCGATCGTTTTCTGAACACATTCAAACAGAAACTCGGCGTGGGCCGTGGCATCGAAATAGCGATAGAAATCGCCTGTCTCATTCAGAACGCGGACATTCCCATTCTCTGTGGGGTGCCATTCGACGTGGGGCAAAAGCCTTGAAGAATACTCTTCCAGTACGCGGCGATAATCGTGTATCCGCTCAAGAATGGCGGCAGAGACAGGAAAGACGACTCCGGGTGGACTGAAGCCTGTTTTGGCAAGGACATGATGTATGAGGTAACGGTGGACGCGCCCGTTTCCATCCTCGAAGGGATGAATGTAAACGAAGCCGAAAGCCAGCATCGCGGCCGCTAGAACGGGATCGAGTTGAGGCGTTATAAGGAGGTCAAATGTCGACATTCCAGAAACCAGCGCGCTTAAATCTTCGTGGCGTGCACTGATATGGTCCGGGATCGGCATCCGGCTGTCACGGTCATGTTCCCCGATGAAGCCCCCTTCAGTTCTCAATCCAAGACGCACAAACCGCGCATCACCAATAACGATGCGCTGCAAGCGCAAGAGTTCGTACAGATCGATCGGTTGTTTACCGGCCTCAACAATAGCCCGGCCCCATCGTTGTATACGATCCTGCGGCGGGCTCTCTCCTTCAATAGCGAAACTGGATTTTGAGTCTTTAAGCAAGAGAAACGCCGCTGTACGGGCGAGCAGGCCACGGGGAACAGCGCTGACCGCTTCCTGAGCGCGCGCTTGGAGGTTCATCGCCAAGAAGCGTTCGAGTGCTTCTGTGCGAAAAATAAGCGGGCAGAAATCCGACGTTCCTGGCAAGTTATCCTTGATGCGATGGCGCTTAGACGTCTTCCCGCTCGCTGCGTACTGGAGCTTTGTATCAATGACTGCTGCGTAGGCTCCGCGCTCCGCATCGGCCAGACCAAGGCGCGAACCAGTCAGCCATTCATACAGGAACCAAATTCTCCGCGCATAGCTGCCGGTCGGAGCAGCTTGTACGATGGCCTCTATCGGCCTTGCGCCGATTGCAAGGAACAGACGCTTGAGAACAGCCAGATCAACGCCTTCATGCTTGAGCGCAAAGATCAGGTGGGATTCCAGAGCGGCTTGCGGGGCATGTCTGGGGGTATAGATGCGCCAGCCATCAGCCTGCTTAAGCCTGTGGCGTTCACCTGTAGCGCTGAGGATGCGCGGCAGGGGAACACTGAGATCATAGGCATGGATCAGAGCGGCATAACCGGCTGGTGTGGCTTGTTCCGGCAACCTGCGTTCTTTAAAAACGCTGACTGGCCCTGAATAACGATCCTGTGTGTCTAATTCCATGACAAAGCCGTTCCTGCCGTTACATCATTGCCTTAAGATGCGTTATAGCCTGAAAATCTATAATATACCATGAATATCAATAACATTTCATGAAATTTATGAAAAACGAATACTTTTGGCCGTATTCCACGAAATATAGAATTCGCCGGTCGACCCCTGAGATCGCGTATGCCGCAGAAAAGGGAAGGGGGGTTTTTCATGGCAGGGACAAGCTTTTGCCCTTGATGAAGAAGTACAATATGTTCAAGCATCTTCCGCGGGATGGCGTATTCACAGACGAGATTTTCTCTCTAATTGCAGAGGAAGAAGATACCACGAAGCCCAAGAGAGCGCTGCTGCTGAGTAAACCAAATGAACGACAACACGATTTTTGAAATTCGAAAAAAAGCCGCGCAAGTGGGTGATCCGGAAGCTCAAGTGATGCTGATCATGCCGCAGATTCAAGGGCAACGGAGCTTAAAGAAGAGAAAAGCTCAGATAGAGGATACCCTAAAATGGCTGAACCTTGCCTCCGAACAGGATTACGGGCCGGCGATCGCGATGTTAGGGGCGTTCTACCTTGATGGCGATCGTTTTGGCAAATACTTTCCTAGCGATCCGGAAATAAGGACTGGAGCTTTTAAAGAAGGCCGCCTCCCTCGGTCAGGAACAAGTGTTTACGAGGCTCGCCCCCTATTATTATAAGCGTCAGGATAAGCTTTCGAGGCTTATGCCTAGTATAGCGTTGCTGTGGACCACAGAGTCTATTTGGATGCACGCCGTCAACGGCTTTATGATGCCGCCCTTCATGGAGAGGATATCGAAAAAGCCCGTTCATTGGCCGCAGAGTATATTAAGCGTATCCCAAAAAATAGGCTTAAGATGCGCGGCCGTTTCGTAAACTTCACGACCTATGCTGAGCTGCAAAAAGCAATTTGCCTTAACCAACAACGTCAATTTCGGGCCGAGTTATAATATAGCGCCCTCTCAGCATGTGCCGATCATCATCGGCCACGAAGCCCAGCTTGCACAATGGGGCTACGTCCCCGAATGGGCGAAGGGCAGGGAGATCAAGCCGCAGATCAATGCCCGCTCCGTAACCGCCCATGAAAAACCGTTCTTCCGGTCGGGTTTTAAGAACCGCCGCTGTCTTGTTCCAATCAACAGGTTCTTTGAATGGGAAAAGACTGAAACTCTAAGCAGACACATACCTACATGGATGGACAAAAAGTGAAAAAATTATCCATTCAAGAACTTTTAGTTTAGTCTGAGAACATGTACCGGCAGATTCCATTTGTGCTTGTTTATTGTTTGCTTTTCGTTGCAAATGTTCACATTTATGCTCGTTCCGACCCTCTTTCGGCTCAGACCCCGTCCATAGTTTGGAAGTTACAAGAGAAGCCACTTGAATATTGGTTGTTAGATACCAGGGCTGAAATCTACGCTCAGTTAAATTCTTTTATTGACGATCCCACATCCGAGGATTTGCGTGTCGAATTCGAACAGGGGGCACAATATTTGAGCCTCACATCAAAAACTCCCAGGAAACTGAACATTTTAGTTCAAGATGGGCCACTTCGCTCCTTCAGAAAAGATAAGAATATCATTCCCCCATCAAACGAGTTCGGCAAATCACAATTTCCAGAGATGGAGCCTGAGGTTGATGATGTTTTAAAGGCGGTGCTCGACAATAAAGGAAAGCCATTAGAGGTTCCTTTTCTTGAAGATTCAACGTCGCTCTATCACATGCGTGATCTGTTACCCTTGGTACTCACCAGACTCCCTTATGACGATCTTCTGATAGAAGGGGCCCCTGCTCAAACTTCTGTCGCTCTTGGTCATAATGGGATTAACAAGTCCTACTGTTTGCTGGAAATTTATGCAGATAAAAATTGGTTTTTAAAGGATATAAAAAATCATCTGAACATTACTAAAATAAAGACTGAGAGGAACGATGAAGGGGATCTTCTGCTGACTCTCGATTATGATTTTTGGGAAACGGTTGAATACGGCGGCTATGATGAGAATAGTGATGCATTCGCAGAACTTGATGTGCGTGAGCAAAAAATAGCCAGACTCAAGAAGCGGATAGGGTCTAGGTTCCGTTATTGTCGCTACAAAGGGCGCCATCTCCTGAATGTTACGCAAGGCCGTCTGGAGATAACGAAAGGCGTGTACGGCATGGGCGTATTTCACGATCCCTCCGAACTTGAGAACATGACATTTAAGCCAGAACGGCAGATCAATCTCATGCGTCCTTCTGAGCACCCGAATGCCAGCGTGAAAAAGTTTCTGGAGAGTGAGGGGGCTATATATTCCTCAATTATTCCTGATGTTTCTTTTTCTGAATGGTTTGAATCGCTGAATAGTGTAAGACGGGTCGAGGCGCAGTTGTACCAAGACGGTGATATCCGCAAGGGAAACACTATTTCAGAAGCGTTTTTTGTAGGAAACGCAGAGTTTGAAGAAAATATAGAGACCATTAAGGAGCGTTTATCAGAGGTAACGGGAGGTTCAATTTTTGAAAGAGAGATGCCGTTTCTTTTTTCCCAGCACCGCTTGAATAAGGGCAGGGGGACCGTACTGGCGGTGAGGCGCTTTAATGAAGGATTCCCTTTAGTCCAGGAGGATGAAAAATTTGAGAAACTGACCCTCCATTTTCCAGAATTTACCTATGATGCTCAAAAGACCAGAAGCTACACTAAATCTGATTTCAATGCTTTTTTCTCATCTGGATATCGACCAGATGACATTCTATGCGGTTTTTACGGGACACTGAAAGATGGAACAGTCACCCTTTCGCCTGCCGGAAAGGGCCGTATTCATGTTTCACTTGATTTGATATTTGAGGAATTTGGAGTGCATGAAAGACTGGGCTATGAAGATCCTAATACATATCAGATTAAGCGGGAATTTACTGCCGGATATAGAGATTTTGAGGATCTCAGTGAATGGGACGGAAAATTAGACAGAGGGGATTACATCTCTAAAGAATATGTTTATACGCATTACGACCCAGAGAATGACGATGACGATTAAAGCGCGTTTATCTTCTTTAAGTAAACCTGCGGTCTGCAAAAAATTTCTTGTTCTTATTTCCTGTTGTGTTCTTGTCGGCTGCTCTGAGCAAGAGTTATTGTGGAATCTATCCGAAAACGATGTACTGGAATACCAGTTACTTTTTACGAAAGTAGGTTATTTTCCTAAGGATTTTGACGATTTAGCCCTCGAAAATAAAGTGGTGGATGTCGGCTATCTTTATGAGCAGCAGGTCGCTAGCGTTACGCTTAAAAATGCGGGTGATGAGGGTTATAAAGTCAGATCAGATGATGTGAAGTTACGGCTCTTCAAGGATGAATATGAATTTTTACCTAAAACAGAGAGCCATAAGTCTGGGGGTAAGATTTCACAAGCGACATTAAAATTTACTATGGATGCGAAAGGAACAGTCATCCCTGGTTCAGCCATTAAAAAAACGCGCTTCAGTAAAGATAATTTTATCAGCGCGTATTTACTACGTTTACCCCCTAAAGAGATTTTTCAAACAGGCTCAGAGATCGTTCACTATGATAGTGGCGTTTCATTTTGCGCGACAGATGGAGAAGTCCTCAGTGTCGCTGCTGACTTGGAGTATAAGTTGGTTAAAACCTTTACAAGCCAAAAGGGTGATCTGCTGGCTCTTTTTGATTACAAGCTCTCAGAATTAGCCAATGCAAAAATTCTGGGCGACCAATTCTGCGATTATGAAGGGCAAAACCTATTTAACGTGACCCAAGGGCATCTGGAGGCCGCGCGCGGGTATCTGGACAATGATCGTTATGACAAGGGATATCCCCAGATTACTATGATCGTGTCCGGTAATGCCGCATCGGAGGAGGCAAAAGCCTTTATTGCCAGCGGTGGCTATATGTTACCAAGGTCTTTTCCTCAACAGACACCAGAAGAAATAATAGCTGAGACGAAGGAAGAAAAAGAGAGAATTCTTGCAGATCCAGAGTATCAAGCTTACCTCAAAGAGAGAAAAGAAGAAAAAGAGGATGATACCGTTCCGCCAGTAATTGATGTTTTCTACGTCGAGAATGCCACATTTCGGACTGAACTTGATGAGATGATTAAGAACATGAACTTGCCTCATCCCGATGATTTACAATACCCATTTCCTTCATATGCATTAAATCAGCACCAGATTGCGGAAGGCTCAGGTACAATAATCGCCTACAGGGCTTTTTATGAGGGTGGAGCACACACGATCGATGATGAAGGTTACAAAAAAGTTACCATTTTCATTCCAGGGTTATTGAAAATGGAGGAGAATGAGAGGGTATTCAACTCAGCCGATTTTCAGGCCTTTTATTCAAGCGGTGCGTCTTCTAGGGGTGGAGTGAGCATAGGCTTTGTTAAAAACGGAACGATCAAAGTATTGAGAAACAAAGATGGCAAGATCAATATTTCTGTAGATTTAGTCTTTTATGAAATTGATCCCTACGAAGTAGTCTGGGAAGACGTTTCGGACGAGAAAAAACCGACTGTTTCTTTCACATATGAGGGACTTGCTGTTAAGCAAACTTATGATGAACTAGATGTTTGGGAAGGCCGTCCTGAGGAAGGCAATGCGTATTTTATGCAAGGATACAGGCGTCATAAGGATTAAACGGGGCCGATTATAGCGGAGTGCTTTTCTTTTTTGATGGTTCGATTTTACGGATTTCTTCTTTATCGATGCCCATCGAAACGCCATATTTCTTATAATAATCCTGAATAAGAGCACATATGTCCTTACAATAAAGGGCTCCGCAATTTCCTACGATATCCCATTTATCCAAGCCCATCAATTTAACCGCATTCATGTGCTTTTTAACGTTTTCTGACAGGCCTTCCTTCTTGTAAATCTGCGAGGCTTTCGCGGCATAGGCAATCCCGGCCATCCAGCGGGCACGCTCATCGTCAGGATCAATCTTCAGGGCTTTTGTTGCAGCAAACAGTGCTTTTCCGTAGTCTCCCATGGCATAATAGACAAACTCAGCATAGTCGTTTAAGGGCCCTATCTTCCCGGGGTTATTTTTGACATTTTTTCGCAACTGATCAAGATAGGTGTCCGGTCTGCCGAACATTCTGAACCGTATTCTGGCCATTCCTTCTTTATCGCCGATTATTTCATAATAAGCAGCGGCACTCCCATAATTTCCGATCCGCTCAACGCTCCAGGCAAAGGCTTGGGCAAGCTCGGGGAGAGTAAAATATTTTTGATAGAGGGCCAGATCAAACAACTTCCACATTTTCAGCTTTTCATCCATGGAGGCATAGCAATCTGTGAGAAGATAAAGAGCATCGTTATCCAAAACAGGATCGTCGAGGAGGGGTTCAAGGAGTTTGATGGCCGATTGAAGGGCGGATTCATAATAGGCATTATAGATGTCTGCTTTTCCTGCAAATCCTTTATTAAGAGCTATAATGGCCTTATTGAGCTTTAACTCCGGTAAGTTCGGGGTTTCTTTTTCTTGCCTTTTAACCAGCGCTTCCAAGATAGGCAGGTCGAAAGTAAGGTCCCTTTGTTTAATAGTATCAAGAGCGACTGGTAAAGCACCACCAATCCACATTCTCATAAATCCTTGAGGGAAGTCTTTAAAAACGCGTTCCGTTATAGACTGGGCGACAGAAGGATCGGCTCCGTCTATCGGATAGGTGTGACGTTCAAGTAAAATCTCAGCGATGATTTTAGCTGCAACATCTCGAACGGCCAACTGATCACGCGAAGATTTAATAATGGCCTCCTGGGCTAATTCATATGCTTTATCGTGGTCTTCAGCCACGCCTAAACCCAGATAATATAGCTGGGCTACATGAGCCAAGCCTTCGAGACTGCCTTTTTCGGAGGCCGCGCTATAATATTGCATGGCTTTTTTATAATCAGGCTTGGTTACGGGGCCGTTATAGGTAGAAAGCCCTTCCTCATAGACTTTACCCAGACTTAAAAGGGCAGGGAGATAAGACTGCTCGGCGGCTTTTTGCGTCCAAGACAAGCTCAGGGGTCCGTCAAGAAATCCCATGCTGCTTTCTTTATGCAAAACGCCCAAATAATATTGGGCCTGAGCATTCCCATCTCCTGCCGCTTTGGTAAGCCAATAGAGGGCAGAAGCATCACTATTGGGTGTACGGTCCGGCGAGCGAATCAGATGGAACTTACCCAGTTCAAGCCAAGCCTCCTTAACATCCTGCTCAGCGGCTCTCGTTAACCATTGTTCCGCACGGTAGAGAGATTTTTCGATCTTATACCCTTGAAGATACATCATCCCCAGAGCGTACTGATCCTGAGCATTCCCTTTCTGGGCTTCGCTGATAAGAGTGTTTACTTCTTTATTATACGGTTTGGTGTCTTCGGGATCTTTAAAGAAAACGATAGCTTGGTGGATGCCGCCGCCTCCAGTCGTGCCTTCCAGCCACGGATTTGTCACCTGAATGTAGGTCGGGGAGGGCGAGCCCGGCTGCGTATAAAGGGTAAGATTTATCCGGCCTTTCCCATCCTTCATAAAGAAGGGCAAATCATTATGGGGGGGCTCTGACATCAGGGTCTGGCATTCGGAGTTTGCTTGAAAAAAAGTATCGGGAGTCAATGATCCCGGAGGTTGGTGGCATATCTGTATATCATCAAGTCTCTGGATGTTGTAATTAGATATAATATCAGCAGAAACCAAAATTTTTTCAGGTTCTAATTCATCCGGAGTGAGTTGAGCATTCGTGAGTTCAATCAAGGGAGGGGCCGAAACAAAAGTCGTGGTCGCGCTCTTCTCACCGTTAATCAGGATATCCGGTCCCAGGGATAAACTCAAAAGATAGGTGTTAGCGTAATCCCAAGTCGAATCTGGTGTAAAGATTAAGGTCTCATCATCTTTCCAACTGAGACTCCCGTCCATGCCGGGCTTAGGCGTTAAGGCAAAATCGAGGGCTCCTTTGGCCTTTAATCGTTTGGGTATGGCGCACCCGGCCTTGTAATTCGAGCCATAAGCCTTAGCGCACCGTTTTTCATCAGCTGTAAGCTTGATCTCGATACTCTCCCGCCCGGCGCTTAAGACCGGAAGATATTTATCCATTTCTAAAAAGACGGTCTTTGATCCAAGGGTCTCTGACTTTTTCTGAAGAGCAGCAAGATCCGACTTGCTGCATCTCTGCGCATGTCCGTAAAGATAATCGCCAGCTTTGTTAAAGACACAGTAATCCGCAAAAGAAGGGCGACCGCTGTCATTATAGGGTTGAGGTGCATGAAGATCTTGCCGATCCAAAATAAGCGTTATATTCCAAGAATTTTTGATTAAAGGGTAAAAAGGCAGTTCTTTTTTTTGCAGAAAAATCGCTTTTCTTTTTTCGGGGTCATAGCGCAGCTCTTGAAGAAACTCGTCATGCACAAATTGGGCTAGGGCACCCCACCCTGAATAATAGGGCTTTTCAAGGAAATATTTTGATCCGGAGACCAGCGTTTTAGGGTCGACCCGCTTATGCCCTTTAGGAACATCCCTGAGGTAGCGTTCCCAGTATGTAGAATTGAAGCCTTTAGGCAAAGCGGTTGAAATATCGGGCTGTTTAGTATCAAAGACAATCTCAGGTGAAGATTTGATCAGAACATGCGTGGCAACCGTCTGCATCGCAAGCAGATGAGGTTTTTTAAGATCAAAAGCCAGCCCCAGAATTTGCTCATTGAGGTCTTGTACCTGATGCCTCTCCACGGGTGTGTATTGTTCTTTCAGGGGGTCGAGATTTAAACAGAATGAGTTGTCGACGAACTGAATTTTATCTTTAGGTACCCCGATCAGAGCCGCGGACACGTATTCGTCCGGAGAAACGGGACGGGGCCAGGCGGTTTTCTGCAGATACCGGTCTTCGAGCTGCAAGGACACCGGATATCCTTGGGTCTGTAACCCTGAAGAAAAAACTATGACTTTATTCAGGGACTTTGTATCCCCCTTGATGTCCCAGACAATACCGGAACTGATCAGGACAAGATTGATCGGAACGTTCTGTTTTTCAATATAAAGTTCGGCATAATCAGTGCTATTGGCCATTTGTGAAAAATTATAGGAGGCTGTAGCCTCGGTATTGCGCAGGTAAACTGCATAGGTCGGGCCTGGGCTATCGGATAAGTCAGGCAGATGACAGGCCTTGCGACTGCCCTGAAACTCCTCGGCCATTCGTGTATAAAAAGAATTAAGATACTCGTCATAAGAGATGAATCCAGATTTGTCCCTATCAAAATACTGAAAGGTTTTGATCGCATAATCACTGATCGTCTGAACCGAGACAGGTTTGTTATCATGGGGCAGGAAGCGCAATGCCTCGAATTCATCAACCACGTCTTTAGTCAGGCTTATGAGATTGTCTTGTACAGGTGTGTCAAGTTCTTGAGCAGATAAGCTCATATCGTTGTTCGTATCAATATAGGTAAAAGGAAGAATGAGACGATTGAATAAAGAATTGACATGGACGGGCGCCTTGGAGTCCATCATCGCATCGTAAACACGGTGAATTTCATCTCTGGCCTGCGTCCCGTGCTCTTTCAAGACCTTGTAGAACGCTTCAAGATGAGCGATCTGAACGTGTTCATGTTCGGCGATCTCTTTTAAACTGACGGCCCCGTCAGCATTTGCATCAAAAGGCGAAAATAAGTGCTTTTGTTCCAAAGCGAGAGCGAGACCAACTTCGGTTTCAAAGGCCTTTTGCATCTCCTTTGTGACGAATCCATCCTGATCGATATAGCGTATGAGGAGAGGAACATTAATCAAACGCCCTTGGAGCATGTCTGATACCTTGCGCATAAAAGATTCCTGAGTTTCTCCCTGCTTAATCTCAGGAAAAGCGCTAATAGGCCATGCTTTTAACATTTTGTTTTTAGGGGTTTCAACTGCCGGGCTTTTAGCTGCCCGAGCACCAATAACTAGGCTCAAAAAACAAATAAAGACGATGACATGAAGTGCTTTGTTCCTTTTTGGCATGCTATTTTTTACACTCTTTCATAAAATCTTTTATGACTCTGATTTTTTCCTCAAGGCTCACCCTTGTGACATGGCTTGTTTGAGGGATGGTCAGGACATGATCCATCCAATTCGGGTGTTTTCTGAGAAGCGAATTGACTGTGTCAAGGAGCGACTGGAATTGAGGTTTGTAGCTGCAACTACACTGTTCTGAAGTATATTTTCCGCCATGGGAGCAATTATGGAGATTTATTCCCAGTTTCCCTTGTTCTGAAATAAGGGAGAGGAGCATTTTTGCGTCGTCTTGATCTGAAACTTTAAGTCCAGGCTTGTCATACTCATGATTGGCTCTTAGGGTTCCATCTTCGTTACGCAGGCAAAAACCATCTATCTCGGCCGCCAATTCCATGTGCTGAGCAATGCTAGTTTTAACAGTTTTGCCATTTTCCTCAAAGCTTAAGCGAGAATCAAACCAGTTAAGGTGTTCATCTTGCAGAAGAATATCATCGACCATTTTTGCAAGGTGAGCATATTCAGATTCTTTATCGCAAAAGCATTCTTGTTTGAAGTCCTTGGCGGTTTTGGTACATTCCTGCCTTTCAAGAAGGATCTTTCTCCTGGCTTCCATCAGGGTTTTCAGAACTTTTATGTCCTCTTCTTTGGTGACTATAGTCGGGGGGCTCCCGTCCTCCTGCATGTAAATGCGTGCGCATGCGCCCCCGGAGTAAAAAAAAATCAACAGAACCGGAATAAGAAAAAAAAGATTTTTTATCATCCCATATATCCTTGTATTGAAAAATCATCCGTCACAAACGCTTTGTTTTGAGACTTTGACTGGCGCATTTATCTTTTACAGAGAGCTATTTTTTCTCTGAGCTGTCGGACATAACGCTCTAGGCTGATCCTGAAAAGATCAGGCTCAAGACGAAAAACGAGTACGTGTTTGTACCACTCGGGATTTTTCTGGATATAGCTTTTAATCATTGAGCCCATATTCATAAGATTGGGTTTATAAGTACAGGCGCATTCTTCTCGTGTATGATCCCCTCGCTGCCAGCACTCGCTTTCTTTGTAAAAAAGCTTTTGTATGTCGTCTTCAAATTTTTTTAGCTTCAGCATATCTTCATTATTTTCTATAGTTAATTCAGGTTTATCCCACTCATGATTGGCCCTATAGGTCCCATCCCCATTCGGAAGGCAACTTTCGTTTACGATCTGATTTATATCCCGAAAATATTGCATGCTCGTGAATGCAGTTTGTCCGTTTTCCTCATAGCGAAGCCGGTTGTCAAACCATAGGCCGCGTTCTGGGGGAACCGCGCTTTCGATCATCAGCTCAAGCTTGAGATAATCATCTCGCTTATTGCACAAACATTCCTGTTTATAATCTTGTGCAGTTTCTTTACAGGTTTTGCGATCCTGCAGAATGCGATGTGCTTCATCCAAGAGGGCCTTCAGAATTTTTAGCTCTTCCTCTTTAGTCACCTCAACGACGGTATCACGGACAGCATACGCGTCATAAGGAAAGGTGCATAGAACAGCAAAAGTGATGATAAATAAAACATGCCTCATAAAACAATGCCCAAAAGGTATCTCTGAAAAATATGAGAAGTGTACTGTTTTAGAAGAGGGAAGTCTATTATAACAAAAAATGTACAGATTTCTTACAGATACTGAATGAAGCTTTGTCCTCTAACTACGAATATTCAGTTTTTCTGATACACTATTCAAGTTATGAGTACGATCTGGAAGACGCCATCACCCGCGCGAAACCCAAGACAAAGCCGGAATAATCCACAAGCGCCGGGGATGAAACCGGGGGTATCTCTGGGAAAAACTCGCTAACGGCTTGAGGGAATTCCTGTTTTCAGGCCGCGTGCCCCCTAATTTGGGAGCAATCGCCGCGCGTTGATTATCCAAACAACACGAGTAATAGCACGATGAGGGTTATCTCGATCTTGATGATAATGGTTATCTTCATTCGCCTGTCCTTTCCTTTGTTCTGTTCTTAATTTCTGCCCTCTTTACGTTTGGGCGCGTGGATTCCCACGTACTGATATTTATGTTTTTTCAGATTTTGCCCTTCACGCCCCCACGGCCTGCGTAGGTTTTTCTTGACTAGTATCAATAATGATACTACTATGTTTTATGAGCAAGATTGAGAAGATCATAAAATCCATGGAAAACGCGCCGCAAAATGTGCGTTTTTCCGATCTTGAAAAAGTCTGTGTTCATTATTTTGGAGAAGCCCGCAGCAAGGGAACAAGCCACCATGTTTATAAAACCCCATGGCAAGGCGACCCGCGCGTGAATATCCAGAAAGACAAAAGCGGGAAAGCTAAAGCCTATCAGGTTAAGCAGGTTCTCGCGGCCATCAAAAAGCTCAAGGAGGAGCAAGGGGAATGACACACTTTACACGTTATACTTTCCGCGTGGAATGGTCTGAGGAAGACGGGGAGCATGTCGCTTTGTGCGCCGAGTTTCCGAGCCTGTCCTATCTGGCGGATACGCCCGCGAAAGCCATTAGCGGAATGGTCAAGCTCTTGGAGGAAGTTGTCGAGGATATGATTGAAAACGGCGAAGCTGTACCCGAACCCTTGGCCGCAAAAAAATACAGCGGCAAGTTTCAGGTCCGCATTCCGCCTGCGCAGCACCGGGCGCTTGCTATCCAAGCTGCGGAGCAGGGGGTGAGCCTCAACCGTTTGATTTCTTCCAAGCTTGCCGGATAAACCGCCTCTCTCATTGAGCAGCTCCTAGCCAAGCCCGGTTTATTTCCCTCTTTGAATGAACAATTTATGATAAATAGTTTTAATTAGGATGCTGTAGATACAATGTTCGATTTTGTTATTGTTTGTATTCTTTTTGGAGTGTTCATAGCTTGGCTTTTCTGGATATGCTTGTTTGAAAGTACTAAAGAAAAACTCAGAGACAAGCTTGGAGAGCCCACAAGAAAAATTCTCTACGGGGTTACCTATTTCATTGGGATAGCCTTTTGGCTTTATGCGTTCGTTGACGTTGGACAACGCTATGGATGGTCGGATGAATTTTGGTTTAGAGCATGGGTAATTGGATTACTATTTATAGCTATTTACAAGATAGAAAATCTCATTGAGAGACTGAAAAAAGTAGAAAAGTCTCTAAGTAAAGATAAGCCGAAAATAAACGAATAAGACCTTATGATTTCTAGGATTACCTCATGTGCGGGCGCACTGTTCTCTATTCAAGTTATGATGAATTGCGCGGGGTTTTTGGTCTGACCAATTGCTCTTTTTTAAAATAGGGAGCATATCGTTGTAAAAACTTTTCCCAGTCTTCGAGGCTATCGAACAGGAGATTCGAAGTTTCTCCTTCGAGGTGCGCCATTAACTTTCTTGGCATTTTTGTAATAAACCGACCCTAAACTTAAGGAAGCGGTTTTCTTTCCTTTTTAAAGATTTTCCTTTAAAATGCTGAATTACATAATAAAAGCATAGGGGTGATAATTATGGGTTCTGCCGATAATGTGCGTACTATTGACGATGTTCCCAAGATTATGGCACAGGAACGACAAAGCGGCGTACGCGGTTTTGTCATTGGGGAAGACCATGCCGATAACATCCTGCCTGAAAAAATAGCATCCCAGCTTTCCGGCTACAGGCAGGAAGGCATAACAACATTTTACGTTGAGCATTTTTCTAGCTCTGAAAAAGGTCTTCTGGAACGTGCTTTTGCAGGCGATAAGGATGCGCAGATCGATGCTCGCGCCATTATAGAGGCAAGCTTTCATTATAATGGAACGGCGCAGGCGCATTACGATCTTATCATGGCTGCCCATCAGGAGGGAATGCGCGTTGTCCCTATTGATTTGCCGAAAGGCGAAATTCACACCTATTATGATTATATGACGCAATGGCCGGAAAAAATGACCGAGCAGAGGTTAATGCTCTCAGACCCGCATATGGCAGGTGTGATCCATGAAAATGACGATGGGCAAGGCTTCTTTGTCCTGATTGGAAAGAGGCATACATATGAATCAGGCCTCGGTGGAGTTGAGGATGGTTTTGAACTTAACCCGGAAGGGGGATTGGAAGCACTCCTGAGCGGTTCAGGAATTTCTGCACGTTCTATCGATACGACGGACAGCGCTCACGCGGATCATGTTGTTCTCGTGCCAGCGGATACCCGGCCAATTGTCCCGGTTAATCAGGCCCTGAATTTTCGAGGACGGCTGGAAATTTTGTCCAGCATGTATGAGTCCATGGCTGAAGAGTGCGTTTCTGACGATCTTAATGCCGGTCTTGACAGGGCCGTCGAAACCGCGCAAGCCTTAAAAGCAGGCTTAAATGCCTCAGCCCCAGCTGAAAAACTTGAGACGCTTGCTTATGCCGCTTATGAGGCCGCAACCGATCTCGAAAGCGCTTATTATGAGCAGGCCCGGAATATCAAGGGTGAAAAGGATCGGTCAGCGGAGCTTAACCGCGCCATAACAATCGGCAGTATTGCAAACAGCCTGGTTGCCCGGTTTGATATGCGTGAGGTTGCAGATAAGAACACCGAACTATTTGCAACGCCGGATATATGGGATGATCGGAACCTGTTCGGAGGGCGCATTGAACGGCAGGATGTGCGCGGAGACGCTGGCGCAAAGTCCTATCCTGACGCTTCTTGTCCTGACGCTAACATATCCGGTCCGGTATTACCCTCTGCTAAAGTTCCTTAAATTTTAGATATTGGGCAACACCCAAGCTTCCTAGTCACAAAGTACGTATTCGAAGTTTGTTCTTTTGGATTGTTTTTTTGTATATGATATCAATATCTTAGAATCATTAACTGAGAGTCGTGATATCTGGATCTAAAAATTTCCTTTTTTACACCGGGTTGTGTTAATCTTTATGGAATAAAAAACGGGTGATATACAGTGGCCGAACCGGACTTACCCAGATTCGCGCATTTCGAAGGCGAAAAGGTGACAAGCCTTTACGACCTTTACACGCGCCATGCCGAAGTGGCGCGGGATATTCATCAGGATTCTTTAAGACGCTTAACAGGAAACAACGCCCTGACGGTTGATCTGGTTCGCGATAACCCGATAATACCCCAAAACGTCGATACTGTTATTGACAGCCTCCATCGGTACGATGTGGTGTCGGTCAGTACATACGCGGGGCTCGGTTCGCTCACGGGTGATACCGGCATTTACAACAGGGAAATAGCCCAGAGATACCGTCAGGCTTTCGCGGAACGGGATATGCCCGTCTATATCGTCGCATCTGCAAACAACGGGCAGTCGAAAGCGGCCGGGCTGCCTAGGGTCGCCGACTTCGCACGCAACAGCCTAGTCGTCGGCGAAGCCAACATGAACAACGGCTCCCTCTATGTCGAACAGCACAGCAGCAGGATCAACCCGACCCTGAGCGCGGACAGCCCGTTCAACCGGGGGGTGCGGTACCAGATGTACGACGTCAGCCCGTCTTTGACCGGGCATGAAGATCTGATCAGAAATTGGATTATTAACCAGGAAGTTGAGCAAGCCTTCAAAGAGTTCAAAGAACAAAATAAAGATGAAAATCTTGATAGGGCGGCTTTGCAGACAGAGTATATACAAATCGAGAACAGTAAATATAACGAATATCTTAGAACCGAAGACGGCCAGCGCAGGATCGCCGAACGAGTTCAGGGTTACATGGCCAATCCTGAAACCCTGCATGCGCAGGTTATGGCAGAGCTGCGCAAGACAAGCGAGATTGACGCTAACGGCTTTACGACGGACGTGGACGGAACGTCTTTTGCTGCGCCGGAGCAGGCGGGGTGTATATCCGGGGCAATTTACGAACAGTCGCTCAGGGAGGATCGGGGCCGCCCGGTTTTGAACAAGGATGAAATAACGTCGCTGGCGAAGATGGCAACGATCGACACGACCGCTCGTGAAGGTGAGGCCGATCCCATGCCTTCCCGCACAAATGGAGCAGGGCATGCTTTTGTTGAAGGCGGGGGACACGGCGTGTTTCAACCGGAAATGTTTCGGGCTCTTCTGGATGAAGCCTATAAGCGGATCGAAACCAACCCCGATATCGACCGAAATTCCGTTACAGCTGTGATGAGCGTGCAGGTTGGCGAGAACCATAATGGCAATCAACCGCTCTCTCTTAAAAGCAACTTGCCCGAAGGATCGCCGGATGTAGTAATAGATCGTACGCGTTTGGATATGACTTATTCGATCAAATCAGGCTTGCTTCCGCACGAAGCTCTTATCAAAACGCCCGGACAACCAGCGCACGTCGTACACATGCAGGCGTCATCCGGTTCAGATAACCAGTATTCAATATGGGCCAGAGAGGAAGAACATTTTGGCGAAGGGCATAGTCCTGACGATAGCTGGGAAGTTCGTTTGGTCAGGGGCGGTGATGTGACGGTACAGAGCGCGGAAATCACAGTTTATGGCTACAATAAGGGCGGCCTGATGGACCAGATGATGGATTACAGCAAGGAACTGGCCGCGAAAATGGCGCCCAAGCCCGAAGTCGATCCTGCTGCCCCCGCGCTTGACAATGCGATTGACCAGAGTATCCCTCCTGAAAATCGCCTCACCGCTGATCCGCCTCCCGGACCGCGCTGATCAAAGCACCGCGGCAAAAACCTTAATTCTTTGCCTTTTCCGCATCGCCCCGCTAATCTTCAAAGAAAAAGGTGAAGGGTTGGGAAATGCCGGATCAAGCCATTGAGTATAACAGCTTAGCGATATCGGGGACATCGAGGCCCTGATCGCGCAGGCTGGCCCGGACAGGACGGGCAGGGGCCGCAGCGTCCTTATCTCTCTCCCTGCTTCGGAAAAAGAGAGCTTCGAAAAGCTAATGGAGAACCATAACGGCGAAGTGGTGCGAAGGACAAATGTTCCCGCTCTCTTGTCTCGCCTGAGGGAATTGGCCGAAGGTCACTATCGGCAGGAAGACGACGGATCGTTTTCCGTTATTGAATCGAGTGAGCCGTCCGATCGGCCCCGGTTTGGAACGTTCCGCGAAGCGCTTCTGGAAGCAAGGGAAAAAGAGCGGATTTCTCCTGGCAACCTGACACTCATGAAATTCATGATGGACTCCGAAGGAACGGATGAGGCGATTGCCGCCGCAACTGCGCGTCTGGAGCAGGCAGGCTATGCCGACTTCTCCTTTCTGGGCAGCGGAACCTTCACCATCGCCTTCCGTGCGCACGAACAGGCCACCAACCGCGCACGCGTCATAAAATTTTCAGGTTGGGGCGGGGAGGCGCAGGCCAGGGGAGCGGACATCCCGGATAACATAAAACCGTCCCTCGACGCGTCTCCGGATATGCCCGACGACTGGTTCCTCTTTGCTTTCCCCGAAGTGCTTCCCCTGGACAGGGTCGCCGATGAGATAGGACGCGGTACCCGTATCACGGTCAATTACAAGGGCGCTGGCAGTGACGAAGATACAGATTTTTACAAGGCGCTCGGAGATATAGACATCGTGCACGCGCTGTTCGTCAACAGCATGACCGAAGATCATTTCGCCTCCGACACCGTTGAAGGAAATACGGCGCTCCTGCCTGACGGCTCTCTGAAGGCTTTTGATATGGGCATGATCGCTCATCGCGATAATCATTCCCTTAACCCCTACGACCCCGAAGCGGCTTCCCGGCACGAAAGACAGTTTGGCACACTGGGCGCTTCTTTCCGTCATCTTGACTTCAATGGCGTTCCCACGGATATAGCGTCACTACAGCCGGAACGTTACGGAGAGTTTATGCCCGATGACAGGACGCAGGATCACCAGGTCGAAATGGCCTGAGGGTCAGACCGGACTGAACGGCATATAGTCAGAAGCAAATCTCCAGCAAATTTTAAGATAGGAAGCTCACGCAAAAATTCGGGAGACAACTGTTGCACCTACGGGCTTTTCGTTCCATAATTCTTTCTCTCAGCACAAAAAAAATTAAGGAAAAGCTATGAAGCGCTTGGCGCACTTTTTTGCTCTCGTGGGACTGCTCTTGACAGCCGCCAACGCCTCCGCCGCGGTCAGGGAAGATAAGAAGGAAACCGGCGAAGCGATACTGGTCCTCGATGGTTCCGGATCTATGTGGGGACAGATCGACGGCAAGGCAAAAATCACCATCGCCAAGGACGTGCTGTCCGATTTGCTCAACGACCTGCCTGAATCCCGGCGTCTTGGCCTCATGGCTTATGGCCACCGCCGAAAGGGAGATTGCTCGGACATCGAGGAAATGGCGGCAGTTGGAGCCGACCGGAGAGCGATCGCCGAAGCAGTGGGCAAAATCAGCCCGAAGGGAAAAACCCCTATGGCGGATTCGATTAAGCAGGCGGCTGAAAAACTGAAGTATACCGAAAAAAAAGCCACCGTGATCCTGATTAGCGATGGAATAGAAACCTGTGCGCCCGATCCCTGCGGCGTGGCGACAGCTTTGGAGCAAAGCGGCGTGGACTTCACCGCCCATGTTGTCGGGTTCGATATCTCCGGAGAAAATGACGAGGCCCAGTTGCGCTGCATAGCCGAAAACACGGGCGGAAAATATGTCTCCGCGTCCAGTGCCGGGGAACTGGCTCAGGCGCTGAAGGAAACCGTCTCCGCGGAACCGGAAAAAATCACGGTCACCAAGGTCAGGTTGCGGGCCACGGAACTCGAAGGGGGTCTTGTAATCGAAAAGGGGTTAAGCTGGTCCGTAATGGATAAAACCGGCGCTCAGGTCTACACCTCCGAAAATAAAGGAATGGTCGATATCGACATCCCGCCCGGCGCGTACGATGTCGAAGTCACGCGCCCGTCCGACGGTCTGAAAGGCATTCTTGAGGACATCAAGATAAGCGAGAACACATGGAAAACCGTGACGATTGCTCTGACCTTTCCGGTGGAGGCGACAGTTCGCTCTGACGCCGAAGGAATGGCGGGCACGAACGTAAAAATTGACTGGAGTGGCCCGAAAAGACAGGGCGATTACATCAGTATCGCGGAAAAGGATGCAGACCCGCAGACTTACGACTCCTACCAGTATGTCGCTCAGGGCAATCCGGCGGAATTACGGCTTCCGGTCGAGCCGGGGGAATACGTCATCCGCTATATGCTCGGCCGCCCTATCCGTAATCTCGCTGAAACCGCTATAACTGTAACCCCGGCAACCGCCACGCTTATGGCTAAAGAGGAAGCGATCGCAGGAGAAGAAATAGATGTCGAATTTACCGGCCCGCCGGCAGGATCGGGTGACTGGGTGACTGTGGTTCCTCCCGAGGCCGAGGACAAGGCCTATAAGAACTATGCCTACAGCAGGCAGGGCAGCCCAGCGAAAATCCGTATGCCGCTTGAGCCCGGCGACTACGAACTGCGTTTCGTCCAGAACAATAAAAAAGTTCTTGCCCGCAGGCCCATTCGTGTTCTTGAAGCGCTTGCCACCCTCAAGGGACCGGAAACAGCCATAGCGGGGGAAGAGGTCAAGGTTGAGTTTACAGGACCCAAGCCCGCATCCGGAGACTGGATTACGGTGACCGCTCCGGACGCACCGGCAAAAAAATACAACAGCTATTATTACACGAGGCAGGGCAGCCCCGCGACGGTCCGCATGCCCCTTGAACCGGGGGAGTACGAACTCCGTTTTGTTCAGGGCAACGATAAGGTCATTGCTCGACAGCCCATCACGATAACCCAAGCCGCGGCTACTCTTACGGCTAAGGATGAGGCCGTGACTGGCGAGACTCTGAGCATTCAATTTACGG
This sequence comes from Rhodospirillales bacterium, assembly GCA_020638365.1. GTDB lineage: Bacteria > Pseudomonadota > Alphaproteobacteria > Micavibrionales > Micavibrionaceae > JAGNKE01. The sequence goes on along the minus strand of JACKIQ010000001.1, from coordinate 407,679 downwards.
GGCCAAAAGCGGCTGCGAGCGACTGGATAACGGTGACCAAACCGGATGATCCGGCAAAAACCTACACGGATTATCAATACGCGAAGGGCGGCAGCCCGGCGAACATCCGTATGCCCCTTGAACCCGGAGAGTATGAACTGCGGTTTGTGCAAGGAGGTGAAAAAATACTGGCCCGTAAGCCCGTTAAGGTCACGCAGGCTGTGGCCACTCTTGATGGACCGGCAACCGCACCTGCTGGCAAGGTAATTGACGTCGCTTTTAGCGGTCCGCCATTTGGCTCAGGAGATTACATCGCTATCGCAAGACCCGGCGATGAAGCAAAAAAATATGAAAGCTATGTTTATACGAAATTAGGCAGCCCCGCAAAGCTTCGCATTCCAAAGGAGCCCGGCTCATATGAATTGCGCTTTATTCAGGGAAACCAGAAAATACTGGCCCGTGCGCCGATAGAGGTTCTTCCCGGAGAATAGGTAAAAGCATGATTTTTTGATCCCAAATACCCTTATATGTTAAAAAACAGGGGAGATATGAGGAGATGGAAATGGCTAAAAAAATGCCTTGGGAAGCGCCCGACACCGTCGGGCCGACATATCGGGAAATACAGGAAGAACGCAGGAAAGACAGAGCCTTTGGCGATACGATCGAAGGCGGGTGCTGGTTCTCGCATGTCGGCGGAATAGACGAAATGGAAAAATCATACGGACGCCGCAGCCGCAGGTTTACAAACGACCCGGCGGAAGCCCCTGAAAGTGAACAGCGGGATAAAAGCTCGGACAGCGAGCCTGTTCCCGAACCGTGAAAAAGTAAAAGACGGTGAGGCGCAGCAGTCTTAACTATTTCCGCTCCGGTGAATAGTAAGGAAGTTGATGGTATGCGTCCCACAAGGCAAGGGCGGGTTTGGCTTTTCCTCGGCTGGTCATAAGTCCCGTATACTGCCAGATCCCCGCAAGACCGCGCAGGTTGGACGGCAGGCTGCCGATCATCTTGTCGAAATCAATCGCCGCGTAATTGACGATAAAGACATAACGGTCCCGTACAGCCGCTCGCAGCAACCGGTCAAGAAAATGGTTTTGAAGTTTTTCGCTCCCAGAAAGCAAAAAGAGCGAAACCCACACGTTCCTGCTGCTGTATCCGGATTCCGCGACGACGATCGGACGCCCGAAAGAGCGAGCGAAGTCAAAAAAATCGTCGGGGATGGGGGCGGGAACGTCCCAGCTCATATAGGGATAAACACTCATCCCGAAGTAATCCGAGTAGGGCATGATATCCCTCACCAACTTGTATTGCCTTTCTTTGTCTGCACCGTCCGCAAGGCCGTTCAGATGGAGTACGGCAAACGAAACGAAAATCGGGAGTTTTTTGTAGGTCTTTTTCAGGTGTTCATAGGCGTAGCGGTGCAACTCCACGTAATCCGCCCATTTCCCGGGCGACTTTTCGATAAGCAGGTTAACTTCGATCCCGATGCATAGGTAATCGGGCTGCAGCCTTTCGACGACGTCACCCAGATATTTTGTATAGGCTCTCTTGACGGAATCGTCGTTAAAGCGGGCTTTGTTCCATGGCTCGGGCAGGGGTAAACCGTCTCTTTCAGCCCAGTACGGAGCCAGCCCGTCGCGCTCAAGGTTAATCGGAGTCACGGCGACGTAGAGTTTTTTTCCCTCGGGAATCGTATAAGTTAGACGCTCCATCACGTTCTTTGAATAACGCGTCAGGCCGTGAGCCTCCGGCCACGGAATACCGTTATCGAAATGCAGCGCCACAAGGTCGGCATGATCTTCGATAAACTGATCGGCCCGCGCCTGTCCTTCAAGTGTTAGCTCGGGCGGCCAGCGCGTAAATCCCATATGAAAAGGCCGGGATTTTATTGCTTGATCTCTATCGGTGCTGCTCTGGGCCGCGCAAAAAGTACTCACGCCGCAAAAGACTGCAAAAAACAGCAGGATAAAAACGCCGAAAAAACGCATAAAACTGACTTCGTGATAAACCCGAATTGTTGACCTGAATAATCATAAGCAGCGTTTTGACGGTTGCCAACAACAAGGATCATTCGGAGCGTTTTTTAGAGCCTTACCCTGTTCCGAGCCCCGGAAAGAAAGCGGGCGTCACGGACCTCTACATTATGGCACTCCGCTTGCATGGTGGTTATAGAGGGCGCAGTGCGCCCGCTTTATGGAGTGTTGCGTAATGGTTAAGACGGAGTAGGAACATGGGTCTGGCAGGGTTGGATTCCGCGCTTTCCGGCCTGAAAGTGTATCAGAAGCAGATTGAAACGATCTCCGTCAACGTTGCGAACGTAGGCACGGACGGCTATACCCGGAAAATTTTGCCGCAGGTCAGCCAGTCGATCGACGGAAAAACGGTCGGCGTTCTGGCCCGCACAATCGTCCGCAACGTGGACATAAATCTCGAACGACAGCTCTGGACTCAGGTCAGCGGTGTCGGGTTTTTCGACGTCCAGAAAACGTACCTTGAACGCATAGACCAGTTTCACGGTGATCCGTCAGCCGGCCTTTCCGTAGCGGCGGAGATGACTCGCCTGCGCGAAGCTTTTGTCGCTCTGGCCGACACGCCAGAAGACAGGTTTTTACTGGCAAATGTAGCGGATCAGGCTGCAGACACGGCCAACAAGATTAACCAGCTTGCAAATTTTATCACGACGCTTCGTAACGACGCGCAATCCGAAGCCAAGGCTGTCGTAGACAGTATAAATGATCTTCTGATCCAGATCGGAGAATTGAACCAGCAGGTCCGCTTCGCCAAGGCGTCGGGTAACACCTCGGCCGCGATAGAAGACAGCCGGGATATTGCGATCAAGGAGCTTTCGTCCCTGATTGAAATAAGCCTTTTCAGCCGCGGAGATGGCGTTCTGGTCATCCAGACATCCGAAGGAGCGGAACTGGTCGGCGAGCAGGCAAAACAGCTGACCTTCAGAACATCGCAACTTTCACCCGACAACTATTACCCTCCGTCCGCCGCGGGCGTCTTCATCGGCGATCCTCTAACCCAGCCTGACACGATAGATATAACACAACGCAATATAGGCGGACGTCTGGGCGGACTGATCGAACTGCGCGATGTGATTTTCCCCAAACAGACGGCTCAGATAGACGAACTGGCGCATAAGCTCGCTTTGCGCTTTAATGCGCAGGGGGTGCGCCTGTTCACCGACCCTTCCGGATCCATTCCGGCGGACACTCCGCCTGATCCAACCGTCAACCCGGTCGTTCCGGTCGATTATGTCGGTTTTGCCTCCCGGATACAGGTAAACAGCGCGATTGCGAATAACAACCGGCTGATTCAGCAGGGGACGTATAACGCTTCTCTTCCGCCCGGCTCGAACGAGATCATAAGCCGTATACTGGAATATTCGTTCTCGCATGTGAATTACCTTATGGCGGAAAATCCGGTCACTGCGGATTCCGTGGACATCCGCGCGGCGGCAACGGGCGCGACGACTTTGCAGGAATGGCTCGGCCTGCGCTCCAGTAACACTTTGAGCGGGGCTGTCGATCTGACCGCCTACACGAGTATTGCCTCGCTCGTAGCTGCGGGAGGAACGAACGTCTTCGGGCAAGTCGGAACGGAAACCGACACATTTATCGTCCGCTTCGACGACCCGGATATAGGCGGCGGCCCGTATGATGTGGAAATCGACCTTCGTACGGTCGCGGTATCGGGCAGCGGAGCGGTTCAGGATTTGATAAACCACATTACGGCGGATGCGGACTGGGCCAATATCGTCGCCGATTTCGGGGCCAGCGTCTCCACCGGCGCCAACGGTGAACTGGTGATCCGGAGCCGCGGCGATATTGAAATTCTGGCCGCCCCCCTCGAGCCGCTCTCGGAAACCGGGTTTGCCTTCCTCGGGTTTAAGGAGGAGGTGCAGGAAGCAACAGACCCGTATTTCGACATTGCGGTTGGCAACAACTCTTTGGAGCGCATTTACATCGAACCGACCGATACGGAAGTCGAGCTTCTGGCCAAGCTTAACGCCGTGCCGGGGCTGGCTGCCCGGATTGACGCGAACGGCTTCCTTGAATTGCGTCCGGGCGGAAGCTTTACCTCTCCAGATTTTGGAGGGGACATAAGAATCGTCGGTGGTCCGTTTGAAACCGGCGCGGCAACCCTCGCGGGAACGGCGCTGGGCCGCACAACGATAGATGATGAGGTGAACATCACCTCTGCCCTCTTCGGGACATACGAAATTTTGCCCGGCGGCGCGGTCAATGACCAGTCGCCCTTGCAGGAAATCGTTTATGCTTCGGAAACGGCTGTCGGAAGCGGCCAGTATGTGTCTTTCCGCTCCGCGAATCTGGGTCCGGGAACGACGGTACAGACAAATGTTGCCGGTGCGACGACCTTGGAAGATTTCGCTCAGAAAATGATTAACCAGCACGGGCAGGAACTGAACCTGATTTCCGAGCGCCGGGAAGACGAGGAAACCCTCCGCGGCCTGCTGGAAAAACAATTGGTCGACAAGTCGGGGGTCAATCTGGATGAGGAACTGGGATTTCTGATCGTCGTCCAGACCGCTTATGCGGCCTCCGCGCGCGTCATAAACGCGATCGACCAGATTTTTCAGGAATTGCTGGATGTTGTTTAACAGGGATGTTTCCGATCTTGCCTGAAGGCAAAGAAAAGGATGTTAGGATAAAAAGGGAGTAAAGGAATGACAGGCGTTTCGACTCTGGGCCAAGCCCTCAGGCAGATTGAAAACATTAAGAAGCAGCAGACGACGTTCACGACTTTGTCCACGCAACTCGCGACCGGAAAGAAAACGCAGAATTTTTCGGGACTGGGAACGGACGCGCTTTCTTCGATCCGCTCCCGCTCCTCCATCGTAACGCTCGATTCCTACATCGGGAATATCGGCAAGGCCGATACGCGCCTGAAGATCATGCTCTCGTCTATTGAGGAGTTCCAGTCCCAGGGCGAAAACCTCTCCAACGGCTTTATCGGGTTAATTCAGCAGGGAACGCACCAACTCGGCGAGATTGTGACCTACGACGATCCCTCAACGCCCTTCGTATACGAGGAAACGCCCGTTGGCATGACCTCCTCCAAGCCGGACGTAGAACTGAAAAGCCTGATCGACTTGGCCAGCAATCTTTTCGATCGCATGACCGAACTTCTCAACGCAAAAGACGGCGACCGTTATGTGCTGGGCGGCGCGGAAACCCAGACCAAGCCGTTTAACGATTCCGGAACCCTTGATGCGGCCGTCGGAACGTTGATTACAAACTGGAAGGACGGAGCGATCACCACCGACCAACTCCTCGCGGACATACGTGACCGCACCACGACCGGCGGCAATGCGGACGCCCTGACGGATAGCGTTATCGGTTATTCCTCGACCCTGACCGCCGGGAATGCCGGCCGGGTTTTCGTGCGGGTGGACGATAACTCGGAGCTGGATTACACGGTCTACGCCAATCAGGACCCGTTCAGGGATATTCTGGTCGCGCTGGCCTTCCTGAAAAACGAAAACCTGCCGCCCGTCGCCAACACCTATGAGGACGGCGTCTTCCCCGGAACGCCCGACGCGAAGGGCGCACCCGGCTACACCCTGCAACAGCAACAGGACAGCTTCTACACTCTCTATAATGAACTCGCGGCCATGGCGAACAAGGCGCTCGATGAAATCGACAATATCCGCTTCGATCTCGAAGCGGTCAGGGCGTCAATGGATGAATCCAAACAGTTCCACGTCGATCAGAAAAACCTCTTCACCAGCATCGTCGCGGGAATCGAGGATATCGACCAGAACGAGGTGGCGCTGAAAATCAACACCCTTCAGGTCCAGCTCGAAGCCTCATTCCGCGTGACCGCGCTGGTCAGCCAGCTCACGCTGGTCAATTTCATATAAAGACAAAGTCGCGCGAATTGCTTGTGACTCCCGGCGTGATCGGATAACGTCTTGTGATCTGTCATCTTTACGGGGGTTTTGCCTATGCGCCGTGTGTCTCGCTGGTCCTTTTGCGCCGTCCTGATTTCGATCGCCGCGATCCCCGGCCACGCCTTCGCCGGCGACATCAAGGTCGAAAGCAAAATTAAGTCCGCCACCGTCTACAGCGACCGCGCCACTGTCACACGGACCGCCAGCGTCGAAATCCCCGCCGGGGCGCATAACCTTGTCTTTTCCGGCCTGCCGATAAAGCTCTACGAGAACTCCTTCCGCGTGGAGGGAACCGCGCAGGCCGCCGTGATCTTCGGCGCGATCAGCAGCAAGGTAGAAAACACCGAAGACATCGTCGTCGAAGGGGTCAGGGCGCTGACCGACCAGCGCCTGCAGATTGTAGACAGGCTCGGGATTTTAATGGCCGAAAAAAAGGCGCGAATCGAAGCAAACGAATTCCTCAAGATCTGGGCGAAGCAAGCGGGAACGCGCAAGAACGATGACGCCGCCCCCCTTGAACTGGACTACGAAAAATGGCTGGCTGCCTCCGACGGCCTGTCTGCGAAGATTCTCGAAAACACGAAAACCCAGCTCGCGCTGGAGCGAAAAATCATGGAGGAACAGAAAAAGCTTTATAAGGTCGACGCGGATATAGAACAGCACATGGCCGACCAGAAACAGAGCTATATGGTCACCGTCCCCTTCGAATCCGATAAGCCCGCCACCCTGAACGTCTCGCTCAGCTACCAGATCGCCGATGTCGGCTGGGCGCCGACCTACGATGCGCGTCTGGATGTCGGCAAAAAGACCCTCGACCTCATCCAGTACGGCTCGGTCTCGCAGAGAACCGGGGAGGAGTGGGAGGATATCGAACTCACCCTCTCCACCGCGCAGCCCAGCCGCGGCGCCTCCCTGCCCAAAATTTACCCGATATGGCTTTCTCTGATGCAAAAGCATGTATTGCCGATGGCATCCATGGTCAGTTCCCCTCCGGGCACGGCCGAAGCCGCCCCCGCCTATGTCGCCGCGGTCGAGGAAAAAGACGAGGTGCAGATAGAAACCGAAGGTCCCTTACACAGGTGGAGACGGTTGCAGGACGAACGCGTGGTCAGAAGCGCCGGGCAGGATGAAGAAGATCCGTTCGCTTTTGAAGACGACACAGGTCTCGAATCCTTTCAAAAGACGGCAACAGAGTTGGAGTATGAATATGGTTTAGTGCTCGGCGACAACGAAGCCATAAAAAGAAAATTGAAAGAGTTTAAGAGAGATCAGTCCCCAAAACACGCCCAGACCCGGCAGGTCTCCGCCAGCATCACGACCGGCGGCATCGTCGGCGAATATAAGGTCACCGGCCCCGCCACCGTCAAGGCTGACGGCACGCTGGCCAGACTCCAGATCGCCGAACTGAAAAACGAGCCGAACCTGCTGCTCCAGATCAAGCCGCAGGTCAGCACCGACGCCTACATGCTCGCCCGGTTCACGCTCAAGGGCGACGCCCCCGTTCTGCCCGGCGCGGTCAGCCTCTTCCGTGACGGAGCCTTTATCGGGCAGGGCGCAATCAACGAAATCATCCGCCCGGAGGAGGAAAGCGAAATTTCCTTCGGTATCGACGACGCAGTCAAAATAAAGCGTGACGTGCTCAAGAACGAGTCGAGCCAGACCGGGCTGATCGCCATGAGCCGTGTGATCGAAAGAAACTTCGTCACCGGGATCGAAAACTATCATAAACAGGATATCGACATCGAAGTGCTGGAAATGGTCCCCGTCTCGAAAGACAAGCGGATCGTGATTGAAATGATCGGGGACAAGACCACGCCCGGGTATGAAACAGACTATAAAAAGGTCAAGGGGGCGACCCGCTGGACCAGCACGATGAAACCCGGCCAGAAATCGGAAATAAAGCTGGGCTGGAAAATAAGCTGGCCCAAGGACGAAACCCTGAATGGACTGCGCTGAGTATTAATAAGGACATGACAGCTGCCCAAAAGACCGCCTTTATCGAAGCGCTCCGCTGGTATCAGGAGCAGGGGGTGACCGACGCCCTCGCGGACGCGCCGCAGGATGCGACCGCGTGGCTCAATACGCCGATCGGGGCGCCCGCCCGTTCAACCCTCCCGGCAAAAAATACGGGTTCCCCGGCCCCAACCCTGACCCCGGCAGTCTCCCATGAAAACCAGCAGCCCGCCTTTCTGGGCGTGGCCGAAGCCCGGGCCGAGGCCGTGCGACTGGCCGCCGCCGCGCAGACGCTCGAAGACCTCAAATCCGCTCTGGAAAATTTCGAAGGATTTTCGATAAAAAAAACTGCCACCAACCTTGTCTTTGCCGATGGCGATCCTTCCGCCGATATCATGCTCGTCGGCGAAGCCCCCGGAGCGGACGAGGACCGCCTCGGCAGGCCCTTCGTCGGCATCAGCGGTCAGCTCCTTGATAAAATCCTGAAAACCATCGGCCTCGACCGCCACGCGCAGGAGCACGAAGCGCGCATCTATATATCGAACATCCTCAACTGGCGCCCCCCCGGCAACCGCAATCCGGCCCCGGCGGAAATCGAACTCGCCTTGCCGTTTATCGAACGCCATATCCAGATCGCCGCCCCGAAACTCCTGCTCTTCTGTGGCGGCGTCTCCGCCAAGGCGCTGTTGAACGCGGAGCAGGGCATATCCCGCCTGCGTGGACGCTGGCACCCCTACACCCCGCGCACGAGCGAACTGGCCGGCCTCTCGTCCGGGCCGATTCCCGCCCTTGCCGTCTACCATCCATCCTACCTCCTGCGCACCCCCGCTCAAAAGAAACATGCGTGGTCGGACATGCTGGAAATCCAAAGAAAAATCAAGGGGTTATAGGTCGTTCTGAACTAAAAGCTGGACAAGAGGCCCTAATTATATTAGTTATCCCGGCATTATGCAGGCTCAGCATTTATGGAAGCAGAGCATCGTAGCCGCAATATGCGCCGTGCTCGCCGCGAACGTTTTTTTGCCCGAAAGAATGACCTCGGAGGGCGGGATACCTGTGCCCGGAACCAAGCCTGCCATGTCTTTTGCGTCGATCCGGCTGGACATGGAGGATTTTGAAAGCCTCCCGGAAATCAAAAAAACGGTTCATAATGAGATCGCAGTGAAGCCGAATCACCTTCAAAACTTTTCCGAAACGGAAAAGCCGTCCCTCCTCGTCGAGGCCGCGTTTGAATCCGCCCACGGTTTTTTAAGCATTAATAATACGCCCCTGAACATCCTTAAGCCGACCGAAAAGCCGGACGATCAAGGCGCATACAAGCCCCTTTCCTCTGAAAACGCCGCGCTGTATCGCGATATTTTCCGTCTTCAGGCCTTCGGGCGCATAAAGTCCGCCGACCGAAAGATTGCAAAGCTCTCGGACAAGCGTCTGCTCTCGCACGTTCTCTACCAGAGATACATGCACCCTGTGGCCTACCGCTCTTCTTACGAGGAACTGCGCGCGTGGTTGAAAAGCTATCCCGATCACCCCGAAGCCGACAGGATAGAAAAGCTGGCCCTCTCGCGTAAGCCCGAAGGCGTAAAACCCGACTGGACCTCCCTGGAAAAGCGCCGCGAACTTCCCAATATGTTCGAACCGCTGATCGCCCGCGCCAAACGCCATAATGCCGTGGAGCGCACTCAAGAGCAGCAGGACTCGGTAAAAAGCCTGACCAGCAAGGTCGAGAGCCTGATTTCTGAAGGCGAGCCGTCTCTGGCCATGGAGACGCTTTTTACCGGCGAGGGCGTTCAATACATGGATAACGTCGAGCGCGATATGCTCCGCGCACAGGCGGCGCTGAGATTCCTTCATACCGGCCACACGGCCCGCGCTCGCGATCTCGCGATCGAGGCGGTTAAAAGCTCCGGGGAAAAGGTTCCGCTGGCGTCGTGGATAGCGGGTCTCTCCTTCTGGAAGGAAAAGAACTACGCCGCTGCTGCGGAAAACTTCGCACGTGCGGGCGCATCGCCTTATTCATCGGGCTGGATGTCTTCGGCCGGGTCTTACTGGGCGGCGCGTTCCTACGGCAGTCTTAAAAACAGGGCGCAGGCGGACAAGTGGTATGCAAGGGCCGCGCAGCAGGACCGAACCTTTTACGGCCTTCTGGCGACGCAGGCGCTGGGGCGTAAGCCTTCCTTCGACTGGCGCACCCCGCCCTATGCCTATAAGGACGAAAAGAAACTGCTCGAAACGCCCGAAGGGCGCCGCGCCGCAGCTCTGGTAGCCGCCGGGCAGTATGAACTCGCCGAAAGCGAGCTACTTCACTACGACTATAAGAAAAACCCGGAAATGCGGCCCATAGCGCTGGCCTACGCCGCACATGTCGGCCTTCCGACGCTGGCCGTCCGGCTGGGCAGCCGTATGGACTACCGAAGCGAGGGTAAAAAACGCCCCTATGACTCTACGCTCTACCCCCTGATGCCGTGGGAGCCGCGCCGGGGGTTCAGCGTCGACCCCGCCCTGATCCACGCCATCGTCCGGCAGGAATCCAGGTTCAACCCGCAGGCGCAAAGCTATAGCGGCGCCTCCGGCCTGATGCAGATCATGCCCGCCACCGCCCGCCATATTCTGCGCGGTGTGAACGTCGCCGATGCGGATATCCCCGCGCTGCTCAAACGCCCGGCCGATAACCTGACCCTCGGCCAAAGCTATCTGCGGGAGCTTCTCGCCGACCGCAACGTGAACGGCGACGTCCTCTCCATGCTTGTGGCCTACAACGCCGGTCCGGGCAACCTCGCGCGCTGGAAGAAAAGATACGGGGAAATCGAAGATCCCCTGATGTTCGTGGAAATGATTCCGGTTGCGGAAACGCGTAACTACGTCAAGCGCGTTATGGCGTTTTACTGGATCTACAGCCAGCGCGGCGGACCGGGCGCAAAAACCCTCGAAGCGCTCGCTTCCGGCAAGCCTGCCCGCTACGCCGCTCTCACCGAAAGCACGGCCTCGTCCAACGCCTTCAAACTCGCCGCTAATCAGTAACCCGGCTGCAAAATTCTTCTATGATTCCATAACACGCTCTGGGCTGCGCCTGTAAAATAAAATGCGGCCCCGAAACCTCCCGCACAAAAAGATCGGGCGCGAAGTTCTGGTAATCCCTGAGCGCGGATTTATGAACCACAAGGTCATGCTTGGCACGCAAATAGCCCATAGGAACCTTTGACTGAAATGACGGAAAATTTTTAGCTTCCGCGATGATCCTGAAACGGTTCCGGATCACCGCGCCCGGCAGGTTGTGCGTTACAGAATCCAGAAGCTCCAGAACATCACCGGAAAGCCCGTGCGCACGAAAAAACGGGCGTGTAAGAAACCGCTTAGTCGAAAACAGGCGGATAAAGTCTGGCGGAAAAAGCCGCGCCAAGCCAAGCAAGTAGGGCACAGGCGTGCGGATAAACCCTGCAACGATCAAAACGCCTTGTATGCGTGCATCGGCATTCTCAATCATCCTGAGTGCCACAAGGCTCGAAAAGGATTCCGCCACCAAAATCACATCACGGTCCTGCGGAAGCCTGTTCATCACATGCCCGACATGCTGTTCCAGCGTTGAGTAGTCGTCCTCATAGCGAATAACCAGAAAGCGCGAGCCATCTGGGGCGCATTCAAGAAGCGGATCAAACAACCGCCCCGTGCCGTCAAAGCCGGGCATAAGAATGATTAAGGGGGGTGCCCCGCTCATCGCTCCAGCAACTTCAAAACATCATCCAGCAGGGCCGGATCTCCCACAGCGATCACTTCCTTGCCCGAAGACAGGCCCAGAGGTTGCCCCTGCCAGTCGCACATTTTGCCCCCTGCGCCTTCAATAATGGGTATATGCGCGAGGAAATCGTAGGGCTTCAGATCCGCCTCGATCACAAGGTCGAGATGCCCCGACGCCAACAGGCCGTAGGAAATACAATCGCCGCCCCACGTGATGAAATGCACCTGATCCTTCCATTTCTTGATGAAATCCGCCTCCCTGTGAAAAAACATACCGGGGCTTGTGCTCGAACACCGCGCGTCTTTCAGCGTCGGGCACGCCCGCACTTTACACGCTAGCCCGTTATGCAGGGTGACTTCGCCTTTCACGCCGACCCAGCGGTCCTTGACGATCGGCTGGTCGATCACGCCCAAAACAGCCTCGTCCCCCTCGCACAGAGCGATCAGCGTTCCGAACGTTGCGCGGCCTGAAATAAACGGCTTGGTCCCGTCAATGGGGTCGATTACCCACGTCAACCCGCTCTCGCTTTTCTTGACCCCGTATTCCTCCCCGAAAATCCCATCCTGCGGCCGCTCATCCTCGATAATTTCGCGGATGCGTTTTTCCACCGCGCGGTCGGCCACCGTGACCGGGCTTTCATCCGCCTTGGTTTCGCTGGTTTCAATCGCACGGAAGTAGGGGCGGATGATCTGTCCGGCTTCGTCCGCTAATCTGTTGGCAAGCGCTCGAAATTCCTGCATATATAGAGACTTTCTGTAACATGGTAGTTCCGGGTTGAAGTAAGAATAGAGCGAAGAATATGAAGACAGTCAACGATATCCGCACCGAATATCTGGGTTTTTTCAAAAAGAACGGGCATGACATTGTGGCCTCATCGCCCCTCGTGCCGCATAACGACCCGACGCTGATGTTCGCCAATTCCGGCATGGTGCAGTTTAAAAACGTCTTTACGGGCGCCGAACACCGCGATTACAAACGCGCCACCACCGCTCAGAAATGCGTGAGAGCAGGGGGCAAGCACAACGACCTTGATAACGTCGGCTACACCGCCCGCCACCACACCTTTTTCGAAATGCTCGGAAACTTCTCCTTCGGCGATTATTTCAAGGAGGAGGCGATCACCTTCGCATGGGAACTCGTGACCAAAAACTTCGGCATGCCGAAGGATAAACTGCTGGTCACCGTCCACTCCTCGGATGAACAGGCCGCCGGGCTTTGGAAAAAGATCGCGGGGCTTTCGGACGACCGCATTATCCGCATCCCGACCGACGATAATTTCTGGATGATGGGCGATACCGGCCCCTGCGGTCCGTGCTCGGAAATCTTCTACGATCAGGGCGACGCGCTGTTCGGCGGCCCTCCCGGAAGCAAGGATGAAGACGGCGACCGTTTCCTTGAATTCTGGAATCTCGTGTTCATGCAGTTCGAGCAGGAGCCGGACGGTAAGGGCGGCTATAACCGCAAGCCGCTGCCCAAACCCTCTATAGACACAGGGATGGGCTTAGAGCGCACCGCCGCCCTCATGCAGGGTAAACTGACCAACTACGCTATCGACCTTCTGCGCGATATTATCGAGCACAGCGCCGATCTGACGGGCGTGGACCCGGATGGGGAACAGGCACCCTCCCACCGCGTCATCGCCGACCATTTGCGCGCCTCCGCCTTCCTGATGGCCGACGGCGTCATGCCCTCGAACGAGGGACGAGGGTATGTCCTGCGCCGGATCATGCGCCGCGGGATGCGCCACGCGCACCTTCTAGGCGCGAAGGAACCCCTCATGCACCGCCTTGTGCCCACCTTGATCGCCAAGATGGGCGAAGCTTACCCCGAACTCAAACGCGCCGAGGCGCTCATCGTCGCCACGCTCTCAAGCGAGGAAACACGATTCAAAACGACGCTCGACCGCGGCCTTAAAATGCTGGATGAGGAAACCGGAAAACTCGCCTCCGGTAAGAAGTTCCCTGGTGACGTGGCCTTCAAACTCTACGATACCTATGGATTCCCCCTTGATCTGACTCAGGACGCGTTAAAAACCAAGGGCATAGAAGTTGACGTCGCTGCTTTCGAAAAAGCCATGGAAGAACAAAAAGCCCGTGCCCGCGCCGCATGGTCCGGCACAGGCGAACAGGCCACCGAAAAACTCTGGTTCGAAATCCTCGACGAAGTCGGTCCGACAGAATTTCTTGGTTATGACCGCGAAAAATCCGAAGGAACAATTGTTGCTATACTTAAAGATGGGAAGAAAGTTGACCGTGTAAGTGTAGAAGACACGAATGTAATCATTATTACAAACCAAACACCTTTTTATGGCGAGTCAGGTGGACAAGTGGGTGATGTAGGGGAGATAAGCAAACCTAGTATAGACAAGCCTCCATATGAATACGTTTTTTCTGTAGAAGACACAAAGAAGATGTTGGGATCACTAATCGTTCATAAAGGAATTGTATCGTCAGGAGAGTTTTTTGTAGGCGATCCTGTAAGAATGAATGTTTACCAAAATGTGCGGTCTGCTATCCGCTCCAACCACTCCGCCACCCACTTGCTGCACGAAGCATTGCGCCGCGTCCTCGGCGAACATGTCAGTCAGAAAGGCTCGTTGCAGGATGCGGAAAGAACACGCTTCGATATCAGCCAGCCTGTGGCCATGACTGCGCAGCAGATCGAAGAAGTCGAAGCGATCGTAAACGAAGAAATCCGCGCCAACACACCTGTCGAAACCCGCGTCATGCCGCTGGAAGATGCTCGTGCTTCGGGCGCGATGGCCCTGTTCGGTGAAAAATACGCGGACGAAGTGCGTGTCGTCACCATGGGAACAACAAAGACTGGAGCGAATAAACCTTTCTCCGTCGAACTTTGCGGCGGAACGCACGTCAAACGCACGGGCGATATCGGCCTTCTGAAAATCGTTTCTGAAAGTGCACTGTCTTCAGGCATTCGCCGCGTTGAAGCCCTGACAGGCGCAAATGCCCTCCGTTATTTTGAAGAGCAGGATCAAACCTTGCAGCAAGTGGCCGGCGTTTTGAAAACCGGAACGGCCGAAGTACTGGAGCGTGTAAAAAATCTCTCCGATGAAAAACGCAAACTGGAAAAGGAAGTCTCCGACCTTCGCCGCCAGTTGGCGATGGCGGGTCCGGCAACTGCGTCAGACGGAGCAGGGGATGTGCGCGACATCGGCGGGATCAAATTCACGGGCCGCGTGCTGAAAGATTTCCCGGCCAAGGACCTTAAACCGATGGCCGATGATCTCAAGAAAAAACTCGGCTCCGGCGTCATCGTCCTCGTGGCGACCGCAGAAGGCAAAGCCTCAATCGTTGTCGGCGTCACCGACGACCTGACCAAAAAAGTCAGCGCAGTGGAGTTGGTCAAAATCGGCGCGCAGGCGCTGGGCGGGTCAGGCGGCGGCGGCCGCCCCGACATGGCGCAGGCCGGAGGCCCGAACGCCGAAGCGGCCA
The DNA here is from genome assembly GCA_020638365.1 of Rhodospirillales bacterium. Taxonomy (GTDB): domain Bacteria; phylum Pseudomonadota; class Alphaproteobacteria; order Micavibrionales; family Micavibrionaceae; genus JAGNKE01. Next base: position 392,645 of record JACKIQ010000001.1, on the reverse strand, counting down.
ACGATGCGCTCACCGCTATAGAAAAGGCGCTGGCTTAAAAATTACAAAAACAAAGAGAATTATGGCTCGGCGTGGGTATAATCCGTGCCGCCCGGTCCGTAAAGTTCCGGGGTCCACAGGGCGATTTCGGCCGCCGCTTCCTCCCGGTTGCCCGAGGCGTGAATGATATTGCGCACGGAGCGCTTCTCCAGCAGGGCCTGCTCGGACGTATCCTGGCTGTAATGCCCCCGGATCGTATCGGGCGCGGCTTTGGCCGGAATGGTCGAGCCGATGATCTGACGCACTCGTGCTATCGCATCCTCGCCTTCAACGACGCCGATTCTTACAGGCCCGGACGTCATGTAATCCCTGAGCCAGCCCTTGATCTGATGGCCGATTTCAATCGGGTCTGTTGTGCCAAGATGGTTCTGAATATCCAGCCCGATAGCCTGTGCATCTCTAAGAGTGCCTTCCCCGACTTTCTGGAACCAACCATCGTCAAAATCATAATGACGGTCGACCTTTTGCGGATCGAGGTAGATCGGCGCAGTGATTGTCGAAACATAAAGTCCGGCATCCTCGAAGGCGCCCAAGGCCTGCTGATCGACGCCCCGTGCGACGGCTTCTGGCTTGAATATAATTAAAGTTTTTTCCATATTAACTCTCCGGTCTGGCCCGTATGTGCTATAGCATATCAGGAGTAGTGTCAAGAAATGCCGTTTTAGCCTACATAGTCAGCCCTGCCTCGTAATCGTCCCGATACGCCTGAAGATCTTCGGCGCTCAGACCAAGCTGGACCGAGGCGTCCTTGACAAAAGTGTCCCACAAATCGGTCGGTTCTGCGTTTGGTGCGCCCAGATCGGACCCGAAATCAATCATATGCACGCCCTTATCCTCGTCGACGCGCAAATCCCGCATAATACCGTGCGTCACAGGCTTAAATCCCAGTGAAGCAACGCTTCCGAAGTAGCGGGCGGCTTTGGATAAAACCTCGTCCCCGAAACGTTGGTAGCCTTCCTCGAACGTATACGGCACATATTCTTCAAGTATAAGTCCCGGTCCTTGGCCAAGAACCTGTGGGGTCTGAACGCCCCTGCCTTCCAGTGCGCTTCGCCTTTGCATCCACTCATTGACCGAAGCTTCGGGAGTAAAGGTAACGCAAGCCTTGAACAGGCAGCGCACGGACTCCCCCTCGGAGTTTCTGACCGAAAAGGGCATGATATAAGTCTCACCCCCGCCTCTGACCCAGGGTTCCTCGTCGACTTCAAGCGTCTCCCCGTCCGCGACCGGCACAGGGTGATGAGATGAGGCAAAAAGCCTCCGCAGGACATCCTGCTCCGCCTCGTTCTCAAACAGCTTTCCTAATTCTTTTTTGACTTCGCTCATATTGCCCCGCAAATCTTATTTTTTATCAGTACCCAGAATATAACAAGCTCCCAACAAACTGCCAGCAAAACTCGCCCGTAAAAATGTCTGAGGCCATTTACGACGGTTTTATCCCTTTCGACAGACAATAATCTCTGAAAACCGCTTCGCTCACTTTTCGAACATCATCGGCATTGTTTATAAGCCGGATCATGCTGTTATCGAGAACAAGCGATCTGGAAGCCGTATCACCGCGCTCTGCACGAAACGGAAAAGAGTCCTCGCATGTAACCTTGATAGGGATGTCCCCAAGTATATAAAAAAGAACGGATATTTCCCCGTCTTCGTCATAATCGAATTCCTCTAACTCCTCTAACTCCTCGGTCATATCCCTCATGCCGGCCCTTCGTCTTTTTCCAACGATTCCCCGGATTCCCTTTGCTTCCGGTCCATATAGATAACTACGGCATCCATAAACTCGTCCTCTGAATCAAGGAAATGGAAGGACGTTTGGGAAATAAGGCGCATCAGGCCCGGTTCGGGAATCCAGTTATTCTTCTCCAGATCGTAACGATAAACCTTCTTCGGAAAATAGTCGTCCTCTGTAAGGCTGTCTTCTGGCTCGGTGCTCTGGTCATCCCGTTCCATGATAACGCACAAAAACGCGGTTTTTCCTGAGGGATCGTTATAAACCCCGTACTTGATGTACTCCTGAGAGCCGAATTCAGGCCCCTCTGCCGCCTCGTCCTTAAGAAGCGGACTGTTTTTGAACAACTTGGTCAGGTCCAGAGAATTTTTCGTATCATCGGTCATGGTTCTAATCCTGCTTAAAAAAACGTTATCTGTCGCGGTGCATAACTTCCAGGTTATCCACCATCCCCTTGAGTTTAATCTCGCGGTTACGCGTCAAGGCATGCTTGCCAACAAGCTCAGGCTTAAGAAGTATGTCGTAGCCGGCGTCACGCCGCGCTTGTCCGTTGTATAGCCGGCAGGCCGCAAAGTTATAGGCGGCTTCGCGCCGCTCCTCTTTTGTCAGTTCGCGCCCTTCTTCGGCGGCGCGGTCGTGAATCGCTTCCGCTGCCGCTTTATAAGGATGCGTGATATCGTAAACTGCCTCGATCTGGTCGGCGACCACCTGCCACTCCACAACTTGATACTCACCCTCTTTACCGACGGGCACGGCAAGCTTGATATTCAGGGCGCTGTACCCGGTAAAATCCTTTGGATCTTCAAAAAAGTCGGTCATCTGGACGAGAAGGACACCGTGTTTCTCCATCAATTCCGAATACTTGTCGAGCAGGGCCTCCTTGATTTTGATAATCTCCTCTGGCGTCCGAACAATCCCCTTGCCGCGCACGTAATCCGTCACAAGCTCTTTATTCCCGCCATACTCGCGATCTGCCTTTTTTTCAGCGGCTTCAAGATCCTTCAGGGGACCAGCAAAGGCATCGTGCAATCCAAGTTGCCTTTTCGCATCGCTTAGGAATTTCGAAAAGGCGATATTGACCTCACCACGGGTTTCAAGAATGCGCTCATACGACATGGTCTGACAGGCGCAGTCCCGGCTGCTGTCATGAAACTGACCATGTATGCCTTGTGTAATTGATGGCACCCGCAAAATTCCCTAAATTTCATTTGATCATGTTTTGCGAAGAATTATACCAAAACCGGAACTATTTAAGCAAGAACATAGATTAACAGGAAAATACGCGATGCTGGCTTAAACTCTTCTCTTGTCTGAAAAGGAACAAATAGCTATACACAGAGGCAAATCTCGTAAATACCAGAGAAAAGGACTATGAAAATGGCCGTTGAGCGTACCTTGTCGATTATTAAGCCCGATGCAACCAACAGGAACCTGACCGGGGCGATTAATGCGATGTTCGAAGCGGGCGGCTTGCGGATCGTCGGGCAAAAACGCATTAAAATGACGCTGGGACAGGCGCAAAAATTCTACGAAATTCATAAGGATAAGGGATTTTTCGCCGAATTGACGGAATTCATGAGTTCCGCTCCGGTCGTAGTTCAGGTTCTCGAAGGTGAAAACGCGGTATCCAGAAACCGCGAAATTATGGGCGACACAAACCCTGATAATGCCAAGGAGGGGACAGTTCGCAAGAAATACGCCCTGAATATCGGCGAAAATTCGGTTCACGGTTCCGATACGCTTGAAAATGCCAAGAAAGAAGTAGCCTTTTTCTTCAAGGACGAAGAAATCGTCGGCTGATCCGGCCCGTCTGGATTTTAGAGGCGGTCAAGCCATGCGGTGAAGGCCGATTTCGTCTTTTCATTGGCGTCCCGCAGAAGCGCCGCATTTTTGAACGCGCCCTTCTGGTCCGAAGTTTTTGAGGCCTTTTCTGAAAGGGCGGCAAGACGGCTGACTTCGGCCATCCCGAAATTCGCGGCCATCCCTTTGAGTTCATGTGAACGCGCCGCCAGCCCGGCGAGGTCTTCATTTTCCAGGACCGAGTCGATTTGAGTGATGATTTCATCGGCCTTGCTAAGGAAGCCCTCGAGAAGTTTTGCAAATTGATCTTTACCAAGGGTGCTGACAAGGTTCTCAAGCATAGCGTGGTCGAGAAACTCTTCTGTCTTTTCAACCTTGGTGGGCGAAACGGAAGCTTGGGTTTTTTTGCTCATATCTTTTCTCTCAGGGGGTTCGCGGCGTCCGCGTTTGTCGGTTTTAAAAAGAGGGTCTTCTTTCTTTTTATCGGTTTTCGCGGAAGTTTTTGCAGCAGGGCCTGTTCCGCCCCCGCCCTGTGAAAGAAGGAATTTTTGAATCTCGGTTAACTCTTCGTCGTCATTGAAACTAAGATCGTTTTTCCTGTTTTTACTGCTTTCGCTGATGCTTGCGGAAATATCATCGCCGTAGTCAAGTGGATTGATCTCCTCCTCGTCATCGTCTTCAAGGCTCTGGCGGAAAGCTTCATACGAAAAATCTCCTGCTTCATCGCCATCCTTATCCTTAGGTATTCTTGAAACAGGAAGGGAGCTTTCGGAACGTTCTTCAAAAACTTCTCGTTCGTCCAACTCAAATCCAAGATCCTTGCCGGTCAGGTTCGCAAAGGCGTCACCGGTGGCCTTTGGAGGCAGGGGACGCTCAAACTGGCCCTTCGAAGCATTGAAAATTATTTCATTCAGCCTGTGGGAATCAATCGGTTTGGCTAAAAAGCCGTTCATTTCCGCCTCGAAAATAGCTTCGATATCTTCGGGAAGAACGTTCCCTGTCAGCGCGATAATAGGAATACGGGAAACACTTTCAACAGGATTGGTCCGGATTTTTCGCGCGGCTTCCAGCCCGTTCATCCCGCCCATCTGGATGTCCATAAAGATGAGTTCCGGATGCTCTTTCTCGCATTGTTCAAGAGCTTCAAACCCGTTTGCAGCCATCAAAACATCGTGGTCGTACTTGGAGAGAAGTCCCTGAAGAACTTTTCTGTTCATTTCATTATCCTCGACGACAAGGATTTTCATGGGAACTATAGAAAAGACTTCGTCGTTCTCAGGTTCCGGCAGCCCTTCAGTTTCTTCGCTTTCGATATCCATGGGAAGCTCGAAATAAAACTCCGTACCATTGCCGACTTCACTTTTTACGCGGATTTTTCCGCCCATGGCATCAACGAGTTTATCGGAAATGGCCAACCCAAGGCCGGTTCCGCCGTATTGTCTCGTAATGCTGGCTTCCGCCTGCGTAAACGGCGTAAAGAGCTTGAGTTGGGCTTCTTTGGAAATGCCGATACCTGTATCTGCGACGGAAAACAGTATGAGAGTTGTCCCCTCGGGATGCCCTTCGCCTTTTTCCACACGGCGTGCGCTGAGCCTTATAATCACGCCGCCTTCATGGGTAAATTTAAGCCCGTTATTCACAAGATTAAGAAGGATCTGACGTATTCGAGTGGGATCGCCCCAGACAATATGGGGAAGGTCGGGGTTTGTCTCAAGTTTAAGGAACAGGTTCTTTTGAGCCGCATGTCCGGACATGAGAGTCACGATATCCTGCGCCAGACGGGGCAGGTCGAACTGGACTTCTTCGATATCCATGCTTCCGCGTTCGATTTTTTCAAAGTCAAGAATATCGTTCAGCAGTGTCATCATGGTCTGGCCGGATTTCTTGATCGTATCGACATAATCGCTCTGAACTCTGTTCATGTTGGTATCTTGAAGCAACTGAACCATGCCCATGATGCCGGTCATGGGTGTCCGGATCTCGTGGCTGACGACGGCCAGAAATGCGGACTTGGCCATGTTGGCGCGATCAGCTTCATCCTTGGCAAAACGCATTTCTTCAGCGCGTTGAACTTCCCTCTCTCGCAATTCGCTCATCAACTCCCGCTCGCGTTCGATAACGCGCAACAGGCGCGCCTGGTCCGCCGCTTCTTTCGATTTTTGAAGGCGTACGCGGATCTGCTCGTTATGTTTGCGGCGCTGGTCTTCCTGCTCTTTCATCTCCTCGGCGTACTTAAGGCTTCGAACGCTTCCAAGAACAAAAAGCCCGGATTGGGGAATGAACGAAAGCCAGAAGGTCAGAACGATAAATTTGTTCAACTCGATAACGTTTACAACGCCCAGGCTCAGAAGGGAAAAGGCCAGAAGATGAACCAGCCACCCCGCGCTGAATATACGGGTAACGGCCGGCATCGTATCGTCCAGAAAAAGACTGATTACGATAATTCCGACAAAGGCAAGTCCGGCCGCAGCGGAAAAGAAAGCATAACCCGTCATGTCGTGAAGCGCAAAAATATAGGCCGATGCGCCCGCAGCTGCAAAAAGGCCGAGAACCACGAGAATAGCGTTTTCTGTTGGATGATCATAATGACGTATGCGCAGGTGGGAGCGCGTATGAAGAAGAGCCGAAAAAATGGAAAGCACATAGAGTGCGACGATGTAAGGCCCTTGAATGAAAGCCGAGGAAACAAAAAACTGGTTAAGGCCAAAAAATAGACCGCAGGACAAGGCAAAGTACCCGAGGAGATACAAATACGAAACTTTGCGTGAGATATAGAGGAATGTCGTGAAAATCGCCATGACAACAACAAAAAACAAACCTCCGAGAATCGTTCCGGGATCGCCGGACAGCAGCGACGACATGAAGTATTTTTCGGAAAGAAGACGAGGTGCGATACTCATGCCAAGCCCTTTATCGAGCTTGACATGAAGAGCCAGAAGATTCTGACTTTTGGGCTTAAGGTCTACGGGCACGGAGATACCAAGAAAGGCATCTTGGGGCATGGGAATATTCACAACCGGCGGTAGGCCGGAAATCGTCAGGTTGGACGAAACCGTAAAAACTTTGTTCGTCGTCACGTTGACGATAGCCAGATCTCCTGCATGGCCTAAACGTCCGCTTTTTACGTCGCCAAAATCAAGAATCCAGCCTTCGGTTTCGGTGTCGTTGTAGATTTCAAAAACGATCCAGGCGGCCTCCCCGGAAAGCGGCAGACTTACAAGGTCGCTAGCCAGCTTTTGACCCTTAAGACCTTTATGCTGAAAGCTTTCGGATAGTGTGACGAGGCTGACCTTGCCCTCGGGATCAGGCGTAAGGTAGCCGTGAGGTCCGATATAGAGTATTTGCGTAGTGTTGGTGAGCAAGGCCCCGGATGTTTTCGGAGCTGCTGCATGGCCGTGGTTGGGAAAGAAAAAAATCAGGAAAAGGACAAGGAACTTTGCCGCCATCAGGCTGAGACGGAAGTTCAAAGGATCCTCACGCGTCATGTGAGACAATATGGCCTTAACGGTATTCATTTTCCCGATATGAAATTAATGCCCCGAAATACGCAGAAAAAGAATACGCAGAACAAAATTCTACATACTGAAGAGTGCATGAAAATGGTTAAGGTTTGCTTTAGGAAAAGACGCCGGCAAGAAATGCGCCTGTATATTATGAAAAATCAACAAACGTCAGGGCCAGAAAAATCAGGATAACGGCCGTAGCTATTGCGGAATATTTTCCGCCTTTGGTGAAAGCGGCCCACATGCCCAGCGCGTCTTTCAAAGCCTTGGGGTCTGCCTCTGCCGCCTGATGTCCATGATCGCCCATGATCTGACTCCTTGAAAAATATCCCATTATAAATAAACGCAAACATGCGTTGCTATCAAGCCTTTAGGCGGAAATCATCCCGATAATTCGTCTGTGACGATACGAACCGCTTCGGGATAAGCGATATGCTCCTGCTCCAGCACACGCTCGGCCAGTATCTCGGGCGTGTCCCCCTCCAGAATGGGCACGCGCTTTTGCACGATAATCGGTCCGCTGTCCATCTCCGGTACGACATAATGAACCGTGCAGCCGGCCTCTTTCTTCCCGTCGGCCAGCGCCCGTGAATGGGTATCCAGCCCTTTGTAATCAGGAAGGAGGGAAGGATGGATATTGATCATCCGTCTAGGCCATTTATTGACAAATCCAGGGGTCAGGATACGCATGAAACCGGCCAGCGCCACCAGATCAGCCCCGTTTTTGACGATTTCATCATGTACGGCGTCATCGAAGCTTTCCCGGTCCGGATAGTTCTTGTGATCGACCGTGAGAACGGGTAACCCTGCCGCTCTTGCGTAATCCAGCCCTTGCGCTTGCGGGCGGTTACTGAGAACCAGAACGATTTCGGCTGGGAACAAAGGGTCTTTGCAGGCATCAATAAGAGCCTGCAGATTGCTGCCCCGCCCGGAAATCAGGACCGCGAGCTTGAGTTTATCTACGCCCATTCCGTATCCATATTAGCGATTTGAACGGGATCCTCACCCGCCCGAAGGGGAGCAACGGAGCCGATAGTATAAACCGTCTCTCCGGCTTCGCGCAGGCACCGGGCAATGTCATCCGAGGCCTCTGCCGCGCAGACCGCAACCATCCCGATCCCGCAATTCAGGGTCCGCGCCATGTCCGCGTTGTCTAGTTTACCAGCGCTCTTAAGCCAGCTAAAGACCGGCAGCAGGGGCCACTTCGCGGCATCCAGCCTGACCATAAGGCCCTCGGGAAGCACGCGCGGAATATTTTCGCTCAAACCGCCGCCCGTAATATGCGCCAGCCCTCGTACAGTAGGATTTCCCTCAGAATCGCTGATTTTCAGTGCGGAAAGAAGCGGCTTGACATACAGGCGCGTGGGCACGAGCAGGGCATCGGCAAGAGTACGGCTCCCGTGCGAATCCGTAAAAGGCGCAGGGGAATCATAAGTCAGCCCGTTATCCTTCACGATCTTGCGGACTAGCGAGTACCCGTTGGAATGAACGCCGCTGGCCGCCAGTCCCAGAACAATGTCACACTCTTTGATTTTTTCACCGCCGATAATCCTGTTCCGATCCGCCGCGCCAACCGCAAACCCTGCCAGATCGTAGTCGCCCGGCGCGTATAGGCCCGGCATTTCCGCCGTCTCTCCGCCGATCAGGGCGCAACCGGACTGTGCGCAGCCCTCCGCGACACCGGAAATGACCAGCTCCGCCACGTCATTCCTGAGTTTTCCGGTCGCGAAATAATCAAGGAAAAACAGGGGTTCCGCCCCCTGAACCACAAGGTCGTTCACGCACATGGCCACAAGGTCGATCCCGATCGTATCGTGGCGGTCGCTCTCAATGGCGATTTTGATCTTCGTCCCGACCCCGTCCGTTGAGGAAACAAGAACAGGATCGTTATACCCGGCGGCCTTGAGGTCAAAAAGAGCTCCGAAACCGCCGATGGAGGACATCACCCCGGTGCGGTTCGTTTTTCCGACATGGGTTTTGATTTTTTCGACCAGCCCGGCCGCCGCGTCGATATCGACTCCGGCCTCCTTGTAGGCGCTGTTTTGGTTTGGTTCGCTCATGATCTTCGCACCATCTTGTCCAATACATGTTGTGTGCAACCGCGTATCGTTATAAAACTATTCAAAGCATAAATTTTACGCGGATTAATGTGATTATGGGCATATCCTATCAGGCTTCATACTGCAAGAGCGCAATAGCCGGCGTTTTTTTCCTTATGGTTCTGCTGGTGGCGGTTGCGCCGGCCCGTGCGCAGGAATCGCCGTTCACCGTTACCGACGTGACGGTTGACGTGACCGCGGAAAATTCAGTTGCGGCGCAGGACAAGGCGTTTCAGGAGGCGCAACTTAAGGCGTTCAAGGTTCTGGCCGACCGTCTGGTCGAGCAGGGGAAAATCAGCGGCTACCGGACCCCCGACCCGATCACGATTGCCTCCCTGATCAAGGATTACGAGGTGACGAACGAAAAAATTTCCGCCGTGCGCTATATAGGGACGTATACAGTCCGTTTCCGGGAAAACGCGGTAAGGAAATACTTTTCTTTGGGATCGGGCAGTTTCGTGCAATCCCCGTCCGGTGACGACGGTGGAAATCAGGTGTCTGCACTGCCCTCAAAACCGCTTCTGATTCTACCTTATTACCAGGTCGGGTCCGCCACGCAGGTCTGGCAGGACACCAATCTTTGGATGCAGGCATGGGGCAGGGACCTGCGGGCAGGTTCGCTGCCTGTGGAGGTGCCCATAGGTGACTTGATGGACGTCGCAGATCTGGGAGAAACAAACGGCGTTGGCTTCAACCCCGCGGGACTGGGCCGCATGGTAACGCGTTATGGGGCCGGAGAAGCGGTCATCATAGTGGCGACGGCGGACGACCGTCTGGCATCTTTGAGCAGTGATAACGCCTCCGCTTCGGGCGCTCTGACCCTCACATTTTACCGCACCGACCGCCGCAAGGCCGAGGCCGTCAAGGAAGTGGCCTTAAGCCCGTCACCGGGCGAAAACCGCAGGCAGTTTTTCGCCCGCGCGGTATCGACAGCGTACGCGGCTCTGAATCAGGACTGGAAGGCCGGAACACTGACCCACACATCTGGTCCGGCCCGTATGTATATCGTTCACATACCCCTTCGTTCAATAAGCCAGTGGATCCGCATTCAGCAGGGCATAATGAACACGAAGGGGCTGACCCAGATGTCGGTTCTATCTCTAAAGCCGCACGAAGCGTTCGTTCGTTTTGCCTTTGCCGGCGATGCCGCGCTCCTGAGTAATGCTCTCGCAAGCCGGGGCCTTGAACTGGGACAACCTTATGCGAATGCGGGAACCGTCCGTTTCGCGGGAGTTGGAAACACTACGACCGTCAAGGAAATCTACGATCTTGGAATTGCGGAGCGTTCGGGTGCGTCGTCGGGCTTCTATCGACCGCCTGCATCCGGGCAGCAGGATTCTGAGCAGAAAAATCAGGATGTTCATACTTTCTGACGCTTTATCCGTTCACCGGACAAAGTGTTAGGATCGTTACTCTTCTTCGGGCAACCGCAACAGACACAGGAAATATGGCCTACAAGCCTCTAAAACCCGCAACGCACCTGATTTTCTGGACGTCTGCTGCCGTCTTCTTCCTTCTGGTGGCTTTTGTTCTGCGTTCTGCCCTGCTGCCTTTTGTGCTCGGGGCGGCCGTAGCCTACCTGCTCAATCCTTTGGTCAATCTGCTTGGCAAGGAAGGGCTATCGCGCCGTTATGCATCCTTGATGATTGTCGGCGTTTTTATGATTGTCCTGACGCTTCTGGCTTTGGTAACCATTCCCGTGCTGGTGCGCGAGATAACGGAACTGGCAAAAAACATCCCGGATTATCTTAGGGGCCTTGAAGAAACGCTCCGCCCCCTCATCCAGAAAGTCGAGGCCGCGCTGGGCGTAACGCACGACGAAGCGGTGGAAAACATTGTAAGAAACGGCGGCGGCCCGGCTGTACAAACGCTCAACGTGATCGCAAAAAACCTTCTCTCCGGCGGGCAGGCGGTCTTGGATGCGCTGTCCATCCTCTTCATCATGCCGGTCGTTGCCTATTTCCTCATGAAGGACTGGCCGTCTGTCACGCAGTGGATACAAGACCTCATTCCCCGTCATGCGAAAGACGTCGCCGACAGGCTCTTAACGGAAATCGACGGCAAGATATCCGGTTTCGTCCGCGGCCAGATTACCGTCGCCCTGTCATTGGGAATCGCTTATGCCCTTCTCCTGACTCTTGCCGGACTGAAATATGGTGCACTGATCGGTCTCGGCTCGGGCTTTTTGTCCATAATACCGATGGTCGGATCCGCTGTCGGTCTGATCGTAAGTCTGGCAGTCGCCTGGTTTCAGACCGCCAATTTTGCTTTCGTTTTGCTGATTGCAGCGATCTTTGTCGGCGGGCAGGTTATCGAGGGAAATGTTCTCACGCCCAAGTTTGTCGGCGACAGCGTAGGTCTGCACCCCCTCTGGATTTTTTTCGCTCTCATGGCGGGGGGAAGCCTTCTCGGAATTCTGGGTATGTTTCTGGCTGTCCCGGTTACGGCTGTGATAGGGGTCGTTTCCGGATATCTTTTAGAACAGTATAAGGACAGCCGCTATTATAACGACCTCGAACCAGAACGGGGGTCTGGAGAAACAAAAAGAAAAACGTCCAGGAAAACCGGAACGGCAAAAAAGACGGCGGCCGGAAAAACAAAAAATGAAGCTGCGGAAAAAAAATGAGTACGGCAAAACGCGCGGAGGAAGACTCAAAAACCCGGAAGCCGAAACAAATCCCTTTTGACCTGGCTTTCCGTCCCGCTATGGGGCGTGAGGACTTCCTGATAGGGCAGAGTAACGAAGCGGCCGTTGGCTGGATAGACCGTTGGCCGGACTGGTCGGCACCGATGCTCACTCTTCACGGCCCGGCCGCAAGCGGGAAAACCCATCTCTGCGCCGTCTGGTCTGCGCGCTCGAATGCCGCTTTCATTAAACCCGAAAGACTGAAAGAAGAACGCGCAGACGCCCTTTTTGAATCCGGACCGGCGCTGATTCTCGACGGCCTTGATCCGTGGATAGGCGACCGTGAAGCGGAGACGACGCTTTTTCATCTTTACAACCTGCTCCGTGAGGAACGCCGAGTCATGCTGACTACCATGCGTACCCCTCCATCCTCTCTGGACTTTGCGATCCCCGATCTCGCCTCACGCTTTCGGGCTGCCCCGGTCGCAACGATCCGCCCGCCCGACGACGCGCTGCTGGCCTCGCTCTTGATAAAACAGTTCGCGGATCGCCAGTTAAAAAATGTGGGTGAAGAGGTGATTCATTACATCCTTCCGCGTATGGAACGCTCTTTCTCGTCCGCGCGCGAAATCGTGGCGCTGGCCGATCGTATGGCGCTGGCCGAGAAAAGCCGGATTACGGTCTCGCTGATGCGCCGGGTGCTGAGCAACCTTCAGGAAGGATAACCATCAGGTCCACCGCGCAGGCGTGGCCGGAGCGTTGTAATCAAGCGGGTCCATGATGTCGATAAGTTCCGCGCCCTCAGGGGTCAGATCGGCCCAGTCGTCTCCTGAAAAGCTATAGGCCGCAAATGTACCGGGCTTGAATCCCTCATGTACCCGTTGCAACAGGGAAGCACCGCCCCCTCGGGCAAGAATCTTCGCCAGTTGGCTGATCGAAGGGTTGTGTGATACAAGAAGCACCCGCTCGTATGCAGGGCCGGTATTCTGTATGGCCGACAGCAGATCGCCGGCGCTTCCGGTATAAAGAACGGACGGGCTCGAAACCTCAACCATTTCAAGCTTGTCTTCCAGAGGAGCGAAGGTCTGCCTCGTTCTCATGGCCGGGGAGCACAACACGTAGTCGGGAAGATACCGCTTCTCTTTCACGGCTTTGGCCAGCGCTCTGGCGTCTTCAAGACCTTTGGGAGCAAGGACGCGCTTCTGGTCTTCCTGTCCCGGTTCCGCGGGAAGTGTCAAGGCATGACGTAATAGATAAAGCTGTCTGACGGGCATTGCCGCTCTCGCCTCCTGACCTCCTGAAAACATAACCAAAGCTAAACTTAAGGCTTTATGGCTGTTCTATCAATGAAGAGACCGGAAATTTTGCAATCTTTTCTCCAGACAGGCCGATCGCCAGCTTGCCGGCCTTAAGTGCCAGAGCGTCCTCTCCGAACACCTCGCGCCGCCACCCCTTAAGGGCGGGAACATCGGCCTCGTCGTCCAGAACGATGGCCTCAAGGTCGTCCTGCGAAGCGATAAGCTTCGCTGCTACGCCATGCTCGGCGCTCTGGATTTTTAAAAGCATTTTGAGGATATCAAGCGTCGCAATGGCCTGTGGCGGCAGAGACTTTTTCTTTTCGGCCGCCGGCCAGCTCTCCTTGGGCGTGTCTAGGGCCTTTCGCACGCAAGTCAGCAGGGCCTCTCCGATTTTGCTCTTGGCATGATCTTTCGGCAGGTTGCGGATTTTTTTCAGGGCCTGCTCGTCTCGCGGTGCTTGCGAAGCAAGGTCGGCGAGGGTTTCGTCACGCATCATCCAGCTTTTTGGGATATCGCGCTCTTGCGCGGCTTTCTCTCGCCATGCCGCGACCTCGCGCAGAACGGCAAGTGTTTTCCGGCTGGGCGAGCGCAGTTTTATCCTCTTCCAGGCATCGTAAGGATCGTTTCGGTAGGTTGAAGGATCGTTGAGAATTTTTTCTTCCTGCATAACCCACGATACACGCCCCTGCTTTTCGAGCTTCTTGGATAGATGCAGGTAAAGATCGCAAAGATGCGTGACATCCCCCAGCGCGTAATCAATCTGCTTGTCGTTCAGCGGGCGATGCGACCAGTCCATGAATTGTGCGCTTTTATCAACCCTCTTTCCTGTAATGTCATGGACAAGGTTATTGTACCCTACCGAATCCCCGTACCCGCAGACCATCGCCGCGATTTGTGTATCAAAAATTGGGGAAACAACCGCGCCTGTAAGATTGAAAAATATCTCAAGATCCTGCCGGGCGGCATGGAAGACTTTCAAAACGTCAGGCTTTAACAGAAGCTCGAAGAGCGGGGAAAGGTCGACGTTCTTCTCAAGCGGGTCTATGGCCACAGCTTTTTTATCGGGGCCGCTGACCTGGATAAGGCAGAGTTTGGGATAGTATGTCTTCTCGCGCAGGAACTCTGTATCAACGGTAATAAAGGGAGACGAGGACAGCGAGTGGCAGAGGTCGGCAACGCCTTGTGAAGTGGTGATAATCATCAGTCTCAAATATGAAAGTATCGAAAAACGCTGCACATGATTGCAGAATGCGTCCGCAAGGTCCAGTCGCATTTTTTCCGGAAAGAAGATACGGGAGCCGGAACACGGGAAAAAGCTCAGGCGACGGCGGTACCTCCGGCGATTCCGCTCCTGTTGATCGCGTCCTCGTGGCTACGGAGCTTCGAGATAATTTTATTAAGGATACGAACGGTCCTCTCGGCGGGCTCCCGCTCATGGGCGGCGTAGAATTCTGTGGAATTGATGATGCGCCGGATAATCTGTTGTATGTTGCCTTCGCAGGTCTGAAGGGTGCCGGTAATAGACGAATCGTAACTCTGTATCCCGTTAAAAAGCGCTGAAGTCGACTCCAGCGTACGGGCCACATCCTGTTGAACATCGGGTAAACGCGCAAAATACTGATACATCTCCTCGCGCATTTTCATAAGGCGGTAAGCAAGATCTTGAAATTCATGCTTTGCCTGTAAATCACGGCTGTTTAATACGCCACGCATCACTTTAATTCCTTAAATAAAAATCATAATTACTTTATATATAAGCAAAATATAACTCATTAGCCCGGAATGTCAAATTTATAAGGGAAAGGCTGTTTCTAGGCCAAAAAACGCATTTGAGTCCCCCGGTTTTATGCTTTATAAGTCTCTCTAACTTACGAGAATTAAAGGGTAAAAGACGATGCACGCCTATAGAACGCATATGTGCGGGGAACTTCGAAAAACGCATGTAGGACAGGAGGTTAAGCTCTCCGGCTGGATTTCCCGCGTCCGCGACCATGGCGGGGTCCTGTTTATCGACCTGCGCGATAAGACCGGCGTGACCCAGTGCGTGGTCGAGGAAAACTCCCCGTTATTGGCGGAAATTGAGAAATGGCGCGTCGAATCGGTGATTACCATCGAAGGCAAGGCGTCCGCCCGCACCGCCGAGACCGTAAACCCCAAAATGCCCACCGGGGACATCGAAATCGTGATCGGCAAGGCGGTCCTGCAATCCGCCGCCGATGTCATTCCCTTTCAGGTCGCCGAAGATGACGGAGCCGGGGAAGATATCCGCCTGCGCTACCGCTATCTCGACCTCCGCCGCGAGAAAATGCAGCGCAACATCACCCTGCGTAACGGCGTGATCCGTTCCTTGCGCGCCCGTATGCATGAGCAGGACTTTCAGGAATTCCAAACCCCCATCCTGACTGCCAGTTCGCCCGAAGGCGCGCGCGATTACCTCGTGCCCTCACGCCTGCACCCCGGAAAATTCTACGCGCTGCCGCAGGCGCCGCAGCAATTCAAGCAGCTTTTGATGGTCGGCGGCTTCGATAGATATTTCCAGATCGCCCCGTGTTTCAGGGATGAGGACGGCCGCGCCGACCGTCTGGCCGAATTCTACCAGCTCGACGTGGAGATGAGCTTTGTGACGCAGGAAGACGTCTTCGCCACCATGACGCCGGTGGTTAAGGGCGTGTTCGAGGAGTTCGCGGACTTCACCGGAGCCAAGCGTAAGGTCGAATGGTTGCCAAACCTCGATTACAAAACCGCGATGCGCAAATACGGAACCGACAAGCCTGACCTCCGCAACCCGCTGGAGATTGTCGATGTGACCGAAGTCTTCGCGCGCGATGATGTCGAATTCAAAGCCTTCAAGGGCACGATTGAAAAGGGCGGAGTGGTCCGCGCCATCCGCGCCCCGAAAGTTTCGGCGCAGCCGCGCAGCTTCTTCGATAAGCTCAACAGCTGGGCGCAGGGCGAAGGCGCACCGGGCCTTGGTTATATTCTCTTTGAGGGAACCGAAGGCAAAGGCCCGATCGCGAAATTCGTCCCCGCCGCCGCGCAGGAACAGTTGAAAAAAATCGCAGGTCTGGAAGATGGCGATGCTATTTTCTTCGTCTGCAACAAAGAGTCCGAAGCTGCGAAATTCGCCGGCAAGGCGCGCGATAAAATCTGCGATGACATGGGCAACCGCGAAAAGGACGTCTACAAATTCTGCTGGATCGTCGATTTCCCGATGTACGAATTTGACGAGAAAGCGCAAAAGATCGACTTCTCCCACAACCCGTTCTCGATGCCGCAGGGCGGACTCGAAGCGCTGGAAAAGCAGGACCCCGTAACCATCGATGCATTCCAGTATGACTGTGTGTGCAACGGGTTTGAAATCGCTTCCGGCGCAATCCGGAACCACAAGCCGGAGATCATGGAAAAGGCCTTCGCCATCGCGGGCTATGAGAAGTCCGTGCTCGAAGCCAAGTTCGGCGGGATGCTCAACGCCTTCCGTTACGGCGCGCCTCCGCACGGCGGCTGCGCCTTCGGGATCGACCGCCTCGTGATGCTTCTGGCCGACGAGCCGAACCTGCGCGAAGTCTACGCCTTCGTCATGAACGGCCAGTATGAGGACCAGATGATGCAGGCGCCGTCCGACGCGAGCGAGCAACAGCTCAAGGACTTGCACCTGAAACTCGCCATGCCAAGGACAAGCTGAAAATCACCGACGCGGCGGAGTAAAAAAGTCACAAAGGAGGAAAATATTATTAAAAGAACTCCTTGGAAGAAAAGCAGAAAATACGGCGACATTTATGGTGGACGTCAGAGGTTGCGTCTCGCTGATAATATTTTTATGCGTGCTCATAGTTTGAAAAAGCCGAGCAAGTTTGATGAGCTGCCCGTCTTAATAGAAGACAACCCGTCACGAGATTTTTTCTTTCCAATATCTGCTGACGAGGCCAAACGTGCGCTAGAAGCCTTGCCGGAGGGTGATTACAGCGGAATTACTCATATATGGCTTCGCCGTCTTAAAAAGTCAGAGTACATGACTGGGGAAATGCCATTGGCAGAGTTTGTATGTGGAAGCGGCGTTCGGTTAATCATCTTATATCCTGTTCCCAAAAATCTAAAAATCATGTTAGGCAAAAAAAAGCCATCACAAAAATTCATAAACGATCTCACAAAAGCAGGAGCAGAAGTTTTTTTGCAAGAAGGGGTATGGGCGGCGAAGTGGGGAAAAGAACAATTAAAGATGTGGTATATAAATAAAGTCCTCTACCACGAAATTGGACATCACATAGATTGGTATTTTCGACACTGGAGTAAGGCAAATAAAAAGCAAGTCGAAGAATTTGCAGACCAATATGCTGTACAAAAAACCGCCACCGCTACATATGTTATGAACTTGTTGAAAGAGAAGTAGAAAAAGTAAAAATGACCATCGAAATCATTCAGAAAACTCTCCCCATCAACGGTTTTGAAATCGCCTACACAGAGATCGGGCCGGAGGATGGCCGCATCCTGTTCTGCGTTCATGGCTTGCTCTCTAACGGGCGTGATTACGATTTCCTCGCACGCCACATGGCCGCCAAGGGCTGGCGCGTGATCGCCATCGACCTGCCGGGCAGGGGAAAAAGCGCATGGTTTCCCGACCCTGCGCTCTACACGCTCGCCTCCTATTTCCCGTTCTGCATCGAACTCGCCAAACACGTCACGCAGGGCAAACCGTTCGACTGGATGGGCGTATCGCTCGGCGGGATGATCGGTATGGGGCTGCATAATCTCCCCGATCTGAATATGCAGCGCCTGATCCTAGTTGATGTCGGCGCAGAAGTGCCCGGCGCGGCGCTCGATCTGGTCTCAGGCCTCGCCAGAGCGCCCACGCAATACCCAACTAAAGAGGAAGCGGTCGCGTTCCTGAAAAAACGCTGCTCCGCGTGGGGCATCACCGACCCCGCCGTGTGGGACCACCTGATCGCGCACGACATCATCGCGCAGGAAGAGGGCACGCACCGCCTGCATTACGACCCCGCCATCGGCGCGGCGATGAAGGAGCAGGGGAACGAAACGCTCGCCTTCTGGGAACTCTGGGAACAGATCAAACAGCCCGTACTTTTAATTCGCGGTGCGCAATCCGTGATCCTGCCAAAGGACATAGCCGACCGGATGCAGCAAGAGTATAAGGGCGCGAAGATGGACACGATCACCTTCGCGGATTGCGGCCACGTCCCCAACCTCATGCAGCCCGGACACATCGAACCGCTGGCGGCGTGGCTAGAAATCTAGCGTGGTTGTGTAGAAAGTCGATAAAGTGGCAATTCTAAAAGGGGCATAATGGATTCTCCAAAAATGTCGGCCCCAGTATTTTGATTTAAAGGTGAGAATGAAAAATAAATTCGGAATTTTAGTAACGTGCGAAGTCGATGATAATGGCGATGTGACTGTAACCTATGACGATGTAATGTGTGTTAAGGATAATTTATGGTCATATCAAGGTGTTTTTACGAGTTACACAATCAAGAAAGAAAAACTTGATGAAAGACCAGACTATGGCCTTAAGGATGAGGTTCGAGAACGAGGGAAGATTCCTCTAACATTTGGAATTGGTTCTCATTTTTTATCTATGATCCAATCAAGACTGATGTAGCCTTATGGCTAGAAATCTAGGGTCGTCGGGTAGCTCAGGCGCTCGATCTTGTCCGGCCAGTCGGGATTCTTCTTGAACTCTATATAATAGGCACCAAGGACCGCGCTGCGTAAAAACGGCATAATGCTAACGATCAAAGGGATCAGGATCAACGAATAAGGCCAGAAAAGTATCGACGCCCCGAATAAGACAAGCGGAGGCAGATAGCAGAGCATAAGCGCTTCCGCAAATTGGGACTTCATTCCTTTAAAAGCCCGGTAAGCCTCTGAATCTTTTACAGGCGGATGATTATTCGCCACGGCGACAAAGTCCAGAAAGAGGGGCATGAATAAACGCTTGATCATGGCGAACGAGAATAAAGAGTACGGAAGGCTGGAGATAATGAGCGCATTGTCCCTGATCGGGTGGCAATAGGCGCTACGCCCAAAACCCCTCACAAGGCCGCGCAGCCAGCTTATGCAAAGCGCGTGTTCGAAATATTTGGCCACAAGCACGAGAAAAAAGGGGATGTAAACAATAAACAGCGCGGCGTTCGATGGCCTGTGCTCGGCACTGGCGGCAAGGGCTTCTATCTGGCCAAGGAGTATGCTGCAAACAAGAAGGAGCAGCGTAAGAAAAAACGGCCACCCGGCCTTTACCGCGAACCGCAAATGACGCCACAAAAAAACGTAGGAGGCATAAACGACATTCAAAATAGGCAGCTTCAACGCGGGCCTCGTCCCGTTCGGCGTTAACAGGGAAACGGGAATAGAGTAACGGCTATCCGCGCGAAGAAAAAGAATTTTAAGCAGCCCGGGCTGCAAGGGCCTGCCGCAAAGCCTAGCGGAAATCTTCCCAGATCGGCCCGCCCCAGCCATCGTCGCTGAACGGATCATCCGGCACGGTTGTTTCCCGGCGTTTCGGCATTCTGTTCTCGCGCACCCACAGGTAATAACCGCTCAAAACCCCGCAGAATGTTAAAGGGAATATAAAATCAAGCAAACATACGGTAAACACTATAAAGAAGACATCAGCATAGGGCTCTGAAAAAAACAAAAGCGCCTCATAAAGAACAAGAAACAGGGCAATCACAACAATAAACGAGAAAAGCAGGAGGAGCATAGACCAAGTAAGATAAAGACGGAGCCCATTAACCAGTTTCCAGCGAACCTTGAAAGAAAGTGTATGACCGTTTGCCTTCGCAGGAAAATATAGAAACGCATGTGCCATGATGAACAAAGGAAAAATTGTCATCGTAAGGACAAAAAAGGTGAAAAAAACACCATACAAAAACATAGAGCGGCTGGAAAAAATCCATTTATAGCGTTAACAATTCCACTAAGTGGAGATACTAGTAAGGTGTCGTTAATGCCATCGTAAAAGTTTGGGCGTTCTTTATAATAAACAATATTGTTCGGCACTTTCATTGCTCCTTTCGTACATTCAGGTCTTCAGTCTCCGGTGTGACGATGATACATCTATTGGGCCACTCGGGTAGCCATGCAACCTCCACCATGTCCCCAAGCGTGAAGTTGAAATTAGGCGCGACACCGTACCACAGGAACATGTGACAGATTTTACGTGTATTCTCATCAAATATAACATCGACGCTCGCACCCATGGCGCTACCCGTCGCATTTTTTCGATAATGAATAACCTGTCCTTTTAATCTTTGACCGTTAGTCATTAGATTTACTTGTTGCCATTCGTCTTTCCCATCTTCCCGCAACATGAAGTATATCCCACTTACAGGAATTAATACGGCCACAATGTTTTTTGTGCTTGGTGCATGATAGAAAAGCGATGCTATGAACAACAGCACACAGCCACCAAAGGGAATAAGTGCAAAAAGATTGAGATAGACGTGGCGGAAAACCCTGACTTTCTGGAGGTTTCTGAATATCTGCTCATCTAGCAGACCTTGTGCCCGTAGGTCCCGCGCCAGTCGCAGTGTTTTCAGTCGCGGCCACAGCGATTCCAATATTTTCCGCAAATTGGGGTTTTCAAAGATGTGAGTGATAACCTTCGCCCAAAATATTTGAAGCACGTGCATTACAATACCATGCCTTTGTCTACAGCTCGTTTTCGAAAGGTAGCAGGTCACGATCACTCATACACTACACAAACTTAACATTTTAACCTTCTTAAAATACTACTTCTTGATTCAGCAATAAAAACTTTACACGTGAATACATGTGCATCCCATTGCCTCATCTAAAAAATAAATATTATCAGTTAAAAAACTTTAGAAAAAAGCCACCATAAGACAAGAGCGGCCTGAAAAGCATTAAAAACCAGATAAGGCCACCCCAGCCACAGCGCATGTCTGAAATTCCGGAATAAAAACCGCCACGACGCCAGAGCGATCGCGCCGGCAGGCGGATAGTCGGGAAAGGCCCGGCCTGTCCTCAAAACCCGCCGGGGCTGACCGGGGGCGGGGGCAGGTCGTCTTCGTCGCCCGCAGCCGCCGAGCCGCCCGAGCCGCTTCCCCCTTTTCCGCTCTTGCCGCTTTTATCGTCTTTTCCGCCCTTGCCGCCTTTCCCGCTCTTGCCCTCGTCGGTCTCGGGCGAAAGGTTGAGAAAAGCCGTTTCATCCTCGATCTTGGGGCCGCGCAGAAAATCTGCGATCTTTGGAAACGGGGCGGGGCGGCTGACCGAGCGTGTGGGGCTGACATTGCCCTGTTTTACGTCCTCGATATCCTGCTCGATATTCTGGTGAAGCTGCACCGCTTCGGCGGCCGTGTCGGTTTCCTGCAATTCTTCCTCGTGCCGATCCATCCGGCGCAACAGCCATTTCAGAACGGTTCGCCGCTCATTCTCGGCCTTCATCGCCTCGGCCTGCGTCGCATCGGTCGCCTTCGCTTCGATCTGCTCGTCGATCGCCTGAACCTCTTCTATGATCTGCTCCTGCACTTCGTCGATCCGCTTTTGAACATGAAAGACGATGTAATCGTAGCGCGTTTCAAGGTCGGCCAGCATCTTTTGCAGCCGGTCCCAGTACTCCTGCTCTTCAAAAAGCCTTTTCGCGTCTTCGGGAAGCAGGCCGTTCATGATAAGGGATGTATGGCCAAGCCCCAGCATCTGCTGTGACTTGTACCCGGTATTATGCCCCTGCAATTCCATCATCAGGAGAATCATGTGGCGCAGTTCCGCCTTCATGCCGTCCAGCCCGATGGCCCGAGGACTGTCCATATACTCAAGAAAATCCTCCATCCCCTCAAGGTCGGGAACGTCGATATCCTCTTCCGTTTTAAAAGCTTGCCCCGCAATCATGATCGTCACCGCATCGTCGTTTTTGTTAAGTAACCTTACGATCCGCAGGAGCATATACAAGGCCCCCGTTTTTGTCAAAATCGGATGGAAAAGTCAGAAAAAAGGAGAAAGCCCGGATCACGGTAAGCAACGCGATCCGGGCTCTGGGAAAACGCCTGCCCATAGGGGATCAGGGTCATGGTTTGGGGATGGTCTGGGCAGACGCGTAACCTGATCTCTGTATGTGTTATCCTAAGAAGCTTTTCGCTTGGCCTTTCTCTTTTTCTTATGTTCGTAAAGCGCGGCGTCGGCGTCCTCGACAATGTCTTCAATCCGGTCTCCGGCCACAAAATTCCGCAGGCCCACGCAGGCGTATATCGGGATATCCGTCCCTTTCCACTGAGCTTTAAGGGAGTTCAGCCGTAGGGCAAGTTGCTGCGCGCGTTTCATCGCCTTCTCCCGGTTCGTGCGCGGGAACAGAAGGATGAACTCGTCACCGCCAAGCCGCGCGGCCGTATCCATGGCTCTGACTTCGTTCATCAGGAACGCGCCGACCGTGCGCAAGCACTCGTCGCCCGCCGGATGCCCGTACGTGTCGTTGATCGTCTTGAAATTGTCGATGTCGATCATGATCAGCAACCCGCCTTCGCCCTTGCTGCGTTTGGCCCGATCCAGTTCGCGCGTAAACACCTCAAAAAAACCTCTGCGGTTGCTCAATCCGGTTAGCTCGTCAAAAGTCAGCATTGATTCCAGTTCGTTAATCCTCTGCTTTTGCTCTGAAATAGTTTTCTCCGACCGTGATATGGCTTTATAGGCGTTTCTAAGCAGTTCCATGACATTGACGTCCGCGCCCTTGTCCGTATCTTTTTTCCCGGCCTCGCCCAGCAGGTCGAAAATATCTTGTGCCCCGCTTAAAAACCCGTCCTCGCGGGTCAGTTCCAGCCTGTGGCCCTGGGCTTTTGTTTGCCCGTTATGCGTATAAAACCTCTGTATGTGATCCGATGCCATAATAACGACCCTTTCCCTATTTAGCCCGCAAACGGGGCATAACGTCTCTCTCGGTAATAAACAGTGCGAGTCCCGTGCCAGAGGAGATGGATAGAAAAAACAGCATAAAAACAGTATGTTACGGGAAAATTTAAAGCAAAATCAGAAAAGCGGACGGAGATGGATCGGTAATATGGATAACATTGCCCGGTAGCCTTTGCCCATTTTCGCCAGTGTCTATCCCTTTGCCCTTTATGCGTTTGCTGCTTTGCGTTATCATGAAAAAGTGATCAAAAACCGGAAAATCGTTTTCCGAAAACACGCCGGGTGCAAGATAAGATGATTCATTTTTTTTCTTATAGGAAACAGGGACTTAAAGCGGCATTGACCCTTTTTGCGGTATTGTCCGTACAGCCTGCCCTTGCAGCGTCCGAAAAAACGGCCGATCGCGCGACTCTGGCAGGTCTGGTCCCGCACAAGGCGCTGTATGACATAACACTGGTCTCCAACAGCAACAGCTCGCACTTTCAGAATCTCAGCGGCCAGATGTTTTACCAGTGGCAGCCGGGATGCGAGGCATGGTTGTCCAACCACCGTTTTAACATGGTTTACGAGTACATCGACGTTCCGGCCATGCGGATTACCAGCGATTATTCGACCTATGAGCCTTTCGACGGAAAAAGCATGACCTTCACCTCGCAGCGCCGCCGTGATGGGGAACTGTTCGAGGAAACCAGGGGCAGCGCCCAGTTGGGCTCGGATGAAAAGAGGCCGGAGGCCGTCTTTACGATCCCTGAGGGTTTAAGCTTCGCCCTGTCCGAAAATACGCTTTTTCCCATGGCGCACACGCTGGAAGTTCTGGACCAGATCCGGGCAGGAAAAAAATTCTTCCGGTCCACAATCTTCGATGGCAGCGACAAGGAAGGCCCGATGCAGGTCACGACTTTCGTTGGAAAACCTGTCGAAACGGCGGAACTCCTGAACGTAGCAGCCGGAATAGACGACAAGCTTCTCCGTGGAAAAGCGTGGAACATACGCCTCGCCTTTTTCCCGTTGAACACCGACGATCCCGGCTCGGACTACGAAATGAGCGTCGTTTTTCATGAAAACGGTATTATTGGCGACATTACGATTGAATATCATGATTTTTCCGTGTCCCAGAAGCTTGTGGCTCTTGAGAATATGGAAAATGCCTGTAACGCGAAAGACGGGAAAAAACAGGAGACTAGAAAGGAGGCGCCCGTAAAACCCGACCATTCGGTAAAAAAACCCTGAAAAACTGTTCAATATTAACATTTTGGAAAGCCCTTACCCTTAGGATGCAAAGGGGAGAAGGCCGAATTTCTTAACAGTCATATTCAGACCAAGCCAAACTATGAAGCAAAAAGTTCTCATCGTCGAAGACAACGAGCTGAATATGAAGCTCTTCCATGATCTTCTTGAGGCGCACGGCATAGAAACCGTGCAGACCAGGGATGGCCGACAGGCTTTCAGTCTGGCCAAGGCGCACCGCCCGGACCTGATTATTATGGACATTCAGTTGCCGGAAGTCTCTGGACTGGAGATCACCAAGATGATGAAGGAGGACGCGGACCTGAAACATGTACCCGTGATCGCCGTGACTGCGTTCGCCATGAAGGGAGACGAGCAGAAGATCCGCGAAGGCGGATGTGAAGACTATATCTCAAAGCCTATATCCGTGGCCCGCTTCATGAATGTAGTGCATCATTATTTGCATAAAGATGAGCTCGGGCAGGATAAGGGGCAGGAAAAACAACCCGAAGAAGGAGCTGTATAGACAATGTCTGCGCGGGTTTTGATAGTCGATGATATTTTGCCGAACGTGAAGCTTCTCGAAGCGAAGCTCAGCACGGAATACTACGAGGTATTAACCGCAACAAGCGGCAAGGAGGCCCTGGAGAAAGTAGCTTCGGATAATCCTGACATCGTTCTTCTCGACGTCATGATGCCCGGCATGGACGGGTTTGAGGTGTGCTCGATCATAAAAGGAAATCCCGAAACCGCGCACATTCCGGTTGTAATGGTAACGGCTCTGACAGATGCGCAGGATAAGGTCCGCGGTCTTGAAGCGGGGGCCGACGATTTTCTGAGCAAGCCGATCAACGACACGGCGCTTATGGCGCGCGTCCGCTCGCTGGTGCGTTTGAAGATGGCGTTAGACGAATGGCGCGTTCGGGAAAACGCGGCAAACCAGTTTGGCGCGGTTAGCGAATCGCCCAGCGTCATGACCGAGCCTGTGGAAGGCGCCCGGGTTTTGGTCATCGAGGACAAGGAGTATGAAAAGACCAAGATTGCAGAAACCCTCATGCGCGATCACAATATCGTGATGGGAGCCGAAAGCGGCCCAAAGGGGATGGAGCTGATAGCAAAATACGACTTTGATATTGTTATGGTCAGCCTGAATTTAAACGGAGAGGATGGGTTGCGCCTGTGCTCCCACCTCAAGTCGAACGAACGAACGCGCTCTGTTCCTATTGTGATGATCGCCGAGCAGGATGACATGATCTATGTGGCCCACGGTCTGGAAATAGGGGCGCATGATTACATCCTTCGTCCGCTCGATAAAAACGAGCTTCTGGCTCGTGTTCGCACGCAGATTCGGCGTAAGCGCTTTCAGGAGCGACTGCGCTCGACCTACGAAATCAGCCTCAATATGGCTCTGACCGATAGTCTGACCGGACTATACAACCGCCGTTATTTCGAAGTTCACCTTGACAAGCTTTTGCAGAAAAATAAGGCAAGCCGTAAAGCTCTGGCTGTCATCCTTCTGGATATTGATCACTTCAAGAAAGTCAACGACACCTATGGCCATAATGTCGGAGACGAAGTTCTGAAGATTTTCGCGCAGCGGCTAACCGGCAGCCTGCGAAGCTTTGACCTGGTAGCGCGTCTCGGTGGCGAGGAATTCGTGGTCGTCTTGCCCGATATTTCAAAAGAACGTTCCTATATCGTGGCAGAACGCTTGCGACGTTCAATAGCGGATGCGCCGTTTCCATGTAATACACCGGAAGGGACATTAAAGGTGACCACTTCGCTCGGAGGTGCCGTAATCGAAGCGGGTGGCTATGAAATTCATGAAATTCTGGATCGGGCCGACAAATGCCTCTACGAAGCCAAGCACGGGGGCAGGAACTGCACCGTTTTTGAAGGCGAAGGAAAGATTGACCCTGCAAAATACCAGGAAAGCGCACGGATAAGTTATGAAGACGAAGAGGGGGCTGCCGGGGCGGCTTCGTCCTCGCCATAACGCGAGCGACCGGAAAACACAGGATAAAAAAACAAAAAAGCGCCTATGGGCGCTTTTAACGTTCTGTAAGTCCTGTGAAGATTAATGCTTCTTGGAGGGAGGCATTTTCTTCTCGACGAACATGACATGCATGCCCTTTTTACCTGTCTCTGGATTAACGGCCCAAGGGTCGAATTTCTTTTTCTTGAGCTTGTATTCCGCGCGTGTGCTGCGTTTCGCGTAATAACGGTAACCTGTTCCCGCTTCGCTTTCCAGACGTACCTTAACGTATGTGGCCTTTGCCATGATCGTAAACTCCTGCCATCGAAGTGCGCTTTATGCCGACTTTGACGTGAATTGTCAAGCCTTTCTGCGTCTTTCTAATCCCTGTTTTTTCGCCATTTTCCGGATTTTTTGCCCCTTTTTCCCTGTTTTCTACCGCCTCTGCCGTCGCGCTCCCCGTAGGGTTTGTGTTCACGGCGCTGTCCTTTGGGGATTCTCGGCGCCTTGAGGCCCGGTAGTTCGGCTCCTGAAAGCGGATCGGCCAGTTCGAAAAGGCTGCTGCCCGTTATGCCGCTGGCTTCGACGATCCGGACCACCACAGGAGCGCCAAGCCTGAACACCCGCCCGTGCCGTCGTCCGACCAGCGCATGAGCGCGCTCGTCATGAAAATAATGATCGTCTCCGAGCGTGCGGATGGGAACCAGACCGTCCGCTCCCGTCTCGTCGAGTTCGACAAACAGGCCGAACCGGGTGACTCCACTGATCCGCCCCGCGAAGCTTGCCCCGATATGCTCGGACAGAAACGCGCTAGTAAAACGGTCGACCGCGTTGCGTTCCGCCTCCATGGATGTGCGCTCGGTCGCAGAAATATGCTGGCAGGTCTCATCAAGTTTGGCTTTTTCCTCGTCTATCATTTCACCGGGCCCGAGCCCGAAAGCGCCGATCAGGGCGCGATGAACCAGAAGGTCTGAATACCGACGGATAGGAGAGGTAAAATGCGCGTATTTCTCAAGCGCCAGACCGAAATGACCGATATTCTTCGGCGAATACAGTGCCTGACTCTGGCAGCGCAGGATGACTTGCGAGATCAGATGGGAGTAAGGCAGCTTCGCGGCATGTTTCAAAACCTGGTTCAACTGCGAAGGCTTTACGACCTGTCCCTTCGGCAGACTCAGTCCAAACCCTTCAACAAATTCCCGCGCACTCTCCAGTTTCTCGTAAGAAGGCCCGTCATGCACGCGGTACACGCAAGGGTATGAGCGCTTTCCTTCAAGGGCCGAGGCCGCGGCGACGTTCGCCAGAATCATGAATTCTTCGATCAGCTTGTGGGAATCAAAGCGCGGCCTTGGCTTTACGCCCGTCATGTTTCCCTTTTCGTCGATCAGAATCTGCCTTTCAGGGAGATCAAGCTCCAATGCGCCGCGCTCTGCCCGCGCACGATTCAAAATGTTGTAAACCTCGTACAAGGGCCTGATCACGGAATCCATGAGTGGTGCGCTAAGATCATCGGGCGACCCGTCCTTGGCGGTCTGCACTTGTTCATACGTCAGTCGCGCAACTGAGCGCATCAAACCTCGCATGAATTTATACTTTTTGAGTTGACCCTTTGGGTCGATCCATAAATGTACGGCCATGGCCGCACGTGGTTCGTTCGGGCGCAGGGAACACAGGTCGTTTGACAAGGCCTCGGGCAGCATGGGAACAACCCGGTCGGGAAAATACGTCGAATTGCCGCGCTTCTGGGCTTCGCGGTCCAGCGCAGTTCCAGGGCGGACATAATAGGCGACGTCCGCGATCGCGACGATCAGATGGTAGTCCCCGTTCTCCAGCTTCTCGGCAAAAACGGCGTCATCGAAATCCCGCGCATCCGGACCGTCGATTGTGACAAGCGGATAGGTCCGTAAATCTTCCCGTCCTTTTAGCTCGGGAACGGTCATTTTGTCGGTTTCGGCGATGACCCGCTCGGGAAACTCCTCGCGCAGACCTGCTTCGTGCAGGCTGATCAGGCTGATCGCGCGCGGATCGTCACGCCGCCCCAACAGGGTGACCACACGCGCTTTTTTACGCCGTGCGTCGCGCACAGGAAGGATTTCTGCGAGAACCAGGTCGCCATCCACGGCATCTCCCCGGTCGTCCGGACCGATTTCGTATTCATACTTCGCCTTTTTATCGACGGGCTGGAGAACGGTTCCGGATTTTGTTGCGCGCAGCAAACCAAGAATCCGTCCCTGAGAAGAATCGAGGGTTCGGATCACATGCCCGATTGAGCTTCCGTCACTCAGGCGCTCGAAACGGACAAGCGCCCGCGTTCCCTCAATCAGTTTAGGGAAATGCTTTTTATCCGGCGCGATTTCGATGCGCGGTTTATCGCCGTGCGTTGCGACGTCCCACTCTACGGGGTCGGCAAAAACATCGCCGTCAACTTCGATGGTGGTAATTTCGACAACCCCGACAGCGGGCAAGCCGCCGCGGGCAGTGTAAGCGCCGCCCGGTTGCTTGGAAATCGATCCGTCCTTTTCAAGGCTCTTGAGGATCTGTTTGAGGGCGACCCTTTTTTCTCCGCCCTTGATCCCGAACGCCCGCGCAATCTCGCGCTTGGTGACCGGGCTTGAGGCAGTCCGGATAAAATCGAGTACATTCGGAAGATCAAAGGACATAAGGCTTATTCACGACGAATAGGAAGCCGACGGGGAAAAACATAATCATGCGTCACCCTTGCTTTTTTTCTTCCCGCCGCCGGTTTTCTTTTTGGCGGTGGATTTCTTGCGAGCGCGCGGTTTCTTGCCTTCGGCCTCGCGTTTGGCGGCCTTTTCGGCAGCAAGCGCCAGAATCTCGACCGCCCGGTTCATCCCGACATGAAGAACGTCGTCATCTTTCGGCAAAGAGGTAAATTTTCCGTCATGCTTCAGGAATGGCCCGAAGCGTCCGATCCCGGCCTGAATCATCTCGCCCGTTTCCGGGTGGATTCCTACATCGCGGGGAAGAGCGAGCAATTTGAGCGCCCCTTCAAGTGTGACGTCATCAAGCGCAGTACCCTTGGGCAGTCCTTGACGCTTGGGTTTGGGCTTGATGCGCTTTTTCGGTTTTTTAGGCGCACGCTTGCCTTCCGCCCTGGCCTTGGCTTTCGCTTCTTCATAGGCGGCAAGCTCGGCTTTCTCTGCGGCGATCTCCTCCGCGCTTTCCGGCGGCGGGTCGATCTGAACATAAGGTCCGTAAGGTCCGCGCCGCAGGGAAACGGTGCGCCCGGTCCCCGGCTCGGTTCCAAGAATTTTAGGTTCGTTTGCCAGCACCGCTCCGTCTTCTCCTTCGCCGTCAGGAACGATAAGAGGGCGCGTAAATTTACATTCCGGGTAGTTCGAACAACCGATAAACGCCCCGAATTTTCCAAGCCGCAAGCCGAGCTTTCCATCGGGCAGGGCGGAATTGTCCGCGCACGCCTTGCACTTCCGCGGATCAACAGATTTCCCGGCCGCATCTTTTTCCGGCGGGAAGAAGTGCGGTCCCAGGTCCTCGTCCAGATGGTCGATCACATTGGTGATGGTCAGGTCCTTCGTCCCGTCGACCGCCGCCTTGAAGTCCGCCCAGAAAATTTTCAGCGCTTCCTTCCACGCCACATGACCGGAGGCAATGGCATCCAGTTCTTCCTCAAGATTGGCGGTAAACCCGTAATCGACATATTGCGCGAAAAACTTTGTCAGAAACGTAGTGACTAGGCGCCCGCGGTCTTCCGGAATAAAACGGCGTTTCTCCAGCCGGACGTAATCCCGGTCGCGCAGCACCTGCAGGATGGAGGCATAGGTGGAAGGCCGCCCGATCCCGAGTTCCTCCATCCTTTTGACAAGAGACGCCTCGGAATATCGCGGGGGCGGCTGCGTGAAATGCTGGTTGGGCTTGATATCGACAACTTTCGCCGGATCCTGTTCCTTCATGGGCGGCAGGATACGGTTATCCTCATGATCCTGCGCGTCGTCATCCGTATCTTCCTGATAAAGCGCAAGAAACCCGTCGAACAGAATGACGGAACCGTTCGCGCGTAATACCACGTCGGTGGTGCCGTCCGAAAGATCGACCTTCACCTGCTCCAGAACGGCGTTCTCCATCTGCGAGGCAATCGTGCGCTTCCAGATCAGTTCGTAAAGGCGGCGCTGCTCTTCCTGCATCGGTGCGCCGGATCGTCCGGGCAGGACAGAGAGATCAGTCGGGCGGATCGCTTCGTGCGCCTCCTGCGCGTTTTTGGCCTTGGACTTATAAAGGCGTGGCGCGTCCGGAACGTATTTTTCACCGTATTCTTTTTTGATTACGCTGCGGCACTGTGTCACCGCTTCGGCCGACAAGGTTGTCCCGTCCGTACGCATATAGGTGATGTACCCGTCCTCATAAAGATTTTGCGCGATCCGCATTGTTCGCGAAGCCGAGAGCCCCAGCTTGCGCGAGGCCTCCATCTGAAGACTGGATGTAATAAAGGGCGGGGCGGGAAAACGTCGTGCCTGCTTCTTCTCGATCTTCTGTACAGACAGTTTTTTGGACCGGATCCGTTCGGCGGCCTTGAGAGCGTCCTCCTCGCTGCCGATATCCATTTTCCCCAGCTTGTTCCCGGCCAGATGCGTCAGCCGCGCGGTAAACGGAGCGCCTTCGGGCGTATGCAGCCGCGCCTCGATGCTCCAGTATTCCTCGGTAATAAACTTCTCGATTTCCGCTTCCCGCTCGCAGATCAGCCGCAGCGCGACCGATTGCACGCGCCCCGCGGAACGCGATCCCGGGAGCTTACGCCAGAGAACGGGTGAAAGATTGAAGCCCACGAGATAATCCAGCGCCCGCCGCGCGAGATAAGCCTCGATCAGACGGTCATCAAGCTCGCGCGGATGCTCGAACGCTTCTTTGACCGCGCCCTTGGTGATCTCGTTGAACGTGACCCGCTTGACGCTCTTTCCATCCAGAAGCTTGGCATCGCTCAATATTTCCTGAATATGCCACGCGATCGCCTCGCCCTCCCTGTCCGGGTCAGGCGCTAGATAGAGGGTTTGAGCCGATTTTACGGCCCTCTTGATCTCGCGGACATTTTTTTCTGAGCGGTCGCCGAGTTGCCACTTCATGGCGAAATTTTCATCGGGAAGAACGGAGCCGTCCTTGTTCACAAGATCACGAACATGCCCGTAGGAGGCGATCACCTCGAAATCGGGGCCAAGGTATTTATGAATCGTTTTGGCCTTGGCGGGCGACTCGACAATGACAAGATTTCGTGCGCTCAATCTCTTCTCTCTACGTAAGACCGTCAGTAATCCTCATCCCCGGAGACAAGGCTGACGCGGTTTCCCGGCAATCTGCGCACCCGCCCCGCCAGTTCCATTTCAAGCAGAACGGTATGGACCGCAGACACTGTCAAATGACACGCCCGGATCAATTCGTCAATATTTATCGGGGAAAAGGACAGGTGGGAAAGAACCGTTTCGTGGTCCTGTTCACCCGGCGGCTCTTCCATTCCGGGCGATAAAGGCGGCGCGGACGAGGGGGGCAGGGGCGCCCGCAACCCGTCCCCTGAAAACCGCGTCAGGGTCTCAAGAACATCGTCGGCATTGCGGATCAGTATCGCCCCCTCGCGGATCAGGTGGTTCGGGCCCGCCGCGCGCGGATCAAGCGGCGATCCCGGCACGGCGTAGACATCGCGCCCCTGTTCCCCGGCCAGCCTCGCCGTAATCAGGGAACCTGAGCGCGTTGTGGCCTCGACCACGACGACCCCCTGCGAAAGTCCCGACACGATCCGGTTGCGCCGGGGGAAACTCTGTGCGAAGGGCTTTTGCCCGAATTTGCTTTCAGCGACAATAGCGCCATGTTCGACAATTTGCGTGTATAGAGCGCTATTCTCCTCGGGATAAATCACGTCGATCCCGCCCGCGACCACGGCGATCGTCCCGGTCTCCAGCGATCCTTGGTGCGCGGCCGTATCAATTCCCCGCGCCAGCCCGGACGCCACGGCAAACCCGCGCTGCCCCAGATCATGCGCCAGCTTTTCCGCAAATTTCCGCCCGTTGAGTGAGGCGTTCCGCGCCCCCACGATCCCCACGCACGGGCGGTTGAGCAACTCCGCCTTCCCCAGAATGCTCAGAACGGGCGGCGCGTCGTCTATAGCGGCCAGAGCCAGCGGGTAGTCCGCGCACGCGGCCGTGATAATCCGCCCGCCCAGCTTGCCCAGAGCCTTGATCTCCCTCTCGGCTTCAACGGCGGAAGAGGGCGTAAGCGCCTTGGCCCGCCCCCCGCGCCGCGAGAGTTCGGGCAGCGCCTCCAGCGCCTTTCCCGCGCTCCCGAACCGCGCCAGAAGCTGGTAAAACGTCACCGGCCCGACATGCTCCGTGCGGATCAGCCGCAGCCAGTCGAGCTTTTCATTCTCGCTCAGGGCTTCGAGGGGGATGTTATAGTGTTTGAGTTCCATAATGCCTCTTCAATGAATATGGCCCGGCGCGTATCCGGTCCCGAATGTGGTTATATCGGCGCAATGTCCCTCTTCGGACTCCAGACCGCACAGAACGTGGCAATGCTGCTCGCCCCTCATATCCCCGTGGCAGCCCCAGCGTTCCTGCTTGCCCGAAACATAAAGCAGCCCCCCGCCAAGCCCGGCGGCAAGGAGCAATAATAAAAGCAGGACGGTGAAAACCCTTTTTTTCCTGGGTTTTCTGTCCAAGCCGGGATGAACGTCCTCGTGTTCCATGTCGGGTTGAATCTTAAGGTTTGCAGGATTCATTCGGCCACCTCCTTGGTAACTGTATCTTTCTTTTCTCCGATCTTCGGCTCCGTGCCGTTGAGAAGGCGTTTGATGTTCTCCTTGTGCCGCCACCATACGAGCAGGGTGATGAGAAGGCAGACCAAAGCCGGACTGCCGCCATAAACAAAATATGTGAAAACGGGGGCTATTCCTATCCCGGCCAAGGCAGCCGCAGACGAGTATTTAAACATAAAAGCCACAAGCAGCCATGTTACGCATGCCGCCAGCCCTGCATACGGAACAGCCGTCAATAAGGCCCCCAGCGTTGTCGCAACCCCTTTCCCCCCCTTGAATTTCAGCCAAATCGGAAAACAATGGCCTACAATGGCTAATAAGCCTATGAAAACTAGAATCTCTAAATTTTCATGTATGTAGCCTAGGCAGTGTTTCGGATAGGTGTAAGCAAAAGCCCAAACTAACAAAATAGGTAAAGCCCCCTTAATGCTATCAAGAAGGAGTGTGACAAAAGCTAGTTTTTTATTACCAGTTCTAAGTACGTTTGTAGCACCAATATTGCCTGAACCAGTTTTGCGGATATCGCCATAACCACAAACTCTGGTAAGCAGAAGGCCAAAAGGAATAGAACCTATAAAATAGGCAGAATAAATACCGATTGTAAAAGCACTATCAAGACCTCCATCACTGCAAATCATTCCCTGTGCCAAAGACTGCAGATCTGGGGCATGCGCAACCATATCTCACCCCCCCAGCAGAATATCCAGCACAGCCATCCGCGTGGGAATCCCGTTCGCCACCTGTTTGATCAGAAGGCTCCGCTCCGGGTCGTCCGCCACGTCGTCCGCGATCTCCAGCCCCCGGTTCATCGGGCCGGGATGCATGACCCGCGCGTCCTTCTTGGCGCATTTAAGACGCTCGGCGGTCAGCCCGTATTGCCGGAAGAACGCCGCGTCATCGGGGATCAGCGAGCGCTCCATCCGCTCCTTTTGAATCCGCAGCATCATGACGATATCCGCGCCTTCAATCCCTTCCTCAAGGCTGGTAAAGGTCGGCACGCCCGCGACCGGCATCTTTTCGGGCATCAGCATCTCCGGCGCGACGACGCGCACGTTCGCTCCCATCTTGGAGAGCAGAAGGATATTGGAATTCGCAACACGGCTATGCGCGACATCGCCGCAAATGGCAACCTCAAGCCCCTCCAGCTGTCCCTTTTCCTGCTCCATCGTCAGCGCGTCCAGCAGGGCCTGCGTCGGATGCTCGCGCCAGCTGTCGCCCGCGTTAATAACCGGGCACCGGACCCGGCTGGCCACGAAGCCCGGCGCGCCGTATTCATGGTGGCGGATGACGATGGCGTCCGGCTCCATCGCGCTCAGCGTGTCGATCGTATCTGTAAAGCTCTCGTCTTTCTTGAGCGAGCTAAGCTCCGCGTTCCAGTTCACCACGTCCGCGCCCAGCCGCTTGGCCGCCATATCGAACGAAGTCACGGTCCGCGTCGAATTTTCGAAAAACAGGCTCAGAACAATTTTGTTTTCCAGCTTCGCCCGGTCCCACCGCCCGTCACGCAGCGCATCCGCGTAATAACGGGCCCGGTCCAGGATGTTGCGGATCTCCTCCGCGCTCAGGTCGCTTATGCCCAGAAGATGTT
This sequence comes from Rhodospirillales bacterium, assembly GCA_020638365.1. Lineage (GTDB taxonomy): Bacteria > Pseudomonadota > Alphaproteobacteria > Micavibrionales > Micavibrionaceae > JAGNKE01. The sequence continues at coordinate 358,110 of JACKIQ010000001.1, read as the reverse complement.
TCATGATGTAAGATCAAAAGCATATTCACGAAAAACTTTCCAGCGGAAAGAATCGCAAAACAGTTCACTTGGGGATATCCTCAAGGCGGAAGTCAGGCTTGCTTCGCCGTTTTCGCGTCGCCGGTCAGGTTCGCGATCTCCTTCCGCGCTCGCCCGAATTCCTTCACCGCCGCGACGATCAGGTTTGCGCAAGGCCGCTCGTCCAGCGCCGCCATCTCGATTTGCGCGGCAAGGGAGCCAAGCTGCGAGCAGCAGGCGGAACGCGCCGCCCCTTTAAGGCTGTGAGCGGTTTCAGCCAGCTTCATGAAATTGTGTCCGCTTTCGGCAGCTGCCAGTTCCGTGACCAGCGGATCGGTCGAACGAACGAAATTCTCCAGCATCTCAATCGCGCTCTGATCGAACGCGCCCATCTGCCCGATCACGCACTCCCGGTCCAGAGCAGGTGGAACCTTGGCGCTGTGATATTGGGCGCTGCGCGACGGGCGAACTCCGCCCGGAGACAGTTCTGAGGCCTCCAGCAACCCCCAGCGAATCAGAAGCCTGCGCAACTGCCCCAGCGTCACCGGCTTGACCAGAGACTCGTCGAACCCGTGTTCCAGAAAAACGTCGCGCCCGGCCATCATCACATCGGCGCTCAGAGCGATAACAGGCAGACGCTCGCCCGTGCGCGTTTCCTGATCGCGGATGGTCTTGACCAGTTCATAACCGTCCATATCAGGCATATGCAGATCGCAGATCAGAAGATTGTAGGGCTTTTCATTAAGAAGCTTCAGAGCTTCCTTCCCGTTCACGGCAAAGACGGGCTGTATGCCCAGCTTTTCGCATTGCCGGTTCAGGATATCGCGCACGCTTTCCGTATCTTCGGCAATCAGGATACGCACCTCGCCCCCGCCCGAGGCCAGCAAACCCGGCTTGCTGCGGATATGCGCCGCCTTGTCCACCGCCTTGCCCAGACCGATCCGGCTGGCGGGCTTGGTCAGATAGGCCGCGCCAAGCGTTTTGAGGGATTGCGTGAGCCCGGGATCGTCCCGCGCTGTGTACATGATCAGCCCCATGTAAGGCCGAAACGCAAAAAGCTCCTGCATCAGGTGTATGCCCAGCCCGTCGGGAAGACTCTGGTCGACGACCGCCACATCGAACGGCATTCGACGTGCCAGTTCCACGCCTTCCTCGTAAGAGGCGCAGCTTTCAACCTTCGCGCCCATGGATTGCAGGGAGTTGGAAATCTCTTTCGATCCTTGCGGGTGACTGTCTACCGATAGCACGGAAATACCGTCAAGATCGGGCAGGCTGACCTTGTTAATCGCCGTGCCGACCTCCTGCGTCGGAATCTCGAACCAGAACGTCGATCCGGCTCCTTGCTCGCTTTCCACGCCGATGACACCGTTCATCAGGTCGACGAGGCGTTTGCAGATGGAAAGGCCGAGTCCGGTTCCTCCCTGCTTGCGGGTCGTTGTCGGGCCGGCCTGAAAAAAAGGTTCGAACAGGCGGGCGCGGTGCTCGGGCGCGATCCCGATTCCGGTATCGGAAACGGAAAACCGCAGACCGATCCCGTCGGCGGGTGTGGCAAGAGACTGGCAGGAACGCGTCACATGTATCGTCACCGTACCTTGCCGCGTAAAATTAAGTGCGTTTACCGCGAAATTCATCAGGATCTGGCGCAAACGTCGCGGATCGCCCGTGACCACCTGCGGCACGTCCGGCGAAATCTCGGAGAGGATCTGTACCTTTTTTGCGTTCGGATTGTTCGCGGCCAGTGCCTCGATGATTCCGTGAACAAGAAGCCTCACGGGAACTTCGAAATGATCGAGTTCCAGCTTTTTCGCGTCCATCTTCAATACGTCCAGAATATCGTCCAGAACGCCAAGAAGGTCGCTCGCCGCATTTTTAGCGGTTTTCGTCATGGACAGGACCGGGTGCGGCGCTTCCTCCTGAGCGATCAGTTCCAGCATCCCGTAAATAGTCTGCAGGGGCGTGCGGATCTCGTGGCTGACCATGGCCAGAAACCCGGATTTCATCTCTGCAAGGGCGCGCGCCTCGTCGGCGGCGCGGCGCAGATCGTCAAAACTTTCCTCGGGGAATATTTCCGGCTCTTCGGACATACAGAAAATATTAGCGGTAAAAAGGATCAAAAGATTGAAAAACCTTGAACAATCCTATAGTAATTCAAGCCTTATGACCATGCATGAGAAGTTAATATAAACGTGAAAGGTCGAAAAAATGGGATACAAGGTTGCAGTCGTTGGCGCTACGGGGAATGTCGGGATGGAAATCCTGAAAATCCTGCGCGAGCGCAATTTCCCCGTGGATGACGTTATCGCTCTGGCCTCCAGCCGTTCTGTGGGCAAGGAAGTCTCGTTCGGAGACGACACCCTTAAGGTGCGCGACCTCGCCACTTTTGATTTCAAGGGAATCGACATTGCCCTCTCTTCGCCGGGCGGCAAGGTATCCGCGGAATACTCCCCCAAGGCGGCAAAGGCCGGGGCCGTGGTGATCGACAACACCAGCTACTGGCGCATGGATCCGGACGTTCCGCTGATCGTCCCGGAAGTGAACCCGCACGCGATCAAGGATCACACGAAGAAGAACATCATCGCCAACCCCAACTGCTCGACCATCCAGATGGTCGTCGCGCTCAAGCCGATTCACGATGCGGCGAAGATAAAGCGCGTTGTCGTCTCCACGTACCAGTCTGTCTCCGGGACCGGAAAGGCCGCGATGGACGAATTGTTTGACCAGACCAAGGGCATCTACATGAACCATCCGCCCAGCCCGTCCGTCTACCCGAAGCAGATCGCTTTTAACGCGATCCCCCAGATTGACGTGTTCATGGAGGACGGAAAGACCAAGGAAGAATGGAAAATGATTGTGGAGACGAAAAAAATTCTCGATCCCGCGATCAAGGTCTGCCCGCACTGCGTTCGGGTTCCCGTTTTCATAGGCCACTCCGAAATGGTTAACGTCGAATGCGAGCGAGAAATCACCGCGGATCAGGCCCGCGAACTCTGGCGCGAATTCGAGGGAGTCACGGTCGTCGACGAAGGCGCGGACGGTAAGGAATACGTGACTCCTCTGGAAATTCAGGGCGAGGACGACGTGTTCGTCAGCCGCATTCGCGAAGATGAATCGGTCGACAGCGGCCTGAGCTTCTGGTGCGTATCCGACAATCTGCGTAAGGGGGCGGCTCTCAATACGGTGCAAATCGCGGAGCTGCTGACGAAGAACGCGGCCAAGGCGGCTGCATAAGAAACAGCGCATGATTTGTATAACGTCTACCTGACGGCCATTGCAGCAATCTCCTACCTGCCGCTACTGATAACGCTGGTTCTGGATGTGCGTGCGCGAAAAAGCCGCTTCGCCTGTCAGACTTTTAATGACGATCTTAGGGCGCTGGGCGGGCAGGTCACGACCGCCGCTTTCGTCCTGTTTCTGCCGGCTCTTTTTCTGATCTTTTACGACAGCGTCCTCTTCGCCGACCTGCCGTGGGACGAGGAGGAAACGGTCCTGCTGATCGCGCTCTGGCTGGCGCAATACCCTCTGACCCTGTTCTTCTTTCACATGATCAAGGCCCGCATTCGGAAAACCGACCCCTACGCCAGACGCTACTCGGCGATTGCCAATATCGTGACGGATATGGTCAAGCACTCCTTCCTGACATTTTTCTTGTTCACCGCGCTTTTTGCCTCGGACTACACCCTGCGCTTTGATCATTTTTATACGGTCAAAGACGCCGTTGAGAAAATCGTCCGTGAAAAAATTCTGGGACAGGAAGAAGAAAAGGAGGAAATATACGGCGGCATCTGGCCGGATTGAAATTCTCAAGTTAACGGACAGACAATTCATTCATTGAAAGAACATTTGCTCAAGCAGGGCGCAAATTATTTGCTTTCCTGGTCGGCCTCTGATTTTTTTCGGTACTTCTCTAGTTCTTCATCGGGGATGGCGACTTCCAGATAGCTTTGAGCTTCCTCAGAACCCTGTTCAGCAGCCTTGGTAAGCCACTTGATACATTCTTCATAATCTTGTTTGACTTTCCACCCACCGCATAAAATAAAGCCCAGATTATATTGAGCATGAACATGCCCTTGTTCAGCCGCTTTTCTGTACCATTTTAACGCCTCTTCAGGGCTCTGTTCTGATCCCGCGCAACAAAAATACGTGTGACCAAGATTATATTGTGCATCGGCGTGACCTTTCTCCGCGGCCTTCAAAAGCCATTTTATACCTTCAGAATCATTTTTCTCAACGCTTTGACCTTCTGTGTACATGGTTCCGATATAAAACTGTGCCTGAGTATGGCCTTGCTCAGCGGCCTTGGACAACCACGTGAACGCTTCCTTGAAATCTTGCTCCACGTCTTGCCCATTAGCGTATCTGTTTCCAAGTGTATACTGTGCCTCAGCCCTCCCTTGCTCGGCAGCCTTTCTGTACCATTTTAGTGCTTCGCCGATATCTTTCTCAACAACGCCACCAGCATCATAGGCATAGCCAATAACGTACTGCGCCTGAGGATATCCTTGTTCGGCGGATTTTAAAAACCACTTAAAAGCTTCATGATTGTCTTGCTCTACGCCATCGCCATCGGCGTACATGTAACCAAGTTCAAGCTGTGCTTTTGCGTCCCCTTGCTCGGCTTTTTGCAAGGTCTCGCTAAAAGTGCTTGTATTTTTTTCTGACGCCCCTGCGAAAATTGGGGCAAAAAGTATTAACAGAATTAAAGCCCTGAAAAGACTTTTCATGTAACTCTGACCTCGAATTTATAGAGCTTAGAGATTGTAAATTTTCAGAAGCCTGTCAGTAAGACTGAAGACGCAACTGATAAAACAAACGAAGTCTAGCGGAAAACGCCAAGCACGCGCCAGTTTTTTTCCAGTGGAAATCAGTCCTTCAAAAGATCAATCCGAACGGGTATAGGATAAAAAGTCTTCGTTATTCCATTGGTATACGGTTTCCGACCTTTCGCAATATACCCTTACGATCTGCCCCATAATTCGATCACCTTGCCCAATGCTCGCGTGTTCATACTTAATCGCAATTTCTGTTGGCATGAAAGTGGGCAATCGCTCTAAAACGAACCTCTTGTAGCCTCCGTCTGATTCACTGACTAAGGCAGTCAACTCAAGAGTCTTTCCGTATACAAGTTTCCCTTTCCATTCTACAGGCTTCTCATCCGCCTCACTTAACAGCAAGGCCGCAACATCAAAGACATCATCTCCATTAAAATCCTCAACGATGATATTGGAAAGATCATCGTATCCTTTACAACTGACCCAATTGATATGCGCCGGATTTAAAATCTTCCGACCCTTTCCGAGCAATAAACCAAACATATCGGAACCAAAGGCGGAAACACTTGTCGAACATAAAAAAATACTGAAGCAGATAACTTTCCAGATTTTGATTTTTTTCAATTTGTTCAGCCTTCAGATTTCTTGGTCAAACGCACCCTGTTAACACGTTGACCGCCCATCGCACACTGCGAACCCTAGCCTAGAACGCGAAACACGCGCCAGTTTTTTCTAACGGAAATCAGTCCTTCAAAAGATCAATCCCGAGCTTGAGCAGGATTTCATCCAGCCACTGCATCCACGGAATGAAATGCTCGCCTTTTTTCGGGCGGTTCTGGTCGAGAACGATATCGTGCTGCGCCATTTTGGTCTCGACCACGCGCGCGACATCCGCGCGGATCTGCTCCATATCCAGCCCGTCTGTGGCCAGCGCATGAAGCCGGTCCAGCATCTCCTGCTCAGAAGGGTGAAGCAGCCCGTCCTTAAACGCCATCAGCCGCGCGAAATAAAGCACCTGGCTGCGGTAATTCGGGTCGTTGATATGCCGGAACAGATCGCCCACATCCTGCGCGTGAACCAGATCGCGCTCCAGCGTGGCGCGCTGTTCGCGGGTCAGCGGCATCCGGTTGGAAAGCGCGGAAACATACGCCCGCTCTTCATCCGTGACCACCCCGTCCGCGTGAGCCATAGCCACAAGACAGCGCAGCATGGTGAATTTGCTGTGACTGACTTCTGAAATCGCGATCTTTTCTTTCGCCATCGTTCATTCTCCTTTATGTTATGTACAAGTATATAACATTATACATATTCTTTCAATCTAAATCGAATGTAACGGTTTTGTGTTTAAAAACCCTTACTTCCCGTGCGGATATCGGATTGAAATCTGCGCCGCAGACTCTATAGTGAATGCAGCAGGAAAACCTGCGCGACCCGGAAATTATTCAGGCAACCAGCAATGTCAGAGACGATCAAGAAAGTTCAGCGCCCGCTTTCCCCGCATCTTCAGGTATACAAGCTCCCCCTGACGGCGCGTTTGTCCATAAGCCACAGGGCTGCGGGCGTCGCCCTCTCCGCGGGAACCGTTCTTGTCGCCGCCTTCCTGATCGCCGCCGCCGCCGGGGAGGAAAGCTACAACTTCGTCATGGGAATCGCTTCAAGCGTACCCGGTCAGATCATCCTGTTCCTCTGGTCCGCCGCGCTCTACTACCATATGTGCAACGGCATCCGGCATATGTTCTGGGACACCGGAAAATTCCTCGAAAAAGACGTGGCCATGCGCACCAACTATATCGTCATAATGTTCGCCTTCATCCTGACGGCGGCGACATGGGCCTGTGCCTATCTGACAAGTTAAGGAGGCAGACGACATGCCATCGCATTCCGAAGAAGACCGCCTGAAATCGCCCCTTGCCAAGGCGCGGGGCCTCGGCTCCGCCCATCACGGCGCCGAACACTGGCTGCACCAGAAGATCACCGCGCTGGCCAACATCCCGCTCATTCTCTGGCTGGTGTGGTCGATCGTGAAACTGAAAGCGGCGACCTATGCGCAATTCACGGCGTGGCTGGCCTCTCCGTTGAACGCGATCCTCATGATCCTGCTGATTATCTCGGTTCTGTATCACGCGCGCCTCGGCTCCCAGGTGATTGCCGAAGATTATCTGTCGGGCTGGTTCCGCATGTCGAAGCTGATCGGCATCCGGCTGTTCTTCTTCGCCATCGGCGTGGCCTGTATCTTCAGTGTTTTGAAAATCGCTTTCACAGCGGGGATGTAATAAGAAATGACTAAATCCTACACCATCATCGACCATGAATTTGACGTCGTCGTCGTCGGCGCGGGCGGCGCGGGCCTGAGAGCCGGCTTCGGCTGCGCGGAGCAGGGGCTGCACACCGCCATCATCTCCAAGGTCTTCCCCACACGCTCCCACACCGTTGCGGCACAGGGCGGGATCAGCGCGGCCCTCGGCAATATGGGCGAAGATGACTGGCGCTTTCATTTCTACGACACCATCAAAGGGTCCGACTGGCTCGGCGATCAGGATGCGATCGAATATATGTGCAAGGAGGCCATCCCCGCCGTCATCGAACTCGAACATTACGGCGTGCCGTTTTCCCGCACCCCGGAGGGAAAAATCTACCAGCGCCCCTTCGGCGGCATGACCACGCACTACGGCAAGGGCACCGCCCAGCGCACCTGCGCCGCTGCCGACCGCACGGGCCACGCGATGCTGCACACGCTCTATTCGCAGGCGCTGAAAAACCGCGCCGAATTCTTCATCGAATATTTCGCGCTCGACCTCATCATGTCCGATGACGGTCAGTGCCTCGGCGTCATGGCTTGGAATCTCGACGACGGAACAATCCACCGCTTCCGCGCACACCAGACGATTCTGGCTACAGGCGGTTATGGCCGCACCTTCTTCTCCTGCACCTCCGCCCACACCTGCACGGGCGATGGCGGCGGCATGGTCCTGCGCGCGGGATTGCCCTTGCAGGATATGGAGTTCATCCAGTTCCACCCGACCGGAATCTACGGCGCGGGCTGTCTGATCACCGAGGGCGTGCGCGGGGAGGGGGGCTACCTTACCAACTCCGAAGGCGAACGCTTCATGGAACGCTACGCGCCCAGCGCGAAGGACCTCGCCTCCCGCGATGTCGTCTCCCGCTCCATGACGATAGAAATCCGCGAAGGTCGCGGCGTGGGTCCGAAAAAAGACCATATCCACCTCAACCTCATGCACCTCGAACCCGAAGTCATCCATAACCGCCTGCCGGGCATCGCCGAAAGCGCGCGCATTTTCGCGGGTGTGGATGTCACGCGCGAACCCATCCCGGTCCTGCCTACCGTGCATTACAACATGGGCGGCATCCCGACCAACGTGAAAACCGAAGTCGTAACCGCGACCAAGAAAAACCACAGCGAAGTCGTCCCCGGCCTCATGGCCATCGGCGAAGCCGCGTGCGTGTCTGTTCACGGCGCCAACCGTCTCGGCTCCAATTCTCTGCTCGATCTCGTGGTCTTTGGCCGCGCCGCCGCTAGGCGCTGCGCGGAAATCGTCACGCCCGGTTCCCCGCATAAACCCTTCAAGGGCGATGACGGCACGAAAGCCATCGACAGGCTCGATCATTTCCGCAATGCCAAGGGCGGAACGTCGACGGCGCACCTGCGCGACCGGATGCAGCGCACGATGCAAAATCACGCCGCCGTCTTCCGCACCGCCGAAACCCTGAACGAAGGCGTTGCGCTCATTAACGAATGTCACTCGGCTAAAGGCGATCTGGGCATCAAGGACCGCTCCATGATTTTCAATACTGATCTGGTCGAAACGCTGGAACTCGATAATCTTCTGGGGCAGGCCGTGGTCTCGATGCATTCCGCCGCCAACCGGGAAGAGTCGCGAGGGGCCCACGCCCGCGAAGATTTCCCCGACCGCGACGATAAAAAATGGCTCAAACACACGGCGACATGGATTGATCCCAGCGGCAAAACCCGCATTGATTACCGCCCTGTGACCCTCACCACCCTGACCGACGAGGTCGAGGCCGTCCCCCCAAAAGCAAGGGTATACTAAGGTTTAGTCGAAACTTCTTGCATTTTCATAGGGGTGTATGAGAAGTTAAGGAAAGACCCGGCGGGACAACCGCAGGGCCTTTGGGGCATAATAAAAAGAATAAAGAACGACAAACAGAAAATGGTTGCGGGATGGCCAAGGACATAACTCCGGATGATGTTGACGCAATGGCGGACCGGCTCTTTGAGATCGGCAAGGAACATCGCCTGCGCGGGGAATACGATAAAGCCGCCGACATGGTCCGGACCGGAATGCGCATGGTCCGCAATGATATAACGCAGCGCCGCGAAAACAGCCAGCTAAAGCGCGATAATGCCCAGCTTCAGGAAGACAGTATAACGGATCCCATGACGGGCATCCCCCACCGCGGGGCGTTTATGCCGGAATTGGTGCGCGCGGTCGCCGCAGCCGAGCGCGCCAGTACGGAATTTGAAAAAACCGGAGTCCCGATTCACCAGTTTGAAGCCGTTGTCTTTATTGACGTCGATGGCATGAAGCCTGTCAATGACGGGATGGGCCACGCTGCCGGCGATTCGCTCATCAAGGCGGTAGCGACTCGGTTGAGTGAGACTGTTCGGAAAGACGAAATATGCGCCCGTATCGGCGGCGATGAATTTGCTGTTCTCATTTCCGACGGCGCGACCGACGAATGGTTCATGGAAAAGGCGGAGGACCGGTTAAAACACGCTTTTGACGGCCTGACTTTTGAACATGAGGGCCTTTTATATCCAGTCAGCATTAGTGTCGGCGCCGCGGTGATCGACGGTACCGTAGGCCCGGAAGACGTCCTGAAACTCTCGGACATGGCCCTCTACGAGGCTAAAAAAGCCAAGGGCAACACCCGTGACGCGCCTCCGCCCGATCCGGTCGGCGTAGCCCCCTCCGCTATGGACAGGGGCGAAGAAATCTTCCTAGAATCCGAACCCGGCGCCGGGCTGCCTGAACCTGAATAACTTTTAAAACCGGATATGAATGTAAACCGGCTCTGAATCCGGGTGGTTAACCTGCGCCCGCAGGCCCTGTGTGCTGATCCGGCGCAGGGGCTTCAAGAATATGTGTGCGGCTGCCCGCGACAAGGCGGACATGCGCGCCCAGATTGCCAAGCCCGGCCTCTTCGAACATGGTCGCCGCATCCGCATAGCTGGCCAGTATCCCGCGCAGTTGAGAGGAAACATCATAGGCCTGTCCGGCCACCGCATGGCTTTCCATCACGCTCAAACAGCGGTGCGCCTCCACGGCATCTTTAAGACGGGGATCGTCTTTCGGATTAGAAAAATTAAACTCCCGCTTGCCTTCATGCAGTGCAGGATCGGCCTTACCGGTATGAAGACGCAGCGCGGTCTCTTCGGCGCGGATCGCCTGCTGAACGGTCAGCGCCGCCTGCGCAATAGCCTGATTACCATGCATTTTGGCGTGTATCTGGCCGATAAATGGAACGTTCCATGTTTCTTTCGCATTATTCACCCCGGCATTGGAATCCACGATCCGTCGTGCCAGATGCAGCTCTTTCGCGTCCACACCGCCCTTTTCAAGTAGAGCGCTGATACCCTCCTGCTCCATCCCGGCAAGGGCCAGAAAATCGGGCTGATCTCTGAACTGCGGCAGATCCTCGGGTGCCAGCGTCCCCATCTCAAGCGCGTTCCGCACGGCCACCATGAGGGCCTGCCTGTCCGCGCTCTGTTCCTGCTGCTCGGGCGTAATCACGCCCATTTTGGCCAGCATGACCCCGAGCGGCGCAGAAAAAATCTCCCGCAATTCATCGGGAGTAGGGCCGCCTTCGCTCCGTGGGCCGCCTGTTCCGGGAAAGCGCTCTGAAAGTTCTTTGGGACCGCTCATAGCTCTGTCGCCGCTAATATGTATAATGTTTTTTATGTGTTATAGCAGAGCGCCGCCGCCTTATCAGCAAAAAATCGAATTCATGAGCATAAACAGGGTCTTTTCCGGTTCGCGGGGGCTTCACTTTTTCGGTCATTAGGACTAACTTCATGGGAACGAGAACTCTTTCCGGGGCATTTTCCCATGGCCGAACTGACCCTTCCGAAAAACTCCGTCGTCCGCAAGGGCGAGAAGATAGACGCGGCAAACGGCGCCAAGCGCGCAAAAACCTTCAGCATCTACCGCTGGGACCCGGATGATGTGAACGAAAAGGGCGAAGCCAAAAACCCCCGCATGGACAATATCACCATCGACCTCGACCAGTGCGGCCCGATGGTTCTGGACGCGTTGCTCCATATCAAGAACGAGGTCGACTCGACCCTCACCCTCCGCCGCTCCTGCCGGGAGGGAATCTGCGGCTCCTGCGCCATGAATATCGACGGCACAAATACCCTCGCATGCACAAAAGCCATCGCCGACTGTCAGGGCGACGTCAAGGTCACGCCCCTGCCGCATATGCCGGTGGTCAAGGACCTCGTGCCCGATTTAAACCATGTCTACGCGCAATACGCGGCCATCGAGCCGTGGCTGAAAACCGACAGCCCCGCGCCGAACCGGGAACGCCTGCAGACCCCCGAACATTCGGACGTCCTCAACGGCGCGGACGGCCACGGCCCCGCCGGATGCATCCTGTGCTTCTGCTGCTCGACCTCCTGCCCGTCTTACTGGTGGAACGGCGACCGCTTCCTCGGCCCCGCCGTGCTGTTGCAGGCCTACCGCTGGATCGTGGACAGCCGCGACGAGGCCGCCGGGGAGCGTCTGGACGCGCTCGAAGACCCGTTCCGCCTCTACCGCTGCCACACGATCATGAACTGCACGAACACGTGTCCCAAGGGGTTGAACCCCGCCAAGGCCATCGCCGAAATCAAGAAAATGATGGTCGAACGCCTCTGACGTGACAGCCTTCCGCAAATAGAGCATGATGAACTTCGGGAGAAGTTCGGTCCTGTAGGGAGCCCGAAAGAAAGCGCTCGGCATGCGAATAAGCGTACACAAAACCCTGATTATTCTGCTGATCTGCGGGTTTGCCGCCGTATCGCTGGTATTTCTGGCTCAGGCAGCCGATGACGGCAGGCTAAAGGATTTGAGTTGGCGGCAAAGTGAACAATATGAAGGGCTTGAATATAGATATACCGTTTATGAGGGCACATCAAACGTGTCCGAACAAAGTCTCGTCATCACGGCTATACGTCAACCCTCAAATCTTTTTTTCGCATCACTTCAGGATTTATCAAATAAATCTCATACCTCCATTATAAGTTTTATTTTTAATCAGGAAGGCAGGACATACCCCTCATCACTAGTCAACCTGTCTAAGGATTCTTATCCCGAACAAAAAATCTTATCATCCATGTTAAGGCTTCCGCCTGAATTCTTGCTTGAAGACCTCTCTACAGATATCGCAAAGGCGCCTTCCGGTGAGGACTCCATGTTGCCTTTGATTCCCGAACCCGAAAATGAAAAAAACATGATTTATTTTAGTTACACCGGAGGTTTACCATTTTGTCTTAATGTCCCTGAGAAGCATAAAATCGAAAAGATCAATTCTGCGACAAGAATAACCTTGAAAAAAATTTCAAAAACTTTAGCGGGGGATGAGTTGGTATCGTATAAATATACGTTCATGGAAAATCTTCGCACTACTTCAGAAGAAATAGGCCAAAATGATGATTTTTCTTGTTCATACGAAGGGATACACATCTTCAATTTGTCAAAAGGATATCTAGAGTCAGCGACAGGAGAGCTTTCTGGAGGTGGAAGTAGGTATCAAGATATTTTAGACTTCGGCTTTTCTTACTCGAAAAAAATCGAAGTAAAACTCGTCGAGAGGTTGTCAGAAAAACAGGTTACATTAACCGACCTTAATGAAAGACTTAAAATACCCCCGGATTCAGGAGAAGAAATATACTTTGCTGGTGACGATTGGATAAATCAAAAAAAACAACCAAAAGATAAGGAGCAGGATCCAATCGTAAGCGTATTTTATATAAAAAACGCGGACTTTGCGGAGAGTATCAATGATATTGATTCTTTGATAAAAAAACATCGTCCAAACGAGGTAAGTTCGCTCCACAGGGATATTTTAATTTCAAAACACGGCATAAAAATGGGAGAAGGGGCAATCTTGACAATTCGCACTTTTTACCCCGGCTACAAAAGGCTTATAGATGATGAAGCCTTTGAAAATATTACTCTCCACTGCCCGTCTTTGCCCGAAAAGATCGGCGATGTAATTGAGTACACGTACCAAGAATGTGAGAGCTATCTGTCGTCCGCTTCCACTGTTTGGTATGAGAATGGCGGTCACTATGGAACGGCCTTGAAAGGCTCAATAAAGCTTGAACGTTTGGAAAAAGATCAAATCAGCCTGGAGGTAGATATGCTCTTCGCGTCAATCGATCTCGATGAGAACGGACACCGAACCCGGAAAGACCCCGTGGCGGTTAAGGGTACCTATACAGCTCAGAGAAAGGCTGTCGAGGAGTTGAACCCGTATTAAAATAAAGAAAATGATGGTCGAGCGCCTCTGAGGTGACAGCCCCCCGCAAATAGAGCATGATGAACTTCGGGAGAAGTTCGGCCCTGTAGGGAAGGCAGTGCGCAAAATGCGGCGGCGAAACAACTATATAATCGTGATTTACCTGTGCCTCGGCCTGCTCTTTCTTGAGCTGACTTACTTCTTTTGGGCGAACCCCGTTAAATGGCCTGAAATAAATTTATGGCCCAAACTCAGTTTATGGGAACAGAAGGAAAAATATAACGAACAACTTTCGACTTCTTCAGGTACTAAGCCGCACACGGGCAGCTATGAAAAACCAGACATAGATATGCTGTATATTGAAGATGCCGATATACACATAAACCTAGATGATACATATGAATTAGAGAGGCTAGTAAAAACATATAACTCAGCACGTCTGAACTTCAGAGATGGGCTGGTAAAAACGCATAACCTCGCGGAAGGTCAAGGAGTGGTTATAGGCGTTTGGTGGTTGTCTAGAGTAGGTTACGTAGATGTAATGGATGACGAAGGGTCTTCAGTATTACTTTTCCATTGTCCGTCCATACCTGGAACTATTGGAGAGACTATAGAATTTAAAGACGGAGAATGCGAGGGGCATCGTTTTGGCTCCCTGATTTGGCTTGATTCTTACTCCTACTCAACGATTTGGGAAGGCTCAATAAAACTGACGAGAATAGATGTTGAGGAAATCAGAATGGAACTTGATGTGAATTTTTACTCTAATGATACCGCCTCTGAAAAAGGTCAAAAAGAAAAAACCTTTAGTAAAAAAGGCACTTTTGAAGTGGGCAGAAAGTCTTTATACAACTTTAGCCCATAATCAAAAAAGCATGGAAATCAAGAAAATGATGGTCGAGCGGCTTTAGAGCACTAAGAATAAGCCCAACTTATTCCATAGGCTTGTATTCTTCCCAACCCATATAGGCGTGGTACTTTGTATGCGCGTCGTTGTAATCCAGAGCTTCAGTCGTCCATATGCGCTTGGCGTTTTCACCGCAACGCCGAACATTTTTTTCATAGTGTTCACAATTTGCTTGAAAAAAGTGATAACCCTCGCCTTTAACAACTTTCCCTTCGACAATCTCTTCATACTCTTCAAGCCAAAGTTCCCATATCGGCATTGCATTTATCCTTTTAAATGGATTTCGTTACCTTCAACCTCAATCACCTTCACCCGGCTGGTCTCCCCGCGCACGAGTTTAATCGCGCTCTTGGGCACGCCCCAGTGCTTGGACAAAAGCTTGATCAGCGCCGCGTTCGCCTTACCCTTTTCCGGCGCGGCCGTAACGGAAACCCTCAAAAACCGCGCCCCGGCGGCATCCGTTTCCCAATCGCCCACCTCGTTCTTCTTCGCCCCCGGCGTCAACTTCACGGTAATCCGCACATAATCCTCCCATAAAAACCCGTAACCCGAAGAATATATTGATTTTTCCCGCCTTTGTCTGTATCACTCCCACCCGAAAGGGAGTGCGCACTATGAACCAGGGCACGAAAAACAGGATTTACGGATTGCTCAAGGGGGTCGGTCTGGCCGCGCTCTTTGCCGTCGGCATGAACGAGCAGCCGGAAAGCAGGCCCGGGCAGACTGAAAGGGAAGAAAAAATCGCGGATTACCAGCGTCGGCAGGGCTGCACCGAAGAGCAGATCGAGCGGTATAAGCGCGACGGAACCCCGCCATACTGTTCCCCGGAGCAGGATTAGCAGCCTCTTGAAAAAGGCGCGCAAACCGCTCTAAAATCCCGCGCATGAACCCGTCCATCCACATCATCAAGCTCGTCGTCGGCGTTGACGATTTGAAGGATTATTACGACTGGCAACAGACCGTGATCTTCGATTATCACGGCCGCCCGGCCACCCCGTGCTGGACGCGCCACAAACCCACGCGCGGGGAGGAGATTATAAAATCCGGCGGCTCGCTCTTCCGCGTGATTAAAAACCGCATCCGCTGCCGCCACGCCATCCTCGGTTTTGAAACGGTTAATACCGAACATAAAGGCACGATGTGCATGATCGTCCAGTCCGCGCAAATGATCGAAACGATTGCTGCGCCCAAACGCCCGTTTCAGGGCTGGCGCTATTTCAAACCTTCCGACGCTCCGCCCGATAAAGGTCTCTACACCGGGCAGGATGACGAGGAAATCTCCCCCGAAATGGAGGAGGAACTCAGGAAGGCGGGGATTTTATGAAAGACTTCACAACCTTCGTGCTCACGACGTTGCGCCGCGCCGGATGGGCGCCCCTGGGCGTATTCATCGTCCACGCCATCGCTTCCGAAGGCTTTAATGCCTACGATCATTACCCCTCCCTCGACATTCCCATGCATTTTATCGGCGGGGTCGTGATCTGCTATTTTTTCTACACCGCGACGCAGGCCCCGCACGCCGAAAAATTTCTGGGCAAACACACCGCCATATCGCTGTTCATTCTTCTGACCGCTTTAACGGCCAAGGCGACAGTCGGCTGGGAATTCGCGGAATGGATCGCGGACAATTATTTCGGCAAGCACGCGCAGGGCAGTGTGACCGACACGATGGGCGATATGCTCATGGGACTGCTCGGCAGCCTGTGCGTCAGCCTTCCCGCCTGCCTGAAGAAAAAACCTTAGGCCGTCTCGAAATCCAGCCCGATATCCAGCGCCGGAGCGGAATGGGTCAAGGCCCCAACGGATATATAATCCACCCCCGTTTCGGCAATCGCCTTGACGGTCTCAAGCGTGACGCCGCCCGAAGCCTCCGTGACCAGCACGCCGTCAACTTTTTTCACGGCCTTTTTAAGATCGGGCAGAGCGAAATTATCGAACATCACCACGTCTACCCCGCCGTTTTTTTTCTGAAACGCGAGAACCTCGTCAAGCTGCGCCAGCGAATCCACTTCGATCTCCACCCGCACCATATGGCCGGAATTTTGCCGGGCAAGGCGCAGCGCGGTTTCAATGCTCCCCGCAACGGCAATGTGATTATCCTTGATCAGGATCGCGTCATCCAGCCCGAAACGGTGGTTGTGGCCGCCACCCTTCCGCACCGCGTATTTCTGCAACGTCCGCAAGCCCGGAAGAGTTTTTCGCGTATCGCAGATTTTCGCGCTCGTATCGCGCACCGCATCGACATAACGGCGCGTCATCGTGGCGATCCCCGAAAGATGAATCAGGAAATTCAACCCTGTGCGCTCCGCCGTCAGGATACCCGAAGCCTCCCCGGAGATTGTTGCGATGCTCTGCCCTTCCTTAAGCAAAGCCCCGTCATTAACCTCCAGTTCAAGCTGCGCATCGGGAACACATAGCGCAAAGGTCAGCATGCAGGGCGCCAGTCCTGCAAGAACCCCGTCTTTTCGGGCACGCAGAACGCAGCGGACATTCGTGCCGCGCGCGACGATGGCTTTTGTCGTAATGTCATGCCCGTGCCCGAGATCTTCTTCCAGAGCGGCACGAACTATTTTTTCAACGAGTATTGGCGAAAGTTCCATACATCACCTTCTTCTGATCTAGGGAAGTTTTATCATAAAAAGGTGAAAAAACAAACGCTTAAGGTAGAAGGAGCTTAACTCAGCTCAAGCATCCGCACGACCGCCTTTTTCGCGCGTTCGGAGATTTCGGGATCAATCACGACCTCCGGCCCCTCGGTTTGCAGGGCCTTGAGAATTTTCGGCAGCGTGATCCGTTTCATATGCGGGCACATCTGGCACGTGCCGATCATCTGGACATCGGGATTGGCGGCGGCGATATTATCGCTCATAGAACATTCGGTCATCAGCATCGCCCGTTTAGGCTGCTTTTCTTTCACGTATTTATCCATCTGCGCGGTCGATCCCGAATAATCGGAAACCGCGATCACCTCCGGCGGACATTCCGGGTGCGCCAGCACGACGATATCGTCATACTGCTTGCGCATATCCGTGATGTCCTGTGGAGTAAAGCGCTCATGCACCATGCATGTCCCTTCCCAGTAGATAATCTTCACATTCGTTTGCGCAGCCACGTTCTGCGCCAGAAACTTGTCCGGCGTCATGATCACGGTGTCATGCCCTTGCTGCCCCAGCGCATTGACGATCTTGAGCGCGTTGGAAGAAGTACAGCACACATCCGATTCCGCCTTCACGTCCGCCGAAGTGTTCACATAGGTCACGACCGGAATCCCCGGATATTTTTCCTTGAGCGCCCGAACATCAGCCCCGGTAATAGACTCGGAAAGCGAACACCCGGCAAGCTTATCCGGAATAATGACCTTTTTCTGCGGACAGAGAATTTTTGACGTCTCCGCCATAAAATGCACACCACACTGGATAATCAGGTCGGCATCGGTCTTAGCCGCTTCCTGCGCCAGCTTAAGGGAGTCGCCCACAATATCGCCGACCCCGAAAAAAATATCCGGCGTCATATAGTTATGCGCCAGGATGACGGCGTTCTTCTCTTTTTTCAGGCGGTTGATTTCATAGATATAGGGAGCCAGAGACTTCCAATGGTCCATCGCATAGTGGCGGGACAAGGTCTGGTAGACCGCTTCGGTTGCTGCCGCCACGTCTTGTGTATAGTCCAGGCGCTGCGTTTCCATGGTTTTGACCTTAACAGGACACCAATAAAGGCGCTATATTCCACATTCAGCGTGACAGGTCAAGAAAATGACGGATTTATTTGCACAAAAGACTGAAAAAATGCCGGAAAAGAGGGCAGGGAAAAGCGGCCCGCGCCCGCTGGCCGATCGCCTGCGCCCGGATGCGCTGGAGCAGATCGTAGGGCAGGATCATCTGCTCGGTCCCGACGGACCTTTACATAAAATGGCCGAATCCGGGGTCTTGGCCTCGATGATCCTCTGGGGGCCGCCCGGCTGTGGCAAAACGACTATGGCGCGCATCCTCGCCGGGCACAGCGGCCTGCACTTCGAGCAGATTTCCGCGATCTTCAGCGGCGTGGCTGACCTCAGGCGCGTGTTTGACTCGGCGCGAATCCGGCATCAAAACGGGCAGGGCACTCTGCTCTTCGTGGACGAGATTCACAGGTTTAACAAATCCCAACAGGATGCGTTCCTCCCCGTAATGGAAGATGGAACCATCACCCTGATCGGCGCGACGACGGAAAACCCGTCCTTCGAACTCAATGCCGCTTTGCTCTCCCGCGCACAAGTGTTCGTCCTCAAACGTCTGGATGATGCAGCCTTGGAATTGCTTATTGAACGTGCCGAAAAAGAAGCCGGCCACAAAATCCCTTTAACGAGCGAAGCCCGCGATTTGCTGAAGACCCTCGCCGACGGAGACGGGCGTTACGTCCTTTCGATGGTTGAGCAAATTTTTTCACAAAGCAGCATCCCCGCGAAAGCGGGGATCCAGATCACGCCGAAGGATTTGCTCGAACTCGTCCAGCGCCGCGCGCCGCTCTATGACAAGGGCGACGACGCGCATTACAATCTCATCTCCGCCCTGCATAAAACCGTGCGCGGATCGGACGCAGACGCGGCGCTCTATTGGTTCGCGCGTATGCTGGCGGGCGGCGAAGACCCGCGCTATATCGCCCGCCGCATGGTGCGCATGGCGGTCGAGGATATCGGCCTCGCCGAGCCGCAGGCGCTCCCCACGACCCTCGCGGCTTGGGAGGCCTATGAAAGACTGGGCAGCCCCGAAGGCGAACTCGCCCTCGCGCAGGCTTTGGTCTTTCTGGCGACCGCGCCGAAATCGAACGCCGCCTACACCGCATATAAATCGGCCCAAAGAAGCGCAAAGGAAACCGGCTCCCTCATGCCGCCCAAACATATCCTCAACGCGCCCACAAAACTGATGAAAAACGAAGGCTACGGGTCCGGTTACGAATACGACCACGACGCGCCCGAAGCGTTCAGCGGCCAGAATTATTTCCCCGACGGCATGAAGCGCGAGGAGTTTTATAAACCTGTCGAGCGCGGCTTCGAACGCGAAATCAAAAAGCGCCTCGACTATTGGAACAAGATGCGCAAAGAACGGGGCGGAAAATCATGACCCGCAAGAAGAAAACAAAACCCAATAAGCGCCGCAGCGCCGTGGCCAGAGACCTCTACACGCCCAAATATAAACAGCGCGTCGTCGAACTCAAAACCCGCTACAGCCGGAAAAAGAAAGAGAAATCTTATAACGACGAGGGCGATGATGCCTGACGTCGCCGCCCGTTCCGCTCCATCAGGATCAGGGTCAGACCGCTGCCGATAATAATCGCGGCCCCCAGCAGCATATTCGATTCTGGCGCGTCCCTGAATAGCACCGCCCCGAAAATCAGCGCCCAGATCATCTGCAAATAGTTGAACGGCGACACGACCGCATACCGCGAAATCCGGAACGCGTGGCCGATACAGCTCAGCCCCATGGTCACCATAATCCCGCCCAGCATGAAAATCGGCAGGTCAGACAGGCTAGGATACGCGCCCTGCCAGAGCGCCATGCTCAGAAAGACCAGCGCGGCCAGCGAACTGGGATACAGGGACAGCGACAAAACGGTTTCGTCCGGGCCAAGCTTGCGCGCCAGCAGGCCAAGCGTGGCGATAAAAAACGTCGCGGCGAAAGCCGAAAGCACCCAGAGATTGTATGAACCCGTCCCCGGCGGAAAAGCAACCAGAATCCCCGAAAACCCGGCAGCGATCACCAGCCAGTGCCGGGGGCTGACCTTCTCCCCGTGCACGGGAATGGCCAGAAGCGTCACGATAAAAGGGGCAAGGAACAGGATCGTGTACACCGTGGTCAGCGGCAGGTGCGCGAACGCCTGCACTACGAAAAAGGCGATAAACACGTTGCTCACCGCCCGGCCGAGGTGAATATGTTTCTTCTTGGTTCCGATCGTGCGCCCCAGCCCACCCAGCAGCGGCGAGGCAAGCACGCCGCACAAGACTGAAAACAGGCTGATATAGGCGATCGCGGCCTCGATACTGTAGGTCTGCGATAGCCACTTAGCGCAGGTATCCGACACCGCGAAGGCGCTAAAACCTGCAATCGCAAGAAAAATCCCCTTTTGCGCTGGGCTTAAACCGCTTAACATGAACCGTCCGTTCGTCTATAAAATCGCACGAAGTCTATGAGGTTTGAATGTTCAGCACAATAGCGGCCATAGCCGTGGGTGGAGCGACCGGAGCGTTGGCGCGGCACGGCGTGAATGTATCGTCTGCACACCTTTGGGGAACAAATTTCCCATGGGGAACAGTCATCGTGAATGTCGTCGGTTCCTTCATTATGGGCGCTCTGATCGTTAAATTCGCGCACATGGATGGAGCCTCGCAAGCAACGCGGGTGTTCTTCACGACCGGATTTTTAGGGGCATTCACGACCTTCTCGACCTTCTCTCTCGATTTCGCAACGATTTGGGAGCGCGGGGATACGGGCATCGCCATGGCCTATATGCTCTCCAGCGTGATCCTCTCCGTTCTGGCGCTTTTTGCGGGCCTCTGGGTCATGCGCGGTCTTGTGGCATGAGTAAAAACACATGAGAGACGTGCGCCATTTCAAGGTAGATGCCGATAATGACGGCCAGCGGCTCGACCGCTGGATCAAGGCCAACGTGCCCGATCTCTCCTACGGCCTTGCCCAGAAACTCATGCGCAAGGGCCAGATTCGCGTAGACGGCAAACGAGCCAAGCCCGATATGCGCCTTTCAACCGGGCAGGACATCCGCATCCCCATGCCGGACGCGAAGGAAATCGCCGTAAAAAAACAGACCGAAAAAAAACGCAAGCTCTCTCAGGGCGATATTGATTTCATCCGCTCCCTCGTGATTTTCGACGACGGCGATGTGATCGCGCTGAACAAGCCCGCCGGACTGGCGGTGCAGGGCGGAACGAAAACCAGCCGCCACGTGGACGGTATGCTTGAAGGGTTGAAGAACAAGAGCGGCGTAGTCCCGCGCCTTGTCCACCGCCTCGATAAGGATACGAGCGGGGTCCTCCTGCTGGCCCGCTCCGCCGAAGCCGCCCGCAAACTGGGCGAAGCCTTTAAGGGCCGTAATGTCAAAAAAATATACTGGACGCTGGTTTCGCCCACCCCGGAGATGCTGCAGGGCACGATCCGCGCCGCAATCGTGAAGGGGCAGGGCGGCAAGAAGGAAAAAATGCTGATTGATGACGAACATGGAAAATCGGCCGTCACCGAATATGCCGTTCTGGAAAGTGCGGGTAAACAGGCCGCCTTCGTAGCTTTCTGGCCGCGTACGGGCCGCACGCACCAGATCCGCGTCCACGCGCAGCTCATGGGAAGCCCGATCATCGGCGATGGAAAATACAAATCCGAACGCCCCGAGCACGAAAAAGAATATGAGCACATCCCCCCCGAAGCCGATTTTGAGCGCCTGGGGCTGGCCAAACGCCTGCATTTGCACGCGCGCCGGATCATCCTGCCCCATCCGCTGCGCAAATCCGTGCTGGATATAGCCGCGCCGCTCCCCCCCGATCTGGTTAAAAGCTGGAAAACCTTGGGCTTTACCCCGAATATCAGGGACAATCCGTTTGAGGATATGGACTGATCGCTTCAGATATGCCTTATTAGGACAACGAGTGAAGACCCACTACAGGCGAAAACAGGAATATGAGTGAAAACGATCCTAAAGTGCCCAAAAAAGAAGGCAATTTTCTCTCGGGATTTCTGAAGTTCCTGTTCTTTGTACTGGCCTTTTTTGGAGTCATGATTACGATTCTCTTCAATATGGGGGGAGCGTCCGAAACCCTTCACCAGTCTCTGGAAAAACTCATTAGTGACTCCCTGAACGGTCGCCCCGCCCGTGTTATCAAGCTTAACAAGATTACGTTTTTCCCATCGGTCGGAGCGGATTTTGAAAAGCTGGAAGTCAAGGAAACGATGGCCAGTCAGGATTTGACGGTCTCTGCGGAAAAGGTAAGGATTTTTCTTTCTTTTTGGGGCTTTATCACGCGCCAAATGGGAATTAAGTCACTTTATATTGAAAACCTTAAGGTCAAGAAGGGAATACTGGGCCGCAATGCCTTCTCGATAGAAAAACTCTTCATCGACCATGACAAGGGTACGCAACAGGCTGTAATGCGCGCAAACGGCAGCTTGGAAGAATTTCCTTGGACTTTGGCTATGGATCTGGAAGTCAGCGGAGCCATCGGCAGCTTCGCCTACCACATCGGAGATGACCGCGACACGAGCTTTGAACTCGGGGATCTACGCGTGAAAGCCACGATAAACAAGCAGAACAGCGATTACCTGATGATCAATAATTTTTCCGTAGGTTTGCCTGAAGACATTCTCAAGGGGCAGCTTTCTGTCTCCCTTTTGGAAGGGCATCTCGTAAAAGTCGGTGGCCGCCTGACATCCGGCGACCCGGCCAGCATTCTCAACCTTGATCTTCTTATTGATTACGGCGGGAATAACCTGAACATTACGGGAGAAGTAAAGAGCGTGCAGCTAGATACGGCGCAGATTACGGGTTCACAAGGGCCTGTTGCCCTTTTTAACAGACTCCATCAAATGCTCGCCTATGATTTGAACGTGCCGCAAAAGAAGGAATCAAAAAAGGACGCAAAATCAGACGGTAAGAAAGATGATAAGAGTACGAACCCGGAACCGGGCTCAGAAAAGGAAAAGCAGCAAAAACCGGCCGAACGGGAAAGCGCGTTCGCCTGTCGTTATGATTTCAATCTCCGTTTTTCGGTACAAAAAACGGTAGACAAAAGTGGCGAAGAGGGGCCGGGTCTGGAGTTTCAAGCGGAAAACAAGAACGGAAATCTCACGGTAAGCCCTTTAAAAGGAGAAGTGGAATCCTATGAAGGACCATGCCGCGCTATGGACGTTCTTAAGGTACAGCTCGAGAACAAAGGCAGTGAATAAGCCGGCCCTCTTACGGACGTAAAGGATGACCTTCAAGCGTTTTTACACTCTTGTTCATACAAAACCGCAAGGCGAAGGATTTGGCATTTTTCTCGACGATCGTCCTGTCCGTACACGCATGGGAAATCTCCTTTGCGCCCCCAACAGGACTATTGCGGACGAAATCGTAAGAGAATGGGCGGACCAGAAGGACAAGGTTCTGCCCGATACAATGCCCTTTACGCAAATCCTCAATACGCGAATTGACCGTGTGACAAGGGGGCGTACGGCGATGACAGCGGCCCTTCTGAAGTATCTGGATACGGACCTCATCTGCTATCCGGCGCCCGAGCCGGAGGAACTGCGTGAAGCACAAAACCGTTCATGGTCGCCGTTTACTGAGTGGTTCGAGACCGCTTTTGGCCACCCGCTGAAGATAACCGCCGGATTGCGCGCGGTATCCCAGCCCGAAGAAGTGCAGGCCTCAGTGCTCAATAAAGTAGAGGCGATGAACGACGATTCTTTTACAATCCTGCAATGGGTAACGGCCATGGCGGGATCCATAGTCATGGCGCTGGGTTTCATGGACCGGGCCTTCAACGCCGGGGATATTCTTGCAGCCCGTTTTGTCGAGGAAGATTTCAAGGAAGAGATTTACGACGCCGACAAATACGGAAGCGACCCGCAGATCGAATCCACACGCAACCAGATGGAAAAAGACCTGACCGCTGCGCAAAAATATCTTGAAATGCTCTAGGCTCTCAGAAAACCTGACGCATGAAAGTTTTATTAAAACTTACCGCGCGAGATCTGCCTTGTTTTTCTCTGCGGCGTTTAAGCCGAGGAAGCATAGGGAAAGCAGGGCATAGCAGGCGCCACCGAGTATCATGGTTTTGTCGATCCCGATCGCCATGTTAAGCGCAATCCCCACCGTGCTGCCCAGAATACCGGCCGCGCCGTTGATGCCCCAGAACCATGCGGTCGCGCGCGTATCGAACTTTTCTGTCAGGGTAAGCCCTGTCGGGAAGGCAAACCCCATGAGAATGCCTGCAGGGAAGATCATCGCAACGCTCACTAATATCCGGGTAAGAAGGTCAACCTCGGCGTAGATGTCAAAGAGTGTCGTCATATTGAAGGAAATCATCACCGCATACGCGCAAGTAAGAACCGACCAGACAACCTGCCGTCCCAGCCCGTTGAGAGGAACCCTCTCGGAAATCAGGCTTCCAACCCCGGCCGAGAGGATGAGGCTGAACAGGACAATGCTAAGACCATATATGGGATGCCCGAGGAACACGCCCAAAGCCTGCAGGAATGAAATTTCGATCAACATGAACCCGAGCCCGATCAGCACGAAGTAGAGCGTCCCTGCCTTGATGAACAGGTTGCCCTTGTCTTTCACGGTCTTCAGAAGCGGCATGATGATCACGAAAACCACCATCAGAAGAGAAAACCCGATAATAATGAACAGGTTGAACAACGCCTTGGCTTGCCCGGCATAAAGAACGTTGTACTGGCTTTCGACCGTAAGCGCCATCCGCATGACTTCAAGAGGATTGGACATGCGGGCCTGATTGAAGAAGAAAGGGCGCATATCCGTGGACGGTGTAACGTCCATAGGCAGGGTATCGGACACAAGATTAATGTCCTTAACGCTTTTTGCTTGTGAAATCTGCCCGAGCGCACCACCGGGAACGGCGTATCCGGGCAGCATGACGATGTCGAACTGTTTATCCGTTGCGGTTTTACGCATCGCCTCGATCTGTTCCTGAGTCATGGGGGAGCGCGAAACGATGATCGTTGAAATCCTGCCGGCATGGAAAATGGCGATATGTTTTGTTGGATCTTCAACTCCCATACCGAACAAACTGGCCATGGCAACCGATAGTGTCCGGGTAAACTCATGCTCAGTATCCATGGCCCAGCGGCTGACGGTAAACAGCCCGTGATCGCTCAGATTGCTGATAAAGATTGTCCACGCTTCTACAGTATAAAGTCCGTTTTCAGAGAGGGCAAAAGCTCCCGCGCCTGTAGCGGCCCATGTGTCGATAAGGCTCATCTGGATCGTATCGAACTTGATCCTGTTCTGCCGAAACCAGCTTCTTGCTTCCTGATTGAAAATCTTAACGCCCGGCAATTCGCCAAGCCCCGTATGTTTGGCGAAATAGGGCTCGGTAGTCAGTAAGCGAACCTGAACGGGATTGACGTCCATAGCATAGATTTCCTTGACGCCGAAATAGCGCGCCGACATCAGGTCCCGCCCGCCACCGACCCCGATAATCGCCGATTTTTCTATTCCCGGCGTAGTATAGGCGATATTGGTAACGTCATATTCAAGATACCCGTGTTTGGAAAAATCGCCGTCGAAATAGGTGATCGGCGTGCTGGCGTCGCCGTCAATAACAAGCTGCCGCCGGTCGACCTTAAACTTGCCCTTGTATTCGTCCGTCTTAAGGAGCGGGGAAGGCCCCCACAGAAAAGGAGAAACGTCCTTGTACTCATTTGTCACGGTCACTCGGGAAATCGAATTCCAAGCGTCGTAATCAATATCCTTCTGCGTAACGGTCATCGTTTTGAGGTTAATAGGGTAAATGAGAGGCCGCGGAAGCGCAATATTCAAAAACCCTATACCCGCCACGACAAAAGCCATAGTGACAGCCAACTTTTTGACATCATAGGACTTCCCCCCGAAATTGAATTTTCGGCCCGGACTGTCCTTGGGAACCGGAAAAGTTAAGGCCCCAAGAAAGGCAATGGCGGACAGGAAAACAATACCGCTGGGCGAGTCGATCGTCTCCATGATGAACAGAACGAACAGGCACCCCAGACCTGCGCCGAGCAGGTCAATGCCGTAAACCCGTCCGATAGGGTAAGGGGATCGCGTCAAGGCGGCAGTAATGACGACACCGGCATGATAGTAAGCTGCGCTGGTAGCAACAGCTACAATCGGTAAATGGATGAAGGTCCGCCAGTTATCCTCGGAAACAAGGGGTATGTAAAGCTGGGCGAAAAGCCCGATAATAATGAAAAAGGCGAAAGCGACCATGTGATTTCGCGCGAGAACGCTGTAATTTTTACGGAACTCTTCCTCACTGCCCCGGTAAATCTTGAGCGCACCGAGCGTAAGGCCGAACATCGCAAGGCTGATAACCAGAAACGAAAGGTGATACCATGATGTTACGGAAAAAATCCGAGATTGCATGACCTGAAGGGCCATAACCATGCCCGAGATCAGGAAAACGCCGAAATAAAAGGATAAGGCTCGCTCTTTCATGGGACCGTCTTATATTCTGATTAATGCCAAAAGGCAGCAGAGCCTGAATTTTCACAGGACCGAGGCTGCCCCACCCCGCGCCCGGGCCAGCCCTCGCGCGAAACGATACAAAAGGTACAAGATCGCAGGAAGCAAGGCAACAAAAGAAGCAACGCTGAAACTCAGGCTGTTATCGCTGATAAAAAGAGGAAGGCAGGGACCCGCATCGCCCCCGGAACAGGCGCGGAGCGCACTGATATCCAGCAGTCCGTTATAAATCATAGTCGCCAGAAGGCCGATAACGGCCAACATGGAAACAAGAAACACTAAATTAGAAATCCAGAATGTTCTGATAACATAGGTGGCATGAACGGCGCGCGGACTATCCTGCTCCTGTTCCATGCGCATCATATAGGCGTACAGCACAAGGCACAGATAAATAGCCCCGCTGAACGTACTGACAACAAGATAAGGCGCAAGGATCAGTGCCACGGAAACCAAAAGGGCAGCATAAAGCCCAGTAATCAGCTCTGTTCCATCGCTATTTTTCACGGGAGTACGGCCCCTTTTTAAAAAATGGAAGTGTACACCTTTTTCAGGACCGCCCGAAGAGTTTTTCTATGTCCTTGAGCGAAAGGGAAATATAAGTCGGTCGGCCGTGATTGCATTGCCCGGACAACGGCGTCTGTTCCATTTTTCGCAACAGGGCGTTCATTTCCTCCGCGTTCATGCGGCGCCCCGATCGCACAGACCCGTGGCAGGCCATGGTCGAAAGAATATGATTGAGTCGTTCTTCCAGTTTTTGAGTTTCCCCCTGATCAAGCAGCTCGTCCGCGATATCCTTGACCAGCCCCTGAATATCAACGCGCTCGCCCAAAAGGGCGGGAACGGCCTGAACTGCGACCGCTCCCGCCCCGAACGCTTCGATTTCAAGCCCCATCCGGGCAAGCTCTTCACAGTGTTCCAGGATCGTTTCCGCGCCGGACTCGCAAAGCGCCACGACTTCGGGCGTAAGCAACCCTTGCCGGGTTACGCCCTGATCCGCCATTTGCGCTTTCAGCCGCTCATAGACCAGTCGCTCGTGCGCCGCATGTTGATCGACGACCACCAGCCCGTCCGCAGTTTGTGCGATGATATAATTCTCGTGGATCTGTGCTTTGGCAGCCCCCAGCGGATGTGAATCTTCCTCAACCTGCTGGTCAGGAAGGAGAGGCATCTCGGTCCGGGCCGACGGAGCGAGCCCCCCCTCATAAGCGGCATAGCTCTGTTCGGCCAGATTCCCGTACGCTCGCGCGGAAAACAGGCTGGGCGAATGAGAGTGCGCACGCGATAGGGGCAGGGAAGGTCCTCCGGCCTGCCTCTGAGGGCGAAAGGACGAGAGCGCACCCTGCGCAACAGTGCTGGAGGTCGCAAACCCGCCCGCGTGGAGGGCCTGCTTCATGGCGCCGATCATAAGGCCGCGTACAAGGCCGGGATCGCGGAACCGCACTTCCGCCTTGGCGGGATGGACGTTGACGTCGACCTCGCTTGGCGGACAGGTCAGGAACAGCGCAACGACCGGGTGTCTGTCACGATGAAGCACATCGGCGTAAGCCGCGCGGACGCAGCCGCCAAGCAGCCTGTCCTTCACGCTGCGCCCGTTGACGAAAAGATATTGGTGCTGCGCGTTCCCCCGGTGATAAGTGGGCAGTCCGGCATAACCGGAAAGCACAACCCCCTCGCGCTCAGCTTCTATAGCTATGGCGTTATCGGCAAAATCCCGTCCAAGAACCGCACCCAGCCTTTCCGTAAGGCTTTGTCCTTGCGTTAGTTTTAGCGCTGTATGCTCGTCGTGCATCAGCGTAAACCCGATCGCAGGGTAAGCCATGGCCAGCCGGCTGATCGTATCCTTGATGGCCATGAATTCCGCACGCTCGCTTTTCTGGAATTTCAGTCGTGCGGGCGTGCAGTAAAACAGGTCGCTGACTTCAACCCGGGTGCCTTTGGGGTGCGCACAAGGCTCAGGTTCCCCTTTCTGCCCGGCGTTGCATGAAATTCTCCAGCCTTCCCCGTTTCTTGCGCTCTGGATCGTAACCCGCGCGACAGACGCTATGGAGGCGAGCGCCTCGCCTCGAAACCCCAGGTTAAGAATGTTAAGCAGGTCATCGCCCGGAAGCTTCGACGTCGCGTGTCGGTCCAGGGCCGCTAAAAGCTCTTCACGCTCCATCCCACCGCCGTTATCCGAAACAAGGATTGAGGCCTTGCCGCCTCCGCGCACAAGAATCTTGATTTTGTCTGCACCGGCGTCAATGGCGTTCTCGACCAGTTCCTTGACTGCTGAAGCCGGGCGCTCGACAACCTCGCCCGCTGCGATGCGGTTAATCAGGTCTTCAGGAAGGTAACGGATACGCATGCCCAAAATCTACCCCGCCTGCTAAAGATTGTCAGTAAAAGGAAAAACAGGCCCCTGTGGGAAAAGGGGATAACTGAAATGAAATAGGAGAAAGCGTGTTATAAGCCGCTGAAATCAATTTTGGCTTCATCCAAAATACTTCCCTCGAACTTGGCTCCCTTGATCGTGGCCCCGGTAAAATCAGCACCGCGCAGATCCGCGCCGGCGAGATTGGCGTTTGTGATGTCCACCCCCATCATGATGGCGTCCTGCAAATTCGCATCCCGCAGGTCGGAAAATCGCAGGATAGAACCACTGAAATCCGAGCGCTTCATGCGTGTTTCTCCGCCGCGCTTGAAGTAAAGCGCCCCCAGATTTGCGCCGCGCAGATTACAGCGTGTCATTTTGACGTCCTTCAGGCTGCTCCCTCGCAGATCGGCATTGTCAAGGACACTGTCCCGGAAATCAGATTGATTGAAAACCCCGCTCTGCATGTTTGCGCGCCGCAATTCCTGCCCGACGAAATTGGCGCGCTCAGCCTTGATTGCGGTCAGGGGATACAAATGCAGATTCACGACATCGCGCAGGTCGTAACCGCTCAGATCAAGCCGTTTTCCCTTCTTCCCTGCTGAGGAAACCCAGCTTGTGTGCGCACGCAGCAAATCCTCAAGCTCTTCCGGACTGGCTTCCAGGCGCATGCCCGTCTCGTCTTCGGCCATGGATCCGCGAGTGTTGATCCCGAAAAGGTCGGTTTCGATTGAAGTAATCAGGCCGGGCCGGATGGACCCGCGCATATCGGAATTGGAAATATCCGCTCCGGTAAAATCGCCGCCGCTAAGATTGGCGTTGCGAAAATTGGCTCCGTTCATCTGGGCGTCACGAAACAGGGCGTCCTTTAAATTAGCCTCCGTAAAATCGGCGGCCTTTGCGAGTGCGCCCGACAGATCGCAATGCTCCATCTTCGCTCCGGTAAAGATCGTGCGTGCATGATTGGCGTCGCCCGGCCTCTTTCGGTCGGTCAGTCCGCTTCCCGGAACATTGGTCATGATTTTGCCTTCGCGCAAATCGGCCCGCCTTAAATCCGTGCCGGTAAGATCAGCCCCGGAAAGCACGGCTCCGCGAAGGTCTGCGCGCGAAAAATCCGCTCGGCTCATATCCGCGTCCCTCAGGTCGCAGGCAAAAAAACAGGCCCCCTGATAAATCCCGAAGGATAAATCGGCTCCCACCAGCAAAGAGCCAGTAAAGTCAGCCTGAGAAAGATTTGCATTGTGAAAATTAAGGAAAGAAAGGTTCCGGTATTTCAAAACCGCGCGCGCCCCGCCGGGCTGTCCCCGCACGTATTTGAGGTGTTTATCAATGATGACGTTAAAATCCTGCTGGACAAGAATTTCCTGCTCTTCTGGATCAGGAACCCCGTCCTTCTTCTGTCCGGAGGTCATTGATCTTTCCGCGCGGCGTCAATCAGGGCCTGAGTGGAAGAGTCGGTACCTTGAAGCGAACCTTTGCTCTCCAGTGCCAGCTCCATCCTTTTGAGAACCTGTCCGGAAACCGTCTTGCCCAACTCGACCCCCCACTGATCGAAACTGTTGATATTCCAGACTATACCTTGCGTGAAAACCTTGTGCTCGTAAAGGGCAATTAAAGAACCCAGGGTGCGGGGATCAAGACGCTCAAGCATAAGCGTGACAGAAGGTCGGTTGCCGTCGAGTTGTTTTTGCGCGTCCGGGTCGTTTTGCCCGTCCATAAGGGCCTTCGTCTGCCCGATGACATTAGCCAGAAGCGTTTTATGGCTCTCGGGATAATCGTATTCTGAATGTTTGATCCCGATAAATTCGCAGGGAACGATAGTCGTACCCTGATGAAAAAGCTGGTAGAACGCGTGTTGGCCGTTGGTTCCCGCCTCACCGAAAATGATTGGGCCGGTAGGATAGGAAACCGGCCTCCCGTCCCTCCCGACGCTCTTGCCGTTTGATTCCATGTCCAGTTGCTGGATAAAGGCCGGGAATTTATCGAGAAGCTGGCTGTAGGGTAAAAGCGCGAGAATGTCGCGCTTAAGGAAGGTGCGGTTCCAAATCCCGACAAGGGCCAGAAGGACAGGAAGATTCTGCTCAAACGGAGCGTCAAGGAAATGCCTGTCCATCTCGTGAGCGCCGTCCAGAAACGCCTGGAACTGATCGAACCCGATAGAAATGCAAAGCGGTAGCCCGACGGCGGACCAAAGCGAATACCGTCCGCCGACCCAGTCCCACATCGGAAAAATATGCTCGGGGTCCAGCCCGAACTTCGATGCCTTGCTGACGTTCTGCGTTACGGCGACAAAATGGCTGCACACGCTCTCCGGTCCAAGGGCATCATCGAGCCACGCTTTGGCATGCAGAGCGTTCATCATCGTTTCCTGCGTCGTGAAGGTCTTGGAAGTCACGATAAAAAGCGTCTTGGAAGGGTCGCAAACTCTCAGGGTTTCGCTCAAATGTGCAGGATCGAGGTTGGAAACGTAATGCATGTCAAAAAAGCGATCCGTGAAAGGCTTGAGCGCTTCGTTCGCCATGCGCGAACCGAGATCGGATCCTCCGATCCCGATATTGACAATATGCCTGAACCTCTTTTCCTGACGGATATGTTCGCTGAACGCCTTCATACGCGCGAGCGTCGCGTGAATTTTTAACGAAATATCCTCTCCCCCCGCCTTGATCGAAAGACCTGCCGGACTGCGCAAGGCCGTGTGCAGGACAGCCCGGTTTTCGGATTCGTTGATAGTCTCGCCTCCGAACATCCGTGACCGCCAGCCAGCCAGTTCGCAATCCTCGGCCAGGGCAAGAAGCTTTTCCTTGATGTCCGATGTGATGGGCTGCTTGGAATAATCCAGCAGGATTCCGCAACTTTGAGAATGAAACTTTTCAAACCTCTTCGGGTCATCCCGGAATGCGTCCCGTATGGAAAAATCCTTCGCGTTCTCCGCCAGGCGTTCCAGTGCGGCCCAGGAAGAAAGAGACCGGCGGGGGCAGGGCAGAGAGTTCTGGTCATGCGACTCGACACGTTTAGTCATCATATTTATTCAACATTCTTTAGGTTTTCTATTTTCTCCGCCCCTTCGATATCCTGCTTTTCCCCGACAAGAACGGTTGTAAACAGCTCAGGGTTAAGAATCCTTTCTGCAACGCGCCGGATATCTGCAATCGTTGTTTTCTCAATGGCTTTTTGGCGTTTATCCAGATAGTCGATGGGCAGGTCGTCCATTTGTATTGAAAGGAGCAGCCCGGCGGTCTTATCGGTTGACGTCATCGAAAGCGGAAGCGATCCGATCAGGTAGTTTTTCGCATCCTGCAGCTCTTTCTCGCTGACATCCCCTTCGATCATCTTGCTCCACTCGCTTCGGATCAGCCCTATAACCTCTTTAACGCTCGCCGTTGCCGTCGACGTGGAAACGTGGAGAACATGCGCGTCCTCGTAATCCATGAAGTAGGAGTAAATTCCGTAAGTCAGGCCCCGCTTTTCCCGGACTTCTTCGGTCAGGCGTGACCCGAAGCCTGAAGCGCCGAGGACATAGTTCATCACTTGGGCGGTCTGGTAATCCGGATCCTTGCGCGCGATACCGGGCTGGCTCATCTCGATAACGGTCTGTGGAACGTCTTTTTCGTAAAAATAGGTTTTTCCGGGATTCGCAAGTGTTGTTGGTTTTGTCTGGGAAAGGGCGGCCTCGGGAAGTGTTCCGAAAACGGAATCCAGAACGTTCGAAAGCTCTTCTGCCGTGATGTCGCCCGCGACGCTGATCTGAAGATTGTTTCGCCCCAGCCTCTTGACGAAAATCCGGAGATCGTCAGGCGTAAGGGCCTGCAAGGTCGAAAGAGTCCCGCCGCTATTCTGCGCATAGGGATGCCCTTCGAATATGCGGTCAAACTGGATACGCGAAGCGATCCAGTCCGGCTCAGACATAGAGCGCTTGACGCGGCTCAAATTCGCGATCTTCATCCGTTCTACCGGCTCCGGGTCGAAACGTGGCCGGGTCAAAGCCAGATGCAAAAGCTCAAAGGCGCGTTCCTTGTTCTGCGTCAGGGTCTTTAGGCTGGCTCCGAAATTGTCGCGCCCGGAACTGAAACTCAGGCTGATGGAAAGATTCTGCAATGCGCCTTGGAAAGTCTGACTGTCAAGGTCGCCGGCACCTTCGTCCATCGTGTTGGACGCCAGTTGAGCGAGCCCCTGTTTTTCCGGTGTATCCATCTTGCTTCCGGCGTTCTTGAAGCCGATAGCCATGGCGATAACAGGAACGCTGTGATCCTCCACAAGCCACGCCGTCAGTCCGCCGGGACTGCGAATTTCCTGGATGTCGATAAACTGGTTTGTCTTTTGAAGGGGAGATGTTTTCTCTTCCTCGTCCTTTCCCGCAACCGGACCGGAAAATAGGGCCGATGCGCTAAAACATAAAGAGAGGACTAAAACGAGGCGCAGAATGAGAGCAGGATAAAGGTCAGTCAAAAGAGAGAATCGTCTCATGTCTATTCTCCTTGTTCCTGATCGCTGGACGTTTCGCCGCTTGCGGGCGCGGCCGGATAAAGATACCCGTTCACATAGGGCGTCGGCGTCGGCGCCTCCGGATCA
The DNA here is from genome assembly GCA_020638365.1 of Rhodospirillales bacterium. Classification (GTDB taxonomy): domain Bacteria; phylum Pseudomonadota; class Alphaproteobacteria; order Micavibrionales; family Micavibrionaceae; genus JAGNKE01. The sequence continues at coordinate 324,809 of JACKIQ010000001.1, read as the reverse complement.
AGATACCGCGCGGCAACCGCCTGCACCTCCTTGGCCGTAACGGTTTCTATTCTCTGCGGCCAGCTTTCGACATCCTCAAGCGAAACACCGGACGACAGTGTGTAGCCGATTACCATGGCAGGCCCGGCAACGCTGTCGCGCGCGAAAATGGCTTCGGCCTGAAGCCGCATCTTTGCCTCCCTGAGTTCCTGTTCTCCGACCCCGTCCTTGATAAGGGCGCGGAGTTCATCGTCTATGGCCTCTTCGACCTTCTCGGCCGTGTAGCCGTCCATCGCCGTCCCGGCGACCGTAAGCACGGAGTCGTCCCACGAATAGGGGCGGTAAGACAGGCCGATGGAACTGGCGATTTTTTTCTCCACGACCAGCGACTTGTAAAGGCGCGATGTCGGACCCCCGTCCATAATCTCCTCAAGTACCTGAAGAGCCATAGACTCGTTATAATCCTGTCGTGCGCTGGGAACCCGGTACTGGCGCTTGAACACCTGTTCTTTGATGACCGGATGCGCCATGCGGACGCTTGAAAGCGCAATAAAGGGAGGAGACAAGGTGCGTGTCCGTTTTGGAATATCGGTACGGGGAATAATCCCGAATGTTTTTTCCGCCAGCTTTCGAACCTCTTCAACCGTAACGTCTCCGGAAACAATCAGAATAGCGTTGTTCGGTGCGTACCAGAGTTTATAGAAAGCGGTGGCGTCCTCCCAGTTCAGCCCCTCTATCTCGTGAAACCACCCGATAATCGGAGTGCCGTAGGGGTGATTGGGAAAAAGCGCACTATCCAGTTGCTCTTCAAACTGCGCCCGCGGATCGTTGTCTATTCTCTGCCGCCGCTCTTCGAGAATGACTTTGCGCTCCGCGTCAATCAGCTCCTTTGGAAGCTGTAGTCCGCGCATCCGGCCGGCTTCCATGCTCATGACGGTCTCAAGATGTCTGGAGGAAATCGACTCGAAATACGCCGTGTAATCCTGCGATGTAAAGGCATTGTCATTTCCGCCCAGAGAGCGGACGGTTTTTGAAAACTCGCCGGGCGCGACTTTGCCCAGCCCCGGATAATCCTGCCCCTTGAACATCAGATGTTCAAAAAAGTGCGCAATCCCGGATTTTCCCGCAGTCTCGTCTGCCGCCCCGACACGGTACCAGACCATCTGCGTAACGACAGGAACGCTGTGATTCTCGACCACGACAACCTGCAAGCCGTTTTCAAGCGTAAATGTCTTGGCGTTGAAGACCTTGTCTTCCGATCCGGCTTTAAGCGTGTCCCGAGCGTAGACGGGAAGACAGGAAAACAGGAAGAATGCAGCAAGAATGAATGTTGCGGATAAAGCAGTCTTGTATCGGTTCATGGTCATTCTTCTGGTCAACGATAAGGTACTACTCAGATAAAAAACTCATTTAAAAAACGCAGACGACCAGTCAGGACAGACTGCACGGATCACTCGTCGATATAAGGTGTTTCGCCTTCAGTAGGAGGTTTACCCTCTGCGGCATTCTTCTTCAGCCGCTCATATTCAGCCTTGGCATCGACAACCGTAGCCGAGTTGTTCTCTTCCTTCTTTACGATCCCTGTGATTTTTTGAATCACGGGTTGATTGCGATCTTTGTACTGCGCTGTCTCCTCATCGACCTTGCGCCGGATGCCCTCATCGGTCTCGACGGCTCCGGCCTTTTTTAACAAAGCGCCTTCCGAGGCGCTCTCTTCTTTTGCAAAGACCTTGCCATTTTCACCGACCAGTATGGCGCGCGCATCTTCCTCGGGCGTGGATTCTTGAGGACGCAGCGCCCCAGGACGCGGAGGAGGAAGGGAAGCGGCGGTCAGGCCCTCAGGAATCTCAAGCGGCGCCCGCCGGACGACGGAAAACTCGTCAGGTGCTTCTCTGGTCAGGCCGAGCGTATCACGTATTCCTTGCGTACCCCCGCACCCGGATAAAACCGGAGCAAGCGCAAGCGACAGGACGAAAGCGGCGGGAAAAGAGAATTTGCGTTTATTCAGGAAAAAACATTTGCTCATGGTAAGCGCCGTAAGGGTTTAACGGTAAGAGTTAAAGAATCTGTTCGGTCAGTGAGCGTAAGTATACACATGTCCCTATTTGCGTCCAGTAGTGCCGTATCGGTAAACCTGATTTTTGCGGGCCTTGGCCTGCGCGCGCCATCGGGCCTTGCGTTTCTTGGTTTTGACCGTAGAGATGACGATAATTGCGAGAATACCGCACACAACCGCGGAATCCGCTACGTTAAAGGCCCAGAAATGGTATCCGGCCCAGTGAAAATCAAGAAAATCTATAACCGCCTGAAACCGGATACGGTCAATGACATTGCCAAGCGCTCCGCCGATAACCAGCGCATAGGGAACCATATAATCGCGGATTTTTGCCTCGTACATCCAGACACAGAAAAAAGCGATAATCGTAAGCTGGATGATAATCAGGATGATATAGCCGTATGCGCTGAAATTTCCCAGCAGGCCGAAGCTGATCCCCGTATTCCAGACCAGAACGATATTAAGATAATCCGTTGCCCTGAGCGCCTCCCGGACAAAAAACACATAGGGCGGCAGGAAGAACCATTCAAAGAACCCAAGCGGCTCTTTTTCGGGGATGCGTGCCAGCGGTCGCATGACATGTTCCATGATGTACCACTTGGATACCTGATCCAGAATCAGGATTAGGATTCCCAGGTAAACATATTTAAGTTTCTTCTTGAGTTGTCCACGTTCGAAAGCCTTTATTCGGGCACGGATGCGCGCGCGCTTTTCGTCTTTGCGTATCTCCTCGGGCGATCGCGTATCGACCTCTTCCTCTTTTTTCTTTTTGCCCTTGTTCAGCACGTCCTGTCTCCTGCTTCCCGCTTCACCGGGAGCCTTGAATGCCTTCATACAAGGGTAAATGTTTATCGGGCGCGATCAAGCCCGTTTTTTAAACACAAGCTTCATAAGAAGATGATCAAGCGAGAGCGTGCCGGGCCCCTTGATCAGGGGAACCGCCAGAAGCAGCATCCACAGGTAATGCATATCGTTCATGAGGCCGTAATCCGAGGGAACCACGAACTGGATGATCATCGTCATAACCAGCAGCCCCGCCGCCGCCACTCGCCCTGCCAGTCCAAGGGCAAGGAGGACGGGTAAAACAACCTCGCCGCCAGTTCCCAGCACGGCCGCCACTTCCGGCGCGACGCCCGGCAGGGGATGCACCTCCTTGAACAGGAAAACCGTGCTTCCCCAGTCGCCGTTAAGGTAGTTCGCAAACTTGCCCCAGCCGGACACGAAGAAAATCTTTCCCATCCACAGCCGGATCGCCAGATCGAGTAAAGGAGATAAAAAACGTTCCGACAAAGACACGAGAAAACGATAAAATCGGTACGCTTTTCCAACGAGAAACATCCGCCAAATCCATTGCTTAAAAAGAATAAAAACTATCTAGCTGTTCGAATGAAGGCCCTTAAAAGTTTCCAGAGACAAAAATTTTTCAAAAAACACCGTGAAATCAAAGCCGTGATAGCGTTCCAAGGTCTCCGCCGCAGCCGCTCCCAGCGAAACCCGGTTGTCCAGCAAGCCCAGAAAAAAATACTCGCTGTGTTCCAGTTTGACGATTGCAACGTCAAGCGATGGTCGCAAAACCAGGAGATAAGTCTTCTTATTAAGGTTGGGCGGCTGTCCCCCCGGCTCAAGGCAATAAGAACGCAAGGCGTCAAGAGCATAGGAGGAACGGATAAGTCTGACGGATTCACGAGGCTTTAAAACTAAATCGCCCAGAGCCTCGGGCGGAAAGGCCGCAAGATCCCGTGCCGTGAGCGCCTCGTCGTCATCGGCGTAGTAAGCCTCGTTCATCGCAATCTCAAGCGAAGCCATATCCGGCAGGTAGGGCAGCCCGTGAGCCGGCGCGTAGCTGCGAATGAAAGCGTCGAACCCGCGTCCGTAAAGATTAAGACACCCGCTCTCCGGCGGGTGCGCCATGACAAAACGCCGTGCCATGTCCAACAGGAAATCTTTTCCGACGAGGGCTTCGAGCAGCGGAAAGGTTTTGCACAGATTTTCCGCGATGCCGCCAACGATAGTGCTGCGATAAACTTTAAGCCTTTCGGACAGGGCAATATCCTCCGCATGGAACAGGGAGGCAAAAGATTCCGGCACGTCTTCAAGGGCCTCCGGCGTATCGAGTATAATATCCTTGAAACGCTTCTGAAAATCATTCAGCCGCATGACTTGCCTCTTCGCTCATGCTAAGAAGAATCTGCCGGGCCTTCTTGGCTTCGGCGACAAGAATCTCCAGCGCGGGATAATCCTGATCCCATTCGATAAGCGTGGGAACGCAGCCGAACCGTCTGACCGCATGGGTATAGAGATCCCATACCTCGTCGCGCACCGGCCGGTTATGCGTATCGACCACGATCACCCCGTCCCCGGCGGGGCGTTCCGTATGACCAGCCAGATGCATTTCTCCGACCTTTTCCCCTTCGATAACGTCGATATACTCAAAGGGATCAAGCCCGTGGTTGCGGCTCTGCACGTAGATATTGTTGATATCCAGCAAGAGCCCGCATCCTGTTTTTCGCGCGGCCTCGTTCATAAACGCGGCTTCGCACATCTCGTTATCCCTGAAGGCGATATAGGTCGAGGGGTTTTCGATCAGAATAGAAAATCCCAAATATTCCTGCGTCCGGTCGATGTTCCGGCACAGCGCATCCAGCGTTTCTCTGTTATAGGGCAGGGGCAGAAGATCGTTCAGATGGGCGTTCCCGCTGGCACTCCACGAAGCGTGGTCGGACACGGCGATTGGATCGACCAGTTCGATCAGGTCCCTGATTTTATCTAGATGATCCTTACTGACCGGATGAACCGACCCGAGCGACAGACCGACCGCATGCAGGCTGATCGGGTAGTGTTCGCTGACCTCTTTTAAAAAATGACGGTGGAGACCGCCCCCGAAATAATTCTCGGGATGAACCTCAAGCCACCCGACGGAGGGGCGCTCGTCAAGAATCTGCTGATAATAGGGATAACGAAGACCGATCCCGACAGGATCGAAAGAAAAAGAGGATGAGCGCCTGAAACAAAAACCGGCCATAGCGCTCACCCTCGTTGTTCAAAATTTAAATCTCGGATCAGTGTGCCTCTCCGCCTTCTTCGGCAGGGGCTTCTTCAGCCGGCGCGCCCGCAGCAACAGGCTCAAGAGAGCCGTTGACCAGCTTCTCGCAAACGCCCTTGGGCAACGTGACCCATTCCTGACCGCTGCCGTCTACAGCGGCAAGGCCAGCGCAGCCATGCGCTTTGTCCGCGCTGCCGCAATCGTTCTTTCCGGCTTTTACGACACCGTAGCATTTTTCTTTTTCACCCTCGGCATGGGCGCTCCCGGCAAGCCCGAGGGAAACGGCGGCGACAGCGCCGGCCAGAAGTACATTGATCGTTTTCTTGTTGGTCATCCACTTATCCTTGCGTTGGTTTTAAAAAGTTAACTTATACGCAGTTCGTTATTCGGTGCACATCGTTACATAGTTTTTCTGAGTCAAGGGAGTCATTTTTGATGGATTTTTGTGCCGGGACTTTCTAAGGGTATTTTTTCGGAAAAGGAAAAACGTATGAAAACCTATAACATAGGAGCACAATCAATTCCCCCGGAAGCTAAAGGCGCGGTCGTCGTGATCGGCAATTTCGATGGCGTTCACAAGGGGCATCAGGTTTTGCTCAACCGCGCAAAGGAATGCGCAGCCTCTCTGGGAAAGCCGCTTGCTGTGCTGACGTTCGAGCCGCACCCGCGCGAACTTTTTCGTCCCGACGAACCGCCCTGCCGCATCACCCCGAAAAGCCTGAAAGCCGAAAGGCTAAAGAAAGAGGGCGTCGGGCATCTCTTTTACAAAACCTTCGATTGGGATTTCGCCAGCCTGAGCGCACAGGGTTTTATCGACACTGTCCTCCAGAAAGAACTGGCAGCCGGTCATGTGATCGTAGGGTTCGATTTTCGCTTCGGCCAGATGCGCTCCGGCACGCCTAAGATGATAGAAAGCGCGGGCATCCCGGTAACGGTTATAGAAGAGATTAAGCAGGAAAAAGGCGATGAGATATCTTCCAGCCGCATCCGCCAGCATTTGCGGAGGGGGGAAATCGGAGCGGCAAATGCGCTTCTCGGATGGGAATGGGAGGTGCGCGGAGAGATCGTGCGCGGCGACCGGCGCGGTCGCGAACTCGGATACCCCACGGCGAATATGGCGCTCGGCGAAACCCTGCATCCGGCCTATGGCGTTTACGCGGCCTTCGCCCGGCTTGAAGGCGAAGAGCAATGGCATCCCGCCGCCGTAAATATCGGTATCCGCCCGATGTTCAAGGTCCCCACGGCGCAGGTCGAAACCTTTATTTTTGATTTTGATCTTGAAATCTATGGAAAGACCCTGCACGTACGCCCCGTCACCCGCCTGCGCAGCGAGGCGAAGTTCGCCAACGTGCAGGACCTCATCGTCCAGATGGAAAAGGACTGCGCACAGGCTCGGGATATTCTCAACGTGCGCAAATAAAATTATTCGGGGACCCACGGAAAGGGATCACCGTGAGTCATGGAGAGCCTCGGGCGGACGTGCTGATTGTAGATCGGAACCGGGTCGTGTTCGCCGATAATGGTAATAGCCTGACTGTCAAGCACGGAGAACGTGTTCTCCCTCAATAGATGAATACCGTCATAGCCGGCGGCAACAAGGGCGCGGCGGACATTATGCAGATCGTGCAGGTCGCCGGGCTTGAACTGCAAATCGTGGTCGTCTCCCGGTTCCTCGATTCCCATGCTGTAAAGCGATCCTTCATCGGGAAAAAGGGCAAATTTTTTGACATTCAGAGAAACTTCGTAAATGCTCGGCGCCGTATCGGGATAGGGCGTGTGCGTTGACGGCTGAGTGTTTCTGGAAACGATAAAGTGCGCCGCTTCGATAAGATCGTCCTGAAACCAGACCCCCAGCCCTTGCCCCAGCTCAGGATCAAGGCGGGTCAGGCCCCCCTGCAAGCCGCCGTGAAAAAGCCGGTCGGGAACCTGGATTGAATCCTTATGCTGCTCTGAAAACCGCGCGATCCGTTCCAGCATGACGGTTCGATACCGTTCGGACCGCTCGGCGATTTCCCGTTCCCAGTCCGGCTCGCCCGCCGGTTCCGAAAACGCCCCCGACAGGGTATCACCCGATAAAAAACGCCGGACGGATTGGAGAATATTCTTCATGGGTACGCTACGCCGTAAATCTTTTCTTTCCGCTACTTTATAGAACGGCCTTTAATAAAGGATTTTATATCGCAAAACCCCCTGCAAAAGCAAAAGGGAACCTGCTATGCCTAGGGGGAAATGTGATTTCAGGCCGGAATATGGACGTTTTCTTCTCTTTGCTCACAAACCTATTGCCCCTCTACATCCTGATCGGAATGGGCTTTGTGGCCGCGCGCTACCTGAAGGTAGACCGCCAGAGCCTAGCTTCGCTGGCAATTTTCATGTTCATGCCAATCGTGGTTTTTGGCTTTGTGGTCAATCTGGAGTTCCAGCCCTCCTATATCCTGCTGCCGATAGTAATTTTTGTGGTTAGCGTCATCACGGGCGTAGGATTTTTAGCCCTCGGCAAAAAAGTCTACGGCGATAATACGGCCAACCTCATGGCCATGTGCTGCTCCATGGGCAATACGGGTTATTTCGGGCTTCCTCTCGTCTTCCTCCTGTTTAACGAACAGCAGACGGCCATTTACATCTTTATGATGCTCGGCGGCTCGGTCTATGAGGCGACTTACGGCTATTATCTGGCCGCGCGCGGAGCCTTCGACGTCAAAACCAGCCTCAAAAAGCTGGCCAAGTTTCCCGCCCTTTACGCGATTACTTTAGGATTCATAGCGAACGGCCTCGGCTATAAGCCGCCCGAATTGTTCTGGACATACTGGGCCTATTTCAAGGGCGCGTATGTCGTTCTGGGCATGATGATTGTCGGGGCCGCACTCGCAGGCGTGCAGAAGCTTGTGATCGGCCCGCGCTTTATGGCTCTGGTCTTTCTGGGGAAGTTCTTAGCATGGCCCGTCCTCGTCTACACGTTCGTCCTCTTCGACAAGGCGGTTCTCCAATGGTACCCGCAGGACATCCATAACCTCATTCTTATAATGTCTTTGGTACCCCCGGCCGCCAATATCGCCGCCTTCGCCGCCCAGATGAACATGAAACCGGAAAAAGCCGCGACCACTATTCTACTGAGTACGATTTTCGCGCTCGTCTACATCCCGGCCATGATCTGGCTGTTGGGTATACGCTGACCGCATATCTATAAATCTGTAGCTGTGACATTGGTGCATGTCGGGCATGCAAAAAAAACACGTGCCCTTTTCGGGGGGGAGGCGTATAACCTCGCCCGTGCAAGCCCCTGTTTTTCGGGCTTTTTGAATAAGTTAAAGCGTAGAGTTAAGCAATGTACGATACAAATTCCAAAACAGGTGACGCGACCCTGACGACCGAATTCGCAGGCGAGAATCAAGAAGCTGCAGCACGGGAATGGCCCGTCCAGCAACAGCAAAGACGGGATACCGAACTGGAGCGCATCAAGGCCGAGCAGGCGATGGCCCAGCAGATCCAGTTGTAAATAAAGAAAAAGGGCAAGTGTCATGGCATATCAGATGGGCGACAATGAACACGCGCTTTCCGGCTCGCCAGCAAACGACGCCCAGTTGGGCTGGCGCGAGGACGATCTGGAAAAGGCGTTCGCAGGATCAAACACGCCCCGTTTTCAGCAGGGCACAAATGAAGCGCTCTGGGGCGAGCAGGCAGCAAAAAAAGACCGCCGCCACGAAGTAAAAACAAAAGTTCGTCAGATGGGCGAAGGCGAGCACGAAGAACAAAAAGGAATAAGTTCAGAGCCGGTTGTAACCGTGCAGATGGGCTAACGAATATAAGTCGGAATAGCGGAGAACGGTTTTTTAGATTTACACCTCCTCTTACTGACTATTTAAGTCAAAGGCAGGGATTCCGGAGAATCCTTGCCTTTCTTTTTATGATTTGCAATGATCGCCCCATGAAACCGCGCCTGAGACAAATCATACGAATTATCGGCCCGGCTCAGGGGATAAGGGCCTGAGACCGGGATATCCCGCTTTTGCCTGATTTTAGCGCTAAAGCCACCTTGTACTTTCAGCAAAAAACACTAGATTACAAGGCGTTCAAAGGAGCGCGACCTGAATTATGACTGACCAGAACGATAAGAAAAAAGAAGATCTATACCGCCAGACCGTCTTCCTGCCCAAGACGGATTTCCCCATGCGCGCGGGCCTGCCGCAGAAAGAGCCGGAAATCCTCGCACACTGGAACAAGATCGACCTCTATAACAAAATGCGCGAAGCCGCGAAGGGCAAAGAGAAATACATCCTTCACGACGGCCCGCCCTACGCGAACGGCAACATCCATATCGGCCACGCCGTGAACAAGATCCTTAAGGACGTAGTGGTGAAATCCTTCGCCATGCTCGGCTACGACGCCCCGTACGTGCCAGGGTGGGATTGCCACGGCCTGCCCATCGAATGGAAGATCGAAGAACAATATAGAGACTCCGGCAAGAATAAGGATGATGTCGATATCCTGACTTTCCGCGAGGAATGCCGCAAATTCGCCCGCCAGTGGGTCGATACGCAAAGCGAACAGTTTCAGAGATTAGGCGTCACCGGCGATTGGGAAGACCCTTACCTGACGATGAACCTGCCCTCCGAAGCGTCAATCGCCAAGGAAATCCATAAATTCGCGCTTAACGGCGGCCTCTATAAAGGCCTCAAACCCGTCATGTGGTCGACAGTCGAAAAAACCGCGCTCGCCGAAGCCGAAATCGAATACGCCGAACACAAATCCATCACCGTCTGGGTGAAGTTTCCGGTTGTAAAAGCTTCTGTTGAAGCTCTCGAAGGCGCAAACGTGGTCATCTGGACAACCACCCCGTGGACGCTTCCATCTAACCGTGGAGTGGCCTATGGAACATTCGATTATGTTGTGCTGAAAATCACGGAAGCAGGGCAGGACAGCAAAGCGAAGGTCGGCGACAAGCTGGTGATCGCGCATGCCCTCATCGAACAGGTCTGTAAGGATGCAAAAATCACGGGCCATGAAATTCTCGCAACAGTTAAAGGCGAAGAGCTGGCCGGAACCGTCTGCGCGCACCCCCTGCGCGGGCAGGGTTATGAATTTGACGTGCCGATGCTCTACGCCGATTTCGTAACGACCGAGGCCGGAACCGGATTTGTTCATATTGCCCCCTCACACGGCGCGGACGACTTTATGTTGGTTATTAATTATAACAAACAATTGATGATAGAGGGGCTTGCGAATAAAGGAATATTATTTGCCGCGAAAAATCGGAAAATTGATGAAAGCTTGCTTGAAGATGCAGGGTGGGATCAAAATACAGGTATAGAACTCACCGACAACGTCACCGACGACGGACGCTTTCGCCCGCACGTGCCGCTGTTCGCAGGTCTCGAAATTTACGATCAAAACGGCAAGATGGGGCAGGGCAACTTCGCCCCCATCAAGGCGCTGGACGAAGCTGGAATGCTGGTCGCCAAGGGCTCAATCAAGCACGAATACCCGCACAGCTGGCGCTCAAAAGCGCCCGTCATCTTCCGCGCAACCCCGCAATGGTTTATCGCGATGGATAACGAACTCGGCCTGCGCGAAACGGCTTTAAAAGCCATCAAAGACACAAAATGGGTGCCCGGAAAGGGCGAGGCCCGCATCACCGCGATGATCGAAAATCGTCCCGACTGGTGTATCTCGCGCCAGCGCGCCTGGGGTGTACCCATCGCACTCTTCCTGCACCGCGAAACGGGCGAGATGCTCAAGGATGAAAATGTCTTCAACCGCATCTTCGACATTTTCGAAAAAGAAGGCTCCGACGCATGGTGGTCACGCGACCCACAGGACTTCCTCGGTAATGAATATAAGGCCGACGATTACGAACAGGTCTTCGACATCGTCGACGTCTGGTTTGAATCCGGTTCCACCCACGCTTTCGTCTGCGAACAGCGCGAAGAACTGCAACGCCCTGCGGGCAAGCGCACAGCAAACATCTACCTCGAAGGCTCCGACCAGCATCGTGGCTGGTTCCATTCCTCCCTGCTCGAAAGCTGCGGCACACGCGGCCATGCACCTTACGAAGTCGTGCTGACTCACGGGTTCGTGCTGGACGAAAAGGGCTACAAAATGTCCAAATCGCTCGGCAATGTGGTTGATCCGCTCAAGGTGATGGAACAATCCGGTGCCGACATCCTGCGCCTCTGGACGATGACCTCCGATTATGCGGAGGATATCCGCATCGGCAAGGACACGCTGACCACTGTGGGCGATCTCTATCGCCGCATCCGCAACACGCTGCGCTTTTTGCTCGGCGCGTTGGATGGGTTTACGAAGGACGAAGCTGTGGATTTGGGAGAAATCAAAAAACTCCCCGAGCTCGAACAGCTCATGCTGCATAAGGTGTACGAGGTGGATCAAAAGGTCCGCGCCTATATTCAGAATTACGAATTCGGCAAAGTTGCCAAGCTGCTCCACGATTTCTGTAACGAGGATCTCTCGGCCTTCTATTTCGACATCCGAAAGGATCGCCTCTATTGCGACCGCCCGGATTTATTCGAACGCCGCGCAACCCGCACGGTGATGGCGGAAATCTTCAACAGCCTCACCGCATGGCTCGCCCCCATCCTCGCCTTCACGGCGGAGGAAGCATGGCTCGCGCGCCCCGAAGGTGTATTCGAAGATGTCGAAAGCGTCCATCTGAGAATTTTCCCCGAAGTCCACGCGAACTGCAAAAACGATGCGCTCGCAGAGAAGTGGGAAAAGATCAAAGCCATACGCAAGAAGGTCCTCGAAGCCATCGAACCTCTGCGCGCCCAGAAAATTGTCGCATCGTCGCTGGAAGCTCTGCCGACCGTCACGCTGGACGCCGCCGACACGAAGGCGCTGGAAAATCTCGACCTCGCGGAAATCTGCATCACGGCCCCGGCGAAATTCGCGAAGGGCGAAGCCTCCGTCGCGGTGGAAAAAGCCCCCGGCGAAAAATGCGCCCGCTGCTGGAAAGTCCTGCCCGAGGTGAAGGAGGAGACGTCCCTCTGCAACCGCTGCACGGATGCCGTCGAAGCGCTCAAAAAAAGTGAAGCGGCCTAAATAGGCGACGCCCAAAGGTGAAATCGGCCTTTTTATTTGCATGAGTTCGGCTTCTTGGGTACTTTTACCATTATTAAGGGAGGAAACAGGGATATGCATATAATCCTCGGGATATTAGGCTCAATCGTCACGATCCTGTTTTACCTGAGCATGATCTCGCGCTCTGGCGTTAATTTCGGATGGATCGGCTGGCTCAACCCCTTCGCGTGGCAGCGCCGCCGCGCCTGGCGGCAAATCCATCAGACCGACCCGATTTACAAAATCACCAGCCCGATGGAGGCGACCGCCTGCCTCATGTACGCGATGGCCCGCTGTTCCGGCGACGTCACCCGCGAACAAAAGACGGTCATGCTGGAATCCTTCCGGCAGGAGTTCCACCTCTCCGAACGGGACGCCGCCGACATGCTGGCCGCGTGCAGCTATCTGGTCGCCGACGACCAGCAGGTGATTAATAATCTGGAGCTTTTTTTCGAGCCGAACCTCGCCAAATTCAGCGAGGAGCAAAAACGCTCCGCCGTCGAACTGGTTGAAAAGGTCGCCCGCGCCGAAGGCAGCCCGATCCCCCAGCAGCAGGATTTTATTGATAATTTGGGAAATGTCCTCTTTCCGCCTGCCAACACATCCAAAAAATGGTCTTAAACCCTGAATTCCGGAGTTCAGGGCGTTTTTCTTGACCTGCCCGCTAAACAACTGTTACTGTTGATAATATTATAAAAACAAGAACAAGAATTTTGGGGTGTGAATGAGTACGGAAGAAGGTCCGGACCGGGCGTTAGCGGCGACCTTTGGCGGCCGTCTGAATTTCAATACATTTTTGAACCTTCAGGACACGCCCGAGCATCGCGCGTTGCTGGATCGCGCCCTCAAAGAATTGATCCCTTCCAACTTCGATAAGGATGAAGGGGACGAAGCCTTGAAGCTCGTCGGAGATTTGCAGGACGCTCACACCTATAAGCCCGAAGAAGACGGATATGTATTTACGGTTGCGGGCGAGAATCTGGATGACCCGGAAAAAGCCGTCATAAAGGGCTTGGCAGTAGGCGCTTTTTTTCCCGGCTCTAACACAGGGGCCTTGTGGTATCTCGTGACCGATGAAAATCAGCGCGGGCAGGGGATTGGGCGTTATCTGACGACAAAAACAGTAGAAGGCTTGAAAGATCATGCGCAAATCAGAGGAGGTGACCTCAATAGCCTGTACGCACATATTCATGACCCGCGTTTAGGGCGTGATCCAGCAGATCCTTATGATGCGCATGAGCGCGTAAAGTTCTATTCAAAAATTGACGCAAGGGCGATCCCGATAGATTTTCTGGATCCGGACAAGATGAACCAAGGGGGATCGGCACGCCCTTATTTGCTGATTTCCGTTCCGGTTCCGGGCAAGCCCTTCCCGCCCGAAAAGGACAATATAGCCAGCCATATCCATGATTACTGGGAATGTTACGGCTACGAAAACCCTGAACAATACCCGGAATATCAGGGAATGATGGAGCGCCTAGATCAGCTAAAATACGTTCCGCCGTTGCGTCCGGAGGAATACCTGTATCCGGAAAGTGCAGCAGATTTGGAAGAGAATCACGGCCTCGACGACCGCCGTAACGAGGACGGCATGGCCTGATCTTCGAACTTAATCCCCCTTAATCCCCAGCCCGTCCGCCTGCCGTTTCAGCCAGTCGTTGATATGCGGTTTACCGTTTTTCTTCTCGAATTTCTCGTAATATTGCTGATGATATCCTTCCGCCTCCCAGAACGTTCCGGCGGGCTCCAGCGTCGTGACGATCGGATTTGAGAATTTTTTCTTCTCCGTCAGTTCGGCAATCAAATCTTCGGCGATCTTTTTCTGCTCCGCGTCGTGATAGAAAATCGCCGAGCGGTACTGCGTCCCCACGTCCGGCCCCTGCCGGTTGAGTTGCGTGGGATCGTGCGCCTTCAGGAAAAAATGCTCCAGCAGCTGGCGGTATGAAATTTTCGAAGGGTCGAACGTAACCTCCACGGCTTCCGCATGGCCGCTCTTGCTGTCATGCGTGTCCTCGTATTTCGGGTTCTCAAGATGCCCGCCGATATACCCCACGCGGGTATACAAAACCCCGTCCAGCCCCCGGAATTCGCTCTCCGTACACCAGAAACACCCCCCCGCCAGCGTGGCCACCGGGTAATTCTCCGGCTTTTTATCCATCAGGTCATGGCTGAGGGTCCGCGCCCCGGAATCCTTGGCCAGAAGCGGCGGACGGAAGACCAGCAAGGCCGCGCAACCAAGGGTTAAAGCCAGCATCAAGAGGGGGAACATCCGCATTTTCCTGTCCTGTTTGTTAAGGATTTAGTGTAATATTAGCCATATTATAAGAACTGGGTCTCATACCCTCTATTCGCCGGTTATCTGAAAATGTTTCTGAAAAAGAAGTCAAAATCCCCGCTCAATCACGAAGACCGCGCCGACGGCGTGGAGCCGAGCATCATCATCATGCATTACACCGGCATGGAAACCATGCTGGCCGCGCGCGAACGGCTCAGCGACCCTGAAAGCAAGGTCAGCGCCCATTACCTCGTCGATACCGACGGCACGCTCTATGATCTGGTGCCGGAGGATAAGCGCGCATGGCACGCCGGCCTGTCCTACTGGCACGGCGAAACGGATATCAATTCCTGCTCGATCGGCATCGAGATAGTCAATCCCGGCCACGAATTCGGCTATAAACCTTTCCCTTCGGCGCAGATGCAGACCGTTATGGAGCTGGGCCGCGCGATAAAGACCCGCCACGACATTAAGTATGTACTCGGACACTCCGACATCGCGCCCGAGCGCAAGAAGGACCCCGGCGAACTCTTCCCGTGGGAATGGCTGGCCGGGCAGGGGGTCGGCATGTGGCCCCGCCCGATGGCCGAGGATATAAAAATGGCCGAGGAAATCGCCTGCAACGATTATCAGGTCGAGCGGCTCTTTACCCAGCTCGGCTACAACCCGATGGCCGCTTATATGGACGTACTCACCGCCTTCCACCGCCACTACGCCCCCGAAAAATTTGAAAAAGGCGAAGAGGAAAAGGCCGACATGGAGACCGTGATCCGCCTCGTCGCCCTGATCCGCCAGTCCGGCGAAACGCCGGCTTTCTAAGCTGAAATTTTCAGGAAAATCGAGACACCCCGCGCTCCGCGGCCTGCCGCCGCATGATAGCCGCGATTATAAGCATCCATCGCCAGAACGGCTTTAAAGATTGTCTCGTTGAGCGCCATTACTATTCTCCTATTTTAAACGATCCTAAACCCAAGGTATTAGCTAGTATATTTTCAGCTTCAATTGTGTGAATTCTTCGTCCATCGAATAATTTGCTACGGTATTCAGGCAACCAAGGTAGTATTTTCAAGATATCCTTGGTCACGGGATCATCGGTGATCTCGACATGAATCCCTTTAAGCTTTACGCCTTCTCCAAAAACCTCCTCAAAATGATCCTCGACGACAAGCCTGTATTTCGGGCTGTCAAAATCCCGTTTCTGGGCATAGACACGCTTAACGCTCTTCGGGTCGTCCAGATCCGTAAAGGTCACCATCCACGGCTGATAGGTCGTCCATTCCCCTTTCATGCCCGGCTTGAGCATCTTGTTATAGGTTTCGATCCCTTGCTTGGTATTCGCACCATCTATGGGAAAAGCCTGATACAGGCCGTTCATCCAGGATTGAAAATGCAGAAGCGCAAAGACCTTACCGCGTTCGCCCAGGTCAATAACAACCGCTTCGCCCTCAAAAGAGGGCGGGTTGATGTTTTCGGACCAACGGAATAAAGGGGCACGGTTTGATAATTGATGTACAGCCGAACCCGTTTTCAAGCCCTCGGGCGTCTCGATCTCAACCGTTACACGGTAACGCCACGAGGAAACCGGATGCGTTATCATCGCACAGGCCTGTATCCCCACAAAAAGGAGAACGATAAAACCCAGTGTTTTAAAAAGCTTTTTCACGGCGCGGCCCTCTTGAAAACAAACGGCTTCATACGAGGGAGAGACTGTTTCAATCTGAGCCGGGACGCTCAGACTGTCAATAACAAAACCCGGAGGGAAGGCAAAACGCCAAACTTGCGCGTTTTGTTAAAATCGGGCACTCTCCGCCCATCCAGAGGGGCGGATGGCCGCTGCTTTTTGTAAAAAAGGTAGAGGAAAGTCCGGGCTTCACGGAAAGACGGCGCCGGGTAACGCCCGGGGAAGGCTTCAACGCCTTTACGGAAAGTGCCACAGAAAACAGACTACCTCGTCCTCGGACGGGGAAAAGGTGAAAAGGTGCGGTAAGAGCGCACCGCGCGACTGGCAACAGGAGCGGCACGGTAAACCCCGCCGGAAGCAAGACCAAATAGGGACCGCGCTGCGGCTTCGGCCGCAAGGATGGTTTCCGGATCCGCGGTCCGGGTAGGTTGCTAGAGGCAATGGGTAATCATTGCCCCAGATGAATGGCCATCGCCGGGCGCGGAGCGATCTTCGTCCGGTACAGAACCCGGCTTACAGCCCCTCTGGACATTTTCTTACGGAAAAAATAAGGAAGCCGCCGGATCGCAGTCGGCGGCTTCCCGTTTTCAGGGCCTTTGTAAAAAAGCCCCCACACGAACCGCCCTTAAATACACACACGCAAGCAAGGGCGGGGTGAGAAATGCCCCGAAAGTCACTTCTCCTCGGAACATTTCTCATTCTGCAAAGCCTGAGTCCCGGAATACAGGATCGTCCCTAAAAACAACCCCCCGCTCACAGCCAAAACGAGTATCAGTAACGTCATAACCATCGTTCGTTCTCCACACACACGAGAATGTTTATTATTGGTATTATGTCTAACACACCTCTAAGAATTATGTCAAAAAAAATTTAAAAAACAAGGGGTTACGGCCAAAAAGTATATTTAAAATAACGTTAAGTGAATAAATTATGCATTTACAAGTGGGGCGCCTACTGTTTTTTCCAGAGAATGAGGATAAAAACGTGCCTCTTTTCACACGAGCTTTCAGCCAAAGTAAAAAAGGTCTTTACACAGTCTGCCAACAGAACTGTCCACAGGTTGTCGATCGCGATCCGGGCAGAGTCAAAAAACTGTTGTTTATGAACAAATTACCATGGTGTTTTATTGACCTTCCAAGCCAGACCATGCTATCCCATAAATATCCATGTTGCCGAGAGGATGACGGCTTCATGAGCGAGTGTTTCTGGCGCGCACGTTCTCGTGCGCAAATAGTCCTTTTATCTCCGGGGTTTGTGTGGCGCTGTTTATTTCGACATTCACGAACAGGCTTGATCGCAAGGGCCGCGTATCCGTCCCCGCGCCGTTTCGCGCCGCTCTGGGGGAGCGTGCGCCTCTGGGGGTTGTTCTCTTTCGCGCACACCGCCACCCCTGCCTCGAAGGGTTCGAATGGGACCGCATGGAGGAAATCAGCCGCCGCCTTGAGCACTTTGATTTGTTCTCGGATGAGCAGGACGATCTTGCGACAACGATTTTCGGCGACAGCGTTCACCTGCAATTCGACGGGGAGGGGCGCGTGATGTTGCCTCAGGATCTGATCGCCCACGCCAATCTGGGCGAGCAGGTCACTTTCGTCGGGTTGGGAAAAAAGTTCCAGATATGGTCGCCCGCCTCCTTTTCCGAGCGCAAGAAGGCTGCTCAGGAAACCGTGCGCGAACGCCGCTTGACCGTTCCGGCGGGAAAGGGGGTGAATGATGGGCGTTGACGTTCCCCTCGCGCACGATCCCGTGATGCTCCCCGAGGTGCTGGAGGCCTTGGCTCCGCGTGATGGCGCTGTGTACGTGGATGGCACCTTCGGCGCGGGCGGTTATACATCTGCAATTTTAGAAGCGGCTGATTGCACGGTGATTGCTCTGGATCGCGATCCGTCCGTCGAGCAGTACGTGCAGGCGCTGAAAGAGAAGTACGGTGCGCGCCTGATTTTTGTGCGTGGCTGCTTTGGTGATGTTGAAGAACTGCTCCGCGAAAACGGCTATGAGCGCGTTGACGGATTTGTTCTTGATCTTGGAGTGTCTTCCATGCAGCTCGATCAGGCGGGGCGCGGGTTTTCCTTCCGCTTTGTCGGTCCGCTCGACATGCGGATGGACACAAAGGCGGATAGTCCCACAGCCGCCGATCTGGTCAATACAATGAAGGAAAAAAATCTGGCCGACCTGATCTACAGGTATGGGGAAGAGCGGAAGTCCCGCCGCATCGCTTCAAAAATCGTACAGAAACGCGCCGAAAAGGAGATCGAAACCACGCAGGATCTGGCCGAAATCATCCGCTCGGTCGTGCCGCGCTCTCAGAAAGATAAAAGCGACCCCGCGACAAGAACTTTTCAGGCGCTCCGCATCGCGGTGAATGATGAAATGGGTGAGCTGGAGCGTGCGCTTAAATCATCCGAAAACATTCTCAATCCTGACGGTCGGCTGGTCGTTGTCACTTTTCACTCGCTTGAGGATTCGCTTGTCAAAAATTTCATTCGCGAAAAATCCGGTCGCGCGCCTTCGGGCTCTCGTCACCTCCCGCTGGATGATGTACGCAAAGACGAGTCCGTCTTTATCGCCCTCTACAACAAGGCGCTCGTCCCTTCGCGTGAGGAGCAGGGGCGCAACCCGAGATCCCGCTCGGCAAAGTTGCGCGCGGCCGTTCGTCAGACTTCATCGTTCTCAGATAAGAGGCTATCGACATGAAAAAATCCATGCTCGTTCATATTGCGGTACTGGTCAGCGTGATCGTGACAGGCGGCCTCTTGATCTCTGTCAGTCAGAGCGTACGCAGGGCGGAGCGCGACACGGTTCGTCTTGATCTTGCTATTGAACAGGAAAAGGAGGCGCTGCGTGTCCTCAAGGCGGAATGGAGTATGCTCAACAGCCCGGACCGCATAGAGGCGCTGGCGAAAAAGTATCTTGGTTGGGATTTGCCCGAAGCCTCGCATCTGGTCTCCGATCCGAAAAACATCGAGCCAGCGCAGGACGAGCAAGGCGGATTTATGCCCGCCGCGCTGGGCGGGCAGGAGGTATCCGGAACGCCGATGGTCATCCCGCGCAAGCCTGCACCTCCGGCTTATAACTCCGCTTCGAATGCGGCCCGAGAGGAGTCCGAATGACCGAACCTGTCGAAAACGCATGTTCTGGCGAACCGGAGACCGGGAAAAGCACGGTGCTCCAACTGGCATGCAGTCGCCTGTTCCTTCTCGGCAGCGTTTTTGTTCTTGCTTACGCTATAGTGGCCGTGCGCGTATTCGACCTCATGATCGTACAGGGTACGGGCGGTGAGACAAGGCAGGAAAGGGAGGAACTGGATCGGCTGGCTCGCGGGGGCGACCTTATTGAACAGGCTCGCCGCGGAAACATATACGACCGTAACGGCGTCCTGCTGGCGACCAGTCTGAAAACGCCGGCGCTCTTTGCGGATCCCGTCCTGATTCTCGATAAGCCAGCGGTCGCAAAATCCTTGTCGGAAATTTTCCCTGATCTGGTCGAAACGGAAACTCTGTCTAAAATAGATGTAAAAAAATCCCGTTACGAATGGCTGCGCGACAACGTCTCTCCCGCTCAGCAGGAGCGGGTTCTGGAACTCGGTGAACCCGGCTTGGCTTTTGAGTACGACGATAGCCGCATTTATCCCCTGGGCAGAATGACGGCGCACTTGCTTGGCTATACCGACCGCACTGGCCGCGGTCTTTCCGGCGTGGAACGATCGGCGCAGTCTGAACTGGCTGGTGGCGGGGACGTGACCCTGACGATAGACGTCCGTTTGCAGCATGCTCTGCGTCGGGAAATACAGCAGACCATGGATGAATTCAGTGCCTCTGCCGGTGCGGGCATGATCATGGACGTTCACACGGGGGATATTCTGGCGGGTGTGTCTCTCCCTGATTATGATCTGAATCTGGGGACGGCTCTGGCGGCCGATCCCGAAAAGAACGAAGGGGTATTATCAAACCGCCTGACCCTGGGCGTGTACGAGTTCGGCTCGGTCTTCAAGATTTTCACGACGGCCGCCCTGCTTGAAACGCAGGATACGCCTCTTTCCGCCACGTTCGACGCCCGCAGCCCGATCAGGATCGGACGGTTTACGATCAACGACTACCACGCGCAAAAACGGATACTCACCGTGCCCGAAGTGTTTATGCATTCCTCGAATATAGGGTCCGCGCTTATGGCCCGCGCCGTAGGGGCGCAAAAAATACAGGGATTTCTGAGCGATCTTGGCCTGATGGCACGTCGGAAGTTTGACATCCTCGAAGTGGGGGCGCCCCTCACGCCCAAACCGTGGGGCGAAGCCTCGACGGTCACGGTCTCGTACGGCCACGGTATCTCGATCACGGCGCTCCAGCTCTGCGCGGCGACCGCCACGATCGTTAACGGCGGTCTTCAGGTTCATCCAAGGCTTATTCATCCCGCTACTCCGGTTATAAAGCCGCAGGCCCGTATAATCTCCGAGGAAACTTCCGAAAAAATGCGCGCGCTGATGCGCTTGGTGGTGACGCAGGGAACAGGAAAAAAGGCTGACGTTCCGGGCTACTATGTGGGCGGCAAAACCGGAACGGCGGAAAAAAGCGCCGGGAAAAAGGGCTACAAGACCAAAAGCCTGCTCTCCTCCTTCATCGGCGCCTTCCCCATCGACAACCCGCAATACCTTGTGTTCGTCATGATCGACGAGCCGCAGGGCACGAAGCAAAGCTACGGCTACGCCACCGGCGGCTGGACCGCCGCCCCCGCCGTCGCGCGTATCGTAACCTCCATGGCCGCGATCCTTGGCCTTCCCTCTGACCGCTACGACCCCGCGCAGGACATCAGCCTGCCGCTTGAGCGATACATAAAACCCGAACACACGGAGAAAAAGAAACTTGCCTCCAACTAGTCCTGACAGAGAAAAATCGCTTCGCGAGCTTCGCGAGACAACGCACAGAGTTTTTTCTGGCGAGTTTAGCGGCATCACGCAGGACAGCCGTGAAGTCAGGCCGGGTTATATCTTCGCGGCGCTTTCCGGAACCCGTGTCGATGGAAGCGACTTTATCCCGCAGGCGCTGAAAAATGGGGCAACCTGTATCATCGCGAAGACAGGAACGAAACTGCCGGAAGAATATAAAAAAAGTCCGCCCTGGAATCCAAGCCCGGAAGTACGCAAACGATTAGGCATTGAACTGTTTGAAAGACCGCCCCAAAAAAAGTTAGGCATATCAGTATCAACTTACAGAAGGGACTCGGAAAAGCCGCAGTCTAAAAGTGATATGGGCATTATGCTGATCGAAGACGACAACCCGCATTTGGGACTCAGTCAAATCTGCGCGGCCTATTACAATAAACAACCCCAAACTGTCGTCGCCGTCACCGGAACCAACGGCAAGACCTCGACCGCGCATTTCGCCGCGCAGCTCTGGAAAGCGCTTGGCAAAAAGGCCGCAAGCATGGGCACGCTCGGTCTTGTGGTCGACGGAAAAACACGCGGCGCCTCAAGCATGACGACCCCCGATCCGGTAACGCTCCACCGCAATCTCGCTGATCTCGCGCAGGAGGGCGTTGAAGCCTTATGTCTCGAAGCCTCCAGCCACGGGCTGGAGCAATACCGCCTCGACGGGGTACGCTTTGCGGCCGCGGGCTATACCAACATTTCCCGGGACCATCTCGATTACCACGGCGATATGGACAGCTACTTCGCCTCTAAGCTGCGCCTTTTTTCCGAAGTCCTGCCCAAGGGCTCAACCGCCGTGATCAACGCCGACGTCCCCGAAGCCGCCCGGTTGATCGAGGCCTGTGAAAAGGCCGGGCATAATATTCTCTCCTATGGGCGCAAGGGTAAGGATCTGGAGATTCTTGATCTCAGCCCCGAAGAGGACGGCCTCGCCCTCAATCTCGCCATAACCGGCAGCCCTGTCTCGGTCATGCTGCCGCTCGTCGGCGCGTTTCAGGCGTCAAACGTCTTATGCGCCTTCGGCCTTGTCTGGGCGGCGGAGGGGCAGACGGACGAAGCGCTCATCGGCCTTCTGCGCGCCCTGCCAAGGCTTGAGGAGGTCCCCGGCCGGATGCAGCGCATTCCCGGCCCTAAAGCGGTCTACGTCGATTATGCGCACACGCCCGATGCGCTCCGCACCGCGATCAAGGCGTTGCGCCCGCACACATCCGGCAGGCTCCACTGCCTGTTCGGCTGCGGCGGGGACCGCGATCCCGGCAAGCGCCCCATGATGGGCGAATTTGCCGCAAGGCTGGCTGACAGAGTGATCGTCACAGACGACAACCCGCGCTCTGAAGACCCGGCCGCCATACGCTCGGAGATTCTCGAAGGTACAAAAGAATACGACAAACCGATCATCGAAATAGAGGGTCGCCGGGAAGCGATTCAAGCGGCTATTTCGCAGATGGAGCCGGGCGATGTCCTGCTCGTCGCCGGAAAGGGCCACGAGACGGGGCAGACGATCGGCGAAGTAACGCACCCCTTTGATGACGCTCAGGAGGTAAAAAACGCCATGCACTGAAGAGATTGACGGTAAATGACAGCGTAAAAACAAACTCTACATTCAAAATTAAAAGAAACTGGAAAGCACCTTAGTATGATTGAAAACAACCGATTCTTCTGGTCCATCCTGAAAACCCGCAGCGTGACTGTGAGCGTTCGTCCACGTGAGAATATTCGGGGTGTAGCCTTTTCCGTGAGCAAAATCATAGATATTGGAAACGGCCGCCAGACGGTATTTCTCGATCATCTTGAAACGCCCGCGCAGGAGGCGACAGCAAGAAGACGACCGGGCGCGAACAACGAATTGGCAATTCCCTTTAAAATGGGTAATCTGGACTTTGTTTACATTTCCCGCCGCACGCCGGCGGTCAGGGATATCGGCGTTTTGATTTCTGAGTTGTACAAGGATGCAAAAATCGAACGGATTGTTCCGGAGGTCTTAAGCCCCGGGGACATTCTGGTTTTCCGCCATGACCAGCACGAAAATAAGGTCAAGATGGTGGACGCCCTGCGCATCATCAATCCTGCAACGGAAGCCGGCAGAGGTGTAAATGTTCTATAATCTTCTTTTTCCGCTGCATGCCTATGCAACTATCCTGAATCTGTTCGGCTATGTCACGTTCCGGACAGGCGGAGCGGTCATCACGTCTCTGGTGATCTGCTTCCTGATCGCTCCGCGCATGATCCGGTGGCTGAAACACAAGCAGAAGGAAGGCCAGCCGATCCGCGAGGACGGCCCCGAAACCCATTTCAAAAAGGCCGGAACGCCTACGATGGGCGGTTTGATGATCCTGATTTCCGTGACGATCAGCACGCTTTTATGGGCGGATCTGACAAATTCTTTCGTATGGCTGGCTCTGCTGGTGATGATCGGCTTCGGCTCCGTCGGCTTCATGGATGATTACCTGAAACTCACAAAGAAAAACCCGAAAGGCCTTTCAGGAAAAGTGAAGCTTCTGGCCCTCTTCGGGGTAGGTTTTATCGCCACGATCGGGATTATGTACAGCCTGCCTGACCATATCAGTACGCATGTGGCCCCGCCGTTTTTCAAGAACGTCCTTTTTGACCTCTCGTGGTTTTTTGTGCTCTGGGCCTTGCTTGTCATGGTCGGCTCCGCCAACGCCGTAAACCTGACCGATGGGCTGGACGGTCTGGCGATTGTTCCGGTCGCCATCGTAGCCGCCTGTTTCGGGCTTATTGCTTACCTCGTCGGCAATTTCAAATTCTCAGAGTATCTCTTCATCTACTTCGTTCCCGGTTCTGCGGAACTCGCGATTATCTGCGGAGCCTTGATCGGCGGGGCGTTGGGGTTTCTCTGGTATAACGCGCCCCCCGCGGCGATCTTTATGGGCGACACCGGATCTCTGGCTATGGGGGGCCTGCTCGGTGCGATATCCGTGATGACCAAGCATGAAATCGTTCTCGCCATTGTCGGCGGGCTTTTTGTGCTGGAAACCGTTTCGGTCATCGTCCAGGTGGTCTCGTTTAAATTAACCGGCAAACGCGTCTTCGCCATGGCTCCGCTGCATCACCATTTCGAGAAAAAAGGGTGGTCTGAACCGACCATTGTGATACGCTTTTGGATTATCGCAATAATTCTGGCGTTGATCGGTCTGGCAACGCTTAAAATTCGCTAATGTTAAGGACATGGACCGCATCAAAACGCACGGAATGTCATGGTTAACCTTAAGCCTTACATAGACTCCCTGACGAAAAAGAAAACCCTTGTTTATGGGCTGGGAAAAAGCGGCCTTTCGGCGGTTAAGGCTTTGTCTAAAACCGATGCCGTTATCGTCGTGGGCGACGATAACCCTGAAAAGCTTCAGCCGGCAAGCGCCAAAAAGACCCGGATTCTTGATGAAGAAAGGCAGGATTTTTCCGAATTTGCATTTGTGCTGCTCGCTCCGGGCATACCGCTTTCTCATCCCGAACCGCACCGCATAGTTAAAGCTGCCAGGGGCGCGGGCACTGAAGTTATTGGAGACATCGAGCTATTCTACCGCGCAGGGAAGACAGGAAAAACCATTGGCGTAACTGGAACGAACGGCAAATCAACCACGGTTAGCCTAATTCACCACGTCATTAAAACGTGCGGCAAAAAAACCGTTCTTGGCGGGAACATAGGCTTGCCGGTCCTCGATCTGAAAGTCTCAGGGGGGGAATGTTACACGGTTCTGGAGATGTCGTCCTATCAGATAGACTTGTGCCCGACCTTCCGCCCGGACATTTCGGTTTTGATTAACATAACCGCGGACCACATCGACAGGCACGGCGGAGTAGAAGCCTACGCATCCGTTAAGCAGAAACTTGTAGATGAGGGGCAGAGCGGCTATGGCGGCGGTTCGGCTGTGATTTGCGTAGATGACGAGTATACGCGCAGGATTTTTGAGGCTGTCAGCGAAAACGGATTGAGGAAGGCTGTTCCCGTATCCGTGCTCAGGAAAGTGGAAGGCGGTGCTTATCTGGATGATGAAGGCATGATTGTCGACGCAATCTCCGAAACCCCTGTCACGGTGGGGGACATAGATGAACTCAAAACCCTTCGTGGCGATCATAACCATCAGAATGTCCTGTGTTCCTATGCTGTCGCCCGCATTATCGGCCTTCCCCCCGAAGATATTTTTGAGGCCATGAAGTCTTTCGAGGGTTTGCAGCACAGGCAGTTTCTTGTCCGAACGATCAACGGAGTGTCTTACGTGAATGACAGCAAGGCGACCAACGCGGAAGCGGCGGCCATGGCCTTGAACAGTCACAACAACATCTATTGGATCGTCGGAGGCAGGAAAAAGGAAACGGGACTCAGCGGCCTTGAAATTTTTGCCGAGCGCATCCGCCATGCTTTTCTGATCGGTGAGGCTGCTCCGGAATTTGCTGTTTGGATGGATAAATTCGGCATCAGCTACACCGATTGCGAAACAATGTCCAAAGCACTTGAAGCGGCGCACGCAATGGCTCAGGAAAATCGCGGACAGCCCGGGGGCGCCGGAGTCGTTCTTTTATCGCCCGCCTGTGCGTCTTACGATCAGTTCACGTCTTTCGAGGATCGCGGCGAAAAATTCATCAGGCGCGTCGGCAAGTTAAAGGAATAGCTAAAGAAGAAAGGAGGAATGAACCACGATGAAAGCCGCGCCTGACTACCAGCCTTTCTCCCGCGCCGACCGCTCTTTTTTGGGGGCGTGGTGGTGGACGGTGGACCATGGCCTTCTTCTGGCGGTCTTCCTCCTGTCGGTAGTAGGGCTCGCCATGGTCTCGACGGCCAGCCCGCCCGTAGCTATGGATCTCAAACTGGAGGAATATTATTTTCTCAAGCGTCAGTTTGCCCTTTTGTTGCCGGCCATGCTTGTCATGCTCGGCGTCTCCATGCTAGCGCCACGCACGATCTGGCGGATGTGTAGTATAGTCTTCCTGTTGGGTATAGGGGCGATGATCCTGACACTCTTTGTAGGAGAGGAAACAAAGGGCGCGCGGCGCTGGCTACCCCTGTTGGGCATGTCCCTGCAGCCAAGCGAGTTCGTAAAACCGGCCTTTATCGTCGTGGCGGCGTGGTTTATGTCTTTGCAGAAAACGCCGTGGGGACGAATTGGCGCATCGTCCCGGCCCATTCTGGCCAAGGCGTTTGCGCCAAAGGACAAGGCTCCGATGCGTAACTTCACGATCGTCGTCGTTTTGTACGCTTTTGTCATTCTGCTGCTGATGCTTCAGCCCGACTTGGGAATGAGCGTTGTCGTAACAAGCGTTTTGGCCGTGCAGATTTTCCTCGCTGGAATGCGTCTGAGATATTTGGCCATCATGCTTCTTATAGCGCCTGTCGCTCTCGGCGGAGCCTATTTTGCTCACGAACATGTGCGCAGCCGTATCGACAGCTTCCTTTTCGACGAAAGCGGGGGCAACTATCAGGTAAAACAGTCGCTTGCGGCTTTCCGCAACGGAGGTCTGACGGGAACGGGTCCGGGGCAGGGCACTGTAAAGTATGACCTTCCCGACGCGCACGCGGATTTTATCTTCCCGGTCGCGGGCGAAGAGTTTGGGATCGTTTTCGTGTTTTTCCTGATGGGGTTGTTTCTCTTTGTAATTTTACGGGGCTTCGGGAGGTTGCGGCAAAGTCAGGACGTATTTTCCGTTCTTGCTGTTGGCGGTTTGCTGACCATGTTTGGCTTGCAGGCGCTTATCCATATGGGTTCAAGCGTCCATCTCCTGCCGACTAAGGGGATGACCATGCCCTTCATCAGTTACGGCGGCTCTTCGCTCCTTTCCCTCGGTTTGGCTATGGGGATTATTTTATCCCTGACGCGAAGGCAGGGGGGCATACGGACGCCCCGTCCCCTGAATTATAGGCCATCTTCCAGAACTGATGGGATTGTACACCGTAAAGAGCCCCGGGAAAGCGAAGAATAGCCATGGAGACGCACCCTCCGGAAAGCGGGTCTCTGGTTCTCATCAGCAGTGGTGGAACAGGCGGCCACATGACACCGGCCGCTGCGCTGGCTCATGATCTGGTAAGCAGGGGAAACCGTGTGGCGCTTGTGACCGATGGAAGGGGAAGCAACTACACGCAGATGTTCCCGGAGAAAACGTCCGTGCATGTCATCCGCGCCGGAACAATCGGGGGCGGCCCGGCTGGAAAACTCAAGGGCGCTCTCAATCTGGCCGGGGGGTTTGTGCAGGCGTGGGGGGTGACGGGCAGGCTGCGCCCTTCGCTGGTGGTCGGCTTTGGCGGCTACCCCTCCGTCCCCGGCGTTCTGGCCGCCCAGTTGCGGAAAATCCCCACGATCATTCACGAACAGAACGCCGTGCTGGGAAAGGCCAATCTCTTTCTGGCTGCACGGGCGGAACGTATCGCGCTCTCCTTCCCTGATATGACCGGGCTGGACAAGGCCGAATGTCTGCGCGCCGTCATCACCGGAAACCCGGTTCGCTCGGAAATCGCCGCGCTTCAAGAGGTTCCATACAATCCTGCGCAAGAGGACGGGGTGTTCAACATTTTGGTTATGGGCGGCTCTTTGGGCGCGTCGGTCTTCGCGAAAATCGTTCCCGAAGCGCTTGCAAGGCTTAAGAATGAAGACAAGTCGCGCTTGAACGTGGTCCAGCAATGCCGGGAAGCGGACATCGAATCCGCGCGAAAACAGTATGAGGAAGCGGGAATAAAGGCGGATCTGGCCGCGTTTTACAACGATATGGCGCTAAAACTCTCGCAGGCGCACCTGGTTATCTGCCGTTCCGGGGCAAGCACAGTGGCCGAACTGACCGCTTCTGGCCGCCCGGCGATTTATGTTCCCTATCCTCATCACAAGGACCAGCAGCAGAAGAAAAACGCACAGCATGTCGTGGACAGCGGCGGCGCATGGATGATGACCGAGGACGTCTTCACGCCCAAGGCTTTGCTTGCAAAAATCGAAGGTTTTCTGCTAAACCCCGGGGAATTGTCGGACGCGGCTCAAAAGGCGGGAACATTCGGAAAGCCTGACGCGGCGCGCCGGCTGGGAAATCTGGTCACCGCCGTTATGACCGCTTAAGATCAAGAGCAATCGGCAACGAAAGGGAATCGAATATGCGCATCATGTCCCCGGATATTGGAACGCTGCACTTCATAGGCATCGGCGGGATCGGCATGAGCGGGATCGCAATTCTCCTGAACGCGCTCGGATACCGGGTGCAGGGAAGCGATCAGGCAGAAGGCGCGAACGTTGCTCGCCTGCGCGAAATGGGGATAAAAGTCACCATCGGGCACGTCGCGGCAAATATCTTCTTGGATGAAAAGGGCGAATTACCCGCCGCCGTGGTTATATCCTCCGCCGTCAAAACCGATAACCCGGAGGTCGCCGCCGCGAGGGAGGCAAGGGTCCCCGTCGTCCGCCGCGCCGAAATGCTGGCTGAATTGATGCGTCTGAAATCAGCGGTCGCGGTCGCCGGAACGCATGGTAAAACGACCACGACCTCAATGGTCGGACAGATGCTTGATACAGCAGGGTTCGACCCCACGGTGGTTAATGGAGGCATCGTCAACGCCTATGGAACCAACATGCGCTTCGGCCAGTCCGACGCGATGGTCGTGGAGGCCGACGAGAGTGACGGAAGCTTCACACGGCTCCCGGCGACGGTGGCGGTCATAACGAACATAGACCCCGAACACATGGATCATTACGGCTCGTTCGATGAAGTCCGTGAAGCGTACAGGCGGTTTGTTCTCAATCTGCCCTTCTACGGGTATGCGCTTCTCTGCCTTGATCACCCGGAGGTGCAGGCGCTTGTCCCGCAGGTCTCCCAGCGCCGCGTGATAACCTACGGCTTCAACCCGCAGGCCGACATCCGCGCCACGAATATCCGTCATGACGCAAAAGGCAGCACCTTTGATCTGACCTTTTCCGCTTGGCTGAGCGCTGACGATCGGGAACAAACGATAAAGGACCTCGTTCTTCCCATGCCCGGCCGCCATAACGTGCAAAATTGCCTCGTAGCTCTGGGGGTCGCCAACGAAATGAGTGTGCCGCCCGAAACCATGCGCAAGGCGCTGTCGGGCTTTACGGGGGTCAAGCGTCGCTTTACCGAAATAGGGAAGGGCGCAGATATTACTGTGATCGACGATTACGCGCATCATCCCGTGGAAATCGAGGTCGTCCTGAAAACCGCGAGAACCGTTCTGGAGAAAAAAGGCGCAAAAGTAATCGCCGTCTTCCAGCCGCACCGCTATTCTCGCCTGAAAGATCTCTTCGAAGAATTCTGCCGATGCTTTAACGAGGCAGATTCTGTGATTATCGCTGATATCTATGCAGCAGGAGAGACGCCGATAGAAGGTCTGGACAAGCATAAGCTTGCAGCAGGTATTCATGAGCACGGTCACCGCGATTCACGCGTACTGGAAAGCCGGGATAAGCTGGCATCGCAACTCGCAGAAATCGCAAGCCCGGGCGATTACGTAATTTGCATGGGAGCTGGGGACATAACGGCTTGGGCACAGGCCCTTCCCGCGCAGATTGAAGAAGAAGCCCGCAAAAGAAAAGGCAGGGCCGCATGATAAGACGGTTACGGTCTTTTATGTCCGGGCTAAGGGGTAGCCGGGACAAAGCCGCAGCGACCACTTCCGAGTCCATTGACTATAAAAATACAACCTCCCGCAAGGACTTGCCGGAAGTCCTGAAAACACCAGAAGACCGTTTTTGGAACTGGTTTATCAGGGACCGCCTTTTCATAGAAACCTTCATTACGGATTCGGATCCCGTAATCGACGCCATCCAGGAACAGCTAAATCTTATTTCCCCGCATGTGACATTTGAAATAGGTCAGTCCGC
Organism: Rhodospirillales bacterium; assembly: GCA_020638365.1. Classification (GTDB taxonomy): domain Bacteria; phylum Pseudomonadota; class Alphaproteobacteria; order Micavibrionales; family Micavibrionaceae; genus JAGNKE01. The sequence continues at coordinate 294,952 of JACKIQ010000001.1, read as the reverse complement.
CAAGGGCACTTTTGAATTTATCATCAGCGCCGGCGGCGTGAAAAAACTTATCCCCGTCGTCTCGCGGCTTCATAATGCCGCCCCACGAATGAAAGGCTGGAAAGTTATAGCGTTTAAGCCGCGCCACGCCACGCCGATGATCGAATATGGAGGGCAGCGGTTCAGCCTGTCCGATTTCTTCTACGCCTCGAAGAACGGCGAAGGCGGTAAAACCGATCTTGTGGTCTGTATACGGGGATTCCGCAAAGCAAGGGAAAAGACCTACGGTCTGGTCGGTTTCTTGTTTTTGGACACGGTTTTGGGCGAATATGATGTCATGACGGATTTAGGGAAAATTGAGTTCGGCGACTTGCCGCCCGGCCCGATAAAACTCTCCGGTTTAAAGCCGCTCAAGGAACTGGCGGTGGAAATAGATTCCCGTAAATCGGGAACACAGTAGGTTTTTAAGGTCTGGCGCTGAGGAAAGGAGTCTTTTATGCTTTCGAAACTGGCAAAACTCGTGGAGCGCACGACGATGAGCGAACAGAGACTTACCCCGAACGCGCCGTTGGGGGCTGAAAGCTGGTTCGGCTGTGGCGGAACAGCCGACATTCTCTTCCAGCCTGATGACATTGATGATCTTTCCCTCTTTTTAAAGGATACGCCCCCGGAATTGCCCGTAACGGTCATTGGCGGACTTGCGAATACGATTATCCGTGACGGCGGCGTACGCGGCTGCGTCGTGCGCTTGGGTAGGCCCTTTTCTGATATTGAGGTACGCGGAACGCGAATCCTCGCCGGTGCCGCGGCCTTGAACGGGTCTGTTGCGTCCGCCGCGGCTAAGGCAGGAATAGGCGGCTTGGAATTTCTCTCCGGCATTCCCGGTACGGTCGGTGGCGCGATAAGAATGAATGCCGGCGCCTACGGGCGGGAGGTCAAGGACGCGCTGGTCGCCGCGTTCGGTCTGACCCGCGATGGTCGATCCGAAGCCCTCGTGACCGATGACCTGAAGATGAGTTACCGTTACTGCGGTGCGCCCGAGGGCATGATCTTCACCGCCGCCGCGTTCGAAGGAGTCCGAGAGAACAAGGATACGGTCCGTGCCCGCTTACGGGAAATCAAGGAAAAGCGTCGGGAAACACAGCCGATTACCGAAAAGACCGGCGGATCGACGTTCGCCAACCCAAGCGCAGAAGAACTGGGTGCGGCAAATCTGCCCGCAGACACGCGCGCCTGGCAGCTTGTCGAAAAGGTCGGAGGACGGGGCCTTGCGATAGGCGGAGCGAAAATATCGGAAAAACACTGCAATTTTATGATTAACACAGGCACGGCGACCGCGGCGGATCTCGAGGATCTAGGCGAAGAACTGATCTCCCGGGTCAAAAATCTCTGCGGTATCACCCTGCATTGGGAAATCCGCCGTATCGGAGAGAGGCAGAAAACGCAAGACGCTCCGAAAACACCTGAAACAACAGGGTAAATAAGGATTGCTTTGCCTATTGGGGCCGGGCTGTATAAAATGAACGAAAAAGGAAGAAACATGGCTCAGACAACCTACGAACCTTTAAAACAGGCGGCGTTATATCTTAAGGAAATGCGTGCCGGACATTTTCATGACGAATCCGGTGAAATCGTTTACCCCAACGCCCTGGAGGAAGAACTGAAGGTATGCCCCCTTGATCGTTACGCTGCGCTGGATATTCTTGAGACAAATGAAGACGAGTTGCGAGCGTTTGATCTTCTTTATCTGGTCCGCTTGGCGCAAAATTCCTTTATGCGCATTGGCGAAGCTCTGGACAGGGAAGATATGGGCGAAGCGTATACCGCGTTCCTTGAAGTTGAAAATTTCGCCGAAAGCGAACTTTTTGGGATGAACGCGGCGCAGTCTCTGACGCTCATCGGCCTCAAGCCCCATGCATACGCAATTATGAAGGACACGTTCGCGTCTCTGCGCAACGGTTCGGGTAACACAAGCGGTTAATCTCATCGGTGCGTAAGAATAATGGTAAAATCGAACTTCGACCCGCTCGCCAAGGCCCGCCACTATCTGACGGAAATGCGTCAGGGGATATTCGAGGATGACGCGGGGGAAATTCTCTACCCCTACGATTTCGAGGACGAAATAAAAAAATCGGGAATAGGGCGCGACCGCGCCTTTGTAATGCTGGGCACGAGCGAAGACGAGCTTGAGGATTTCAACTTTCTTTATCAGGCGCAGCGCACGCGCATATCAATAGAGGAATTTCGACGTTTCGAAGCAGAAGGAAATACAGTCCCGGCCTATATGTGCTTTCTCGACATCGTGGAATTTGTGCAGAGCGAAACCCACGGCCTCGATGAAGGCGAAGCCTTGGCGGTCATAGGGCTGGACCCATCGGAATATCAGGCGTTCAAAGCTCGTTATCAGCCTACAAAAGACCTGATCGACGATGCCCGCGCGGACGTGGAAAGACAGATCGAAGTGCGCCGCCCGCCCCCCGGCTTCGATCCAAATCTGAATTAATACTGACGTTCCAGTGCGGGGTCAGGGCATGTCCCCGTCACCGGGCTTCGAACCGGAAAAATCGCCGCCATTTTCGTTCTCGGCAGTCAGTTCGGACAACTCGATCCTGTGATCGCCCCCTCGGTACAGCCCGGTCAGATAGCGCTGAATCTGGTCCGGATCCAGACCCTTACCCTCCAGCGTTTCGGCCAGAAGAAGAGCGGCTGGATCGCTCAGAAAATCGTCGACAAAACGATCGGGGATTTGCGGCATCTCCGGGCTTGTTTCACTAAGGCCCGCATCGGCGAACCCCCGCCCCAGGGATTTTTCATCGCTGGTCATAATAATACTCCGTTCCGTGGTTATTCTCCGGGGAAAAGATATAAACCACGCCGCGAATACGATCAAGAAATGCCGGGCTAAAGCTGCGGAATCCGCTCATACAGATCCGGCAGGTCGTTCTCGATCAGCACGACGTCTCCCGGCTTCCGGTTCGCCCCAAGCCACGCCTCCGCGTCCTTGAAATGCGCGAAGGTCAGAATCTGCCCCTCAGGTGCGCCCGCGCGGTAGGCTGAAACGAAGGTCGGGATCCGCTCCGCCGCCACCGCCAGAACGATAGTGCAGGTCTTGGCCGCCAGCTCACCGATTTTCGTATGCTCGGCATCGTGCGCTTCACCGAGTTCCACCATCCCCGGTGTGATCAAAATCGTCCGCCCGCCTTCGCGCTTTAAAACCGGCAGAAGCTCCAGCGCCGCCGCGAACCCCTTGGGATTGGAGTTGAACGCATCGTCGATGAGAAGCCCGTCCTCGGGATACGGCTTGACCTCCAGCCGGTGCGTAATCTGCGGACAACGCGAAAGCGCGATGATGATATCCTCCGGCGCAAGCCCAAGCTCCGCCGCGCACGCGAACGCCAGAGCGATATTCCCCCCGTGCTGCACGCCGTACAGCGGCGCTTTCAGCGTACAATCCTGCCCCTTCCATGTGATTTCAACGATCAGCCCGTCTTTGGTCTGCGTAACCGATGAAATCACAAGGTCGCTCGCCGCCGCTTCGCCGACGACCGTGAAATGATCCTTGTGCGCTTCGTAAATTTTCCGCGAAGCCGCAAACTCCAAAGTCTGCGCGTGGACGGTGACATGCCCCCCGCGCGAAAGCGTATCCTGCGCCAGTTCATACTTCGCCGCCGCCACCGTGTCCAAAGTCTTGAACCGCTCGTAATGCGCCTGCCCGATGGCGATGATGATGGCCGCGTCCGGCGGCGTCAGGGCGCACAACCGCGTGATCGAACCGGGGCCATACGCGCCCATCTCCACCACGAAATATTTCGTGTTCGGTTCCATCTGCTCCCGGATGATCCGCGTAATCCCCATCACCGTATTCACGCTCCCCGGCGTGATCAGCGTCGGCGCGGCGGCTTTGAGAATATGCCCGAGAATATGCTTCACGGAGGTTTTGCCGTAAGACCCGGTGATGCCGATGATCTTGGGCTTGACCTCTTGCAGCTTCGCCACCGCCTCATCGTAAAATTTTTTCTGTACCGCCTTCTCATAGGGCTGGTTCAGGATGTTCGAGAGCACGAGCATCAGCGGCACCGCCTGAACGGGGAGGATGAGGAACAGCGGGTTAAGCGTCAGGAGGGGCAGGGCGGAGAGACCGCACAGCGCCAGCGCCGGGAAATAAATCCGCTTCGCCCGCGCGGTCAGGACCAGTTTTTTCTTCGACCGTGTGCGCGGGTCGATATCGGCATACGCCGTATACAACAACCCGCCCGAAGCCACGAGCACGGTAAGGAAGGCGGGCAGGATCCACACCAGAACCCCCAGCGCCGCCAGCCCCAGCGAGAGCTTGGTGTCAAAAACCTTATGCCTCTTGATCCACGCGAACAGCCGCTCGTTGTTGTAATCGTCCTGCTGCAGCGCATGCAGATAGATCATCAACCTCTTCGCCGCAAAGGCGAGGAAGGTGGCAAGGAAAAGCAGATTAAGAATAAAGTTCATAGCTCAAGGTAAATCCTATTCCGTCTGCTTGTAGTAAAGCCATTGGCTTTCAAAAACTTTTTCACTTTTATAAGTAAGCTGTTTCAAATTAAAAATGATTTGGAACTGATCAAGCTTTTTATCGTTGTCGTTATATTTTTCATACTGTTCCAGCTTTACATTTATCGGAATAACTCTAGTGCCGCACGATTTTGGCTTCATTTCCACTTCATACGATCCATACTGAAAATCTCCCCGCCCATGAAAAGGAGAGTCGTCTAAATTAATAGTATCTTCATCGTGGAACTGTGTTTTTATAGAGAGGCCATAGGCTTCACGATATGTTCCATCAAAAGCTTTCTTGAGAGGGTCTTTGGGATCCCAATAAGACTCATCTTTTTGTTTTTGCGGCAGCCCTTGGTCAGTCTTTATAATACTTTCTTCTTTAGTTGTAAGATCGATAAAACGATATGTCCGAAGAACACCCTCCAGATAAAGCGGATCGTCAAAAGTCAGCACTCGATCTTCGGGATTGCAGACTTCGATGGTTAAGTTATAGCCGTCATAATGAAACTGGACGGTCAGATATTCATAATCCGTCTTCTGCGAAAAAGCAGGGGAGATAAGGTAAAAAAAGCAGAAGAAGAAAATACTCAAAATCAAGGCTTGTTTCTTCATCCCGCCGCCCTCACCAGATCACTCACGACCTTAACCGCCTGATGCCGTCCGCTGGTCAGAACGCTGTAATGGTCCAGCCCGTCCAAAATTAAAAGCTCCGCATCCGGCATCAAACTCTGATACCGCGTCCCGAACTCCGGCGGCGTCTCCGTATCGTTCGCCCCGAACACCAGCCGCACGGGGCAGCGCACGGTCCGCGCGTTCTCCGTTAAATCCTCGTTCACTGTGCGGATGAAAATAGTCCGCATCGGCCCGGCCTTTTTATAATCCGAACTGCCGAACTTGGATAAAATCTTTTCGCGCATCTCGCCCTGCGGCAAAAAGACCTTCAGCGCCTTGAACATTTTGATCCGCAGGTAAAAATAAAGCCGCTTGAGAGGAGGGCGCTTGCGCTTCAACCCCGCCGCGGCGATCAAACACATCGCCTTAACTCGTTCGGGATATTTCGAGGCCAGCCTGACCCCGACCCGGCAGCCGAAGGAATGCCCGACCCAGATCACGGGCGGAAAGTTTTGCTCCTTCAGCCACGAAGCGACCGAGTCCGCATACTCCTCCGTCCCCCAATCCTCCGGCGGCGGGGGCGATTCGCCAAACCCCGGCAGATCGAGCAGGATATGCGTTCCAATTTTCCGTAAAGTTTCGACCATCGGCAAAAACGCGCCGTGAGTTTGTCCCCAGCCATGCGCCCAGACGATCACAGGCGCGTCCGGCCCCGCCTCCTCAAGCCGGAGATAAGAAATCTGTGCGCCGTTAGAAAGGAAAGTTTGCACGCCGAATCCCTTTTAAGGAATCATGTTTTCTGGTTTAATAAAGACCACAAAGTAACATGATCCGCTCTCTTTCCAAGTCTTACACGACCCTAAGCCCATGTCACAGACCAAAAATACAGTAAAAAAACGAGTCGCCGTCTTTTTTGGCGGACGCTCCCCCGAGCATGATGTCAGCGTGGTCAGCGGCTTGCAGGCGCTCAGCGCCATCGACCAGTCGAAATACGCGCCCTTTCCGGTCTATATCGCGCCGGACGGCGAATGGCTGATCGGCGATATCCTGCGCGACCGGGCAAGTTATATGCTGGATGCCAACGCGCTCAAGCAGGTCACGGCGGTCACGATCGATGTCCGCGCAGACCGCAAGGGCGTCCTGATCCCCAAGAAAACCGGAATGTTCGGCGGCGCGAAGCCCGTGGAGTTCGACGTGGCGCTTCCCGTCTTTCACGGGCTGATCGGCGAGGACGGCAATATTCAGGGCCTCTTTGAACTGGCCAACGTTCCCTATACGGGGATGCGCACCAAGGCCTCCTCCATCCTGATGGATAAGGTCGCCACCAAGCACTTCCTGAAGGCGCTCGATATCCCGTATCTGCCTTACGCTGTCATAAAACGCCCGGAGGAAGGCTATCTGATCCCCGAAGATAAACTCGACGCGTTGCTCAGCCCGCTTCCCTATCCCTGCATCATCAAACCCTCGCATCTGGGTAGTTCGATTGGCGTGGCGAAGGTCCGCGACGCGAAGGAGGCCAAGGCCTGCCTGCCCGCGGTGTTCGAATACGACCCCGTGGCCATCGCCGAACCGTTCGTGGAAAATCTTGTCGAATACAACGTTTCCGTCTCGAAATGCTTCGATGGAAAAACGATAGTCACCTCCGCCATCGAGCGCCCGAAGGCAAAGGACGAACTGCTCGACTTCAAACAGAAATACCTCTCCGGCGGCGGCACCAAGGGCGAGAAGGGCGGGGGAACCAAGACCCCCGGCCAGAGCAGCGAGGGCATGCTCTCCCTCACCCGCGAGATCAACCCCGAGCTTCCGCAAAAAACAGAACATGACATACGCCGGTGGGCGACCAGCCTCTTCGATGCGCTGGATGGCGCCGGCGCACCGCGCATCGACTTTATTGGCAACGCCAAGACCGGGCAGGTCTGGATGAACGAGGTCAACCCGTGCCCCGGCTCGCTGGGCTACTTCCTCTGGGAAGCCGCCGCTCCGCCCCGTCTCTTCACAGATTTTCTAACTGCTTTGATCGAAGAAGCGTTCGCGGAAAACCGGATGCTCGCCCTCCCGCGCGATCCTGTTCCAAAGGACGCGCGCCTGTTTAAACGCCCGCTATAAAGGAAACCTTATGAGCCTGTTATCCCGATGGACAGGACAATCCGGCAACAAACGCCGTGTGGCTGAAGACAGGCGCATCGTCTGGCTCCGCCGGGCCGGGATCGGGGGCGGCGTTCTGATCCTGATTTTCTGGCTCGGCGCGTGGTTCTTTCTCACGGATCTCGATACCCGCACCTATAACTGGCTTCACCAAAAAACCCTGATCGCCACCGCGAATATGGGTTATCGGGTTGAGGATATACTGGTCGAGGGACGCGTCAATGCAGACCGCGCCGCCCTTCTCACCCTTCTGGACGTAAAGCGCGGAGATTCGATTTTCAAGCTGGACCCTCGCAAAGCCCGTGAATCGCTTGAGGCGACCGAATGGATCAGAAGCGCCCGGATCGAGCGCCGCCTTCCCGGAACGCTTTTTGTCCGCTTGGAGGAGCGTCATCCCCTCGCGCTCTGGAAGACCGATGACGGTCTTAAGCTCGTCGACGAAACCGGCGCGGTGATGACTGTCCGTGACATTCGCCCTTTCAAAGCGCTGCCGATGGTCTCCGGAGAAGGCGCGCCGGCGCATGCGCCCGAATTGTTGGGAATTCTGGAAGCTGAACCGGATGTGATCGCCCGTTTTGATAGTGCCCACAGGATTGAAGACAGGCGCTGGAACCTGCTCCTGAAAAACGGTATCGGCATTAAGCTGCCCGAAAACGATCCCGGATTGGCGCTTAGAACCCTTGCGCTCTCTCACGAAAAAGAGCAGATTATGGATTGGGACATTGATTCCATTGACCTTCGCGATCCGGGCCGGATCGTCTTCAGAACCAAACTGGGCAAAGTGCAGGAATATAAAACCGGGCTGGGGTCGGCGCAGGCTTTGTAAGGCCATGTAAAAACAACCCTCGACCGGCGATTTCCGGCCAAAAACGGTAAAAAAAGCCGATTGCGAGGGTTTTTGTTGCGTAAACAAGCGGTTAAAAGGTAAGTACTGAAGCCATGAACAAGCAGAAGCCGAAACCAAAAGGGTCCATAATCGCTGCACTGGATGTAGGGAGCAGTAAGATCGCGTGCTTTATCTGCCGGATAGTCGACGAAAACGGGTCTTTTGAGGTTCTCGGCGTCGGTAACCGCCCCTCTCAAGGCGTAAAAAGCGGCGTGATTGTCGATCTGGATCTGGCTGAACAGTCAATCCGACATGCCGTACACGCAGCGGAAAAAATGGCCGCTGCCGAACTGAAGGGCTACCCTTTGCGCGAGGTGATTTCCAACGTATCGGGCGTACATATCCGCTCCGAAGGTCATTCCGTGGATGTCCAGATCAACGGGCAGGAAGTCACGGATAATGATATCCTCCGTGCGCTGGCCCACGCGCAGGAGCAGGGCGGAGGGGAAGAGTACGAACTCATTCATACTATCCCGACCTTTTTCAGCGTGGATGGGCAGAGTAGCATTCGCGATCCGCGCGGCATGGTTGCCGAAAAACTGAATGTGGATGCTCATCTGGTGTTTGGAGAGCAAGGAGCGCTGCGCAATCTTGCCACGAGTATCGAACGCAGCCATCTCGATGTTACGGCATGCTGTATGTCCGCCTACGCGTCCGGTCTGGCCACGCTGGTCGAGGATGAAATAGATCTGGGCTGCACCGTAATTGATATCGGCGCGGGACTGACCTCCTTTGCGGTTTTCCATGCCGGATACATGATCCATTGTGATGCCGTTCCCGTCGGCGGCAAGCATGTGACAAACGATATCGCCCGTGTTCTGGTAACCTCGGCCTCCGATGCCGAGCGTCTCAAGATTCTGTACGGCAGCGCGATTGCCTCCCATACGGACGAATCGGACATGATCGACGTCCCCGTTCTCGGCGAGAATGAACGCAGCGAGCCGAACCTCGTGCCTCGTGCGCTGCTGATTGGAATCATTCAACCTCGTTTCGAAGAGGTTTTCGAAATCATTCGCCAGAAACTGACCGATACCGGGCTGGGTAAAATCATAGGCCGTCGTGTCGTCATAACCGGCGGTGCCAGCCAGACCGCAGGCTTGCGCGACCTCGCGCAGCATGTTCTGGACAAACAGGTCCGTCTTGGTCGTCCCATACGGATGGCCGGCCTTCCCGACGCCGTGAGCGGCCCGGCCTTCTCCACGGCCGCGGGGCTTCTGACATACGCCAGTGAGCATACCGGAGAAATCCCTTCCGAAATTCTTTCCCGTGTCCGCCCAGAATCGTTCGTCGAACGCGCCAAGCTCTGGCTCCGCGAGAACTGGTAACACTCCATTTTATGCAAAAATTAAAGTCAACGCAGGTCTGAATAATTAAGAGTTTAAAAAATTTAACCCGAAAACAATCTTTTCAGTTTACATTAGAACGAGAGCACATAGAATCATTGAGGTGTGGGGTTTCTACCTATTAGCCCCGGTCGTCCTCAGGCTGACTCAGGATTTTTTAAATACCAATGAGCTATAATCTTAAAGGTCTGACGGGTCTGGTCGTGTCCGACCATGATTCAAACCGCAGGATGCTGACCAACATTTTAAAGGTTTTGGGAATTAAAAGCCCCGAAATCGCGACGGACGTTGTTATGGGATTCCGTATTTTCCGTGAAGGAAAGTTTGACTTTGTTCTCTCGGAAATCAAGGACGGCCGTAACGATGTGGTCGCGCTCGCCGATTTTATCCGCAAGGACGAACGGTCCCCCAATCCGGTCGTGCCGATTATCTCGACGGTCGGGCCGGCAACCAAGCATTATGTGGAAGCAGCCCGCAACGCAGGCGTAACAGAAATGATCATGGCTCCCTATACGGTCAGCGACATCGGCCAGATGATTGCCTACGTCATGACCGAGAGCAGCAAGCGCCAGCAGGTCAAAAGCGGGAAGTACACCGGCCCCGATCGCCGGCGCGTTCAGGACCCTAACTACACCGGCCCCTTTAGAAGGGAGGGTGACGAACTTATCAGGCAGAGCGTCGAACGCGCACAGGCCATGCAAAAACAGGCGGTCAAACAGCCTCCCCCACCCACGGCGGAACCGGAATGGCTGCCCGAGGAAGAATCTCAGGATTTGACCAAGATGCTTCTGGAGAATTACCTCAAGCATCACGAGATCGTCTTCTCCAAGCTCAAGTTTGCGCAGGAAGCCACGAAACAAAGTCTCGACCACATTCGTAAAACATATGAAGACGTCAAGAATCGTGACGCCACGAACATCCTCGAATTCAAAAATTTCGACAAGATGTGGGAGGAGATCATTCATATGTTCGTTCAGGGCGGTCTGAGCGAGGACGAAATCTTCAAGATCGAGGATGTTATAACTACGATCCCGCCCGACATCAAGGAACACTACAATACATTGACCGCGCAGGATAAAACCTTCATGACGCTGGTAGAATCTCTTAACGTGTCTGCCTACAAGAAAGCAAAAAACAAGGTCGCCGAACTCCAGGCGCAGCCCAACGTCATGTCGGGCATGAGCAAATCCGACTATCAGGAAGCAATCGAAAAGGATATCGAACAGAAAAAATCCGGCTCAGGTTCGCAGGGAAGCGCTCCGCCTCCTCCTCAGGATAAAAAACCTGAAAAGCCTAGGGAAGAAAAAGTCCTGCGCTATGATGCCAGCGGCAAACTGATTACCTGAAAGCATCTCTTCGACCCCGTCCTTCTTTTATCCCCGCGTTTTCCCGTTTTTTTTAACGCGAATATCCACAATATTTTGCGGCGGCGCTTTTCCACCGACCCAACATCTTGGGCTTATTCTGAAAACATGAATCAAATCCGCAGGTTAGGAATTAAACCTCAAAAGAGGAGTGAAGCGGAAATGTCCCCTAAACGCCCGAAAACACTTGCGAATCTGTGGAAAGCTCCAGAACGGCACTTTTCTATCGAACGGATCATGCGATAAGCTTTGTCCAGCAGATAAAAGCATCTGAGTCGAGCACACGAAAAACGTTGACGTGCCGCGAAGGTGACAGAATTTGTTAAGTGCTATCTAAGGTTAATTCTTTATTCCAACCGAACATCCACTCTCAGGGGTTCATCAAAATGATCAATATCAAAATAAAGCCCGCCGAACTGCATGCTCTTGCTCCAAAAATCGCCGTTATTGGCGTCGGGGGTGCCGGAGGCAACGCCGTAAATAACATGATCTCCTCAAATCTGGAGGGGTGCGAGTTTATTGTCTGCAACACGGACGCGCAGGCATTGGAAGGAAATCTGACCCAGAACAAGGTGCAGCTTGGCGTAAACGTGACCGGCGGGCTGGGCGCGGGCTCCAAGCCGGAAGTCGGGCAGGCGGCCGCTGAAGAATCGCTTGAGGAAGTCATGCAGTATCTCGAGGGAGCGAATATGGCCTTCATTACGGCCGGAATGGGCGGTGGCACGGGAACCGGCGCGGCTCCCGTTATCGCCAAGGCATGCCGCCAGCAGGGGATATTGACTGTGGGTGTGGTCACTAAACCTTTCCACTTCGAGGGGGTCCACAGGATGGATCAGGCCGAGCGCGGAATTGAGGAAATGCAGGGTTATGTTGACACCTTGATCGTGATTCCTAACCAGAACCTCTTCCGCATTGCCAATGAAAAAACAACGTTCGCAGAAGCGTTCCGTATGGCCGACTCAGTCCTGCAATCCGGCGTACGCGGCGTCACGGACCTGATGGTTCGTCCCGGATTGGTCAACCTTGATTTCGCCGACATCCGCACCGCGATGCTGCAAATGGGCAAGGCGATGATGGGAACGGGCGAGGCGACCGGTGAAAAACGTGCGATCCAGGCTGCCGAGGCGGCAATCAACAACCCGCTTCTGGACGAAATTTCAATGAAGGGTGCGCATGGCGTTATCATCAATGTCACCGGTGGTTACGATATGACCCTTTTCGAGGCTGATGAGGCCTGTAACCGTGTACGCGATGAGGTTGATCCGGGTGCGAACATTATCTTCGGTGCGACCTTCGATGAAGGCATGGAAGGCACGATGCGCGTTTCCATCGTGGCGACCGGGATCGACCGCGAAGCCCGCAAGGGTAAGATCTTCGGGGGAACCGGGAAGGGGGGAGGAAAGCTGCCCGAACAGGGAGCCGCAGCGCCGCTTGACCGGGCCCAGCCAAAGGCGGAATCATCGGCCGCCGCGCAGAACCCCTCCCGCCGGGAAACTGCTATCAGCGCATTGACAGGCAAGGAAGCTGTGCGTTCCTTGAAAGCTCCGTCTTCGATTGCCGTGCGCAGACCCTACGAAGCAAGAGGTGAGGTGCAGCAGGAAGGGGAAGGCATGGAACAGTATCAGGACGAAAGTCTGGCATCTCCCGCGCTGCCTCCGCAAAATCAGGATGAAAGCGAGCAGCAGCCTCTGTACGCGACCGGTACAGGGTCGATGCTTCGCGGTTCGACGGTAGGCGGATCCTTTATCCCGCCTCGGCCGATGGAAGTGGGTCATGCGGGTATAGAAGGTCCGGCCGGTTCGCACATCTCAAGCTTCCACGGCGCTCATATCGCAGGAAGCGGCAAGTCCGAAACGGAAACATCGTCTGGCGTAGCAGCCGCAGAAAGAGTGCAGGCAGGAAAGGCCCGTCGTTCGCCGTCTTTGTTCGAACGGATCACCGGCACGGTCCAGCAGACCTTCGAAAGCTTCCGGGAAGAAGAGCCAGGACCGAAGATGGCGGGCAAGGGGACAAGGGCGCCCGAGGTCTCCTCCGATCCTTCGCAGGGAAGTTTGAACATCAGTGCGCCGACGAAAAAACCGGGTTCACAGATTGATGATGAGCTCGACATCCCGACATTCCTGCGGCGCCAGGCAAACTGAGACCAAAGGGAAGTGAAAATGCCGAAAAGGGGAGCGTAACTACGTTCCCTTTTTTAACGCGCTGATTTAAAAGGAAAATGTATGTAACATTGCGTTACAATCCGTGATTTGATGCGCCGCAACGTAGACGATAAACTAAGGCCAGTCTTAAAGCCGTATGAACACGGTAACAATCACGGAAATTTCACGAAAACATTACGGACACGATGACGGGATACGCTCAAAAAACGATCTGCAAACCTGTAACGATTAACGGGATCGGTCTTCATTCCGGTCGCTACACGCACATGACCTTGCGACCGGCGGAAGCGGACACAGGAATTGTCTTTATCCGCACGGATGTAAAGGATGATCGCGTTATTCCTGCCCGTTGGGATCATGTCGTCGACACCCGCCTGTGCACGGTCGTCGGCAACACGGACGGCGCGTCCGTAGGAACCATCGAACATCTGATGTCCGCCCTCTGCGGTTGCGGAATCGATAACGTCACCATCGAAATAGACGGCCCCGAAGTGCCCGTAATGGACGGCAGCGCGATGCCCTTCGTGGAAGCGATTGATTCCATCGGCATTAAAACGCTGTCCGCACCGCGCCGCGCGATTCGCGTCCTCAGGGAAGTGAGCCTTGAACAGGACGGCAAGCGTGTAAGCCTCAAACCCGCGCCCATGAGCATCTACAGCGGCGAAATCGAATTCGACCATGCCGAAATCGGCCGTCAGACCTTCAGCACAAGCCTGCTCAACGGTAATTTCCGCCATGACATCGCACAGGCCCGGACCTTCGGTTTCCTGCACGAGGTTAATTATCTCCGCACACAGGGGCTGGCCTTGGGCGGCTCCATGGATAACGCGATCGTTCTGGGCGATGATAAGGTTATGAACCCCGGCGGCCTGCGTTTTGCCGACGAATTTATCCGGCACAAGCTTCTCGATGCGATCGGCGATCTCTACCTTGCCGGCGGTCCAATTCTGGGCGCCTATTATGGCGTTAAGGCCGGGCATGCCCTGAATAACAGAATCCTGCACGAGCTCTTCTCCTCCCGCGAGAACTGGACCATCACGGATATGACCATCCCCGCGGAGCAGACCGGCGCTTCCCGCACCCCCGCAGGCAGCGAATCCCTTCTGGTCGCCTGACATAAAATCATTATTTTTTGGAAGTTATCTCAAGCAGCAAGGCTTTTGCCTTGTCATCCCCTAAGTCTGAAGCTTGGTTAAGAAGTTTTGATGCGGCATCAAAGTCACCTTTTTGCCCACGCTCAAGCCGGATAACAGCCGCATTGTATGCAGATATCGAATCCGACAAAGCTGCAGCCGCTTCAAAAGTTTGAAGTGCTATATCGGGGCAAAGAATAAAAACATCCCAGCCAACGGCAGCATACCGTAAGGCCTTAGCGTCCCTTTCCTTCACAAAAAAATCCTGCGCATGAATGTACGAACCATAAGGGATTGCGATCATCAAATCGTCACCGGACCTGTGTCTATAAGGAAATCCGCCGCCTACAGTAAAAGCCTGTTTGGTAGAATAATAATCCCCGTTATCTTTAGCCCATAAAAAACCATCAATTCCCTTTACCGGAAAACCGTCGAGTGACTCTGACAACTCCCGCGCAAGGGTTGTTGTCCTGCCATGAGGTATATTCTCGGTCCAAGAGGCATAAACAAGAATACTTTTTACTTTGTCATCCAAGGCTGGCTTAAGATTTTCAGCCAGCTCCTTCGGGCGAATAATCCGCATATCAGGACCATAAAATCTCCAAGGACTAGACATAATTGAAACAGTGAGAATCTTATCGCCGCCGTCGTCCAGTTTCTTTCCATATTCATAAATGGCCTGGATTCCGTTAATACATTCATCCACAGCTGGATCGCAATCTTTAACGGAGATAACGCCCTCCAAGTGGAAACCATGATCGCACTCCGCAAAGGCTAAATTTGGAATGATCAAAAAGGTAAGGAAAAATATACGGCCCACCAGATAACAGGATATATAAGTGAATTTATTCGTATTCATAATGTTAAAGACCCTAAAACAAATAAGCTCCACTATAACGTCCAACTTCAAGCATTAAAATGGATTTGTATGAACACTCTCTCCAAGGTGACTCCTCCCCTTGTCCCGTTCACGCATTTGTGCATAGTAGAACAAACAAAACTGGGATCACCGGAGCCTTCAATGAAAAGCAGAAAATTCCTCCTGTTCGCGCTGTCTCTCTGCCTTTTGACGGCCTGTGCCTCAAAAGATAAGAACAAGCAGGAAGAACCCGCGCCCGCCGAAACGCTTTATCAGAAAGCGGCCAAGGCGATGGAGGAGGAGGACTACAAGAACGCCACCAAGTATTTCGACGAGGTCGAGCGCCAGCACCCGTATTCCGCGCTGTCCTCCCGGGCCCAGCTCATGGCGGCTTATTCCTCGTATCTTGACCAGCGTTATGACGAGGCCATTGTCGCGCTCGACCGCTACATTGATCTTCACCCCGGTGCGCCCGACGTCGATTACGCCTACTACCTGAAGGCCATGTCCTATTACGAGCAGATTTCCGATGTTCGCCGGGATCAGGATATGACGGTCAAGGCGCTCAAGGCGTTCAACGCTCTGACCTCCCGTTTTCCGGACAGTGAACATAGCCGGGACGCCGAACTCAAGCGCGACCTTGTCCTTGACCACCTCGCCGGCAAGGAGATGGAGGTCGGCCGCTACTACCTTAACCGCGGTCACATCAATGCGGCGATCAACCGTTTCCGGACCGTCATCATGCATTTTCAGACGACGACCCACGTCCCCGAAGCCTTGCACCGCCTTGTCGAATCCTACCTGACACTGGGGCTGGAGCATGAAGCCCTGCAAGTTGCGATGGTCTTGGGTCATAACTACCCCGGAAACTCATGGTACGAACGGACGTACGAGTTAATGAACCCGGAATTGCGCAAAAAGATGCAGGATGATCGAGGCATCGTCGCGCGAACGGTTGACTCGCTCCTCAAACCCGATTGATGATGAATGATGCTCACGCATCTGCGCATCGAAGATGTTGTCCTGATTGAAAAGCTGGAAGTCGCCTTCCAGCCCGGCCTTTGCGCTCTGACGGGCGAAACCGGGGCGGGGAAGTCTATCCTTCTTGATTCGCTGGGTCTGGCCTTGGGCGCACGCGCCGAAACGGGCCTGATCCGCAGGGGAGCCGAACAAGCCGCCGTCACAGCCGTTTTTGATATTGAACCCTCCCATCAGGCCCAGAAAATTCTCGAAGAGGCAGGAATAGGACCTGAAAGCGGAGAGCTGATCCTGCGCCGCGTAGTAACGACAGGCGGCAAATCCCGCGCTTTTATTAATGACCAGCCCGTAAGTATGAATTTACTGCGCACGGTCGGCCAGACCTTGGTAGAAATCCACGGCCAGTTTGATAATCACGGTCTTCTCAACCCGCAAACCCACCGCTCTATGTTGGATGAATATGCAGGGCTGAACACCGACACGCAAAGCGCATGGCAAGCGTGGCAGAATGAAAAAAACGCGCTGGAAGAAATAAAATCTCTCGTTGCCAAGGCGAAAACGGAAGAACAGTTCCTCAAAACAGCCTTGGACGATCTCGACGCGCTCGAACCGCGCACGGGCGAGGAGGGAACGCTCGGCATGCTCCGCGAACGGCTCATGCACCGTGAGCAAGTTTTGGAATGTCTAAACGCCGCTTACCAGCTTTTGAATGCAGAGGAAGACCCCGTCCGCCGCGCATGGTCGCTGTTGGATCGTGTCTCCGACCGCGCCGGCTCGGAAGTACAGGCCGCCCGCGATGCGCTTGATCGCGCCGTCTCGGAAATTCAGGACGCGATCACAGTTATCCGCGATACGTCTGAAGAATTACAGGACGCCGACCACGATCTCGCCACCATCGACGAACGCTTGCATGCGCTCCGGGCGCAGGCGCGAAAACATAATGCTCTGCCTGATGATCTGCCGCAGATCCGCGAAGATATCGCCCGCAAACTCGCGCTGATCGCCGATGGCTCCGAAGGGCTGGAGGCACAGGAGAAAAAGGTGCAAGCCGCCCGCAAGACCTACATAGAAAAGGCTGCGCGGGCCTCTTCCATCCGCGAAAAGGCCGCGATCAGGCTCGATCAACTCGTGAAAGGCGAACTCGCCCCACTCAAGCTCGAAAAAGCCCGCTTCGTCACGCAAATCGAAAAGCTTCACGAATCCGAATGGGGACCGCATGGCACGGATCGCGTGACATTTCTGGTTGCCACCAACCCCGGCACGCCGCCCGGTCCGCTGCACAAAATCGCATCCGGCGGAGAAATGTCGCGCTTCATGCTGGCCCTGAAAGTCGTCAGCGCGCAGGCCGGCAGCACGCACAGCTTTATCTTTGATGAGGTCGATACCGGCATCGGCGGCGGTACCGCCGACGCGGTGGGCGAACGCCTCGCAAGACTGGCAAGGGAAAAACAGGTCCTCGTTGTCACCCACGCGCCGCAGATCGCTGCCCGCGCCTCCCATCACTGGGTTGTGGAAAAAACCGGGGATGATTGGGTAACAACCACCATAACACCTCTCGAATCAAGGGTGGAAAGAGCGGAGGAAATTGCCCGCATGCTCTCCGGCTCCACCATCACGCCCGAAGCCCGCGCCGCCGCAGAAAGTCTGTTGCGGACAGGCACCGAATAATCCTCAACCCTGCAACTATTATTTGTTAGTCTTCCTTGAAACGGAATCGCAACGGAGACTCTGCTATGCCCCTCGATCTTGGAAGCCTGAAATTCTTCATGGGGCCGCACACGCTTGGCGCACCCGATAATCTCGAAGAAACGATCGTTGAATTTATCGATGAGGCCAAGGAAACGCTTGACGTCGCCGTGCAGGAACTGGAATCCGAGGAAATCGCTCGCGCTCTTGTCCGCGCCAAACAGCGTGGCGTAAAAATCCGCATGGTGCTGGAAGGCGATTACCTGATCGCCGCCCGTGCGGTGCAGGACCCGTTCGATATAACACAGGAAGAAAAGAACGAATCCAACCGCTTCCTGATTGCGATTCTCTGGCGCGCTGGGATCGATGTTCGCACCGACTACAACCCCAAGATTTTTCACCAGAAATTCATGGTGCGCGATCTGGAGGGAACCCGCGCCGCGCTGCTCACAGGCTCGACAAATTTCACGCAAACGGGAACCCACAAAAACCTGAATCACATTGTCACCATCAAGGGCAAAAGCGTGGCCGGTGAATACGCGCTGGAGTTTGAGGAAATCTGGAGCGGAACCTTCGGTGCAATGCGCCAGCGCCACGACCCGAAGCCCAAAATGCCGCGCGTTTCAAAAATCAGTATGAAAACCATCTTCGCGCCCGACCACATGCCGGAGATGGAGATTATGAAACAAATGCTCAAAGGGCGGGAGCGCATAGATTTTGCGATCTTCACCTTTTCGCAATCTTCCGGTATCGACGACACAATGATCGCGCTGGCCAAAGGCGGCATGCCCATTCGCGGCATCGCTGATGCAGGGCAGGGCAATCAGGATTGGGCCGCCAGCCGCCCGCTGGCCGAAAACGGCGTGGACTTTTTCCTTGCCCGCAAAAACGGAACCGATCTCGGCAAGCTTCACCATAAGCTGATGGTCATCGACGGACAGGTCACGGTGATCGGCAGTTTCAACTACACTGAACCTGCCAACATGCTGAATGATGAGAATATCATCGTCATCGGCGATCTGGAGGAAGACAACCCCGAGAGCATCGAAAACCAGAAAGCGTTCGGGGCCTATGCGCTGGCCGAAATTGATCGTATGATCGCCAAACACGGCGAAAAAATAGTGGTTTGAATATGAAACAACGCGTTAGCATCGTCACTCTGGGTGTAGAGGATATTCCCAAATCTCGTGCCTTCTATAAGGCGCTGGGCTGGAAACCGGTACAGCATGAACACGGCGACGATATTGTATTTTTCCAGTGCGGCGGCATGGTGGTGGCCCTTTACCCGCGCGACCTTCTGGCGCAGGATGCGGGCGTCTCACCGGATAAAAAAGATCAGTTTTCGGGCATCACGCTGGCCTATAATGTCAATACAAAGGAAGAGGTCCACGAAACCATCGAACAGGCGCGCAAGGCAGGGGCAAAAATCCTCAAGGAACCGCAAGACGTCTTCTGGGGCGGCTACCACAGCTACTTCGCCGACCCTGATGGCCATTTGTGGGAAGTCGCCCACAACCCCTTCACGCTGATCGACGACCAGGGCCGCTTTATAATGGAGGAATAATCATGGGTGTGTGTTTAGTAATAAAAAGAATTCCGCAGGATAAATTGGATGACCTTCTAAAAAATCCAAAAAAAATGTCTGCTTTTGTGGGCATGAGCTATGAGGAAGAGCCCCCCAAATCTTGGCTGGATAAACTGCTTGTAAATGTAGGACTAAAAAAAACAGCCCCTGTTGAGGTCTATCAGCAAGAGGAGTGGATGAAAGAAGCAGAAGAAACCTGCATGGATTTTGATAAAATGTGGCATGTATTCCATTTTCTTTTGGCTGGGACTGATGACGATACTCGTAGACCCCAGTCCAGCTTGCTTACAGAACGAGCAATTGGAGATATAGATGTAGGCTATGGTCCGGCAAGATACTTGGACTCTGAAGAAGTTAAGGCGTTCAACGAATACGTATCAAAACTTGATTTTCAGTATCTTATCTCAGGATGTGACTATGAAAAAATGAAGGCTTTAGACATTTACTTTGTAGGAGCTTTCGATCCCGAAGATGATTCTGAGTTGGAATGGCTTGAAGAGTTTTTTGATGAATTTAAGGCGTTTTTATCCGAAGCTGCCGCCCAGCGACAGGCGTTCGTTATTGAGTATTGTAGATGCAAAATCATTTACCCTCTGAGATTTCTTTAGAAGACTCCCGTGCCCGCCACGCCAAGCTTGTAAAGGAAATCCGCGAGCATGACGCGGCATATTACATGCATGACGCGCCGAAAATTTCCGATGCCGAATATGACGCGCTCAGAAAAGATCTGGAGGAGTTGGAGGCAAAATATCCCGACCTCATCACGCCCGACAGCCCGACCCAGACGGTCGGCGCCGCGCCTTCATCCGGCTTTAAGAAAGTCCGCCATGCCGTGCCGATGCTCTCCCTCTCCAACGTCTTCAGCGAGGAGGAGGTCGAAGGATTCCTCGATAAAATCCGCCGCTTCCTCGGCCTGCCGGAAAGCGAGCAGATTGAAATCGTCGCCGAACCGAAAATCGACGGTCTGTCCTGCTCCTTACGTTACGAGCATGGTAAGCTGCTGCAGGCCGCCACGCGCGGCGACGGCGCGGAGGGCGAGGACATCACCGCCAACGTCAGAACAATTCCCGACGTGCCGCACACGCTTAAACCCGGCGCACCGGATGTGCTGGAATTGCGCGGCGAAATCTACATGGACCGCAAGAAATTCATGGAATGGAACGCGGAGCAGGCAGAGATAACCAAAAAACCTTTCGCCAACCCCCGCAACGCGGCGGCGGGCAGCGTGCGCCAGTTGGATGCCACCAAAACAGCAGGCCGCCCGCTGCATTTCTTCGGCTACGCGCTCGGCGAGGTCAGTGAAAAATTCGCGACCTCGCAGGAAGAAATAAGAAAAAAACTGGCGCAATGGGGCGTCCCCGAAACGCCCTATAAACTTTGTAAAAACACCGCCGAGATCATGGCTTTTCATGAAAATATTCTGCAAAAACGCGCTGACCTCAATTACGAAATCGACGGAGTGGTCTATAAGGTGAACAGGCTGGACTGGCAGGAACGCCTCGGCTTCGTCTCCCGCTCCCCGCGCTGGGCGACCGCGCACAAATTCCCGGCAGAGCAGGCCGTCACGAAGCTCAACGCCATCGACATACAGGTCGGACGGACAGGCGCTTTAACGCCTGTCGCGCGGCTCGAACCGATCACCGTGGGCGGAGTCGTCGTCTCCAACGCCACGCTCCATAACGAAGACGAAATCAAGCGCAAGGACATCCGCGTCGGGGATTACGTGGTGATCCAGCGTGCAGGCGACGTGATCCCGCAGGTCGTCAAAGTCCTTACAGAAAAACGCGAAAACGGCAGCAAGGAATACACATACCCCGAACTGTGCCCCGTCTGTGGCTCGCACGCCATCCGGGAGGAGGGGGAAGCCGTGCGCCGCTGCACCGGCGGCCTGATCTGCCCCGCGCAGGCCGTCGAACGCCTGAAACATTTCGTCTCGCGCCTCGCCTTCGATATCGAAGGGCTGGGCAGCAAGATCATCGAGCAATTCTGGGAGGAGAAGCTGATCCGCTCCCCCGCCGATATCTTTACCCTCGAAGAACGCAATCAAAATAGCTTCACTCCCATCCGCGCGAAGGAAGGCTGGGGCGACCTTTCGGAAAAAAATCTGTTCGCCGCCATCAATTCCCGCCGCACGATCCCGCTCAACCGCTTTATCTACGCGCTCGGCATCCGCCAGATCGGGGAGGCGACTGCTAAAAAACTCGCTTCCGTTTACGGCACGCTCGAAAACCTCAGGACCGCAATGATCGCCGCGCAGGATGAAAACGGCGAAGCCCGTGCCGATTTGCTTGCGATTGAGGATATCGGCCCCAGCGTCGCGGACGATCTCATCGGGTTTTTCGCTGAGGATCATAACCTTGAACAACTGGATCGTCTGGAATCACTGCTCACCATAGAACCTTACGAAGCGCCCAAACTGGGTGACAGCGCCGTCGCGGGTAAAACCGTCGTCTTCACCGGAACGCTCACGAATCTCACCCGCGCGGAAGCCAAGGCCGGGGCCGAACGCTTGGGCGCAAAGGTCGCGGGTTCCGTCTCAAAGAAAACCGATTATGTGATCGCGGGCGAGGACGCCGGATCGAAACTCAAAAAGGCGCAGGAACTCGGCGTCACAATCCTGACCGAGGACGAATGGCTCGCCCTGATAGGCGCCGCCTGATCCCCCAAAAAAGCATCCCCGCGCACGCGGGGATCCATATAGACAGTAATGAATAAAAAAGCTAAATCGCTTTTTCCTTGTCGCGCAACTCGTAAAGGCGGTTCATCGCCTGTTCGATTTCAGGGGGATAATCGCGGCGCTCCACGAACTCGCCGCCGCCCGTGTTCCGGGTCATGGCTTGCTCTAGCGCACGCGTCAGCAGTTCGGAAATTTTTACGTCCTCCTGTTCAAGCGCTAGCTCAAGAGCGGATAAGATCCGGTCGCTCAAACGTATCTGCTGTCTGTCCATGTCCATAAGTGATTCTCCCCTTTTTCGCGGTTATTCTGCACTGATATCAAAAAGGTTTCAAGGTCTCGGGACGATCAAGAATAGAGACTTTCACCAGTTTCATAAACCCGTCCAAGAAAACCTGGCGCACCTCGTCCACATCCATGAGGATTTCATGGTGTCCCCACGGAATATCGACGAACTGGGCATTTTTCATATTGTGTATAACCTTGCGAGCCAGCGCGTTATCGACAAGATGCTCGTTTTCCGCCAGCCCGAAGAAACAGGGCGTTTCGATCGTCGCGCACCCTGCGCTTGATTGCAGGAAAGCGCAGGATTTCTGGGCGTGTTTCAGCCATCCGTAGGTCGCGTCCCCGATTTTAAGCTGCGGGTTTGCCTCGCACCACAGATTATGCACCGCCCCGCGCACCGGATCCGCGGACAGGCGTTTGGGGCCGTCAGGCCTGTGACGCTCGACGCACCAGCCTTGGCCGCCGGGAAGATAACTTTTTCCCATAAGCGCCCCGCACAGGTTTGTCGCCAGTCCAGCCAGCGGCCCCGGCACGCCGGCCAGCGCCTTGACCCCGATGAGTGGCGCAGTAAAGGCGGCACACTCAAAAAGCCCCGGATATTGTGTCAAAAATTTCAGGCCGATATTGGCGCCCATCGAATGCGCGAGCAGGGCCATCGGAATCCGGCCCCGGTCGGGATGGACGCTCGAATGCTTGATGTATTCAAGGATGAAATAATGCATGTCGGCGACATCTTCGGAAAAAGGTCCGCCGTGCCGCTTTTCAGGATCATGGGGCAGGTAACGCCCCGAAGCCCCTTGCCCGTACCAGTCCATGACCCAGAACGCCATGTTGGAGTCCAGCATGCTTCTGGCGGTTTCGAAGTATTTTTCCGCGAACTCGCCCAGACCGGGGAAACAGACAACCACAGCGTCGGGAATGCTGTCCTTCGGAAAAACCGAGCCAAACCTTAGAGTGCGTCCGTTCCGTGTAAAGCCGTGCCAGCGCCACCCCGGAGGCTCGCGAAAACGCTCCTCCAGTTCGGGGACAACGGGCATGCCGGATGTATGGGCCTTTGTCATATGCTCAATATTAGTGTTTTCCAGCTAAAATCATGCCAGAAAAGTTTTAAAAAACCTAAAAAGACAGAATGACAAGGGCAAAGACCAAAAAAGAGTAATATGGAAATCAGTGTTCTAGGGCTTTGATAATCTCTTCCGTCATCTTTTTCGCGTCGCCCAGCAGCATCAGCGTGTTATCGGCAAAAAACAGCGGGTTGTCGATCCCGGCATAACCCGAACCCATGGAGCGCTTGACGAACAGAACGGTTTTGGATTTCTCGACGTCCAGAACCGGCATCCCGTATATCGGAGAGGATGAATCGGTCTTTGCCGACGGATTGGTAATATCGTTCGCGCCGATGACGTAAGCCACATCCGCCTGCGCGAAATCGCGGTTGATATCCTCCATCTCGAATACCTCGTCGTAAGGCACGTTCGCCTCGGCCAGCAGCACGTTCATATGCCCCGGCATACGCCCCGCCACCGGATGGATCGCGTATTTGACGTCCACGCCTTCCTTCTTGAGAATATCGCCCATCTCCCGCAGCGCGTGCTGCGCTTGCGCCACCGCCATCCCGTAACCGGGTACGATAATCACGCGCGCTGCGTTCTTCATGATATAGGCCGCATCGTCCGCCGCGCCGATCTTGGCGTTCCGGTCCCCGTGTGCTGCGCCGGCGCCCGCGGCCTGTTCTCCGCCGAACCCGCCGAGAATGACGTTAAAGAAAGAGCGGTTCATCCCCTTGCACATGATGTACGAAAGGATCGCCCCCGACGCGCCGACCAGAGCCCCCGTGATAATCAGCAGGTTGTTGTGCAGCGTAAAGCCGATACCCGCCGCCGCCCAGCCGGAATAGGAATTCAGCATGGAGACGATCACCGGCATGTCCGCCCCGCCGATCGGAATAATCATGAGGATTCCAAGGCCCAGCGAAAGAATGATGATCATCCAGAAATAAAAACTGCCCCCCGTCAGGCAAAGCAACACGATCAGAAGAACCAGAATGGCTCCCAGAGCGGCGTTTAGCTTGTGCTGCCCGTCAAAGACCACGGGCTTGCCTGAAATCGTGCCCTGGAGCTTGCCCCAGGCGATGATCGACCCGGTAAAGGTGATTGCCCCGATCGCCGCGCCCAGCGACATTTCAATCAGGCTGGAAAGATGGATATTTTCTGAGGTGCCGATGCCGTACGCTTCCGGGTTGTAATAAGCCGCCGCCGCCACGCACACCGCCGCCAGCCCGACCAGGGAGTGAAACGCCGCCATGAGCTGCGGCAGGTCCGTCATCGCGATCTTCTTGGCGATCGTGGTGCCGATCGCACCGCCGATCGCAATCCCGATAACAATAAGTATGTAGGTGTTTACATCCGGGGAGAGCAGGGTGGTGATGATTGCCAGAGCCATCCCGCCCATGCCGTATTGCAGTCCGCGCCGCGCTGTCTCCGGGTGCGAAAGCCCCCTCAGCGCGAGGATAAAACAGATCGAGGCGACTAGATAAGCGAGGGAGGATATCACCATGGAAAACGATCCTTATAATTATGATAACGGCAATATAACCAGCAACAGATTAGGGGGAAAATTACATCTTCGCCCGAATTTTCAAAAATCCTGTTACGACCTTGGCAACAAGCAACACGTTACACAACCCGAGCAAAAAGTCCAGAGTCCACGGCGGCGCAAACCAGAAAGAAACCGGAATCCATGCGTAAATGAAAAAGCGGGGGCGGACCAGCCAGCTATAAGGAATGTTCAGCCAGTTGCGCACGATGGCGAACCCGACGACAACCGTATAGGAAAACACGAAGATCATGGCGTTTATGGAATTGGCGGACTCCATGTAAACCAGCGCCAGCATTACTGCAAACAGCACGACCTGATCACTTGCTGTATCGGTAAACGATCCGCGCCGCGAGGCTTTACCCCCGTAACGCGCCAACGGTCCGTCAATCCCGTCGAGCACGACGTGAAGCAAAAGAAAGATAAGCCCCATGATCTTTATGAAAGGAAGGAAGAGTGCGGCCATTAGCCCGGAAAGCATGGAAAACACGGTCACGGTATTGGGCGTAACGCCGTGATCGTCCAGCCCCTCAAGGAAAGAGTGCAGCACTCGCCCGCGCAGACTCTGATTCCAATCCATGAACTTGCGTTCGCCCTCAGCGTAGCAATCGCCTTTTTCCTCCTTTTCAGAGTTCTTGTTCATATCACTCATGTTTGAACCTCAGGGCCTGCAAGGGTACGTGCCGGATCGCGGCTCCGGTATTATGAAAGCGTACGCCTTTGTACGTATGGTCGGAATAAGCGGTATGCGTGTGCCCGAAATAGATATCCTCCAGCCCCTCAAAAATATCTGGCTCATGCCGCCGGAGGGCTTTTTCGATTCTGGGCGCACTTAACTTCGGCCCGTGCAGCAAGCTGGCCCCGGTATGCACTCTCATATGGGTCAGCATATCATACGCGTGGTCCAGCGCGGCAATCGTCGCAAACCGTTTATGCGTATCCTTGAGAGCCCTGTAAAAAGGATTTTTTCCACGCCCGATCAGGTCACCGTGCAAAAATAGGTTCGAACCCAGCCGGATATGGGTGGGAGACCAGGAAAACCGCTCGGAACGCAAACCCTCCAGAGCTTCGCCCCACGCCACGGAGCAATCATGATTGCCCATGATATAACAAAGGCTGAGGCCGGGCCGTTCGATCATGAGTTCCTCGATCCACCCCACGCCGGCGGCAATCGTATCGGTCTCGCTGTGGTAAAGGGACCACCGGAAATCAAGGATATCCCCGTTCAGGACAAGCGTTCCAATATCCTCGGGAAGGGCCAGAAGTGTTTTGGTAATGCGCTCGGTATCGGTGCGTCGGGCGAAAAGATGCAGGTCGGAGATAACGGCGCCTTCAGCCATGACCAAATGGCCGTTCAGGTCTTTTTCTGAAACATGTGAAGCATACGCTGCGTAATGATAAACCCGCCGAAAATGTTAACCGAGGCGAGAATTACCGCCAGAAATCCCATGAACTTGGAAAACCCGGCACCGTCCATCGGCCCCACGGCCAGCAACGCGCCGACGATAATAACCGAAGAAATAGCGTTCGTGATTGCCATAAGCGGGGAGTGCAGAGCCGGCGTAACCCGCCAGACGACATGATACCCGACGAAACAGGCCAGAACGAAGACAGTCAGTCCGGTCACGAGGAAAGGCTCACCGCCGTGTACGCCTTGCGCCGCCAAATCTCCAGACTGAATGGCCAGAGCCGCGATTTTATCGTAAAGATCCTGCATCTGGCTTAAGATATCGGCTGCGTTTTCCTGTACTGAATGAGCCTGTTCCATGTTCGGTCTCCTGTGTATCCGGTTGTTCCCTAGCCTTCGCCTGCCGCTTTTTTCGCTGTGCCGGAGCTGTCTTTTGTAGCGCTCTCTTTATCTTTGCTCTTTTTCTTTGACGGGCTGCTTTTGGTTTTTTTCTCGCTGTCGGCTTTATCGCTCTTCGCGTCTTTTTCTTTTTCAGGCTTGGCTTCCTCTTTCGGCTCTTCGGCTTTTTCCTCCGGCTTGGCTTTGGGGGCTTCCCCGCCGAAATTCGGGTGCACCGGCTTGCCCTCGCGGGTCAGGGCCACGCCCTTGATGATTTCATCTTCCCAGTCGATCGCCAGCTCTTTTTTCTCCTTGTCGATAATCAGCGACAGAAGGTTCAGAAGGTTGCGTGCGTAGAGCGCGGAGGAATCCGCTGCCAGACGGCTCGGCACGTTCAGATGGCCGACGATGGTCACGCCCTTGATCGAAACGACCTCGCCTTCCTTGGAAGAATCGCAGTTCCCGCCGGTCTCCACCGCCAGATCGACGATGACCGAACCCGGCCGCATGCTTTCGACCATTTTTTTCGTCACAAGTTTCGGAGCGGGCCGGCCGGGAATAAGGGCCGTAGTAATCACGATATCCTGCTTGGCGATATGCTGTTCGATCAGCGCGGCCTGCTTTTTTTTGTAATCCTCGGACATTTCTTTCGCGTATCCGCCGGAAGTCTCCGCCTGCTTGAACTCGTCGTCCATGACGGCAACAAATGTTCCGCCCAGAGATTCAACCTGTTCTTTCACGGCGGGACGCACATCGGTCGCGGAAACCACGGCCCCCAGTCTTTTTGCTGTCGCGATCGCCTGCAAGCCCGCAACCCCGGCGCCCATGATGAAAACCTTCGCGGGCGGAACCGTTCCCGCCGCCGTCATCATCATCGGGAACGCCCGTGTATAATGTGCGGCGGCATCCAGAACCGCCTTGTAACCGGCAAGATTGGACTGGGAGGACAAAACGTCCATGTTCTGCGCCCGGCTGATCCGCGGTACCATCTCCATGGCAAAAGCGGTAATCCCGGCCTTTGAGCAGTCTTTGACGACATCCTTGTTTGCATAGGGCGCAAGCATGGCGACAAGCAGCGCCCCCTTTTTCATAACGGACAAGTCCTTGGGGCACTGTACGGCCAGAACGATATCGGCCTTGGAAAAACCCTCATCGGATTTGACGATTTTCGCACCGGCGTCCTTGAAAGCTTCGTCCGTGTAGCTGGAACCTTCGCCTGCGCCCGACTCGACGCTCAGGGAACAGCCCAGAGCGGTCAGTTTCTTGACCGTCTCGGGCGAAGCCGAAACGCGTTGCTCATGCGCCGCGCTTTCCTTAGGGATAAAGACAGTCAGACCCACGATAAGCTCCTTGCCGTTTATAGCCCGAAAATAGGGCATGAATGCATGATATCGAAACTGAGGATGCCCCATCTTCCGCACTTTGTGAAGAGGCGTGATACAAATAAATCGGGATAAACTTGTCGTAATCTTGAAAGTGAGGAAAATCTAAACTAACCTGTATATATATCAGGCTTTTCCCAAAGCCTCCTCTTTCTATGTCTTAATTATTTCTCCTGCGTTCCAGTCTGAATTTGTTCTTGAGTTTGATGCGTCTATGAACCCGCTCTGTAAATACAGATCATTTTTTACTTTGTGTGCGGCTTTCCTTGTATGGGGCGCCCCTGTTCGTGCCGAGACCTTGATGGAAGCGGTGGAAGAAGCGCTTGGAAACAACCCGACCCTTGACGTTGCCGCCTCCCGGTTCGAAGCGGCCCGGCATGAGCAGGATATGGAGGAATCCGGCGTTTACCCTGAAATATCGGCTTCGGTGACTCTGGGCCGGGTCTATCAGGACAATGCGACGAGCCGGGGGCTGAGCGTTGACCGCGGGGCGGCCTATTCCGGTTACGGCGAAGGAATGGTCGCCTTGCGCCAGAGTATCTTTGACGGAAATGAAACAAGCAACAGGATCGAAGCGGCAAAAGCGCGTGTCCGCTCCTTTGAAAGCAATATTGCGGATGTCCGCGAACGTCTGCTCTTTCGCGTTACCTCCGCCTATCTTGAGGTAATGCGTTCCCGGGCCGCGCTGGATTATTTGAAGCAGCAACGCGCCAGCATGGTTTCCTACCACGAGCGTATACTGGCCATGGTGGAAGAAGGCGTCTCCGATGAAAGCGAGGCGCAGCAGGCGCAGGACGTCGTGATAGTCATGAACGGCCTGGTAAACGATTATGAAAGCGCTCTGAAGATAGCTGAAGCCGACTATAAGGAGGTTACGGGCCGCATGCCGGGCGAAAGCCTTGTGCGCCCTGCTTCCCTGCGCGTTCGAATTCCGCAGGACCTCAGCGCCGAAATACAGGCGGTTATTTCTTCTCATCCGGCTCTTAAGGCAGCCGAGATGGAATCGAAAGCTGCAAAAATGGATTTGGAAGCGCAGAAAGCAGGTTATTTTCCGGACGTAACGGGCGAACTCTCATACTTGAGAAGCGACAAGAAAGACGTAATCGGAGGTGAAGTCGAAGATGCGCGCGCGGTCGTGCGCATGAACTGGATATTCGCGACCGGCGGCGAGCAGGAGGCGTCCGTCGAACGCAGCAGCGCGGAGTACCGGGGCGCACAGGCGCAGCTTGAAGAACTGCGCCGCAGTCTTGAAAAAACCGTAACGCAGGCCTATGCCGACCTGAAAACCTTTACACAAAAACGCGATCTTGCCGTTGAACGGGTGACCCTGAACGAAAAACTGCTGTCCAACTACAAACTTCAGTTTGAAAGCGCACGTGTTGGCCTTCTCCATCTCATGCGCGCCGAAAGCCAGCTCTACAAGGCGCGGATCGAACTCTCGGATGCGCGTTACCGCGGCCTTCTTTCCGAATATGCTGTGCAGGCGGCGCAGGGAACCCTTGATCGCGTACTCATGAGCGGCGAAAAGGCGGAGGCCGCCAGGAAGGATAAGGCTCAAAACGAAAGCATGGACATAAAATCTGCGGAGAGCGTGCCGCAATCAGCCGAGCAAACGGAGCCTGCCGCCGGACAGTCCCGGGAAGAATAAGATGATTGGCGCCGCGCAATGACCGGAAGACGCACAACTGGAAGAATTACTCCCCCCCGGAAGCAGGGAAAGCATGCGCTGCAATTCGATTCCGCTCAAGAAACAGGGGATACAGATGACGGCTCTGGAGAAGAAGGTCCGGTTGGGGCGAACGTCGATCCGCTTCTCGAATGTCTCGTCCATTTCTTCAAGCTTTTCGGACATGCCCGCTCCGCGGACTCCGTACGTGCCGGGCTGCCTCTGGACGACGAACCGATGGGTCCGAATCTTTTCTGCGAAGCTGCCGAGAATCTGGGGCTGAATGCCGCAATCGTCCGCCAGAAAAACCTGCACGCCATCCCCGAAGCCGTCCTTCCCTGCCTGATTTTTCTTAAGGGCGGTCACCCGGTTATCCTTCTGGAACGCGACAAAACGGGCCGTGCCGCGCGGATATATCTTCCTGAAACTCAGGCTGTAAAAACCGTCGATCATGAAAAGCTGAACAAGGGATTTACGGGCTACGCCATTTACTGCCACCCCGCCTCGGACTTCCATAAGCCCGAACGCGGAATGGAGGACGCAGCCGGAAATCACTGGTTCTGGGGCCTGATTCGGGAATGTTCAGGAATTTATGGTTTCGTGATCCTCGCCTCCGTCTTTATTAACATCCTCGCCCTGGCCAGCCCGTTGTTCGTAATGAACGTCTATGACCGCGTTCTACCCAACAACGCGATCGAAACCGGCTGGGTTTTGGGGATCGGGGCGCTGACAGCTTTCGCCTTCGATTTTCTTTTCAGGACGCTTCGGGGCTATCTGATCGACTTCGCGGGACGCAAGATCGACATCCGCGCCGCGCGCCGCATCTACGACCAACTCCTGAATATCCGCCTGTCCGAGCGCCCTCCCTCCAGCGGGGCTTTTGCCAACATGCTGAGGGATTTCGACGCGGTACGCGAGTTTGTGACCTCCGCCACGATCACCGCTTTCGTGGATTTGCCTTTTACCCTGATTTTCCTGCTGGTCATATTGAGCATCGGCGCTCCTTTGGCCTACATGCTTGTCGCCCTGATGATTCTGGTGGGCGCAGCCAGCTACCTCATACAGCTTCGACTGAAAAAATCCGTCCGCCGCTCGGCCCAGACAGCCGAAACCCGACACGGTCTCCTTGTTGAAACCATTCAGGGGCTTGAGACGATCAAGACGATCGGCGCCGATGGCCGTTTCCGTGTTCGCTACGGAAATCAGGTTGGAGAGAACGCGGACACTGCCCGCGAGTCCCGGTTTCTTTCCGCCCTCGGCGTGAACATCGCGCTTCTCGTGCAGCAATCCGCATCCGTGGTCCTGATCCTGATCGGCATGTATATGGTGCAGGAGGGCAGCCTTTCTGTCGGAGCGCTCATAGCCAGCGTCATTCTTGCGGGTCGGGCGATCGCGCCCATCGGCCAGCTGGCGAACCTCATGACCCGTTACCATCAGGCGCAGGGCGCTCTGAATACCCTCAACGGCCTGATGCAAAAGCCGGTCGAGCGCCCGGTCAGCCGGAATTTCCTTCACCGCCCTGACCTGCAGGGGAATATCGTCTTCGATAAGGTCGCGTTCGCTTATCCCGGCGCGCCTGTCCCCGTTCTCCACAACGTGTCTTTTGAAATCCGCCCCGGGGAAAGGGTCGGGATAATAGGGCGCATCGGTTCGGGGAAGAGTACCATCGCCCGCTTGATGCTGAAACTCTATGACCCGCAGGAGGGAACGATCCGTATCGACGGCACCGATGTTCGCCAGATAGATCCGGCCGACCTGCGCCGTGCGATGGCCTGCATTGCGCAGGACGTTGTCCTCTTCAGCGGCAGCGTGCGGGAGAACATCACCGCCGGCTTCCCGCAGGCGACGCAGGAACAGGTTTTGGGCATCGCCAAGATCACAGGCGTGCACGATTTTGTCTCGCATCACCCGATGGGTTACGATGCTCCGGTCGGTGAAATGGGGCAGTTCCTCTCAGGCGGACAAAGGCAGGCCGTGGCGCTCGCCCGCGCCATGCTCACCAATCCGCGCATCCTTTTATGCGACGAACCGACAAACGCCATGGACATGCAGGCGGAAAACGTATTCTGCGACTATGTGCGCGGCAACTTGCACGGACGCACCTTCATTATGATTACGCATAAACAGTCGATGTTGCCGCTGGTCGATCGTCTCATCCTGATGCATCAGGGAACGGTCGTCATGGACGGCCCGCGAGACGAAGTCATCGCCGCCCTTCAGAGCGGAAAGATAAAGGTTCAGGGAGGGTCGGCCTGACATGAACGTCCGCGAATCCGCCTTCATGAACGAGCTTGAATCCGCGATCCGGGAAAAACCCTACCGCCCGGCTCTTGTCTTGCTCGGGGCGATGGCCGCCTTTGTGACTGTCTTTATCATCTGGGCCAGCCTTGCCCGGATTGAGGAAATAGCGCGCGGGCAGGGGCAGGTCGTGCCCTCCCGCGAAATACAGGTCGTCCAGAGTCTCGAAGGGGGGATATTGCAGGAGCTTCTGGTTTCCGAAGGAGACCGCGTAACCAAGGGGCAGGTCCTTCTGCGCATAAGCGACGTTCAGTTTTCTTCGGAGGAACGCGGGACCGAGGCCCGTTCTCTGGCCTTGCGCGCCAAGAAAGCCCGCTTGCGGGCCGAAGCGGACGGAACGGCCTTCACGCCTTCGCAGGAGATAATTGAAAAGGCACCGAAGGTCGCGGCGAATGAAAAGGCGCTTTTTGAATCGCGTCAGAAAGAATTGGCCACGTCCTATTCCATCCTCGATGAACGCATCAACAAGGCGGCCGCAGACCTGGAAGAAGTCAAGGCGGAAATCAACCGTTTGGCCTCAAGCCGTTCAGGATTGAACAAGGAACTGTCCATCACGCGCGATATGGTGGCCAAGCGCGCCGTACCCAAGCTCGAACAGATCAGGCTCGAACGGGAACTCTCCGACATCAACGGCCAGATCGCCGCCCGTTCGAAGGAAAAAGAAGGGCTGGACGCCGATCTTGCCGCCGTCAAAAATGAACGCCAGAGCCAGACCGACAAATTCCGCTCGAACGCGCTCTCGGAACTCAGCGAAGTCGAAACGCAGGTCGCTGCTCTTGATGAAAGCCTGAAATCCATTGGCGACCGCGTTGACCGTACCGAAATCCGTGCCCCCGTCGATGGGCTTGTGAACGCCATTCGCTTGAAAACCGTCGGCGGTGTGATCGAGCCGGCGATGAAGTTGGTCGAAATCGTTCCGGTCGACGATGAACTGAAAATCATCGCCCGTGTCCAACCCTCGGACGTCGCGTTTCTTCACAAAGGCCAGAGCGTCAAGGTCAAGATCACGGCCTACGATTCGCAGATTTACGGCGCTCTGGACGGCGAACTCACCCGCATCGCCGCCAACAGCACGAGCGATCAGGACGGTAACATCATGTTCGAGATCGAGGTGAAAACTGAGAAGAACCATCTTGGCGAAGCGTCTCGTCCCTTGCCCATCACGCCCGGCATGGTGGCCGAGGTGAATGTGGTGACGGGCAGGCGCACGATCATGTATTATCTGCTTAAACCGCTCCGTCGGACGATGGACCGCGCGTTGATCGAGCGCTAGAATACCCCGCATACAGGGTCGAAAACGCACATATGTAATTAAGGACAGGGCCATGCTTTCCAACATCGGACAGGACCGCTGGAAAACGATCCATATCATTTTTCTGCTGGTATTCCTTATTTTTCTGACTGTTTTTAGTATTTCCGACCACCACGTCCGTATGCGTATGCAGCACGATGTTTTTGATACCTTCAACCGCCTCTCTCCTAGACCTGCGGGCGATTCCGTTATTATCGTGGATATCGACGAACTCGCGCTCGAAACATACGGCCAATGGCCTTGGCCGCGTAACATTATGGCCGATCTCGTAAACAACCTGACGATGATGGAGGCAAAGGTCATCGTCATGGACGGCGTGATGGCAGAACCCGACCGAACCTCGCCGAAATATTTCCTTGAAAATCTTCCAAAGGACGATATCTCAAGAAACTTCTTTGATACGGAGTTAAACACGCGGTCTTCAGTCGATCCGGACGATATGAACAACATGTTCGACCATGATGCGATGTTTGCCGCGTCGATCAAGGAATCAGGAAGGTTCATCACCGCTTTTTCATGGGGACGGACCGACCGCAGCCGGATCAAGCCTTTCAGCCGCAATAAAATCCAGTTCGATTCCGACACGACCAAGCAATCCTTCATAAATTTTGCCCCGCGTTTCGAGGCTGCGACCGACAATCTCCCGCTTTTTACGAAAAGCTCCGCCGATAACGGCAGCTTCATGGCCAGCGTCGATCCGGACGGCGTGCTGCGGCGCGCGGGGATGATTTTCTCGGACGGAGAGGCCACTTACCCATCGCTCTCTCTAGCGGCCTTGCGTGTTTCGGAACTCGGGCGCAAAGGCGTAGCGCGAATTGTCGAACTGCCGCAGGAAAAACGCAAGGAGATAGACACAGCCTACCGAATTACCTTTGGCAAACGGGCCATTCCCGTAGAAAGCGATGGCATGATCTTCCTGTACTTCCGCCATTTCTGCAACGAGTATGAAGTTAAAAGCGGTCATTTCGGCTGTGAACGGCAGGACTACGTTTCGGCACGCAAGATACTCGATACGCAATATCACGAGGAGGCCAAGCCGCTGATAAAGGATAAAATTGTCCTGATCGGAACCAGCGCTGAAGGGCTGAAGGATCTCCGTTCTACCGCGATCGAGCCTTTCCGTCCCGGTGTTGAAATTCACGCCAACGCGATCGAACAGGTCTTGCAGGAAAAATATCTCTTGCGACCGGAAATCGCCCGCGCCGCGGAAATGGTCTATATTCTGGTCGCGGGCCTGTTTTTCATCCTGTTCGCTCCCTTTGTCGGCGTGATGGTGTCGACCAGCCTGTGCGTTGGCCTTGTAATGATCTCGTTTCTGGGCGCGTACTGGAAGTATACGCAGGCCGGCCTTCTTCTCGATCCCGTTTATCCCAGTTTCTCCGTAATCACGATTTTCATCGTTTCGACTCTGCTCTCCTACGCGCGGGAAGAATCCCTCCGCCGCCAGATCCGGCAGGCTTTCGGCATGTACGTGGCGCCCGACGTCATGCGCGATCTGGAAAAAAATCCCGGAAATTTGCGGCTGGGCGGGGAAACCCGCACCATCACCGTCATGTTTACCGATATCCGCAAATTCACCAGGATTTCCGAGGGCCTGAGCCCCGAGCAGCTCATCAACCTGATGAACGAATTCTTGACCTCCATGACCGATATCGTTCTGGCCGAACGCGGCACCGTCGATAAATATATCGGCGACGCGATGATGACCTTCTGGAACGCCCCGCGCGACGTTCCCGATCACCCAGCCTGTGCGTGCCGCGCCGCCCTGCGGATGCAAAAGGCGCTCGAACCGGTCAATAAAAGGATAGAGCAGGAGGCAAAGGCGCAGGACCGCCCGGCGGTCATCCTCCAGACCGGGATCGGCATCGCCGCTGGAGCCTGCGCCGTGGGCAACATGGGCTCGAAACAGCGTTTCGCCTATTCCGCGCTCGGCGATCCGGTAAACCTCGCCTCGCGGCTGGAGGGGCTGACGAAATTTTACGGCGTGTCTATCATAATATCCGAAGAGGTTCGCAACGATGTCCCGACCTTCGCCGCGCTGGAGCTAGACCTCATCCGCGTCGTCGGCAAAAGCCACGCCGTGCGCATCTTCGCCCTTCTGGGAGATCCCGATTACGCATCCCACGGCGATTTCGGCAAATGGTCCATCGAGCACGAAACCCTGATCGACAAGTACCGCGCCCGCGATTTCGAAGGGGCGCTCGCCGCGCTCGCCCTGTGCGAAAACATCTCCGCCCCGCTGGGCTGCCCGCTGGACGAGTATTACGATCTGCTCCGCGCCCGCATCGAAGACCTGAAAACAACGGACCTCCCATCCGACTGGGACGCCGTCTTCGAGGCGAAGGAGAAATAGGATAAAAGCAACATGCGGTTAGCATTAATTCTGTCTCTCGGTGTACTGGCCCTTCTTCCGTTTTATACGCAGGCACAGGAACCCCGTGCCAACCCCTACAAAACCGCCGGGGATATTCCTTATGTCCTGCTCGGTTTTATGAGCTATCCCGTCCCGGTGACAAAAGAGGAGTACATCAAGAAGCAGCTATATATCATCAGCCGCGAAGGGCGGAATCCCGGAATGCTGGACATAACCGACTATGTCATACGCTCAGAAAACTATAAAAAAGCCAATGGCCCGGCCTTCGCGACGCACAAATATAAGGATATCAGAAAGTACGTTAGCCTGAACCCCGACGGCGATGAAAAACTGACCGCCGGGGAGCTGGCAAGGCTGGCCGGATATGCTTTCGACATTGTCGATACCAATAAGGACGACATAATCTCCGAACAGGAATCAACCGAAATAAAGCCTATTAAAGATAAACTGGAGATAGAGAACATTAAGCGCGATGTGGCGTGGTCATCCTGCCCAAAAATGAAAGGCGCGATTAAAAAAAAGGAATGTTTAAAAAATCACGGAATCGAAAGCGGAATCGAGGTGATCGCGGTATTTATAGGAAGTAAGCGCGTTTATCTGGAGTTTACGAACTCAAATGATAAAAATGAATTCAGGGAACGCGTAAAACCTTGGGCAAGGTCGTTTGTTGAAAAGGACTTGGTTTATCTGTCCGCATCCTCAGAAAATCCGGAAAGCATCAAATCTATAGGGATTACATCCATAAAGATGAATGATTTTCCTTGGAGCGACTTGGTCTGGCCCGCATATAACCCCGACAAGACTGAGCCGTTCGCGGTTCTGATCGGCAAGGACGGCCTGATCAAAAAAACATGGACGCGGCAGCCAGATTTGAAAGAGGTCTTCGGGCAGGTAGACAAGCTAATTCAGGCGGAGCACCCTAAAATTTATACGGCGTCCAGTGTTTGAGCATCTCGATGAGGTCGCTCTCGCTCATCGGTTTGGCAAACAGGTATCCCTGCGCCAGTTCGCAGCCCATTTCCCGCAATTTATGGGCTTCTTCTTTCACCTCAACCCCCTCGGCCACAGTGGTCATCCGCATGTTCTGGCCCAGCGTGACGATGGAATTCACCAGCGCCATGCTGTGCTCGTTTTTATGCATGTCGCGCACGAAGGTCTGGTCGATCTTCAGCGTGTCGATAGGAAAATAATGCAAGTAGGAAAGGGAGGAATACCCCGTCCCGAAATCGTCGATCGCAATGCTCATCCCGGCCTTCCGGCAGGTGCGCAGCGTCTCCTTCGCCCGGTCGGGCTGCATGATCAGGACGCGCTCGGTAATCTCCAGGTGGACCTGCTCCGGCGCGACGTCCGTCTCGCTGATCGTGTTGTAAACGCTGGTCACGAAATCGTCGGATGAAAAATCCGCGCTGGAAAAATTCACGCTCATATAAAGCTTGTTCTTGGACTTGAACGCGCTCTCGATCCGTTTAAGCGCAGAGCACGCCTCGTGCAGCGCCCACTTGCTGGCCTCGATGATCAGGCCGCTTTCCTCCGCGACCGGAATAAAGATGGCCGGCGAGATAAAGCCCTTCTTCGGGTGGTTCCAGCGCATCAGCGCCTCGAACCCCGTGATCTCCCCGGTCTGCAGATTGACAAAGGGCTGATAGTAAAGCTGGACGTACTTGGAGAGCAGCGCGTCCCTGAATTCGTTCGCAATCGTGATCGCCTGCACCGCGTCGTTCGTCTCCGCGTAGCTCAGTTCGACCATCTCCGCCGGGGGCCATTGGTAACGCTCGCCCCAGATCTCCGCGCGGGTCAGCGTATCGCGGTAGCGTGTCAGGATAACCTGAGTCGCCATCCGCAGCACCGAATCGGCGCTCTGCAGCCGCCGTGTGAAATCCTTCTTGTTGATCTCCAGAAGCTTGCAATCCTCAAGCGCCACGATCGTGGCCGTCCGCGGCGCGTTGTCGATAATTGCCATCTCCCCGATCATGGCGTTCGCCCCGCGCGTGCCCAAGACGTGCTCGTTCCCTTCCGAATCGGTATGGCGGATCACCACCTGTCCCTCTTCGATAATATAGGCGCACTCGCCGGGATCGCCCTGCTTGATGATGATTTCTCCGGCCTTGAAGACCTTGCGTGAATCAAATTCTTCCATGATTAGGGATGCCCCACACACTTTTATAGCTTTTACAATATGATGCCTTTCCCTTAGGGTTTGGTTAACAGGCGGACAAAAAATTATTATTTTTCATAACATTATGTGCTTTTTTGACACAGAAACCTTGACAATCCCGGCCCGCCGCCGCTATTGTCCGCCTTCGTATAAGAATATCTGGATCGGGAAGTAAGCCATGAAGGTTGTTAGCTCACTGAAAACATTGAAAAAACGGGACCGCAACTGCCGCGTGATTCGCCGCAAGGGACGTCTTTACGTAATCAATAAAAAGAACCCGCGTTACAAGGCGCGTCAGGGATAATCAAGCCGCTGGCGCCCCCTTTGTATTGGGAGGATAACCGGCAGCTTTTTCCATAGAGTTCGTTAATGAAGGCGGTTGTAAGTACGGGGCGGCAAGCCCCGTAAATTTTTTAGCCTCTTCCTGTTGAAAGTATGCACTTGGAACAGGGTGCCATAGTGCATTCTTCTCCGCGCTTTGCTATACCAGAGTAAGTTCTGCGCATTTTTATATAAAAAACTATCTGTCGAACGGGCGAACGCTTATGTTTTCCAGGCTTTTTGGATTTATGTCATCGGATATGGCGATTGATCTCGGGACCGCCAACACGCTGGTCTACGTCAAGGATCAGGGAATCGTGCTGAACGAACCCTCTGTGGTGGCCATGTCGATTGTTGGCGGCAAAAAACAGACTTTGGCCGTGGGTAACGAAGCCAAACAGATGCTCGGCCGCACACCGGGAAGCATCGTGGCCATCCGCCCCCTGCGCGACGGGGTGATTGCGGATTTCGAGGTGACCGAGGCGAT
Source organism: Rhodospirillales bacterium (assembly GCA_020638365.1). Taxonomy (GTDB): domain Bacteria; phylum Pseudomonadota; class Alphaproteobacteria; order Micavibrionales; family Micavibrionaceae; genus JAGNKE01. Next base: position 256,358 of record JACKIQ010000001.1, on the reverse strand, counting down.
GATCAAGCACTTCATCCGCAAGGTTCATAACCGCCGCTCCTTCGTTTCGCCGAAAATGATTATCTGCGTGCCCTCCGGCTCCACAGCCGTCGAACGCCGCGCCATTCAGGAATCCGCTGAAAGCGCGGGCGCCTCCGAAGTCTACCTGATCGAGGAACCGATGGCCGCAGCCATCGGCTCCGGCCTGCCCGTCACCGAACCCACTGGCTCCATGGTCGTCGATATCGGCGGTGGCACGACCGAAGTCGCGGTGATTTCTCTGGGCGGGATCGTTTATTCTCGCTCCGTAAGGGTAGGGGGCGACAAGATGGACGAAGCCATCATCGCTTATATCCGCCGCGTGCATAACCTGCTGATCGGCGAAAGCACCGCCGAGCGCATCAAGAAGGAAATCGGCTCCGCCTGCCTGCCCGGCGACGGGGAGGGACGCACGATGGAAATCCGCGGCCGTGACCTCATGAACGGCGTACCCAAGGAAATCGTGGTTACCGAAAGACAGGTTGCCGAGGCTCTGGCCGAACCCGTGGGGCAGATCGTGGAGGGTGTGAAGGTGGCGCTCGAACATACCGCGCCCGAACTCGCCGCCGATATTGTCGATCGGGGCATTGTCCTAACCGGCGGCGGTGCGCTGCTGACTAATCTTGATTTTGTTCTGCGCCACGCAACGGGTCTGGCGATAACGCTGGCCGATGATCCTCTTTCCTGCGTTGCCCTTGGAACGGGACATGCGCTGGAAGCGGGGAAGGCGCTGCGTCACGTTCTGATCGGAACGTATTAGAAGTTTACACGCAGGTAGGGAGTGCTGTCTTCGCATCCTTCCGGGATGGGATAGGGCGCCTTGCAATCAGGGGGAGGCTTGTCTAACACTTGTGACAATACGAATATTCGGATGAAAGAGCACGGCCTTTGAAACGAAACGCATTAACCAGGCAGATTGCTAGAGCGCTTCCGTTTCCCGTCGGGGTTACGGCCTTCTGGTCTGTTCTTCTGATTCTTCTGTGTCTTTTTTTGATGATTCTCTCGACGTTGCGCCCGCAATACTTCGAAAGCATGCGTACCGGGCTGTCGGATCAGTTCGCTCCGGCTCTTTCGATTATCTCCCTTCCCTTCGAGAACGTCTCCGTGTTCTTTTCAGACGTTCAGGATATTGCGGGGCTTCGCGCAGAGGCCGAAAGACTTGAAGCGGAAAACGCGCGTCTTCGAGAGTGGTATCATATTGCCTTGCTTCTGGAATCGGAAAACAAGTCCTTGCGCGAACTTCTCAATCTCAAGGCGGACCCGAAATATGATTATGTCAGCGCTCGGATCATTGCCGGAGCGGGCCAGAATTTTGTGAAAAGCGTATTGATCGGGGCCGGGGCCGCCGACGGCCTGACCAAAGGCGACACGGCCCTATCCGGCGAAGGGTTGATTGGTCGTCTTGTCGAGGTTGGCGAAAACTCTGCCCGCATACTTCTTCTGGATGATATCAACTCTCGCGTCCCAATTCTTGTGGAAGATACGCTGATTCATGCGATCATGCGTGGGACCAACACCGATAGCCCCGAACTGATTCACTTCCCAAGGGACAGCGAGATTCCGGAAGGCGCTCGCATTATCACATCCGGGCACGGAGGCGGATACCCGCCGGGCTTGCCTGTAGGAAGGGTTGTGACAGCGGAATCAGGAAAGAAAACCGTAGATCTCTTTGCGGATATGGACCGCCTGCGCTTTGTTCGCATTCTTAAGCTGCAAACAAAAAAAGCGCCCTACGCAAATGTCCTCGTTCCCATGAAGGATGAAGACCCGCAGGAAGAAAAACACACTGAACCAATAAATTCCGAAACAGGGGAGACGCAGCCGTGACCGCAAATCCCTACATGCCGGGTGAAAAAACAGGCTTCGTGCTGGCATACATACTGTTGTCGATGCTTTTTCTTGTAAATGCTCAGGCCCCTTCTGTCCTGTCAATCGGCGGCGCAGGTACGCCGTTTCTCCTGATGGGAATTTATTACTGGTCTGTGTATCGCCCCACTCTCGTTCCTCTATGGCTGGTCTTCGTTCTGGGCCTTTTATTGGATCTGCTGAGCGGCTCGCCCGTAGGGTTAAACACTGCCGTCTTTGTCGCAACACGCTGGCTGGTAACGGACCAGAGGCTTTTCCTCATGGGACAGTCCTTTATGATCGTCTGGCTTGGCTTTGTATTCGTTTGTGGGATAGCTGTCAGTTCACAATGGATCATCTACGGCGCACTTAAGATGCTCTGGAGCGCGTCGGAAACCATCCCGGCCACGATCGCGCTGGGCGCGGTTCTGTTCCCTCCCGTGAGCGTTTTTCTTCATGCCACTCATCAGCTTCTGCCCTCCGGATCAGGTAGCTACAAACCCCAACGCTGAGGCGAAATGGCAAAAAGAATTTCAGACGAAGATGGTCTTAAAATCTTTTCTCGTCGCACGATTTTGATCGGCGGGATGCAGATGATCGGTCTGGGGGTTCTCGGAGGCCGTCTGGCATGGCTTCAACTCGCGCAGGGCCGTAAATACAGGATGCTTTCCGAAAAGAACAGGATCAACGTGCGCCTGATTGCCCCGCCGCGAGGACTGATCGTTGATCGTTTCGGGGTGCCGCTGGCACTCAACGAGGAGGATTTTCAGGTTCACATTATCCGCGAACAGGCCCGTGATATGCAGGCATCTCTCAACGCCCTGAAGCGCTTTATCGACATAGATCAAGACACAATCGACCGCGTGATCGAGCAGGCTTCAAAAATTCCCAAGTTCCTTCCGGTAAAAGTAAAAGAGGCACTGACCTGGGATGAAGTGGCGACGATCGAAGTCAATCTTCCTGACCTGCCGGGACTGCTGATCGACAAGGGAGAGACGCGAACTTATCCTTTCGGTCTGGCGACGTCTCATCTGACCGGATATGTCGGGGCGGTCACCGAAGAAGTTTTAAAAGAACAGGGGGAGAAAGAACCCGTTTTGTCTTTGCCCGGATTTAAGATCGGAAAGATCGGCATAGAAAGACAATATGACGCACATATGCGCGGCAAGGCAGGGGCAGCCGAGATGGAGGTCAATGTCGTAGGACGGGAGGTACGGGAACTCAGCAGAAAGGACCCCGTGACCGGAGACCGTATAACCCTGACGATCGACGCCGAATTACAGCGTTTCGCGCATGATGCCCTCTCTGAGCAGCGCAGTGCCTCTGCCGTCGTCATGGACGCGCACACGGGTGCTGTCTACGTCATGGCCTCTCACCCAGGATATGATCCGAACCTGTTTTCTCGGGGAATCCCTCGTGACGTCTGGAAAAGTTTGCTCGAAGACACCTCGTTGCCCTTGGCGCACAAGGCTCTGGTCGGCCAGTACCCGCCCGGATCGACTTTCAAGATGATAACCGGGCTGGCCGGGCTGGAGCAGGGCGTAACCAGCCCGGGCCGCACGATTTTCTGCCCCGGGCACTTTTCTCTGGGCAAGGACAAGTTTCACTGTTGGAAGCCCGGGGGTCACGGGCGTGTAGACCTTGTCGGCGCGATACAGAAATCCTGTGATACGTATTTTTATACAATAGCCAACGAAATGGGCATAGACGCGATCGCGCAGGTTGCTCGCCGCTTCGGTCTGGGTGCGAAGTACGGTTTTGATCTTGAGGATGAGAGACCCGGAATTATTCCTGACCGCGATTGGAAATACGCGCGCTTTGGCGAGCGCTGGCATCGCGGTGAAACGGTTGTCAACGCGATCGGGCAGGGCTTTGTTCTGACGACTCCCCTGCAACTGGCTGTCATGACGGCGCGGCTGGTCAATGGCGGTTACGCCGTTAAGCCGTATATTACGGCCCAGATAGGGGATCGCGGTAGAATACAGGAAAACCCGGCTAAAATAGAAGGGGTCAGAGAGGACTTTCTGAAAATCATTCTAAAAGGCATGGAAAGTGTTGTTAATGAGGCGGGCGGCACTGCGTATGGTTCGCGCATTGTAGAACCCGGCTTGGAAATGGGAGGAAAGACAGGGACGGCGCAGGTTGTCCGGATCACGAAGGAGCAGCGCCGCCTGCGCATCAAGAACGAGGATTTGCCGTGGGAACAACGCCACCACGCCCTTTTCGTCGGGTACGCGCCGATACACGCTCCGCGCTACGTCTGCAGCGTTGTGGTCGAGCACGGGGTAGGGGGGTCGCGCTCGGCGGCGCCGATTGCAAAGGAGCTTCTCCTGCGTGCGCAAAACCGCGATCCGGCGTCAATGACGGCGGTACTTTCTTCTGATGCAACCATGGCTCCGTCCGAATCAGCAGTGACTCGCGAAGACGAATCGAGTGAGGATATGGGCATGCCTGAACGCAGTAAAAACAGCTTGATAACCCCGGCCCGCAAACCCCGAAGCGGAGGTGCGCAATGATCCGCGACTCCTTGTTTCTGATGCCCGAACAGAGCCTCGTCCAGAGATTTTTAAACCTTAACTGGGTTCTTATTTTTTTGATCTGCTGTGTGATGGGAGTCGGTGTGGCCGCGCTCTACTCTGCCGGCGGGGGCGACATGTCGATATGGGCTAACAAGCACTTGATAAGGTTCATGATTGGCCTGTGCGGTATGGTGGTGATTGCAATGATTAACGTGAAATGGTGGTACCGCTTTGCCTGGCCCTTCTACATCGGAGTCTTTTTTCTTCTCGTTCTTGTCGAGATTATGGGCCATATCGGTATGGGTGCGCAGCGCTGGATTAATCTCGGCTTTATCCAGATCCAGCCCTCGGAGCTTATGAAAATTGCTGTAATCTTATGCCTTGCCCGTCATTTTCACGGTGCGACTCCCGATCAGGTCCGAAGGCTGACCTTCCTGATCGTCCCGGCCTGCATTATCCTCGCTCCTGTCGGTTTGGTCCTGCTACAGCCGGATCTCGGGACCGCGATGATGATCCTCATGGCCGGGGCCGGGCTGGTCTTTATCGCCGGTGCGCCGCTCTGGTTATTCATAACCGGCATAGGTCTCGCAATCGCAGCAGTCCCCATCGGCTGGCAGTTTTTGCACGATTATCAGAAGCAGCGAGTCTGGACGTTCCTCGATCCGGAATCCGACCCGCTCGGCGCGGGCTACCATATCACCCAGTCGAAAATTGCCCTTGGCTCCGGCGGTATGTACGGCAAGGGGCTCATGCAGGGAACGCAAAGCCGCCTGAATTTCCTTCCCGAAAAGCAGACCGACTTCATCTTTACCTTGTATGCGGAAGAGTGGGGGTTGATGGGCGGCATCGCGCTGTTAACGCTCTTTGCACTCATCTTTCTGGCCTGCCTGCGTATCGCGCTGCGCTGCCGCCATAATTTTGGCCGTTATCTCGCCGCCGGCCTGACGATCAGCTTCTCCTTGCACATCTTCATCAATATCGGGATGGTCATGGGCCTTCTGCCCGTGGTGGGCGTGCCCCTGCCGATGGTCTCCTACGGCGGCACGGCAATGTGGGCGACCCTTGCGGGATTCGGCCTGATCATGTCCTGCCACGTTTACCGTCACAGCAAAGTGACACGGGCCTGAAGATCGTCATCAGGCCCGCCAAAAAAAACGAAAGCGTAATTGAGGTCAGGCCGCGTTCAGCAATCCCTTGTCCGCGAGAAGTTCCTGCAATTCGCCGGTCTGGTACATCTCGCGCACGATATCCGACCCGCCGACAAACTCGCCCTTCACGTAAAGCTGCGGAATGGTCGGCCAGTCGGTGAATTCCTTGATGCCTTCGCGGATGTCGTTATCCTCCAGCACGTTGATATCCCGGAACGGCAGACCCAGATGGGTCAGCACCTGAACCACCACCGCCGAAAATCCGCATTGCGGGTACGCCGCCGTGCCCTTCATGAACAGGACGATATCGTTCTCTTTGATTTCCTTGCGGATGCGGTCGAAGATGACATTTTCCATGAAACTGATCCTTATCTTATTCAATCTCTTACTCGGGCACGGAGGTCTGGATGGCCAGAGCATGCAGATTTTCATCCATGATCCCCTGAATGGCCTCATAGACCATTTTGTGCTGCTGCACACGGCTTTTTCCTGCAAAAGCGGGGGACTCGACATAGGCCGCGTAATGCTCCCCATCCCCGCGGAGATCTTCGATTCGCACACGCGCATCGGGTATCCCCTCCAGAATGAGCTTTTCAATCGCTGCCGCGTCCATTGCCATGTCTGGTCCTCGCGTTTACTCTGGCCTGTCCCGCCGTTCTGCGCTGAAATAGCCTGAAAACGGCGATTTTTCAAGGAAAATCTAGAGAAATCATAACATAGCCGCTTGCCTTAAGACAGAGGGCAAAACGCACGAAAGAAAAGATTTTTTACCAGAAAACCATTTTTTTCTTGCGCGAGAGCCTCCCGGTTTGTAACGATTATTTTAAGCAAAAAACGCATTCCGAATATGCAGCTCGTGCATGGCTGTCAGTGAGGATGTAAAATAGCCCGTTTGGCTATCAACCATTACCGGACAACGGCATGGGATAACCAAGTTGGTAAGAGAAGGTGTATAAAAAAATAAGTCGTAAAAAAGCTGTATAGCCCCGGTTCATTCCGGGGCTTTTATTTCGTCCACTTCGCTTTGGCCTGTGCGCTTCTTGTTCAGGAAACTCTTGAAAGAATCGACGGTATCCTTCACACCCTCTTTGATCGCGTCTTTCTTCTGCCCGGACATTTGCGCGAGCTTTTTGGACATCGTATCGACAAGAATATCCCACAACCCGGCGGCATCAAGCGACGCCGACCCGTCAAACTGATCCTCGTTCATAACAAGGGTAAACGAAAGATCAACCGGCCCGTCCTTGCCGTTTATATAATGCACAAAAGGGGCGGCCAGCGCACGCTGCGTCAGGGAAGTATTTTCTGGCGCTTCAAGTTTCACGGCGTTGAAAATCAGCGACCAGTCCATCGCGATTTCCGCTTGATCGCCATAGGCCCACTGGTCTTCGACTGTAACGTCCAGCGTGCCGTCCTTAAACCAGTTCAGCGGCGCCTTGTCGATAAATTGTCCGATCACTTTCACCGGAAAATCGTCAAGCCGCCAGTGCGTTTCGCGCCCTTGCCCGGCTTCACGCGACCTAATCATGATCTCATGCCCGTCAAGATCGCCCGAAATGTTGGAGCGGAAAAACGTATCGAAGATCGCGTACTGGCTGCGCAGCGGTTTGCTGTCCATCGACGAAAGCGAAAGCAAGAGCGGCTCATGCGTGCCCTTGTGCAGGCGGAGTTTTATATCCTTCAGCGCCAGATCCTGAATGACAAACGGCTTTTTGGCTTTGAGCTTTTCCGGTGCAGGGCTTGTCGGCGAAGGTCCCTGAGAAGGCGGGGGAGCAGGGGCCTTAGCAGGCGGAGCATCCTTGCTCCTCACATCCCCTTCGATGCCCTCAACGTGCAATGTCTCAATCTTGATCGGGCTGGACGCGATGCTGAACATATCGATATCCAGAACGACATGCCGGGCGCTCAAATCAAAGTCGGTTTTCTTGGAGTTCAGCGTTTTGACCTTGAGATCGCGCAATTCAAAAAAACCAGTAAAAAAATTGCCCTGCGCCGAAAAAAACGAAATCTCCATCCCTTTTTTTCTGGCCATGTCAGCAGCCATTAATTTTAAGGCAGACTCGAAATAAAAAGCATTGATAAGAACGGCCATCAGAACAATGAGGGCGCAAAGCCCCGCCAGAACCTTGATCAGCGGATGCAAAAGGCGAAACGATTGTTTTGGTTCCTGTGTTTTCTCGTTCTCGCTGGGTGCTGGTCCGGCCCGCTGCGGCAAAAACAAGATTAAGACTTCAAAAACAAGCCCGGCAGCAGTAACAACAAGATTACACAATCCCGCCAGAGCAATCACAAAAGGGAAAAACAAAAACTCGCCAAGCAGGATAACCAGAAGCTCCATTTATTTCCTCCGGCGTTCACTTCCGCTGCAAAACATGAATTGCGAATTTGCCCGAACGCTCGTTCTTCTTGTGGTAATAAAGCAGCGTCTCATCCGGGCTGATCGCGGGCGCTTCCGCGAACCCGGTAATCGCGGGGATCAGTTCCGGCTCCCCAAAGGGGCTGGTCTTGTTTTTGCGCTTGGCCACAAGGCTCTGGAACACGAAACCGGGCAGCAGCCGCGTGTAATAAAGCTCCTTCTCATCGCGCGAGATCGAGGCCGCGTAAATCACCGTGTCTTTATTCAGCGTCGAAAAAATCTCTGGAGAATCTTTCTGCGGCACGAAGCGCTCCCCGTCCTTCTTCGCGTAAAAGAAATAGGATTCCAGCGGAATGCCGTTGTTCCCGAAATGCGTCTGCGTGGAATAAAGCGTCTGCCCGTCCGCGCTGATCTCGATATCCATATTGAGCCAGCCGAGCTTGCCCAGCGCCAGCTTCGGCTCGGGCGAAATCTCGCTCACAACTCCATCCTTGAAAGTCCCGCTATAAACGGTCGTCTTGTTAAACAGCCCGTATTTTTTGGCCGACATGAAATAAAACCGCCCGGAATCGTCCATCGAGGGTACGCCGTCCACATACTTGGAATTAACGTTCTTGATCTCTCCCTGAAAGGCAAACGTGGTATCGTCAATCCGCGTCGCCCAGAACATGTCCTTTTCTTTCCCGGCGGTTTTATCATCGTTAAAGAAAAGATATTTCCCGTCGCGGGAAATGAACGGCTCCATCGCATCGCCCGTATAGCCCCGGATCGTGACGGTTTTATCGTGCCCCCATTCGGAATTTTTCGGCGTATCGGGCAAGGCGGCGTTTTCGCCTCCGCAGGGATTTTTATCGAACCAGTCAAGAATATCGTCAAGCAAGGCGTTCGCTTCTCGCAGCTTCCCCGCATCGCCCAGCGGTTTGACCTGCGCGATTTTCGGCACGACCTCGGAGACAGGACAGCCTCTGCCGGCATGCTCTTTTAAAAGGCCTAACACCCGATCGCCTTTGGCTTTAAGCGCCAGAGGATTAACGGCATAAGCATAAAGACTGGAAAAAACCGTCAGACAAGCGACAAAAACGGCCAGTAAAAATCCGCCTTTGACGTGTTTTATGAAATGTAACACGGCTTCACGAGTTTTGAACCAGTGTGCGGGCTTCCTGCACAGCCTTGTCCATCTCCACATTCATGAGATGATCGGAAACCTCAACCCCTTTTTCTGCAAAATCCTTGCGGACCTTGCGGAATATGTCCTCAAAACCCGGCTCTTCAAGATTGGCGGCCACAAGGGATTTGGCGTAAGTATCGGCATCTGTGCCGCTTATTCCCAGCTTTTCCGCGGCCCACAGCCCGAAAATCTTCGACGCCTTGGCCTCGACCGCGAAATCAAGTTTTTCCTGATGGGCGAATTTCTTCTCGAAAGCCTGCTCTCTGTCATCGAACGTCGTCATGGGCGATTCTCCAGCGATAAAACGATAAAAATCCCGTATTTCGATACTTCTACCATTTGAATCCGCTTAAATCCATTGTTATATGGAGGAGACCCGCTTATAAAATACCCTCACGCCGCGCTCAGAAAATTAATATGGAAAAAGTGATATGGCCAGAAAAAAGAAACTCTACGAAGGTAAGGCAAAAATCCTCTTTGACGGGCCGGAGCCGGGAACGGTTATTCAGCATTTCAAGGACGACGCCACCGCCCTCAACGGGAAAAAACACGCCATCATCGCGGGCAAGGGCGTCCTGAACAACCGTATTTCGGCGCACCTGATGACCAAGCTGGAGGCGATGGGTATCCCCACGCATTTCGTCCGCTCGATTAACGCGCGTGAGCAACTCGTCCGGGCCGTCGATATTATTCCCATCGAACTCGTCGTCCGCAACGTGGCCGCCGGTTCCCTCTCCAAACGTCTGGGCATCAAGGAAGGTACGCAACTGGGCCGTCCCCTGATCGAATATTATTACAAGAACGACGAACTCAACGACCCGATGGTCAGCGATGACCACATCACGACGTTCGGCTGGGCGGACACGTACGAACTGGAGGAAATGATCTCCATGGCCTGGCGTATCAACGACTATCTGAACGGTCTTTTTGCCGGGCTCGGTGTCATCCTCGTCGACTTCAAGCTGGAATTCGGAAGGCTTTGGGGAGAGCACGGCGAACTCTACATTATCCTCGCTGATGAAATCTCGCCCGATAACTGCCGCCTCTGGGATGAGAAAACGAAGGAAAAGATGGACAAGGACCGCTTCCGTCTGGATCTGGACGATCAGGTTAAAGGCTATCATTACATCGCCGAACGTCTGGGGTTGGTGCCGCAGGATATCTTCGAGGGCGGAAACCTGAACGAGAACATGGCCGACAAGCTCGCTCTGATCGAGAACGAGTTCTCCAAGAAACGCCGCCTGCGCGAACTCAATCCCGGCAAGCCGAGAAAGGCCTGAAAGAGGGAAGGATAAAATGCTGACGCTTCTCAGGATTCTGGTCTTTATTTTTATGACCGTCTTCCTGATCTGGGCGTTCATTCTCTATTCCGAACAGTTGTGCAAATCCAATCCCGATCTGTGCGGCGGATCCTCCTCCTACTTTGCAACCCCCGTAACCTCGCAATCAACCCTCTCGATGGGACAGGGGGGCGGAGGCTCAAGCGCTCACGGCCGCAGCCGGCGTTGACGCTCTCATTCAAAACGATCCTTCATGATTCCATGTAACAGGGATCAGGGCGCGAACTGCTCCTGAAAAATCCGCTCCTCAAGGTGGTTGTCCGGATCGAACAAGAGCGTCTTGGATATCTCCCTGCACTCGCGGATATCCACGGTCACGATATCGCGGATCTCCTTGTAGTCCGCCGAGGCGCTGACCGGACGTTCGTTCGGACGGATAATCTCGAACCGCACCCGGCTGGTATTAGGAATAAGCGCCCCCGGCCACCTGCGCGGGCGAAACGCGCTGATCGGTGTCATGGGCAGGACGTTCGCGCCCAGCGGCACGATCGGACCGGCGGCTGAGGAATTGTAAGCGGTGCTGCCGACAGGCGTGGAGACCATGATCCCGTCGCAGACCAGAAGCGGCAACCGGACCTCGTCGTTCACGAAAATCATGATCTTGGCCGTGTTGTGCGTCTCCCGCAAAAGCGAAACCTCGTTAAACGCCAGCTCCATGTAAACCTTGCCGCTCTTGTCCGTCGCGTCCATGCGCAGGGGATAGATGGTGTACTTGCGTGCCGCAGCGATCCGTTCGGGCAGGTCGCGCTTGCGGTGTTCGTTCAGAAGAAACCCGAGCGTTCCAAGGTTTAGTCCGTAAATCGGGATGTCCTGCATGATTGTGCTGTGAAGCGTATGCAGCATCGTCCCGTCCCCGCCCAGAACGACAAGAACGTCCGCCTCCTCGATCGGGTGATTGCTGTATTTTTTGGTATACTCGGCCAATGCCGCCTGCGCCTGGGATTTATTCGAGGCCTGAAAACAGATTTTCATGGCGTACCTCCGCCGTGCGGCAAGGGCACTATATGCATGGACCTAGCCATGTTCATCCTGCCATCCGGTCGGATCGTTCAGGAACGCTTCAACGGAAGACAGCGTCGCGCGGTCGAAATATCCGCCTTTCTTCGCCATCTCCAGAACTTCCCACCATGTTGTCAGCGCATGAAGACTGATGCCGAGCTCCTGCATATTCTTCTCGCTTTGCGCAAAAATTCCGTAGTGAAAAACGACGAAGGCATGTTCGACTTTCGCCCCCGCCTGACGCAGAGCGTTGACGAATATGGCTTTGCTTCCGCCGTCCGTCTGCAGATCCTCGACGAGCAGGACGCGCGGAGCCTCGCCGCCGGCGTTGTGTTCGGGAAGAACGCCCTCGATCTGCGCCATCCGCCCGTAACCTTTCGGCTCCTTGCGCACGTAGATCATCGGCTTGTCCAGCCGTTCGGCGATAAACGCGCCGTAGGGAATCCCCGCCGTCTCTCCGCCGGCAACGAAATCAAGATTTCTCACGTCCGCATCCTGCCGCAAAAGCCAAGCCCCGTAATCCATCAGCGTCTTGCGCTCCTCGACAAAGGAAATCAGTCGTCGGCAATCGACATAGACCGGGCTTTTCTTCCCGGACTTGAGCGTGAACGGCTCCGCTGCGTTGAACAGAACCGATTTCGTCTTGATCAAAATGTCCGCGGACTCCAGAGCGACCTTTTTGCGCGTCAGCTTGCCTCCGCCATGCTCGTCGTCATTCGCTTCGACCAGCGCGATAAAATCCGCCATGCTCGATCCCGTGACCGACAGCGCCTTCGAAAGACTCTCCGTAGACGGCCAGCGCGGTTTACCGTCGGGGCTGTGCCGCTTGCTCTTGTTGAAAGAAGTGGGGTCCAGTCCCGCCAGCCGGGCCAGCCCGGAGGGGGAATATCCTTTTGAAGAAGCCAGACGGTCAAGGCCCAGCCAGATTTGCTCGTGCGTAAACATGTTAGGATAATAGTCCCATTATGTTTCCAAAAGGTAAACAGGGAAAAAATTCTTAAAAAAGTTGGCTTGGCCTGAGACATAGGAGTAATCTGCCGATAATAAAAGCTGTGGAGCGCAAACCATGATCGGGGACGACAAAAAAACAAAGGACGTAATCTCGTTCAAGGAATTCAGCGAGCGCCGGAAAAAGAAGGCTACGGACGGGAACAACCGGAAGGTTATACTGGTCACCGAACTGAGCGAAGAGGAATTTCAGGCGATCATGGACGCGGAAGTCCCCGATGAAATAACGTATCAGGACGACGAATAGAAAATCGGGAAACCCAAAGCCCGAAACAACTCGTCCCCCAAAACCCGGCGTAATTCAAGACAATGCCTCTTTCGCACGTGCGGGTACAGCTAGGAATAATATCCTAATTATATACTTGACTGCACACGAATCGGATGACAGAATCAATGAGACAGGGCGGCAAAGAGATATACGACTCTCTTATTACTGAGTGTTTAAACTGTTTTGAGGGCTGTCTGAGAGTAGGCGGCCTGATTGAGCATGATAGTGAGGCGGCAGAAAGGGCGGTTAACGCAGTGGTTCATTGCCTGATTCAATATCAGTCAAAAGTTCATGGAGATATTTTGAGCATTTTGAAAGACCATCTGAGAGACCCTCAAAGTTCTTATCTGTAAATTCCTTGCGTACAAAGTTCGAGTTTGCTTTGTTTTCATTGCTAAGTGTAACCCAAGTAGTCTTGGTTTTTGTGTCATAAAACCAAAAGCCGTGTGCGAAATAATTCCTTTTTTTGTAAAAGGTTTTAATTACCTCTATAGACTCTTTGCATTCTTTAACTGTTGGTTTGTTTTTAAATTTTACAGGGGCAAGGGTACTAAGAATCTCTATTCTTGCCTGCATCTTTGCGCTAGAGGTTACGATCTTGCCTGTGCGGCTGTCTAATTTTAGGAGCTGCCATATGATACGTTCAGTTAGATGTTCTATCAAAGAATAACTGCTTATTATCAAGCCTATTTGCTTATAATGACGGTCTGGAAGTTTGGTTGCGGAAAAGGGTTTTTGCATGACAGATAAACCTCAAAAAGACGATGAAAAGGAACGGGACGAAGTGTTAAGGCGTATGCTGAATACACCGCCGAAGCCTAAGAAAGAAAAAAATAAGCCTAATAAAAAAGATGATTCTAAACAATAGGTTGCAAAGTTTTTTGCTCCATATCAAATTCTCATTGAATGACAAACATAGACAGTCTTTGGGGAGCATTGGGTATAAAGAGCGAATCTGTTCATCGGATTCGCTTGGGGCAAGGCTTAGTGGGTAAAAGCACTCTTGGTTTTGCAATAACCATAATCAGCATTGCGGTGGTCGCCTACAAAACAAACAATGAGTATTTACTGTTTTTGATACCTTTCTTTGTTATTGGCCTTTTTGTTTGGTTTTTTCGTTCAATAAAAGATTTTACTGAGAAAAATCCAGAGCTGGCTTTATTAGAAGGGGCAAATCTGCTTGCTTGGAAGCAAATAGAATTGGCAGCAAAAGGGGTTCCGAAGCCAGAAAACCAGCAGCTTATTGAAAATCCTAATCCTAACGATTTGGGTTTGCCTGTGAAGGAAATTGGTGAATGAGCCTAGCGCAAATGCCAATGATACCAAAACGGTATCTACACATAGGTTTCCATTTTGCCGGAGCTCCAAAGGCTGCGGAGCTAGAACCAATCTTTGCTGAGCTTTCGGACGACTGGATTCGATACTCCCATAATAATTGGATTGCATGGACGAAACACGATCAGGTCTACTGGACAGAAAGATTAAAAAGCAATTTGGGGCCATTCGATCATTTTTTGATTTTAGAAATCAAGCAAGGCCAGCCATTAGGAGGAATACTCCCTCAATGGATTTGGAACTGGCTGTATAAAGTAAGATCATAGTTAGAATTCTTTAACAGGCTTATACTTACGCGGCTTGCTTTTCGTTAATCCGCCGATAGGTGAGGCGCTTACCTTCCGCACCTCTGTGGGCTTCTACAGCGCGTTCATCGTCTTCGATATCGCGGTGATTAAAGCGGAAGTCAAACTCGACCAGATAGCGGCCTAGGTGCTTCTCGGAGCAGTGCTGGTAAACACCCTTCATGCCGCGCTTGAAGATTGAGAAGTAGTTCTCGACATTGTTCGTGGTTACACCGTCACGGTAATACTCGCCAGCGGTGTGCTTTACAGCACCGTGGTTTGCAAATTCTTTACCAACTTTTCTGTAAAGGTAGCTCTCATCGGTGTGAAGATCAGACTCTCTAGAGGCGTTCGTAACCAGAATATTGCGGATCGTGTAGGCATTGGCATTATCGACATGGAAGGTTCTGGCCTTACCATCGGAGACAAGCGAGACAACAGAGCATTTCTGAGCGGCACCGCCGGACTTGATAAACGGGCGACCGTCAGAGCGCTTCTCGACCTTGACCGCTTTCTTGCCGATATAGGTTTCATCGGCCTGAACGCTCTTGCCGGGACCGCCAAGTGGGGAAGGGGCGCTATCAATCATTGCCTCGCGGATACGGTGCGCCATAAACCATGCGCTCTTGTAGGTCACGCCGAGCATACGGTGTAACTGGTGGGCACTCATGCCTTTCTTGCTTGAGCAGATAAGCTGAGTAGCCAATACCCACTTATGCAGGGGAATATGAGAGCGCTCGTAAATCGTTCCAGTTCGAACGGTAAAGCGCTGTCTGCAATCACCGCAATGGTAGTAACCCTTGACCGCTTTGGGCTTCGGATTCTTCTTTGTGGGCTTGTTCTTCATCACGGCGGATTTTATCTTGTCCGTGCAACCACATAACGGGCATATAACGCCGTTCGGCCATCTGATTTGTTCCAGATGCGTTCGTGCTGCGTTCTCGTTATTGTAGATTTTTGCGGTTAACTGCATGGCTTTTCTCCTTATATTTCAATATATAGAATGAGAAATATGCAGTCAAGTATATAATTAGGAATAATATCCCAATTATTTTCTTGACAACGAAAAAGATTTATATCATAACAAGAACATTAAGGGAACATTTATATCCAAAAAAGGAACAAAGTATAAACATTAAACGCCAGCTACCCCGCCACCGCTCAAGACACAGATAAGGCCATAAACGATGACAAGCAGACAAAAACACAGAGTCCCGGTTGTTCGGGACAGCAAAACCGTACCCTTCGACACGGTGGAGGAGGCATGGTTCTGGTTTATCGCGGCTCAGCAGGCCCGCAACGACGGCGCGCGAATCACCGCCGGACAGGGGCTGCTGGAACGTCCCTGCGAACCGCTCGACATCCTCAAAATACTCGACCGCCTTTACCGCTTGCGAACCCTGACCATGGATCATCTTCTGGTTCTTCGTTTTTACGGGCGCCGCAATATGGCTCCCGATCCAAGGCGCATCAAGGAAGCGCGAGCCAGCAAGCTCTGGCGGCAAGCGATGGACAGACTTGAGCCCGTTTTCGAATCAAAGGGCATCCTGCGCAAAAACAGCTGGCTGATCCGTTTCGACCCGGCGCGCAAAAACACGAGAGCGCACGTAGGGTTTATCCCCCATCAGGAAAACAACTGGGAAGGAGTCGCCGCAGAATGACCGAAGAAACTCAAAAAACCGAAAACGCCGAGGAAAAGACCTCACCGCAAGGGCGCACCATCTGGGTCGCCTTTACCGGGCAGACGGAGCTTCC
Organism: Rhodospirillales bacterium; assembly: GCA_020638365.1. GTDB lineage: Bacteria > Pseudomonadota > Alphaproteobacteria > Micavibrionales > Micavibrionaceae > JAGNKE01. The sequence continues at coordinate 240,315 of JACKIQ010000001.1, read as the reverse complement.
CTGTCTGCGCTGGCTAAAACCTGGATTCCGCCACTGCTTCGCCGTCATCCGGGAGGAGGGCAACTGGATCGCGCTCGATCCTCTGGCCAACCGTCTCGATATCAGTGTCCATTCGGCGGAAAACGGCTTCGATATGCCACGCTGGTTGCGTTCGCGTGGCCTGACCGTGATCGAGGCTCGCACGCAAAACCACGCGCGCCCCGCGCCCCTGATGCCGCTCACCTGTGTTGAGGCTGTTAAGCGTGTCCTCGGCCTGCGTAGCCGCTTCATCATTACGCCGTGGCAGCTTTACAGACATCTTCACAACGAGGCCCGCCGCCCTGAAACGCGCCGCGCCCTTTTCGAAAGCCTTCAACAGACAACACCTCCGCAACCGAAAGGAATAATCTCATGGGAAGTATAATCTCGCGTCCTAAGGCCCCAAAGACCCGAACCGTCGTAGTCCAAAGCCCCGTCACCCCGGTCGTCGAACCGCCTCCCCCGACAACGGCGCTGGCCGAAGGCGACCCGTCCGTCGCAGCGGCCGAAGCGCGTCGCCGTGATCTCCTCACCCGTCGCCGCGGTCTGCTCGGAACGATCAACACCGGCTTTCGCGGACTGCTCGGAACCTTCAACGCCGCTAACAGAAAAACCCTGCTCGGAGAATAAAAATGAAAGCCCGAAACAACATGCGAGTTGCCCCTCAATCCTTCTCATCGCAGGTCGAAACGGAAGACCCCGCTGACCGGGTGATCGAACGCTACGAATCGGCGCGACGCAGGCGCGACAACTGGACCCGCCTGTGGGAGGAATGCTACGAATACGCGCTGCCGCAACGCGGCGGCTTTCTGGGTGAACAAAGCCCCGGTGCGCCCCGCAACAACCACATCTATGACGCGACCGCGATGGACGCTGCCGACCAGCTTGCCTCCAGCCTTCTGGCGAACCTGACGCCAACATGGTCGCAATGGTTCGGCCTCAAGCCCGGTCCCGATCTGTCCCCGTCGGAATCCTCGGCTCTCGCCCCCGTTCTCGAAAAGGCGGCTAAAACCATCCAGTCCCATTTCGACCGCTCGAACTTCGCGGTCGAGATTCATCAATGCTATCTCGACATGGTCGTGGGCGGCACGGCGACACTCTCCTTCGAGGAAGCGGAGCCGGGCGGGTTCTCAGCTTTCAAATTTTCCTGCCTTCCGCTTTCGCAGGTCGTGCTGGAGGAGGGGCCGGACGGCCGTCTCGAAGGCGCTTACCGCCGCATCCCGTTAACGCTCGACCAGATTCTTGACCGTTATCCCTACGCGGAAATCCCGGCCAACATGCTCGAAGTCGCCTCCCGTGATCCTCAGACACAATTCATCGTTCTCGAATCCGTCCTGCCAGCCGGCCTGAACTTTGAATATACTGCGCTGCTCGACGATCCTTCGGCTCCGCCGCGCGTCCTGCAATCAGGAACATTCGAGCAATCCCCCGTCATCAGCTTCCGCTGGATAAAATCTCCCGGAGAAACCTATGGCCGCTCGCCCGTCATGAAGGCGCTGCCCGATATCAAGACTGCGAACAAGGTCGTTGAACTGATCCTCAAAAACGCCAGCATCGCGGTGACCGGCATCTGGCAGGCCGACGATGATGGCGTCCTGAACCCCGCCAACATCCAGCTTACCCCCGGCAGCATTATCCCCAAGGCCATCGGCTCCAAGGGTTTGCAGCCGCTCGACATGCCCGGGCGTTTCGATGTATCGCAGCTCATCCTCGAAAATCTGCAATCCCGCATCCGCCACGCCCTGCTGACCGACAAGCTCTCCCCCGTTGCCTCCCCGCGCATGACGGCGACCGAAGTGCTCGAACGATCCGCGGAGATGTCTCTGCTGCTCGGAGCGACGTACGGACGTTTGCAGACGGAGCTTCTCACACCGCTCATCAAGCGCGCCTTCGCCATTCTCCGTCGCCGCGGTGAAGTCCCGGACATTGCCCTTGACGGCCGCCTTGTCGCCGTCGATTACCGCTCTCCTCTGGCAAGGGCGCAGGGACAGAGAAATGTCCAGAATACCCTGACCTGGATCACCTCTGTTCTGGCTATGGGTCCCGAAGCCGCGCAGAGCGTAAACCTTCCCGCAGCCGCCCGCTTTCTGGGTGAGGCTCTGGCCGTGCCGAGCGACCTGATCCGGGCGGAGCTACTTCAACCCGCCATCCCCGTAACCCAGCAGCAAGAAAAGGACTAAACCATGTTCAAGCGCCAGAGCGAACCCCCGACAGCGGCCCAATCCGCTTATGTTTACCGCACGCCCGATCCGCCGAACCTCGAATTGCGCGAAATCGAAAAATGCTTCGCGCGCCTCTTTTCCTGCGACGATGGCCGTCGGGCGCTGTCCTATCTTCAGGCGATCAGCTTTCAACGCGCCCTCGCGCCCACCTCGACGGACCAGCAACTGCGCTACGCAGAAGGACAGCGTGCGATGGTTGCAACCATCCTGCGCCTGATCGACCGTGGCCGCAATCCTTCATAATACCTAACCCCGACCCGAAAAGGAGATTACAGATATGACCGAAAACCTTCTCACCAATGAAATCCCGGAAAAATTCCTCGACCCCGAAAGCGGAGAACTCCGTCTTGACCGCCTGCTGCAATCCTACCGCGCTCTGGAAAATAAACTCTCCGGCACGCCCGTGGCCCCAAAAAGCCCGGAGGATTACTGCATTGATTGCGGCCACGGCCTGTTCACGCCTGACCCGGATATCAACGCCCGCCTGCACCAGCTCGGCTTCACGCAGGAGCAGGCGCAGGAGGTCTACAACCTTGCAGCCGAAAAAATGGTCCCGATGATCGCCGAACTCGCCGCCGAGTTTCAGGCCGACCGCGAAGTCGAGAAGCTCATCAACCACTTTGGCGGAGCGGAGAACTGGAAGGAAATTTCCCGCCAGCTCTTATCGTTCGGCCGCCAGAACCTGCCGCCCGAAGTTCTGGAAAGTCTTTCCTCCTCTTTCGAGGGCGTCCTGGCGCTTCACCGCATGATGAAAGGCGAAGAACCCAGGCTCAGCCGCACCCCGGCAAAATCCGGTGAATCGCTCGGCGACCGGGAGCTTTCCTCGATGATGCGCGATCCGCGTTACTGGCGTGACCGCGATCCGGCCTTCATCGAAAAAGTAACCGAAGGCTTTAAGAAACTTTATGGTTCCTCCGACCGAATGAGCTGATGAAAAGCCCACGTTGCATAAGCGCCGGACTTTTCATTGAATACTGCCTCATGAAACCTCAAAGGCCCGCTCCGGCGGGCCTTCTTTTTTAAGGAAGCCAGGAATTACGTCAGCTGCGAATCGATAAAGTTGCGCGAAACGAAATCGTCCACGACCTGCTGGAAATTATCGCGTATCGCTTTCGTCATCGGCTTGAATTGCATGGCAACGCGGCTCTGAGATTTGCGCACGACGCTGGCCGTGTGGGAGATATCGAGAATAGAATCGCGCAGCTTGAACTTCATTGTCATTTCAAACGATTCTTCTACGGCAAACAGCCGGTCGTCCGCCGCGATCAGAAGCCCGCCCATGCTCCAGTTCTCGACAGGATAGATCTTGCCGTTGATAATAGTCACGCAACTGTCCCCCGAACGGCGCGCGAAACGCCTCCGAGAAACACTATCCCCGTCATCCTTCGACGAAGACATAAGACCGGACAGAATTTTTCCAAACATGCGGCAAAAAACTCCAATTTTTACATGATACCGAAATATACTACGCGATTCCCCTCAAGAGCTTAAGGGGTGGGTTATCAGGAAGTCAAAAATTATGCACGAATTATCTTGACATACTAGGAATAAATTCATATTATGATGAAATCAACGCCGGAATTGCGCCTTTTTTAATGGGCCGCGTCCGGCGCTTCTTTTTTCCCGGACCGCGCAGACAACGCCGATCAAAAAAATCGCGCCTGCGCGTCCGTTCCTCCGCGCATCTGGCCTTGCCGTAAACAACCAAGACAACCGGACCGGGGTTTAGCCAAAAACACCAACCCAAAACAAGAGGTTTGAAATGTCTACAACTCTCGACCAGGCCTTCATCAAGCAGTTCGAACGCGAAGTGCATGAAGCCTATCAACGGCAGGGCTCAAAGCTCCGCAACACCGTCCGCACCATCGGCAACGTCAACGGCAGTTCCGCGATATTCCAGAAAGTCGGAAAAGGAACCGCCTCCACCAAATCCACCCACGGCATGGTCCCGGTCATGAATCTCGATCACTCCAACATCGAGGTCGTGCTGCAGGATTATTACGCGGGCGACTGGGTCGACCGTCTCGACGAACTCAAGACCAACATCGACGAGCGGCAGGTAATAGCCAACGCCGGCGCGAACGCGCTGGGCCGCAAGACCGATGAACTGATCATAGGCGCGCTCGCCACAGCTTCGGCGAACACGGTGCTTGATGGCAATGTCGGCCTGACCAAGGATAAAATCCTCTCCGCCTTCGAAACCTTCGGTGAAAACGACGTGCCCGACGACGGCCAGCGTTTTTGCATCGTCGGCTGGAAACAGTGGAGCGAGCTGCTGGAGATCGAGGAATTCGTCAACGCCGATTATATCGGCAAGGATGCTTTGCCTTTCGCGACGATCACGCAGGCGAAAATGTTCCTCGGCACGATTTTCATTCCCCATTCCGGCCTGCCGATCGACGGGAACGATATCCGCTCCTGCTTCTATTATCACCGCACCGCCGTAGGCCACGCCGCCGCCAGCGACGTCAAGACCGACATCACCTGGCACGGCGACCGCGCCGCCCACTTCGTCAATAACATGATGAGCCAGGGCGCGGGCCTGATCGACGAAAGCGGCATCGTTACCATCCAGTGCGATGAGACGCCCGACTAATCCCGAAAACATGACAGAAAGATAAAGGAGCACTCCCATGGCTTTTACCGCATCGGACCTCAGCGTGCTGGCCTACGCCAACAACTTCACGCTCTGGCATTACACCACCATCGACAGTTCGGTCATAACCGCAGGCTATTTCAACAAGGCCGTTGATATGCTGCGCGTGAACGATCTGATCATCGCCAACGTCGATACGGACGGCACGCCGGACACGACATTTTATGTCGTGACCAGCAATAACGGCACCACCGTCGCCATCACCGCCTACTCTTAATCTCGCAAGAGAAAAGAGCAGGGCGGGTCCAGCCAAATGCTCCGGCCCCTTTCCCCGGAGAGAATGGCGGCGTGGGCTTGAGCGCCCGTTCCTCCTCATCGCTGCGGCGCTCGCCCGAAGGAAGCCGGAAAAGCCGCGGCCACACCCCGCGCCCGGACCCTATCGACGCCCCCGCGTGGCTCCGACCTTTAAACGGGTCGGGGCCACGCATCTTTTTAAAAGTTGCAGCCTCTGTTGTTACCGAACGCAGAGGCTGCACACCCTCTTCCATTATGCAGCCTGCCCGTGGATCCCTTTGCGGGCGGGCTGCACCTTTCCTTTCAAGGACATTCTGGTAAACTACAAGAATGAAAGAATTCATTATTTGGCTCAACACTTCGCTCTGGATTTTAATCTTTGGCGTAATGGGCCTGATTTTGCCTTTATGTGTTTGTATTGTGGGCATTAGCAGGGTTCAGCCCGTATTTTTTACAAATAGATGAATGTCTCGATTTCGGAGGCGGCTGGAACTACGAAAAGAACGTCTGTGAATACGAAGAATAAATTCGACTGCAAAAAAACAAATGAAAATCATTGATATTCGTCACAATCACATAAAGATATCTTTCTCCAGACATGAGCGGACAACGGCCAATAACGCCCTGAATGAAACATGTAACGGTATGCACATATCGAACTATGAAAATATTGTAGGGTTTACCAGAGAGAAAATAAGATCGTTACTGATAAATAAGTTCAACTACGAAATAAAAGAACCTGGAACATATTTCATCATGGACTTCACGAATGAGGAAGTCATGATTATTACCAACTCATTAAACCAAACATGCAAAGGTCTTGATGTGCGTGAGTTTCACACACGAACAGGGGCACAACTGGAAGAAATGCAGTCGCTTTTAGAAGAATTTCGGCGACTTTTAGCTCAGATTAAGAATTAGTACTGCTCAAAAATGCCTCTGGCGGCCCTTTAAAATAAAACACTTAACAATCCAAAAATTCAGGAGACTCCCATGGCACTATCCGATATTGCCCTGTGTTCGCGCGCGCTCATCCGCATCGGCGCCGCGCCCATCACATCCTTCGCCGACGGCACCGCCGAGTCCGAAATCGCGGGCGCGCTCTTCCGCCCCGTGTGCGACGCTCTGCTCTCCGCCTATGCCTGGAGCTTCGCGAGCGGGCAGGCCGCGCTGACCCTTCTCTCGACGCCCCCCGTCGCCGATTACGCCAACGCCTTCGCGCTCCCCTCCGATTTCCTCCGCGCCTTGTCCCTCGGCAGCGGCCAGCGCGGGCGCGGCGTGAATTACCGCATCGCCGCCGGCGCGATCCACACCAACGAAAGCGCCGTGACCCTGACCTATATCTTCAGGCCGGAGGAGGAATCTTTCCCCCCGTATTTCGATCAGGCGCTCATCACCCGCCTCGCCGCCGAGTTCTGCATCCCCGTCACCGAAAGCACCTCCCGCGCCGAAGCGCTCTTCCGCCTCGCTGAGCAGGAGTTTCAAAGAGCACGGCAGATCGACGCGCAACAAGACACCCCCGGCCGTATCGAGGATTTCACTCTTGTGACGGTGCGGGATTAGGAGAAGTTCTTGTAGGATCAAAAAGGGTTTGTTATCGCTGAGAAATGCAAAAGCCACTGCCGATAAGCAAAAGTGATCTGATTTCCGCGCTTGGAGAGGGGCAAATTTTCAAGTTCTTATGTTTCTGGAGCCATGAGCAGAACGCTACGCATGTTACGAAAGCCTGTCTAAGCCAATGGTATCCATCGTCATTCTGCATAGAAGGCAGAACTTACCTAACCGCAGAACATTTTATGATGGCGGAAAAAGCAAAGATTTTTGGAGATATCGAGAAAATGCAGGAGATTTTAAGCGCTGACAATCCCGGAAAAGCAAAAGCGTTAGGTCGTGAAATTACAGGATTTAGTCAGGAAAAATGGGATAAACATAAACTGGGTATCGTGATTAGAGGGAACATTGAAAAGTTTTCTCAAAATATCTCGCTAGGCGAGTTTTTACTCAAAACAGGCGATCGTATTTTGGTCGAATCCAGCCCGAGAGATAGAATATGGGGATGTGGGCTGGCAGAGAACGACCAACATATTGAAAATCCGGAGCACTGGCCCGGCGAGAATCTCTTAGGCTTTGCCTTGATGGAGGTAAGGCGAAAATTGAGAAAACAATGAATATCCTGCTTACAGAAAAATATTACTTCAGGCCGCCCCCATCGGGCGGTTTTTTTATGCCCGAAAAAGGAAGAAAGCATGACACGCATCACCGAAATGAAAACCACCTTCACGGCGGGCGAAGTCTCGCGCGAGCTGCTGGGCCGCGGCGATCTGCGCGCTTACGATAACGGCGCGCTCACGCTCCGCAATGTGTTCATCAACCCCACGGGCGGGGTGCGCCGCCGCTTCGGCCTCGGCTATATCGACACAGCACCGGGCGCGGGCAAATTGATTGCCTTTGAATTCAACACGGAACAAACCGCGCTGCTGCTGCTGACGGATTTGCAGATTGACGTGTATACGGGCGGGCTGAAGGTCGCAACCATTCCCGCACCGTGGGAGGAAGCGCAGATCCCGCAAATCGCCTGGACGCAAAGCGCCGATACGTTGCTGCTCGTCCACCCCGACGTGCCGCCCAAAAAACTCACGCGCGGAAGCGGCGGCACATGGACACTCTCCGACTGGTCGTTCTTCACGGACAATAATGTCGTGCATCAGCCTTATTATAAGTTCGCGGATTCGGAAGTCACATTGACCCCCAGCGCGACGACCGGTAGCATCAGCCTGACCGCCTCTGCTTCTATCTTCGAAGCGGGGCACGAGAATACGCGCCTGCGCGTCGGCGGCAAGGAAGTGCTGATTACCGATTTCGACTCGCCAACCGTCGTCACCGCCGATGTCATAGAAGACTTAACCGGAACGGACGCAACCATCGACTGGCAGGAACAGGCATTCTCACCCGTGCGCGGCTATCCCGTCACCGTCGCCTTCCATCAGGACAGATTGGTGATTGGCGGCAGCCGAGATCTGCCCAACCGCCTCTGGTTTTCCAAATCTGGCGACCTGTTCAACTTTGACCTCGGCACCGGGCTGGAGGACGAGGCGATCGAGTTCGCCATCCTCTCCGATCAGGTCAACGCGATCCGCGGCGTGTTTTCATCGCGCCACTTACAGGTTTTCACCAGCGGCGCAGAATGGATGGTCACCGGCGACCCGTTGACACCAAGCGCGGTGCAGATCAGGAGGCAGACGCGAACAGGTTCCGTGATTGACCGCTACATCCCGCCGCTCAACGTCGACGGCGCCACGCTCTACGTCGCCAGAAACAAAAGCGAGATCCACGAGTTTATCTATACCGATCTGGAGCAGGCCTATACCTCCACCGACCTCGCGCTCCTCTCGCGCCATATCATTATCGATCCGGTGGATCAGGATTACGACCAGCGCAACCGCTTGCTCTTCGTAGTTCGCGCCGACGGAAAATTCGCGACGCTCACTGTCTTCCGCGCCGAGTCCGTCTCCGCCTGGACGCAGCACGAAACCGACGGCAACGTGAAGTCCGTGTCTGTCGTCGGCGATGAAGTCTATATGCTCATCGAGCGGGCAGGGGATTACCTGATTGAATTATTCGACCCGAACCTGCACCTCGACTCCGCCCTCGCCGGCGAAGCGGGCAGCCCCACGACCGTCTGGTCCGGCCTTGATCATCTCGAAGGACGAACCGTCAGCGTAAAGGCCGACGGCGCTGTCCTCGCCGACCATACTGTCACAGGCGGCGCTGTCACGCTCGCCGAACCGGCCAGCGCCGTGGAAATCGGTCTGCCCTTCACCCATATCGTGGAACCGTTGCCGCCAAACGAAATCGGCGCGGTCGGCGCGGGCAGAAAACTCCGCCTCGTGCGCGGCATTTTCCGGGTCAATAACACCGCGGCCCTGCGCCTTGATACCGGGCAGGGGTTAAAGGACATCACGCTCCGCCAGTTCGGCGAAGACGAAATTCTCGACGAACCCGCGCCGCTGGTCAGCGGGGATATAAAAATCCGCGCGCTCGGCTGGCAGAAGGACGGCACGAAACCGCTCTGGCGCATCGAACAATCCGCGCCGCTGCCCTTCGAACTGCTCTCCGTCACCACGGAATTGAAAGTCAACGATTAAAAAAGGAAACGAAGTGTTCGAACATATCGCAGAGGGTTTGCGGCTGAATGGCCGCGTGGGCAACAATCTTCGCGCCATAGCCAAAGACCCGGAAAAGAAGCGCGTGTTCCTCGACACCCTTGGCGATTTACGCGATGAAGAGTTTATCGAACCCGGCGACCGGTCCTGTTTTCCCCGCGCACCCGCAGACGGAAAGAAGGAAAACTAAAAACGCGAAAATCTGAATCCGCCGCATGAGAAGATGCTAAAAACGCTTGGATCGCTCTGTCAAGGCAGGAGCAGAAATAAAGAATATGCCCGTATGCCCTAAAAATAATTTTCCGTAGATTTGAAATAGAAAAGGAAACCCAACATGGCCGCACTCACACCCGTCATCTCGCTGCTCGGCACGATCGGCAGCGCCGTTACCGCCGGAACCGCCGTCCTCGGAGGTGTGCAGACGATCGCCGGCATCGGCAACAGCCGGCAGGAAAAGCAGGACGCGCTCGCCCTCGATCAACTCAAGCGACAGCAGAACCTTCAGCAAAAACAGCTCGAAGAACGCGCCGCGCTGGAGCGTCAACAAATCGCGCTGAATACGCAACAGGCCGAAGAACAGCGCAAGCAGGCACTCCGCCGCGCCGTCTCACGCCAGCGCGCGAGCTTCGGGTCCCAAGGTGTAGGAAGCGCTTCCGGATCTTCTCAGGCCGTGCTTCTCGGCCTCTTCGACGAATCGGATGAAGAAAGGCTAAGGCGAGAGGAACTTGATGCGCTCCGTTCCACGGCGCTTGATCAGAATATTTCACAAAGCAGGGCGTTAAATGTGCTGCAGCGCACACAGCTTGCCGAGCGCCAGAGACTGGCAAGACAATTATTCTAAAATCTGGTGGAAAAAAGAAAGCGGGAGTTTTTACCAACGAAATATTGTGGTAATTTAGAAAATTATAATTGACGCTCGACTTTCTTTTTTATTACAATTCGCTGATATAAGAACGGGGACCTCCGCATTTTTATGCCAGAAAGGGAGACCGCGAAGGAATGAGATTCAGAAATATTCCGGGATTCGAAGATTTTGATCCTGAAACCCTGAAAAAATCAGGGCACAGGAATTTTATAATATTGGGAAATTTCTTTTTTCAGGATGACCCCTATGTTTTTGGTTCCCGCCGCCGCCGGAATTATAAAAGCGGCATAACCGAGGCGGCGTTCCATGCGCTTGTGAGAGAATTTTGTACCCGCCGGAACCTCCAGATTATGCTTGCAGATGAAGAGGTTGCGATAATTGCGGGCAGTTCCGGGGATTTCCGCCAGTTCCAGTTGGAAAACGGATCCCGGTTCTCCTATGATTATGTCGATGCCAAGAAAGCCGCGGACTATGTATCCTACACCATTACGGTCGGCGGCATCCCGCATTCCCAATTCCGCGAAGTCCAGCTTGACGCCTGAAAGGCGAGCCTCTTTTGTACTACTTGGCCGATTTCCCCTGAGATGTCTTCAGGGGGCAAAAAAGGTGAGGGTAAGGTGTTTTTTTATGGAATTGCCACTGGCGTAAAGGGTATTCTTGGACAGGAGACAAAAAAAAGATGGGCGGGATGATCAAAACCCTGAGCGATCTAATGAACAGTGAGATTATCTTCCCTGACCGTAACGGGTTTCTGGTGGTTACGAATTTTGCTTATTCTGAAACGATAGCCGGAGAGCCGATCAACGCCTACAGCGGCCTTTCGGAAGAGGCCTTCAATTACTTGATAGAAGAGACTGTCGAAAAACTGGAGGCGGAGGTGGTCTTCTGTGACGGGAATACCGCCGTGCTTCAGGGCGACGAAAAATCATTGAAACTCGTGGAGCGTTTGTGCGGAGATCGTTTTTCCTACGCCCTTTGTGATAAGGAGGCCGCGGACTATGTCATGGACCGTTGTTTGGAGGTTGCCTCCGAAACGCCTGAACAGCGCGAAGACCGTCGCGTATCCGGTGCGATTCTTTACAGGCAGGAACTGAACTAGCGCCACGAGTAATATTCCCCGTTAAGCCGCCGCGCCGTGAGCGCGGTTTTTTATTGTCCTGAAAACTTTGGAGAAAACCATGACCGAGCATATCAAGATGCCCGACGTAACACCGCTCGTGCGCTATGTCGCTAACGGCACGCAAACGGAATTTGAATATCCCTTCCCGATTTTCGCCAGCGAGGATCTGGCCGTCTATCTGAACGGCGCGAAACAGGCCAGCGGGTACACAATAGAGGGAGCAGGGGAAACGCTGGGCGGCAGCGTGACCTTCGATACCGCCCCCGCCATAAATACGATCATAACGCTCGCCCGCGAATTGCCCATTGAGCGCGTGACGGATTATCTCGAAGGCGGAGATTTTTCCGCGCAGTCCATCAATACCGAACTCGATTACCTGATCGCCGCGATCCAGCAGGTCAACCGCGAGAACGACACGATGCTCCGCTATGGCGATCACGAAACGCCTGCGGAAGTGGTTTTGCCCGACCGCGCCGTGCGCTCGAACAAGGCTCTGGGCTTTGACGCTAGCGGCGATCCGGTAGCGGTATCGCTCGAAGGATCCATGGCTTCTCCGAATTTTACGCCTAGCGGAGCAGGAGCCGCCACGCGCACCAGCCACGATAAATTCTCCGACCTCATCAGCGTAAAGGATTTCGGCGCCATTGGAGACGGCCTGACCGACGATACGAACGCGATCATCAACGCGCTAGCCGCCGCCGACTCTGTCTTCCTTCCCGAAGGCGAATATCTGACCACGGCGACCATCCGCCTGACCGCCCGCCAGAGCTTGTTAGGCGCAGGCCAGAAATCCGTCATCAAGGCCAACGCGGATACGTTCAACGTGATCGAGATCGTGGAGGATTACGCAACCCTTTCAGACTTTCGCATCGAAGGCGGGAACATCGGGATAAAACTTTTCGGCCTCACCCGTCCCGTGGTGCAGACATCTGTAAGCGATATCACCATCGTCGCCCCGAAAACCGGCGTGCAGTTGGACGGATACAACGACACAAACTTTCCGTGCTACTGGAACAATTTTTCTCGTGTGCTGGTGGAACAACCAAGCGTAAACGGATTTCACCTGACAAAATCAGGCGCTGGCGACACGCCCAACGCGAATAAGTTTTACGCTTGCCGCGCTTACTCGCTCGGCGCCGATATTTCCGGCGCGGGCTTTTACATCGAACACGGCTCCTTCAACAACGCCTTCATCGACTGCGAAGCGAACGTGAAGGGCACGGCGCAGGGTTGCTTTATCATTGGCGCGAATTCCAACAAGACTTTGCTCATCAATCCCTACGCTGAAAGCAACAACCTCGTCCCGAATATCAAGCTCGAAAGCGGCTCCATCGAAACGGCGGTTTATAACCTTCTCTCCGCCAGCGATGGCTCGGCGATCTGGGATTTATCAGGGGGAGAATACACAGCCTATAACGCCGGCTTCCCGCACAAGAACCGCCTGCAGCGCACGACGGTCACGGATATGAACGCCACGCTGCAGCGCTTCGATACGGAATTTATCGATTCAAGCGGCGCCGTATCGCTCGACCTCTCGCACTCCGTGCACCTAGTCTCATCCTTCGGCGGCGCGCTGACGGTGGAATTGCCCAATGCGGGCGATGCCGTGGGCGTGATGATGGTGGTCAAGAAAATAGACTCCTCCAAAAACGTCATTACGATCACTGAAGATTCCGGTAACGGGCCGGACGGATCGAGCGTATTTCTCGGCGCGGAAAACGATTACGCGATGATGATGTCCAACGGTGCGGAGTGGTTCGTCATCGCCTCCAACCGCTCGCCGGGCAACACGCGCTTTTTCGACGGGACAGGGATATACGACATCGACATGGCCGTGGACACGTACCTGCTCTCGGCCTTCAGCGGAACGATGACCGCGCGGCTTCCCCCCGCCAACGCCGCCGAAGCGATCGGCCGCACGATCACGCTCAAGAAAACCGATGTGTCGGCAAACGCGATTACCGTGACGGAGCAGGGCGGCTCAGGCCCAGATAATTCCGCGCAGCCGCTCGCCAGCCAGTACAGCGCGATCACCGTGGTCTCCGACGGCGGCCAGTGGTTCATCGTCAGCAAGCATTTGTAATTTCACAATGAGCCATCAAGGAGAACTGATGCCCACACTTGAATCCGGGATGCGCGAACGCATCGCGAAATTCCTGCCGCACGCGCTTGAAACGGCCATTCTGTCCTACCACGAATTTGCAGAAGAGCAGGCCACCGCCCCCGACACGGAGGAAACGCTGAAGAAAGACGACAAGGCAAAAACTTTTAAGGCCCATCACGACGCCTGCAAGGTTGCTCTGGCGCATATCCAGCTTCTCATCGACCTCGCAAAATGGGCCGATCTGCCCGACCCTGAAATTGAAGATGAAGTTTCCAGAAACCTGCTGGCAGGCTTGATTCAGAGCGCTGAAAAGGAGCTGGACCGGGGTCGGGCGGGGAATGGGGATTGAAGCTGGCACGGAGTAAAAAAACCGTGTTATTCTGTAAAACCAGTAAAATATATAATTTTAAAGATTTGAATGAAGCCGATCCGCATTAAAGAGGAAAAATACAGGCAACCCGCGTCACTCAAAGTGCCGGCGGTGATTTTTGGCACCTTGTTGACGGCTTCGGCAATCCATCAATACTGGCAGTCCGGTGACGGAAGCCAATTCCTCTCAGACTTGCATGCAAACGAAATGTTTTGCCGCAACCCCGAATACGAAGAAGACGTGTTCTTCGATCCGTTCGAAAGAGCGATGGAGGGGGTGCAACTGGCTTCATATAAAGATATATGGAGAGAAGGCGTAGACCAGAAAATTGTACATTTCAGTTTTGACTACAATAAAACAACGACGGATAACAACACCGGATTCTTCAGATCAATCCCGCCGGAAATTATTGAGGACCCCAACGTCACCTTCATTCTCTCCGGTCACGCGACCTACGATCTCGATGATCAACTCGGTTTGCGCTCAGGTCTAAAACCGCCGAAGGATTTCAACAAACTTCAGGAACGCCACCTACGCAATAATTTTGAAATCGTCAATGGCCGTCTTGATTATATCAAGGGCAAGCTGATGGAGGCAGGCGTACCCGAAGATCGCATCGTGCTGCATAATCTAAACACACGGTACGATAAGCGTGCCGTCGATCTCGAAGTCTGCGCCCCCGGCCACGAAGTTTAAAAAACTAAGTCCGCCAGGAATGCAACGCCCTATCAGGGCGTTTTTTTATGCCTGTTTCATTGTTCATTTTTTAAACCCCAAAAGGATTCGTATGAACGCATGTCTTCCTCATGTGGATTTTCCGCTATTTCTGGTTCTCTGGAACCAGAGGCAGGGGCAAAGGACTCCAAGGCTTCATCTGCGCATGGCGGACTTCCTTCAGAAAAACTGGGAGAAGGGGGAGACGCGTCTTCTGCTGATGGCCTTCCGCAGCGCGGGAAAAAGCACCGTGGCCGGAATTTTCGCATCGTGGCTTTTGTATCGCAATCCGGATTTGCGTATCCTTGTTTTAGCAGCCGACCAGAGCCTGGCGAAAAAGATGGTGCGGAATGTCAGGCGCATCATTGAGCGTCACCCGCTGACCGCGCATCTTAAACCCGCCGGCCCCGATCAATGGGCCTCCGACCGCTTCACGGTGAACAGAAATAAGGAACTGCGCGATCCCTCCATGCTTGCGGGCGGCTTGGGCGGTAATATTACGGGCAGCCGCGCGGACGTGGTGATCTGCGACGATGTGGAAGTGCCCGCGACCTGCGAGACCGCTGAAAAACGCGAAACGCTCCGCGCAAGGCTGGCGGAGATGGCGTACGTGCTCTCCCCCGGCGGAACGCAGCTTTATCTCGGTACGCCGCATCATTATTATTCGATCTACGCGCACACGCCCAGAGCAGAGCAGGGCGAGGAGAAGGAGTTTCTGCACGGCTTCACGCGCCTTGTCCTGCCCGTCCTCGACGAAAACGGAAACTCCGTCTGGCCCGAGCGGTTTACCGCAGAGGATATCGAGCGCCTGAAAATCAGCACCGGCCCGAACAAGTTTGAATCCCAGATGATGCTGCGCCCGGTCAACAGCGCGGAAGGGCGCCTCGACCCGTCATCCCTGAGTATTTACGACCACGAACTCGACTACACAAGTGAACTCGGCGCGCTGTTCATCGGGCCGAAGAAAATGGTCGCGGCCAGCGCGTGGTGGGACCCGGCTCTTGGAAAATCAGGCGGAGACAGAAGCGTTCTAGCGGTCGTCTTCGCCGATGCGGAAGGCGAACTATACCTGAACCATATGGAATATATCACGCTCCCGGAAAAGTTGGCGCTCGATGAAGCGACGGAGCAATGCCGCATCATCGCTACACTTGCAAAAATTCACTACCTGCCATCGCTAACGGTGGAGATCAACGGCATCGGGCGCTTTCTGCCCAACATTCTGCGCAAGGAGATGAGCCGCGCGAGCGTGCCGTGCAGTGTAAGAGAAGTCAGTTCAACCCGTGCCAAAGACCTGCGTATCCTGGAAGCCTTCGATGCGTTGCTCGCAGCTAGGCGTCTGCACGCGCACGTCAACGTCACCCGCACGCCGTTCATGCTGGAGATGCGCGAATGGCGACCCGGAGTAAATGGTCAGGACGACGGGCTGGACGCTGCGGCGGGGGCTATGTTGTTGCATCCCGATCGTCTCGGGAATTTTCCGCGCAAGGGCGGGCATGTCTGGATGCGCACATCCAGACAGTCACAGGCGAAAACAGATTTCAAAGTTTGAATGGAAGGATGGAAATTTGTCGTGTAAGGTAACCGCCTTAACCGGAGAAGGATTATGGCATCCAAGGAACAGGTCGCAAGAGAAGGCGTAATCTTGGCCCGTGATATCATTGAAGCAAATCTCGACCCGAAAGTTCTCTTTGACCTGGCCTATAACCTCTCGCTTGAACTGGTCGTATCGGGGATAGTTCTGGGCGGCGTCATCGGCGCGGTCTTTTTTATGCGCATAAAGCGCCCGTTGAAACACCGTGCCGTGATTGGCGCCTTTCTCGGATTTTACCTTTCCATCGTCGGTGTGGTCGCCCTGTTTTTTTTCGCCGAGGCCTACAAGTTTCTGTCCATGTAGGACAACCCTGCATTTCATCTTATTTAGCAAACCGGAGTAACGCCCATGACGATCCTCACCCCGGATCTGGTCTGGTGGATCACGGTCATTGATCTGCCTGCCATGGCCGGATTGTTCTGGCTGATCTGGAAAACCCGCAATGAAGGGGAACAGGCCGTATCGCGACTTCGCCTGACCCTCGATTACCGTAGTGAGCAGTTCCGCGAAGCCCTCAACGCCTTCAAGCTGGAGGTCGCGAAAAATTACGCCTCGCAGCACGATCTGCGCGCCCTTGAAACGCGCCTCGTCAATCACCTTCTGCGCATCGAGTCCAAGCTCGACGCCACCGCTCTGAAAGCAGAAAGCCTGCGCGGGGCGCAAACCCGAAGCGATTAATAACCAACCCTCCAAGGAGACATCATGAAAAAACCCACACTGACGCCCCTGAACGGGGGCCGGTCGGAAGGACCCCGCTCGCCCGCTGAGCCCGACGACAAAGACCGCGACATGCATGAATTTTATAATAACATCGCCGCCGACACGCTCGCCCGCACCCTTTGGGGGGAAGCGCGGGGCGAAGGAATGGCGGGGATGCAGGCCGTCGCCAACGTCGTGCTCAACCGCGTGGAGATCGCAAGAAAAAAAGGCAAATTCTGGTGGGGAAACTCGATTATCGAGGTCTGCCAGAAACCCTACCAGTTCTCCTGCTGGAACCGCTCCGATCCCTCGTTCCGCAAGCTGCAGGCGGTCGATGAAAAAAACCTCTACTTCGTGACCGCCCTGCGCATCGCCCGCCGTGCACTGGCCGGTGCGCTCGAAGATGTTACGAACGGCGCGACCCATTACCACGCCGATTACGTCGAACCGTACTGGGCGAGGGGGCAAACGCCGATCAAAACCATCGGCCGCCATATTTTCTACAAACTCGTTGAAGGATGAAATCCATGAAAAGCTTACTTAAAAACCTGCTCTCGAACATCAAGGCCGGCCTCCGGCTTCTCTGGGAAAAAATCAGGGCGGTCTTCGCCAAAATCGGCGCGAAGCTCAAACGTGCCGCTCAAAAACTCAAGGCCAGACTCTCTGGCAAGAAGGAGGGCTAAGCCATGGCCGCACCTCTGATCGCGCAAATCGGCGTCCCGGTGCTGATCGACGTACTATCCGAGATTCTGGGGGGAATGGATAACCAAGCCGCCAAAACCGCTTCGAAAGCCCTGAACAGGGTGGATGAAGCGCTTAAGTCCGGCGCGATCACCCCCGAACAGCTCGCCGAGGCCAACCGCCACGCCGAGCGTATGTCCGAATTGGAACGCGAGGAATACCGCACGGCGATCTCGGAGGTCAACCAGTCCCTGCGCGCCGAAGTCGCCACGGAGGATAAATATGTCCGCCGGATGCGCCCCACCTTCGGCTATCTCATGGCTCTGACATGGGCGGCGCAGATGTTCGTGGTCGCCTATGTTATCGTCTTCGAAACCGACAAGGCCGGGGTCGTTCTGGCCGCGATGGGGTCATTGAGCGCGATCTGGGCGGTGGGCCTCTCCGTTCTGGGCATTTACGTCTATAAGCGCAGCGAGGATAAACTCCTCTCCGCCCCGCAACGCGAGGTCATTTTCTGGAATCCGCAAAAGAAAGGGAAGGAATAGAGCGGTCTTATATGCCCCCTATAGCCAACCCCCTCAAAATACGCTAAGATCGGCCCTGTACGTTCGTACGCAATCATGAGTTCCGCACCCCGCCCATCCGCGCTTTCAGGGAGACCCCCGCATGTCCAAGAAAACCCCCATCACGGTTGCCAGAGGCGACGGCATCGGCCCGGAGATTATGGATGCAACGCTGGAAATTCTCGAAGCGGGCGGCGCGGCGCTTGATATAGAACACATCGAGATCGGCAAGACGGTCTATGAGCGTGGCATCATGAACGGCATCGAGGAAAAGGCGTGGGACTCCCTCCACCGCACGCGGGTCTTCCTCAAGGCACCCATCACAACGCCGCAGGGCGGAGGCTTCAAGTCCCTCAACGTCACGGTGCGCAAGGCGTTGGGCCTGTTTGCCAACGTCCGCCCCTGCGTGGCTTATCACCCCTATGTTAAAACCAACTTCCCCGATATGGACCTCGTCATTATCCGCGAGAACGAGGAGGATCTGTACGCAGGCATCGAGCACCGCCAGACGCAGGACGTGGTCCAGTCCATCAAGCTGATTTCCCGCCCCGGTTCCGAGCGCATCGTGCGCTACGCCTTTGAATACGCCCGCGCCAACGGCCGCAGGAAAGTAACCTGCATGGCCAAGGACAACATCATGAAGATGGCCGACGGCCTGTTCCATAATGTCTTTGACGAGATCGGCAAGGAATACCCGGATATCGAGCAGGAATTCTACATCATCGACATCGGAACCGCCCGTATCGCCGCCCGCCCGAGCGCGTTCGACGTCATCGTCACGGAAAACCTTTACGGCGATATCATCTCCGACGTGGCGGTCGAGGTCACCGGATCGGTCGGCCTCGGCGGGTCCTGTAACATTGGAACGGATTTCGGCATGTTCGAGGCCGTCCACGGCTCCGCCCCCGATATCGCGGGCAAGGGGATCGCCAACCCTTCCGGCCTGCTGCTCGGCTCCATCCTGATGCTCAACCATATCGGCCAGAACCCGGTCGCTACTAAAATCCATAACGCCTGGTACAAAACGATCGAGGACGGCATCCATACGGGCGATATCTTTGATCCGAAGCTCAGCACGCAAAAGGTTGGCACCTCTGATTTCGCAAAAGCCGTCATTGAGCGCCTTGGCAAGAAACCGGAAAAGTTCAGTCCTGTCGATTACGGCGAGGGCACGGGAAAGGGCCTTATTCTACCCGCGCTCAAGACCCGCGTGGCCGAGAAAAAGGAACTCGTCGGCGCGGATATCTTTCTCGACTGGCAGGGCCGTCCCGAGGATCTTGCTGAAAAGATAAAGGCCATCCTCATTAAGGGAATGGAGTTGAACACCATCGCCAACCGCGGCGTTAAGGTCTGGCCCAACGGCCAGCCGGGAACCTTCTGCTCCGACCACTGGTGCTTGCGTTTCATGGGCCAGAACCTGACTCCCGTAACGGTTTTGCAACAACTTGCGAACATGGAGAAGGCTCAGTTGCCGTTCGTAAAGATCGAGAACCTTTATACCTTTGATGGCAAAAAAGGCTTTACAGTTGCGCAAGGCGAGTAAAAGGCGATAGAATAGGTAGTTAAATACGGGCCGCACAGTCCCGTAAAACACTGGTATATATAAAATTAAAGAAAGCGCCGTTTTTTATGTTTGTCCTGAAAAATGTAAAAATAACCCTTCTGACGCTCACCCTCATCCTGACGATGAGCGTTCCGGCCTTTGCTGTAAAAAAAAATGACCGGGATAGTCAGGGCTATGACCTGGTCTTTATGCCCATCCTCAAAAAAGAAGTGATTATCATTGACAATGACAGTAACCCTCCGGGCGAGCCCAACATCGTTGAAATAACTTTTTTAAAGGATGTTCCCCCGCGCGGTCTTCTTGATCGTGCCAACCGCTTGATTTACGGCATTACGACGGATATCCCCCCCGAATACGACCAGTACGGCTATGAAATCCGCCGTTATATGGCCAGTGTTGGAAATATGAAAGTCTTTACGGACGAGGATTTCCTCGAAGAGCAGATCAAAAATACGCGCAAGGCTCGTGTGATTGCCAGATTTTGGCAGAAATACATTGAAGAGGAAATTGATGAGTTGGAAAAACTGGTCAATGAAAAGGATTCTTCGTCCTCCGTCTGGACCGCTCTGAAACAGAACAGGCAGATTACCCGGACGTTTATCATAGACCTTCAGGGATGGATAGATTCCAACGAGCGCCTTTTGATGAAGATTTTTGATAGTTTTGGCTTCATTCAGGTGGAATACCCTGAACTGATCTTCATGCGGCCCCACGAACGCGTTGATTTTTTTAATACCCTGCAGACGCGTCAGGCAAAACTGAACGCTATTAAAAAGTATCAGGCTTTTGCCCTGATGTCTTACTGACCCTGCGTTGAAAGCTCCGCGGTTTTTTTCTCCAGAATGGATGTGTACGCATTGACTGTATTCGCCAGAAGGCAGGCGATGGTCATCGGCCCAACCCCGCCCGGCACAGGCGCTATCGCCCCGGCTATGTCTTTGACCTCATCGAAATCCACATCCCCGCAGAGCTTTCCGTCATCATCGCGGTTGATCCCCACGTCTATCACGCACGCCCCCGGATTCACCCAGTCCCCCTTGACCATTCTGGCCTGACCGACCGCCGCGACGAGAATATCAGCCCGTGCGCAGACTTCCTTGAGGCCGCGCGTTCGCGAATGCGCGGTCGTAACGGTGCAATTCTCCTGCAGCAAGAGCTGGGCCATTGGTTTCCCGAACAGGTTCGAGCGCCCGATCACGACCGCCTCCATCCCCGTAAGATCAGGCAGAACGGACTTAATCAGGATCAACGCCCCCTGAGGCGTGCAGGGGACAAGACCGTCCCGCGCCCCGCTCGCGAGCTTCCCCGCATTGACGAAACTCAGCCCGTCCACGTCTTTTTCCGGTGCGATCATCTGGACCAGCCGGTTCCCGTCCAGAGGCTTGGGCACAGGCAGTTGAAGCAGGATGCCATGCACATTCGGATTATCGTTGAATGCCTGTATTTCCGCCGTGACCTCGGCCTCCGTAGCCTTTGCGGGCAGGCGCGACTCGAAGCTCCTGATACCGACGCTCTCGCAGGCCTTGATTTTATTGCGCACGTAAATCTTAGAGGCGGGATCGTCCCCGACAAGGATCACCGCAAGGCCGGGCTGCGATTCAAGTTTTGAAACGTCCAGCGCGACCTTTTCACGCAATATCCGGGCGGCGTCTTTGCCGTCAATAATCTTTGTACTCATAGGCTCTGGGTCCCGCTTAAATCATGGAATCAAAAGAACAGAAACGGCATGCCGATCAGTTTGAAAATAAGGCCGGCAAGAAACTGCACTCCGATAATCACGATCAGGGGGGTCAGGTCGATCCCGCCGACCGGCGGAACGAATTTGCGGATGGGCTTGTAAACCGGATCGGTGATGCGTTTAAGAAGATTGGTCAGGTTGCGCGCGGCTTCGTTCTCGGCGTTGACCAGCTCGAAAGCGATCAGCCAGCTCAAGGCGACCTCCAGAATAATAATCATGATAAAAATCTGGACAAGCGTAGCTATGATCCACACCAGGGACGCGATTAAAAACATGGAATACCTCCTGTCTGTACGTCTAAGCCTCCTGTTATAGCCCCTTTAACGGGCGAGGAAAAGGCCGTAAAATCCCATAAATTCATCAAATATTCACTCAATATTGTATAATGGGGGAAGCGCAAGGAAAGGATAGCGATGATACCGCTGGACCCGCTCACAGCCTCGACTTTATTGATTTTGGCCGGATCGAAGCCGGAAATCTGCCCGGTGCCGCCGCCGACCCGGATTGATATCATCCCCTCGACCGCCGAAACGAAGTTCGACACCTCCAAGACCCTCGCTGAGTTGCAGGGGTTTAGCATGGACACGGTCGATCCGTACGGCTTTCACGGCCAGACGATCACGCAGGCTTTCATGAGCGGGGGTATAACCTCCTCATACGAAATAAAGATCGGAAACGAATTTCTGCCAAGATACAACGCTTATTGCCTCTGGTACGAAAAGATCACGGTCAAAATAGAGCTTGATCCGACCATCGTGATCGCCAAGGAACTCCACCGCGATTTTTGCATGCGCAAGGCCCTGATCGGTCACGAATCAAAGCACGTCATGGTCGACCGCAAGGTCGTGAACGATTATGCGAAGACCGTCGGCCAGACTCTCTACACGGAGCTTAAAGCCCGGGGTTTTTCCGCAGGGCCCATCCCCTCGCAGCACGGGCAGGAAACGGTCAACCGGATGCAGAAAGTCGTCAAGCAGCTCCTGGATTTCGAATTTCAGAAACTCGAAATCGACCGCACCGAACGCCAGCGCGCCGTGGATTCGCTACAGGAATATCAGAACGTGGACGAAAAGTGTCCCACCTTCGGCCGCCATAACGCGAAACTTTATGAAAACCTAAGCTCGGCGCAGAAAAAGCGTAAATACTAAAAGCGAAAACAGGCAGGAAGCTTAAATCCCCGCCAACGCTTCCCGTAAATCCTCCAGCAGATCCTCGATATGCTCCACCCCGATCGACAGCCGCAGAAGCTGGTCCGTCACGCCGGCCTTTGCCCGCGCTTCCGGCCCCATCGAAACATGCGTCATGCTGGCCGGGTGGTTGATCAAACTCTCCGTCCCGCCCAGCGATTGCGCCAGCCGGAACAGGGAAAGCCCGGAAACGAACGCCCGCGCGGTTTCGTAATCGCCCTTGAGTTCAAGGCTCAGCATCGCGCCGAACCCCTCCTGCTGCGCAACCGCGATTGCGTGTCCCTCATGCGTAGGAAGGCCGGGATAATAAACTTTCGCCACCTTGTCGTGCGTCGCCAGCATCGCGGCGATCGCCATCGCGTTTTCCTGCGCCCGGTGAACTCGAAGCTCCAGCGTCCGCAAACCGCGCAGCGTCAGGTACGAATCGAACGGCGCACCGATCAGGCCAAGCGAGTTCGCCCAGAAATCAAGGTGTTCCCAAAGTTCTTTTGTTTTCATGACCACGCATCCGCCCACGACATCGCTATGCCCGTTCAGGAACTTGGTCGTGGAGTGGTAAACGATATCCGCGCCCAGCGAGAGCGGCTGTTGCAGCATCGGTGACAGGAACGTGTTATCGACAACCGTAATCGCGCCGCACGCTTTTGCTTTCTCCGCGATCGCCCGGATATCCGCGATCCGCATGACCGGGTTGCTCGGGCTTTCGATCAGAACCATTTGCGGTGTTTCGGAAAACGCGTCTACGATTCCCTTCTCGCTGTACTGGTCCACGAATTTAAGCCGGAAATGCTTTTTCTCCGCCAGTGCGCTCAGCATCCGGTAAGAGCGCCCGTAGCAATCGTAAGGCGCGATCAGCAGGTCTTCCGGGTTCAGCAGATGCACGATCAGCGTCAGCGCCGCCATGCCGGAGGAGGTGACGCACGCCCCGTACCCTTTTTCGATCTCGGCCAGCGCCTGCGCGAGATGGTCGCGCGTCGGGTTGCGGGTACGGGAGTATTCATAAGCGGCCTTTTTCCCCACCTCGTCCATCTGGAACGTGGAGGACAGGCACAGGGGCGGCATCACGGCGCGGTAACTGACCGGCTCTCCGAGACCCGCCTGCACGACACAGGTGCGTCTTTTGCGGTTTTTCTTGTCCATGCCTATCTATGGCCCCCGCGGTTTCCTTTGTCAATTTCCGGCGTTCAAGAAAAGCGGATTTAACCCGCCCAAGAAAAAACCGCTGCTCTTGGTCAAAGCAGCGGCTGAAATGGTAAGTAAGCGAGTCGACAGCAGAGGAGGAACCATAAATCTTGCAATTTCAGGGTGTCTCCACCGTCTGATTATATTCTCCGCCCCAAATATGGCGAAATAATGATAAGTTCGCGCAGTTTTCGGGGTGTTTTTGTAGCGCGTTGAAAACAAAGGAAAAAACCCTGTTGAAAAGCCAAGTAAAACAGGCGCGTATATTATGAAAAAGACAAGAAAGGGAGAGGTTTTTGTAAATTCATTGTTAATCATGGGATGGTATTAATGTAAACTCGCGAAGCGTGTGCTTCTATTCTTCTTATGATTTTCTTCAAATGGGGACCTTACATGACGACCGTTGGGCAGGACACTCTTAAAACCCGCAAGACACTTGAGGTTGAAGGCAAACAGTATGATTACTACTGCCTGAAATCCGCAGCAGGGCAGATCGGCGATATATCAAAGCTTCCTTTCACGTTGAAGGTCCTGCTTGAAAACCTGTTGCGCTGTGAGGATGGGCGCTCTGTAACGGTCGAGGATATCAAGGCCATCCATGGCTGGCTTGAGAACAAGCGCTCCGAGCATGAAATCGCTTTCCGTCCCGCCCGCGTCCTGATGCAGGATTTCACGGGCGTTCCCGCCGTCGTCGATCTGGCCGCGATGCGCGAGGCGATGGTGGCTCTCGGCGGCAACCCTCAGCAGATCAACCCCCTGAGCCCCGTCGATCTGGTCATCGACCACTCTGTCATGGTCGATGCGTTCGGCACGCAAAACGCCTTCCAGCAAAACGTGGAACTGGAGTTCGAGCGTAACGGAGAGCGTTACAGCTTCCTGCGCTGGGGTCAGGACGCCTTTAACAATTTCCGTGTCGTGCCGCCCGGCACCGGCATCTGCCATCAGGTGAACCTTGAATATCTGGCCCAGACCGTCTGGGCGGACACGGACGACGCGAATCCGGACCGCACGGTCATCTACCCCGATACGCTGGTCGGCACCGACTCCCATACAACGATGGTCAACGGCCTCGCCGTTCTCGGCTGGGGCGTAGGCGGGATCGAGGCCGAGGCCGCGATGCTCGGCCAGCCCGTCTCCATGCTGATCCCCGAAGTCGTCGGCTTCAAGCTGAAAGGCCGGATGAAAGAAGGCACGACCGCGACCGACCTCGTCCTGACCGTCACCAAGATGTTGCGGGACCTCGGCGTCGTCGGCAAGTTTGTCGAATTTTTCGGCCCCGGCCTCGATCACCTGACGCTGGCCGACCGCGCGACCATTGCGAATATGGCGCCCGAATACGGCGCGACCTGCGGCTTTTTCCCGATCGACGGCGAAACGCTGCGCTACCTGGAGTTCACAGGCCGCGATCCGCACCGCGTGAAGATCGTCGAAGCCTATGCGAAGGCGCAGGGAATGTGGCGCGAGAAAAACGCTCCCGATCCCGTTTTCACAAAAACGCTGGAACTGGATCTTGCCGATGTCGAGCCTTGCATTTCCGGCCCCAAGCGCCCGCAGGACCGTATCGCGCTTTCCAAAGCCGCGCCTGCTTTCCGTGAACTGGTGCCCGATGACAAGCCTACGAAGGTCGAGGGTGAGGATTACATGCTCGATAACGGCCACGTTGTGATTGCCGCGATCACGAGCTGCACGAACACCTCCAATCCCTCCGTCCTCGTCGCTGCGGGCCTTGTAGCCCGCAAGGCGCGGGCCTTGGGCCTGACCCGCAAGCCGTGGGTGAAAACCTCCCTTGCCCCCGGATCGCAGGTCGTGACCGACTATCTTGAAAAAGCAGGGCTTCAGGACGATCTGGACGCGATGGGATTCAACACCGTCGGCTACGGTTGCACGACCTGTATCGGCAATTCCGGTCCTCTGCCGGGTCCGATCGCCGGCGCCGTGGAAAAGGGAGACCTGAACGTCACATCCGTCCTGTCGGGCAACCGGAACTTTGAGGGCCGCATATCCCCGCATGTGAAGTCGAACTATCTGGCGTCCCCGCCGCTGGTCGTAGCCTATGCCATCGCCGGAACGATGCGCATCGACATCACGAAGGAACCGCTGGGACAGGACAAGAACGGCAAGGACGTGTACCTCAAGGACATCTGGCCCACCGGCAAGGAAATCGCGGACACCGTGCAGTCCTGCCTGACCGCGCAGATGTTCAGTGAGCGTTACGCCGACGTGTTCAAGGGCCCCAAGGAATGGCAGGCGATCGGCGGCGATGCGGCCGGACAGACCTATGGCTGGGAGGATAAATCCACTTACGTCAAGAACCCGCCGTATTTTACCGGCATGTCAAAAACTCCCGAAAAACCGACGGATATCGTAGGTGCGCGGGCGCTGGCGATCCTCGGCGACTCGGTCACCACCGACCACATTTCCCCGGCCGGTTCGATCAAGAAGGACTCGCCCGCCGGAAAATACCTGATGGATAACGGCGTGCAGCCGGTTGACTTCAATTCCTACGGCTCGCGCCGGGGCAACCACGAGGTCATGATGCGCGGAACCTTCGCCAATATCCGGATCAAGAACGAAATGGTCCCCGGCGTGGAAGGGGGCTTTACAAAGTTCATCCCCTCCGGCGAGACCATGAGCATCTACGATGCGGCCATGAAGTATCAGGCGGAAAAGACGCCGCTAGTCGTGATCGCGGGCAAGGAATACGGAACCGGATCGTCCCGCGACTGGGCCGCCAAGGGCACGCGCCTTCTGGGTGTGCGCGCGGTCGTCGCCGAGAGCTTCGAGCGGATCCACCGCTCCAACCTGATCGGCATGGGGGTCGTCCCGCTTCAATTCAAAGGCGGCATAACCCGTAAATCCCTGAACCTCCGCGGCGACGAATTTTTTGAAATCCGAGGCATAGAGCAGGGGCTTGCTCCAAAGCAGGAAATCGTGATGAAGGTCGGTTACGCAGACGGTTCGGAGCAGGACGTGCGCCTTCTCTGCCGGATCGACACGCTCGACGAACTGGAATATTTCCTGAACGGCGGAATCCTGCACTACGTTCTGCGCCGCATAGCCGCCTGATCGTTTAGTGAAAAAGGGTATGGTAACGTTTCAAAAGCTCACCACGAGGTGCCGCCGTCCTTTAGCAGGTCCTCGATATGGCGGTGGGCCTGCTTCTCGGTTTCAAGAACGATCCGGTTGAAATCCGGGCGCTCTGGCCGGTAATGGACCTTGTAATGAACCTCCAGCGCGGAAATCTCGCCGTTCAGCATGGACATGCGCCGTTTTCCTTCGCGGGCCTGCCGCGCCTCCGTAGAGGTCGAATCGATGATCTTCTCCCGCAGTTTCTCATTCGCCAGCCCGACCATGAACCCGAGTTGGATCCCTTCCAGAAGAGCGGCACAGACGCGCAGACACTGATACGCGCTCACAGGCTTATCCTTGGCCTTCTCAACGGTGAAATTAAACGTCGTGGACCGTTCCGGCCCCCGTAGGATCAAACCGCAGCGCCCATGTTCGCGCTCAATCTTCGTCACGATGGCCATGCCGCTTTCATACCCGATATCCACGTCCTTTCCCGCCTTCCGGTAAGCGTCTTCGGCAAGCTTGATTGAAGCCTCGTAATTGCCCTTGCTCATAAAGGCGCACTTCTCGACGATGTCCAGAAACGGGTTGCGTTTACCGAAATGAAAGACCGGCTCGCCATGATGATAGACGCAAACCCACCGTTCAGGGTTGTAGGCGATCTCGTAATCGCTGATCACCTCGCTCCAGACTTCGGTCCACTTATAGGGGACCACCCTGTTCTGGAGAGGTCCGCTCTTTTCATAATCGCGAATCATATGGGCGACCATGCGCGAACAGCTATGCATGTTATGGGCGCGCACGATGTAATCTTCCGAGGGCATGCCGCCAGCCTGAAGTACAACCGGCATACGATTGCTCTGGGCATGCGTCACCTTTGACGGATCGTCTGAGGCAGCCACGCGGCCCTTGATGATAAAGCGTTCCCGCATTAATGAGGATTCAATTTTCATTCCCGCCCGTCAGCAGTCTTGATACTTTCAACGCGCATCATAACATATTCAAAAGATTGCAAAAGAACCACTTCTCACGAAACCCCAAAAAAACAAAGCCCGCTCTACGGAGCGGGGCTTTGTATCGGCCCGAAGGCGTATTTTTTAGGCGGCAAAGCGAGGACGCGGAGCAGGAGCGGGGGCAGCCGGTGCGTAGACCGGTGCGGGCGCATCCAGAAGCTCAAGCTGGCGCAGGTAATACACCAGCTCCTTTTCGGCCTGCAGGCGGGTTGGAAGATCGTCGAGAAAGGCTTGCATGCCCGAGCTGATCGAGCCGCGCATGTTGAAACTGTTGGCAATGGATTTACCGGAAAGACGGGCCAGAGTGCCTTGGCCGTGCGCCTGATTGTGGTGTTCGTCGTTCTTCCCGGCAACGTCGGTAATGTATTCTGAGTAGCAGTCCATGACCGCGGTGAAGTCTATATTCTCGGTCCACTCGCCGCACGTATCGGACATCGCGTCTGAGAAAGCGGTGCCGAGCATGGTTTCCATCATCATCATGCCCAGCATCCCGTCATGGTCGCTGGCGACACGGGCGTTAGGATTGGAATGTGCGAACAGCGGCCCGCGATGACCCGGTTTATCCGGGTGAGGGGCCAGTTGCGAGATTTTCTGAACGATGCCGGCGATCTTGCCGACGAGGGACTGTTTTTGGTTATTTTGATAAGCCTTGGCGTACATCTTTTACTTCCTCATTTTCTTTAAGTTTAAGGCTGAGGAAGTAAAAGCGGGTTTAATTAACTCTAAAATTCGAAATAATTAATGATTCATTATTTAATAAATACTTTAATAGAATTTATATTTAATTTTATGAATGTTTTATTGAGATGGTTTTTCAAAATATTTGTAAGATTGAAAGCCGCAGGACAGGACGTGCCTGAGCGGAAAGAGGGGGCGCAGGTAAAAAACCTGTGCAGGCAGGACGAAAAAACGCCAAGAGCCTGAAAAAATACAAAAAAAGATGTGAAAGTAAGAAGTTAGTCGGTCGACTTGGCCTCGTTCATATCGCGAAGCAGAGCGTCGATATCATCCTGGCTTGACGCCTTGGTTACCCGCTCCTCGATAGCCTGACTGTCCGGCTTCACCTCGATCCCCAACTTCTCAAAGGCATTGCTTATACGCGACTCGATATCGTGAAGGTTGTTTAGCGTATTGCGGATACGCTGACCCGTAAGATCCTGAAAAGTGCAGGCCAGCAGGATTTCCTGAATATCCTCGCTGATCTTTTCCCGTAATGCATCGCGCGCCTTGGAATCGGACCAGTCTTTATCGTGATGTTCCCCGACATAATCCACGATCCGGTCCGCCGCGTCCAGAATCCGGTTCGCGGCGTGCTCCGTATCCTCGATAACGGCCTCCAGTTCAACCCCGGAATTGGCGGCAGTCTGATGGTCTCCCTTGTAGGAAATAGCCCCCAGAACCTCCAGAATCTCCTGAAAACGGCGGACGATGCCATCTTCGGCCATATCGACCTGTTGGGCCGTAGCGTTGATTTCCATGGAGATTTCATCAAAAC
The DNA here is from genome assembly GCA_020638365.1 of Rhodospirillales bacterium. Taxonomy (GTDB): domain Bacteria; phylum Pseudomonadota; class Alphaproteobacteria; order Micavibrionales; family Micavibrionaceae; genus JAGNKE01. Next base: position 211,064 of record JACKIQ010000001.1, on the reverse strand, counting down.
GCCGCGCAACGAACTTCTCAATAGTCTTGAGCTGCGCGTTTAACGATTCAACGGCACCGAAAATATCGGCCGGATTTTCGCTGGTTTCGTTAGGTTGTGCCTTCATATCTAAAAAGTTCCCTGATGCTTAAGGCGAGTATAGCCTCGATTTCTTAAGAAAACCCTACATCCGGAAGATATAAAGCCGCAAAAAACGTGTAAAACATACACCTGTACGACAAAATGAAGAAAAGCCCGAAACCGTGATCGTAAAAAGCAGTGTTAATGGCCGGGCGGCGGCTGGTAGAGGTCGAAAACGTCAATAATTTCCAAAATCTGTTCAATCTCTTTCTTGCACTGGAGAGCGTGCTGGTTGGTCGTCACGGGGACAAAGAGGTTGGACGGCTCGAACATGTCCGTATCGTTCGGGATCATCATGAAAACGTATTTCTTGCCGAAAAGGGCGACCGACAGGGGGGCGCTGTCGAAAATATCGGAGGCTTCGGACAGTTCCTTCAGAAGACGCTCCCCGACCATAAGCTCGGCCGCTTCCGGCTTGGTGGAAAAGATGTCGAAGCGGTCCCAGCTAGGATTGGAGACGCTGACATAAACCCTTTGCATGGTTTTCCATCGGGTCTTTTCCCAGGCCTTCACCATTTTTGAATTGCTCGTAATAATCGTATGGCCTTCGATCACCTCCTCGGGGACTTCAAGCAGAACAAAAATCCCGTCAAAAACCGTGCCTTCCTTTTTGACCTTGGAAAAAAGCCGGGCTTCCGAAAAAATGACCTTCACGCCTTTATAGGTGCCCATAAAGCAGTCTTCGGCCTCATAACGGTCATGCGCAGGCAGAATGGCAAGTTTACCCAGGATCTTGGAGCTGACTCCGCGCTCGGGATAAAAGCTCAGGCCGTTAAGAGCCTTCGCGAGCTTGGGCATGAATATTGTCTTATGCTCTTCGGCGTAAAGTTTTAAGGGACGCCCGGCCCAGATGTTCAGCGCGATGGGGGGGAGGGCGGCCAGAAAGATGCTGAGCACAGCCAGCGGGACATCCGTCATGACGAGGAAAAACCACCCGAACAGGCCGACCCCGAAAAGCATGAAAAGGATTCCGGAGTTCATAGCGATAAAACCGCGAGTCCTGTGCTGTTTCATCCGCGCAAGGCGCATATCCTCCGCTTCGTTGATCAACTCGTCAAGCTGCCTGCGGAAACGGTCTTCGTCAACGCGCCCAAGCTCTTCTACAGTTTCCGTCGAATGAACACGGACATCGGTATTGCTGTTATTCTCGTCCATCCTGCCTATCTAACCAGCACGAACGCAAAGGCGCAAGCAAATCCTTGAAGATGAATGAAAAAAAACAAAAAAACTCTAGAGCCAGCGCCGCACCGAAGCACAATAATCTCTGTAGGCTTGCCCGAATTTATCCTCAAGATACGCTTCCTCCCGGACGATGACTAGAAAGTGCAGCGCGACGATCAGAGGCGGGAAAAATACGAAACCCCATGTAATATCGAAAAGAATGCATAAGCCAAGATAAAGCGCGCTAAGGGCGATGTAGATCGGGTTGCGCGAAAACGCAAACGGCCCGACTGTAACAAGGGTGGTCGTCGGCTTGTAAGGCTCGATATTCGTTCCCTCGTGTGCAAACAGGGTCAGGCACCATGCCATAAGGCCGGCTCCGAAACTGATCGTAAGAAGCCCGATTGTCAACTGCGCCCCGAAACGGAAAAAATCACCCCCGCCAACGACTTCAAACAACAGGGAAAACAAGAGCGTACATCCGAAAAGAACGGGGGGAAGAATCGGCACATCGGGGTGATCCCGTTCGGCAGGGACAGCGTGGTCCTCACCGTGCGTATCAGGACCGGGGGGCTGGTCGTTCGCAACCTCGCGTTCCGCGCTCTTGTTTTCTGGGCCTACGGTCATGATGCCTTCATTCTAAAAGCAGAGTGATAATGATGAGCCTATCCAACTTGCGCCTGAACGGGCAAGGAATTTGTATCGCCCCGTACATTCCGAAACCCGTTTAAGGAGAAGGCTTAGTTTCATTTAACGAGGGGCTTTCTGTTATTTTTACGGTATCGAGAAGCGCGTCGATATAGGTTTTATAAAACCTGAATTTCTTGTCCGATGAAAAAATCAGGATTTGTGCGCTTCCTGCTCCTTCGAAAGATGAAAAATAATTGCCGTACCGGAACACCGTGCCGTCAAGTGAGGCATCGTATTCAAGGTAGTGCCAGTCATGCCCGGCGATGACGACATCTTTCTCAGCAAGAATTCTCACGCTCTCCGCTCCGCCGTCTGCGACCTTTCCGACATTTCCGAGAATGCCTTTACGCATGAACGCCGGCGTTTGTTCAAGCCCTTCGGTAATAAAGCCGAAGTAGACTGCTCCCGTCTGGTTGGAATAAAAGCCCTCGTAATCGGAGCTGATGGGCTGCTCAGGATGCCAGAACGCCGCATCGGGGCATATTTCAACCGGAACGATCCCGGATGCGAGACAGGAAGCGGATTTTTCATTCTCGTTTGAACCGCCTTCGTTCTCTTTTTTCTCATAAAGAGGCTTAGCGCTTTCACCTTTCGGCAGCCCGTCAGTGGCAAGAATATAGGCCCCGGCTCCAAGAACGATGACGATAAGGGCAAGCAGAAAAAAGCGTGGCATAAGACAGTCCTGTAAAAGATAACCGGTACAGCTTTGTAAAATATCGCAGTACGGCACGAGCGGCAACGCGCAATTCAGGAAAAAAAACCGCTTTAATGATACGAAGCCATAAAAAGTTTACGGCGCATCACGCAAATACATGGTGCGAAGCTTTGCCGACTTATTGTAGAATGAAGCATGTTTGGATTTCGTCATGTTTTTTTTGCGGTTCTTTTTGCGTTTATAACGGTCCTGTCGCCCGGGTCGGTCAGAGCTGACACGTGCGGCGCAACCATCTCCGATATCGAGCATATTCAGCAAACCCCCTTTATATTGCAGGGATATATTGATAAGGCGCTAGAAATGAGCGACGAAGAACGCGCACAAGCTGAAAAATTCTTATCTGAGCCGGGACATGAAGAGATGCATCTGTCCAGCCTGAAGCTCTACGAGTTTAAAATAACCAATGCTTGGAAAGGCGGAAAAATTGGAAGCCGGGTTAGGATGCTGATGGAAAAGAAACAGGAGAAAACCCTCAACAAGGGGGCGGACGTCCTGATCATGTCATCGGAACAATTGGGAGACATGATATGGGTCTCTCCGTGCAGCCTGTCTAAGTCAGTAAAGGAATCAAGAGATAACGGGCTGATCGACACGCTGAACGAGGTCATTGGAATCGGCTACGACGTTAAGGTACCCGGAAGTGATCGCCTGTGCCGCACCGCGGCTGATTGTACGGCCGTAACGACTCACTGCGGTGAATGTGATTGCGGCGCTCCGATCAGCGTAGGAGCAGTCAGGAAACATATGAAGAAACTGGCCGAAACCTGTTCTGGATCAGAAGGCAATACGGCCTCGTGCGAGCCGCATCAGTGCGAACCTTACCTGCCGATGTGCATAGAAGCGCAATGCTATTAGGCCAGTCCGGTCAAAGCACGCAGGACCCGTCTGCGGAAGCTCGGGACACGCGCACACAAAAACAACACGTACGCCCGGAAAAATCGGCCGGCACGGTTTTTTATCCGCCCGCCCCGGAACACGGTTTCGGCAAGTTCCAGCGTGGCCGCTTCGCTGTTTATCTCGGCTGAAACTTCTGCGCTTTCAGGTTCCTGCGCAATGCTTCGCGCAAGAGAGAGCGCGTCTTCGATCTCGCGGCTCATCCCGATCCCGCCGAACGGCCCGTGTGCCGCCGCCGCCGTACCGGTAAGCCGGACCCCTGCGCGCACAGCCCCCTGAACCTGCCGTATGGCGACGGGCAGGTTAACCGCATCATCAAAATTCACTGTTGAAACGCTCCGCACCTGTCCCCCGCCTAGAGGCAGGTTTAAGCGCATGCCCCCACCGGGCAGAAGCGTAAGCACCCCCGAATGCGGATCGGCCTCCGCATATTCGTCCGCAAAAAACCACCCGCCGGGGTAATCGTAGCCAGTAAAGGGAATCCCCAGCGCCATCCGCACCGCGCTGTTCAGCCCGTCCGCACCGACCACATGCGTATAATAAGCATCGCTGCCGTCGCTGAAATGGACCTTCGTTCGACCGTCCGGCTCAACCCGCACGTTGGTTACGGCCAGCCCGCGCTCGATTGTTCCGCCGCGCGCACAAATCGCACTAGTAAAAACGGAAATCACACCCTCTTCGGGAATACACAGCAGAAAAGGAGTAGGGCTTTTGATCGCAGAGAGGTCAAAGCGCGCCAGAACCCGCCCGTCTTCTTCGACTTTCAGAAGAGAAAGTTTTTGCCCCTCGGCGATAAGCGGCTCTGCGAGGCCGAATTCTTCGAGCATCGCAAGCGTGCGCGGCCGGAGGATAAGCCCGCGCCGGAACACTCTTGGTGCGCTCTCGGTCCGCCGTTCCGCGATCCGGAACTTAACCCCCCGCCCAAGCAGGCCCAGCGCACAGGCCAGCCCCGCAGGACCAGCCCCGGCGATCAGGATGTCCGCATCGTTTTCCATGAAAGATCAGGTCGGCAGGCGCACAGGCGCGCCCGTGTAATAAGCGGCCAGAACGATATCCGCATCTTCGATTCCGCAGGGCTTCTTGTCCGCCATCGACACTACCGTTCCGCCCGTCACGATCACGCGCGGCGAGGGCCGGGGGATCACGCGCTTGACGATCCCGCATCCTGTAAGGCCGACAATGCATAAGACAAGTACGACGGTTCTCATGGGATCGGCCCGGCCCGCACTATCCGCCGCCCGCATGCGTGCCGGCGTTCTTCGCGCTGTCGTTGAATATATCAATCGCCCGGTTCTTCGTTTTGCTCATGCACCCCGAAAGGCTGACCGCAACCGCGCACAGGAACAGTAAGTGTTTCATCTCAAACCTCAAAAAATTAAACCGCGGAGGACGTATTGTTGTTCTGACCCGTAAGAGGTCGGCCCTGCTGGGTCTGCTTCACCAGTTCGTTCTTGACCTCATAAAGCTGGCTGTCGATCGAACTCAGGCTGCTCGCCTGCGGCAGGTCCTTGAGCGTGTCTTTCAGATCGGTGTGCAGGGCGGCGACTTTGGCCTCGGTCGCGCGGATTCCTTCCCGGATGTCCAGAAGCATAAGAAAAGGCCCGAAAACGATGACCTCCGCAAAAAATGTGGCGATCCCGCCTACGGCAGCCTTGCCGAAAGTGTTGAACTCGATCGTGTTATCGGTAAGAGTGACGACATCAGGAATGAACACCGTTGCCAGATAAGCCCCGAGCGCGATCCCGCCGACAAGGATAATCTGGATCAGTTCGCGGAAAGCGTTAACAAAAAACTCGATCATGCTTCTCTAACCCTGCTGCTGTGCCGATGCCGCAGAGTACCATTCCGCGCCGCTGGCTTCAATGTTTTAGGGATCACGCCGCCATCTCCTTCAGCTCCAGCAATTCCTCGCGGGTGAGAAAGAACACTTCGCCCTGGCTGTTCTCGGTATTGATCCATGAAAACGCCATGGTGGGATAGGCCGCTTGCAGAGCAGGGCCGCAGCGCCCCAACTCGCAAATCATCATCCCGTGCGGTTTCAGATAATCCGGCGCCGCGCGCAGGATCGTATGAACAAGGTCCAGCCCGTCCGCCCCGCCATCCAGCGCCATTTTCGGCTCGGCGTCATATTCGGGCGGAAGATTGCCCATCCCCGCCGCATCGACATAGGGCGGGTTGGTGATGATGAGATCATAGCGTACACCCTTGGGCAGCGCGGAAAACAAATCGCCCTGATACAGCGTCATCCGGCCTTCAAACCCGTACGCCTCGACATTTGTCTTGGCCAGCGCCAGCGCATCCGGCGAAAGGTCCACCGCATCCACCTTCGCCAGCGGGAACAAATCGGCGGCGATAATGGCCAGCGACCCTCCGCCCGTGCAGAGGTCCAGCACGCGCGTCACATCATCCGCATCCGGCGCGGGCGTATCCGGCCCGCACAGAATCTCGGCAATGAAGGAGCGCGGAATAATCGCCCGCTCGTCGGTAAAGAACGTATAGCCCTGACACCGCGCCTTGCCGACAAGATAAGGCGCAGGCTTGCGGGTCGTAACGCGCTGCTCAAAGAGTTTGAGGATGCGCGAACGCTCCTCCTCGGTCAGGCGCGCATGCCAGAACGCCTCCAGATGCTCGGGGGGCAGGTGCAAGCTTTCGAGGACGATAAAACACGCCTCGTCAAACGCGTTATCCGTGCCGTGCCCGTAGGTCAGCACAGCCTCGCCGAATGTCGTGGCGCCATACCGCACAAGATCGCAAAGGGTGAGGAGGGATGTGGTCATGGTGTTTTTTATATACAAAAAAGATTATTCAAAGTCTTGCAATGCCTTCATGAGTTTCTTTGCCGCATCCCAAGTTAATTCCTTACCTTGATACCTACACTCATATAAACCTTGAAGGTTAGAAGGTAGTTTTACTCCTTCTTCAACTAAAAGAATAAAACCTTTGTTTCCATAGAGAGCCATGGCCGCGCCAATCTCAATTAGAACATTACCATTAATTTGAGGGTATTCTTTTTCATCTTCATCATAGAGCACACCTTCAGAAGCCACATGAATAACGGCAGCACGGCAACTACGCATGTCTTCCATTACTTTTTCAGGTACAGGCTTGGCTGCAGTTTCATGTTCTTTAGCTATTACAGGTTCGAACCTGTTTATTGAAAGCATTTCTTTCACTTCCTGAAGTATTTTTTCATTTTTTCCATGAGTAATGAAAACACGGTTCCCTTTCTTTTGCGTGTCTCGGTGTATTTGTGGGGGTACTGGCGGCTGGTGGTGACTATCAGTAACCTCGCTAGAGAGTTCTGCATCACTAACTTCTATATCATTAGCAACATTATCAGGACTATAATCGCCCCATGAAGGAGTGGAGTCTCCAATAAATTTTCTTATGTTCTCAATAGAAAAATCAATGCGGGTAGGTTGACCTCTTCTGCCAATAGTTATTTTTCCAAGATCAGCCCCCTCAACTATCTGAAAAAAGCAAACAGCCTGATCATTAAGTATTCTTTCTGAGTCTGATGTATGTGCTTTGAAATGCTCATGCCAATGAGCAGCTACTTCAACAGTTGTGAAAGTAACCTCACCAGAATGTAAGGCTCGTTCTATTACGGCCATGTATGGTTGTGTGTTACGTATAATATCTTGAAAGATTTTGTAGCGTTTGGCACCGCTATCTTTCATGGCCGCTCTGCCATTTTCAGTGAGCTTTAATTTTCCACCTTGGTCCTCAATCAATCCCCAAAATTTGAGGGCGCTCAGCTTTCTGCCATCAAGGCATTTTTTATCAATCACCGCACGAGCTTCAGCGGAGGAAGCTCCAGTTGGTTTAGTCAGAAGATATTTACAGACCGTATCAATATCATCCAAAGTTGTTCTTATTGGCAAAGACATAGGTTCCTCCAAAAATAAAATTATGAGGCTAAAATAAGCCTCTTAAATAAGAGGGTCAAATAAGAGGGCATTTTTACAAAATATATTTGTGGATAATGTATGGTTTTTCAAAATAATATATCTGAACCATTATTGTCTTACTGCGGGTAATCCATCTATCCGTCTCCCATCCCTCCACCACACAAACAGCGTCGCCGCAATCACCGCCGCAAAAACATAGCCCACCACTTGATCGACGAGGGCGGGCGGCGGAAAAATCCCGATCTGGTTCAACACATACGTGACAAAGGAATGGGGCAGGGCGATCTGCCCACGCGCCTCCTTGATCTGCCAGTGCCAGTCCGTCAGCGGGCAATACCCCAGAGTCCCGTAGAAAAGCGGCCCGATCGTCAGCCAGCACCCCGCCGTAATCCCAACGCACCAGCGATGCGCCCGCCGCGTGCGCGGAAGTATCCAGCCCAGCACGTTAAACCCCGTCAGCAACAGGTGAAAAACGGTAAACCCGGTATCGAGCAGCATAAGCAGGAACGGCGCCATGCGGGAATTTTATGCCAATCGCCCGGAATTGTCATCCGGCTAATGGATTCCCGCGGTCGCGGGAATGCGTGCTTAAAAAAATCCGATGCATCCCCGTGAAAACGGGGATCCGGAATAGGACGCAAGCCTCGTCGTGCCTGCTGTGATCGCCGTGTTTTACACACACGCTTCTCTGCTTCCGGTCTTCGCATCGCCCTCATAAAACAACAGGCCGAGATAAAGGCTCAGCCCCAAAAGCGCCCCCCAGACCGCAGACATGGAAAGCTCGAACAGCGCAAGCTTATCAAGCCCGTATAAAATCTGGGTCAGGAAAAAGGGAAGCTGCCCGGCGAACTTGGTCGCCACGCACAGCCCCATAAGCACCGGAAACCCGGCGCCCCAGCGCCGCACGCCCAGCGTGATACAGGCGGCCACCGCGAAAGACATCACATACTGGGACACATAAACACCTAGCGGCGGCGCATAAAGGAAATCCGCGTGATAGACGATCACCAGGTAGCGAAGGAACGATAAGATCGGAAGCAGCCCCGCCCAGAGCAGGGAAATGCTGCGCCAGTGCGAAAACCGCCACAGGATAAGCGACAGCCCGATCGCATGGACGAATACGGCGGTTATCTGCGTCTGGAACAGCGTGTCGGCATCGTAGTAAATGGCAACAGCCTGCTGGAAAACCCCTTGCAGGAACATCATGGCGATCATGCCAAGAACCCCCGCCATCGCGTAGATCATCGCAAAGAAAAAGGGAAAGCGCCCCGGCATCGCAAGACTGCGCCGCGCGGCCAACGCCTTGCGCGCCGAAGACAGAGACCACGCGGCCCCCTCAGGCTGAAGAAAAAACCGCCACACAAGAAACGTGACGCCGTTGCCCAGCGTGATCGCCGCCGCGATGACCATGAAAAACACGATCCAGACTTGGGCATCCGAATGATAGGGCGCGCCCCCGGTGGCCGCCCGGACCAGAAGGCTGATCCCGAGCGAGGAAAGATTGGTCGTGACATAAAAGACCACGGCCCCGGCAAGCGCCCAGAAAACGGGGTTGCGGTTTTCACATCCCGCAGCCGACCGGAAAAACCAGATGCCGTAGACAAGGGCAAAAAAGAGCGAAACCATGCAAAAGGCTACAAAATAGCTGCCCTTAGTGCAAGGGCAAGACAAGGCCTACTTCTCATCACCCATCTTGAGCGCATTGATAAAAGCGCTCTGGGGAATTTCGACGCGGCCGTACTGGCGCATCTTGGCCTTACCTTTTTTCTGCTTTTCCAGCAGCTTTTTCTTCCGGGTGATATCCCCGCCGTAACATTTCGCCGTCACGTCCTTGCGCAGGGCCGAAACGTCCTCGCGCGCGATAATCTTGCCGCCGATCGCCGCCTGAATCGCGATCTTGAACATCTGGCGGGGGATCAGGTCTTTGAGGCGTTCACACAACGCCCGCCCGCGCTTTTCCGCCGCGCTTCTATGAACGATCATCGCCAGCGCGTCCACGGGTTCGTCATTCACGCGGATATCCATTTTCACAAGGTCGTTTTCCGCGTACCCGTCCAACTCGTAATCGAACGACGCGTAGCCTTTTGAAATACTTTTCAAACGGTCGTAGAAATCGAACACGACTTCGTTCAGCGGCAGGCGGTAAACCAGCATCGCCCGGTTCCCTGCATAGGTCAGGTCGATCTGCACCCCGCGCCGATCCTGACACAGCTGCAACAACCCGCCCAGATATTCGTCGGGCACGAGGATGGTCGCCTTGATCCACGGCTCCTCGATCGTATTGATCTTCATCACGTCCGGCATGTCCACCGGGTTATAAAGGCTGATCTGCTCCCCGTTCGTCATGTTCAGGCGGTAAACGACGCTCGGCGCGGTGGGGATAAGGTCCAGATCGAACTCCCGTTCAAGCCGTTCCTGTATAATCTCCATGTGCAGCAAACCAAGGAACCCGCAGCGAAAACCCAGGCCCAAAGCCTGCGAAGTTTCCATCTCGTATTGCAGGGAGGCATCGTTGAGCTTCAGCTTGCCCAGCGAATCCTTCAGCTTTTCGAAATCGCTGGCATCCGCCGGATAAACCGAACAGAACACCATCGGGATGGATGGCTTGAAGCCGGGCAGGGCCTTCTCGCACGGCTTTTTATCATCCGTGATCGTATCCCCGACATTCGTCTCCGAAATATCCTTGATCGAGGCCGTGATAAACCCCATCTCGCCGGGGCCGAGCGCATCGAGCAGCACAGGCTTGGGCGTGAACATTCCCACACGGTCGATATCCCGCGTGCGCCCGTTGCTCATGAATTTGATCTTCTGGCCCTTGCGCATCGTTCCGTCGATGATCCGCACCAGAACGACAACGCCCAAATAGGAATCGTACCACGAATCCACCAGCAGCGCCCGCAAGGGCTTCTCCGGGTCGCCCTCGCGCGGCGGGGGCAGGCGGGTCACGATCGCCTCAAGCAGTTCGTCGATTCCGATCCCCGTTTTGCCCGAACATAAAACGGCCCCCGAAGCGTCCAGCCCGATCACGTCTTCGATCTGCTGCGCGGCGGAATCCGGGTCGGCGGCAGGCAGGTCGATCTTGTTGATGACCGGCACGATCTCGTGGTGATTGTCGATGGCCTGATACACGTTGGCCAGCGTCTGCGCTTCCACCCCCTGCGAGGCGTCCACGATAAGCAGCGACCCTTCGCACGACGCCAGCGACCGCGACACCTCGTAGGAAAAATCCACATGCCCAGGCGTATCCATCAGGTTAAGCTGGTACTCGATCCCGTTCTTGGCCTTGTAAGCCAGCCGAACGGTCTGCGCCTTGATCGTGATGCCGCGCTCGCGCTCGATCTCCATCGAATCCAGCACCTGCTGCTTCATCTCCCGCGCTTCCAGCCCGCCGCAGGTCTGGATCAGCCGATCGGCCAGCGTGCTCTTGCCATGGTCGATATGGGCAATGATCGCAAAATTGCGGATATGCGCCAGCTCTTTGGTCTTGGGTGTGCTCATCCGGGGGAAGATAAGGGCTTTGCACCCGCCGTTCAATCAAAATTTACAACGTGCGGAAAGGACGAACGAGCTTTGTTTACTTTGTGTTTCGCCTTGGTAAGATAGGAAAAAAGGATGACATGGATAACGACCCCGAAAATCTGCTCAAACAAGAAGAAAAAACGGTTTTCCTGAGTGACGGAGCAAGGGAAGATCGAAAAAAACCCATGCCTTGGCTTATGGTCATAGTCATGGTTCTGACCATCGTGATTCTTTTCTGGAAAACTTCGGTCCGCCAGCCCGAAAACCGCGAAAAGGCGCTGCAAGGCGTTATTGAGCGCAACAAGGCCGAAGAGGAGCGAATCGACAAGAGCGTTAGGAAAATGCGCGAGGAGTACATCAGAAAACATCCTGAAGAAGTCGAAAAATACGGAATCAGCCCTCAAAAGCGCTAGGGTTCTTTTTAAGATTTGACGAAAGTCCGCCCAGTTGGAAAAGGCGAAAAGAATAAAAAACCGGAAGGAGGGAGTGTACCCGCTTCCGGTTTTTTAAAAGAACTTAAAGCATTCAACGACTGAACAAAACGCACATAACCGCGCACACTAAGTCAGCAGAATGAAAAGGATAAATCAGGCCCCAAAAGCAGCAGGTCCGGAACCGAAACCGCCGTCATTCTCCAGAACCCTGTCGTTGCTGGCGACCTCACCGAATGCGGTGAACGGAGCAGGCTCGGCTCCCTGTCCGCCGACTACGGCAAAACTGAACAAGGCAGCAGGACCGTTGCTGACAGATGCAATATCTTTTTGTAAATCTTCGCCCGTTATTACGCCCATTTTTACACTCCTCTATTTTATTGATACTACTGTAACCTATAACCGTTCGTGAGTCCCGTTTTTTTTACGCCCTGTGAAGGATAAGGGGGATATAATGTCCCTCTTTGGCTTCACCCGTCTGATCGTCCAGAAGAACCATCAAAACCTGATGCGAATTCTGCATATTCTTGGAGACATCCTTAGTCAGTGGAAGTCCCGCGTCCCGGATATCGCCGTCATCCATAACGAAATCCAGCCTGTAAGTGCTAAGATCGAACTCAAGCCACGCAAGAGCGTTTCTAAACGGCTTGTTATGAAAGATGGCGCATTTGCCGTCTTCCTTTACGGCGACCTGGATATTAAGAGGACTTCCGTCCTCGCATCCGTAGACAAAATCGGTCAAATCCCCAAAAGGGGGTTTTTCTCTTCCGTGCTCGGTCGTCTCGTTCATAACCCTAGAGTAACCCCTTAATTATAATCTGACTAGTGGGAAAAATCCCACCTTTTTTTATCAATTAACCGTTTTCTCAGCCGTCTCGCGCACTTTCAGGCGCACTTCAAAACCCTCGATAGCCCGCCCGTTTTGCGTTCTGACCATAAGAATAATCTGCGGCTTCGCGAAATAGGGGCGAATAAGCCACTGGATTCGCGTGCCGAGGTCAAGCTGCTGCCCGTCGTTGGTGAACACCGTCACGCGCTGGTCTTCCGGATTGTATTCCAGGTGATCTATCGTGCATCCAAGCTCCGCGGTATGAAAAATGAACGTTTCGCCAATTTCCTTGTCACAGAAGATATCGAACTCATTCTTGTTGAACAGCGCCTTGCGCGTTTTCTGCAGCGAGGATCCCCAATCCTGCTTGATGCTGCTCGGGCTTTTCTTGCTTTCCGGCGGTTGTTCGGCGTTATCGTCAGACATAATGGATGCGGCCAGAAGGGCCTGTTGACCTATGGGCATGGACACACGGGCGGAAAGCCCACCATTTGCCATCATATCACTTGTCCTTCATGCCTGAAAGCCATAACAACACCTTGTCCTTAATGGGCAGGAGCCAGTTCCTGCTGGGCTCCGCCGATACGGAAGTCGATGACATCACTGCCAAGAACCTTGCCATCTGCGTTCCGAACGGTAATGGCACGGTGATAAACTTCGCCGGTTTCGGTGGGCAGGGCGCCTCCGGTGCCTTGCATGTTGGCTTCACGGCGGGCATTGTCGATGGTGGAGCGGAAAACTCTATCTTCCTCGTGCGAAAGGGTGCGTGCGCCCGCTCTGTCTGGAATATTCACATCTCGGGTCCCGCCGTTGACGGTATCGACCGACAGCGTACCTGCCCGGAAGGGAGAGGCCCCGGAAGCACCCGCAGTTGTATAATCATCACTGGTCGCGCGGTAGCGGCCGGCCATTTTGTCGAGGCGGTCGCCGGTTCCGCTGGTCCCGCGCAGCATATACAGAAGCGCGGCGCCGAAAACCAGCCACTTCATGCCGCCTGTGATCTGCGTGCCGGTCCACTTTCCGATCGTGCTGTTCCACATACCGATTCCCAGAAGGGCTGCTATACCGCCAAGGCCGACATTCATGGCTTGATAGGTCATCTTGCCGCCTTCGGAACGGGACATGTAACGGGCCACATCGCGGGTCCACCATTCGCGAACGCCCGCAAACGCATCCCCGACCCTGTTAAAGGCCTGACCAAGGAAACTCTCGCCCCCCGGCTGTCCGCGGTCTCTCGTCAGGTTGGATAACAGGCCGTTATCTCCGCCGTCGACGAACCCGGTTATATTGCGGGTGCGCTCATCCTGGCGTCTGCGGTACAGCATCTCATCCAGTTGCGTATTGGTACGAAGAATCTCCTGCATTCTTGCGTTCGTCTGGGCCGCTCTCTGCTGGGCTTGACGGGCTTGACGCGCGTTATCCTGCATGGTTTGCAGCTTCGCGCGGGCATCGCCAATGGTCGCGACGGTCGCGCCGTTCACATTGGCAAGAAGTTGATCTGTCTGGCGTTGTTTTTCTTGAGCTTCCTGCGCTGCGATCTGGGCTTCCTGTTGCAGGCGGCGGGCCTCGGCCAGCGGCGCATCGAACTCACCGGGACGTCCGCCGTTATCGCGGGCATATTCCTGAAGTTCCAGAATCTGGCGGACCGTATCATTCATGTAGTTCGCGGCTTCATTCGCGGAATTAACGGATTGCTGGGCGTTCCGTGCTGCGCGCGCAGCCTCTCTCTTGATCGCGGCAAGCTGCTCTTCGGGCGTGCCGGTCGTAGTACTTTCACTACCGCCGCCCTGAGGCCCGATGAATGTTGGCCCTTGTTGTCTTTGTCCTCCTGCATTCGGATCACCGGTAACGCCCGCGTTCGGATCGCCGGTAACGCCCGCGTTTGGATCGCCCGTGACACCGGCATTCGGGTCGGCGACGAAAGGGGTAGGGGCCGCAACGGTCCCAAGAACAGCGGCAGCTTCAGGAACGGCGCCGATTTTTGTACGCATTCCCTCATAAACCTGACGCGATTGAGCGTTCATCAGACGCAAGTCATTGTTCGTGCTCTCAAGCACCAGCAAAGCTTCCTCAGCTGCCAGAGCATCCCCGGCGCGCTGGAAAGCTTCCAGTGCAGCCTGCTGCTCGGCCTGCTTGGCGACGACACCGTTCATATAGGCGGCCATAGCAGTATGGTCGGTGGTCAGTTGCTGGCGCAACTGGTCAAGCTTTGCCGCTTTCTCGTTGTCTCCTGCTGTCCGGGCGGCCTCTGCCTCCTGGCGAAGCTTTTCCATGAGCTGCTCGGAAGACTCGAAGAAATTCGCGATATCGGCAACATGTCCGGGCGATTCGTTAACAACGATCTGGGCCCGTCTTCTCATATCATCGGTAACCTGACGGACGACTTCGCGCTCTTCGTCGGTCCGGGCGGCCGCCATGCTTGTATCCGTCCACGACAGGACCCAGTTGCGGACGTTCATATCGGTGAATGGTACATGGATCGAATCGATATCGACGCTTCCGATTTCGCTCCAGTCTGAGCCGCCTGTTACAAGGCCGTGGATGGGACGGGTTGCGGTTCCAAGAACGTCATCCCACCAGAAATCATAAAAACCGAGACCGGCGCGTTGCAGGGCATGAATAGGATCGCGCGGATCGACCCACGGAACCTGCAGTCCCGGTTCATCGTCAAAACCGTTCCAGCCGAGCGCAGCAGTTCCTTTTTCGATACCGACGGTCACAAGAGCGCCGCCGACAAGAACCTTGCCCGGAAGGGTAAGACCGATACGGGATTCGGTTGAAACCATACCGCCGGAACCAAGGCGCAGGGGCATCTTCAGGTACCAGGGCATCCGGTCAAGATAACCGTCCTTACCGAGCACGCCAAACAGGGAACGGTCGGTTCCTCTTCCCAGAAGCCCGGTATTCGTAGCCACTCTGGCTCCGTCTTCGCCCGTAGGGGCTTTACGGAACCACCAGTCATATTTGAATTGACGTGCGGCGTGCGAAGCATCAACCACTTCATCGCCCACGGCATAGCCGGAAGGGGATATGGTGCGTCCGCCTGTCAGCCACGCCCACCCTCTCTTGGCGCCGTTCCACATCGGGATCCGCATATAGTTATCGACGGTAGGAACGGCAAAACCCGTAAAGAAGTTTCCTGCGCCCTTGGGCATCGGGTAGCCTTTGGCGATGGTCCAGAACTCGGCGAACGGAGAGTAGAAACGGCGCTCGATTTCACGTGCGCCCAACGCCGTACCGCGGTCCTTGTTGTCGGCGATCGCTTCCTTAACGGATTCAAGCCATCTTCTGCGGTGAGGGGTGAGCGTCGATGCCCTTAGCTCCTGGTTGATCCTGTCGACAAGAGACTGCGGAATGGTTTGCAGACCTTGTCCGCCCATCTTGGCTTTCAGGACACGGACAATCCGGTTGACGTCATGTTCCAGACCGGAAGAGTAAAATTCGTCCATCCATCCCAACCAGGCCTGTGAAGCGTCCACGTCCCACTGGCCGCCGGCCTGACGGAACTTATACTGGTTGAGCATCTTGAACATGTTCATCTCAACGTTCTGGGCCCGGGCGTTAATAATCCTGTGAGCATGGTCGAACTGGTTATACGCCCCGCCTTCGATCTGCCGCTCAAGAGCGGCCGTATTATGAGTCAGGGCCGGGGAAGTAACTTCGTTTACTGTTCCGTCAAGTTGGGTCACTTTCCGGGTTACGGTATTATCGATCCTCATGCGGACATTTTCACCGACACGTCCCAAGCGGCTATCGATCATGTTTCCGAAGGTTTCCGCAAAAACGCGCCTTTCTCCTGAATCCTTCACAAGGTTATCAAGAACGGCTTTATACTTTTCTGCCAGTTCAACAGTCCCGCCTTCCCCGCGCTTCAGGCCCGAGAGCGTATCGTGCATATCCTCCAGCCAGAGTTTCATGGAGTGGGCCTGACGGTCATTCAGTCCGGTCAGGCCGGTATATTTTCCTTCAAGAACGGAAAGCCCGTCCGCCAGTTCCGCTTGAAGCCTCTCGACTTGAGCAAGACTGTCATCAATTAAGCGCATGTTTTCGGCGTTATTCGCGAAACCCGAAAAGAGTTCGTCGATCTTTTGCTTGGCTTGATCGACCCCGACACGGCCGGCGGCGATATCGTCAGTCAGGGCCCTGAAGCCGGCCTGAAGGTCGACAACCTGTTCTGCGAGTCCTGAATTCTTGATGGTGTTGTCAATATGGCGTACCGCCGGGCGGATAAAGCGGTCCACAACCCCGAGGTTCGGAAGGCCGTCCTTGACGTTACCAAGGCTGAACATCTTTCCGATGCCCGGAATTCTTTCAAAAATAGTGCTGGGGTGGAAAGAGGCTAAACGGTGCGCCCAGTGCTCATGCCGAACGGCCAGAATGCGTCCTTCCATATGCCCGCGAGGACCGATTCTGCGGCCTCCGACAACGCCACCGCGTTCGGCGGCTTCTACAGTTTCGTCCGCAACCCCTGCGCCGCCTCTGGCCTCATCGCCGTGCGCCGCGGCGTCTCCGGCTTCGTCACCCAGTGTCGCGCCCTCATCGCCCAAGTGCGGTTCAGTTCTGCGCACGTTGTCGCCAACGTCAGCGGCCTCGTCTCCAAGATTAGGCTCGACTCTCCGGGCACCAGCCCCGGCCTCAGTCCCTAATTCCCCGGCCCTCTTTAACTCATCGCGGATAATGTACATTTCCCGCACGAAAGCATCGTCTGGATCAAGACCATGGGTACGCGCAAGCGTTTCAATCTCGGAGTCGGAAAGATTTCCGCCTAAACTACGAAACTTGGAGGTTATCTGAGTTGAAAAATCCGTGCGGTGGAGTGCGCGAATAGCAATTCCGGAAACCTGCTCGCGAAGGGCCTTCGTGCCGAGCAGGCCCGCAAACTCTTCCTTGCCTTGCGCCTCGCGCAGCCACCTGTCGATGTCTCTGCGTGTAACGTTCTGTATATCGGCAAAGAAAGACGCTGCGTTATCGGAAAGCTTTGCAAAATCATCGGCGTGCGAACCAGTAGCACGGCCTAAATCCGCGATACCCCGTATCAGATCGTCGACATATTTAAGTCCGCCAGCCATAGTTCAAACCCTTGTTATCACCCTAAAAGTCTTAGTCTTTATACTTATTTATTTATTCTATCTTTACCATATAGACGGCCTATAAAGCCAGCTTTTTATACACTTACCGGTTAGGACCCCGTGTTCCCGGTTCGCCAGGGTCAAGGTTTCTTTCAGAGGAGTCGCCACCACTACCCGTAAGGTCAAGATCCGTAGGCTGAACGAGCCCGTTATTGATCTTGAATTTATGGGTCACGGTGCTGTCGCGGCGGGCATTCCCCTCGAAATTACCGCGGATATTCTCCGGCCGCCCGTCGGCACCGGGGTCCACCTCGCCGTTCGTCTGCGGAACGATTTCCACAGGGCTTCCCCCGCCGTTCGTCTGCGGAGCGCCTACCTCATCGCTGAGAATTACATCATCGCCGAGAACTGGTAATCCAAGTCGACGGCGCATATCATTCGCCTGATCTCGAACAGACCGCGCTTCTCCCTCTTCATTGGCCCTTAAAGCCTCCAGTTCACCGTACTCCTTGGCATGGTTCATGGTATAGGACAGGGCCGCCCCCCCGCCTTCGATCGACCAGGCCGTAATCCCGCTGAGATTTGGCCTGAGGGCGCCTGAGGCATTCCTGAGAAAGAGGGAGCCGTTAGCCTCAAGTGGGTTCAGAAACTTGAATGTCCCTTCCGCGGCCCGTAACCCGTAGCCCAGAGTGGGGTTTGAGGTGCCGCCGAACCAGCTCGCAAAGGCGTGAGAAGTCTGGCTGGGCTGGTATACGCGCATGGGGCCGGGCAATAATGTCCGCGAAAGCAGACTTCTTGCGGGAGCTTCTTTCGCGGCCAGCGAAGCGGCCTGCTCAAGATAGGGAACGCCGCGCAGGAGCTTGACATCATTCCCAAACCAGAGCAGGGGCTTGGCGACGACCTCCCCCAGACGTCCGGCCCGCGCGATCACGTTTCCAGCCTGCGCCACGCGCATCCCGACAGCACTGCCCCGGACCGCGGCAAGGGCCGCGCCCCCGGCGCCGGCCGTAACCGCGCTGATCGCAACGAAGGTCGCGACTTCTCCCACGGCCTGAAACCCGTACTTTGTCCCGGCCGCAAAATTGGCTTCCTGCTCGGTGATTTTCCCGTCACGGACCATTTGATCAAGTTCGGCGCGTGTAAGCCCGATCCAGTTTCCGGTATATTCCTCGGCCAGAGCCTGCAATTTTGAGAAATTAGACATGCCGGCGTAGTCGATGTAACGCTCGCCGTCCTTCGCGCCGAGATTGACCGCGCCAGCAGCAAGGTTATAGACGCCTTTCCCGATTCCTTCCCCGGCATAAATTACGACGTCGCCGGCGAAACCGACCAGTCCCGTCACGGAATTGCTCAGCCCCTGAACCGCCTGCCGTCCTGCAAGGAGCGGATTGTCGATAACAAATTTGCCGTAATCAAGGACACCTTGTCCGGCCTTTTTCCATGTTTCACCCTCAAGAAGCTTGGGAGCGTTTTCCCCGACCCAGGACGCGGCGGGCTGGATGGCTTTTTCGTTGACCCACTTGGCGCCATCGACAACGGCGTCCACTGCGCGGCCATCGACAAGAGCAACGGCCCCGTCTGCAACGGCGCTGACGGCGCTGCCAACGGCGCTACCAACGTTGCTGGCTGCTCTGCCAAGCCATGTATCGTCCCAAAACCCCATCTTTTTTCCTCAACTATCCGCTTTACAATGGCCTTTTTACGCCATTTTTCGTAACTATATCACAAAATCAGCCCGGCGCATAATCCTCCAGAGGCGCCACAGGCCCGGACCCACCAAGCTGTATGGCGCTGGAAGGCGCGAGCGGGTCATTTCGCGAGTTATTATTAAAAACGTTGCCCAAAAGCCCTTTAACGTTGTCTTCCAGAAATGTTTTCCAGATAAAGCTGGCCGCAGCCGCCATCACGAGCATTCCGCCCCATCCCAGTCCCATGGAATTTCCGGCAAGCGCGCCGACAATCATGGGAACCACGGCGTTGGCAAGCTTCCCAAGAAGGGATTCGCCGTTCGCATCAGGTTTCAGGAAGTCGCCCCATGCACTGGAATCGCCTCTGGCGGCACGGACAAGGGTAGAACCGTTATCGACGATATCGCGTCCCGCTTCTACGACTCCGGAAAAATCTCGTGATATCTGGGAAGGATCGTGGGCGTACTGCTGGGCTTTATCGGTTACAGTCCTGCGCCCGGCCCCGTCGAGAAGATAATGATCGGCCGCAGCCGTACCCGCAAGAAGCGCACCTTTGCCCTTATGCCGCCATGCAAAATTTAGCAACCCTTTTAATGCACCGCCCAAGGAAACTCCCCTTCCTTATAATATCTTGGTCTTAGGGAGGGCTGACACCAGCACTTCTGCTATACCGCTTTAAACTCACCCAAAACCCAAAGGCCCTTTTAGAGCAATTATCTCATATTATTTCTAGGGATTATATCTGATATGAAAAAGGATGCGCAATAAAAAAATGATCATTTTTTCTGAAATTTACTAATAAAAAATTACTTTAAAGACGCAGTAATAATTGTTTATACATGTAAGTATATTTTAAAAATTTATAAATGCCATAGATTTTTTTATTTATCAATTACTGTATAGTTTCGAAAATGGTGACTTTAGTGCCGGAAATGACGGATACCAGTCACGACCATGGCCAGCCCACGTTCATTGGCTGCTTCTATGACCTCCTGATCGCGAATCGACCCGCCGGGCTGAATCACGGCCGTAACCCCTGCCTCCGCAGCGGCGATCAAACCGTCTGCAAAGGGAAAGAAGGCGTCTGAGGCGACGACCGATCCGCGGGTCAACGGTTCGTCCCACCCGGCGCCTTTTGCTGCTTCCTCGGCTTTCCAGGCCGCAATTCGGCATGAATCGACTCGGCTCATCTGGCCTGCCCCGATGCCGACAGTCGCCCCGTCTTTTGCATAGACGATCGCGTTGGATTTGACATGCTTGCAGACACTGAAAGCAAAAAGCAGGTCGTTCATCTCCTTGGATGTCGGTTCACGGTCGCTGACGACCTTAAGGGCGCTCTCATCGTAAGAAATGTTATCGGCATCTTGAATCAGGAAGCCTCCGGCGATCCGGGTAATGGTGCGGTAAGGTTCGTGCGGGTCGGGCATGCTTCCGGTCGTCAGAACCCTGATTTTTTCTTTTTTCTTGAAAATCTCGATCGCCCCCGCCTCGATATCCGGGGCAATGACGACCTCGACAAACCGTTCGGTAATGGCCGCTGCCAGTTCAGCGTTCAGAGTCCTGTTTACTGCGATAATGCCGCCGTAAGCGCTAACCGGATCACAGAGCAGTGCACGCCGGTAGGCTTTGACTGCGTCTTCTCCGATTGCAACGCCGCAGGGATTGGCATGTTTAATAATCGCCACGGCCGGCTCATCAAATTCGGCAACCAGTTCGAAGGCGGCGTTAGTATCGTTAAGATTGTTATAGGAAAGTTCTTTGCCCTGAACCTGCGACGCCGTCGCTGCGCCGGGGCGGGGGCTGTGATCCATGACATACAGGCAGGCTGTCTGATGAGGGTTCTCGCCGTAGCGTAGCTGTTGCTTCAGTCGCCCGGAAACGCTGATCCGGCGCGGGGCCGGCTCTTCCATGAGCTTGGCCAGCCAGCTGGCAATACTGGAATCGTACGTCGCGGTCATTGAAAATGCGGTAAAGGCTAGTGTCCGGCGCATTTTATAACGGATATACCCGTCATTGTTTTTCAGCTCGTTGATCACTTTGTCGTAATCCATCGTGTCGGTAATCACCGCGACATACTTGTGGTTCTTGGCCGCCGCCCGGATCATGGCGGGTCCGCCAATGTCGATATTCTCGATACAGGTTGCAAAACCGGCGCCGCTTTTAACCGTCTCTACAAACGGGTAGAGGGTTATGACCACCAGGTCGATACCCTCGATTCCATGCTCCTCCATGGCCTTCTGGTCCTCGCTATGGTCGCGCCGGGCAAGAATTCCGCCATGAATGCGCGGATGCAGGGTTTTCACGCGCCCGTCCATAATTTCCGGAAACTCGGTAAGATCGCTGACTTCGCGAACGTCTATACCGGCTTCGCTAAGAGCTTTCGCCGTCCCCCCGGTTGAGAGGATTTCAACGCCCATGCCTTTTAGCGCCTCGGCGAAAGGGATCAGGCCTGTTTTATCGGAAACGGAGATTAAGGCGCGTTTGATTTGAATCGCATCGGGGGCTCTGCCGGATTCGGGGAGGATGTCTGAGCTCATGAAAAAACCTTGCTGTCGTGTCAGGAAAAAAAAGCGTCAAGCGGGGAGGTTCGATTGTAAACAGGGTTGCACGTACAAACGACTATCCGCTTAAGCGGGCGGACTATAGGCATAAAAAGACGCATTAGGCAAGAGCCGCAGCCCCCGATGCGGAAGAGGAGGCGCCGCCGCAATGCGGGCTGTCGGGCTTGGCATACAGGGCTCTCTGACCGGGAACGCCTTTGAAAGCTTCGGTAATGCCCAGAACCGTTTCCGCCCCTCCAAGGAATAGAAACCCGTCAGGCGCCATCTGTTTGGCAATATTTTCAAGAACTTTTTTCTTTGTAGGCTGATCGAAATAGATCAGGACGTTCCGGCAGAATACGATATCAAACTGTCCCAGCCCGGCCATATTGTCCAGAAGATTGAAATACTGGAACTTAACCATGTTGCGGATATCCGGATTCAGCTGCCAGCGGTCGCCCTGCTGCGTGAAATACTTCATAAGAAGCTGGATAGGCAGGCCGCGCTGCACTTCAAATTGTGTAAACAGACCCTCTTTGGCTTGATCGAGAATTTGATGAGAAATGTCCGTAGCGACAATCTCGAACTGCCAGCCGGGTAACGAAGGCTGTTCTTCCTTCAGGAGCATGGAAAGGGAATAGGATTCCTGCCCGCTGGAAGCCGCTGCGCTCCAGATGCGCAGTTTCTTGGGGCGTCCCGTTTTACCGCGGAAGTACGGGAGAACGTGGCCCTTGAAAACATCAAACGGCCGTGTGTCACGGAAAAAGGATGTTTCATTCGTCGTCATCGCCTCGACGATATCATTGATCAGATCTTTCGGCGGAACGGCGCGAAGCACGTCTGTCATCGCCTCAATACTCGCGTAACCGTGTTTTTTTGCCACCGGATTAAGCCGCGAATCAAGAAGGTAGGATTTGTCGGGAGTCAGGATTAGCCCGGACTTTTGCTTCAGCAGATCGCGATAAATTTCGAAGTCCGTGATGCGCATTAACTCTTCCTCTCCCTACAACGCTGCCTTGCGCAGCCAAGGTCCGATTTCGTCCAGAGGCAATACGGCAGAACATAAACCAGCAGTTGCAACAGCTCCGGGCATACCCCAAACTACGCTTGTTTGCTTGTCTTGCGCAATAACCCGCCCACCTTTTTCAACAAGCATTCTTGCTCCGGGCAGCCCGTCGGACCCCATCCCTGTCAGGATAGCGCAGACAATTTTGGGTCCGTAAAGGGCTATAAGAGACCGCAACATCGGATCGACGGCGGGTTTGCAGAAATTTTCAGCCGGCCCGTCATCGAGGCGAGCGCGCACGCTATCGCCGTCCGCCTCCAGAACCATGTGCTTTCCGCCGCGCGCAACATAGATATGCCCTCTTTCAATCAGCAGATTGTCGCTGGCTTCATGGCTGGGAATCCCGGTTTGCGCTTGTATGTGTTCGGTCAATGTCTTGGTGAATGTTTCCGGCATATGCTGAGTAATGACAATAGGGATATCCAGCCCCTTAAGGTTTTTCAACACGGTAAATAACGCCTGCGGTCCGCCTGTGGAACTTCCGATGGCGATTATTCGCGGCTTGCCCTTGTAGGCCCTGCTGTCATCCTTAAGCGAAAAAGGAGTCTCTGCGGAGTCGGTCTTAACATCAGCTTTAGCTGCAACGGAAGATGCCGAGGAAACGGGCGGGGCGGTTTTCACACGACCCGGTTTTGAAACTTTAAGAGACTTTATAAGCGCAATCAGATTCTTCTGGAACGCTGATTCCGGTCCCGTATCAAGGGCGCTGCCAGGCTTGACAATACACTCTACCGCGCCAAGGCTCATGGCTTTCATCGTCACGCTCGCGCCTTTTTCCGTCAGGCTGGAACACATAACGACCTTTGTTTCGGGGGAAGCTTTCAGAATGCCGGGCAGGGCGGTCAGACCGTCCATCACTGGCATCTCTACATCCAGAATGACGACATCCGGTTTTTTTATCCCGACTTCTTTGATAGCCAGTTCGCCGTTGGAAACGGAGGCAACGATCTTGATCTGGGGATCGGATTCGAGAATGCGCCGGATAATCCCCCGCAGCACACTGGAATCGTCAACCAGTATTACTTTAACAAAGTCATCGTTTTGATTATCGCCGGGCAAGGACATGTTTTACGTGCTACTCTCAGTAAGAAGCGGAAAATGGAAGAAGGGGGAGCACCTTTCGCTAATCCTTCCGTTCGAGCAAGCCGACCTGCAAGAATTTATTCTCTATGATCTCACTGTCAAAAGGCTTCATGATGTATTCATCGGCCCCAGCGGACATGGCCCTCTGGATGTGTGCAAAATCGTTCTCGGTCGTGCAGAAAACGACTTTAGGATGCGTTCCCTTGTCCATCTGGCGCAGTTTTTCAAGAAACTCGATACCGCTCATAACCGGCATGTTCCAGTCAAGTATGATCGCGTCCGGCATGGAGGCTTGACAGGCTTCGTAGGCTTTCTGTCCGTCTTCGGCTTCCCTGCATTCGAACCCGAGATCATGAACAATTCGGCTTGCAACCTTGCGTACAACACGGCTGTCATCGACAATCAGGCAAGTCTTCATTGATCCGTTCCTGCTAAAAAATTGCAAAAAAAGCTTACGATCAGGGTACTGGATTACGTTCCCCGAACCAAATGTAACCATAAGAAGTTACAACTTTGTTAAGAACATATTTGAAGAAAAACGCTCTACCGCTCATTTGGAGTGGGCTACGATGGAGTCCAGCAAGCGCGGGACGTCCATGATTACCAGAAGTTCATCCTCAAGCTGGCAGACGCCGTTGGAAATATCGCGCCACTTGGCTTCGAGCGTTCCGGGATTCTTTTCGACCTGGCCTTCATCAAGCTTCAGAACATCCCCGACCCGGTCAATAATCAGGCTGTATAGCTCTTGATTATACTCAACGACGACACTCATGTTGCGCGCCCCTTTCCTTGGTTGAACGCCCAGACGCCGGCGTACGTCGATGGCCGTAACGATACGCCCCCGCAGATTGAGCGAACCTGCAACTTCGGGAGAGGCGAGGGGTATGCGTGTGACCTTTTGCTCACGCAGAACGTCCTGAATCTGCAAAACCGGGATCCCGAACTTCTGATCATCCACGACGATTGTCAGGTACTCACGTGCAGCGCTGGCGTTAAGAGTTGTATCGGCTTTCATTTTATACTCTCTCAGGGCGGTTAGTCATCGTTTTGCAGGGGTCCTGTTCCATTGTGAGTGTCAGGAAGGTCCTGCTTTTGAAGCTTTTTGCTCTAGACGGGCGTTGGCAACCGTTTCAGACAACGAGTTCAAGAGCATATCCTTGTCAAATTTAGCAACATAATCGTTAAAGCCGACTTTACGCCCCCGGTCGACATCCTGCGGGGTCGCGTGCGAAGAAAGCGCAACCATAGGTATATTCTGCCAATGGGAATCTTCCCTGACACGCTTGGCAAACTCGAAACCATCCATCTCAGGCATTTCGATATCGCTGATAATAACGTCGAAATGCACGCCGTCTTCGCAGAGCTTGAGCGCCTGTATCGGGCTGTCCAAAGTAGTGACGTCGTATCCGGCGACGCTCAGCAGAGGCGTAAGCATGTTTCGGAAGAAAGGACTGTCGTCAACTAGCAGGACGCTGCGCTTGCGGGATTTGCTTGTTTCGGCATCAACAGTGCTGATGAAATCCTCATCACCGTGATCCTTGAACCAGTTTTTGTCGATCTTCCCGAGAAAGTGCGCCAGGTCGATAACGTCCGTAGCCTTTCCGTTTATTATGGCGCTCCCCAGAACTCCCGGTTTGGATGCGCTGATCTGGATATCAATATGCTGCTCGGTGATATCGACGATTTCATCGACGACAAGCCCCAGCGAGCGGTTCTTTTCTGCAAAGACAAGAACGGGCTTTTCACCCTCGGAGCCGATCTCCATACTTGAATCATACGGAACAAGGGGCATGAGCGTATTGCGGTATTGAACCATCATTTGCCCGCTTGAATGTTCGATCCTGTTCAACTGGACATTTTCAAGCCGCGCGACCAGCGCTAGCGGAACGGCCTTTGGCGATCTGTCAGCGGCACGGAACAGGAGGAGGGACGTTTTCTTGTTTGAATCTGCCATGATTCCGTGTTCGCTGCCTGCCTGTTGTTCGCCTTCTGCGGCGCTCAGAGACCCGGTCGTTTCGGCGATGCCGTTTGGATCAAGAATCATGATAACGCTGCCGTCCCCGAGAATGGTATTGCCCGAAAACAGGCTCAGTCCCTGCAGCATTTTACTCACCGGCTTAACGACGATCTCTTCGGTGTCAAAAACCTTGTCGACGATGATGCCGAATTCTAGGCTGCCGACCTGTGTGACAACAATATAACCGCGGCGTATCAGGCTCTTTTGTCCCTTTTTCTCGTCCGATGTAAAAGGTTGATCGGCTTGATCTCCATCTTCAACACCTTCAAGACGGGATGTCTCTTGACCGTCTTTAAGGGTAAACTCGTTTTTACTAAGCCCGAGGATATCGCTTAGGGAGATCAGGGGCAAAAGACGTTCGCGCAAGCGGAAGACGGGTGCATTGTGAACGTATTCGATCCGGTTGTCGCCCTGTGAGGAAATCATGACAAGTTCCCGAACGGAAAGCTGGGGAATCGCGAACCGCTCGCCTCCCGATTCGACGATAAGCGCCGAAACGATGGCAAGTGTAAGCGGAATCTTGATTGTAAATGTTGATCCCTTGCCCTCGATAGAGTTTAGCTCGACCGACCCGCCTATTTTTTCAATGTTTGTGCGTACGACGTCCATACCCACGCCGCGCCCGGAAACGGACGTGACCTTCTCTGCCGTTGAGAAACCGGCTTTAAAGATAAATTGCTGGATCTGCTGCGCGGTCATGCTCTCAAGCTCTTCGGCCGTGGCAAGCTTGTTAGAAAGGATCTTTGTTTTTATCTTGTCCAGCGGAAGTCCTTTGCCGTCATCCGAAATCTTGATGATGATGTGTCCGCCCTCGTGAAATGCTTCAAGCAGTATCCTGCCCGTCTCAGGCTTTCCTGCGGCAACCCTGTCCGCAGGTTTTTCAATCCCGTGATCCCCTGAGTTCCGCACCATATGTGTAAGCGGATCTTTGATCATCTCAAGAACCTGACGGTCGAGCTCCGTGTCCTTGCCGCGCATTTCAAGATTGATCTTTTTTCCCAACTCCATGCTCAGGTCGCGAATGATGCGTGGCAGCTTCTGCCACGCGTTGCCGATAGGCTGCATCCGGGTTTTCATGACCCCTTCCTGAAGATCGGAGACGACATGGTTTAGCCGTTGCAGGGGAGTGGTGAATTCGCTTTCGGCATTTGTGCGCAATATTTGCAGCAATTGGTTGCGGGTCAGCACCAGCTCGCTGACCATGGTCATAAGATTTTCAAGGACATCGACGTTAACGCGCAATGTCTGTGTTGCGAGCTTGCCGTCCTGTTCTGGTGCCGGGGAGTCCTCGGAGGGAGAATCGGGGGCCTTGCCGTTTCCTTTTTGTGCTGCAGCTTTTACGGGAGCAGGAGCAGGAGCAGGCGCAAAACCCTCCGGTCCGGGGGCGGCCATAAACGCGGCTTCCAGTTCTTCCAGAGACACCTCGCCAGGCGGGCGGTCGGACTTCTCTGTCTCTTGTGCTTTCTTTGGCTCCGCTTGAGCAGGAGGTGCAGAACTCTCTCTGCTGCTGTCAACAGCATTACCTGTGGACTTGCCTTCATAGGCGGCATCAAGCCGGGCTATAAGATCGGCGTCATCGCCCTCAGGCTCGCTGCCCGTTTCTCCAAGTTGCCCGACAATATATTTAATACGGTCGATTGATTCCAGAATGAGCGTGACATATTCAGGCGTGACATCAAGATCGCCATCTCTAAAACGTCCAAGGACATTTTCCGCATGGTGGGCGGTCTTCTCCAGTCGGGGAAGGCCCAGAAATCCGCAAGTCCCCTTGATCGTGTGCATAAGACGAAAAATCTTGCCGAGCAGGGCTTTATCGTTGGGGTTCTGCTCAAGGTTAACGATGTCGAGATCAAGCTCGTCAAGACTTTCATTGGTCTCAGTCAAAAACTCAACTATCAGGTCATCCATTTGCTATAATCCTTGACTGCTCGAATGTCACCAGAAATCTAATGAAAGGCAGGGTGGTAAATCCTCCAGCCAACCCCGGTCACGTTCGCGGAAGACAGAAAAACGTAACCACTAAAGAATAACGCAGACAACGCAGGGGTCGCAGAGAGAATCTAAACTGCAGGGAAAATATCTGTGAAGAACGCCAGCGTATGCACACTGCAGACATTACCCGAAGATCAGGATACCTGTGCCGTTCTCAAGCTCAAGAGAATAGAGTTCTCCGCCTCATCAAAGACGTGGATAGAATAACCATAATGCACACAGATCATATGGGAAAGATAGGGGTGGATGGTCTTGGGCTCCAGTATGTCGGGACTGGCAACGCCGCTCAACGCAGCCTTGTATCCCTCGCGGAAGGCGGCATTTTCGCCTTCGGATTGAATGTGAAGGCTTCCGTCTTGACCATCGAAAACTTTTATTTTTCCGCCCTTGGGTAAGGAGTCGATCATCGTCAGCAGCAGGCACGCCAAGACCTTGCAAAACCCGGGGGGAGGGTTTTCCAGGCCCAGGGGCGCATGAGGGTCCCAATCCTGCGTAACGCGCTTGTCTCCCGCAACATAATCGCCAAATGCCTTGTGCACGTCCTCCGGCTTGATCGAAGGATCGCTGCCCCCCGCGCCGTAGGCAAGTCGGAACAGCTTGAGCTTGGCAGCTGCTTGCCCCGCGCTGAACGCGATCAAATTAACGACGTCCGGGTCCACGCTCCCGTCGTCCCCGGCATCCTCAAGGAACTCCACACCGTTTGAAACGGCCCCGATCGGGCTGATAAGGTCGTGACAGACCTTGGACGCCATAAGCTCTACAATTCTGACACAGTCTTGGTCGTTCATGAGAAATGCTCCAAACGCTATTCAGGTGACAAGAGTTACAGTGAAAACGATTCGCCGCTAGAATACCAGACTGTAACCCACTTTTTTCACCGCCTCCTGCACCATGACCTGAAGCCGCGCCAGTCCCGCCGCGCTATCGCTTTCCGCGCGCGCCACAAGAACATTTTGCGTATTGGACGGGCGCAGCAACCACCATCCGTCCGGCGTCGAAACCCTGACCCCGTCGATATCGTTAACGTGAATGTCGGGTTTATTCAGAGCCTTCAAATTTTTGTAAACGCGCGGGACAAGTAAAAACTTCTCCTCCTCTTTCACCTCGAATCGCACCTCCGGCGTGTTGAACAGCTTCGGCAGATGCGCGGTCAGGCTCGATAGGCCGCCTTCCGTCTCGCTCAGATCGTTCAGCAGGCGCACCGCGCAATACAGCGCATCGTCATAACCGTAATAATGATCCGCAAAGAAAATATGCCCGCTCAGTTCTCCGGCGAGCGGCGCTTTCATTTCCGCCATCTTGTCCTTGATCACCGAATGTCCCGTCTTCCACATCACAGGCTTTCCGCCCATGCGTTCGATTTCATCGAAAAGGACCTGCGAGCATTTGACATCTGCGATGATTGTCGCGCCGGGATGGGTCTGCAAAACCTCGCGCGCATAGATCGTCATGAGCGTATCGCAGCGGACAACGGCGCCGGTTTCGTCCACCACCCCGATCCGGTCGCCGTCCCCGTCGAACGCGATCCCCAGATCGCAGCCAAATTCAAGAACGGCTTGTTGCAGATCGACAAGATTCTCATCCACCGTCGGGTCCGGGTGATGGTTGGGAAACCGCCCGTCAATTTCGGGATAAAGCAGGATATGTTCCCCCGGAATACGGCCGGTCAGCATGTGCAGGATCTCTCCGGCCGCCCCGTTCCCCGAATCCCAGGCGATTTTGAGATCGCGCGTAAGCCTTAAATCCGCAAGAAGTCGCGAGACGTACTCGGCCTTGATATCTTTCACGGCGCGTGTCCCGGAGCCGGAAACCAGATCACCGGAGGCTGATATCCCCCCGATCTCCTGTATTTTTTCCGCGAAAACCGGCCCGCCCTGCAACGTCATCTTAAACCCGTTGTAATCCGCCGGGTTGTGAGAGCCTGTGACCATGATGCCTGCATCGGCCTTCAGGTGCTTGACGGAAAAGTAAAGCATCGGCGTGGGTCCAAGCCCGACATGAACGACCTCCATCCCGGATTCCATCAGGCCCTTTATCAAAGCCTCGGCAAGGGCAGGGGAGCTTTCCCGCCCGTCATGACCCACGCAAACGGTTTGTCCGTTCAACCCGTGAATATAAGTCCCGAACGCCCGGCCCAGCGCATACGCGTCCGCTTCTGACAGATTAATTCCGATCTGTCCGCGTATGTCGTATTCGCGCAGGATGGTAGGATTGAAAGTGTAACCGTTCATGGCCCAGAGTATAAAACGCTTGGAAGCCTACGTATAGCGCTTAAGCAGAGCGCGGACCCCGTCCCCGATCTCGGGATCGTCCAGCCCGTAAGCGATATTCGCCTCAACAAACCCGAGGCGGCTTCCGCAATCGTAGCTCTTCCCGTTATAGCGCACGGCGTTGAACGGCTGTTTTCCGATCAGCTTAGCCATCGCATCGGTCAGTTGGATTTCGCCGCCCGCGCCCGTCTCGAACGCACTTAAATATTCGAACAGCTCGGGCTGGAAAATATACCGCCCGACTACCGAAAGCGTTGAGGGGGCCTTTTCCGGTTCAGGTTTTTCAACCAGACCGTCGACAGGCATGATCTCCAGTGTCTGGTCCTTCGTGTCGATGATCCCGTAATTCTTGGTTTCCGCCCTTGGAACCTCCTCGACGGCGATCAAATTGCCCCCGGTTTTGTTGTAGGTGTCCACCATTTCCTTGAGGCAGGAGTGCTGGCCCTTCATCAGCACGTCGGGAAGAAGAACGGCAAAAGGCTCGTTCCCGATGATCCGCGCCGCGCACCAGACCGCATGGCCAAGACCCAGCGGCTTCGGTTGGCGCGTAAGGATAAGCTTTCCGGCGGGGAAGGTCGCATCCTGAACTTTTTTGAGCAGCGCACTCTTGCCGCGCGCTTCCAGCGTATCTTCCAACTCGTGCTGAAGATCGAAATGCTCCTCAAGCAATTCCTTGTGCCGCCCGGTGATAAAGATAAATTCTTCGATTCCCGCCTCGCGCGCTTCCTCGACAACATGCTGGATCAGGGGCCGATCGCAGATCGTCAGCATCTCCTTGGGCATGGCTTTGGTAGCGGGAAGAAATCGTGTGCCCAGTCCCGCGACGGGAAAGACGGCTTTTTTGACCGGGCGGGGCGTGGCGGCTTTACTCATAAGATCATCCGTTCCGTTATTGCGTTACACCGAATTACTGCCACGCCGCACACGTTATTGCAAGCAGGCAGGGTGCAAATGCGGATGCAACGATCATGCCGTATTGTGAGAAAAAACGGATATGACAACGAAAAATGAATAATGTTAACTACGCGAGTAATTTTAGGAAAACGGCTTCACCCGCCCCTTGAGCTTCTCGGGCGCCAGTTCGACCACAAGGTTGCGCACTTCCTGCCGCGCGGTCAGCTGCGAAAGCGTCAGCGGTTGTCCCTTTTCCTCCTTGATATCAAGAAGCGTCAGCCCCTTGAGGAACATCTCGCGGAAAATCACGCGCTCCCCGAACCCCGGCGCAAGGCGGAAACCCAGCGTGCCCGAAATATCGTTCAAAACCTTCGCCACCGCTTCCTTGTTGCGGGCGTTCAGGGAGGCCAGACGGTTGCGCATCACGATCCAGTCCATGTCTTTTCCGGTACACAGCGTCTTGCGCCGCCGCTGCTCCTGCACCATCTGCGCGTAGACGGACGGCCCTTTGATCTTAAGCGTTTCCGGGTCGATATCCACCAGAACGTCGAGGTCGATAAAACTGTCGTTCATCGGGGTGATCAGCGTATCAGCATGGCTGTGCGCGAGCCGGCTGAGATGCGAATCGGTTCCGGGTGTGTCGATGACGATAAAATGATTGGAGCGCCCCAGCTCCTCAAGCGCCAGATTGAAAAACGTCCGCTCTTCTTCTTCCTGCCCCGCGACGGTGTCCGCCTGACTGCGCGGGATGGCCATATGCGCCGGACTGGGCAGATGATCGCGCGAGGACGTGATAAAATCAAAACGCTTCTTGATATAACGCGTAAACGTCCCCTGCCGTGCGTCCAGATCTATGCTTCCCACCTTGTAACCAAGCCGGAGCAGGGCGATAGCCGTATGCATGGCCGCCGTGGACTTGCCCGACCCGCCTTTTTCGTTGCCGAAAACAATGACATGCGCTTGATCTTGAGTTTTTATGGGACGAATCCTTATATATAGTGAATCTGAAATTCGAAAAAATAATGTGCTGAGGAAAGATGCCAGAAAACGCCGCCCCTTATCAAGACAGGCTCAATTCTTTTAGGCAAAAGATTGCAGAAATGGGTCTTGACGGTTTTATCGTACACCGTACCGATGAATACCAGGGGGAGTTTATCGCAGCCTGCGCCGAACGCGTAGCGTGGCTTACCGGCTTTACGGGCAGCACGGGTACGGTAATCGTTCTGAAAGACCGCGCCGTTGTTTTTACCGATGGGCGCTATAGTATTCAGGTCGAGCGAGAAACAGACCCTGCCCTATACGAAAGTCAGGATTCAGGCGCGATAACGCCCGGACAATGGCTCTCGCAGAACGCCCGGGAGAGCAGTGCAATAGGCTTTGACCCGTGGCTGCATACCCCCGTTCAGTTGGAAAAAATATACAAGGAAATCAAAGGGAGAATGGTTCTCAAGCCTATTCCGGTAAATCCGTTGGATTCGATATGGACGGCACGGCCCGGAAAACCGATGAACCCGGCGGAAATCTTTCCCAACGACATAGCCGGTTCGGACTCTCTGACAAAAAGAGCGGATCTGGCTCTAAAGTTAAAGGAAAAAGGGGCGGATGCCTGCCTGCTGACGGCCTGTGACTCCATTTGCTGGCTTTTAAACGTGCGCGGGCGCGATGTCCTCTACGCGCCGCTTGTCCTGTCATATGCGCTCCTTCATGCGGACGGGACTCTCGACTGGTTTATCGACTCGCGCAAGGCGCAGACCGCCATTCTTGACCATGTCGGACAGGGGGTGCGCGTGATGCCTCAGGAAAACATGGCCGTTCGCCTTTCCCAACTCGCGGGCCGAAAAGTCCTCTTTGACAGGGACCGTTCCCCCGTCTGGTTTGAGCAGAAACTCTTGGAAGCAGGCGCTCAGGTCATCGCGGCAAAAGATCCTGCGGAACTACCCAAGGCGATTAAAAACGAGAGCGAGTCAGCCTCGATCCGGGATGTGCACATCCGCGATGCCGTTGCCGTCATACAGCTTCTTCACGAACTTGACCGCGAGGCTCACAAAGGCCGCATGACGGAAATAGAAGTTGATGAAAAAATTCAGCAATACCGCATCCAGCAATTCGGCTATCAGGGGCCGAGCTTCGCGACCATCGCCGGGTACAATGAAAACGGCGCGGTCATTCATTACCGTGCGACACCGGAAACCAATGCGAAGATCGAGCCGCCAGGTCTGCTTCTGATCGACTGCGGCGGTCAGTATTCATGGGGCACGACCGATATCACGCGAACCGTGGCCATCGGAGAACCGACGCCCGAGATGAAACTGCACTATACGCTGGTGCTAAAGGGGCATATCGCGCTATCACGTGCAAAATTTCCCGAAGGAACGACGGGTGTTCAGTTGGATACGCTGGCCCGGCAGTACCTCTGGGATGCCGGACTCGACTACGCGCACGGGACCGGCCACGGAGTAGGGTGCTATCTGGGGGTGCACGAGGGACCCGTATCCATCTCTCCGCGCGGTAACGAGCCGCTGCGCGATGGGATGTTGCTGACCAACGAGCCGGGTTATTATCGCAAAGGGGAATACGGAATCAGAATTGAAAATATTTTGCAGGTGCGCGTAGAAAAGGAAGAGCCTGTCGGTCCAAGGCTTCTGGGGTTTCGTACGCTGACGCTCGTACCCTACGACCCGCGTCTGATCCTTAAGGAACGCCTGACCGTTGACGAGAATATCTGGCTGCGCGCGTACTATCTGGATATTGAAGAAATGATCGGCCCGAAACTGCGCCCTGAAACACGCAAATGGCTGAACGCCCAAACCGCCCCAATCCTGAGCTGACAGGCACAAAGACAGGCCGGAATAGGGTGTTGTAAAACGGAAAGCTATTCTTCGGCCGGTGTTTGCGGCTCCTCGGATGGCATCTTCACGCGGGTTTCTCCGGAGTTTTCGGAAGGCAGCGGGTCCATTTTGATTTCATCGGGCACGACCTGTTCTGGAACCTGAGCAGCCTCATCGGGCTTCTTCTTGTTCTCGCCGGAGGAGCCGCCCTGTTCGCCGTCATCGGAAACAGCAGCGCCTGTATCCTGTTCTGGAGTACCGATTTCTTCGTTTTCCCCTGCTTCTCCGGACTCTTCTTCGTCATCGCCGCCAGATCCCAGCTTGATACTCGCTCTGAGAGTCGTCGCCTCAGGATCTTCATCCTCTTCCGAGTCTTCATCTTCAAGAGAACTGTCCTCTCCTGATTGGCCTGCTCCAGCCGCACGATCGGTGGAAAATTTCTCCGGATGGAACTGAACCAGAGACATGACGGTCTTGGGCAGCGGCGTGCTCATATAGTCGTGGGCGGCCATATACTCAAGAACGACGACACCGTTGTCGTTGAACAGAACCTTGTAAAATATGGTGTTGATATAGGGGTACTTATCAAGAGCGCGCATGCGCACGACAGTAGTGATGATTCCATGCGAGCCGTCTTCCGCGGTACTTGTGTCGATGTTAAGGTCTTCCAGGCGGATATTGGTTGCGTACGGGGCGATAT
The DNA here is from genome assembly GCA_020638365.1 of Rhodospirillales bacterium. Classification (GTDB taxonomy): domain Bacteria; phylum Pseudomonadota; class Alphaproteobacteria; order Micavibrionales; family Micavibrionaceae; genus JAGNKE01. The sequence goes on along the minus strand of JACKIQ010000001.1, from coordinate 176,647 downwards.
GACCGGACATGAGCAGGGCCTTGACCTTGTCAAAATTCAGCTTTTCATTAACTTTGTACCCGAAAAAGTTAAAGACCGACTTGTATCCCAAAAGAGGATCTACAAATATAACACGGCCTTTTTCCTTTATCCCGTCGTGTGTAAATCTCGGTGGCCCTTTCATAAAAGTGTTATCCTTACCCGGAAGTTTCAAGGTAAAAATACCCAGCGGGGATTCGTAATCTACCCAGTTTTCACCCGGCTCGCCGTCAATACGTCCGGGTCCGTCATAAAGCTTTAGGGACTCAAAGAAGTCATTGGATTTAAAGGCGTACATGCTGCTTGCCGGGCCGGTCAGGACCATCTCAACACGGGAGATATCCGTATACATAATTTTCACGCGGATCCCTTGTTTTTTGTTTCCGTCCCCGTAGGTGATATAGAGTTCGCGCCCCAGAAAACCGTCAATTTTAAGCTCTTCGTTGGAGACAAGAGAGCCGCCTGCATTCTTCGCGGATTTTTTATACTTGTATAAATCGACATCTAGCAGCTTCTTGACAATTTTTGTCCTCAGTCTTGAAGACAGGGTTTGGTCGACTTTAACGACAAAAACCTTCTGATGATCGCCGCTGCCGGTCGAGGCGACAATCTCGCTGCGAAAAACCACAGACGTGCCGTCCATGCGAAGTGGTATGGATTTGATTTTGTATTTGGAAGGAAAGCGGACGTCAAAAGCCCCGGTTATCGACTTATGATATTCCCAGGTCACCTTGTCGCTGTCTTGGTCTTGTGCGAAAGCCTCTCCACCCAATGCCCCTAAGAAGACCAGACCTGAAAGAAAAAGAAACACTCGCGCTTTGGAAAAAGTCCGGATCATGCCGCATCCTCTGCTGATTCTAAACCTAAAACTGAGACAATACAGTTATTTACACGTCTATAATGTAAATTACAATCTTTGTACCAAAAGCGGAATGTCTTTCGGAAGAAATTTTCAAAATCATAATAAAACCGCCAAAACAGGGCTTCGGCGGTTTAAGTTAAGAGTATGACAATGTGACGAAAGAACTTAATACCCGTCGCGGTCACGTTTTTTCCGTTCCATTTTGCGGAAACGGCGCACGGCCTCGGCTTTTTCCCGGGCCTTCTTTTCTGAGGGTTTTTCATAGTTTCTGCGAAGCTTCATCTCACGGAAAAGGCCCTCACGTTGCATTTTCTTCTTCAGAACGCGCAGCGCCTGATCGACGTTGTTATCCTTTACACTTACACTTACCAAAGGTCATCGCTCCTTTAAATCGTTTGTTTTCAGGTCCTTAGTGGACAAATAGACAATAGAATGAACGCTGTATCTAACTGAACCCTTACCAGATTGCAGTGTCTTAACATCTTGGCATTCAAAAAAAAAGAAAAAACTTTACGCGCAGACCACCTTTTTAGCACGCCTTTCGCGCTGCAAAAAACAATCTGATAGCATAAACATCTACAATAATTGTACGATATTCCTCCAAAAACGGCAAAAAGACCGTTTTTGAGGGGGTAAAGATTGACAGGAAAAAAGCCGGACAAAATAGGTGGCCCTGACGTGCTCCATGGCGCAACCGAAGGCGTGCGGACAGGGATGGAGTTTTTTCGCTCTGTGGCCTTTAACACATTGCCGTCCGTGGTTTTTGGAAAAAATGAACAACCGGAAGGGCAAGGCGCACCAGTTTTGGTCATACAGGGGTTCGGGCTGCACGATTTCACCACCTGGACCATGCGCCGTCATCTCGACGGCTTGGGGCATGACAGCTATGATCCGGATATAGGGTTTAATCTGGGCGTCCGGGGACACCTTCTTGATCGCATGGAAAGCCGTCTGGAAGAAATAGCGGAGCGGAATGCCGGAAGAAAAGTTTCGATTATCGGGCACAGCCTGGGCGGTATTCAGGGCTTGCTTCTGAGCTACCGGCATCCTGATCTTGTCGAGCGGCTCATCACGATGGGTAGTCCTTTCGGCGATGCGCAGCGCAAGGGCGGAACAAACCGCCTTATTTACGGGGCTTATGAGTTTCTGAATCCAAACGATGACAATCTTGTCGGAGAGTTAGCCGAACATATGTCCGGAGGCCGTCCCCATGCGGCAGTAACTTCGATTTATTCATTTTCGGACGGAGTAATCGCGCCGGATGCAGCGGTAAATCCTTGGGGAGATGCGGGAGAGCACAGGGCCGAGAACATAGAAGTCGTGGGCAGCCATTGCGGGATGATCGTGAATCTGGACATCTGGACAATTCTGGGTGACCGCCTGAGTACGCCTCATGAAAACTGGCGTCCTTTTAAGGATGAAATAAAAGCGCAGGATCCCGAAATGGCTGCGGCTTTGGTACCTGCGAGAACCTGACTAGGCCGTTTCGCGGGTCTTGAGGTTTAACGCCGCGTCGATCAGGGTTTTGGTATAATTTTCCCGGGGCTTGTCAAAAATACGCTCTATCGTACCTGATTCAACGATTTTTCCGTCTTTCATGACAAGAACTTCGTGGCACATCGCCCGCACGACGCGCAGGTCATGGCTGATAAACAGGTAGGACAGGCCGCGTTTTTGCTGCAACTCCCGCAAAAGATCGACGATTTCCGCTTGTACGGAAACATCCAGAGCCGAGGTGGGCTCGTCCAGAACCACCAAATCCGGCTCCAGCACTAGGGCGCGGGCAATGGAAATACGTTGCCTCTGCCCTCCGGAAAACTCATGCGGGTAGCGGTGGCGCGTTTCCGGGTCCATATGGACGTCTTTAAGCGCCCCCACGACCAGCGTGTCCCGCTCCGCAGCCGTAAGGCCGCCTTTATGAAGAGCCAGCCCCTCGTTGATAATCTGCGCCACACTCATGCGCGGGGAAAGGGAGCCGAAGGGATCCTGAAAGACAATCTGCATTTTCGATCGCAGCGGGCGAATCTGTTTGCGGGAAAGCGAAGAGATATTCTGCCCGGTAAAAACGATCGTTCCGGTGCTCGGCAGCATCCGGATCAGCGCCAGAGCAAGCGTCGTCTTTCCCGATCCCGACTCCCCGACAACACCCAGCGTATGCCCGCGGCGAACGTGCAGGTCCACATCATCGACAGCCTTGACGAAGTCAAGGGGCTTGCCGAAAAAATTCCGGGTGCGCGGGAAATAAACCTTGATGTTTTCTCCCTCAAGAATAAACGGCGCTTCCGGATCGGCGGGTTTGACTCTCCCGGCGGGCTGAGCGGCTAAGAGCTTCTTTGTGTAAGGATGATCGGGCTTTTCGAATAACCGCTCGGTCGGCTTTTCCTCGACCAGTTCTCCGTTTTTCATCACGCAGATTTTATCCGCCATTTTTCTGACTACGGACAGGTCATGCGAAATCAGCAGAAGCGCCATGCCCAGCTCACGCTGCAACCTTTCCAGAAGCTCCAGAATTTGGGCCTGTATAGTCACGTCCAGTGCCGTCGTCGGTTCGTCTGCGATAAGCAGGGACGGATTGTTCGCGAGCGCCATCGCGATCATGACACGCTGGCGCTGCCCTCCTGAAAGCTGGTGAGGATAAGCGCCAAGCCGGTCCTTCATGTTTGAAAGACCCACAAGGTCCATCAGTTCCAGAACGCGCACTTTGCTTAGCGCACTTTTCATCCCCTGATGAACGCGCAAAACCTCCCCGACCTGCCGCTCGATCGTGTGCAGGGGGTTGAGCGCCGTCAAGGGTTCCTGAAAGATCATGCCGATCCGCCGCCCGCGTATTTCGCACATCTTGCGTTCTGGAACGTCCAGAAGGTTCTGTCCCTCGAAGAAAATCTGTGTATCTGCGCTTTGCACGGCGTTGCTGGACAAAAGGCGCATGACCGAAAGCGCAGTCACGGACTTTCCGGAACCCGATTCCCCGACCACGGCAACGGTTTCTCCCTTGGCGATACTGAAACTGACTCCCTTCACGGCGGAAAAAATCCCTTTGGGGACTTTGAAATCAACGGAAAGCTTTTTGATGTCCAGAAGAGTCTCGTTCATCTCTCAGGTTTAGGATAAAAACGCTTAAAAACAAAGGACAAACCGCTTGCAATCCGCAGGAGAGAAAAACTTAACCTTAAGCAAGGGAGGTTCTGGCTGAAAGGCGCGCGCGACGGAAGGGATCAATACGCTTTCCTATGATCTGGGAGTCACAACAGAAGCTCAGTGAAGGGCTTTGGGACCGGCCGGAGCCTCTGTGGCGGACTGCGATTCTATACGCGCACTGACGTAAAAAGACACGTCCTGCTGGTTCAACCCGGATTTCTCCATGATCCGAAGGATATCCTCGTTTACCTGTCGCATCCCCTTTTCATAGCGATCAAGAAATTCCTCGGACGCGCGAAAACGCCCGGCCAACCCTTGGTCAGCGTACTTGAGTTGAATTCTTGCTGACAGTTGCTGCATGAGGATCTGATGGTCCGCAAAAAGCTCAAAAGCGCTGGCCAGTGCGAAATTTCTGTCGACACGCTTGAATTCCGGCATATTCGTGCCGAGCAGGGCGCACATCTCCTCAGATCCGGAAGGCACGCCCAGAAACTCCAGAGAATAATGAAAATTATTGTAGTCCCTCGAAGCTTCGGCGGGAACATCCGGTGCCTTTCTCATTCTCTCCCAAACCGTCTGGGCAAAAAAACGTCGGCCCTTTACGGCATGAGCATAAACATCGTCGATCGTCATGTTCAGGTCGGCAAGAACGGGGTTTGCCGCTGTACGAAGAGCATCCGAGGGAGGCCCGTCCCACGCGTCGTCATCGGCAATGCCGGCCTCCATAAGCAGGGATATGAATGAATCATATGAGGCGTCGACATTAAAATCGTAATCGTCAAGAAAAGAGGTCCGTCCCTCATCCAGACTCAGGGAAACGGTGCGGATATTCGCGGCCACGTCTCTGGCCGCTTCGATATCGGAAATCTGACGTCTGTTACTCATAAGCCGGAATTTTAGTCCTTTTTAACCCGGAGCACACGAAATACGTCATCCGAAATCCGGCCTTCAACCGACCGCATGTCGGACAGCGCCAGTTCATGCAGCTTGCAGCCCTTCTTTTCCGCCATTTTGACGATTGTGCCCGTGATATGGTGCGCATCTCGGAACGCGATCCCAAGCTCCATGACCAGCCAGTCGGCCAGACGCGTCGCCGTAGTATAGCCGTCTTCGGCGGCTTCCAGCATCCGTTCGGTATTAAAGATCGCGCTTTCCAGCATCCCGCGCATCGCCTTCAAACCAAGGGAAATAGTGTCATAGGAGTCGAAAACCGGCTCCTTGTCCTCCTGCAGATCCTTGTTATAGGCCAGCGGCAAGGCTTTCTGCACGGTCAGCATGTTGATCAGGTTCCCGTTCAGCCGCCCGGTTTTCCCGCGGATCAGCTCCGCCGCGTCCGGGTTTTTCTTCTGCGGCATGATCGAACTGCCCGTGCTCCACGAATCTGAAAGCCGTACGAACCCGAACTGCGTCGTGGACCACAGGATAATTTCTTCGGCCAGCCGCGAAAGGTGTATGCCCGTCTGCGCGCAGCAGAATAAAAACTCCGCCGCAAAATCCCGCGCCGAAACGCCGTCCATCGTGTTATGGGTCGGGCGGTCGAAACCAAGCGTTTCCGCCGTGAAATTCCGGTCGATCGGGTAGGGGGTGCCCGCCAGCGCCGCAGAGCCGAGCGGCGACTTGTTCAAACGCGTGCGGCAATCCAGAAACCGCAGCTTATCCCGGTTCAGCATGCAGCTATACGCGCTCAGATGCATACCGAGCGTTACGGGCTGCGCGGCCTGCAGATGCGTAAAGCCCGGCATGGGGTCGTGCGCGTGCTTGTCCCGCAGATCGTCCAGCGTCTCCTGCAGATCCTCGATCAGATGGGTGATCTCGTCGATCGCATCCCGCACCCACAGCCGGAAATCGGTGGCCACCTGATCGTTGCGCGACCGCGCCGTGTGCAGCTTGCCCGCAGGCTCGCCGATAATCTCCTTTAGGCGCGATTCGATATTCATATGAATATCTTCAAGCTCTGTTTTAAAGACGAATGTCCCGGTCTCAATTTCTTGCGCAACCTGCTCCAGCCCCAAGATGATCGCCTCGGAGTCCTTTTTGGACAGAATCTTCTGCTTGGCCAGCATCTGGCAGTGCGCGATGGACCCTTTGATGTCCTGCCGCCATAAACGCTGATCGACCCCGATAGAGGCGTTGATCTGTTCCATGATGTCCGCGGGCTTGTCTTCGAACCGTCCGCCCCACATCGTATTGGATTTACTGGATTTTTTCTTTTTCATGGCCATGCCTGTCTTTTATCATGGATACGGCAAAACTGCCCGAACTTAAAGAAACTTATTGATAATAAATCAAAAAATCCAGTAACATCTTCTTTTAGGTTCCATAATATCAAGCAAACAAGGAATCTTGGGGAGTCAGGGGTTAACGGGTGCGTACGCAAGTCTACTTCAGAAATGTAGCGTCGATTGAAGAGGTGAAGCCGGATGGCTCTAACCTCTTTCCCAACGTTGCTCTCGCGGAAGGAAAAAACTACACCGAACGCATGTCCGCGGCTCTTGATATGATCAGAAGTATGGGCGCAATCGACAGCGTAGTCGTTTTACCGGATGAGGGAACGGAAGCTCTGAGCGTCCCGCGCGATGCCCTTAAGCGTCTTTCGCAGGGCAGACGGATCAAGATTGATACGACGCCCGACAGAATACTTCAGGATCCTTCATGGGTGGAGCAAGACGTCCGGCGCTATCTGGATACGCGCATGAGGCAGCTACAGTTATTTCCGGAAACGCCTAAATCAGTATTCGATCAGACATTTGGAGATAATCCGCACGCAAACCCCTACCTTGAGGACTCCGTTTCATACGGCCCGATCACCTTAAAATCCTATGACCTGACGATTTATGATCATCTGCAAGCCGATATGAATAATCTGACAAGATATTACATGTCCTGCGTTTCGGATGTCGCAAGAAGCGCTGATGCGCATCTGGTGCGCAGCACGCTCTCTTACTCCCCGGTTTACGGGGCGAGTGATGCGCAGAACGGATACATTAACTGCCATATTGACGACGAGCCGACCTTTGACGCCAGGATCGTCCACGTCAGCTTTGGAAGCGGTACGGTCCTGTTCGATGCGCGGGACTTCGAAATTCAGGAGGGGATGCGCAACGGCATGCAGGTCTTCCATCCTCATCTGTTGCATGATGGAATATCGTGCCTGACCATCGCCCCCGGCTCGTCGGTCGTCATCCGCGAACCTTCGCAAAAACAGCTCGAACAAGGAATGATGCCAAGTATTCACTCGCACGGAATCGGCCAGCCCGACGGCAGGCCCGAGGAGCGACTCGTAGAGCGCCACGATCTGGCGTTTGACCTCTAGACGGGGAATTAACTGGCGGCCATCCTGATGCTGCCTTGGGACGAAGCGCAGGCCGCCAATCTAACCTAAAAGCAAGGTTTGACCTTACTCGAACTCCATCGGGTTCAGGACGTAATGGATGGTCATCACCAGACCGACGGATACCGCCAGCCCGATCATCATTTTCAGGAAGTCCTTACCGATCAGCGGGAAGACATAGCCGAACTTGTACTGCGCACGGTATGTCGTGGCGATCGCAAGTTCCCGCCCGGTCAGCAGCCCTACAAATACCCATGTCGTGGACATCGGGATGGAGTTCATTTCCTTGAAATAAAGCAGGATCAGCGCATAAACGAAGTCGATGATTGTTGCAGAGCGCATGAACCGCGTACCGGATTTTTCCAGAACGATCTTCTGGATTTTACCTCCGCTTGACCGGAAAATAACCGCCAGCCAAGCGCAGAGAATCGTCAGCGTCCCCAGCAGCATCCATAACGGCAATTGCCGCGGCAGGAATACGGCGATGTTCGCCATGTCGTGCGTAAGCCAGCTGTACCAGAGAAACCCGGTAGCCAGCCATTGCAGAATGCGCCACTTCGTCCGGTTTTCTTTCTTCACCATGTTGTATTTTTCGTTCATGAAGCGCGAAATGACCATCCAGAGTCCGTAAGCGATAACGGCGGCTAACCCGTATCCGATAACGCTTTTCACCAGCATTTTTTCAAGCACAACCGTGCTCGCGAAGGTCGAAAGCACGAGAAACGTCGTAGAAACCGGAATTCCCGTACGCGTAAGCAGAACAAGGATAAGAGGCGCCGCCGCGTGATACCACTTGATTTCAACGGGCGGAATTTTTGCAAGACGGCCATAGGAGATATCGCCGTTGAACATGACCCAGCTATAGGTAAGGGTAAAGATCAGGACAAGAGAGGCGGCCAGCCACAGCCAGTACCACTTGATAACCTTGCTGTTGGAGGCGATAAAAGTGCCGAGCGTTTGAACCGCGTCGTTCCCGACAACCGAATAGGCGGCCAGCAAAAAGCCGACCGTCGCGAAAATCACACTGGGATCCATGGCAAATCCTGTCTGTTATGTTTCGATTCGTTCTCGCAATGCAGCGTAAAGATAAGGGGGTTCTAATTCAACCCTTTAATCGGTTTATTGGAAATATCTTGGGAAGGAATGACACCATCGTCTTTAAGACGTCTGATCCAGAAGACTGCCTTTTGGAGATGGTTTCAGCAAATCATCCAGCGGTGAATTTTGCCCCGCCGGAGTCTCGATACCCAGGCGCTTTCGGATGTCGAGAATGCGCTCAATGCTGCGGGCGATAAAATCGTCCTGTTTTGAAGGGGCCGTGACGCTCGGACCGCCGGAAAAAACCCGGCCCAGCTCCACGTCAAGATCGCGGCGGCGCAGGATATCCAGTTCGACCGCAAGCCTCTGCGTGATCCGCAGGAACCGCTCGTCGCTCCGCTGGTTCAACAGGTCCTTATAACTGGCAAGTCCGGCAGGATTAAAATTCAACACCACGGGCAGACCTCCTGTATTCCACAATCATTATACTCTCTTTATTCAAAAAGCCGGAGTAAAAAAGACTGGAACTTAGGCCCTGCATAGATTTGCAGGGAAATAAAAAAACAGTTAAAATACAACCTCACAAACACACAAAGTTGTACGCGTACGGTACATATACTCCCAATGCAACTAAAGAAAGAACAGGTCAGCTGGCTAAACGGCGCGCTGAATTTCTTGTCTATGTCTATGGGCGATCAACCCTATGATTATTTATACAGTCTTGAATTATGCATTCTGGACAAAAACGACCTGATAAAGTCTTACGCGGCGTTCAGAGAAAGCAGAAAGCAGGAGTTAGGAAAAACATTTGGTGACGATGATGATTATTCGTATCTGCAAAAAGTCAATCAAAGAGCATTCACCAAATATATCCGTACGGCCTTTTCTGGAAGAATAGGAAACGAATACCATATGATATGGAAGATCACAGATGAATTCGATCATCTCTATTTGTGGGAGATGCCGGACGAATTATATGTCTGCGATTTCCGCAGGAGGCTCACCAATCAATACGGCCAGATATTCTTCATCCCCGCAGGGGAAGAAATCCTTGTTTCAACATGGCTTTGTAGAAAAGGCTTTCGAGACTAAGCAGCCTTGCTGCCGGTCTTGCCGGATTTTTTGCGCACGGTGGTATTGTTCCGCAGGCGCACCGCATTAATGCGGATAAACCCTTGCGCATCGGTCTGATCGTAACCGCCTTCCTCATCCATGGAGGATTGCAGCGGATCGTACAGCGCATTGGGTGAGGTCCGCGCAACCGGATAAGCCCGCCCCTTGAAAAGCTGCACCGTAACTTCGCCGTTCACGGGCTCCTGCGCCTTGTCCATAAAGTGCATCAGAAGCTCGAACTCCGGCGCAAACCAGAACCCGTTGTAAATCAGCTCGGCCACTTTCAGCGCCATCATATCGCGCAGCTTCATCACTTCGCGGTCCATGGTGAGGCCCTCAAGGTCCCGGTGCGCCTGCCGCAGGATTTCCCCGCCCGGCGTCTCGTAAACGCCGCGCGACTTGATCCCGACAAAACGGTTCTCGACCATATCCATCCGCCCGATCCCGTGCTTCGTGCCGACCGTGTTCAGATAAATGAACAGATCCAGCGCGCCGGTTTTTTTCGTGCCGTCGTCTTTATTTTCAACCTTGACCGGAATCCCCTGTTCGAACGTCAGGATAATCGTCTCCGGCGCATCCGGCCACTGATCGGGGTGGGACGTACGGGAATAAATTTCCTCGTCGCACACCGCGCCGGGATCTTCCAGAATCCCCGCCTCATGCGAAATGTGCAGCAGGTTATCGTCCTCGGAGTAGGGCTTCTTTCGCGTCGCGGTAACCGGAATACCGTACTGGTCGGCATAGTTCAGCATATCCGTGCGCCCCCGGAACCGCTGCAAAAACTCCGGCATCTTCCACGGCGCGATTACCTTGATATCGGGCTTGAGCGCGTAATAGGTCAACTCGAACCGCACCTGATCGTTGCCCTTGCCGGTCGCCCCGTGCGCGACGTACTCGGCCTTTTCCTTCTCGGCGATCTTGATCTGGTGCTTGGCGATAATCGGGCGCGCAACCGACGTGCCGAGCAAATAACGCCCCTCATAGACAGCCTGAGACTTGAATGTCGGGAAGATATAGTCCTTCACGAACTCTTCGCGCAGATCCTCGATATAAACCTTGGAGGCCCCGACTTGCAGCGCCTTCTTCTCGGCGGCTTTGAAATCCTCGTCCTGCCCGACATTGGCGATAAAGGCGATCACCTCGTAATCCTGCTCGATCAGCCATTTCAGGATAACCGAGGTATCCAGACCGCCCGAATAGGCCAGAACGATTTTGCCTTTGCTCATGATGCGCGCTCCTTAAGTGTTTCTGCGCTGTTTTAGGCGAAAAAGCGCGGAATGTGAAGGGGAAAAGGCGTCATCCTGAGACGTTTACTTGTTTTTGGCGATCAGTTCGTCGAGATTGTCGATGACGATCGTGTGATTACAAAACGGTACAGAAAAAAGCATACTCCCGTCTTCTCTTTGTACTGCCCCTACTGCTCCTTCATAAAAGATGGTCAGTATAGCTTCGGAAATAAACTCCTCGGGTAGACAAAAGTGGGCTCTTGAATAATTTTCCCGACCCGAAACTTCAGCCAGTAAGTTGGCTTTCAAAATGATCTCGTCTTTTTTTCTGACTTCAAACTTGACATAAGGATCAGGCATTTTTTCGCATGAAGGTAATTTTTTCGGAAAAGAAACGTATATATCCTTGCAGGATTTTTGATCGTTGATAAGCTCAACGACAACCTTGTCTTTCACGTCAGCAGGGTCATAAGCATAAGAGATTGAAGCAATGCTCAGCGATAAAACCAAAACAAAAATGGGCAATAAGTTAACAAACTCTCGCATCCTTTAACCCTTCTTCTTCACCCGCACGCCCGCATCCGCAAGGCACCAGGCGAGGATCGCCTTTTGCGCGTGCAGGCGGTTTTCCGCCTCGTCGTAAATCACGCTGGCCGGGGTGTTCAGGACGTCTTTCGTCACTTCCTCGTTCTGGTGGATCGGCATGCAATGCATGAAAATCGCCCCGTCCTTCGCCTGCGCCATCAGTTCGGGGTTAACTTGGTAGGGCATGAATTTCTCGATCGCCTTGCCTTCCTGCCCCATCGACACCCACGTGTCGGTCACGATCACGTCCGCGTCTTTCGCGGCCGCTTTCGCGTCCTCGATATAGGTTGCGTGCGCGCCAAGTTTGGCGGGTTGAAGGTCCGGCGGGGTCGAGATCACAAGATCGAACCCGAACAGCGGCGCGGCCTGCTCGAACGTGGTGCACACATTGTTATAATCGCCGAACCACGCGATTTTTTTGCCCTCCACGCCGCCGAGCTTCTCCTCTATGGTCAGAAGGTCGGCCATGATCTGGCAGGGATGCGACTGATCCGTCATGCCGTTAATGACAGGAATCGTCGCCCACCGCGCCAGCTCCTCCATATTTTCATGGCTGCTCATCCGCAGCATGACCGCATCGACAAACCGCGAAAGAACCTTGGATGTGTCCTCGATCGTCTCCGATCCGGCGATCTGCATCTCCCCCATGCCCATCACGACGGTATGCCCGCCGAGTTGCTTCATCGCCACCTCGAAGGAAATGCGCGTCCGGGTCGAGCGCTTGTCGAACACCATCGCCAGAGATAAGCCTTCCAGCAGTTGCGGCGGGTTGTATTTCTCCGCCTTCAAAGCGTGCGCGTGCTTCAATATGCCCTTGAGCGTATCCGCCCCGATTGCGGGAAGGTTGATAAAATGCCGGATCTTCTTGCCCATCTCTTTAATCCATTTCCTTAAGCGTCTTGCCGATGATGGACAGGGCCTCGTGCGCCTGCTCCTCTTTCAGGATCAGGGGAGGGGTCAGGCGCAGCGTGTTATTCCCTGCCTTCGTCGCCATCAAACCGTTTTTCTGCAACGCCAGCAGCAGGTCACCGCACTTCGTGTTCGTATCCACCCCGATCATCAGGCCCTTTCCCTTGATTTCGGTAATCTTGTTGGATTCGCGCTGCAATTGCGCCAGCCCTTCGAACATCACTTTCGAAACTTTCTTCACGTTGGAAAGAAATCCGCGCTTGAGCATCTGCTTGACCACGGTCGAAACCACCGCGCAGGCCAAAGGGTTGCCCCCGTACGTCGTCCCGTGCGTGCCCACGACGATCGCCGAGCCGAACTTCCGCTTGGCCGCCATCGCCCCGACCGGAAAACCGCTGCCCATGCCCTTGGCCCACGCCGCAATATCCGGCTCCACCTTGAAGCTCTCATAGGCATTAAGTGTTCCAAGACGTCCGAACCCGGCCTGCACCTCGTCGAAGATAAGGCAGATATTTTTCTCGTCGCACAATTTCCGCAAGCCCTTGATGAAGGCGGGTTCAGCGGGGGTCAGCCCGCCTTCGCCCTGTACGGGCTCGACGATAATCGCCGCCGTTTTGTCGGAGACCAGCGCCTTGACGGAATTAAGATCGTTGAACGTCGCGAAATGCACCCCCTCGATATACGGCCCGAAATAGGGCTGAACATGGCGCTTTTCTGTCACGCTGGCCGAACCGTAGGTCCGCCCGTGAAAGCTGTTGCGGAACGCGATAATCTCGTTGCAGTGCGGCCCTTTGGTATCGTAAGCCCACTTGCGCGCGCATTTCAGCGAAGCCTCCACGCTCTCCGTCCCGCTGTTGGAAAAATAAACCATATCGAAACAGGAATGATCGACTAGAAGCTGCGCCGCCTCCAGCTTCTCCTGAGTGGCGTAGGAGGCCTGACACGCCATCAGTCGACCGGCCTGCTTCTTGAGGGTTTTCAAAATTGCGGGGTTCGCATGTCCCAGCGACGCCACGGCGATCCCCGCCGCGAAGTCGAGATATTTCTTCCCGTCCGTATCGTACGCATAGCACCCTTCGCCACGGTCCAGCACAACCGGCTGCGGGTTGTACGTCATAACCAGGATATCTTTGGTTCTTTCGATAATCTCTTTGGCGTTGGGGTGTGTCATGTTGGTGTTCCTTTTGCGTCTGTAATGTCAGTGTTGAATCATTATTGTAGGGGAATCAAGCTGCGTCTGAGCCGTCGTCTTGTGTCATACATCAGCCACATCAGCCTCTCCCCTTGAAGTCAGGGCTGCTGATATTGTCCTGAACAACGCCCGGCTTCGTGGAGGGCGCTTCTGATCTTGGTTCATACTCCGGCGCAGGACCACCTTCATAAAAAATCAAAAACATTGAATAAACGAAGTAGGGCATAAACAACGCACCGACCAAGTCTTCGGTCACCCAAGTCCCCCCCAAGAGACTTGGGGCTTGTTTGTTTAAGGTTCCAGAGAGGGAATCCAAAAACAGGACGAGCAGGAAAGTAAAAACGCTGATCGCGCAGAAATAAACGCTCACACCCATATCCCTCAGACGTCTGACCTCAAGCAGCAGAACCAGATAGATAAAAAAATATTGAAGGAAAATGGCAAAAGCAAAAAGCGGAAGAGGGCCTTCAGGGTGCGACATCAAGACAGCAGAAATCGCAAGGAGCAGCCGGAAAAAAAATTCCCATCCCACCCTCAGCGCAAGGAACTTCATCCTCCCGAGTTTTCCAACCCTGATATCCAATAACTGCCAGTTCACGTCCGCGCCTCGATCAGTTTCTGAACCTCGACTTCGTTGAGGTAGTTCTGTTGCTCCGCGTCGGGCAGCACCATCGTGCCGGGGCTGACCGACTCGTAAATCTCCTTGTACAGCGCGTCCTCGCGCAGCCCGTTCATCAGGTGGATGCGCTTCACCCCGCCCTCCAGCGCGCGCAGGCAGTTTTCCATTTTCACCTTCATCCCGCCCGTAACCGTGCCGTCCTTGATGTACTGCGCGATTTGCTTGGACGTGAGGATGAACGCGGTCTTGCCCTTGACTTCGACACCGTCCGTATCGCTCAGGAAAATAAGCTTGTGCGCCTTCGTTCCGATCGCAAGTTCTGTGGCGATCGTATCCGCGTTGATATTCACGAGCATACCGTCCTCGCACATGGTCAGGCACGGGCAGGCAATGAAATTCGTGCCCTTGAGCATCCGGGCGATCGGTCGCTTGTAGACTTCCAGCACGTCCCCGACGAACCCGAAATCGACCGGCTTTTTCGGCCGCAGGACAGCCCGCATCCAGTCCGCCGGTATAGCGTTCAGCGACACCCCCTCAAGATCGTTCCGGTACATGCTTTCATAGACCTGAAGCGAAAGTGCGCCGCCGACCATATGCCTGATGATATCAAGCGTCGCCTTGTCGGTAACCCGCCGCCCGTCCTTGCGCTTCACGCCGACCCCCCGTTCTTCGACGGCCCGGTCGACCAGCCCGCCATGCCCGTAGATCAGGACCACCTTGATCCCATGAACGGTCAGTTCCCTGATGTTGGCCAGCAGGTTGTCCAGCGCCCTGGGATCTTCGGCGACCTTACCCCCGGCCTTGATAACGAACAGGTTCTCGCGGAACTTGTTTTCGTAGAACGCGTTGATGAACTGGGCCGGAAGCGGTTTGATTTTGTTTTTCTTGGCCATTTTCTTCTCCTAGGGGTAAACCGGGGTCAGGCTCTCCAGCCCCAGTGTTTCTTCAAACCCGAACATCAGGTTCATATTCTGCACCGCGCATCCCGCCGCGCCTTTGACAAGGTTATCCAGAACGCCCTGCGCGATGAACGTCTTTTCGTCCACCATCGTATAGGCGATGTCGCAGAAATTGGAACCGACGACATTGGCCAGCGCAGCCTCTTTGCAGATCCGCACGAACGGTGCGTCCTTGTAAATCTCCGTCGAGCATTTCGTGGGAGTGGCGCTCGTGCGGATAAAGGCCGTCGCGAAAATCCCTCGCGTGAACGGCCCCGATGTCGGCACGAAATTAAGCTGCTCGGTCTCAATCCGCGCTGTGCGGGTAATCTCGGGGATATGCCGGTGGATATTGATGTTATAGCTTTTCATGTTATGGCTTCTCACCGGGTGATGCGTTCCTTCGGACGGAGACTTGCCCGACCCGCTGGAACCTGTCACGGCCATGATATCAACGCTCTCGATCAACCCCGCATACGGATAAAGCATGAGTTGCCCTAGCAGGGCGAAGCACCCCGGATTGGCGACGATCTGGGCTTTTTTGATCTGCTCTTTAAAAAACTCCGGAGCGCCGTAGACCGATTCTTTCAACAACTCGGGGTAGGCGTGCGGCGTGGCGTAATATTTCTCGTACGTCGCCGCGTCGTCCAGCCGGAAATCCGCCGACATGTCGATGATCTTGGTCTTACCGTGCAAGGCGGCGACCGTGTCTTGTGCCGTCTTGTGGGGCAGGGCGAGGAACACCACGTCGCTCTCCTTCGCGACCGTCACAATATCCGTATCCGTGACCTTGAGCTTTAGGTGCGCAAGATGCGGGTACAGTTCGCCGATCGGCGTGTCGGGATTTTGCCGCGACGTCAGGTACGCGATCTCGGCCTGCGGGTGCGCGACCAGCATCCTCAGGATTTCCAGCCCCGTGTAGCCGGTTACGCCGATAATTGAAGCTTTGAGTCTCTTAGCCATCTTGATATCACCAGATCAATCCACTCGCTCGTGGGGTTAAAGGCGTTGTAAACCAGAACGCCCAGCTCTTCCTTGACAATCGTCTTGCCGACTTCGTTATCGGTCACCGGCCCGCTGATCACGTCGATCGGAATCCCGGCTTTTTTGCATTCCCGCGCCAGCCCGATCGCGCCGACAGGATCGCCCGCGCACCCGATATGAAGCCTGACGTTTTTCTGGATTTCCGGCATGCCCAGAACCGCGTTCACGCCGTACCGTCCCATCAGCCCGTCCCCGAATTCGATCATGATCGCATCAGGATCGTCTGTGCTCAAATGGTCGATCGCGCCCCTGACTACGTCCTTGATCGTTTCGTCAGGGATATTCGCTGTCGAGGTAATTCCCGCATCGACGAAGGAAACGGAGTTGTATACGCCGTAATCCTGCATCTTGTAGAGATCGCGCATCGCGGCAACGCCGGTAAGTTTCGCCCCGGCCAGTTTCAGCCCCATCCGGCTGAGGGTTTTGACCACTTCAATCGCCACTGTCGTCTTGCCGCTGTCCATGCTCGTCCCCGTGGTGATGATCAGCGGAATAGCGCTCTTCATCTTTTTCTTCGGGGTAAAAAGGGTCTTCTGCCCGATATTCAGGACCTCGCCTTTGCGTGTAATGGCACCAAGAACCCGAATCCGCAGCGGATCGCCGACTTCCTTGACGTTCGCGCTCAGGCATTCTCCGGCCACCCCGCCAAAATTCAGGAGATGGATAACGTCATCCGGCCACAGAGAAGAGGGCAGCCGCCCGACAAATCCCTTGAGCGCCATACGCTGTCCCAGAGCTACGGCGATGATGTCGCCCTTCTTGATTTTCGACATCCGCCCGGAGGGAAGTTCGATCTCGTTATAGATCGACTTGTCTTCCAGCACCTCGGCGGCCAGCACAGTTCCCATAGTGCAGGGTAGGGCGGTTCCGGGCTTGTTCAGAACCGTCTCGACATGTTTAAGCGCAAGATTTTTTGTAACGGAACTGATTTTATCTATGACAATTTTCATGTTTGTGTCTTTCGCAAACGTCAGGTTAAGAGCCTAAATGTCCGTATTTTTCCTTTGTTTCCAAATTCTTGCCCCGGCTCTGATTAAGCCATAAACATGCCCAAAAAAAAGGGACGCTGCAATCGGTTACTCTGGAAATTTTTTAAAGTCCCGTCCGGCTCGGGCAGTTCTCTCAAAAAAAGGGAAAAAATCCGGAAAAACGAGCGCAGGGCTATGCCCCCGCGGGGCTTAGCGCGGTCGTCGTCGGGGCAGCGATGGTGTGTTCATCGTGTTCATGGGACTATCACAAACATATCTGCCGCTGGCTTGTCAATGAATTATTGAAATAGACGGGTTATTTCAACGGCAGTGCCGTCTCCACCAGCTTGACCCAGTATTCCACCCCCAGCGGGATCAGATCGTCGTTGAAATCGTAATTGGGATTATGCAGCCCCCGGCTGCAGGGGTTTTGTGGATCATCCGGAAGACCTTGCCCCATTTTGATATAGGCCCCCGGACAATGTTTGAGCATCGCCCCGAAATCCTCTCCGCCCATGGAGGGCGGCGCGTTCGTATCCACGTGAACGGCCCCGACCACGACCGAAGCGACCTCGGCGCAAAAATCCGCCTGCTCGATGTCGTTGATCGTGGAATCTGTCGCAAAAACGTAGTCATAATCTACCGTAGCGCCGAAAGCCGAGGTAATCCCCTCGCAGACTTCAATCGTCCGGGCCTTGATCTTGTGCCGCAATGTCTCGCAATAGGTCCGAACCGTACCCGTAAACGTGATGGTTGTGGGGGTGACGTTGAACGCGCCCGTTCCGCCGTTGATGTTGGTGACGCTCAGTACGGCAGGTTCGAACGGATCTTTCCCCCTGCTGATGATGGTTTGCAGGGTTGTGATGATCTCCGCCGCGATCACGATCGGGTCCACCGTCGTATGCGGTTTGGAGGCGTGCCCCCCGCGCCCGGTGATCGTCACGCGGAAAGAATCGACATTTGCCATCGCCGGTCCCCGGTTGACTTCCACATGCCCCAAAGGTTTGTAGGGCCAGTTGTGCAGCCCGTAAACCGCATCGCACGGGAACCGTTCGAAAAGCCCGTCCTTCATCATGGCTTTGGCGCCTTCGCCTGTTTCCTCGGCAGGCTGAAAAATCAGGTACACCGTTCCGTTGAAGTGCGGATTCTCTTTCAGGTACTTCGCCGCGCCCAGCAGCATGGCCGTATGCCCGTCATGCCCGCACCCGTGCATCTTCCCCGGAATACGAGAAAGCCAGAGCTTGTCTCCCTCCTCGGGGATGTCCAGAGCGTCCATGTCCGCGCGCAGCCCGATGGATCGGCCGGAATCGGACTTTTCCCCGCGCAGGGTTGCCACGATTCCCGTTCCTCCGATCCCGCGTTCGAAGGGAATATCCCACTCCGAAAGCTTGTGGGAAACCAGCGTGCTGGCAAAAACCTCTTCGAACGACGTCTGCGGGTTCTGGTGCATTTGACGCCTGTATTCGGTAAACTCATCCTTGAGAATGGCTATGGCGTTGCGAACACTCACCGTTTATCTCCTCTATGATATCCCATCCTTATAGCCCGGCTTTTCGCGGATCGAAAGCATCGCGCACAGCCTCCCCGATGAAATTAAGCAGGATGAGTATAACTGCGAGCGAGGCAAAAGCTGTAATCCCCAGCCATGGCGCGGCCGTCAGGTTGTTTTTCCCTTGCAGCAGCAATTCGCCCAGAGAAGGGCTTCCCGGCGGGAGGCCAAGCCCAAGAAAATCCAGAGCCGTAAGTGAAGTAATCGAAGAGGTCAGGATGAAGGGCATAAAGGTAACGGTCGCCACCATCGCGTTGGGCAGCACGTGCCGCCACATGATGACCGGACTGGACACGCCCAGCGCTGCCGCCGCACGCACGTAATCGAAATTCCGCGCCCGCAGAAACTCGGCCCGCACGACATCCACAAGCGAGAGCCACGAAAACAGCAGCAGAATCAGCAAAAGCGTCCAGAAACCCGGAGGGATTAGGGCGGCGAAGATAATCAGGATATAAAGGCTCGGCATACTCCCCCACACTTCGATCGCCCGCTGCATGATCAGGTCCGTCTTCCCTCCGTAATAGCCCTGTATGGCGCCGGCGGTAATCCCGATAATCGAACTGATAACGGTCAGGATCAGCCCGAAAAGGACCGAAAGCCGGAACCCGTAAATCACCCGCGCGGTTACGTCCCGCCCCTGATCGTCCGTGCCCAGAAGGTTCTGGAAATCCGGAGCCGTCGGCGGTGGAGAAGGAAGCTCGTAATTAATCGTGTCATAGCTGAAGGGAATCGGCGGCCAGACGATCCATCCCTTTGATCCGTCCGTCCCGGTAATCAATTCCCTGACGAATGAATCGCGGTAATCCGCTTCCGTCTCGAAATCGCCTCCGAACAGCGTCTCCGGATAGGAGAAAAATACCGGGAAATAGGTCTTGCCCTGCGTGTGGACAAGCAGGGGTTTGTCGTTGGCGATAAACTCCGCGCACAGGCTGAATACGAACAGGACCAGAAAAAGCCAGAAACTCCAGTACCCGCGCCTGTTCGCCTTGAATTGCTTAAGCCGTCTTTGTGTGATGGGCGAGAGGGTCATGAGGTATCCGTGTCTGCCAGGGCGCCAGCTTCACTTTTAAGCACGCTGCGCCGTTTCGTAAAGACCATACGTAGTTTTTCCAGGGAGGCGATCAAAGTTCCCGCCACGATCAAAAGGGCAGATAGAAGGATCGTCCAGCTAAAGGGAATTTCCCCGAACCCGATTAAATACAGCGTGGAAAGCAGGGCCATGGAATTCGATGCGACGGAGACGATCTGCGCGTGCCCGTGCTTCATGGCCGTATCCCAGAGAAGGTAGGCGATACCTGAAAGCGTCCCGAGCAGGGCGATAATCCAGAAAAGCCGCCATTCGAAGGTCCAGGCGGGTTCGACCGCGACATGAAGAAAAAAAAGAAGGACGGAATTGCACAGAAACGCCGCCGTCGTGAAATCGCCGGGATGTCGTTTGAGAAGGCGGATCCCCGCGGAATAAAAGGCCCATGACGCTGCGCCGATAAAAGCGATGTAATGTCCCGCCTCGAAGGAGGGCATCAGCGTTTCTGGTTTGTATACCGCAATAGTGGCTCCGGCCAGCCCGATCAGACCCCCGATGATATACTCCGGCCGGAATTTATGGCCGGGCAGGGCGGACACGGTCAGGACGGTCAGCATCGGCCAGAGGTAGTTAATCAGCGTGGCTTCGCCGACCGGAACCCACCGGACGGCATAAAGAAAGCACAGGGACTGGAACCCGAGCCCGAACATCGTCCACAGAAGCACCGGAAAATTGCCCGTGAAATAGGGTAAGGGGTTTTTCTTCTTCCAGACCCAGCGTGTAGAAAGGATAAAGAACGAAAAAATATTCGCCAGACTGAGGACCAGAATGGGCGGAACCTCTTTGCTCAGGCTGAACAGCAGCGCCGTGGACGACCAGAGCAGGATGGCCGCTAATCCCCCAAGGGTTGCCGGGCGCTCCTCCATGAACCCGCGCCTCCCTAATGCCCCTGCGAAGCAAAATCAATTCGCGGATCGACCCACACATAGACCAGGTCGCGCATGAGATGAACGACGAGCCCGATCAGGCTGAGGAAGTAAAGGTTCCCCAGAACGACCGGGTAATCCCGGTCGACGATGCTTTTGTAACCAAGCTGCCCCAAGCCGTCGAGTGAGAAGATAATCTCGATCAGCATGTTGCCTGTAAAGAAGATCTGGACGAACGCCGCCGGAAATCCGGCTATGACAATCAGCATGGCGTTTCGGAAAACATGCCCGTAAAGAATCTGCTTTTGCTCCAGCCCCTTTGCGCGGGCCGTAAGGACATATTGCTTGCCGATTTCGTCGATAAACGAATTTTTGGTCAGCATGGTCAGCGAGGCAAATCCGCCGATAACCATCGCAGTGATCGGTAACACCAGATGCCAAAGATAATCAAGAACCTTGCCCATCATGGACAATTCCTCCCAGTTATCCGAGGTAAGCCCACGAAGCGGGAAGAAATCCCAATACCCTCCGGCGAACAGAACGATCAGCAACACGCCCATAACAAAGGAAGGGATGGAATAACCCACGAAAATAACCGCGCTAGTCCACACATCGAACGCCGACCCGTCATGTACGGCCTTGCGAATACCCAGCGGGATGGAGATCGTATAGATCAGGATGAAGGTCCACAGCCCTAAGGAAATTGAAACCGGCATTTTCTCGAAGATCAGGGAAAGGACATCGACGTCGCGGTAATAACTTTCTCCAAGATTAAAAGTAAGGTAGTTGCCGAGCATAAGAATAAAACGCTCATGGGCGGGCTTGTCGAACCCGTACATTTTCTCAAGATCTTTGATAAATTCAGGATCCAGCCCCTGAGCCCCGCGATACTGGCTGGCTTGTCCCGCAGAAGCCGTGGCAGAAGCTGAAGTGCTGACATCCCCCGGGCCGCCGCCAGAAAATCGTGAAGTCGCGGAACTGTCGTGCCCCTGAATCTGGGCGATCATTTTCTCAACAGGTCCGCCGGGAACGAACTGGATAATGATGAAGCTGACCAGAAGAATCCCGAATATCGTCGGGATCATAAGCAGAAGACGTTTCAGGATATAAAAAACCATAGCCCCGATCATAGGAGGCTATGGTTATGAAGTCTACGCACATTCGGCGTGTGCCTTGCTTTTTGTGCGCCTTTGCTAACACCTGTCTCTTAGTGGATAGAAGTATAACCTTCTCCGCTGCGCAGATTGAACTCATCGAAAGCCGAGGGCTCGTCCTTTTCTATAAAAAACGCCCCGAAATCCTTGAGAATTTCGGCCTCGCGCCGTTCAATTTCTTCCAGTCTCCTGCGGGCTGTCACATTATAGGCCTCGGTCAGGGACTGCTCGCGTAACTCGTCATAACCAAGATTTTTAGCGATAAATGCCTTGCAGCCTAAAGCCAGAAGATTTTCGGAATCAATCGCCAGAACCTGATCCATAACTTTAAGCGCGTCATTTTCGCGTCCGAGATTGGCCAGGGCAAAACCTTTATTGACCAGAGCGTTCACATTATCCGGATCAACCTTGAGGGCGCGTTCCTCTCGTATCAGAAGCTTGCCGTACTGAGCACGGAGATGGTCGATGAACGCTTGTTGAAACAGGGACTTTTCATTGTCCGGGTCGGCCTCAAGCCGCTGCGCGATCAGGATTTCAGCTTCCTTGTAATAGCCGTCAACAATGAGGATATCAACCTCGTCGTCGCTTTGATGAGGATCAAATCCGGCCGGATTATCCGGGCTGATGAAGTAGGGACAGTCTTTCCGGCGCATGAACGACATAAGATCGTAAGCAAGACGCGCACGCAAAGCGCCGTCATCGACAGTCGTATGATTTAACGGATGCGAATACTGAAACTTGGAAGAAGACGCACTAACAGCGTAAATCTCTTCTGGTACCATTCTATTCAACCCCAACTATTATCACAGTTGTTTTTATCTAACCCGCTGGCTATTTTTAGCTCTCGCGTAGCCTAAAACTACTCTTTTTTGCCCCTGCTTGGCAAACATTTTCTGGAATTTTTTCCTTATTTTCCTTAATGCTAGCTAGGTTTTTCGGGGCGGATATCCCAGCCCGCCGCAAACCACCTGTCACCGTCAAACTGTAATATCCCGTAAGCCCCCGTTCTGAGTTTCAGGGGAAATCCGGCGCGAAAGCCCTCAAAATCCCCTGTAATATGGGGCGCAAACCGCGCAGCGCCGTTGGATGTAACGGCCAGAAAAGTATTTTTCTCTGATTTTTCAATGGATTGCGAAAAGTCCAACCATCCTCTTATGAGTTTGTCCGGATCGACCAGCCACCCTTTCGGCACAATGGCCCGTTCATCCCAGAGCTTGATGGCCTCTATGCCGATTCGCGCGATCACAGCTTCTTCTGGCCGGTTCTCATCCGGGCCGTAATCTATCTCTCGCAAGAGTTCCAGCGTCTCAATGGCCGCTTCAGTGTTGGTTGCTTGAAGAATGATGTCCGCCGTGTGTTGAGTGCGGAGCAGGGGAGAGACATAGACAACGTCTGGAACAAGACCGTTCTCAAGAAAATGAAGCCCCAAAGCCTTCGCTTGCGCCTTGCCGGATTCCACAAGCGGAAGATCGGTCCGCGCACCCACGCGTGTCGGCGTGTCTCCCGGTCCGAACGTATTGCCGTGCCGCGCGATGATAAGGGTCTTCATCCCTGCGGTCATAGTGTGATCTCGCCGTGCGTCTTAATAAACTTTTCCGCGCGCTTCAAATCCTCCGGAGTATCGATTCCGGCGTGCAGGGTCCCTTCGGGCAGGCTGACCTCAACAACCTGAACAGGCATGCCGTTTTCCAGCATGCGAAGCTGCTCCAGCCCTTCAAGTTTTTCGTAAACACCCTGCGCCAGGGCGCAGAATTTCTCAAGCGCATCCGTGCGGAACCCGTAAAGCCCCAGATGCTGCCGCACGGGTGACAGCGTAGATTCCTTGCGCAGTGCCTCCTCGTTCCGGATCGCCGGGAGAATGGCTTTCGAAAACCACAATGCGTTTCCGCTTTCATCCACGGTCACGGTCGTGCCGCTGAACGGCGTTTTCTTTTTTGAATCGCGCAGCCTGTCCAGATCCGCCCAGCTGAGAACCTGTGCAGGCGTTATCACCTGCGCCCCGGGATTGGCGGTGTACGCCTCGAACATGGCGCGCAGCACCGAAGGCGGTGTAAACGGTGCATCCCCTTGAAGGTTGATGATAAAGTCCGGCCAGTGGTCAAGCTGCCGCA
Source organism: Rhodospirillales bacterium (assembly GCA_020638365.1). Classification (GTDB taxonomy): domain Bacteria; phylum Pseudomonadota; class Alphaproteobacteria; order Micavibrionales; family Micavibrionaceae; genus JAGNKE01. Next base: position 152,902 of record JACKIQ010000001.1, on the reverse strand, counting down.
GCGCCGCCAGAACCCGGTCCGATCCCGTCGCGCAGTTTTCGGGGGTCATGATGCACGGCACGCCGATTTCTTCCGCGTGTTCCGCGATGCGTTTATCTTCCGTGGTCACGAAAATGGAAAGATCGGTCACACCGCTCAGAACCACGGCGCGCTTGGCCACGTCCACCACGCGCGAAAGCATGGATCGCCCGCCGATCTCCGCCAGCGGCTTGCCCGGAAAACGCGAAGATCCGTAACGCGCGGGAATGGCGATGGCGAGATCGGGTACGCTCATTTTTTACTTCCCGCCGGCGGCGTTCGAAGCCGGATCAATCCACCACGTCTGTATGACAAGCGGGCTGAGCCACGAAAGCGTATCCGGGTGCTTCATCTTTTTCCAGTAGGCCAGACGCCATTTATTGTAATGCCACATCGGGATGACGTAATGGTTCCAGAGCAGCACACGGTCAAGCGCGTGCGTTTTTGTGACCAGATCCTCGCGCGAGTTCGAGTGGATGAGTTGTGTGATGATCTCGTCGATCACCGGGTTCTTGATCCCGATATAATTCCGCGCCCCCGGGAGATCGGCTTTTTCGGACCCCCAGAATTCGCGCTGTTCGTTCCCCGGAGAGTACGACTCCGGGAAAGAGCCGACAATCATGTCGTAGTCGAACTCATTCAGGCGGTTTTGATATTGCGCGGCATCGACCAGCGTGCGGATTCTGGCTTTAACGCCGATTCGTTCAAGGTTCTTGATAAAGGGCTGCACCCAACGCTCAAAGAGCTGGTTAGACAGCAGAATTTCAAATTCCAGCTTGACCGGGCCGTCCTCCGTTTGCTTGACGCGCACCTTGTCCGGTCCCATCACGTACCCGGCGGCCTCAAGCATATCGGCGGCTTTTTTGAGGTTTGCCCGTGCGTTCCCCGATCCGTCGGTGACCGGAGCTTTGTATTCGCTGGTAAACACTTCATCGGGAATTTTGCCCCTGAACGGTTCGAGGATTTTCAACTCCTCTGCGCTCGGCAGCCCCGAAGAGGCAAGATCAGAGTTGGCAAAGAAGCTGTTCGTTCGCGTATACGCGCCAAAGGCGACCTGTTTGTTTGACCATTCAAAATCAAGGGCATAACCGAGAGCTTCACGAACTTTCGTCTCTTTGAAGACCGGCCTGCGGAGATTGAAAACAAAAGCCTGCATCCCTGCCGGGCGTTGATTATCGATCAGTTCCTTGACTATCCTGCCGTCACGCACGGCGGCACTATCATAGCTCGTCTGCCATTGATGCTCTGAACTTTCTTCCTTGTAATCGTATTCACCGGACAGGAAGGCCTGATGCTGGACTTTCTCGTCCATATAATAGTCATAAACAATACGGTCAAAATTATACATGCCCTTAAAAAGCGGCAAATCCTTGCCCCACCAGTCCGGGTTACGGACATATTCGATGGAACGCGGCGCGTCGATCTTCCCGAATTTATAAGGCCCGCTGGTCAGGGGCGGCGTCAGGGAATTGGACTTGGTAAAATCCCGGCCTTCCGCCGTCCAGTAATGTTTGGGCAAAACAGGCAACTGCCCGATAATCAGCGGCAATTCGGCGTTACCTTTGACCTTGAATTTAAAGGTCACCGTTTTCGGCCCGTCGGCGGTCACTTTTTCGACGTCGCCCCAATACGCTTTGAAAAACGGCTGCCCCTTTTCCATGAAGGTTTCAAACGTCCAGACGACGTCGTCGGCCGAAATCGGAACGCCGTCATTCCATTTCGCTTCCTCCCGCAATTCGAACCGCACCCAGGAACGGTCATCGGCGATCGTGATGTCCTTCGCGAGATATCCATACTGGGAAAACGCTTCGTCATAAGTGCTTTCGGTCAGGGTATCGTAAGGAAGCCCGCCCATATAGGTCAATCCGGCCGCCGGAGAACCTTTCACGACAAAGGGATTAAGCGAATCGAACGTCCCGACCGTGCTTATGCGCAACGTCCCGCCCTTAGGCGCGTCCGGGTTGACGTAATCCAGATGCGTAAACCCGTCCTTGTATTTCACGTCCCCGTGCAGCGCGACCGCGGGCTTAGGTTCCCCTCCCGCGCTCTCTTCCGCGAAGGCGGCGCTGCCGCAAAAACAAAGGCTGACCAAAAGTGCGCAGGACGCAAGGACATGTTTGATACGGATCATGAAGAAGCCTATCCTCTTAAAAAGTCGATCAAGTAAAATACGGGAATATTCTAACGCCCCTTCGGGCAAAGTCACGCATGAATCGGTTAAGGTGTCTAAGCCGACTTCGCGAACTTGTAAACGCCTTCGAGATCGGGCCGCCCGAACAGGAATCCCTGACCGAAATTGACTTCGTAATCCAGAAGCTCAAGCAACTCCGGTTCGCTTTCCACCCTGTCGATAATAACCTCGATCCCGTTCATCTCAAGCCGCCGCTTGCGCCGTACCATCTGCGCGAAATCCGAATACCCGTCTTCTTTTCCAAGGAACCGCGCCGCCGGTATTTTCAGGAACCGCACGTTGCGCTGGTAAAGGGAAAGAATGTCCTCGGGAAGTTCCGTGACATGATCCAGAGAGAACCGGCAGCCCAGCTTGGTCATTCCGTCAAGGATCAGGCGTTCTCCGCTCGAAAGGTTTTCGAAGTCGTCCTGCTTCATCTCAAAGACGAGGGACGGGGCCATCCTCTTGTTCTGCGCTATGAATTTCAGCAGGTCGTCCATGAAGTCGGCGTTCCGTAAAGTCGAAGGCTTGATATTGATGAAATAGGTCGAAACCTTGTCGGAATCATAGTTAACCCTTAAAACCTTCAGGCATTCGAGGAGAAGAATATTGTCGATCGACTCCATGAGCCGCTCCTCCACCGCTAGGTCCATATAGCGCTGTGCTGGGAGATACAGCCCGGCCTTGGCCCGAATACGCGCGAACATCTCGTAAAAGTTTGTATGACGTTGCGGCAGGCGCACGATCGGCTGAAGAAAAACGTCAATTTCCCTTTTGCGCACGGCATGGTGCAGTAATTCCCGAACCGCCATGTCGGTCAGCGCGTCGTTATTGGCGTAAACATCTTCGTTCGCCACGACGTGTGCCGTCCGCCGCGCATGAAGGACTTCGGAAGTAGGCTGCTCCGCACGGCGCAGATCGTTCGAGGGTCGGGGAATCATGCCCGAAGGCCTCAGGAACGCAGGGACTATATCGCTCTCGTCCCTTTCCAAGAGTGTTTCTTTGACAGAGCCGACCATCCCCCGTGAAGGCGTATGCCGTCCGATCGCCGCGCTTTGCTCTTCCATCGTTTCGCGCAATCCCTGAATATCTCCTGAATTTTCGGAAACCTTCCCTTCGACCGCGCTGACCCGCCGGTAAAGATCGCGCACCGTTTCCATGAACTCCATGCCGATCTCGTCTTTATGCGTCGTGCTCATGTTGAAAAAGCATCCAACAACGATAACAGAGGAAACGAACAGCGCCAGTTCAACGGAGATGGATGCAAGCAGCGCGACCAGAACGCAACTGATCAGGAACATGGACGCCGCGATACCGCGCGCAAACGCAGAACCTGCACCTCCCCGGAGGGCCTCTTCTCGCTCTGAATCTGAAATGCGTCCGCTGGGTTCTCTCATGCCGCGTGTTCCGCTCCGCCGTTGCTTTTCTTGTGATCCAACCCGACCGCGTTACCGATCTTGGTAATTCCGTCCCGGCGCATATAGGCCAGAAGCTCGCGGCAGATTTGATACGCAGCATCAGGTCCCCGGTATACAAAGCCGGTGTAAAGTTGGACCAGCGAAGCTCCGGCCTTGATTTTCTCATAGGCATGCTTGCCGCTGGAGACGCCGCCAACCCCGATGATCGGTAGTTTGCCATTCGTCAGACGGTAGAAATTGCGGATCATCTCCGTAGAAGCCTTGCGCAAATAGGGGCCGCTCAACCCGCCCGGTTGCGCTCTGAATGATTCCGGCAAAGCCTCCGGGCGCGCGATTGTCGTGTTGGTCAGGACGATCCCGCTCACACCGGATTGAAGCAGCACGGCAGCGATCTGCTCCTGTTGTTCGCCGCTCAGGTCGGGAGAAAGTTTCACAAGGAGAGGCGGCGGCGGATAGTCCCCCGACGACATGTTCAGCCTGTTGATTATATCGGCAAGAAAGGAACGAAGCGTTTCCGGTTCCTGTAAATCACGAAGCCCCGGCGTGTTAGGAGAGGAAATATTGACCGTAAGATAATCAGCTTTCTTGGCAAAAGCCTTGATCAGGGTCGTGTAATCTTCGACCGGGTTTTTCTGATCCTTGTTCATTCCGATATTGATCCCGACTACACCCGGAGGAGGGACATCTTCGCTTTTGAAACGGTCGTAATTTTCTTCAAAGAGCGTCAGGCCGTCATTTGGAAAGCCCATCCGGTTGATAATGGAGCCGCTCTCGACATCGCGGAAAATACGGGGTTGCGGATTTCCGGCCTGCGGCCGGGGTGTGACCGTGCCGACCTCCACCAGCCCGAATCCCAGTGAGAGGGCTGGCGCGATAACCTCGGCATTTTTGTCGAATCCGGCAGCCAAGCCGACAGGATTCGGGAACGTAAGTCCCCAAATCTCCTGTTCAAGCTCTTCAGCCTTAAATCGCGGCGGCATCGGCATCAACCCAGATTTCATGATCTTGAGGGTCATCCGGTGGGCTTTTTCTGGTTCCAGCTTGAAGAGAACCGGGCGGGCAAGTCTGTAAAGACCAAGCATACGAAAAGGCTACGCAATTTCCCCGATACGGTCCAGATTGTTCCCTCAATTCATCCCCAGCTAGTTGTTGATAAGCCGAGGAAAAGCAAATGCTATTCCCCGATGGAAGAAGAAGAGTCGTTTGAAAGAATATGGGGCAGGGCCTTGGTTAAATATTGCGTGCCCGTCACCAGCGTAAGAACGGCTGCGATCAGAAGCGCGATCAGCCCGATTTCTGTCCCCAGCGGCGCGTGCGGGCCGAGAATCAGGAAACCCGTTGCAACCATCTGCACGGTGGTTTTCCACTTGGCCATAAACGTGACAGGCATGGTCACGTTTTGGGGTCCTAGAAATTCGCGCAGACCGGAAACCATGAACTCCCGCGCAAAAATCAAAAGCACAAGAATAATCCAAAGTCCGTTAATTCGCCCGAACGCCACAAGAAGGATCAGCAGGGTCCCGACAAAAATTTTATCGGATATAGGGTCAAGAAACGTACCCAGCGGGGTGATCTGGTCGTATCGTCGCGCCACGTAGCCGTCGAAATAATCCGTAATCGCGCACACCGCATACAGTACGAAACAAAACCAGGCGGCCCAAGCGCCCCAACTGGCCTCCATATAGAACAACGCGACCATAAACGGCAGCAAAACCATCCGCGCGCAGGTCAGAATATTGGCCAAGTTTTTCTGAATATACTTCATATGCCAAGCATAACGGGGTTTTCATGCAAAGCAACACACTAAAAAACCCGGCGTTAGCCGAGTTTTGATGAATTTTTTTTATAGCTTAGCTTTGCCCTTCATAAACAGCGGGATTAAATCCTAGAAGTTCTTCTTTTCCACTGCTACGGGCCATGAAACTCAACCTCATGTTAGCTAGAGTAGCCTTAGCTTGCCCTTGTATTCCCAGCACCGCAGACCCGTAGCGCATCGGAGCAGTAGCTTCTACAAAAAGCTGCCGGGCTTTAGTTTTATCGGATACAGGGCTATCAGACGTATCCGTCTTAAGCATATCTACATGTGCTCGAAAACTGTCCGTTGCCCAAGGCTTGTCAGAAAAATATCCGCGATCAAGCCCATCCAACAAGGGGGCCATCATGCTGCTGCCTGCACGAATTTGTTGGCAACGCAAAGCCATAAGGACCTGAGACTCGCTTGCTCCGTCCTGAAAAGCAGCATCAATATTAGATAAAAGACTGTTGCGATCCTCAACAGACACCCCTTCCGGGCCCGGCTTAAAAAACTCAACCTTAGAAATATGGAACTCAAGGTTATTTTGAGACGGAGAAACCATGATTTATCACCTTAAAATATTATGTATACCGCTTAATCCCAGATACTAAGATATTATAAGGAAAAAAGTCAATTTTTTGTCGAATCAAGCCCAAAAACCCCGATCAAAGCTTGATGGTCCGACTTGAAGGCCGGTCCAGATTTGAGATCAAGCAATTTAAGCCCTTGGCTATACAGCATATGATCTATAGGAATTTTAAGAAACGGCAGCATAAAATACGAAACCCATGTGGAGGGCGGAAACACCCCGTACGTCTGGTAAGCCATTCCTGAATTCTTGGCAAAGTCCCTAAAATAGGGGGAGTAGGGAGTGATGTTCCAGTCTCCCACCGCGATTTTATAAGGCGACGGGTCGGAAGCGACCCATTCTGCCATCCCGTTCATCTCTGCATTGCGGTGCGCTTGACCTTTCGCAAGGATAGGAACCCGCGTGTGAAACCCGAAAAATACAACGGGTTGCTGATATCCCTCCGGCTGGATTTCAAATCGGACCCCCCGCGTTCTGACTCGATGGGGGGCAATTTTGCGTTCTTCGTAGGAAAGAACCTTATGCCGAGACAGGATGATCGAAAAATCCGGACCCAGCCCTTCGGCCGGCAGGGTAAAGGGATAAGTCTCCGCCGTCAGGGATCGCAATGCCTTGGCGTCCTCCGGTTCAACTTCAAGAAGGAAAACGACGTCAAAGGGTTCGTCTGTGTTATTCAACCACGCCGCAATCGGCGCATAATTTTTGTTGTCGTAATATTTGTTATATTGAACCACACGCAGAATATTCCGCTCCGTATCGATTCGCGGCGTCGGAAAAAAGTGCCATGGCTGCGAAAGAGGAAGCCGCGTCTCGTAACCCGCAAGTAAGCCTACGACGAACATTGCCAGCGACAGGAGGGGCATTTTCAAAACGATGAAAATGAAAAAAAACACGAAGGCAAAAAACGCGTACTGCACCATGAAATGACTGAGCAGGTCACAGATCCAGTGCCACCGCGAAAAATGCGACAATCCGAAACACAGGACCAGAAGAACGGATACTGCAAGATAGAGTTTGGCATGGAGACCGAGAAAATAAAGATCGCTATTCATAGGCAAAACTAATCCACGATTTTGAAAACGGCAATAATCGCATGGTGATCCGATCCCAGGGATGGCCCACGCCGCTTTTCAAGCAATCGCAGCATTCCTTTGAACAGGATATGGTCGATGGGGATTTGCGCGAACGCGGGCGCATTCGATGGCCAACTCGGTAGAAAATACGGTGTGGTCGTCTGGTTCTTCAGGCCCGCATCCTTCAGCAGCCTGCTAAAAAAAGGAGAGTAGGGCGTGATGTTCCAGTCTCCTAGAAGCACGATGGAATCATCGCGCTTTCTGTGCCGCTGATTGATAAGGTCAGCGACATGCTCCAACTCCGCGTTCCGCTGGGTAAAAAGATAGGGGCGCATGGGTGGCGGCGTATGCAGCGCGTAAAACGTAACAGGCTTGTGCCCGTCCGGAACGATAGACGCGATCATGATAAAATTGGCGATCCCGTCAAATTCTTCTCCCAGAAGATGACTGTGCGTGTTCCACTTCAGCTTGAACCGGTGCTTGCTCGCCGCGACCATCCCGAACGCACTGTTATCCTTGGGCAAAAGAAAAAGGTAGGGATAAGCCGCATTCAGGTCTTTTTTGAGCGTCTCGGCGTGCGAGCTGTTCGCCTCAAGAATAAAAAAGATATCGGGGTTTTCCGAACGGATAAAGTCCACCATCGCTTTGTGATCGGTTAGACTGTGATGGCGGTTATAAACGATGACCTTGAGAACGTCATCGCCCCTTATCGCCTCTTCGGGTGCGTTGCTCACGTAATCAAGGCGTCCCGCGACCTCCAGCCCGCATAGAACAGAGAGAACCGCCATCAGTAGCACATACAGCCAGAGCTTTCGCGTTGTGGCCAGCACCCCGAAAAGAAGGGAGAGCAGCGCATACTGGACGATAAAATGCCGAAACAGGTCAAGCGCCCAGTAATAGGCGCCGCCCAGAGAAAGGAGAAAAGAAAAAACCATCAAGATCGAAAACAGCTTGATCCAGTTGTTAAATGAATCAAGCCGTGAAACGGTCTTGGCAACGCCCTTGAATAAAACCATGAAACATGATGCAAACCTCCCGTGAAGGAGTCAACGGAGGCAAGCAGACAAAAACAGGCAAAGAGGTACTAGGCGTTAGCGGCCTTCACGTCTTTATTGCTTTCGGCTTCAGGATCGCGCAGGACATACCCGCGGCCCCAGACGGTTTCGATATAGTTGCTGCCGTCGGTGGCCTCGGCCAGTTTTTTGCGAAGCTTGCAGATAAACACGTCGATAATCTTGACCTCCGGCTCGTCCATCCCGCCGTAAAGGTGGTTCAGGAACATTTCCTTGGTTAAGGTCGTACCCTTGCGAAGAGAAAGAAGTTCCAGAATGCCGTATTCCTTACCCGTCAAATGCAGCGGCTTGCTGTCGGCCTCCACGGTGCGGGTGTCAAGATTGACCTTGATTTTCCCGGTCTGGATCACGCTCTGCGAATGACCCTGCGAGCGGCGGACGATCGCCTGTATCCGCGCAACCAGTTCGCGTTTGTCGAACGGCTTGGTCAGGTAGTCGTCAGCCCCGAAGCCCAGCCCCTTGATCTTGTTGTCCAGTTCCGTCAATCCCGAAAGAATCAGGATCGGCGTCTCCACCTTGGATGCGCGGAGTTGCTTGAGAACCTCATACCCGTCCATGTCCGGAAGCATAAGATCAAGAATGATGATGTCGTAATCATAGATTTTTCCGATCTCAAGGCCATCCTCGCCCAGATCGGTCGTATCCACGATATAACCTTCGGACTTAAGCATAAGCTCAATGCTCTTGGCGGTTGAGGTGTCGTCCTCGACAAGCAGTACACGCATGAATGATCCCCTGAAAAACGATAATGCAAAAACAAAGTCTGACTTTGTTAACCAATATCTTAACAAATATTAAAATAGTTAACAAACCTTTTCGAAAATTATATACGGTTAATTTTGTTGTATAAGTCTATGTTTAGGCTTGATATTATCGTATTTCTCTTTGCTGTTTTTACTGGTACACTTCAAAAGACCTGAATCCTTGGACCCTTGGTTAACGCGGGCTGGGGTTTTGGGACAGCCAGTAGAAAGTTCCATAAATAGGTTTTTATTCACATGGATCGCTTGGCAGAACAGGCCGCCGCCGCGATTGAAAGACTGCCAGTAACAGAGTTTTACGGGCAGGTGACAAAGATTCTTGGTCTTCTTGTCGAGATCGCGGGCGTAAGCGAACGCCTGACTGTCGGTTCTGTCGTACATCTCCGTCCAAACGGTAACAGGATCGTTCCGTGCGAGGTTATTGGTTTCCGTGACAGGCAGGCGCTTCTGATGCCCTTCGGCACGCTTGAAGGGGTTGGGATGGGCTGCAAGGCCTTCATCCAGGCGCAGGAGCCGGTTGTAAACCCCTCTGATATGTGGCTGGGCCGCGTAATCAATGCTTTGGCCGAGCCGATTGACGGAAAGGGCGGCCTGCCGCAGGGCATTGAACCCGTTCCCTTGCGCAATCGCCCGCCGCCTGCCCATGCGCGCCAGCGTTTAGGCCCGCAGCTTGATCTGGGGGTCCGCGCGGTCAACAGCTTTCTCCCCTTGAGGCAGGGCCAGAGAATGGGGATATTCTCCGGCTCTGGCGTTGGAAAGTCCGTGCTCCTCTCTATGATGGCGCGTTACACCGACGCGGATGTCTCGGTGATCGGTCTGGTCGGCGAACGGGGCCGCGAGGTGCAGGAGTTTCTGGAGGACGATCTGGGCCCGGACGGTCTGGCCCGCTCGGTCGTGATCGTTGCCACGGGCGATGAACCCGCACTGATGCGAAGGCAGGCCGCGTACTTAACTCTGGCCGTAGCCGAATATTTCCGCAATCAGGGGCGGCAGGTCCTCTGCCTGATCGACTCCGTCACCCGCTTCGCGATGGCCCAGCGTGAAATAGGACTTTCCGCAGGCGAGCCGCCCACATCAAAAGGCTACCCGCCGACTACCTTCGGCGAACTCTCCCGCCTTTTGGAACGAGCGGGAGCGGGGACCGCCGGACAGGGGGCCATCACCGGGCTTTTCTCGGTTCTGGTCGAAGGGGATGATCATAACGAACCGATATCGGACGCCGCGCGCGGGATACTGGACGGCCACATCGTCATGGATCGAAAAATCGCCGACCGCGGACGCTACCCGGCTATTGATATTCTCAAATCCATTTCCCGCTCCATGCCGAACGTCTTCAGCGACTGGCAGAACGGCGTGGTCCGCAAGGCCAAGCAGGTCATTACGACCTACGAAGATATGGCCGAACTGATCCGTCTTGGCGCATACCGCCGCGGCGCTGACCCTGCGGTAGACGAGGCCATCCGGCTGTACCCCCAGATCGAAAAATTTCTCACGCAGAATAAGGACGACTCAGCGAATATTGACGAGAGTTTTTCCCTGCTGGCCGGCATTCTCGGCATGCACGCATAAAAAAAACCGGGGACACGCCCCGGTCTTGATGAAGTCGTAATGTGTGTAGATAGAGTGGTGTATTGAAACCGGGTTCGAACTTTTACGGGTGGTTTTCTTTCCATTTCTGAATTTTTTTGCCAAACCCCTTGCCGCCGTTGGCAGCGCGCTTTTCCTTGATTTTCTCACGCTTATCTTTGATCTTGGCCTTCTTCTCTTCGGGCAGTGAGTCATACTTCGCCTTGGCGGTCTGCGCTTTTTCGCGGCGCGCATCGACCTTGGCTTTTTTATCCTCCGGCAGGTTTTCATAGCGCTTTGCCGCCGCTTCCTGAATTTTAGCCTTCTTCTCTTCAGGGGGAAGGTTGTTGAAATCCTCGGCCTTCTTTTTGACCTCTTCGAGCACGGCTTCCTGCTCCTCCGGGGGCAGGGCGTCAAAAATATCCTTCTTCTCCTGCCATTCGGCCTTGCGCGGGTCTTCTTGCGCGAAGGCGGTGACCGGAACCAGAGCGGCCAGAGTAAGCAGGCACAAGGCCAGGACAAAAAATCGTGAGACGATATACATTTCCATAAACCTGTTTTTTGTGGCGCTTATGTCTTTATCATGCCAGATTGATATGAACAGGGTATGTCGGGTTTGTAACGTTTTGTAAACGGAAAGGGTCGATGTCGATCAAACTGCGGAAATTTAAAAAAACCGGGGCTGACAGGGTCATGGCGCTCTATGAGCTGCCTCTTGCGAAGTACATGCCTGACGCCAGAACACATATAGACCCGCAAACGATCGGCGAAGTCGATATGCATTGGGCGGCTGTGACGCATCCCGGAGCAAGATTCCCCGCGCTCGGAACCGAAGGACTGGCCTCCTGCATGGGGTTGGCGGTGCATAATACGGCAACCAGGGCCACTGGTCTTGCTCATCTGGCGCAGGAAGGCCCGACGCTGGATCTTGCCGGGGAAAGCCGCCATTCCCTGATTGCCATGCTTAATCAGGTCTGTGCGCAGGGCGGCCGGATTCAGGCCAGAATAGTCGGCCCGACGTCAGGCGGACCTATGGTAGCGAGGATGGTCGATCAGGTTGCAGAAGTACTCAAGGAGTATGATGTCGAAGTTATGAGCGCGGATTTTAGTACCAAGCCGGGAACGCTCCGCCAGTTCGCCGTTCATTCGGGATTCTGGGAACAGGGGCTGATTCGCGGCAGATATTCGATGGCTGAACTAATGAACGCAAGCGCTCACGGAGGAGAGAAAGCCATAGAAAAGCTTCAGGCTCAGGCCGTAAATCTTGACAAGATGGTCCCGCTTCGCAGCCCGACACCCGAAAGCCTTCTCTATAACGGCCTCACGGAAACGACAGGCCTCGAACATTATCCTGGCATGGACTAGAAACAACTAAGAGATAAAAGAAGGAGGCATGATGTCCTTGATAATCGCAGAATTATCGAACAACCGACAAAATCGTATGGACGCGCTCATGGGTCTGCCGACAACCCCTTACGTGCAAAACGCAGACCAGATCCTCAGCCCGGAACAGACAGTACGGATCGGTTTTAATTACGCGGGCATAGCCTACGAAAATTCTTTCTATCAGTCGCTGGGCGCAAAATCCTTGTCATCCAGTATGGCGGTCATCGCCTGCAACGAAGGTTCCGGTGGCGTCGGTCTGGCGCATCTGACCCATGCTGGAAATCCGCACGCGCTCTCCGATGCGGGGGAGGAAGCGCTGAGGCTGATGATGACCCGGATCGGCGGCCCTTTAGCAAAAGTTCGTATCGTTGGCCCGAACCTACGTGGCCCTAGCGTGGACGGTTTCATAAATGATGTTCTCGATGTTCTCGCAGAGTACGACGCACAGGTTCTCAGCGCGGATTTCAGGGGCAAGGAAAGCGTACACAGCGTCGCCGTTCACGCGGGAGCCTGGTCGGAAGGCCTCGTGCGAGGTTCAGTGAATGTTTTCAGCCCCCTCGCGAAAGGAACCAGCGGAGCGGAAATGACGCGCCGCATTCACGAGATGGTCAATCTCGAAGGAATGATCCACCTGCCCAACACGACAGGCGGTAGGATTGTCTGTTCAGGAGGAGACACGCTAGAATATGCTCACAACGAACCGGGTGTTTTCTGACCGAGCAATTTTTACATGGCAAATCTCAGACCTCTCATTCGCGTGCGCAAGCACGCCATCGAACAAAAGCAGAAGCACCTCGCTGACTTGTACCGTCAGGCTGAGGAGCAGGCGGCAGAGAGAAAAAGATTGGCCGAGGAATTCGCGCACGAAAGTCGGACGATAAAGGAAATGGGTGCCGACATGCTGAGCTTTTTCGGCGCTTACGCCAAGGCGGTGGACCGCCGGATGGAGGAAATAGAAGCCGAAATAACCCGCCTTGAAAGCCGTATACTGGTCGCTCAGGATGACATGCGTCAGGCTTATGCCGATCTTCGCCGCATCGAAATCGTTCAGGAGAACCGCGACCGGCAAGAGGAGGAGGAGAGACAGAAAAAAGAAGCGCAGGAACTCGATGAAATCGGTGTCACCCGCTTCCGGACGTTTCAGGAAGAAGAAGCCTGAAAAAATAGCTTAGAAACTCTGAGAAAATTCGTAAAGCCTGTCCGGCTGCACGGTAACCCATTTATCGGAGCCGCTCTGGAATCCCATTTCCCCGCGCAACCCGATATCTTCAAGCGCTCCGGCGAACAGACCGCGCATCTCGTGTTCCGCCGCCTTGGTAAAAGGCCGCGCGCTGCGCAGGATCAGGTCAAACCGCTTGGCCTGCTCACGGTATAACGCGTCCATCTGCAACTTTCCCATCCGGCTCAGGTCGAGATTGATGATAAAACGCATCATCGCCTGTCCGTTTTCCCGTCCCGTTCCGCGTTCCTCCTCTTGCCGCTTGTAATAAAGTGGAAGCCTGAAAATCTCCCCATCCCAGAAAAGCGGCAGGCTGGTCGCGCGCCACTCCTGCCCCAGAGGTTCGCCCGAAAGACGGGAAAGAACCCCGGATTCCTGTGTCAGGCGGGTGAGAATATCCCCGCGCCCCGCCCGCCGGATTGCATCGACGGCCCGCCCGCCAAGCCACCCTTCGACATCGCCGATCCGCATTGCCGCGATAAAGAACAAGGCAGCCGGAGCGATCTGTTGCGGGGTTGCCGGGTTGGGAATCATATTGATAAAAGCCTGTGCAAACTGCGGAGACACCTGCGGCAACAGGTTGACGATCTCCTGCAACACGGGCCAGGTTTCCGCGTTCAGGAAATAGGGAATACCAAGCGGCAGAGCGGAAAGCACTGGTGGAGGAAACGCAGCAGCGGTCTGCGGGGTGGCTTGCGCTGACGCATCCCGCGTCCCGGGAAGGACAGGAAGCGGAGTGAGTTCGATCCGCGAACCCGGCGTCAGCGTGAATCCCGGCTCAAGCAGCGCGTAGTATCTGGGTTGGCCATCTTCATCTGCGGGAAAAACAATCGTAACCGCCAGTGCGTCCTTCCCGTCCACAGGTCCCAGAACCTGCGCGGCCAACTCTCCGGCCCTCAATCCGGGCGGGGGAAACCGCAACGGGGAATGATCGGGATAATCTTCGAAAACAAGAGGGGCAGGCGTCGTCGTTATAGCGCCGACCTGAAACGAAAGTGACCTTCCTTCCTTCTCACTTGAAGAAAGAGTGCTTCCGGGACGAGGGAGAGAGGCAAACTGCAATCCGTTCCGCTCAAGCCCGAGTACGCCTTTAAGAATACGCCCGACCTCGGCGCCCTGCGGAGGGCTGTTGAGTTTGGTTTGACCAACGGATAATGCGTTTGCAGCCTTTGTTAAAACACTATCGGGAAGGGCGGAAAGAGGAGCCGGCGCAAGCGTTATCGTGCGCGCGATTGTCTCGGCCTTGATGCTGATAAACCTTTTCAATGCTTCTGAAGGAAGCTTTTCTAAAAAATTCTCAGGAGAAAAAGCCGGACAAGGAGTTACGGGCTGCACGATGCTTTCAATCTGCTCGGTAGCGGGCGGTAATGCAAGTAAAGCTTCACCGGGGCGCAGCGGAACTGCTCGCACGATTTTCCCGAATACCTTGTCTTCTAAAGGTTTGCTCTCCTCTTGCGAAGGGGGAGAAACATGGACGTCAATATCCGTCTGCGCACTGCGCGGCTGTGTAGGATCGGAGCGTACCGTACGGATTTCGGCATTCTGGGGTGGGCGTCCCGGCTGGAGACGGACTTCGACCCTCTCCCCTAGGGCAAACTGGTCCGGCCTCTCTGTGCGGATCGTGATTTCACCCTCGGAACTCGTTAGCCTCACTGTCCCGTCATTTCCCCGGCCGGTCACTTCGGCCCGCACTATAGCTGCCTTGCGGACTTCGTAAAGGCGCTCGGGCAGGGTAACAAGCCTCACGCTTTGGCCTTGTCTGGAATCTTGCGACGTCTTGCGTGCCGCAGCATCGGATATGGATGGAACAGAGGAAGGAAAACGGGCGTCAGTCATGAGACAACATTACCGCACCAGCACGGCTGCAGGAAAGCCTTGTTACAACGGGAAGAGCGAAACTACCGTCGCGCCGCCTTGTGCGTGGCTGATTCCACGAGCGCCATGACCTTCTTTGAGATTTTCGCCACGTCAATGGCGGCGTCTGCATTGGGCGTTCGGGACAGGATGGGAGACTGGGATCGGATACAGTCCTTGACCCTTGAATCCTGTCGAACAAGGCCCATGAGCGGCGGTGAAAGCCGCAGAAAGTTCTCACAGGCCTTGAGAAGGGTTTTGTAGGTTTTTTCGCCTTCGGAAATGCTCGAAGCCATGTTGATAACGATATTGATGTTGCGCGAAACGCCCGCGGCGTTCCCCAGTTTTATAAAGGCATAGGCGTCAGTCAGCGCCGTAGGTTCATCGGTCGTAACAAGCAAAGTGCAGGCCGAACTGGCCGAAAACATGCGTACCGTGCGGTCTACGCCCGCTCCAAGATCGGCGATGACGACATCATATTGTGATGCGACATCAAGAAGTTGGTCGCGCAGCAAAGCAAGGCGCTGGCTGGGTAGGGCAGACAGCGAAGCCTGTCCTGACCGTCCGGCGACAATATCGAACTTCCCGTCATCGAAGGGCTGAATCACGCGGTCCAGACCCAGCCTCCCGCGGATAACGTCATTGAGATCCCGTTTGGGCATCAGGCCAAGCTGCACATCCACATTCGCTAGGCCCAGATCGCCGTCAAACAGCAAAACCTTCTTCCCCGAAAGGGCCAGAGCATGCGCGAGGGTCACTGAAAACCACGTCTTCCCGACACCGCCCTTGCCGCTGGCAACCGCGATCAGGTTGTTCGCCCGCTTCAATGCGGGAGGATTGGAAAGCGGCAGTCTGGTCTCACCGGGAGGTTTTTCGGTCATGTCCTTTTGCCTGAGGTTTGCGTGGCCTTGATGATGCGCCGGGTACGCTTTTCTCTGTAAGCGCTGGGCATCAATAACCTAGATAACGTCTTTGGGCTAAGGGACGCAAGCCCCTGCGAAACCATCGGTGAGTGGCTGTAATCGCTCAGACACAAGGCTCCATGGTGCGCGGCGGCCAATATCCCTCCCAGTCTGCGCGCGATATCAATTCTTGTGGGTAAAACGTCGCTCACCCCGATCGTGGCAAAAACACGCGCCATTTCTCCGGATTCATCAGCATCGATTCCTCCGGGCAACGCCAGAACGGGCCGCGCCTGAACGGTAACGATCTGCTTGGCCAGAACCTTGACGTCCTCGATGTTAAAAGGATTAAGGCCGGAAGTGTCGATAACGATCTGGTCCTTTGTTTCCACCATTTCATCGACAGTGGCCTTGAGTTCGGAAAGGGTGCGCGCTTTCCTGAGAGGGATTTCAAGCAGCCTCGTAAAGGCTTCGAGTTGTTCGACTCCTCCGGCGCGAACCGTATCGGTAGAGATGACCCCGATATCCAGGCCGTTCATCGTCCCGCGCGCCGCAAGCTTGGCGACGGCAAGGGTCTTGCCCGAACCGGGCGGGCCGACCATCATGACCGGCTTTTTTAGCGAAGCGACCGGCAGGGGACGGAAAGTAAAAAGATGCTCGATAACGGAAATCAGGGCGATCCCCGGTTCTTCCAGACCCATCACCGTCGCGCAGGACACAACATGGTCGATAATTTCGTCCGGCACGGCGTGCCTCAGCATCGCCTCGGTCAGTTTTTCCGTGACCGCTCCGATCTCGTCTTCCCGGTCATATTGAAGCCAGTCCTCTTTTTCCCTCAACCCGCGCGGTCCGATCTCGAAGGCCGGCTCCACGGCTGCTGTAACGCTTACGTTCTTACTGCCCGGATCTTCCTTTGTGGCCACAATGATAGCTTCCTCTCCAAGAGCCTTTCGTACCATTTGCATAGCTTCGGTCATTGTCTGGGCGGTGAACGTTTTTAAACGCATGGGAAAATCAACAGCGAATCACACATTATTGTAAATTGTCCCGAATCGGTACGCCAGAGTATAGACGTAAAAATCCCCACCTTCACGAATTATCTGCGGGAATCCTGCATCCTGCCTGAACGCATGAGGTAAGGAAACTTTTGTCTTGCAAGCGCAGGTAGGTTAAAATGATTAACGAAACGGATATACAGCGGGGCGAAACGCGATGAGCAGGAAAAATAAAACAACGTGGTTTTTAGCGTTCATGGCCGTTATGTCGTCCTCCCTGATCTCTACAACAGCCTTTGCACAGCCGCTTCCTGATCCTGTTCCCCGGGTGACCGAGCCCCCGCCGCCTAGTGCAGTCCAGTCAGCGCCCCAATCAAATGCCTTTGTGATAGATCGGGCGGCCGTAGAAAAATTTTACGCGGATTCTGTGGCCGCACAGTTGGCAGGGATCGACGAAACGGTCGCGTTTCTTAAAAAACACGCTCATGAAAAACTTGAGGCGACAATGAAAGTCATTTCCCGTGTACACGGTGCGCCGCAGGTCCAGAAGGAAGAGTGGACACTCGACAAGCGCCAGCTGATCCTGAAAATGAAGGAAGGGGCGAGAAACGCCCGGGTAAAGTCGCTGAAAACCAATTTGCTGTCTGTGAAATTCTCCGATGACGGCAAACAGGCAAAGGTCAAGAACACGACATTCGGCGTATCTCTGGTCCGCATGGCGTCGCCCGAAGGGGAAGCCATGCTGATGACGGCCGAGCAGTCCATGTTTTGTGACGATGTGTTGAATCTCGGCCCCGGCGGGCTGATCCAGTATGAAACCAGCCACTGCAACGCGGAACTGACCTTCGAGCCCAAAAATTAGCCCCCCGGTTGATTTTTTATCAGGTTTTTGCAATGTGATTAAACCGTCCGCTTCTCTTTCCCGGACATTAAACGGGAACTCTTAATACAGGTGTACACGAGAGGTAAGCGCAAACCATGACAGATGCAACGCATGTACCCGCTAACCTCGCTGATCTGCTTTCCGCGATCGTACTGATCTTGGCTGTATCCGGTTTTATCATCCCTGTATTGCAGATACGAAAAATTTCGTCTGTCGTTGGATATTTGCTGTGTGGCCTGATTCTAGGGCCGCACGCACTAGGCCTGTATGCCCATGATTATCCCTTGATCTCTCCCTTTGTAATTACGGATACACGCCTGATCCATCTCCTTGCTGAATTGGGAGTGGCTTTTCTTCTTTTCACGATCGGTCTTGAACTGACCTTCACGCGTCTGTGGAATTTGCGGAAATGGGTTCTTGGTATGGGAACGACCCAGATCGTCCTGACCGCGCTTGTAATTGGCGTAATCGCTTTTGCCTTTGATAACACTCTCAAAGTCTCAATTCTTATCGGTGTCGCTTTTGCCCTGTCCTCTACGGCGATCATTATGAAGCTCCTCCAGGAAAGCCATCTGATTGTCCGGCCGGTCGGGAGAATCAGCTTTTCCGTACTCCTGATGCAGGATCTGGCGGTTGTCCCGATTCTTGTTCTTGTTGGCGCTTTCTCTGCGGGGCAGGGGAGCGGGCCGCTGGGTGTGCAACTCACCACCGCGCTGGTTACGGCCTTTCTTGTCGTGGGTGCGATCATTCTTGCGGGAAAAATGCTTTTACGTCCGCTTTTAAACACCTTGGCTCCGGCAAAAAACGCGGAATGGTTGTTTGCCATGATTTTGCTGCTGGTTATTGGATGCGCTGCGCTGACGGAATCCTACGGTCTGTCGGCCGCGCTCGGGGCTTTTTTGGCGGGTATTCTCATCGCTGAAACCGAGTACCGGCACGAAGTGGCGATCATCCTGAACCCGGTAAAAAGCCTTTTCCTTGGGGTGTTTTTCATGTCCGTGGGCATGGAAACGGACATCGCCGCGGTGTTGCAGCACCCGGTATGGCTTCCCCTGTCTGTTATCGGGATATTTTTCATTAAGGCCCTATGCTTCTACCCGGTCGCGCGCTTGTACGGTATCTCGTCCTCCCACGCGGCGCAGGCATCCATCTACCTTGCGCAATGTGGGGAGTTCGCCTTTTTGGTAATCGGGCTTGCGCTGGCAGGGGGGCTGCTGCCTCACGACGATGCCCAGTTTTTTCTGCTGGTGTCCGCTGTATCGCTGCTTCTTACGCCCCTGACCGTGCGTCTGGCACCGCTGGCAGGAGGAATTTTTGAATCCGGTGAAGATTCGGATAAGGAAACGGAAAAAAACCGTTTAGCCTTTGACGAAGAGCGGGAAAATCATGTGATAATAGCCGGGTTCGGCCGCGTGGGACAGATATTGGCGGACATACTGGAAGCCCAGAAAATTCCTTACGTCGCAATGGACATGAATACGGAATTGGTCTCCAGATTCCACGCCCAAGGATATCCCGTAGTCGTTGGAAACGCGATGAAAAAGGTGATGTGGGAATATCTCAGGTCGGATCGGGCGAAAGCCGTGGTCTTCACGATAGATGATTTCAGCGCCACGGAGTACACAATCCGCTATCTGCGCATTCGCTGGCCCCTGCTTCCGATAGTTGTGCGCGCCCGTGACCACGCGGGGATAAAAAGTTTTTTCGATGCGGGAGCGACGTCTGTGGTTCCCGAAGCCTACGAATCGTCTCTTCGCCTCGTCAGGATTCTTCTGGAAAAAGTGGGGGTGAACGCGGGCGAGGCCGAAAACATCGTAGAAGCGCATCGCCGCCAGTACGTCGTGTCTCCCCGACCGGAAGAAAAGGAGCAGCTTGCGGAATAAAGTTTTTTTAATCTAGACCTGCCCCATAGTACGTATGCGGGCCTTGGGATTAATCTCGTTTTGCGACATCACCACAGTCTGCGGCCTGAACCGCTCGATAACCGAGCGCACATAGGGACGGATCGGTGGTGAAGTCAGCAGGACCGGCGTCACGCCCTGCGCAGAAAGACTGTCATAAGTGTTGCGAACAGCGTTAATAAATTCCTGCAGCTTGCTGGGCGGCATGGCAAGGTGCTTGTCCTCCCCTTCGCCCATCAGAGCCTCTGCGAAAGAAGCCTCCCATTCGGCTGAAAGCGTAACCAGCGGCAATATGCCGCCCTGGTCGGCGTACGCGTCGCATAGCTGCCGGGAGAGGCGACTGCGGACGTGTTCGGTGACCTGCGCGATGCTTTTTGTGTAAACGGAAGCCTCCGCAATGCCCTCCAGAATAGTCGGCAGGTTGCGCACCGATATGCGCTCGGAGAGCAGGTTTTGCAAAATCCTCTGCAACCCGCCCAGCGATATCTGCCCCGGTATGACGTCGGCGACCAGTTTCTGATAATCCTTGTGCATTTCGTTCAGGAGCTTCTGCGTCTCCGCGTAATTGAGAAGATCGGGCATATTATCCTTGATGATTTCGGTCAGGTGGGTTGTCACCACTGTCGGCGCATCCACCACGGTATAACCGCGGAAATGCGCTTCCTCGCGGTACTGCGGGTCGATCCACATCGCCGGAAGACCGAATGTCGGCTCAAGGGTGTTCTCCCCCGGCAGGCTGATCGAATCGCCGTTAGGATCCATGCACAAAAGCATGTTCGGGCGGATTTCACCGCGCCCTGCTTCGATCTCCTTGATACTCACCACGTAAGTGCTGGAAGGTAATTGAAGGTTATCCTGTATCCGCACGGCCGGAAGAACATAGCCCATATCCTCGGCCAGTTGGCGGCGCAGCCCCTTGATCTGGTCGGTCAGCTTGTTGCTGTCCCCGTCGCCCTGTACGAGCGGCAAAAGCCCGTACCCCAGTTCAAGCCGGATCGTATCCATCGCCAGCGCCTTTGAAATCGGCTCTTCCGCGATGGCCGGGCCGCCCGGCTGTCCGGGCTTGGGCTTGACCTCGGCGGCGGCCTTCTCCTCTTCGGCCAGCCGCTGGAACGTCAGGTAGGAAATCCCACCCATAATGGCCGCAAGCGTAACGAAGGGCAGGGTCGGGATGCCCGGAACAAGACCGAGCGTCAGGATCAGGACCGAACTCATCGCCATCGCGCGCGGATACCTCCCGAACTGCTCGAAAAGCTGCTGTTCGGCAGATCCCTCGACCCCCGCCTTGGACACCAGAAGACCGGCGGAAACCGAAACGATCAGCGCCGGGATCTGGCTCACCAGCCCGTCCCCGATCGTCAGAACCGTGTAATTGCGTGCGGCGTCGGCAAGGGACATATCCTGCGTGACCGTTCCGATGACGATCCCCCCGATAATGTTAATAAAGACGATCAGCAAACCCGCAATCGCGTCCCCGCGCACGAACTTCGCCGCGCCGTCCATGGCCCCGAAGAAATTGCTTTCCTGTTCAAGCTTCTTGCGCCGGATCTTGGCCTCGTCTTCGTTGATCATCCCCGCCGACAGGTCGGAATCGATCGCCATCTGCTTGCCCGGCATCGCATCAAGCGTAAACCGTGCCGCAACCTCGGCAATCCGCCCGGAACCCTTTGTGATAACGACGAAATTCACGATGACGAGGATCGCGAACACGATCCCGCCGATCACATAGCTGTCCTTGATGATGAACGTCCCGAACGCCTCGATGATCCCGCCCGCCGCGTCAAGCCCGTTATGCCCGTTCTCAAGGATCAGGCGCGTGGACGCGACGTTCAGACCCAATCGCAAGGCCGTGGAGATCAGCAAAACCGTGGGAAACGTCGAAAATTCCAGCGGCGTCTGGATAAACAGGACCGTCATGAGAATCAGCACCGAAAACGTGATCGAAACCGACAGCCCCGCATCCATCATGATGGTCGGCATGGGGATCAGCATGAACAGGATGATCGTAATAATCCCCAGAGCGAACAGAACGTCCGGGCGCAGAATAGGCGCCAGTCGTTCCCCCGCGGGACTGGCGCGGAACCGGTCGATCGATCCGGTCACACCGGAGGACGGGCGGGAAGCAGGGAGATTTGGTGTCGGTCCGGCCATGAGAAAAGCGTAGGAAAAGAGAACAACAAAAAAGCGCGAAAGCGGGAGCCGCTTCGCAATCCCATTCTATCCCCGGAACGCGAAACATGCAAATGGCCCGCTCGCGTGGTAAGCTAAGGCTTAGGATTAAATCAAGTCATTCGGACATTTTGTAATGCGCTCGCCCGGATTATTAAGAAAAGCCCGCCTTGCTCTGTTGATCGTGGTCGCACTGGGCCTGTCCGCGATTTTTAGTCCGGCTCACGCGAAGCTCGCATCGGTTGAATTAATGCAGCTTGTAGAAGAATCAACATTCATAGCTTACGGAAAAACGCAGAAAGTAGACCGAGAAACTTTAGGTAAGCGCGGTTATGTAGTGCGTTTTAAGCCGGAGGTAATTCTAAAAAATACTCAAAACGAGCATTGGGAGCTAGTGCCACTATGTAATGATCTCGATGATGTTGAGAGTTACGATCTTCGTACATACAAGGAACCGTACATAATTTTTGCTTCAAAACAGCACGCGCCGTGTCTGTTCCCTGTGTGGGGAATGTACTCCGTAATTGCTACGGAAGGAGGACAGGCGCTCACCTCAAGCATTTACGGCCAGCCAAAAAAACAGGCTCTGAGGACATTTATGGACAAGATCAGGACACTGGTTGATGAGACTAAATGAAGGATTGCGAAAATGCTCTTCTTACTGACCTACATCGCGGCAAATCTCTACATGGCCGTCATTTCATGGCAGGTTTACAGGCGGTTGCAGAAAAAACGCGGCCGCCCGCTCGCATGGACTTTTCAGAACGCCGTAAACTTTTTCCTGATCTGGACTCTGGTGACGGGCCTCTTCGAAGTGGCTTTTTTCCATAGCTACGCCCTGAACACATTCTTGGGGCACTCCGCCCAGCTCCTGATTTTTCTGGGCCTGATTAAAATCGGGACGATGGAGTATCATTTCAGCTGTGGCAAGGCGTGCAGGGCGCAGACCGCCCCCCATCCCTGATTTTTACTGCCCTGTCGCGCTGACCGGAATATTCGCGCCCTCATCCTTGTACTGATTGAGTTTGTTGCGCAGCGTCCGGATGGAAATTCCCAGGATTTTCGCCGCGTGCGTCCGGTTACCAAGGCAGTGATCAAGCGTGTTCAGGATCATGTCCCGCTCGACATCCGCAATCGTTCGGCCGATCAGGTTCTCAACCGCGCCTTCATTTTGAACAGGAGCGGACGGGGCTTTTTGTAGGGTTTTGGCGGGGTGTTTTGCCGCTTCTCCGGTGGGAGAAGACAACGGCCCGCTTTGCAGGAAGACCGCCGCTTCCTCAATCTCGTCTTCGGCTGAAATCAGGATCGCGCGGTGCATGGTGTTCTCTAACTCCCGGATATTTCCGCGCCACTGGCAATCGCAAAGCAGCTGCATCGCTTCTGGTGAAATTTTCTTGGTCGGCAGACCGTTCGCCTCCGCATATTTGTCGACAAAGAACTGCGCCAGAATCTTGATATCTGCGGGTCGTTCGCGCAGCGGGGGGAGGGGCAGATTGACCACGTTCAGACGAAAATAAAGGTCTTCGCGGAATTCGCCTTTCTGCACGGATTCCTCAAGGTTGCGGTTGGATGTCGCGATAATCCGCACATCGACCTTGACCGCATCGTTGCTGCCCACGCGGGTGATTTCCTTTTCCTGTATGGCGCGTAGCAGCTTGGCCTGAAGCTGCACATGCATCTCGCTGACCTCGTCCAGTAAAAGCGTCCCGCCGCTCGCTTCCTCGAACTTCCCGATCCGCCGGGCGCTCGCGCCCGTGAACGCGCCTTTCTCATGACCGAATAACTCGGATTCCAGAAGATTTTCAGGGATAGCCGCGCAGTTGACTGCGATGAACGGCCCGTTCTTGCGCTTGGATTTCGCGTGGATATGCCGCGACATCACCTCCTTGCCCGTCCCGGATTCCCCTGTTATCAGGACGGTTGCCTCGGATGGTGCGATCTTGTCGGCCAGCGTCACGACGGATTTCATCGAGGGATCGTTGGCGATCATCTTGGAATTGTCGTCCGTCACCGCCTCGATAATCGCCGCGATCAATTCCGCGTCGGGGGGCAGGGGGACGTACTCCTTTGCGCCTTCTTGGATGGCCTTGACCGCCGAACGCGCATCCGTCCCGACCCCGCAGGCCACGACGGGCAGGTGTATGCGTTCCGTCTTCAGCCGCTCGATAAAGTCCCCGATCTTCTGCTTGACGTCGACCATGACGAGATCCGCGCCCTTGCCGTTCATCAGCGCACCCAGCGCCTGCTCCGTATCTTCGCAGTGAATGACCTTCGCCCCGCGCTGCAGCGCGATCTTACCTGCCTGCGAGATATAGCCTTCAAGTTGGCCGATAATCATGAGACGCATAACGTGTAACCCCTGAAATAATTGGACATAACATATCTATTTACGATAAAGAAACCCATCAGGGTTTACACTATAAACATATGCAGGAAAAAAACTATATACCAGCCGGATATGATGGAATAAAGGTCGTCGGCGACCTTTGCGCCTTGTTGCAGACCGATTTCGGTCCCTTTGCCAACGTCATCCTCTATCCGCGCCGCCTCCGGGGGGACTTCGACGCGCTGGCACAAAGAATGGCGGCGTACTTTGGGCTGGACAAGGAAGAAATATTCATAAAGTACAACGAAAGAAACCGCCTTGAGGAATTTCAGGACACGTTGGAGGAGGGGCCTTTAAAAGCCGCCCTCGAAGTCATCCTCACCGATATGGAATTCTTTCATCATTCCGGCGCCCGTCCGCACGTACGGATTCTGAAAACATACACCGAAGATGAAACGACACACGATTTCCATGTTGACGGCGTGATGCAGAACTTCGATCGTTTCATGACCTGTTATAATAATCCTGTAACGCAGTTCGTCCGCAACAGCGACGTGCTAAGGGTGCGCGGCCATAAGGCCTATTGCCGGGAGGATGCGCAGATATTCGGTTTCCGTCCGGGCGACATCTGGAAACAGCGCGTAAGAAACAAGACAGCCGGAATTTTCAGCAAGTGGATAAAATTTCTGCTCCAAACGGACCGCCGCCGGGCCTTCGTTCACCGCGCCGCCCGTTCGCAACGCCCGCGCCTGATCCTTGTCGGCGACCGCCGCCTCGACAACCCGGTACAGCCCGTTAAAACATAGGAAGTCAGGTGAAGTAGCGGATCTGGTCCGATGGCGCGAGTTCGCCGTTCAAAAGCATCTCCAGGCCGCGCGGATTCTCCTGATTGGCGATAGAGCGCGAAGCTTTTAAAACCATGTTCATGATCTGAGTCTCGTCGTTCATGTACTTTTCCAGCTTTACCGAGAGCGGTGCGAGTATGATCGTACCCATGATCGCGCCGTAAAATGTAGTCAAAAGAGCGACCGCCATCGCCGGCCCGATCGTATCGGGGTTCTCAAGGTCGGCCAGCATCTGAACAAGGCCCACCAGCGTTCCGATCAACCCCATTGCCGGCGCAATTTCTGCCGCACGCCGCAAAACGCTGGCCGCACGCTTCTGCCGCTCGACAAAACTGTCGATCTCCAGTTGAAGCATTCTGTCCACGTCTTCGACGCTGTACCCGTCAACGACCATGCCAAGCGCCTTGGCAAGAAACGGCTCCTTGCGCATTTCGTTTTCGTAGGAACTCAGGGCGAGCAACCCGCGCTTCCGAGCTATCGAAGCGATGTCCATGAGACTGCGGGCAAACCGCGAAGGTTCCCGCACGGGCCGGAAAAAGGCAGAGGCGATAACGCTGCCCGATTTCATGATTTCATCCACGGTGTAGGCCGTGCACGTCGCCGTCATCGTCCCGAAGACGACGATAAGGACGGAAGGAAGGTTCACGAAATTAGCGTCGCTTTGCGATGAAAGGATCGCAAAAATTATAAGGGCCAGAGTCACGGCCAGCCCGAAAACCGTGGCGATATCGGCCTTCATGGAAGGGGCGGGAACCCGAACGATGGGAAGAGGCGCAGTATCTTGTGCTGCTGCGGCTTGTGCGGCATCGCTGCTCATTAAGTCCACACTCCGTTACATCACTCTGGACTGTTGATAAACAAAACAAACTTTTACGCAGGAACAGACAAACGGGAGCTAGGCACGGTCTGATTTGACGATCTCCGTCATGGTCACGCCCAGCTTGTCATCGACAACGACAACCTCGCCGCGCGCGACAAGCCTATTGTTGACGTAGATATCAATCGCTTCCCCAACCTTCCGGTCAAGCTCGACCACCGCGCCCCGCCCGAGTTTCAGAAGCTGACTCACCTGCATCGTTGATCGTCCAAGAACCACCGAAATCTGGACAGGAATATCGTAAATCGCGCTGACGTCGCCCGCCATGGGTTGCCCGATGTCAAATTCCTGCTCATCCTTGTTTCTCAGCGCTTCGGGCTCATCAATTTCATTAAGGTCCATACCGGCCTTGGGTTCGCTGTCAAACATGCTGTCCACATCGTCCTGGCTGACCTGTTCATTATCACTCATGAAGCCTCTCCCGAATGATCTCCGGTTTCTTTCTTCTTGGTGCTGCGCCGGGAAGGCGAAGCTTTTTTAGGAACGCTGCGCTGGGAGCCTTTCTTTTCCTTGGCATCGTCGCCGTCCGGCGCACTCGGCGTGGCGTCAACGCTTCCCTCTTGTGAAGCATCGTCTTCAGCTTCATCTTCACACTCAGGGTTAAGAAAGTCATCCCCCGCATCATGAACGGGAATTCCTTTTGCCGCAAGGGTCTCTTGGAAAATACCAAGAATTTTACGGGCAATTTCTCCCGGATCGTGAATTGCGCCGCCGTCACTCCACGAAACCCGGCAGGCGGTACCCTTAAGATCGGGGGAAGGGACAAGATGATAACCCGCGTCTTCGGTCATCCCTTCCTTAGCAAAATGTTTCTCCATGTCTTCGGACAGGGTCTGAGAGACTTCTATTTTCAGGGCGCGGTCGGTCACTCCTGCCCTCACAATCTCGGCCATCCGCTCGCGCAGATCCTCCAGCCCGGCTTCACGGTAGAGAACCGGAAAGACTTTACGGATCACGCTATATGACAGGTGAAGGGCCTCCGCTTCATACAAGGCCTTGCGTTCGTCCTCGGCGGCGAAAAGCAGGCTTGCGTTCTGTTTGATGCTCTGCGCAAGTGTCAGAATCTGCCTGACCATCCCGTCCTGCCCTTCCGCAAAACCGGCTTTTCGTCCCTTTTCATACGAATCTTCCCGCGCTTTTTCCAAGTCAGGCGCGGTAAACTCAAGCGGCGGTCCCTTGTCCTTGATCGAGATCTGGCCGTCCTCATCAAAGACATGGTGGTCAAAAAGAAAAGGCTGCCCCTTGCGCTTACTCATGGTCTCTATGCGGTCCTTCCAGCAGTATCAGGCTCATTATAGGCGAACCTTGAACATCAATAGATCATTTCTTCTTCCGAACTGCCGGAAGCGATGACGATCTCCCCGCGCGCTTCCAGATCCTTGGCAACATTGACGATGTACTGTTGCGCTTCCTCGACGTCCTTCAGGCGAACCGGCCCCATGGCCGCCATGTCTTCCTTCATGATCTTGGCTGCACGCTCCGACATATTGGAGAAGAAAAGGTCGCGCATGGATTCTGTTGCTCCCTTGAGTGCGGTCGGCAGTTTTTCCTTGTCTGCCGCGCGGATGAGCGTCTGGACGGACGCAGGGTCCAGCTTGCCCAGATCCTCGAAGGTAAACATCAGGCTGCGAATCTTTTCCGCTGATTCCGGAACCGCGCGCTCCAGTTCCTCCATGAAGCGGCTCTCCACCGAGCGCTCAAGATTGTTAAAGATTTCGGCGACCACTTCATGGCTGTCACGGCGCTGCGTTCGTGCGAGGTTCGACATGAACTCCTTGCGCAACGTTTTCTCGACCTCGTCCAGAATGTCTTTTTGTACGGTTTCCATGCGTAGCATTCTCTGGATGACCTCTACGGCGAAAGTCTCAGGCATTTGAGCCAGAACCCGAGCCGCATGGTCTGTGGAAATCTTGGACAGAACAACGGCCACCGTCTGCGGATATTCCTTCTGCAGGAAGTTCGCAAGGACATCTTCGTTAACGTTTCCAAGCTTTTCCCACATGGTTCGACCCGCGGGTCCGCGTATCTCCTCCATGATTGTCTCGATTTTCTCGTCGCTCAGCCCCGCCTTGACCAAAAGCCGCTCGGTGCTGTCCTGCGAACCGATAATGGCGTTGGTTGAACTCATCTGTTCCGCGAAATCAATAAACAGGCGTTCCACCACGCTGGGGCTGATCCTTCCCAGCGCGGAGATGATCTGCGAAAGTTCCAGGATTTCCTCGTCGTCCATCAGGCCGAAAATCTTGCTCGCCTGCTCTTCGCTTAAAGAGAGGATAAGAACGGCGGCCTTCTCAGGACCGGACAGGGAACGGTAATCTTCACGGACGCGCATTTCCGGACTAGCCCTCCTGTGTCATCCAGCTTCGAATAACCGATACGGTCTCGGTCGGATAATTGTCGACAATTTCTTCAACCTTCTTAAGGGTTGAGGCTTTTACCTTGCCCTCGACGCCCTGAATATTCACAAGCGATTCTTCGGCTTGAGTTGCAAAGGAAGGCTCCTGAACGCCCTGTGATGGAGCTTCGCCCGTTGGCGGCGCCAGCGCGGGGTTCCCGGCCATGGCGGTCAGCATATCCTGATCGGGGCGTCTCATTGGCGCCCCGCTTCCCCCGCCGCCTTCAATAGTGAGAAGCTTGTTCATCATCGGCCTCAGAACCAGAAGAGTCGCAAGGATCATCAGGATGCCGATAACGATCATTTTCACGGCGTCGATGAGTTCGCTCTTTTCAAAGCCAAACAGATAGCGGTCATCGACAAATTCTTCTGCCGTGTCGATTTCGGCGAATTGCAGGTTGCTGACCTGAAGCGTGTCGCCCCGGTCCTCGTCAATACCTACAGCCGAACGCACAAGAGCGGTAATCGCATCCAGTTCCTCCTGTGAACGGGGTTCATACGTCTTTGTCCCGTCTTCCGCCTCCGCGTACCGTCCGTCCACGAGAACCGAAACGGAAAGTTTGTTGATCGTTCCGACCTGCCGTACGACATTCCGTATGGTCTTGCTGATTTCGAAGTTGGTAACTTCTTCGCTTTTATTGCTTTGCGCTGAAGGTTCTTCGCCCAGAAGCAGTCCGTCTCCTTGTCCGGGCAGGTTATTCTGCACGGAAACGTCACCGCCTCCGGTTTCGCGCTCCGTACTGCTTTCCTGCGTAACCTGCGTGGATCGCAAGACTTGTCCTTCCGGGTCGTACATCTCCTCATTCAGGCTGATTTGGTCGTAATTAACATCTGCGGTAACGATTGCCGTAACCTTGCCGACCCCGACAACGCGCCCGACCTGTTCCTCGATCTTCTGCACAAGGCTGGCCTCGAAATTTCGCTGCCGCTCTTCACCTTCGAGATTGACAAGGTTCGTCTCGTCTTCGCCTCCCCGGGCAAGCAGGTTCCCGTTGCTGTCAATAACGGAAACAGAGGCAGTCTTAAGGTTCGGCACGGAAGACGCCACCAGAGACTGGATCGCAGCCACCTGCTGTCGAGGCAGGGAGATACCGGATGGAATATTCAGGAAAACGCTGGCGGACGCTTCCCGCCTTTCCCTTCGAAACAGCTCCCTTTGAGGTAAAACGACATGAACCCGTGCGCTGCGGACATTGTCAAGACTGCTTATGGTTCGCGCCAGTTCGCCTTCCAGAGCGCGAACCTGATTGATATTCTGCACCATGTTCGTGGTGCCGAACCCGCTCTGCTTGTCGAAAATCTCATACCCCATGGACCCGCCGTTTGGCAGCCCTTCCTCGGCCAGCAGCATCCGGGCTCTCCCGACTTCCTTGCCGGAAACGGAAATACGCGAGCCGTCCGCTGATACGCTGTAAGGGATTTGTAATTCCTCCAGCTTCGCCGAAACAGCTCCCGAATCTGTAACCGTCAGATCTGAATACAGAAGCTTCATCTCCGGTGTGGAAACGCGCAGAGTAATAAACACGAAAAAGACGAGAAGGCCCAGTACGATGGCGGCCATCATCATAAGCCTCGCGGGTCCAAGCTGCCTTAATGTGTCAAGAAAACTGCTCACGGGCGCGCAACCTCGTCTTATCTATCGGCTGGAACCCCTAGGGAAAAGGGGTAGCAGAACAAACACGTCACACCGCAAGGTTAAAAACATTGCGGCGAGTACAAATTTACTTGAGATTTTGTCTTCTGGCAAATGGCAAACGCTTAAAAGTGTAAACTTTTTATTAACGCAGAGCTGGAAACCTTAAATCTGCCTCTAAAAGTGTTAAGAAATCAGTAGGGCTAAAAATAACAACAAAAATAACTTCTTACAGGCCTTAATTAAACTCATGAAAAGAAGAGAGGATAAGGGTTGTCATATCACAGTTTCAAGTGTTTTTGCTTATTGCGAAAGATAAAGTGAAAGAGACTATTGAAATATTACTGATAAAATACTTTATATCTTAACAAATATTTAAAAAACAACTTAAAGTAATTAAGGGGTAGGCGAGCAAAATGATGGGCGCTTCATAAGAAATCAGGCTAAAAAACCTGTTGGTTACTTTGAAAAAGTTTGACGGATTGCATTTTTTTATGTATCATGAGAATAGGTTAGTATGTCTGGAATATGCCTGAATTTTAAGGGCATGCTGGCATATTAGATATAACACCCAACGCCGGTACGTCCGGAATTGGGCTTTGAATTGAACGGAAAGGTTATGATCGAAGCGGTCAATTCATTGGTATCCAGTTCGGCCGTCCTCCGCTCTGCGGTGGATCAGGTTGACACGCAGCGCGCTTTGACGGCGAACCCGGCGCGTGTGCAGGAAGTCGCCCAGCCTTTGGCCGACTTGCCTCAGG
Source organism: Rhodospirillales bacterium (assembly GCA_020638365.1). Taxonomy (GTDB): domain Bacteria; phylum Pseudomonadota; class Alphaproteobacteria; order Micavibrionales; family Micavibrionaceae; genus JAGNKE01. Next base: position 122,293 of record JACKIQ010000001.1, on the reverse strand, counting down.
TTCCCTATATCAGCCCCTATATCTACCTCGACACGAATTACGACAAGGCGGTCCTTCAGATTCGCGATTCCGACACCGGCGATGTTGTGCGCCAGTTTCCCTCTGAGGGAAGTCTGGAAGTCAGACGTTTGCAGCAATTGCGCGAATCGCGCACCACCCAGATCGAACAGGCTCAGGAGCAGCAGGCGGCAGACCGTACCAGCCGTGTAGCCTCCAGCGGACTTGGGCAATTGTCCAGCGCTCCGGCATCTCGCGATATCATCACGGTGCAGGATGTGACATCCACGCCGCCCGCAAACACGTCTTCGACCACGCCACAGGCCGCGTCTGCCGCATTCGGCGGGGGATCCTCTTCCGGCACGCAGGCACGCGTAAGCGTTCTGGCTTAAGTCATAAAATTTTTGCTAATCTGTAAGCGCAACCAACGGTGCGCTTTTTTTATGCTGGAAGTTTCTTGAGTCGGCTGAACTGCTGGACTGATCAGCCCTGGATATTCGTCGAGCTTCCGGCGCTCGGGGGAGTGGACGAAGGAGGAACGGCCTCCGCACCCTGTTTTTTCTGATTGGACAGCAACCCGGCCGCAACTTCCTTGTTGATGTTGATCAGGACATTCAGTTTTTCTTTTTGCGGATTGGATAGAATCTCAAGCTCGCGCTTGAAAATAAAATTGGCCAGATTGACGATATTGCTCCGCAGATCGTTCGGTCGTGTTCCTTCCGGGTTCTCAATCGCCGTATCGTAAAACAGCATCCAGATCTGCCGGTTGTAAAAGAGCGTCGCCTCAAGCAGTTCGGTGGTGCGCTGGTCCCAGTCGCGGGCCAGATCCTGCATCATCCGCGCGGACTTCAAAAGCACGCGCCCCTCCAGTTCGCGCTGATCCGGCGTGTTTTGCTGGGCGTTCTGGTCGTAAGCGCCCGCGGCCTTGGCGTAAGGGTTGTTATTTTTTGAGCGCATTATCGATCAGTTCCTTCTCGTGGTCTATCAGTTGCCGAGCCACTTTCAAAGCCTTGTAATAGGAGTCCGAGATAATGTGGTCGTTGATCTGCATGAAGAAAAAGGCGCTGGAAGGGGAAGCGCTCTGTACCTCGCTCACCATCGCGAAATACCTTTTGTGATAGTCGCGCGGCGCGCGCGCAAGATACATGCACTGGACAAGAAAGTAGATTCGTTTGCATGGCGTGTCGGCCTCATCCTCTTTCATCACGTCTTTTTCACGCAGAATAGGCGCATCGCCGGCAATCTGGAACCGCGCCCGTTGGGGTCCGTTGGTGATGACAGCCTCGCCGATCAGGATTTTTTCGTTCGGTTTAAGATCAATCACCAGAGCCATGGAATTCTTCCACTTCTTATATCAAGCGTTCTGCCCAAAAGTACCAGATACTAACATATCAGGATTTTCTTGATAAATGGTTATCCCGAAAAAGCACGGCAACGGTCCACAGGAATGAAGCAAAAATAAAAGCCGGCGGATTTCTTCCGCCGGCTTTTGGTAGAGGAGTTATAAGAATTAGAACAGTCTGAGGACCGCCTGCTGGGACTGGGAAGCCAGGGCCAGAGAGGTGACGCCCAACGTCTGGCGCGTTTGCAGAGCCAGAAGGTTTGCGCCTTCCTCGTTCTGGTCGGCCACCGTCAGCTTGTCGGCGCCTTCCTCGAGGTTGTTGATCGTGTTCTTCGTGAAGTCCTCGCGGGTCTGGATGATCGCAAGGTCGTTCGCGATGCTGTTACCGAACTGACGCACCGTGTCGGTGGCCAGACGGATTTCCTCGATCGCCTGATCCACGCTCTCGATCCGCCCGAAATTGGCCGCGCTGATGCCAAGACCGCTGGAGGTAAAGGTCACCCCTTCGGTAACGAGCGAGCTGGACCGGTCTTCGTTGAAGAAGGTGGTCAGGTCGTCGCCGTTCAGAAGGTTCGTACCCCGGTATCCCGCATCGCCGACAAGAGCGTCGATCTGCTCGAGAATGTTGGTGTACTCTTCTTCCAGCGTCGCCAGTTCGCCAGCCGCGGAACCAAGGAGAAGGTTCTCGATCTGGGCGTTGGCAGCCGTTCCGGTCACCAGAGAATGCGTTCCGAAGCCGATATTAAGGGCATCGTTGGCCGCGTTACCGGTAAAGCCGATCTGCACGGTCTGAACAGAAGCATCGACCGCCCGGATCGTGATCTCTCCGGTTTCATCGTTGAACGTCGCCTCGACCAGCTCGTTCAGGCTGGTGTTGGTGTTGATCGTGTCGATGAAGCTCTGGATCGTCGCCGCGTTCAGCGTGAACGAAACAGCCGTACCGCCGTTGATACCGATAGAGAAGGTATCGCCGGCGTTGTTGATGCCCGTGTTAAGGGCCGTACCGGCAGAGTCGGTCAGGGCGGAGATCAGATCGCTTCGTTCGGCAAGGTCGCCCGACGCTTCGTAAAGAGCGAAGGACGTGAGGGAAGGCGATCCCAGAGCGGTGACCTCGACGTTGTTGGTGCCGTTGCCGCCGTCTGCACGGATCAGGGCCTGGTCGCCGAAACCAAGAGCCTGCGCGAGGCCGAGGTTCGCAGCATCCGTAGCCGCCGCCGTCACGAAGTTGATCCGCACATCGCCGCCGTTCAGCGACTTGATCTCCAGATTGCCGCTATCGTCAAGACGCGCTTCAACCTTACGCTCGGTCAGGTTGTTGTTGTCGTTGATCTCGGCGATAATCTGCTCGATCGAGTCGTTGGTGTTGAAGGTGATGGTCAGATCCTGCTGACCGCCGTTGACCGTGTCGAAGTCGACAAGGGCGCCCGCCGTGGTGGAGTCCGGATCGGTAACGGAGATGACGATCGTATCGCCGTTGGCAATCCCGTTAACCGCCGCGACGTTGGTAACGCCCGAAAGATCGCGGTTCCCCGTGACAATGGCTTCGGTCGAACCGCCGGCCAGAGCGTCCCGCGCCTGCGTGGCAACGGAATCGGCCTGCTCGACCAGGTTCAGGAGGGATGAAACCGCGTTGTCGGCGGCCTTGATGGTCTGGATCGACTGACCGATCCCGTCCAGAAGACGGCTCAGGTCGCCCGCACGGTTGCTCAGACTTTGCGCCGCGAAGAAGTTTTGCGCGTTGTCCAGTGCGGAGTTGACCTTCAAGCCCGTCGCGAGACGAAGCTGGGTCTTGTCGATAAGGTTTTGGGTGTTTTGCAGCGAGAGAAGATTATTCCGTAACGCCGCCGTAAGAACTACATCGGAAGACATAGTAGTACTCCTTTCCTAGGTGTGTAACCGGAAAATCCTCTTCCGGCCTTAAGACTCAATCATAGTAACATTGAATTAAAATATCGTTAAACGTTTATTTAACGGGACAAAATTAAAGTTGTGAAAATTAAGGGTTTTCACCCTTTTTTGTCAGGGTTAGGCTGTTTTGCGTGATTTTTTAAAAATGTGTTCGGTGTAAATTATGGTAAAATCGCAAAAAAACAAGGAAAAAAATCCTAACAATTTGACGCCACCAGGGGAGGATTCTCCTGAAATACGCAAGCTCCATAAGGAAATAAAAAAGCTGGAAAATGACTTCAAGCGCACAAAAAACCCAAGAAAATTAACGGATATTGGCACGGTCTATTTCAAGCTCGGCCAGTTGGACGCCGCCCATACCTTTTTTATGAAAGCGAGCACCCTGCAACCGGATAACCCGGAAAATTATAAGCGCCGGGCCGATTGCCTGTATGTAGCGGGACGGCGCGAGGAATCGCTTGAATACTATCGTATTGCGCTAGGCATTGCCCCGCAAGACGCAATGGCCCGCAGCGGTTACGGGCAGGCACTGATGAGCCTCAAACGCTTTGAAGAAGCCGCGCAAGTCTTTGAGGAAGGTCTGAAAATTGAGGATTCGGCTGAAAATAACAATAATGTCGGGGTGCTTCTCTGCGAGACCAAGCACTTCAAACAGGCTGTGGTCTATCTCAACAAGGCGGTAAAAAAAGACCCGAAAAACAAAAGTTTCCGAATCAATCTGGCTAAGGCGAATTTCCGCTGCGAGAAATATAATGACGCGTTCTTTACGCTCTACGACGCGCTCAAGCTCGACCCGCGCAGCGCCTTTGTTAAGTCACAACTCAGTTCAATGGGCCGGCACTTGGCGTTCAAGGAATTTTCGCAGGAACTGAAGGATGCGCTGACCGCCTGCCTGAAGATCGAAAACGTAGAGCATCAGAACCTCTCGGTCGCCTGGCTGCGGCTCTTCCTGATGGACCCGGCCTACACGGAAATTCATAAACTGACAAAAATTCATAACTACAGCGAGTTCAAGGAACAAACGGATTTACTCGCGGTCTGCGCCCTGATGGCGGATGATTATTGCAGTAATGCTTTAAGGTTGCTCTATAACCAAGCGGTAGATTACGAAATTTTCCTCTTGCACTTGCGCCGCTGCTTGCTGGAATTCTTCGCAGCGAACCATGACAAGGACATTTCAGGTAAAACATCAAGAGAAGTGTTTAAAGTGCTCTGCGCCTTGGCGGAAAACTGCTTCATGCATGAATATGCCGCCGCCGACACGCCCGAAGAAATGACACAGCTTGATACGATAAGAGAACAGGCCGAAGAAGCCGGGAAGGGGGACCCGCTCGCCTGCGCCGCACGCATCGCGCTGGTGGCGTGTTACCGTCCTTTATATAAGGAGGACGAAAGCCTGATTGCTCTGGCCCGCGCGCTCCCGTCCTCGCTTCATTCATTCTGGAAAAGCCTGGTCACCCTGCAGATCGAGGAGCCGCTGGAGGAGCGCCGTCTGCGCGATACCATCCCCGCGCTCGGCAGCCTGAAGAACGAAGTCTCCCTCAAGGTGCGCGAACAGTACGAGGAAAACCCGTATCCCCGCTGGCGCTATGCCAACGCGCAGGAAGACGAGGCCAAAAGCTTCTACTTCAAAAAACCCTACCAGATTCTCACCGCCGGCTGCGGCACGGGCAAGCAGGTGATTCAGGACCGCTATATGTACCCGCGTGCGCATATCACCGCCGTCGATCTCAGCCTTTCAAGCATCTGCTACGCCAAAAGAAAGATTCAGGAACTCGGTGTCGACCGTGTGGAGTTCATGCACGCCGACATTCTCGAACTCGGCCAGCTCGATAAAAGCTTCGACTTCGTTATGTGCTCGGGCGTGCTTCACCATATGCAGGACCCGGAGGCGGGGCTGAAAGTGCTGCTCTCGCTGCTCAAGCCCAAGGGCATCATGAATATCGGCCTCTACAGCGAATACGCAAGGCAAACGGTCGTCAAGCTCCGCGACCTCGTGGCAGAAAAGGGCTGGAAGCCCGACCAGCAGGGGATCAGGGCTTTCCGCGCTTACATCAACGCCCTCCCGCCCGACGATCATCTGCGCTACGTCACCCGCTGGCGCGATTATTATTCCATGTCGATGGTCCGCGACCTGATCTTCCATGTGCAGGAACACCGCTACACCTTCCTGCAACTCGACGATATGCTCAAGCGCCACGGCCTCGCCTTTATCGACTTTTCCTTCATCTTCCCCGATGTTCTCGGCGACTTCCTGCGGAAATATCCGGGGCAGGAAAACTACCGCAACTTCCAGCTCTGGGACGAATTCGAGAAAAAACGCCCCGAAGCCTTCGCCTCCATGTACCAGATGTGGCTCTGCCGCGCCGAAGACCGGGACGAAATCCTCGCCGGCCCGAAGATCATCAATGCGCTGGAGGTTTGAGGGTACTAAGAAAAGTTTTTTCAGGTTTAGTTTTTACGCTACTTCTAATCTGCTGTAACAGCGTATATGCGGACGACAAAACAGGCAGCGTATATGTAAGTAAATTTGACATAAACACTAGTTGGAAGGGAAATCAAACAGGTAAAAAAGAAAGTGTCTTTGAAATTACAATTAACGGTGAAACAAAAAAAATTTCAAAAGACTTGGACGCACGTTTTACAGGATTGCCGCTAAATAAAAAGCATACAGTCGTAGTCAGGCTTGAAGGTAAAGCGCTTGAGTCATTTTTCTTTAGCTTTGAGGACTACGGTTGCCCAAGTTTATGGCTTGATTACTACGAAATGTATGGCGAATGGATGTTAAAGCAAGGCGCATCCTGCCAAGCTAGAAAATAAAAAAAAGGACGCACCGGGGGGGGGTCGCAAGACCTGTTGGAGAGAGAGCCCCGGTGCGTCCCGGCTGCGGTTGACCGCCCGTTCTGGGCGAAACAGATCCGCTGCGAAAAGCCGGTTCCGGTGGTCAGGGACGCGAGCATGCGTATCCGGAAAACGGCTTTTTTATCTCAAGGTTCAAAACGGCGCGCCCTCGGAAAAACCCCGGGCGCCCGGTACGCGGTTATTAGCGGAGCTGCAGAAGCTCCTGCGTCATCTGGTCGACCGTGTTGATCACCTTCGTGCCCGCGGAATAAGCCCGCTGCGCTACGATAAGCTGCGCGAACTCGTCCGCGAGGTCGACGTTGGAATTTTCAAGCGTGGACGGCTCAAGGAAGCCCGCGCCGCCCGTTCCGGCCTCCCGCAGGTTCTCTTCCCCTGAATCCTCGGTTTCGGTATAGGCCGTTCCCGAAACCTCCCGCAGCCCGTTCGGGTTGGAGAAGGTCACAAGCGGCAACTTGTACAGCCGCGAGGTCGCGCCGTTGGAGAACTGGGCGATCACGAACCCTTCCCGGTCGATCTCAACCCCGGTCCGCAGACCAAGCTCCGCACCGTTCTGGTCGGAGAACAGCACCGTGTAATCGCTGGAAAACTGGCTGAAGCTTGAAATGTTGATATCAATGCTTTGCAGTTCCGAACCGTTGCCCCAGTTAACGTTGGTCAGTTCGATGTCGATGTTCCCCTGGTTGTCCGGAAGGGCGTTCAGCGTTCCGTCCCCGTTATAGTTGATCAAACCGACCGTCAGCGTGTTGCTGTTCGGGTCGAGGATGCGCACCTGCCACCAGCCGCGCGGGTTGTAAAGCGGATCGCCCGGCAGGAATTGCAGGGTCGGGAACTCGCCCGTGCTGTAGGGCGGCGAATCGGCGAACGTACCGTTTGAGTAATTCCCGGACGTCCCGATATCGTCCGATGTATAAACGCCGGGCGTAAAGCCCAGTTCGGCAAGCGGCGTACCGACGCTCTCTGCAATCGTGACCGTTTCTGTGCCGGCGGTGAACTCGTTGTTCTGAATTACGATTTCACCGTTATTCCCCAGAAACGCCGTCGCATCGGCCAGACCCGCGTTGATCGCGTTGATGATATCGCCAATGGTTTCCACGCCCGTCGCGCCGACACCGACCGCGCCACCGTCATTGATCTCAAGCGTAATCGTGGTCGTCCCGTCATTGACGGTAAAGCGGTCGCCGTCGGTCAGGGCGAGGTTGGTAACCAGACTCGTGGCCGCCGTCAGGTTCGTCAGCGAGGAAAAGGCGGTCGCTTGCGGCCCGTAGGTTTTGGTAAACTCGAAGGACAGGTTCTGCCCGTTGCCCAGCGTATCGTAAACCGTCAGGCCCCGTGTAAAGTCCGGAGAGGCGGTCAGCAGGGTCGAAAACTGGGAATCCACTTCCGCCGCATCGAGGTTGACCGCGAGTTCGGCCGTCGTCGTCGGGCGGGTCAAACCGCCAAGAAACGCCACGTCGATCGGGACAAGGGAGTCAAGGTCCCCCTGGTTGGCCGGAAGATCGCCGTTCACGTCCAGAGGCCATCCGTAAAGGAAGAACCCGGCTGAATTTCTTAACAGACCTTGCGAATCTTCGCTGAACTGACCGTTCCGCGTATACAGGAACTCCGTAAGAGAGCTGTCGAGCGAATCCCGCTTCACGGCGAAAAACCCTTTCCCCGATACCGAAGCGTCCGTCGAGGACTCCGACTGGGAAATCGGTCCCTGCTGCGAGACCCGCTGGATCCGGTTCACCGTCACCGTACCGGGAGAATAGCGCGACGTGTTCGTCGCTGTCGTCACCAGCGAGAAGAACGATGCTTCCGAACGCTTGAACCCTGTCGTGTTCACGTTCGCGATATTGTTGGAGATAATAGCCGTTTTCTGCGACTGCGCAGACAGGGCCGAAACCCCTGTGAACAATGCTCCGAAAAGTCCCATTTTAGTTCTCCTTACTCTGGTTGGATCTGTTGTAAATAGTGAATGTCATGTTCTTGTTCCTCCGCATTAGGCCGTGCTGCCGCCGCTTTGCGGCTCGCTGGCGTTGATGATGCTGCCGATGGCTACAGCCCGGTCTCCGATCAGAAGGAATGTCTGTCCGTTCTGGGTTTCAATCCCCCGCACATGGCCGCTCACAACGGTCGAGGTGCTAAGCGGTGCGTCTAGGTCGTCCACCGCGTCGATCCGGACTTCGTATGTACCCGGATCGACCAGACCGCCGCCTTTGTGCGCCCCGGTCCAGGTGAAGGAATTGGACCCCTCGCTGCCGTTGATTTCTTGAGAAAAGACAAGCGCGCCGGTCCCGTCGTAAATATTGACGGCCGCTTCTTTGGGAACGCCGTCGATGGCGTAGTCGATTTTCACCGGCGTCGAACCGTCGAAATTCAATTCCGAACTCAGGTAGCTCACATCCAGCCCGACATAGCTCAACGCGCCTGAGAAGGACGTGCCGATCCCCAGCGAGACAAGATCGTTGAGTTTCTGGTTCATGTTGATCTGCTGCTCAACTCCCGCAAACTGGACAAGCTGGCTGGTGAACTCGTTCGTATCCAGCGGAGAAAGCGGGTCCTGGTTCTGCAGCTGAGTGGTCAGAAGCCGAAGGAAGTCGTCGAAATCCTCCGCCAGTTGCGCATTCCCGTTCAGCGTCTTCAACTGGGACTGTACGGCTTTGTTTACGGTGACATCGCTGGCCATCTCTCAATCCTTTTCTACGTGTTAAACGAGGGTGTCATATTGCATACGCCCCGTGACGGGATCGACGCTCCACCCCATCGAACTGGCGATAAGAACGGTTTCTTCCTTATCGCCGCCCCCCTGGGCAAATCCTCTGCCCCCGCTGCCGTTCTCACCGCCACGGCCGAAACTGTAACCCTCGTCGGCCAGCGTGAACTCAAGCCCTGAACCGTCGGCCGAAAGCCCGGCGTCCGCCAGCGCCCGCTCAAGCACATGCGCATCCCGTTGAAGCATGACGAACGTTTCCGGCTTCTCGATTGTCAGCACGACCTTAGCGGCATTGTCCTTGTTCAGGCTCATCTTCACCTCGACGCGTCCCAGTTCCGGCGGATCAAGCTGAAGGGTGATGCGCGTATCCTGTTTTTCGCCTCCAAATTTCTGGAGGGTCGCGGCAACGGTTTGCACTGCCGGATGCGGTTGTGCAGCGCTCGGCGCATGGAGCGCCGGGTTAATCAGGCTCGGTCCGGAAAGAGTAGGGGCGTTGGAGCTGACGGCCCCGCTGCCTGCCAGGGAAGAGAACAGTCCGCCTTGTTCGGCGAAGCCAGAGAATATGCCGCTCTCGGCACCCGGAGAGAACAGCAACGCAGGCAACGATGTCCCGGTTTTAAGGCTGCTTTCAAGATGTCCGTCTGAAGGTCTGTGCAGGGCCTGAGCCGTGCGAAGGGCGGAACGGAAAGCATCTTCGCCGCCTTGGGTGTCCATCGCTAGCGTCTGCGCGAAACGGTCGAGATCATAACGGCTTTCAAATCGCGCATCCTTTTTGTGACCGATATCGGGGGCGCCGGCTTCGCTGGCTTGAACGGATTGCCGGACGCTCTCAGAACTTTGCGCTTCCGGCTTCGTCAGTTCCACGATCCGGGTAATAATTTCGTTTAAGGCCGCAAAGGAATCGAAGTCTCGGTTCTCTTCGATCGCCGCCTCGACTTCCGTGCGCAACTGCGCAAGGATTTCAGGCGCAAGCCCGTCGATTGCGCTTAGATCCTCTTGGTTCAGGAAATCGGAAAGCGCCTTGAGGCCGTCTTGCCCTCCGGCGGAATTAAGCAAAGCCAGCAGGCTTTGAGGAATCCTGTCATGTTCGCCTTCAGCCTTTTGTAACTGAAGCGCAGTCTGCGTCAGGAAGCCATCACGATCGCTCCCGTCCGTATCCGCCACATCTCCGGCCAGTTTCGAGTTCCTTCGACCATCGGCAAGAAAAGAAAGAAGAAGACCGGCCGGATCACTGTCCCCGGCCTCCTCAGAGGACGTTTCTTCGTCGGCCCCGCCTTTATCGTTTCTCAGACCGGCCAGAAGATCGCCAAGAAGACTCCGCAGATCGTCGGTTTCTGCACCCTTGCCAGACAGTACTTTTTCCTGAACTGCGTTCGGCTCGCTCCGTGCGTCTTTCTCACGGCTGGCCTCGGATATGTAATCGTCAAAACTCTTGCTGTTCGCAGAGTCGTTCTGACCCTTGCTTTGTGTCGTGTGCGGAGTGTTGCGCGTCGACGCGTTCTCATGGGCGCGGCGGGTCAGCGCCTTCGATTTTATAGCGGTATCGTTGGCGGGCAGTTGAAGATCCTTCTGGATCGCGCTGAAAGTAAAAAGGGCGTCGCTGTTCATATTTTTTTCCGATCTTAAGCCGTTTCGCTGATACCAGAGGAAACCCGGCGCATGTTTGCCGAAGGTTTCAACTTTCCGTTCTCGCCGTAGCTGAACGTGCTTTTTTCCTGAGCTGCGCGGATGGCCGCATTACGCATGGTCTGTCCAAGCTTTTCCGTGCATTTACGCATCCTGTTCAAGTGGTTCATGTTCGCCTGAATAACCTTTGAAAACTGGTTCTGCGTAGCTTTTAGCTCTTCGCGCAGGGCGGAATCTGCGGCCTTCACCTCTTCCTTGCGCAGGATCAGTGTGCTGATTGCCGACTGGTATGCACGCGCCGCATCGGACTTTCGATCCTGAAATTCAAGAAAGGCTTTCCCGTCCTGAGACTTGAGAATTTCCGTCTCCATCTCGTAAATCGACTGCAGGGCGAGAACGACCGCGATCATTTCCCGCAAGGCGTTGTTGATGTCCTGGTTGCTCTCGGTAGCGTCTTGTGAGGCGGCAGGTCGCTGGACTGGATAATCGGTCATCTTCTGGCTCCTTCCTCATTGTGCTGAGTATCGTTCTGCTGATCGGCAGGTGTCTTCTTCTCCGGCCACTCCACGCGCTGGCCAAGCTCCTGAGCCATAAAAAGACTTTCCATCGTGCTGGCCATGGAGCGGCTTCGGATTCGGTCGACCATTTCGTTGTTTGCAGAGCTTTTTTCTTTTAGCTCGTTCTGTAGGGTCTCAAGTTGCTTCAGCAGGGCAGGGTCCGCACCGCGAAACTCCTCCAGCCGGCGGCGAAATTCTTCGGCTGCGTCCTGATATTTCGCGACAAGACTTTCCTTGTCCATTTGCAGGTATGCGAAGGGCAGCATGTTATTGGTGATAAGGGCCTGCGTTTCCTGCTCGGCCATATCGCGCAGGGCTTTTGTCAAACGGATCAGTTCGCGCAAAGCCGCAGAAGGATTTTGGGGCAGGGTGCTTTTCCTGTCCTGCGCTTTGTCAGTCTTAATCTGTGTTTTTGTCATGACCTAGGTCCTTTCTAAAATGATCCCGTGGCTTTGGCGGCGTCCGATGCTTGCCCCTGCGCTTCTTGAAGTCTTAACAACTCCGCTTTGACTTCGCGGGCCAGTCCAAACCCGCCGGCCTTTGAAATGTCCCGCCCGTATTCTTGGAGAAGGAAAGAGCGGAAAACCTCTTCTCCTTTTCCTCCGCCGAACATCCCGTCCGTGGAAATGTTCTCGAACATCGGTTTGAGCATTTCGGTAATGAAGACCGCTTCGAATTCTTGCGCCGCTTCCTCGATCTTCTTCGCGTTTCGTGTCGCCGCCAACTGGTCGGTCACGCGCAGCCCGTCCGTCTGCTGGAGTTGCAAAAGCGCAAGATCTGTTCCGGGTGCAACGGAGTTCAGCATCACATCACCTCAATCTCGGCTTGCAGGGCACCTGCGGTTTTGATGGCCTGAAGAATGGTGATGATATCTCGCGGCTTGACGCCCAGCTTGTTCAGGCTGGTCACTAGATCTTGCAGGGTAACGCCCGCGTCCAGTACGGCAAGCTTCACATCCTCGCCCGTATTCGCCGAAACGTCGGTCCGCGGAACGACGACTGTCTGCCCCTGATCCGCAAAGGGGTTGGCCTGCGAAACCTGAGGCGTCTCGGTAATTTTAAGTGTCAGGTTGCCCTGCGCGATAGCCACCGAACTCACGCGCACATCCGCTCCCATCACGACAACGCCGGAACGCTCGCTGATAACGACCTTTGCGGGCTGGTCGGGCTGAACGGGCAGAAGCTCGATATCCGTAACAAGGTCGACGATAGAACCCTGATAATCAAACGGCCTCTTTAAAAGAACGCTGGCCGAATTCTCGGGCGTCGCCAGAGTGCTGCCCGTAAACCCGTTGATCGCCTGTGCGATGCGCCGCGAGGTTGTGAAATCCGGGTTGCGCAAAGCCAGGCGGACTTCCTGCATATCCGTAAGCTGAAAATTAATTTCTTTTTCAACGATGGCAGCGGAAGGGATCCGACCGGCAGTCGGCACGTTTTGCGTAACGCTCGCCGCGTCGCCTTCGGCCGAAAATCCGGAGACATTCACTTCGCCCTGCGCGACGGCGTAGACCTCACCATCGGCGGCCATGAGGGGTGTAACCAGAAGCGTTCCCCCCTGAAGGCTGCTGGCATCGCCAAGCGCGGAGACATTGACGTCAATCCGTGAACCCTGGTTGGTAAAAGGGGGCAGGGTAGCCGTTACCATCACCGCCGCCACGTTTCCGGTGTTAAGATTTTCTCCCCGCACGTTCACGCCTAGCCGCTCAAGCATAGCGATCAGGCTCTGCTCGGTAAAAGGGGAGTTGTTCAATCCGTCGCCCGTCCCGTTCAGTCCGACCACCAGACCGTAGCCGACAAGCTGGTTCTCCCGAACCCCCTCGACGTCCACGATATCCTTGATGCGCGAAGTCTTGGCCATCGTCGGCCCGGACGACAGGAAAAGGAGCGCAGCCGCCACTGCCAGCAATCCAAGGACTCTGGTCAAATAGCGGTTGCGCCCGTCCTTTTTTCCCAACTCGTTGCGGATTTCAGGAAAGCCGCACTTACGCAATTCTTTATGTCTCGCCGTACGAAGCATAACACCCTTCAAGTTACAAAACCGCATAGGCGGCTGCCGTTATTCCGTTTCAGGCAGGAAGCTTCCTACCTGTTGAACACTTGTATTTCCGTAATAAAAAACACAATCGTCCAAGGAGAGACATGCGAAACCCGTGCCAGTTTGCCTCCCCGGAAAAAGGGCGCGTCACGGACATGCAGGACAGGTATGAAAATTGCAGAACAGGAAAACCCGGCTGTTTTGTCCAACCCCCTCTTGCGACTGGGCAATTCTTGCCTGCTTGCAAAGCGCGCCCGCAAGGGCGTAAGCTATCAGGGAGAAGGGCCCGTTGAATGTAAAAAGGAATAAAACCATGAAGGTTGAAGGTCCGAAAAAGACCCGCTCTGCGGGAAGCGCAAAAAAATCGTCCTCCGCGAGTGATGAAGGCGTTGATTTCAGCCAGTATATAAAGTCCGGGCAGGAATCGCAGTCTGTCGCTACGACCAAGGCTATAACGAATGTCGATTCTCTGCTGGCAGTTCAGGCCGCCGAAAACCCCACCGAGCGTGCAGCCCGAAAACGCATGCGCGAGCGCTCAAACAGTATTATAGAAGGGCTGGAAAACATACGCACGGCGATGCTCACGGGGAACCTGACGGTAGGCCATATGATTGATATCGCCGATGTCGTGGCCTCCCACCGCGAGAAGGTTCAGGACCCGAAACTGACGGACATCATGGATGAAATCGACCTCCGCGCACAGGTCGAACTGGCCAAGATGCGGATTGCTCTGAACGAATAAAGAATTGTTTTATAACACTTTTTTATGTGGCCAGGGTTTTACGAAGCGTCATTTCTTGCCACGAAAATGGTATTTTCTTGTTTTTGCCCCTTGTTCCCCTTATAAGATTGCATCTTTTTTTATTGATCATGTGAAAACATTAAGCATTAAAGGGATAGATCTGAACGATGACTGCGACTGCAAAAGTAAGTATTCCTGAAAAATACGATCCGGAAAAAGACAAGAATGGTTTCATGAATCCGGTTATGCTTGAGTATTTCCGCCAGAAACTGGTTGAATGGCGCACGGAGCTTCTCAAGGAATCTGAACACACTATACAGGAAACCTTGCAGGGCACGGAACTTCAGAAACCTGATATGGCTGACCGTGCATCTGCCGAAACCGATCACGCGCTGGAACTGCGCACCAGAGATCGTGAACGTAAGCTCATCAGCAAGATAAATTCCGCGCTCGAATCGATAAATATGGGCGAATACGGCTTCTGCGAAGAGACGGGGGAGCCGATTTCCATCGCCCGTTTGAAGGCCCGTCCCATCGCGACCCTCTCGCTCGAAGCGCAGGAGCGCCATGAGCGCCTTGAACGCACCAAGCGCGACGAGTAAGCGTAAAATCTATCCGAAATTGTTAAACCGGCCCCCTTGAGGAGTTAAGGGAGCCGGTTGTTAATTTATATGCAGGAGAGGAGGGTTTTCTCATTAGAACGGGAAGATCACGTCATAGACCTGCTGCCCGTAGCGCGGCTGCTGCACATCCGTAATCTGTCCTTCGCCGCCGTAAACGACTCGGGCTTCGGCGATCTGGTCGTAGCCGACGGTGTTTTCAACGCCGATATCCTCGGGTCGGATCACTCCGTCGATCGCCAGAACGCGCTTCTCGAAATTAACGCGCACCTCCTGCTTGCCGTGAATGACCATATTCCCGTTCGGCAGGACCTGCGTCACGAGTGCCGCCATGCGCATCTCTATTTTGTCTTCCCGGTCGATTGCGCCGGTCCCGGTATAGCTGGAGTTTGAATCGGCTTCGGCAAGGTTGCTGTTATCTACCGCCTCTGGCAAAACGCGGTTCAGCGCTTGTTCGTACCCAAGAAATGCGCCAAGTCCGGCCCCTTCCGAGCTTGATCGTGAGCGCTTGGAACTGTTGTCGATTTCCGCCTGGTCGTCAATGTCGATCAGTACCGTGATGATATCCCCGACATTCGCCGCCCGCTGGTCTTTGAAGAACGTCACGCGGTCTGACTGCCACAGGGAATTTTTCTCGCGCACGACCTTTGTTGGAGCGGGCATGGGTAAGCTGACCGGCTGGTAATTATCCTGTGTCACGGGGTTGGATATGGACGACATTTCCGGCTCTTTTCCAACCTTGGAGAGTTTATCCGCAGTCGCGCACCCGCTCAGAAGCGCAGCCGTCGCCACGCACACCGCCAACCTCCGGCCCCTGATATTTCCTGTTCTAGTCTTACGCATACCGACACCTCGTCTTCAATGTTACACAGTTATAAATCGTGAATTGCTCTCTATCGGGAATCGACCCGAACTTCGTTTACCCCCGTGACCAGCGCCTCGATCGTCACATTGCTCGATACGTTCACCACGCGGATAACGTCGCCCTTTGCGCCGTTCTCAAGCGCCTTTCCCTTGGCCGTCAGGCTAAGCGGCCCCTGATTGAGAAGAACCGTCACAAGATCACCCCGGGAAACGATTTTCGGCGCGACCATATCGCCCGACCGCAGCGGCCTTCCGGCCAGAATAAAACGCCGCGGGGTCATTCCGATCATCGACTGCTCGTCAACGATGGTCCCGTTGACGAAATCGGATTCCCGGACCTGTATAAATTCGATGTCGCGCGCCCCGATGACATGCCCGTTCTCGATATTCTCTTTCAGGACTGGAACGGAAATCAGCGGATGGATGGTCCCGCTAAGCTGGAATTTCTGGATCGGGTTGTCGGCCGATGGTGCGGCAACGGTTGCCTCGAAGGTATTCTTTATACGGTTGAGCGCAACCCGCGTAACCTCAAGGCTTGCCGGTTCGTCGCGGGGCAGGACGATCTGGCTGTAATCGGGCGGGATTCGGACGGTGAAATCGCCCGTAAAGCCCTCATTGTAAATGGCCTTCTTCAGGTAGTCCTCTATCGCGCCCTGCCCGATGATTGTAGCGTCCCGGCGGATAACAACCTGTTCGCTTGAACTAGTGGGGCGCCATGGAAGATCAAGGGCGATCGCAATACGAAGCAATGTTCGGGCGTTCAGAACCATATCCTGTCCGGGGCGCGGTGAGACGCCTAGAACCCGGTCCTCATCCCTCTCAAGACCGTAAAAAATATCTCCCAGAGTAATCGTATTGTTCGATACGACGACATTTTCCTTTAATCCCATCGCCAGCGAGCCGCGTACGGGCAGGGCCAGCATCGCGGCGATTGCCACGATCCCAAGCACCCGCCGTACGCTCTGCGCTTTGCTCAAGGTGGTATCGGAAATGATCTTCATCGGCCTCTCTCCTTGCCTTCTAAACTAGGGCTTCCTATCGAAGCTGCGTGATCGTCAGCAGCATCTCGTCGCTGGTCGAAATGACGTTTGAGTTCATCTCGTAGGCGCGCTGCGCGGTAATTAATTCGGTAATCTCGGATACCACGTCGACGTTTGAACGTTCGAGCGCCCCTTGCCGGATGGCCCCGAAATTCTCGGAGTTCGGGTTCCCGACGACAGGCGACCCCGACGCGTCGGTTTCCAGAAGGAAATTATCTCCGATGGCTTCAAGGCCGGCAGGGTTGATAAAATCCGCAAGCTGAATCTGTCCAAGATTTGTGGTTGCTATCTGGTTGGCGATCGAAACCTGAACTTCGCCGGACTCGCTGATGTCAATCCCCGTGGCGTTGGCCGGGATCGTAATGCCAGGCTGGACCAGATAACCCTGAACGGTCACGATTTCGCCATTCTCGTTGATCTGGAACGTCCCGTCCCGCGTATAGGCCGTATCGCCGTTGGGCAGGTCGACCTGAAAAAACCCTCGGCCCGTGAGTGCAAGGTCGAGATCGTTATCCGTAATTTCGATAGGCCCTTGCGAATGTTCCCGGTAGACCGCGCCCGTGCGCACGCCAAGACCGAGTTGCAGGCCGGAAGGGACCGTTGTTCCGGCATCCGAAGATGTGGTCCCCGGACGGTTGAGGTTCTGATAGATCAGGTCGGCGAAAGCTGCCCTCTGGCGTTTGTAGCCGCTGGTGGTCATGTTCGCGATGTTGTTGGAGATAACGTCCACGTTGGTCTGCTGGGCCATCATGCCAGTAGCGCCGATATCCAGTGATCTCATCTTTTTACTCCTTTAAGATAAACGGTATTCATGAACTATCATTGTCCACCTGTAAGCCTCTGGATGGCCGTACGCTGCCGTTCATGCTCGGCGTCCAGCATCCTTTGCACCGCCTGAAACTGCCGAAGGATCTTGATCATTCTGTTCGTTTCAACGACGGGCTGCACGTTCGATCCTTCAAGAAACCCTTGTGCAACGCGTGTCTTGGTAGCTTCGATCGGGGTTTCTGTGCTGCTGTAGGCGTTGTTTCCCTTCGGTTTCAGAGATTGCAGGTTGGCGAATTCAACGACGTCCAGCCGCGCGATTTGACCGTTCTGGTCCGAAATCGCCCCGCGCTGGTCGACGATGAAATCCGTCGAATCCTTCGGCACGGTAATCGGCCCGCCCGAACCGACGACAGGAAGACCGCCCGCCGTGACAAGCGTACCCTCGGCGGTCTTATCGAAATGCCCGTCGCGCGTGTAGCCGAGACTGCCGTCCGGCAGTTGAACCGTAAGGAATCCAGGACCGTTAAGGGCAACGTCAAAGGGATTTCCGGTCTGAGCCTGTGATCCGGGAGAGGTATTGTTATATTGTCCGTAATCGACGACAAAGGACAGGGGATCGCCATTGCCGCGCGGATCGGAAAGATATTCTTCGAACATGGGAGCTTGCGCACGAAACCCGTTCGTGTTCACGTTAGCGATATTATTGGCCACGATATCCAGATTGGTCTGAAGCGTAAGCTGTCTGGACAGGCCGAGATAAATAGAGTTTTCCATAGGTACACATCCTTGCCGGGCCGTCTGCAGTCTGGCCCGCATATTCGTGAAAGAAAATGCATGGATCGTGCCAATCCAAAAAAGGTAATGTAAAGCAAGGGGATGAGTGGAATAGCGTTGGCCGGTAGGAACCCGGATCTTTTGTGATTTCCGGAACTGCCGGAAAGTATATCCGGAAAAATATGCCCCCGGAATGAAGGCGAAATTCCCTATGGATACTTGAGCCATATTGGGTGCGCCCCTTAGACGGACGAGGGAACTTGGCGTATAATCAAGCCTCCATTCTCTGCGTACGTGGTACTCAAAACGCAAAGACCTGTGAATAAACGTGGATAATTATGGCCGAAGAAGACGACGAACAACCCAAGGAAGAAGGGGAAGCGGAAGGCGCTGAAGGCGCGGAAGGTGAAGAGGGAGCCGCCGCCGGTTCAGGTAAGAAAAAGATCCTGATGATCGCGGTGCCCGTTGTATTGCTTCTGGGCGGCGGAGCCGGCCTCTATTTCACGGGGATGCTGGACTCTCTTCTGGGAAAGGCTCCGGCAGCCGAAGGCGAACACGGCGAAGAGGGCGGTCACGGCGAAGCCGCAGCCGATGACGGGCACGGCGGAGGGCATGGGGAAGAGGGCGGCCATGGCGGTGCCGGCGGTTCCTTTATCGAAATTCCCACCATGATCGTAAATCTGGAAAGCGATGACGGAACGCCGCGCTACTTGCGTTTAACCGTCCAGCTTGAATTGGAAAACCCCGCCGACAAGGAGGCTGTGGAGGCCGTCACGCCTCGCGTGGTCGATCAGTTCCAGACCTATTTGCGTGAACTGCGTGTACGTGACCTGCGCGGCTCAGCGGGAATATACAGGCTCCAGATGGAGCTTCTTTCAAGGGTAAATCAGGCCGCCGCCCCTAAAAAAATCAAGGATGTTCTTTTTCAGGAAATCCTGATTCAATAGGAACAAAAGGGCAAAACCCGGAGCCCTGTTCACACCGGAACGATTTTTGCTATATTTTCCGGGTATGATTGGTCCATAAGTGGCGCAGGGTGTCTTTGCGCCGTTTTGCGCGTGAGAGGAAAACAGTTATCGGGAATGCAAGAATATGAGTGACACAATTTCTCCTGAAGAGCTGGAAAAAATGAGCCCCGAAGAACGCGCCATGATGGAGCAGTGGGAGAACATGGCCGAAGACGATCCCTCTGACGGCGGCGGGGATGAGCAGGCCGACAGCGTGCCAAGCACAGATGAGGCAGGCGAGGGAGGAAGCACCCGGATACTCAATCAGGAGGAAATCGACAGCCTTCTGGGGTTCGATGACGATACGGGTCTGGGGGCCGAAACGTCCGGCGTCATGGCCCTGATAAACTCGGCGATGGTGAACTACGAACGCCTGCCGATGCTCGATATCGTCTTCGATCGCCTCGTGCGCCTGATGTCCACAACTCTGCGCAACCTGACCAGCGATAATGTAGAAGTGTCGCTGGACCAGGTCTCTACGGTTCGATTCGGCGATTACATGAACTCCATCCCGTTGCCGGCCATGCTGTCCGTCTTCAAGGCGGAGGAATGGGACAATCACGGCCTTCTGGTCACCGACAGTGCTCTGATCTACTCGATTGTAGACGTTCTTCTCGGAGGCCGGAAGGGAACGCCCTCTATCCGCATGGAGGGGCGGCCTTATACGACCATCGAGAGCAAGCTTGTCGAACGCATGATTAACGTGATCCTCGGTGATCTCTCTTCGGCGTTTGATCCGCTTTCCCCGGTAACGTTTAACCTTGACCGGATGGAGACAAACCCGCGCTTCGCCACGATTTCGCAAGGCGGCAATGCCTGTGTTCTCGCCCGGCTGCGCATTGACATGGGCGACCGCGGGGGCAGGGCGGAAATTCTTATTCCCTACGCCACGCTGGAGCCTATCCGCGAACTTCTGCTCCAGATGTTCATGGGCGAAAAGTTCGGACGCGACTCCATATGGGAAACCCACCTGACGCAGGAGCTCTACAAGACGGATGTCCAGATACAGGCAATTCTGGGCGAAATAACCGTACCGCTAGGAGAAATGCTCAACTGGAAAAAAGGAGACCAGATTTTCCTGACAACCCGGGTTGAGGAGGAGCTTGAAATGCGGTGCGGTCATTTCCCGATGTTTAAGGGTCCGGTCGGGCAGCGACGGGGCAATATCGCCGTGATGATCGACAAATACATCGAACCTGAACAGGAGACGGAATCCTGATGTTGGGTGTTCTGGCTTTACTTCTGGATATGTTGATAGCGGCCCTTCTGGGAACGACTATATTTTATGCCATGCGCCTTTATTCTTCGCTCAGCAGCTTCCGCGAACATCGCGACGATTTCGAACGTGTGGTCTCAAAACTGGTAACCAGTATAGAGCAAGCCGAGCAGTCAATCAAAAAACTACGGGAGACGGGGAACGAGGAAGCGGGAAATCTCGAAGACATGATTCGCCATGCCCGCGAAACGGTCGATGAATTGCGCATGGTCAACGAGGCAAGTGGCAACATGGCCAACCGGCTCGAAGACCTCGCAGAAAAAAACCGAAAAATTGCTGAAAATATGGATAGCCGTGCCCCCTACAAAGCGCCCCGGACCGCCGCTCCCCCTCCAAGGCAAAAGCAGGAGCCTCCCGCAAAGAGTGCCAGACCGGAACCTGCGGAACGGCAAGACGCAAAACAGGAAGCCGTTAAGATCAAGGCCACGAACGAAAATACCGAAGAAGAAGCGAGTTTTCCCTCCTTCTTTATTCAGGACCGTGAAGTTCAGGAGTCACCGGCAAAAAAAGCCGTCAAGAAGGAAGAAGAAAGACACAAAGGTTTCGAGGATGCCTTTGAGGAAGAGGATGAAGAGGAATCTCCGATCCCGCCGTCTCTTCAGAGTCAGGCCGAGCGCGAGCTCTTTTTTGCCCTTCAAAAAAACAAGCGTAAACCCGTGAGCGGAGGGCGGAGCTGATGTCCCCCGCCATAACTCCGAACCGGCTTTTGCTGGCTCTTATAATCGTAGCCTTTTTAAGTTTTACCCTGAAGCTGACCGAGGTTGTCTCCGGCCTTCGAGGAGTTTCCGGTTCGGCTTATGCCGGAGAAAAAAGGTCTTTGGAGGACTTGTACGCCCCTTTAGCCGGCGATGAGTCCGGCCATGAGAACGAAGCCGGCGCAGAGGCTCATTCTGCCGAAGGAACGGGGAAAGGGGAGAGCAAAGAACCCCACGCCCCTGAAAGCAGCGTATCATCCGACGGAAAGAAACCTCTCGTATACGAAGATAACAATGCAAAAATGCCCGAATGGAAAGACGCCGGCGATGCCGAAATCGGACTGTCTGACGCCAGAAAGGAAGTGGTGGAGGATATGGCGGCACGCCGGGCGAAGCTGGATGGAATGGAAAAAGACCTCCGCGCGCGTGAGGCCCTTCTCAAGGCGGCAGAGCGGGAACTGGATCGTAAATACAAGGAACTCACCCGTCTGAAGACGGAAATCGAAGGTCTTCTGGAGAAGCAGTCCGAAGAAGAGCAAAACCGTGTAAAAAGCCTCGTAAAAGTGTATGAAGGGATGAAGCCTAAGGATGCCGCCCGGATATTCGACACGCTGGATATTGATATTCTGATCGAGGTCGTCTCGAACATGTCCGAACGAAAGCTTTCCCCGATCCTGGCGGCTATGAACCCGGAACGGGCCCGTACAGTGACCATCATGCTTGCTCAGCAAAAACAGCTCCCGTCCCTTCCTCAGGGCAACTGAACGGGCCGTGAGCTAGATATCTGATTTTTTCCATACGGGGGAATGCTTCTTTGGAAAACTTTTTTATGTTGTTTTTATTCAGGCCGGCTACGGGCTAAAATAAGATGCGTTTTCGCGCGACTCAGCACTAAATCTGATTTTTCATGGGATGCTTACTTTGCGTTAACCTTTTCCGGCCATAATGCGATTACGAAACATCACGAGTTTCAGAGTTTTCTAAGTTATTCCGGGCATAAAACCACTGCACTCGTAAGAGGAGGAAAAAACCGTGGCGGTAGATAAAAATATCAATGTCCTGATCGTGGACGATTACACGACGATGCTCAGGATCATCAAGAACCTGCTCAAGCAGCTGGGGTTCAATAACGTTGACGAAGCCACGGACGGAACGGCGGCGCTGGAGAAAATAAAGGGCAAGAATTACGGCCTTGTGATTTCCGACTGGAATATGGAGCCGATGACCGGCCTAGAATTGCTCAAGCAGGTGCGGGGATCGGAGGCGGCGTATAAAAACGTGCCTTTCATCATGGTGACGGCGGAAAGCAAAACCGAAAACGTCGTTGCGGCAAAACAGGCGGGTGTGAATAACTATATCGTAAAACCGTTCAACGCGGAGACGCTCAAAACCAAGATCGCCGCGGTCTTGGGAGAGTTCTAGGAAAACGGTGTCGCACACGGCAAAGGGAAGAGCGGAGCATTCAAGATGAACACGACGGCTGAACAGATCACGAACACGGTAGAGGGTGATTCCAAGCGCGACAGGCTGGTCAGAATCATCGGCACGATGCTCGACAAGGTCGAGCAGGCCAGTACCCAGACGCGGGATTCCATGTTTAACGAGTTACTGGAACTCAAGCGCGTCATTGAGGAATCAAGACAGGAAATCTCGATTGCCCGTCCGGGGGATATAAAAAGAAAAGATATTCCCACAGCCACGGACGAGCTTGATGCGGTCGTGACGGCTACCGCCGAGGCCACAGCCGAAATCATGGATGCTTGCGATGCGATTCAGACCGCGGCAGGGGACGTAACCGGAGAAGTGGCCGATAAAATCAACGCCGAAGTCATGAAGATTTTTGAAGCCTGCTCCTTTCAGGATATAACCGGGCAGCGGATTACAAAGGTTATCACCACTTTGCGGAGCATCGAGGAGCGCGTCGAGCGCCTCATCTCCCTCTTGGGTGACAGGGCGGGCAATATTACGGGCGACGATGATACGCGCGTAGGAGACGAGCGGCTCCTTAACGGCCCGCAATTGCCTGAACAGGCTGTCTCTCAGGACGATATCGACAAGCTTTTGGCCGAACTCGACGGGCAATAAGCGGTATAGGTTTTCTCTGCGTACCTCTCTGTTTTACAGACACACACGTCACTTGCTTCGCGTACTCTGCGTACCACTGGGTTAATGAGTTTTGGTACATATTATTCCTGAGTACATGCGAAGGCGGACCGTTTACGGTTCGCCTTTTTTTTCGAACCGGTGTAACATGCGCTTAGGGAAAAACCGTTAAGCGGGACCGCGATGGCCAACCAGTATCTCTCCCTCTCCCTGTTTCTGATGCTCCTGTCGTTCTTTATCATAATGAATGGCAACTCCGGTTTTGACGATACGAAGGCCCGTCCCGTCATGCAAAGCCTATCGCTTGCCTTTTCCAACACCACCACGGAGCAGGGCCAGGCCCCCCTTGATGAAATCGTACCGGAAACGCACCATGGGGAAGGTGAAACGCTTGAACGGATAGAATCTCTGTTTTCGGCGCACATTCCGGGCGTGCAGGCCAAGCGCAACCGGCTGGGAAATATGATGCGTATCCGCATGCCGGTTCGCTCCTTTGAAACAGGAATAGATTTTTCGGGCCTCTCGTCCGAAAACGAAAATAAACAGGGTTCAGAAGGCGAAAGGGGAAAGTTTTTACCGATGCTTGTGGCCCTCCTGCAATCTCAATCTTCCGGCGTTCCCTACCGTATGGATATGCTGCTGGATGTGCCGGATGATCCCGTTTCCTTGATCGAACGCAGCCCCGCTTTTTTGTCCGAAAAAACGGCTCTGGTCAGCTCTTTTGCTAATTCCCTGCAATCCGCGGGCATCCCCGGCCCCTTGTTGGGGACAGGCTTGCAAAAGGGAGAAAACGGTTTTATTGACATTTTTTTTCGCCGCGATGAACCCTATGAACCCGCCCCCGGACAGGAAAAGGGAGAACCCCTCTGATGTCGGCACTGAGCGGAACGTGGAGAACGCACAAAGGAGCAGGCGGGGGTGAAGCGGGATCAGGTCGTTCTCGCCGCCAGAGCCCCTACATGCAGAAAATCGAGGATGTGGTGGAAGAGGAGGTCAAGCTCTGGCTGATTACCTTCACGGACGTCATTGCCCTGATGCTGACTTTCTTCGTCCTGCTTTACTCCATGTCCGTTCCCGAAGAGGATAAATGGGAAGAAATTTCAACAGCCCTCAGCAGCCAGTTTTCGAAAACTCAGGCCAAACCATATCGCCCCGGTCCTGTTGAGACCACAATAAGCATTGAAAAAATAAACCTCGACCGTGCCCTGAGTCTCCCCTACCTGAGAAGCCTGATCCAGCAAGGATTCCGTGAACGCGAAATTACAAATTATTCCATCACGAATCTCAGCGACCGCTTGGTAATTGCGCTGCCCGGTGACGTATTCCTTGATTCCGGTGAAAAATCGTCCCCGGAAGCGCAGACCCCGGAGCAGCCGCTGACTCTCCAACAGGAAAAAGAAAGGGAGCGTATCGCTAAAAACCGCGCCGCCCTGAGTATTTTGACCGATACTATAGGCCGTATTAAAAACCGTGTAGAAATAATCGGTCACGGCCCGACGTGGCGCGATTCTCTGGACAATGCTGTGAAGGCTGCAAATCGTCTGAGCAGCGCGGGCTATGCGAAGGATATCGTAACACGGGCCGCCCCGCCACTGGAGGCCGGACC
Organism: Rhodospirillales bacterium; assembly: GCA_020638365.1. Classification (GTDB taxonomy): domain Bacteria; phylum Pseudomonadota; class Alphaproteobacteria; order Micavibrionales; family Micavibrionaceae; genus JAGNKE01. The sequence continues at coordinate 97,777 of JACKIQ010000001.1, read as the reverse complement.
GGGCGAAACCCCGAATGACAGTATAGATGTTGTCATTACACGGGATAACGGTCTGGAGCGTGAACTCCTTGTTATCGAATAGAGGCCCGAAGGCACTGGACCCCCGTCAATCCATATGGCAACTTGATGTCATGAAAAGATTGTTTTTATTCGGCTTTTCATTCCTGTTCTGCTTACTCTCTTGTGCGTACCCCCGGCCATCTTTTGCCCAGCAGAAAATCATGGTGAGATCGGGGGGGCACGAGGCGTTTTCGCGTGTGGTCTTTGATTGGGGCCGCAATGTCGGGTATGAAATAGACGAAAGTCGCGAAAACCTTCTGGTTATTCGCTTCAAGGAGCCCGGTTCGGTCGATCTGTCGGGTTTTGATCCTTCGAAACTGAAAAATGTCACGGGCTTCCGCGTGCTTCAAAACGATCCCCTGATCGTGTCCATGATCGTCCCCGAGGCCAGTGAGGTAAAAGCCTTTAGCCTTTTGGGGAACCGTTTTGTTGTTGATGTCTATAATCCGGGACATAAGGCGGAACCTGAAAAAAAGGAAGAGCCGACAGAAACAGCGAAAGCGGAACCGGCCCCGCTTCCCCCCAAAAAACCGGAACAGGAAAAACCTGAAAAGAAGGAACCGCCGCAAAAGATTGCGCAAACTGCCGGGCAGGAGCAGGGTTCTCATCCAGATATGCAGGGCAAAGCCGAAGAAAAAAACGAGACAGTTAATCCGGAATCCGAAGAAAAACCTGAGGAGAAGCAAAAAATCGCAGGAGAACTGCCCCATTCCCTGCCGCCCGGCGAATACGAATCGAACGGGCTGAAATACGAACTCATACCCGAGACATCCGCCCTGGCCAAGCCGCCGCCGATCGACAATCAGCCGGCAGAACCGGAAAAGCCCGAACACAAAGAGCCTGAGCAGCCAGAAACTGTAGCCAAAACCGCCGCTCACACGGCAGAACAGGAGATGCCGTCCGTGCCGGAAAACAAGGGCGAGGACCGGCACGAACAAAAACACGGACAAAAAGCGGAAACGGCGCAGGCGCCTGTCGCTCATGACAAACATTCGGAACCCTCGCCGGAGCCCTCGGAGCAACACGAACCGCAGCCAGAACCGAAAGACAACGAAAGTATAACCCCGGTTCCCAAACTCAAGGTAAAGGAGGAAGCAAAACCTGAAATTGTTCCGCCGTCCCCGCAAATTAAGGCCGATCCGTCCGCTCTTCATGTTCTGACCGTTACGTCAACGTCGGCGGTCGGTTTGTCCGTCTTTGAACAGGGGGGCGAACTTTGGTTTGTGACTGATCAAGAATCGCGCCATCTCGAACCTGTGGTAAACAGCAAAACTCCTCACATATTCGCGCCTTTTGTGAACGCGCCTCTGACCGGAGGGCAGGTTTTCCGGACATCCTATCCCTCGGGCTATAACGTGCGCTCCAAGGGCGAAGAACTTTCCTGGAAAATTATTTTCGATAAGCAACAGACGACGGAAAAACCTGTAGAGCCGGAGCGCGTCACCAGGAGCGGAAATTTCTCGCGTGGCGGAAAAATCGTCTGGCCCGTCAAGGATGCAACCGCAGTCCTCGAAACGGTCGATCCGTTATCAGGCCGGACGCTAAAGATCGTAACCGTCAGGGACTCGGCTCAGTTTGTAGGTCAGCAATATGATTTTGTCGACTTCACGATCCTGCATTCCATAGTGGGTATGGCGATCCGTCCGAAAGTCGACAATCTGGAGGTCAGAATCACCGAAGAGGGAGTGGAAATAACGCGTCCCGGCGGCTTGGCTGTCCTGCCTGAAAAGCTGGTCGAAGACGCGGCCCTTGAGGAGCAATTTAGAAAATCTCCGCATAAAAGCTCAAAACCTGAGGGGCCGAAGATTTTCAACTTTTCGCAATGGCAGAGGATCCCGTTTGAATCTCTGGATAAAAACACCAACCTTGTTCTTGCGGAACTGCCGCTATATTCGAAAAGCAGCCGCGCAGAGGATCTGATCGCGCTGGCCAAGGCTTACCTTCTCAGCGGTATGGGCGCTGAAGCATTGGGCTTTCTGGAGTTTGCCGTACAGGAGCTTCCTGACATGGCAAAAAACCCCGAATACGTGGCGTTACGGGGGATGGCGAATGCATTTGACGGTAAAACCGATGTCGCTTTGGCTTATCTCCAACGCCCGGAACTCGAAAAATATGAAGAGGTTGGATACTGGAAAGCATACGTTCTGGCCGATCTGGGCGACTGGCAGCAGGCTATAGACGTCATGCCTCTTGAGTTTGGCCCGTTCTATGAATATCCGGGGCAGGTAAGCCGCCGTCTCGCTCTCGTTCTCTCGGAGGTCCTGCTGCGGGCCGGTGAAGTCGATAAGGCCGATGAGCTTCTCGCGCTCATTGAACATTACAAGGCGGATCTGAATGCGCCTATGGAGGCGGCGCTCGATTATCTGCGTGGAGAATCGGCCCGTCAGAAGGGGCAAAGGCAAAAGGCCATAGATACATGGAAAAAACTTGAAGAGGGGCAGGACGACCTCTACCGCGTGAAGGCAGGGCTGGCTGTTACGCGGTTGCTTGACGAATCCGGGGCGATACCGACGGAAAAAGTCATCGACCGTCTCGAACGCCTTCGCTACGCCTGGCGCGGTGACGAGATTGAGGGGCTGGTGAATTACTGGCTGGGGGACGCCTATTTCCGCAAAAAGGAATATGTGAAGGGGCTGACAATTATGCGTGATGCGTCCGAAGTGTCGGGGAACACGGAACTCGCCCGTCGGGTCGCCGCCGATATGCGCAAAGCCTTCACTGATCTTTATATGGGGCCTGACCTTGAAAAACTCTCCGCGCTGGATGCCGTCGCTCTTTTTGAACAGTTCAGGGAACTCAACCCGCCGGGCGCTGAAGGCGACAAGATCGAGCGCATGCTCGCTGAGCATCTGGTCAAGGCCGACCTTCTTGGCCGCGCTTCGGAAATACTGGAAAATCAGGTCAATAAACGTTTGAAAGGGGAGGATTTAATCCGTGTTGGAAAACGCCTTGCCGTGGTCTACCTGCTGGACCGCCAGCCGCAAAAAGCGCTCAGAACACTAAGCAAGCTGGAAAACCCGGTAAAACTGGCGCTTCCGGGGCAGGAAAGGGACAGAACGGAATATGAAATGACGCTCCTGCGCGCCAGGGCGAACGCTCAGGACAACCGGGCGCAGCAGGCTTTGAACATCCTGAAGGGTATGGAACCGACATCCGATGTAAACCGCCTTCGCGCCGATATTTCATGGCAGGCCGGTTTTTGGGCGGAGGCGGCTGATGCGCTCAACCAGGTCCTCGAAGGCCAGTCCCTCGGCGCGGAACCGCTTTCCGAGCAGCAGACGCAGATTATCATGAATCTGGCCGTAGCGCTGAATCTCGCGAATGACCGGATCGCCATCGCCAGTCTGCGAAAGAAATACGGTTCCCTCATGGTGAAAACGCCAAAAGCGCACCAGTTCGAAGTGATAACGAGGGAGCGTCGCAACGCTGTATTGGCTGACCGTGAAACCCTGATGTCCGTAGTCTCGGAAGTAGATCTTTTTAAGGAATTTTTGAACGCATACAAATCAGACGATATAATAGCCCCTCAAGCCCCGGAGACGGAAACAAAACGTAAATGAGATAAAAGCCGATGATTGACAGCAAGGAATCTGTCGGAGACGGACCAGAAGATCGAATAGAAGCTGGAGGCTCTGATCAGGGGGCCAAAAAGTCGCGCGAAATAGAAGATCACGAAGTTGCCGCGATTATAAACGAGGCCATCGTGTTAGCTTCCCGGAAAAATTACAGAAAACAAAAAGAAAAGCTTCTCCAGGACGCAGCATCTGTACTACTTCTTTTCCTTTGCGCGGTTCTTATGATGTTAATGGTCCTTATTATCCGTTCAACCGGCAGGTTTCCCTACATTGCAACTGATTTGGTCCCTGTCCCAGACGGGGCAAGCTATTCTAGGGATGGGGGACTCCCGAATCAAAACTCTGGATCAGGGAACCCGCCACCAGACTCCATCCGTCCACCAAGACAAAAAAGATTATTTTAAACGGTAACGAGACGGTAACGGGAGGCAGCATCATCATCCCCATCGACATAAGGATCGAGGCCGTCACGAGGTCGATAATCAAAAACGGCAAGAACAGCATAAATCCGATCTCGAACGCGCGCTGCAACTCGGAAATCATGAAAGAGGGGATGACGATCTGAAGCGGGATCGCGTCAGGTGAGTCGAACGGCCCGGCTTTGCTTAGGTCCACAAAAAGTTCAAGGTCCTTGACCCGCGTGTTATCCAGCATAAAACGCTTGAATGGCGTTGTAGTGCGTTCAAACGCCGTAACTTCGTCGATCTCCTCTTCCATCAGGGGCTTCACCCCGGATTCGTACGCTGCCTGCAAGGTCGGCGTCATGATAAAAAACGTCAGGAAAAGCGCCAGAGAAATGATAACCGTATTGGGAGGAGTCTGCTGGATCCCGATCGCCGTTCGAAGGAACGACAGAACCACGATGATCCTCGTAAAACAGGTCATCATGATCAGAATCGAAGGCGCGAGCGACAGGACGGTCATCACGGCGACGATCTGGATCAGCCGTCCGCTGACCGTTCCGTCTCCCTCAGACCCGAAATCTATGGAAATCGCCTGAGCCATGGCCGGAGAAGTAACAAAAAACTGGCCAAGAGCGAAAACGGTAAGCGCCAGCATCAAGACGAAAAAAAGGCGCATCCGAAAGGGGAGTGCCTGAAAGCAGAAGGAGTGGCGAAATTTTGCCCGTGAAGGAATCATGACATAATCCGTTTCCCGGAATCCTACACGGGCAAGCGGACGGGAAAAAGACAAGCCTCAGGATTTGCCGGAAGCATCCACAGGCGAGGGGGAGTGCAGGGCTCGTCCGGAACCTCCGGGGTCGTTGGCGGGACGGGCCTGCTCCGGATCATGGGCGTTCTCGGCGGGCCGAATATCGGTTTTGATAACCGTCTCGCCTCCGGGTCCGATAATCACAAGGTGCTGCGCCTCGTCACACTGGACCAGCACCAGACGCCGCCGCGCATCAAGCGGCAGGGATTCGATAATCTTGAGCCGCTTGCGCCCGCTGTGTGCAGGTGCAGGCCCGGAAAGTCCAAGCCTGCGAAGGATAAGGGATAGACCGCCCATCAGCGCGATGACGAACAGCAGGGCGGCGATCATGCGCCCGAAATCAAGGTAAAGATCTTCGCTCATGAAACGCTCTTCTGCTTTTCGATCTCGACAAGCTTGAGAAGCTTGTTAAGGGTATAACGCGCATCCTTGACGCCCTCGTCCACGGCCTGTGTGACATAACTTATCCCTAGGCCCTCGTCCTTTTCAATCCCGCAGGACCCGTAAAACAGGTCCAGCCCGTAATAAAGCTTGGACGTCGCGTGCCCTTTCTCCGCGGCAGCTTTGAATATTTGCGCGGCTTTGCGCTTGTCCTGCTCGACCCCGCCGAACCCTGTATGGTAGATCAGCCCCACTTCGTGAAGCGCATCCAGATGCCCGGCCTTCGCCGCATGCCGGACATACTTGAAACGTCGTTTGAAAAAGGTGGATTCGTCTTCGTTCCACTCCGGCAGGGTAAAGCAGGAATAGATATAAAGCGCATCGGGGTCCTTGTTGAGGACATAGGGCTTGATCAACTTGAACAGACCCTTGAAATTCCGGCCGTTGCGCAGCATCCAGTAGGCCCTTCTGCGGGTGATAAAATCCATGATCATGGAATGGCTTCCCCTTTGCCGAGGCCGGCCTGATAATGTTCAAGCTCGACGGCCAACTCATCCAGAGATCTGATGACGCCCGCGATAAGCGGTTGCAGGAACTTCGCTGTAGGAGCGTCAAGCCGCCCCACACGGTCGCATAACGCGTCAATACGTCCGGCCAGCCCGTTTAAGACGGGCGCTTTTTTGGTCTTAAGCGTATCGAAAGCCTCTGTAATGACTTGCGAAATCGAGTCAATCTCGCGTTCGAAACTCTCGACAGCCGTCTGATCAACGCTCATTCTCCCCCCGATTTCAATCCGTTATGGAATTATTCTCGCTTAAATTCTTCTCCGTGTCAAAAGGATCGCGCCGCCCGTTGGCCCGGTACACATACGAAAGGATTTCCCCAACGGCCGGAAATGTTTCGCTGGGAATAGGGCTATCCAGCTCTATTTTGGCCAAAAGCTGCGCTAAATCTCCGTCTTCGCGGATATGAATGCCGTTTTCATGGGCCAGTTCGAGGATTTTTTCGGCCAGCAAGCCCCGCCCGGCGGCGGCAATACGCGGCACTTTTTTCCCGCCCATCGAGTCCTTCAGGGCTACGGCAGTCTTGTCTTTCGGAATTATTGAGGAATTCAAAGGCTTTAGCGGGTCTTTATCCGCCGCATCCCCCCCGTCATCGAAAAAATCCGTCATTGGCACGTATCCTGCAAGGTATCCCGCAAGCCCCAAAGGGGCCGGAGTAAGCTTTAGAGTATAACTTTAGGGGTTCCCTCATGTCAGGACAAGACATAGCTCTCTTTAAGGCGATCGGCGCGAAACTGGACTATCTGTCCCAGCGCCATAAGGTCATCGCCGAAAACATCGCCAACGCCGACACGCCCGGCTATCGCCCGCGCGACCTCAAGCCCGTTGATTTCGGCTCGATTCTCAAGGGCGTCTCCGAAGAGGGCGCAGGCAACGTCAGACCCGCCACGACGGACTCCCGGCATTTAGGAAGCGCCTCCGGCGAACCCGGCGCGGCGGGCGAACGCGACCAGAAAAAAGTGTACGAAGTCGCCCCGGTCGGCAACGCGGTCATTATCGAGGAACAGCTCTTAAGCGCGGGCCGCAACGTCATGGATTACAACCTCATGCTGAATGTTTATCAGAAGCAGGTCGGCATGATGAAAATCGCTCTCGGGGCGAGATAATTTAAGGAACTAGGGAAGGAGAGAACCCATGAGTTCGGATATGTTCGGCGCAATGATGGTTTCAGCCAGCGGTATGAAGGCGCAGGGCGCGCGCGTCCGCGTCATCGCCGAAAACGTCGCCAACGCGGATACGACCGGAAAAACCGCCGGCTCCGATCCTTACCGCCGCCAGACCATCAGCTTCACCAACGAACTCGACCGCGCCACCGGCGTCGAACTGGTCAAGGTGGACAAGATCGGTGTAGAGAAAAACCCGCAATTCACCCTGCAATACATGCCCGACCACCCGGCGGCCGATGCCAACGGTTATGTTAAAACGCCCAACGTGAATATGCTGGTGGAAATGATGGACATGCGCGAGGCGCAGCGCTCCTACGAAGCCAATCTCGGCCTGATCGAACAGGCGCGCGGCATGATTCTCCGCACGATTGATTTGCTAAGGGCGTAAGGACAGGGTAGAATATGAACATCTTGGGAGTTCCCCGTAATGCCAGCCGATAAGATTTTTGACAGCAACCTCGCCGCCAAGGCCTACGGAAACTCGCTGAATGTCGGCGCGAAGGCCGCGGGCAAGGTCTCCGCTCAGGAAGACGGCGGCGTGACCTTCTCCGACTTCCTCCAAAAATCGCTGGAAAACACGGTCGACACGATCAAGGCGGGCGAGAAAATGTCTGCCAAGGCCGTCACCGGCGAAGCCGACGTCACCGAAGTCGTCCAGGCCGTAACCCAGGCCGAGCTCGCCCTGCAAACCGTCGTGGCTCTGCGCGACCGCCTCGTCTCCGCCTATCAGGACATCATGCGCATGCCGATTTAGTGCGTATCTGGTTTTTTCTGCGCTTTACTTGTTTTGTAAGGGGAATACAGGATTAGGGCATAAGGCAATGAATGTGGTAGAGTCCGGTCGCATGATCCATTCCCGCTTCCAGAAAGTAAAAACGCTCCGCCGTCTTATATTGGGCTTTTTTCTGCTGTTGCCGATCACGCCCCAGTCCGCTCTGGCAAATCAGAAAGACAGAGCGCATACGGACAGACTTGAGCAGTCGATAGGGAAGATTGTACGGATCGCTAACAGGGACAGAAGTTATCAGGAGAACAGCGCTCATGCGTACTTTGGCGATGGTAGAACATGGGCGGCTTTCTTCGACGAGTATGAGAAAAACATAAAGAACCTGCCCGTCGATAACCGTGTTGAATATCTCTGGTTCGGAATGTGGTTTTTGAAGTTTGGTGCCAACCCAGGTGAAGAGTTTACAGAGACCGTGGCCAAGGATTGCCCGGAAGAATTTACACTCAAGCTTAAAAAATTTATCACTAAGCATCGGGAAGTAGAGGGCGATCCAAAGGTCATTCATTTCGCTGAAAAAATTTTAGGCCCCATTCAGGACATAGCAAAACCCAGATAAGGGGATAACTCCGCCCTAATGTCCCTCCGCGCATAGTCCCGCTAAGCCCTTTCTGCTACCCTTTCTCCCATGACCGACGCTGAAGTCATCGACACCGTGCGCGAGGCGCTGCTGATTACCATACAGATTTCCCTGCCTGTTCTTCTGGTCGGGCTGCTGGTCGGTGTCACCATCGCGCTCATACAGGCGCTCACGCAGGTGCAGGAAATCACGCTCGTCTTCGTGCCGAAGATCGTGGCGATCTTCCTCTCTCTGTTTTTCTTTTTGCCGTTTATGATGAACACGCTCGTCGAGTTCATGCACACGTTGGCCGACAAGATGATCGGCGGTTAAAAATCAACAAAGGGGCAGGGGACCGGAAATAACCATGCAGCCCATGCTCGAACAGTTTCTGGCCGGCGGCGTTCTGGCCTTCATCCTGACCTTCGTGCGGATCGGCGCGATGGTGATGATTATGCCCGGCCTCGGCGATTCTTTCGTCTCCGAACGCATCCGCCTCCACCTCGCGCTGGGCCTGTCCTTCGTCCTGTTCCCGCTGGTCCTCCCTTACGTGCCAACGCCTCTGCCGCCCACCTTCGCGCTCCTCGTCATGATCTTCGGAGAGTTCGTCATAGGCCTTCTGATTGGCACGGTGGCCCGCGTGTTCATGACGGCGATGGACACGGCGGGTATGCTGATCTCCATGCAGTCGGGCCTCTCGAACGCGCAGGTCTTCAACCCCTCCCTCGCCTCTCAGGGATCGCTGATGGGGGCGCTGCTGTCGGTCACGGGCGTGCTGCTGCTCTTTGAAACAAACCTTCACCATCTCCTGATAACCGGCATGGTCGAAAGCTACGGCATGTTCCCCGTCGGCGAGGTTCCCGACACCGGAAGCATGGCCGAAATCATGGTCCGCGCCGTCTCCTCGTCCTTTTCCGTCGCCGTGAAGATCGCCACCCCCTTTCTCGTCCTGACGCTTCTGATCTACGTCGCGATGGGCGTCCTCTCCCGCCTCATGCCGCAGGTACAGGTTTTTCTGCTCGCCCTGCCGATGCAGATCCTGCTTTCGATGGTCCTTCTGATGATGGTCGGATCGACCCTGTTTCTGGTGTGGCTGAACTTCTATGAAAACAGCCTGATTGTCTTCTTTCGGGCGGCAATGCCGTAACCGCAGGCAGGGGAGAAAACACGATGGCCGAAGGCGACGATCAGGACGACAGCCAGAAAACCGAGGAACCCACCCCGAAGAAGATTCAGGACGCCCGCAAAAGGGGGCAGGTCGCGCTCTCGCGGGAAATGAATAACTGGGTCATGCTTCTGGCCGCCACCCTCATGGTCGGGGTGCTCGCCGGCCCGGTTATGGGGGACCTTCTGGCCCTCTTGCGGAGTTTTCTGGAACGTCCGCACGACATGCCCTCCATGCCCGGCGGTTTTTCCGTTATACTTTCCGCTGTCGGGTGGGACGTCCTCAAAATCCTTTTCCTTCCCCTCCTTCTTTTGCTGGCCGCCGCTTTTCTCGGCCCGTTCCTGCAGGTCGGCCCCCTGATCGCCCCGGAAGTCATCCGCCCGGACATCGGCAAGATTTCTCCTCTAAAAGGCTTCCAGCGCCTTTTTTCGATGCGCTCGCTTTTCGAGTTCGCAAAGGGGATTTTCAAGATCAGCCTCGTCGGGGCCGTCTGCGCGATCATCATCTACCCGTATTTCGACCGCTTCGAGCATTTCATGGATCTCGACACCTCCGCCGCCATGGGCGAACTGCAATACCTCGTGACCCGCATGCTGATCGGCATTCTCGTCCTGATGCTGGTCGTTGCCGTGATGGATGTGGTTTACCAGCGCCACGAATATTATTCCAAAATGCGGATGACGAAGCAGGAACTCAAGGACGAGTACAAGCAGACCGAGGGCGACCCGATGGTCAAGGGCCGCCTGCGCCAGCTCCGCGCGGAAAAGGCGCGCCAGCGCATGATGCAGGCAGTGCCGACCGCGGACGTGGTGATCACCAACCCGACGCACTTCTCGATCGCCCTCAAATACGACCCGGCGGAGATGAACGCGCCGGTCTGCGTGGCCAAGGGCGTGGACGAACTGGCCCTGCGCATCCGTGAGGTCGCAAAGGAACACGATATCGTCCTGTTTGAAAACCCGCCGCTCGCCCGTGTCCTCTTCGATACGGTCGAAGTGGACGAAATGATACCGCAGGAGCATTTCAAGGCAGTGGCCGAAGTGATCTCCTACGTTTACCGCCTTAAGGGAAAACCCCTTAAATAACCTTCAAAACCGCCTAAAAGTCGCGGATTATATGCGTTTTTGACGGGCTGAGGCTATTCATGGCCCCGGCTTTATGTAATGATTTCCGCAAGTGATAAGGACACGGCAAAAAATCAGGCATGACGCTGGACCATAAAGATTTCATAGAGCGCCACCACAAGAAAACAGGAGCGCGGCACGGCCCCGGAGACGGCAGGGACATCAGCTCCATCATGGTGTTCCTGATCCTCGCCCTTTACCTTGTCGTGATGATTTTTATCGTCTCCGTCGCGCAGGTCGGCAGCACGACGATCTTTATCTCCATATTTGTCTTTATCGCCGCCACCCTTGTCGCCTTCGCCGCCAAGCGCGCACAGTATCTTCAGGCCAGGCAGGAAAACGAACTGGTCCTTCTCAAGGAAGTGCTCGAAGGCAGCCGCGGCGGGCGCCTGATTACCGACAGCGTTGATAACACGCTCTACTACAACCAGAAATTTATAGAAAATTGCGGGAAGCAGGAAAAGTACGGTTATGAAAGCCTGACCGCGATGTTTGAGAGCAACGACAAGGCCTCGGCCTTGCTTGATGCGCTCTCCGACAAGGCGCACCGGGGCCTGACCGACTCTATCGAACTGTACTGTGATCTTCGAAACCTCGAAGGCTGGTATCAGATCACAGCGCAGCCCATCGCCGGTCACGCGGGATACATCCACTGGCGCATTGACAACGTGACTGAGCGCTATACCGCTGAACGCGCGGTCCGCGAAGAACGCGAAAAACTTCTGGATTTCACCGACAACGCACCCGTAGGGTTCTTTTCCGTAGACGAACACGGCCGGTTCCAGTTCGCCAACGCGACCTTTTCCCGCTGGCTGGGAGAGGATCTGGGGTATCTCCTCGCACAGGGCCGCCTTCATACCTATCTCGAATCGCCGCCCGAAGGCGCCCCGCCATACCAGCTGACGCAGGAAGACTCTCCTTCCCAGATTGTTGAGTTGCAGATGAAAGGCCCGGCCGGGCGAACCTTTCTCGCTTCGGTAAACTACGGCATCATGCACATGGATGACGGAACGGTGCGCACCCGTGCCGTCGTTCACGACCTTACGGCCGAGCGCGAGATACGCAAGGCGCTGCAGGCGTCCGAAGATCGTTTCCATCGCTTTTTCGAGGAAGCCCCTTTAGGGATCATCCTTGTCAATCAGGACAACCGTATAGAAGATTGCAACAGCGAGTTTGCGCGAATGATCGGTTCGAGCGTCTCCGATATTGAAGGCACAGACTTTCGTGACCTTCTGGCAGACGAAGAACGCGCTTCGGTTCTCAGTGCTCTGGGCCTGACGGAAAAGGGCCGCCAGACGACCGGCCCTATGGACGTAACGCTGAAAGGGTCCAGGCGCCCCGTATCGACAGAGCTTCATGCCCGCCGTTTCAAGGAGGGGCGCAACATCGTCCTCCACTTCATCGACACGACCGAGAAAAAGGCGCTGGAGGAACAGTTTGTACAGTCCCAGAAAATGCAGGCGATCGGCCAGCTTGCCGGGGGCGTCGCGCACGATTTCAACAATATGCTCACCGCCATTATCGGTTTTTGCGACCTGCTGCTCCTGCGTCACAAACCGGGCGACCCGTCCTTCGGCGACATCATGCAGATCAAGCAGAACTCCAACCGCGCCGCCAATTTGGTTCGCCAGCTTCTGGCCTTCTCAAGGCAGCAGACCCTGCGTCCGCGTCTGCACGACCTGACCGATATTCTCACCGAGCTTTCGCACCTCCTGCGCCGGCTGATCGGCGCGAACATCGAACTCGACATCGTCCACGGTGACGATCTGCGCCTCGTAAAAATCGACGAAGGCCAGATGGAGCAGGTCTTCATCAATCTCGCCGTCAACGCGCGCGATGCGATGGAAAACGGAGGCACCGTAACCATAACCACGGAAAACTACACGAACGAAAAACCCCGCGAAATCAATAACGAGGATATGCCCCCAGGAGACTGGGTTTTAATCAAGGTCTCGGATACCGGCACAGGGATTTCAAAGGAGAACCTCGCCCGCATTTTCGAGCCGTTCTTTACCACCAAGGAGATAGGGCAGGGAACCGGCCTCGGTCTTTCGACCGTCTACGGAATCGTACGTCAGTCCGGAGGATTTCTCGATGTCGAAAGCAAGATCGGGCAGGGCACGACGTTCCTGATTTACCTTCCCCGCGCGACCGAGGGCGAAGAAAGCGAGGACGACGAGGAAGAACAGGTTGTTGAGGAAAAACCAAAAGACCTCACCGGCACGGAAACCATTCTTCTGGTGGAGGATGAGGACGCGGTGCGAACCTTCAGCCAGCGCGCCCTGACTAACAAGGGTTACAAGGTTCTCTCTGCGGAAAGCGGGGATTCCGCTCTCCTTCTTCTTGAGAAGACGGAAAACACGAAATTGGATCTTCTGATAACCGACGTCGTCATGCCCGGCATCGACGGCCCGACCTTGGCGAAAAAAATCCGCCAGAGCAGCCCCAAGCTCAAGATCATCTTCATTTCCGGCTACACCGAAGAGCGCCTCAAAGACCACATGGGCGAACGCATCTACTTCCTGCCCAAACCCTTCACCCTCAAGCAACTTGCCGAAAAGGTGAAAGAGGTTCTGGAGGAATGAAATTCCTCCTGAAATAGCATCCCCACGCAAGCGGAGGTCCCAGGCGCGCTGAACCTCAAACAAAATCCGCAACCCGCATTGTGATCGTTGTGCCCGCTGTGTTCCAAAAAATCGCGCAACGTGAAACGCTGTTCCTGCAACTAAATTATGTATAATGTTCTTTTTATGTTCTTTTTAATTGACAAGGGAATAAAACAAGAACATAGTGATGTGCATAAGGCGCTGCTAAAGGCCCTTCGGGATTTGCACATCACCCCCAATTATGCCAAAAGGGAATCTCCGCTATGACCATCACGGTGCTCAGACAGAACAAGGATAACGACATGACCCAGAATACCGCCGAAAAGCAAAAAGCCCTCGACGCCGCGTTGGCGCAGATCGAACGCGCCTTCGGCAAAGGCTCGATCATGAAGCTCAATGACGGCGCTCAGCCGATTGAGGTGGAGGCGGTTTCCACAGGTTCTCTGGGACTTGATATCGCACTGGGCATCGGCGGCCTTCCCCGCGGGCGGATCGTTGAAATATACGGCCCGGAAAGCTCCGGTAAAACAACGCTGGCCCTGCATGTGATCGCGCAGGCGCAAAAGGCGGGCGGAACCTGCGCCATCGTCGATGCGGAACACGCGCTCGACCCCGGCTATGCCCGTAAGCTCGGCGTGGATGTCGATAATCTTTTAATCTCCCAGCCCGACGCGGGCGAGCAGGCTCTGGAAATCACGGACACGCTGGTGCGTTCAGGCGCGCTGGATGTTCTGGTCGTGGATTCGGTCGCCGCGCTTGTTCCCCGCGCGGAGCTGGAGGGGGAAATGGGTGATTCCCATGTCGGATTGCAGGCGCGCCTGATGTCGCAGGCGTTGCGGAAACTGACCGGCTCGATCTCCCGTTCGCGCACGATCGTCATTTTCATCAACCAGATCCGCATGAAGATCGGCGTCATGTTCGGCTCGCCCGAAACCACGACGGGCGGAAACGCGCTCAAGTTCTACGCCTCCGTGCGCCTCGATATCCGTCGTATCGGCGCGATCAAGGACAAGGATAACGTGATCGGCAACCAGACTCGCGTCAAGGTCGTCAAGAACAAGATGGCCCCGCCGTTCCGTCAGGTCGAATTCGACATTATCTACAGCGAGGGGATTTCAAAGACCGGCGAACTCATAGACCTGGGCGTCAACGCCAACCTTGTCGAGAAATCCGGCGCGTGGTTCTCCTACGACGGCCAGCGCATCGGGCAGGGCCGTGAAAACGCTAAGCAGTTCATGAAGGACAATCCCGAAGTCGCCGCAAAACTCGAATCCCAGATTCGCCAGAACGCGGGCCTCGTAGCGGAAGTCATGCTGACCGGACCGGAATCGGCGGACGAGTCCGCTCAGGACGCGTCGGAGAAAACTGCAAACGACGAAGGTTCGGCCGGTCCCGGCCGCAAGAAAAAATCGGCGTAAGGGACGCTGTTAGGCGAAGACAGGTCCCGGTTCGGGGAACAGGAAACTTCGAAGGGAGTTGAGTGCCGTTTCGGACGTACAGCGTTTCGCGCCCTGTCGCTCAAGTTCACGCAACGCGTTTTGTATGACGGGTTCCGGACAGGTGTCATGCTCGCCAATGCAATCTTCAAGAAAATTCACCTCGTATCCCTCATCAAGGGCATCCAGACCCATCTCGGTCATGCAGAGCGTGGCGTGAAAACCGGCGGCAAACGGTCTGAAAAGGCCGCGCTCTTTAAGAACTGTATTTAGGGAGAACCCGTCGATATCGCTATGCCGGAAGGGAGACATCTCTTCCTTCCGGACCAGCGTATCGCCGCGCTCGGGTTTGTATTCCACCATGTGAAGCCCGCCATTGGCGGTCGTGTGATCTTCGTCGTCAAACCCGTAATAAATCAGGAATACAGGAACGCCCAGCGCACGGAACTGGTCCGCGACATCGCGGATCCGCTCGGCGACCGCCTGCGTATGGTCTGTCCCGTTCGGCTTCATCATGCCCCCGTCCGCAGACCATGACATAAACGCAGGATCATCAAAGGTCGGATCGACCCGCCAGCGTTGACAGTCATTAACGAGCAAGGCATGTCCCGAAAATGGCCCGGACATAATGTTACCCACGTTTAAATCAAACAATACGAATTTTAGCAGGTCCCGAATAACGAAGAAAGAATATTACGCAAAACTGAAAAAAATAACGTTGGGCCTAACCTTTATTCCTGAGAAGGCTCTGCTTTTGACGCGCCCAGTCCCGGTTCTTTTCGGTCTCCCGCTTGTCGTGCTTCTTTTTGCCCTTGGCTAGGGCAATCTCGATTTTCGCCCGCCCGTTCTTGTCGAAATATAACTTGGTGGCCACGATCGTCAGCCCTTGCTTGGCAACCGCTCCCATGAGTTTATGGATTTCCTTTTTATGCAAAAGCAGCTTGCGCGGACGCGTCGGCTCGTGCTGCAGATGCGGCCCGGCCTGCCTGTATTCGGCGATATTCGCCCCCCACAGCCAGATTTCCCCGCCCTTCGGCCCGACATAGGATTCCTTGATGCTGCACTGCCCCAAGCGCAGAGATTTGACCTCCGACCCGCTCAGCATGATTCCGGCCTCGAACCGTTCCAGAAGCTCATAATCAAAACGCGCCTTTTTATTCTCGGCCACCACAGCATTGGTCGAGATCATACCGCTTTTCTTCTTGTCTTTCTTGGAGGCCATGCAAACTCAAACCTTCGGCAAACCCTGAAAACGGCGAGGGTACAGGCAGAAAATAAGGGAGGCAAGAAGATAAAGCGCTGCTATGCGCTTCGCGCCTTGACTTTGGCGCCCGTCAAACCGGCATGCGCCATCGCGCCGTCAACCAGCGCCCGTGCTTTCTGCGAGGCGGGCAGCAGGGGAAGCCTGACCTCATCCTTGCACAAGCCTAGAACGGATGCCGCATATTTGACTGGCGCAGGACTGCTTTCGCAGAACAGCGTCTTTGCCAGCGGCAGCAGAAGATCGCGCATGACGGCAAAAGTATCAAGGTCGCCCTCCATCCAGGCATTCTGCATCTTCGCGCATGGGGCAGGTGCCACGTTGGAAACAACGGAAATACAACCAGCACCGCCCTGCGCCAGGAACGCAGCGGCAGTAATATCGTCCCCCGAAAGCTGGCAGAACTCCGGCCCGACCGCATGGCGGGTTTCGAGCACGCGTCCCAGATCGCCGCAGGCATCCTTAACCCCCGCGATATTGGGAAGCTTGGCCAGACGTGCCATAGTCTCGACGCTCATATCCACAACGCTGCGCCCGGGTATGTTATAAAGAATGATGGGAATCGAAACCGCGTCATGAATCGCCTTGTAATGCGCATAAAGACCATCCTGAGTCGGCTTGTTATAATAAGGCGTGACGATAAGCGCTCCATCAGCGCCGACCGCCTTCGCGTGCTGGGTCAGGGTGATCGCCTCGCGCGTGGCGTTCGATCCGGTTCCGGCGATCACGGGGACTCTCTTGTTGGCGATTTGCACGCACCGCTCGACAACCGCCATGTCCTCATCGTAAGAAAGAGTAGGGCTTTCACCAGTTGTACCACACGGAACCAGACCATGCGTACCCTGCTCGATCTGCCATTCGACAAGATTGTCAAACGCATCCCAGTCGATTTCACCCTCGCTAAAGGGAGTAATCAGAGCCGTAATCGAACCTTTAAACATGATATCCCGCCTCTCTTGTATGCGTATCGTTTCGTAAAGCTCTGGATTTGGAATAATTTAGCTACAGATCACATGTTTCGCAAGGTTATCGTGAGCATATCGCTGATTTTATGCGGCCTTCTTTTGTCCGCACCCGTATCGGCGCGCAACACGGAAATAAGCCGTGTCCAGACGTCCGCCGCGCGGAAAATGACGATCGAAGCGATCAGGGACTTCCGTGACGGCAAGAAAGAACTGGCGCGAAAACGAGTTGCGGAAAGTCGCGACCCTCTGGCTGCCAAGATCTATCACTGGCTGATCTTCACGCGTGACGTCAGGAACTGGAATCCCTCACACTATACCACATTGACCCGGTTTATCCGTCAAAACCCGGATTGGCCGGGTATCCGGGGCCTTAAATCGCTGGCCGAGGATAAAATGCCAGAAAACTGGCCTTCCGCCGATATTCTGGGCTGGTTCAATGATTACCCGCCGAGAACGGCAAGAGGGATGAAAATATACATCGACGCTCTAATCGCTCAGGGCCGGGAAAAGCAGGCCCGCCAGATACTGGTCGACTGGTGGGCGGACGCGAACATCTCCCGCGATCAGCAGCGCGATATTTTTCAGAGATACGGCAACATCCTGACGGTCGAAGCGCACAAACGACGCTTTGATTCGTTGCTCTTGAAGGGACAAGGGCATAAAGACGACAGCGCAAGGGCAATTGCAGGCGTTCTTGGGAACGGTTATCCCGAACTCGCCGAAGCACGCATAGCGCTCGCCAGAGGCGGGAAAAAGGGAATTGATAATCTCGTGAGCAAGGTTCCAAAGCACCTTCAGGACGATCCGGGATTGCTTTTCGAACGGCTGCGCTGGCGAAGGAAAAATAATGATGATTTCGGGGCCATGGAGATTCTCCATGCTGAACCGGATCCCGGCAAGGTTCTGAATCCCGATGACTGGTGGGCGGAGCGTCAAATCATCATCCGCCGTTTGCTGGAACAGGGAAGCTATAAAAGCGCTTATCTGCTGGCGGAAATACATATGCAGAAAGACGGCCTGCCGTTCGCGGAAGCTCAGTTTCTGACGGGCTGGCTGGCTTTGCGCTTCATGAACAAACCGACCGAGGCGTTCGAGCGCTTCACATCCATGTACGCCAAGGTCGAAACGCCGATCAGTAAGTCGCGCGCCTCTTACTGGGCCGGCCGCGCGGCCGAAGCGATGAAACAAAAGTCCATGGCTTTGAAATGGTATCGAAATGCGGCAAAATTCCAGACTGTCTACTATGGACAGCTGGCGGGCATCAAGCTGCAGATGCGTAACGAACTACCAAAGGTCGCGCCGCCTGTCCTCACCCGGGCAGACAAGGACAAATTTGCGGAAAACGATCTCACGCAGGCCGCGCAACTCTTTAAAGCGGCCGGAATGGAAGAGGAATCCGGCGACTTTCTGGAAGCTTTTATACAGTCGGAGGACAGCCCGAAAGCGTACCGCTATGGCGCCGAACTGGCTGCAAAAATGGGGGATGTGCACGAGGCAATAAAAATCGCAAAAAAAGCCACCGGCAAGGGCCTTTTTCTGACAGCGCAGTCCTATCCGACCATTACGAAATGGATAGAACATATCGACAGTGTCGAATGGGCCCTCATCCACAGCGTCATCCGGCAGGAAAGCGTCTTTGATTTCAACGCACGCAGTCCGTCCGGCGCACGCGGCCTCATGCAGCTAATGCCCGGTACGGCAGCCGAAACCGCGCGCAAGATCAATGTCGCGCATAAGGGGGAATGGCTGACCGAGCGTCCCGATCACAATATTCTTCTCGGCACGACGTATCTTCACAACCTCCTGAAACGCTACGATGGAGCTTATCCTTTGGCAATCGCTGCTTACAACGCCGGACCGGGCCGGGTTAATAAATGGCTGGAAACCTACGGAGATCCGCGCAAGGGGGAAGTAGACATGATTGATTGGATCGAGTTGATCCCGTACTCCGAAACACGCAACTACGTCCAGCGGGTCATGGAAAATATCTACGTCTACAGGTTGCGCTTGAAAGGGGTTCAACCGACCCCTGAACGGGAAGTATTCATGTTGCAGCAAGCAAAGCCCTGAAATACACAAAATAACAAGAAGCTGCATACTAATATATGCGTTTAAAATATTAAATAAATTATATCATTATTAAGACTCGAAAATGTAATATGATAAAAGGGCAAGTTTATCTTTCAGTCATATAAAATCTTTTCATAATAATGAAGCTTCTTATCGCAGACGATCATACGCTTTTTCGTGACACGCTCGTTCAATATATAGAACGGGCAAGCCCGGATTCGCAGATTGTTCTGGCCAGGGATTTTTTCGAAGCTAGGGACGCGCTGAATAAGGGCGCAGACTTTGAATTGATTATCCTCGACTTTCGCATGCCCGGCATGAACGGGTTCGAAGGGCTGGAATATGTCCGTGAAAATTTTCCTGATAAGCCGGTTGCAATCATGTCCGGCGTTGCCGAGAAGGAGGATGTCAGAAAGGCTCTGGATATGGGAGCCAAGGGGTATTTCCCCAAAACCATGTCGGGAAAATCGCTGATAGGGGCAATTCAGGAGGTTCTTAAAGGGAATCTCTTCGTTCCCTTCGATTCGGAAACAAAGGACTACATGCCCGCCTACTATAACGATCCGAACACAGTCGACGGCAAGGCGCAGGAAGCCGATAATTCTCGATCTGCGGAGGAGTCCTTGAAATCGCTCGGCTTGACGCCGCGGGAGAGGGAAATCGTCCATTTTCTGGCAGCCGGATCGGCAAACAAGGACATTGCGCTGGCCTTGGATCTGCAGGTCGTCACTGTAAAACTCCATGTCCGCAGTATTTGCCGTAAGCTGGACGCTAAAAACCGGACGCAGGCGGCGCTCAAATTACGGGACTATGGAATCCGGGCCGTTGGTTCACAGGAAACGGATGCGAAGTAACCCTTTAACCGTATTTTTCTGAAAGATGTTCAGCCAATGCCGCATAAACAACCAAGACCAGAGAATGAAAAAGATGCGTTTTCAGTCCGGCCTGTCATATTGCTGCTGATCCTGTGTTTTCTCGCCTTTCCTCTGGCATGGACCCTCTCGGCAGGGCAAGTGTCTTTTTCCGCGATGGCTTTATATGTATGCCTGCTGGGGATCATCGCCAGCGGCGTCTCTGTTCTGAAAATGAAACTCTCCGCTCGAAAAAGCCACCATACTCTTTTAAGCGCCCACGAAGCGGCGCACGGTCTTCTGGAAAACCGTCTGATGGCCATCGAATCGTCGCAAGAGGGGGTGGCGATTATCAATCCGCTATCCGAACTGACATACATGAATCAGGCGCTTTTCGAAATTTACGGAATTCCTCAGGAAGCGGAGGACCAGTTTTTAGGAGAAAACTGGCTTCGCCTTTTTCCGGCCGCGCACACGAAGTTTATGGCGGACAAGGCGATGATAGCCCTTGAACGGGATGGGTTCTGGGCCGGGCAGATTGAACTAAATTTTGAAGGCGGGAGTAGGCAGATTCTCGATATAGCGCTGTCGCGTTTACCTGATGGGGGAATGATCTGTACCACTCGTGACATGACAGAACGCCATAAAAACGAAAAGGAAATGAAAAAACTGGAGGAACAGTTTTTTCAGGCCCAGAAAATGGAGGCGATTGGCAGGCTTGCCGGAGGAATCGCCCATGATTTCAATAACATTCTGGCCGCGATTGGCGGTTATGCTGAATTTCTGGAAGAGGATCTGAAGGAAGGCTCTCAGCAACAGACATTTGCAAAAAATATTCTTGCTGCCGGTCGCGAGGCCAAGGCGCTCGTCGATCAGATGCTGGCTTTCTCGCGCCGCAAGGAAAGCGCCATGGAACCGGTCGATATGGTCATCTCTTTACAGGAAACGGTGTCGATCCTTAAAGCCAGTGTGCCGAAAACAATCGAAGTCGTGACCGATTATAAGGTGCCGCAGGCGGTAATCAGCGCGAACTCAACCCAGGTCATGCAGGTCTTTATGAATCTTTGCGTCAACGCACGTGATGCGATGGAAAATGACAAGGGTGAAATAAGGCTGGAAGTGAATGTAAGAAACGCGGATAATTTTCCGCAGCAGGAAGCCGTCATCGAAGAATTGCCCAGCCCCAAGGAGCAGCCGCCGACATGGATTGACGATCTGGATGCCTCCACAACGCGCCTGGTTTTAGGTCAGATTGCCAAGGACCGACCGTATGTTGTCTTGCGCCTGTCGGACACGGGATGCGGGATGAGCCGCCTTGTCATGGAACATATTTTTGAGCCGTTTTTTACTACCAAGCCGGTCAATAAGGGAACAGGACTGGGCATGGCAACCGTCCATGGCGTCGTTACGGGGCATCAGGGTGCCATGGTGATCGAAAGTACCATCGGCAAGGGAACGGTTTTTGAATTGTACTTTCCAAGTGTGGATGCGGAGCTTCCGGTCACGCAAAAAAAAGTGGAAAGGAAAAAAGGCAATATACAGCCGACGGAGACAAGAATCCTGCTTGTGGAAGATCAGGATTCAGTGCGCGACATGATGTTTAACATGCTGGTCCGCATGGGGTATCAAGTAGAATCGTGCTCATCCGGTCTTGAGGCCCTGGATATATTGCGGGAACATCCGGATGAATTTGATCTGGTGATCACGGACGAAAATATGCCCAGGATGAGCGGAACCGAACTCGTCTATCAGGTTCATTTCGACTTCCCCGACATTCCGTTTATCATGCTGACAGGGTATACCCGCCAGCAGTTGGAGGCCATGGCCAAGGAACACCCGGCGATAAAGGCAATCGTTAGAAAGCCTGTATCCAGAGAGATTCTGGAAGAACAGATTAAAGCCGTCTTGAAGAACATGCAGGGCAAACAGGAATCTGAATCCGTTGTCGCTGAATAAATTTGAGCGCAAGGGGAAAGGCTCCGATTAACGCGCGTGACCTTCGCGCCACCACGTAAAAATCAGCATACACAATAACAAAATCAGATTGACCCATTCCGGCATCAGGGCGATATCGCGCACCCCTGTGACCGTGTACCCGCTGTTGCGCCTGAGTCCGACCCAGTTATTTCCGGCAAAGCTTCGGCTGTTGGCTATAAACTGCACGCGCGGCTCCGGCACGTCGTCAAGCCAGACGGCGCCGCCCTTTGATGCGCTCATCACCGGCGCGAGCTTTTCCTCGGACGTCTTGATACTGAAAAGCTCGGGCGGATTGATATCGCCAATGATCGCGTAACGCCGCTCATCGCTTTCGTCGGTAAAAGCATAAATGCCGAGTTCTTCAGCCTTGACCCTGTGTTCAAGCCATCCCTCAGGACTGGGCTCGAGGGTAAACGTGCTGCGCTCCCCGTCAGGCTTTGTCATGATGATTTTCTCATGTTCGCTGTTATAGATGTGTTTGCGCAAGGTGATCGTATCCTGATTGACCAGAACATCCAGCGCACGTTCATCCAGTTCCGGTTCTTTCATCAGCCAGTGGACGGTGCGCCGGAGAAGCTCCGCGTGCGGTCCGCCCTTGTCGTATCCGCGCGACCACAACCAGATATGATCGCTAGCGATCTGCGCAACACGTCCCTTTTTCACACGGTCGAGAATCAGCAGGGGCTTGTGCTCCAGCCCGTCCATCAGGGTATCGCCGCTATCGGCTTTCAGGTCGACCTGCCGTAGCCAGCGTCCCCATCGTGGATCGGTGCCTTTATCGCTGACGCGCACGCCGCCCCACTCAAGAGTGCCGGTAACCGGGTGTCTGCGTCCCAGATCGGTAAGCGCAGGTCGAAAAGGCTTCTCGATAACCGCACCCGTCGGGCTTCCGGGCAGGATATTCATCAGGCTGGTCATGTATACGGACTCATCTCCTGCAAATGCTGGTCCGCTGGCTTCAAGAAAAGCACCGCCTTCTTCGACATAACGCGCGATGTTATCGAAATAATGTGTAGGAAGGATGCGGTTAAGGTGGTATCGGTCAAAAATGATTAGATCGAAATCGTAAAGTTTGATTTCGAACAACTCGCGGAAAGGGAAGGCGATAAGCGACAGTTCATTCTGAGGCGTAAGATCCAGCTTCTGTGGCTCGCGCAAAATCGTAAAATGCACCAGATCGACCCCCGGATCGGAGGTCAGCAGGTCCCGCCAGGTCCGCCCGCCCGCATGGGGACGCCCGGAAACCAGCAGGACCTTGAGCCTGTCTCTTACGCCGTTGAGGATAATTGCCGCGCGGTTATTGGCAAGCGTAAGCTCCTTGGCGGCATCCTCAACGCTCAACTCGAAAACATTCTGTCCCGGATGGTCGACACGGACGGTCACGCTTTGCTCGGTATTGACAGGCACGGCGTAATGAATCGTGCTTCCGTCGTGCTTTCGCAAGGTGACGTTAGCCGTAGCCGCTCCGATATTCGAGGTGTCCTCCACAAGGTACTTGACTGTGATGTCCTGTCCCACCAGCCCGTAACTCGGCGCGTTCTTGATGACGATCTGCCGGTCCCTCTCGTTCCGGTCCCCGCTTAGAAGCGCACTGACCGGCCCGTACTGCGTAAACTGCGCACTGTTCGAGGGCACATCGTGAATTTGCCCGTCGGTGATGAAAATTACGCCCGCACGCCGCGATTGCGGCACGCTGGAAAAGGCCGGGTCCAGAACTTCGAACAGCTTCGTCCGGTTTTCCAGAGCGGCGTTTTGCGGCGCTTCGATAATACGGACGTCCAGCCCGCTGATCCTCTCAAGTTGCGTTCGCACAGAAGCCAGAGCCCGGTCCGTTCGTGACTTTCTGTTGCCCATGGCTTGGCTGGGACTGCGGTCTACGACGATAACGGCCACATCATCGACGCCTTTTCGCTCTTCCTGAAGAAGCGAGGGATTCATAAGAACAAGGATAAACAGGCAGAACGTGGCAACCCTGTAAACCAGTGTCCTCCTTGAACGCCACAACGCGGTCGCCACGAACAGAACGCCGATCGCTACCGCAAGGCCAAGCCACCACCCGTCAAGAAGGGGAGAAAAATGTAAGCGAAGCGCAGGTCCGTTCATATCCCTCCCTCCTTATTGATCGAGCCGCCGCAAAATATGCGGTACGTGAACTTGATCGTTCTTGTAATTGCCCGTCAAAGCGTACATGACGAGGTTCACCCCGAAGCGCATGCACAACTCTTCTTCTCGTGTGCGTCCGAATACGAGGGAACCCGTGTGCCGCGACCCGGCATCGTTCCAGCAGCCGGCCCAGTCATTTCCTCCGATGATGACCGACGATACGTCGTCGCGCCCGCTCACGCTGTGCTGTTCGACCCAGACTTCGCCGGATCGCGTTCGCCCGGGAAACTGTTCAAGAAGATAAAAGGATCGCTTGAGGGCGTGATCTTTGGGAACGGGAACGATCGGTGGGATGCTTAATGTTTCTGTAATACGCCGCAGCGTCCGCGAGCTTTCTGTCTCAAGCGCGCCCTGACCCTTTCCGCCGTCGCGTGTATCGAATAGAATTGTACCCCCGTGATCGAGATAATTCTGAATATTCTGCATGGCCTTGCCGGAATAGGGCGCTTTCCCGGGCGCTACCGCCCAGTAGAGAAGGGGGAAGAAAGCCAGTTCGTCGCTTTCTGGGTTCACCGCGATAACACCGTCAGGCTCCGCAGAACTCCGCCTGATCAGGATTTCACTCAAGTTTTCTAACCCCCTTTGCGTAACGGCGTCCACTGAAGCATCGCCGCTCTTGACGTAAGCCAGGTAAAAACCGTTTGCGTAAGTGATATCGGAATCTTTAATTGCCTCATCCGCCTTGGCGTACGCAACTGTAGTGCCAAAGATAAAAAGGCAGCATGTAAAGAGGACGATGGCCCGAGAAAACCGTCCTATATTAAGCCCGGACATTAAGGTAAAGCCGCCCGTAAGAATAACAATCATGGCCAGCCAGTCGATAAAAAACAGCATAAGCGCGGAATAAAGGAAGGAAGGTGTCATATCAACTTCGTAATCATTCTCGAAATAAGAATGTTCCACGCTTGAAGGCAGGGAAATTTCGCGCAGCGGTTTTAAGGCTCCTCCGATATTAAGCGCGAATTGAACGCCCCCGGAACCATACAAGCCGGGAGGGTGAAGTGAATCTGGAACAAACGCCTCAGGCTTCTCGGACGGCAATGATTGAACGTAGGCGGGCGGCGGGACAAGTATGCCGTTCCCGTCCAGAACCTGCAAAGGATCAAGATAACTGCGTTTGCTCAAGAGGGCTGTGTTGAAAGACCGCCCGGCAAGGCTGGTGATCCTTTTCAGAAGCTCGACATAAAGCCCCGAAAGGGCGAGATCGCTCCATTCAGGGGTCGCGGTCGTGTGAACGAGAACGATTTGCCCGCGCTCAAGGGATGCTCCAGTAATCAGAGGCGTACCGTCTTCAAGCCGCGCCCAGACCTTGCCTTCAAGGTCCTGAGCGGGATCGGCCAGGACTTGTCGTCGAACACGGATTTCCAGTGGGACATTGAGCCCGTAAAGCGGGCTTTGTTCGTCGAAAGGTGCAATCCCCTGAGGTTTTTCCCAAGACAGAGCCCCTTCAAGTGCGCGTCCTCCCGCGCGCAGACGCACAGGAAGAAGATACTGTTCGCCCTGCATTTCGCTCAGCTTCGCTCCGGAAAAACGAAGCAAAAGCCCGCCGTCCTTAACCCATTGCTCAAGCGCGTTCAGCGTATCCGAAGGCATGGCCCCAACATCAGGCAGAATTATCATCGACAGATCCTCGATCTCAAGGAGCGCGTCGATTGTATCTGTCGTGACTTGCCCGTGGGGCTCCAGCGCGCGCCGCAGGTAGAACCCGGCGTTGACCAGTGGCGCGGTATCCGACTCCTCCGCCGGTTCTGCAATACCGATATGCTTGCGCACGAACTGGTCATCCATCAGAAGCACAGCCCCGGCTCCACCCTTACCGCCCAGCCTGAACTGGCCGACAGAGGCGCGTGTTCGATCGTCGAGTTCGAAAAAAAATTCTGCGGGTCGCTTATCGTTTTTCAGGGTCACGTTTTTGATGTCCTGAATTTGTCCGGCATTAGAAATCGCCTGGATAACGGCAGGAAAAGCGTCCGGGATTCCGGTCGGTGCTTCAATTGAGAGGACGACGCCGCTTTTTTTCAAATTTTCCTGAAGGGTCTCGGGCGTTCCGGGACGGATCAGCAAGGGAAGGCGGGCCGCTTCCGGCCCGGTGTAGCGAAGGCGGCCCTGAGACTGCAAGGCCTGAATGAAAGACGCTGTATCGCCCTCATCCAGCCCATGCCCGAACCAGAGTGATGTGACGGTGCCATCCGGGTCTAAAGTATGAAGGGCTTCGGTCGCGGTTTTCAAATCCGCCGGCCATGGCTGAGGTGCAAGCCCGCGCAGAATGGATAAAGCCTCTTGGTAAGCCATCGGCCCATGATGAAGGGGCAGATTCTCTCCCGGTTGCGGTGCGGTTGTGAGGATGTAAATCTCCCGCCCGGAACGTGTAGCCTGCTTCAACGCTTCTTCTGCCGCTTCCATCTGCTGCGTCCAGTTCTGAGCTCCGGCCCAGCTGTTATCCAGCACAAGCCGCACCGGACCGGAACCGGGAATGCCTTCCGCCGGGTTATAGACCGGGCGCGCCAGGGCGACAATAATCAGCGCCGCCATGAGAAGGCGCAAAAGCAGCACCCACCAGGGCGTTTTACTCGGCGTCTGTTCGTCGGAAACAAGCCCCGCAAGAAAACGCGTAGGAGGAAAGGGCACAACGCGCGGCGAGGGGGGGGTCACACGCAGAAGATACCACAGCACGGGCAGCGCAAGCAGCGCCGAAAGAATCCAGGGCTGCAGAAAGATCATATTCGCGAAAAGCCCGCTCATGACCGCACCCCTTGATGTGCGGACGCGACCATAAGCCATAGCGCGGTAACCGTATCGGCGATGTCATGATCGGTCCGATGCAGAACGTAAGGCCAGCCATGCCCTGCGCAAAGCGAGTAAACCTCTTCCAAATGATCCTCTATACGCTGCATGTATTGCGCCCGGATGGACGCGACGTTATTAACCGTCTCGCGCTCTCCGTTTGGCAGGTCATGAAACATCACGCGCCCCTCGAAATTCAGGTCCATTTCCTGAGGATCGAGAATCTGGACGATCAGCCCGTTTGAGGTGGATGCGCTGAGGACATCGAAAGCCTCAGCGATCCGGGGAAGGGGGTCAAGAAAATCTCCGGCCATGACAAGCGTCGCGTTTTGTGGCAAGGCAAAGCCGAGCGTATTAGGCAGACTGGCGTCTTTTTGCGTGTTCGTGTTCAGCAGGGTCTGCGCGAAATGCTGTAGGTTAGCCTCGCTTCGTCCGGTGCGTTTCTCACCATAGACCCCGACCTGTTCGTGCGCACGCGAAAGCAGGATCGCCAGAGCAAGTGTAATAACCCGTGCGCAGTCGCCTTTGCTGGGTAAATCACGGGCAGAAGAATAATCCATTCCGGATGAATGGCTGCACCAGAAGAAAGTTTTCTGCGCAATCTGCCATTCCTTTTGTCGAATAAAAATGCGCTCGCCCTTGGCCGATTGCCGCCAGTCGATCTCCTGCGGCCTGTCGCCGGTCTGATAGTCACGGAACTGCCAGAATTTTTCACCCGCCCCGGCCTTGCGCAGCGCATGGTCGCCATGCAGGATTCCGTTCGCCACCTGCTCGGCCTTCATCATGAGCGAAGGAAGACTGTTTGCCGCCAGGTCTGCCTGGTGACGCAGGGAAATCATATCCTTAAATCGCGCCATGGGCCGCACGGGGACTCCTTCTGTAAACGCGGGTGATGCTATCCTTTATTCAGATTCGTTCCGAGACCTTCTCGATGATATCGGCCACACTTACACCCTGCGCCCGCGCCTTGAAATTCAGGGCCATCCGGTGTTTAAGGACCGGAACGGCCAGTGCGCTGACATCCCCCAGCACAGGCATTAATCGCCCGTCAAGAAGCGCTGCCGCCCGGGAAGCCAGCATCAGTCCCTGAGAACCCCGGGGTCCGGGCGCCCATGTGACATATTCGTTAACGAAATCAGGAGCGTTTGGCCCAGGCCGCAAAGCGCGGACAAGCCGAAGGATGGATTGAACGACTTCCTCACCGATAGGCAGGTCGCGCACAAGAATTTGGATGTCGACCAGATCCTGCTTGCTCATCACGGCGCTAGGCTCGTAATGTTCGTTGCTTGTAGTGCTCAGGATCACCTCAAGCTCGGCTTGTTCGTCAGGATAATCCACGTCGATCTGCATCATGAAACGGTCGAGCTGTGCCTCGGGAAGCGGGTAGGTCCCCTCCTGCTCGATAGGGTTCTGCGTCGCCAGAACGTGGAACGGGCGCGGAAGCGCATGCGGCTTCCCGGAAACCGAAACCTCTTTTTCCTGCATCGCCTGAAGCAGGGCCGATTGCGTACGCGGACTGGCTCGGTTGATCTCGTCCGCCATCAAAAACTCTGTAAAAACCGGGCCGGGAATAAACCGGAAGGAGCGTTTGCCCTTCTCGTCTTCCTCCAGAACTTCCGAGCCGAGAATATCTGCAGGCATAAGATCGGGAGTGCACTGCACGCGGTTGGATGACAGACCCAGAACCTTGGCGGTCGTTTCGACCAGTAAAGTTTTGGCCAGCCCCGGCGCACCGACCAGCAAAACATGCCCCCCGGACACAAGGGTCGTAAGGGTCAGATCGACTACAGACTGCTGTCCGAAAATAACCTTGGAAATTTCCGAACGGGCGCGGAACAGTTTCTGCGCGGCCTGATCGGCGAAATCCTTCGGGTTTCTGTGTGTTTTGGCTTCGCTCACGACTGAGAAACTCCTTCCTTGAAAAACGGATGGCGATTATACTAACGCAAAACGGGACGGCTAAAAACAAGAGCCTGCATCATCCGTTTCGCGCGTATCTTAGAACCATCAGCCCTATGACACAACACCAACCCGATCAGGACCCGCAGAATTTCCGTATCGACCGTAACGGCGTGTGGTTCCATGACGACCGGCCGATCTCCAGAGAATCTCTGGTTAAACTCTTTGCGGAGCGAGGCTTGAAACGCGATTCTCAGGGCCGTTACTGGTTGCAATCCCCCTTCGAGAAATACGCCGTTGAGGTTGAAGACGTGCCCTTCATCCTTGTCGCATACGAGATAAAGAACGACGCCCTTACCTTTACGACCAACCTTGGCGAACGCGTGACGGTCTCTGAGGAACATCCGTTGGAACTGCGCTCTTACCCCGCCGCGAAAGGCAGAATCCCATATATCCACGTCCGCGACGGACTTTATGCCCGCGTTAACAGGACGGTTTACTATGATTTACTCTCGAAATACGGGGCTGAACTGACGCTTGGCGGACGGACGTATAGTTTGGCTGAAGAGGAAAACGATGAATGAAAGACTGGAATTGAAACCGGCCAGAACGATCCCGCCGCAGGAGTGGATGACCTCCCCCGCGGCGCACAGGCTTCTGGCGGCACTTGAAAAAGGGCAGGGTGCGAGCAGAGAACCCGCCGCCCTGTTTGTCGGCGGCTGTGTTCGCAACGCGCTTTTTGGCCGGGAGGTTGATGATATAGACCTCGCCACGCCTCTTACTCCTGAAAAGGTGATGGATTTATGCAAGGCGCAGGAGATAACCGTCATCCCGACCGGCCTGAAGCATGGGACGGTGACGGCTGTTATTGACGGCACGCATTTCGAAATTACAACCCTGCGCCGCGATGTGGAAACGGACGGTCGCCGTGCGGAAGTCAGTTTTACGCAGAACTGGATCGAAGACGCGCAGCGCAGAGACTTCACGATGAACACGCTTCTTGCTGACCCCAACGGCAATGTTTACGACCCGACCGGGCAGGGTATAGAGGACCTAGACGCCGGCCGTATACGCTTCGTCGGCGATCCGGTCAAAAGAATACAGGAAGATTATCTCAGAATTCTGCGCTTCTTCCGTTTCCACGCGATCTACGGAGGTGAAGAGTTTGAGCTGGATGCGCTCCGGGCCTGCCGCGCTGCTTCGGATAAAATAGCGACGCTGTCCCGCGAACGCATCACACAGGAATTCTTCAAGATCATGGCGTCCGACAAGCCGCGCCGCATACTGGATATAATGTTTGAAAACAATATTCTGAAAGATTTTTCATTTCTAGAATACGAGCCGGATGCCCTCGACCATCTATGCTACGCCCAGAAGCGATACGGTCTCGTCTCGCTCCCCTCACGCCTGTACGTGCAGGCGGGTATGAATCTGGAAAACATAAAAGCGATGGAAAACCTGATCCTTTTCCCGAAAGTTTTTCTCAAGGACATGCAGGCCATCAAAGGAGCTCTGAGCCAACCTGACCTCTCGTGCGCCTCCGCAGTAAGGGCCGGTATATACAGGTTCGGGCGAACCATAACTGCGCAGGCGCTCATGATTGAACTGACGCAGGACCGGGTCGTGAACGCCTTTGCGCCGACCGCGTTGCAAATCATCCAGACGTGGGAGATTCCTGAATTTCCTGTAACCGGCGAAGATCTCCTCGAAGCCGGGATCAAGGCCGGTCCTCTCTTGGGACAAACGCTCGAAGAACTTGAGGAAGAATGGATTGCATCGGACTTCAATATGACGCCTGACGAACTGTATAAAAGCTTAAAGAAAAAGCTTTAACTGTATAATATTTAAGACATTTGAGGTCCGCCTGCCGGCATGGATGCGGCCATCTGGAGTTGAAGCTCCGGTTTATGGGCCAACACCTTGTCAAACATCTTATCCGCAAGGCGCGTAACGAGCGCCGGTCCGTTTTTGAGCTGGCGTTCAACCTCATCCAGCCCGAGCGGTGCGACGTTGCCCTCAAGAACCCAGAGGCGCCCCTCCTTGTCGCATTTCATATCAAAAGCAACATAAGACAGCCCGTACGCGTCATATAAATGCTCTGCAATGCACTGGATCTGGTCAAGAACCTTGGGATCAGTGACTTCCCGGCGCAAAACGCCCGGCCAATGCGATGGATTTGTAAGAAGATCATCGGGGATATCGTGTTGCGTAACCCTGTCATAGGCGATCATGACTTCTCCGTCCAGGCATACCCCGCGAATTTCAGGGAATAACTGACGGCCATCGCCCAAAAACTCCTGAAAAAGGATACCCGGCCCGTTGCTCATATCGGTACGGTTCAGAAAAATCGCACGCTCCAGTTCACAGGGGTTCTTGACAATATGAACGTTGCACGAGAGAGACCCCTCGCTGGGCTTGACCACCAGGGGAAACGAAAATGGATGCTCGGGAGCGTTAATCAATCTAACGACAGAATCACGAATGCCGACATCGCTGCGAGGATCGGTCTTGGACACGTATTCCGTATGGGGAAGGGGTATTTCATCCTGAAGGGTACGGAACATGTCCCATTTATCGGAGATGAGCCGTTCTGATTCAGGGGAATTAAACGGCGTTCTGCCGAAAAAAAACTTCAGTTCCTGCCCGTCTTGCGCAAAAGTGACTTCCGGACTCCCGCAAAACGAATCACGGTGTATTGAGGCGGGAATGATATTGGGGCCGCCCTTGCGCCTCCACGCGTCAATCATATATGACGCTAGGTATTTATCGTGAGAAATTTCATCGTCCAGCATGGAAACACACCCAACTACCGCTTAACCGCGCTTATGCGCACATTTTATAAAAATCAAAATAATATTACAAAAAGATAATAGTCCGGGACCCGGCCTTGAAGAAAGAAAAGCCTTTGCTGCAACGCAGTAAAATCAAAGGGCCAACTCTGGATTTTTCAGGGCCACTTGACCACGGGAGGCATGGACATAAGGATCGCCTCGGTATTGCCTCCGGTTTTCAGGCCGAATTGCGTACCCCTGTCATAAAGTAGGTTGAATTCGACGTACCGCCCCCGCCGGACAAGCTGATGTTCGCGCTCCTCATCCGTCCATTCGCGGTTCATGGAGCGCCGCACGATTTTCGGGTAGATATCAAGGAACGTCCGCCCCACGTCCTTGGTGAAGGAAAAGTCCTCCCCCCAGTTTTTCCGGTCGAGGTAATCGTAGAAAATTCCGCCGATCCCGCGCGGTTCGTTGCGGTGAGGAAGGTAAAAATAACGGTCGCACCACGCCTTGAACTCCGGGTAGTAATCCGGATCGTGCGAATCGCAGCATTCCTTGAAGGCGTCGTGAAAGGCCTGCGTATCGTCCGTGTCCTCGAACATCGGCGTTAGGTCGGCTCCGCCCCCGAACCAAGATTGTGACGTCATAATCATCCGCGTGTTCATATGCACGGCTGGAACCAGCGGCGACTGCATATGCGCGACCAGCGAGATGCCCGAAGCCCAGAAATGCCCTTTGCTTTCATCTGCGCCGGGGATTTTTTCCGCATAATCCGGGGAAAAAATCCCGTGCACACGCGAAACATTCACCCCGACCTTCTCGAAGACACGCCCGCGCATAACCGCCATTGTTCCGCCGCCCTGCAAAACCGAACCGGACACGTTCGGTTTCTCGGATTTTTCTCGCTCCCACGGCGTTTTTTCAAACCGCCCGGCCGGAAGGCCGGCTTTAGGCCCGCCGGCAAGATCCTCCTCTATTTTTTCAAACGCCTCGCAGATCAGGGCCTGCAAAGAGTAGAACCAGTTCGCGGCTTGTTCCTGCTTGTCCTCAAGGCTGATATCGTCATGAATAGCGTTTGTATCGGGCTTTACGCTCATGGGTCCGCGTCCTTAGCTTTTAAAACTGATCCCTGTTTTTTATCAGAACCCGGCGTAATGTTCCACCGGGTCTGGCGTAACGCTTCGCCCAGAACCATCGCGGCTGCGTTAATCACGTTCAGCGAACGCAGCCCGGCGGCCATGGGAATGCCGATCCGCATATCGGCGGCGTCATGGACGGATTCGGGAACGCCCGCGCTCTCCCGTCCTGTTAGAAGGATGTCGCCGGGAAGGAATCTCATACGGGAGTAGGAGAGATCCGATTGCGTGGTCAAGAGCAGGACCCTTCCTTTGTCCCGGTAAGTTTCCCTGAAAGTGTTCCACGAGGAATGGCGCACCGGCGAGAGTTTGTCGAAATAATCCATTGCCGCCCCCCTGACCTTGCGCTCATCCCATGGAAAGCCGCACGGCTCGATAACGTCAAGCCCGAGATCAAGACAGGCGCAGAGCCGGATGGCAGCCCCCACGTTCTGGGGTATGTCGGGCTGGTAAAGGGCAAGGCGGAGCAAGGGAGCGTCGATATTCATAAACAGATGATAACAAGAGAAAAATTTATATTTCCCGTAGATCGTTAGGGGTTGATCTTCTATAAATAGAGGATTAATAGTCTTCGTCAAACAGGTAAAAGTCTCTTCTGAAATGACTGGAATTTAGGTGGGGAAGTAAGAATGACAGCCCATATGCACACGGAACACGACGATGATGGCGAAACCCGCCGCGATTTTATGGCCATCCTTGCAGGGGCCTTCGGCGCTATCGGTGCGGCGATAGCGGCTTTTCCTCTGCTGAACTCCCTGAGCCCCGCCAGGGATACGTTGGCGCTGGCCACAATAGAGGTGGACCTATCCGATATTCCCGAAGGAAGCTCCAAGACCGTCATGTGGCGCGGAAAGCCGGTTTTCATCCGTCACCGTACCCCTGAACAGATCAAGGCGGCCGAAAGCGTAAACCTGCAAAGCCTCATTGACAAGCAGACGGACGAAGAACGCGTCAAGAAACCGGAATGGTTGGTCACGGTTGGCGTGTGTACGCATCTTGGGTGCGTTCCTATGGGCCAGAAAGAATCGGATAATCACGGCGATTTCGGCGGCTGGTTCTGCCCCTGTCACGGATCTCATTACGATACCTCCGGACGCATACGCAAGGGACCGGCGCCGAAAAATTTGACCGTGCCGCCTTACGCTTTTCTCAGCGACACGAAAATCAAGATCGGATAAGGGATCGGGACTATGGCAAGCGGAAACAGGGAACCCTTCAATAACACGGTCGTCGAATGGATCGACTCGCGGATGCCGATTTTCACGCTCCTGAACAAGGAATACGGCGTTTTCCCGGTGCCGAGAAACTTCAACTACTTCTGGAATTTCGGCGCGATTGCCGGCTTTATGCTGGTTGTCATGATCGCCACCGGCCTGTTCTTGGCGATGCACTATTCGGCCGACACCGGTCTGGCCTTCAACAGCGTCGAGCGCATCATGCGTGATGTCAACGGCGGCTGGCTGATTCGTTACATCCACATGAACGGGGCGTCGTTCTTCTTTATCGCCGTTTATATTCATATTTTCCGGGGCATGTATTACGGCTCCTATAAAAAGCCGCGCGAACTGCTCTGGATTCTGGGGGCGCTCATCTTCCTGCTGATGATGGCCACGGCTTTCCTTGGGTACGTTCTGCCGTGGGGCCAGATGAGCCTGTGGGGCGCGACGGTGATTACCGGGTTCTTCACGGCCATTCCGTTTATCGGGGAAGACATTCAGGTATGGCTGCTCGGCGGCTTCGCCGTGTCCAACCCGACCCTGACGCGCTTCTTCGCTTTGCACTTCCTGCTTCCATTCGTGATTTTTGCTGTTGTCTTCCTGCATATTTGGGCTTTGCACATTTGCGGTTCGAACAACCCGCTGGGCATTGAGCCGAAAACACGGCAGGATACTTTGCCTTTCCACCCGTACTACACGATCAAGGACTCCTTCGGCCTTCTGGTGTTCGTGCTTGTTTATTGCGTCTTTATCTTCTACATGCCCGATGCTTTGGGCCACCCGGACAACTACATTCAGGCAAACCCTATGGTGACGCCCCCGCATATCGTCCCGGAGTGGTACTTCCTGCCGTTCTACGCGATCTTGCGCGCGATTACCTTTAACATGAACCTCTATTTCCTCCTCGGTCTGGTCATGCTCCTGCTCTTGCTGGTCGATTTCGTCTGGCGTAAAAAGCCGGTCTATCTTTCGGCGGCGGGCGGCTTGGCTCTTCTGGTCGTCGGCGGCCTTCTGGTACTCACCGGGTTTACGGGCGACTCCTGCCAGCGTATTGACGCGCAGTGGCTCGAAGCAAACGTCGGCTTCAAGAATATGTGCGGAACGCTTCAGGCCCTTCCGGGGATGAGCGCCGAAGCTGCGCCGATCTCGGCGAAACTCGGCGGAGTTCTGGCCATGTTCGGTTCCGTCGCGATGCTTTTCGTTCTGCCGTGGCTTGATACGCACCCTGTCCGCAGCGCGCGTTACCGTCCCCTGTACCGCGTTTTCTTCCTGCTCCTAGTGGTGGTTTTCCTGATACTGGGTTATGTAGGCTCGCAGCCGGCTGACGCGTCCGTTGCGGGTGTGCCGCTCATTTTGGTGGGCTTGCTGGGAACCGGTTATTATTTCGCATATTTTCTGGTGATACTGCCGTTGCTTGGCCGCTTTGAGAAGGCAAAGCCCTTGCCCGAGAGCATCCACGACGTCGTTTTAGCCAAACAAATCAACGCGGAGACGAAAATATGAACGCAACCCGCTTCGCAAGGCTGTTAGCTCTCTGCGCTCTGATTGGGCTGGCCCCGTTGGCTGTCTCAACGCCCTCCCGCGCCTCCGGAGGGGAAGAAAAGCCGCAGGACGTTCAATGGTCATTTGACGGGCCGACCGGAACCTACGACCGCGCGGCGCTGCAAAGAGGCTATAAGATTTACCGTGAAGTCTGTGTGTCCTGTCATTCCATGAACCTGATCTATTACCGTAATCTTGAGGCGCTGGGCTACAACGAGGCGCAGATCAAGAACATCGCCGGAGAATACACGTATATGGACGGCCCTGACGACGAAGGAGAAATGTTCGAACGCCCCGGTATGCCAAGCGATCGCTTCAAGGCGCCCTTTGCAAACGCAAAACAGGCTGCTGCGGCTAATAACGGCGCCATCCCGCCCGACTTGTCCCTGATAGCCAAGGCGCGCGCGGGCGGACCGGATTACATCTTTTCCCTTCTCACCGGCTATGAAGAACACGCCCCTCACGGGCACGTGTTGCAGAACGGACAGCACTGGAACCGCTACATGAGCGGCAATGTCATCTCTATGGCCCCGCCGCTCGCCGACGGACAGGTAACATATGAAGACGGCACCCCCCAGACGCTTGAACAGTATGCTAGAGATATTTCCCACTTCTTGATGTGGGCTGCCGATCCTTACATGGAGCAGCGTAAGCAGACGGGACTAAAGGTCATTATCTTCCTGATCGTCTTTGCCGGGATTATGTACGCGCTGAAGAAAAAAACTTGGAAAGACGCGCACTAAAGGCGCCGTGTAAGCTTCTTGATTATGCCGTCTCCCTTTTGATTTGCGCCGCCGCTGCACCCCGGCTATGCTAAAAAAAAGGGCGCTCATGCGGGATATTAAAAACGAGATTCTCAGATTCTGGTTTGAAGAAAGCCGGCCGCAGCAGTGGTTCCAGGTCAACGAGTCGTTTGACGGCGAAATCCGGGATCGCTTTCTCCTTGTATGCGAAATGGCCGGAGACGGTCATTGCAGTCATTGGGCGGCGGATGCGGATGGCTGCTTGGCGCTGTGTCTGGTCCTCGATCAATTCCCACGGAATATCTTCCGTGGAAAACCTATGGCTTTTGCTTTCGATGATATGGCGCTTCAGGTTGCGCGTGAAGCGGTTCAAAAGGGGTTTGATCAGATCCACCCGTCGCTCAGGCGTCGCTTTCTCTACCTTCCCTTCGTTCATAGCGAAAATTTGGAAAACCAGTCCCGGGCCGTAAGCCTTTTTGAAACAATGAAAAAGGACGATCCCCTGGGCTATGAACATGCCTGCCGTCATCGCGCTCTGATCGAACGCTTTGGACGCTTCCCCGGTCGCAACGCCGTTCTGGGCCGTAAAAATACGCACGAAGAGCAGGAATATCTGAATGCGCTTGAAGCAGGGGCCTATTGATTTGTTTTAAAAAGAGCGTGCCAAAAGTTAAACCGAAATTAACAATACATTAGTCATAATCATAAAAGCGAAGCGATTCGGCGGAGCAAATGAAATGAGAACTTTCATCGGCCAGAAAAGAAAAACTTATTATAAAATATTGAAAGTAAAGAAATATATGTAATTATATTTCACTTTGCTTTGCCTTTGGTTGTCGATTCGTGTAAACTTAATCATTCGTTAATGTTTTTTTTCACATGTCACTCGCAAGGAGAAACTACATGTCATTAGCCGTAGCGACTGCGTCTTCTGAAACCCCTCATATAAAAGCCCTGAAGGAAAAACACGCGGATTTATCCCGTCAGATTGAGGAGGCGCACAAGGATCGGTCGACAACAGACTTTTATCTGACGCAGCTCAAAAAGCAAAAGCTGGTCATTAAGGAACAGATAGAAGGATTGGCGGAAAGAAAATCTTGAAATACTTTATGAAAGAGAAAAAAAGCCGGCTCCAAGCCGGCTTTTTTTTACCCTTTGTGGACTCGGTGCACACAATTTAATCTTCGGAAGAATCCTCATCGGAAGAGGGAGAAGACGTTGTATTGCCCCCGCCCATCGAACCGGCCAGGAAATTCGAAAAATCGAAACCTCCTCCATCGGTCGTATCGCCCGCCTGTTGAGTGCTACTCTCTGCCTCCGCCTGCCTGAGCCGGTCAGCCTCGATTTGCGCACGAACCGTGTCCGGGTCCTTACCCGCGGCCTTAAGCCCCTTAACAACGGCGTTCTCAAATTCCTGATAGGTGCAAAGCCCCAGTTCAGCAGGGTGGCGCGGGCGCAGGTTAGGCGTATTGGGATGCGTGCGTTCGCGCACGGACAGGATCGTCGGCTTGGTTGTTCCGACCAGTTTGCAGATCTGCGCGTCTGATATCTCCGTATGATTCTTGAGGATATAGGCGATTGCGTCAGGCTTGTCTCCCCGTTTGGAAATAGGCGTATAGCGTGGCCCCTTGGAGCGCACTTTGACGGCCGGAAGCTCGCGCTTGGCCATTTTCAACCGGGATTCCGTATCGGCCTCACACCGTGTGATCTCGTCCTGAGTAAGCTCGCGGTGTTCCATGGGATTGCGTCCGACCAGTCCGCGTCCGATTTCCTCGTTGGCCAGAGCCTCGACCTCGATTTCCGTCAAAAGCGTGAAATCGGCGATCTGCTGGAACGTCAGCATGGTATTTTCAATCAGCCAGACAGCCGTAGCTTTGGGCATTAAAAGGCTGGGTGTCTTTGTTTTGGGCGCTGCAGCCATAATTTTCTCCTGATCTAGTCTCTTAGTTCTCTTAAGGCAGCCTTCAGGCAATACAACCGGGCTGCCGACCCGTCCCTTGGTCAACGCTTTAACAAAAAATCTTTGTAAGGGAACGCTCACTGTATAGGGTAAAAAATCTTAAAAATCCAGTTTTTTGTGGAACTGGAGCCCGGACGGATTGCCCGGCGGATTGCATTCCGGTAAAAGCGCCTCTAATCTGGACGGGTTAAGTGTTCAAGGAGCTTGGCCGATGTTAGACGAAGACCTGCCCCGTAAAAAAAGCGATGCGGCCTTCCCCCGCAATCTCGAACGCCTTTCGGTCGCCGAACTGGCAGAATATATTGCGGAGCTGGAAGGGGAAATCGTGCGCGTCAGGGCTGACATGGAGCGCAAGAAAGCCTCGCAGGACGCGGCATCCTCTCTGTTCAAGTAACAACAACCCGCCTCCCGGATACACGAGCAAAAAAAAGGAACCCCTCCTATGCGTATAGAAGAAGACATCAAGCTGGATTACAAGGACGTGCTGATCCGCCCAAAGCGCTCAACGCTGGGCAGCCGCAAGGAAGTCGATATCACTCGCGAATTCAAGTTCCGCTGGAGCGGAAAGGTTTTCAAGGGCGTACCCGTCATCGCCGCGAACATGGATGGCGTGGGCACGATGGACATGGCCCGTGCGTTTATCAAGGACGGCAACGGCCTGACAGTTGCTCTGCACAAACATTATACGCTGGACGACTTGCTGAATTTTTATGATAAAAAAACGTCCGCCGCCGTCTGGTACAGCATTGGCATGACCCCGGCGGACGAAAAAAAACTCGACTCCTTCATGAAAAAGAAGCCCGGCCTTGTTGAGAAACTCTGCCTCGATGTGGCCAACGGTTACAGTGAGGGATTCGTCGATTTCGTCGGGAGGGTACGCAAGAAATACCCCAAACTCACAATCATGGCCGGAAACGTGGTCACCGGAGAAATGGTCGAACAGCTTATTCTCGCTGGTGTGGACGTTGTAAAGGTCGGAATCGGTCCGGGTAGCGTATGCACCACCAGGAAAATGACGGGTATAGGTTATCCGCAGCTCTCCGCCGTAATCGAATGCGCTGACGCTGCCCACGGGCTTGGCGGGCTGATCTGCGCCGACGGTGGCTGCACGGTTCCCGGCGATGTTGCCAAGGCGTTCGGAGCCGGCGCGGACTTCGTAATGCTCGGCGGCATGCTGGCCGGACACGATCAGGCTGAAGAAAAAGTGACGCAAGGGCCTGACGGCAAGAAGTACCTCGCTTTTTACGGCATGAGCAGTGATACGGCGATGAAAAGGCACAAGGGAGGGGTCGCCGAATACCGCGCAAGTGAGGGTAAAACAGTAAAAATACCGTACCGGGGGGATGTGACCGCAACGCTTCAGGATTTACTTGGCGGCCTGCGCTCGACCTGCACCTACGTCGGCGCCCGCAAACTTAAGGAGCTCTCAAAACGCACAACCTTTATCCGCGTAACGCAGCAGCTCAACACAGTATTCGGGCAGGAATAACCTCTCGCCGCAAATGGGGATTCCGTAAAGTTTTTTTAAAAAATGCATGCATGCGTCGCTTGCGTATGGCCTTCTGTCTGTCTAAAGTACTAACTCCGAAGCGACTAAAGGGAGAGCTGTCGATGGATGAAATTCAAAAACGCCTTCAGGAAACCACGGAAACATGTTCCAGATCTTACGAGGAATGGCGTAAAAGCAAAAACGACATCAAAGCTCAGGAAGGTTTACACAGCGCGATTCACGAGCTTCGGAAAGTAGCCTCCCGTCTGGAAATTGAACTGGCCGTGCGTGAGCGTCAGGATATCACTTCCAAACCTCTTCCTATCCCCTCGCACAAATCCTCTTCGAACAAGAATGGTGACGCGAAGGGCGACAACAGCGACGGCGGTTCCGACAGGCCCAATGTGCAGCATGCAGTCAAACGCCGCCGTCCGTCAGGCAAACCGTCGCCGCAGGGCGCACCTGGGGAAGCCTGATCCCTGATCACTACGGCGGAAAATTAGAAATCGTTCATTAACCGTCTGTATTCAGTAAACTGCTCAAGGGTCTTGGCTCGCAGGAAGACGTTTGTTTGTTTCTCCAGAGCCAGACTCGCCGGGACAGTGGGCTCTCCTTGCTTGCGCTTCTTGATCTCATGCGCTTTTCTTTCGGCAAGCTTTGGATTGTCGGGCTCAACTGTAAGGCAAAAATCAAGCAGGTCCAGAGTATACTCATGCCCGCAATAAATAAGGGTGTCATCAGGCAGGGCGGCAATTTTTGATAAAGAATCGTACATCTGAGCGGGCGTTCCCTCGAACAGCCGACCGCATCCCATAAGGAAAAGAGTATCGCCGGTAAACAGGGTTTTGCTCTCCGGGAAATAATAACAAAGCGCCCCCGCCGTATGGCCGGGGGTTTCAATGCAGCGCATCTCGTCCTTGCCCAGCATGAAGAGTTCGCCGTCTTTCAGCCCTTGATCGGAAGAAGCGATCCGGTCACGCTCGGCTCCCGGAGCGAGAACGATAGCCCCGTACCGCGTTTTTAGGTCCTTGTTTCCCGCCGTGTGATCACCGTGATGGTGGGTATTCAAAATATAATCAAGTGTCAGGCCCTCCCGCTCAAGCGCTTTGATAACGGGACCGGCATCGCCTGGGTCAACAACCGCTGTAACGCCGTCCGACGAGCGGATCAGGTATGCGTAATTGTCTTTGAGAACTGGGATAACTGTAACCGCGATCATGGCTTTGCTTTCTCTCCTGTTTTTATTTCTGTTGTACTCAGGGCTTCGGCAAGAGAAGTCTCGGCGCTGCCCGGACGCAGGGGTTTCTGCTGAGATTCGTGCGGAGACCAGCCGGACAGGAACAGGATTTCGAAACTTGCCCGGATGCGCCCGTCCGGTTCCGCGTAACGGTTTTGGTAAATCTCTGCGGCCCGTGCGAAAAACGCCTTGCCCGGCCAGACACGGTCACGAACCAGAATGGCGTTTCCTTCGCCCATTCCGCGCAGATCGTCCATCAGCCGGAAGGCGGAATCGTAGGTAACAGTAAGAATTTCCGAATCCACGACGGGCAAAGCGTATCCGGCCCGTTGCAGTAAAGCCCCGGCCTGCTGCTTGTCGGCGAAGGGCGCTACGCGGGGGCTGATTCCGTCCCGGACCTCCGATTCCGCTTCCATCAGGCAGGCGCGCAGCTCATGGAGCGTTTCCCCGCCGAACATCGCTCCCGAAAAAAGCCCGTCCGGTTTAAGAGAGCGACGGATCTGAACAAGCGCACCGGGAAGGTCGTTGACCATATGTAACCCGAGACAGGAGAGAACGAGGTCCAGAGAGTTCGAAGCAAAGGGAAAGAATTCCTCATCCCCGGCTAAGTAGGCCGCATCCGGACAATAACGCCTGAGTGAAGGTAGGAGATCCATGACAAAAAGATCGCCGATTGTTTCCTTCCATTGACCTGCGTGCGGCAGGGGGCTGCGTGCGCCAAGAACGACCGCCCGGGGGTACGTCCTTTTTATATAGGCGAGCCGGTCGAAAAGTTCCCCTCCGGCCCATTCGAAAAGAAAATTATGTTTAGCGAAGCCAGAGCAGGCCCGAACGCGCATGCATGCCACCCGATCGCGATCGAACACGGCGTACTCCTGTACAGGGGGATGGTTCGGCTCGTGCTTGGAAGTGACTTTATCATCCATTACTGGGCTTGGGTTCGTTTGGATCTTCGTCATCAATAGCGTCTTTGATCGCCTTGATCTCTTTTTCGAACTCGCGGATCAGGCTTAAATCTTCCGACTCGGCGTCTGGGTCGTCTTCCCCGTGCAGGGCTGTATCGTCGCCGGGTTCTTCTTCCGGCTCGCCCTTCTTCTTGGTCTTCTTCGGTGTGTCGTCGGCCTTGCCGCGCTTTTCGGGTTGTTCGCGCTCTTCGCCGGGTGATTCAGGGGCCTCTTGGTCGGAACCGCCTTCCTCGTCATAATCAGGCATCCCGAATTCGGCCTCGTCCCAGTGCTTCAGGTAAACGTCGTCATTGGTAATGTCCACGTCAAGATCTTTGGGGCCTTCTTCGCTATTCATGTCTGAACTGGCGTCGAACGTCGCCTGCTTGGGCTCCAGAGAACGGGAGGACAAACGCTTGGCGCGCTCCTTCTTCTCCTTCTTCTCCTGTTCCTTTCGAATGTAGTAGTCATCGGGCTTGTCGCTCCCGTATAAAGCCGAGACATCGGTCTCGCGCTTGCGCGTCTTTTTCGAATCATCCTTCTCGTCTTTGCCTCCGCTTCCCGTGTCCCCGGTGCCGCCGCCGCCGGGAGGTGTGGACTTCTTATGCCGCGCCCCTTCAAGAAAGGATTTTCCCGCCGATTTGAAAGCCTGTGGTGTCGCCAGTTCAAACGAAGCCGGAACCGTCCAATCCGGCTGGGCCTGTTTAAAGCGCTCTTCGAGAATTTTCCGGACGTCGATCTTGGCCTGCGTACGCATATGCCCCGGCAGGAACCTGTACGCGCGGGCGATCGTCGTCATGAAATGCGGTTCCTTTGAGATGCTTTTCCAGAGCAGCATGTACTGGTAGATCGGGATAAACTTGATTTCCGGATCTTTGATATACGAGGGCGGCGCGGCGATACAGAATGGATGGATCCGCTCCGGCGTCATACCCGTATGGCTGTAATAGCTTTCGCCCATCTTGATGACCATGTCCGGCGTAACCCCGAACTTCTCGGCGATAAACTGCTTGAGCATTTTAAAATTCGTAATCTCTTTGGGGATATTGAATTGCGGGGCGCTAACGGTCAGGCCCGTTCCCTCGTATCTCTGGGGAACAGGCGCGTGCTTGATGAGGAATCCGGCATGG
Source organism: Rhodospirillales bacterium (assembly GCA_020638365.1). GTDB lineage: Bacteria > Pseudomonadota > Alphaproteobacteria > Micavibrionales > Micavibrionaceae > JAGNKE01. The sequence continues at coordinate 55,004 of JACKIQ010000001.1, read as the reverse complement.
ATGTCGCCCCTGAGACTCTTGGTCAACGGGACGACAACGGCTGTATTGACGGTCTTATCGTCTGAAATGACGAAATCGGTGTAATCCGAAGTTAGTCCGGCACGCCCGCCCTGATTTTGCCCTTCCTCGACGAAAATCGAGTTCACTGTCCGTAACTGTCCCGCCGCCCCTTTAACTTCGCGGAAACGCTTATCGCTCTCGGCCGCCTGTTTAAGGATATCCTTGACATTCAACTGGCTCACGACTTCGCCGGCGATCATGCTGATATCCTTGCTTGTCCAGTTTTCCGCCTTCATGTTCAGATGTTGATACAGTGCAAGGATCTGAAGCTCCAGCCTTCCGTCAGGAATAAGCCCCACGGAAATCGCGTCCAGAATATGTTGCGCGTGAAACTCACGAATCCGGCTTTTCGCGCGAAACTGCTTGTTATGAAAGATTTTATCCTTGGGCGGCAGGGGAGCGCTTAACTCTTCGACCTCCAGATAGAACGTATGGACGCGTTCGTCGATATAGTTTGGATCAGGGTAGTATTCCGCACCGGCCGTTATCTGCGCACCGGCCTTGGGCTTCATCCCCAGAAAGTCCCGCGCGAATTTGCGTGTTTTTGTCGGCGTGAATATGCCGATTTCGCGCAGGTGGTCGTAAAGAGTGGAAAGCGGCTCGACCATATGGCCCGACCATTGCCGCCCGTCGAGATTTATTCCGGCGCGCGGCACGGCGTTGACGATTCCGCGGATCAATCCGTCATGAAGCATGATAATCAGGCGCCCGTCATCGGTAACGCGGTAGGGGATAATCTCCGCGACTTCCATTTTGCGCGTCACGATGTCTAGGATATCTCCTGTTTTTTCGTTACGCATGGCCGTGATTTCCAGCGTTCCTTTCTCGTCGGATATCCGCCTTTCTTTGACAAGAAGGCTCTCGCGCTCGGGGAGCTTGTGCGCCACGGCGATAAAACTCGTCGGCGGATCGCCCATCGGCTCCCCGTCATTGTCATAGAGTCGGAAGTGGCCGTCGAAGTTCTCTGCAACAAATGTTTCGTCCCAGTGCGGCCCGGAATATTCCAGCCGCGCTCCCAGAACACGCAACTCCTTGCGGAAATCGTCGACAGTAAAAAAGGTGTATTCATAAGGAAGGTTGTGCTGCCAGTTCTCGCGGTTGTCCTTGCGCATGACGAACTCATAGGCCCACTTGAACGGCAAGCGGAACAGGCGCGTGCGCGGAAAGCGCGGCGGCAGTTCTTCAAGAAAGAACCCTCCGCATCCCGGGTCCTGCTTGGGCCGCGCATGTTCGGAATACCACACGAGAAGGTCGGCCTCGGAAAGCTCTCCGACATCGTCGCCCTCGCTCTCCTCGTCGTGCATTTCCATGAGGACGTATTGTCCGGGCGGGGGACGGGCAAAATCCCGGATAAACATGATTCCGTTATTCTTGAGCATATGAAAATGCTTGCGAAGCGTATCGCTCACGATCCGCTCGTTATAACGCGCATTTGAAAAAACGACGTGCAGGATAAAGGAATTGATGATGACATCGACGGATTCGGGCGGGAACAGATCGCTTGAAATATCGCCGTGCTTGAACTCAAGGTTATGAAGCTTGTACTTCTCGCGCGCCTTGTTCATGCTGCGCTTGCTTTTATCCACGCCGATCAGGTGCATGTCCGGGCGCAGGACGGCCATGGCATAAGTCAGTTCGCCGTCGCCGCAGCCCATATGGACGATCTTCGATCCGGAATCCAGAAGCAGATGCGAGAGAGTAAACCACGCTCTGCGAACGGAATCATACGAGATATCCTTTAAAAGGTAATTCCGCTCTTCGATATAATCCGGCGGCTTTTCCTCGAACAGGCTCTCATATTCTTCCAGTCCGGTCCCCGGCCGGTCTTCGTCTTCCTCCGGCGTATTATCGGTCGGGTCGCTGGTCATGAATAAATCTGTCTACCCCGTTATAAATGTTAACTTTTTTCCGTATTATGCAAAAGAGTGAAGGAAAGCACCAGCATAAAATGCTCCGGCCTCAAACATTGCCAAAACGCAAAACCTATGAATAGGATGAAAACAAGGCAGGATCAACGAAAAGATGCAGGGTTCAGGCGGCTGTGAACAAAGCTAAGCAATTAATATCAAACGCATTTAATGAATTTATCGACCGTTTGTTGCCTCCGCGTTGTATCCAGACGGGCCAGATTGTGGAGGCGCAGGGCATGTTGGCTCCCGCAGCTTGGGCCAGCCTCAATTTTATTGCAAGTCCGTATTGCAAATGTTGCGGTATTCCTCTTGCGTACAATCCCGAATTGTCGCTGGGGCAGGAGGAGGGAGGAGAAGCTCTGACCTGTGGTCCGTGCCTGGAGCGACCGCCTCCCTTCCAATCGGCTCGCGCCGCCCTTAAATATGACGAGGCCAGCCGTCCGCTTGTTCTGGGCTTCAAGCACGGCGATAAAACCTACATGACTGCGACCTTCGCGCCGTTGATGATCCGCGCCGCAGGGAAAATGATCGAAAACGCCGATATGCTGATCCCCGTTCCTTTGCATCGCTGGCGTCTTTTATCCCGGCGCTATAACCAGTCGGCCATGCTGAGCGCAGAACTTGCACGCCTTGCCGATATTCCTTCATATCCCCTTGCTCTGCGACGCATCCGAGCGACCCCCAGCCAAGGGCACTTGAAAGCGGCCGAACGTCACGCCAATGTCCGGAAAGCCTTCGCCGTACATCCTGCGTATCTGAAAGCCATTGCGGGGAAATCGGTCATTCTGGTGGACGATGTCTTCACCACGGGCGCGACGGTCGGAGAATGTGCACGCACACTTCTGAAGGCCGGGGCGCGAAGGGTGGATGTACTGACGATCGCTCGTGTCGCAAGGGATATTTGAAAATTTTACAGAGGAAGCCCCTGCGCAAGCCGCCCTTCATCGACGGACGGCGCCAGAGCGTAACGCATGGCCACGTGCCGCAGGGGTGCAATGCGTGATACGGCCTTCAGTCCGGCACGTCTTAGATCCTTGACCGGCTCTTTGTCGTCAGCCACGATCCGGTTTAAAAAATCGACCCACGCCACCCGGCTGAACACATCGGGTGTCCGGCGTTTTTCGAACGTCCTGATGGCGGACTCCGCGCCCGGGTCCAGCCCAAGCCGCAAATGGTCGATGACCGTCTCGGCCAGAGCCGCCACGTCCCGAAGACTCAAATTCAGGCCCTGCGCGGTGATCGGCGACATCACATGCGCGGCCTCGGCAAGAATGACGGTTCGTTCCGCCTTCAGGCTGCGCGCCCTCAGGCTGACCAGCGGCCAGCATTCCGGCGGCGACTCCAGCGTGATTCCTCCAAGAATATTCGCGCTTCTGGCCTGAAGGGTTTGCTCGAAAGCCTCGCGCGGCAGGGCGATCAGCGCCTCGGCCTGCTCGGTTTTCTCGATCCATACGATACTGCTCTGGTTGCCGGTCATCGGTACGAAGGCAAGCGGTCCTCCCGGCCTGTGGAACTCGGTCGCGGTATTGCTATGGCTGCGTGAATGATTGACGATGCAGGTAATTGCGCTCTGCCCGTACTCAACCTTGTGTGTTTCGATCCCGGAGATAGTGCGGACGATAGACCCGCGCCCGTCCGCCCCGGCGAGCAGTTTTGCAAAAATTTCATAACCGTTATCAAGTTCGATACGGACATTTTGCGTATTTGGCTGGTAACTATTAACGCTGCGCCCGGTATGAAGCCGCACATTAGGAAGGCCTTTCACCGCCTCGAAAAGCGCGGAACGCAAAATGTTATTGGGAACATTCATCCCGAACCGCGCCATGCCGATATCGTTAGCTTCGAAATCGCGGACAATCGGCTCGTCCTGTGCGCGGCTGTCGTCAATAATCCGCATAACCTCAAGCGGGCAGCCAAACCTCTCAAGCACATCGCCGATCCCCGCCGCGCGCAGGATATTAAGAGAACTTTCCATCAGCGCGACGGTCCGCCCAGAGGGGATAAGGCCTTTCAGCGGTTCCGGGGCAGGGGACGGATCAACCACATCCACCATTGCTCCCGCGCGTCCCAGAATGGCGGCCAGTGCAAGCCCGGCAAGCCCGCCCCCGGCGATCAGAAGATCGGGGTTTTTCGCGGCTTTCCTGTTTTCTTTTGCCCCTTTCATGGTAAAGTCCTTGAAGTTTGGCGTGTTTAAAACTTAACCGTTTTACGCCTGAATAGGATTACTGGCAATGTAAACCGCACGAAATTCTGTGCGAAAGAAAACAAAGAGAGTAAAAATTATGCCCGCCCCGAAAGTCGAAATCTATACTTGGACCACCTGCCCGTACTGCATCCGCGCCAAGGCGCTTCTGGATTCCAAGGGCGTGAAATACTCGGAATACAATATTACGGGGGACAACGCGGCCCGCGCAAAAATGATCGAACGCACCGGCGGACCCGATTCCGTACCGCAGATTTTCATCAACGGCAAGCACTACGGGGGCTGCGACGATATTCACGCGCTGGACGCCAGAGGCGAGCTTGATCCGGCGCTCGCGGGGTAGGGGATGGAGCAAAAACTCAAGGCTGCCTGTATCCAGATGAGCAGCGGTCCGGTCATAACCGGCAATCTGGACGAAGCCGAAAAACTGATACGTCAGGCCGCCGCGCAGGGCGCGAAATTTATCGCTACGCCCGAAAACACCTGCCATATCCGTATGCCCTCGGTTGAAAAACTCAATTCAGCGCCCGCGCAGGAGGATCATCCCGGCCTTCCGCGCTTCTCCGCCTTGGCCAAGGAACTGGGAGTCTGGATCCTGATTGGCTCTATGGCGGTAAAAGCTTCGGAAGACAAGCTCTATAATCGCAGCTTTCTTTTTGACGATCAGGGAAATCTTGCCGTCCACTACGACAAGATCCACCTCTTCGATGTCGTTCTCTCCGAAAAGGAAAAATACGGCGAAAGCGAAGTGATCGAACCCGGAACCGAGGCCGTCGTCGCGTGGACTCCGTGGGGCGGGATGGGCATGAGCATTTGCTACGATCTGCGCTTTGCGTATCTTTATCGTGATCTTGCCAAGGCAGGAGCGGGCATCCTTCTCATCCCCGCCGCCTTTACGGTTCCGACCGGGAAGGCACACTGGGAAACCCTCTTGCGCGCACGTGCTATCGAAACCGGAAGCTTCGTCATCGCCCCGGGCCAGACCGGGGAACATGAAGGCGGGCGCAAGACATGGGGCCATTCCCTGATTATAGATCCGTGGGGTAAGATACTTGCGGAAGGCGGCGAAAAAGTCGGTGTAGTTACTGCTGAACTCGATCTTTCCGAAGTGGAAGCAGCACGCACGCGCATTCCCTCTCTCTTGCACGACAGGAAATACAAGGTCAGGTCATGAGCAGAAAATCCAAAAAACCATTAGGTCCTAATACGAAACTCATGCACGCGGGCAGAAACCCCGATGCGTTCTTCGGTCTTGCCAACCTGCCGGTGGGCCGCTGCTCGACGATCATGTATCCCTCGCTCGAAGCCTACGAGAACCCGAACCACAAATTCCGGTACGGGCGCACGGGAAATCCGGTAAGCGAAGCCTTCGAACTGGCGATGGCCGAACTCGAAGGAGGCTATAATGCGATCACCGGGCCTTCGGGCCTCGCCGCGATCACGACCGCTGTTCTCGCCTTCGTAAAAGCAGGCGACCATGTCTTGTTCTGCGATTCCATTTACCCCCCGACCCGCATTTTTTGCGATAATACCCTGACCCGCATGGGCGTGGAGGTCGAATATTACGACCCGCTGATCGGTAAGGGCATCGAAAAGAAAATCCGCAGGAACACCAGCCTGATTTACATGGAATCGCCCGGCTCGGCCACGTTTGAAATACAGGATGTCCCCGCCATTGCCTCTATCGCGAAAAAACGCGGCATTGTAACGATGCTGGATAACAGCTGGTCCGGCGGGCTGCTCTTCCGGCCCATCGAGCATGGCGTGAATATCGCGATCCAGTCCGCAACCAAATATGTGGGCGGCCATTCGGATATCAGCCTCGGCGTGGCCGTGGCCGACACGCAAAAGAATTACAGGACGCTCAAGCGCGGGGCGCTGCATCTGGGAACCTGCGCTGCGCCCGATGAATTATGGCTGGCCCTGCGCGGCCTGCGCACCATGCCCGTCCGCATGAAGCAGAATGCGCAGAATGCCTTGAAGGTCGCGCAATGGCTTGAAAAAAGACCGGAGATAAAACGCGTCTACTACCCGGCGCTGAAGAACGATCCCAACCATAAGCTCTGGAAACGCGATTTTTCAGGCGCGAACGGCCTGATCGCCATTCTGCTGAAGGAAGCGCCCAAAAAGGCTGTCTCGCAGTTCGTGAACAACCTGAATCTTTTTCCTATCGGCAGCAGCTGGGGAGGCTATGAAAGCCTTCTCCAGCCCCAGGCGCTGGAAAACTGCCGATCCGCCGTGCCGTGGACGGAAAGGGGCGCGTGCCTGCGCCTGCAGATCGGCCTCGAAGATCCCGAAGATCTGATCGCCGATCTCCAGCAGGCATTTGAGCGTTTTAATAAATATTGCTAATGTGCAAACTCAACAAACCTGAGGAAGACCATGACGAAACTGCGCGAAGATTCAATCTATGTGGGTGAAAGTGTCGGAAACGAACCGGCCCCGCAATATTTTCCGCTCAAATGGGGCAACCGCCACGGCCTGATTGCCGGTGCGACCGGAACGGGAAAGACAGTCACGCTTCAGGTTCTGGCCGAAGGATTCTCCGATGCGGGCGTGCCGGTCTTTATGGCCGACGTAAAGGGCGACCTCTCCGGCCTGTGCCTGCCTTCGGAAAAAGAGGATTTTCTGGTCAAGCGCTCCGAAAAGATCGGCCTCAACGAAGAATACCAGTCCCGCGCCTGCCCGGTGACATTCTGGGATCTCTTCGGCGAGCAGGGCCACCCCGTCCGAACCACCATTTCGGAAATAGGCCCGCTGCTTCTCGCGCGTATTCTCGAACTCAACGACACGCAGGAAGGCGTACTGAACATCGCGTTCCGCGTCGCCGACGAGCAGGGACTTCTCCTTCTCGATCTCAAGGATTTACGGGCATTTCTGAATGTCATGAATGAACAGCGTGCTGAAATCTCGGCCACGTACGGCAACGTCACCCCGCAATCCATCGCCACGATTCAACGCGCCCTCCTGAATCTCGAATCGCAGGGCGGCGAAAAATTCTTCGGCGAACCGGCTCTTGATCTCCGCGATTTCATGCGCACGGACCGCGATGGGTATGGCATGGTCAACATTCTGGCCGCAGACCGGCTGATGCTCTCCCCGCGCCTGTACGCAACCTTCCTGCTCTGGATGCTCTCGGAACTCTTCGAGGAACTGCCCGAAGCCGGAGATGCCGACCGTCCCAAAATGGTTTTCTTCTTCGACGAGGCCCATTTGCTCTTTAACGACGCGCCGAAATCCCTCCTCGAAAAAGTCGAGCAGGTCGTACGCCTGATCCGCTCGAAGGGGGTAGGGGTGTTCTTTGTCACGCAGAACCCGGACGATATTCCCGAAACGGTTCTGGGCCAGTTGGGTAACCGTGTCCAGCACGCCCTTCGCGCCTTTACCCCGCGTCAGCAGAAGGCGATCCGGCAGGCCGCCGAAACCTACCGCGAAAACCCGGAATTCAACGTGGCCGAAGTCATAACCGATCTTGGCGTGGGAGAGGCGCTGGTCTCCACCCTCGAAGAGAAAGGCCAGCCCTCGATCGTGCAGCGCACGCTGATCCGTCCGCCCTCGGCCAAGCTTGGCGCCGCATCCGACAGCGCACGCAAAACCGCGCTCTCTAGCTCTCTCATGGGCAAAAAATATGATCAAACCGTGGATAACGAGTCCGCCTACGAAATCCTTCAGAAGCGCGCGGAAAAGGTCGCCAAACAGGTCAAAGAACAGGAAGCGGTGAAGCAGACCGGGACTGAAGGGCCAAGCCGCCGCCCCGCATCAAGACGCCAGACTCCGGCCGAAGCGGCTGTCATGTCCGTGGTACGCTCTGTCAGCACCTCGGTCGGCCGCCAGATCAGCCGCGAAATCATCCGCGGCATCATGGGTGCGTTCAAGCGATAGTTAAAAAACTATAATTCGAGGGTATCGCCTTCAGGATTCGGGTCGCGCACCATGCGTAGCAGCCCGCCATCCTCGCGCCCTGTCTTTTTGAAACCGCTTCGTTGATAAAGATGGATAGCTCCTGTGTTGGTGGGAGCCACTTTCAGTGCAGCTGTATGCCCGCTCTGGTCGCAAACATCAAGAAAGCTCCTGAGCAACGCGCCGCCATGTCCGCTTCGCTGCGCCTCGGGCGAAACCATAAGCGAAACGAGAGTCCGCTCAGACCCGGCTGAGGTAACGTCGCGCTCCGAAACATGGATCGCTCCAATAAGGGCGCCCTCCGGGTTGTCGAGGCATAAAACCTGATCCCCCTCGATAGCCTGCATCCATTCCTGACGCATGAAGGGCATCTGGGCTTGCACGATCATCGGCGGAATCCCGTACGCGGCGCTCTCCAGCGCGATGATGGAATCGATGTCGTCTAAGTGGGCGTTTCTGTACATTATGTCAAAATAGCACGGCCCAAGACCGTCCGAAAAGGATTTTTTAGACCAAAAGCCCCAGATCGACCCGCAACGCGTCCGCTAGAACCTTCATCGCGCGGATGGAGCCGTCTTTCTTGCCCGTCTCGATCTCGGTCAGATAGGGACGGGAAATTCCAGTAATATCCGCCAGTTCCTTTTGCGTAAATCCGCGGTGTTTGCGGATGATTTTCAAAGGGCTTTCTTCCCGTGCCAGCAGCCGGTCAAGAATATCCGAAGGCAGATCCGACTCGGGCTGCTCTCCGCTCATTGAGCGGTAATCGTGAAGCGGAATAAGAACGTAAGGTTTCCCCTGTATATGCAGAAGATCGTATTTCATGAACCTCTCCTGAGCTACAGAGCATAATGCAAAAGGCTAGTATGAAAAAGCGGAAACCCCCAAAGCGGCAAATCGGATGAGGAAAACCCTAGAACCGTTTGGTCAGAGTGACGGAGCCGAAAATGCTGGTCTCGTCCTGCGTATCGAATTCGTTCGAACGCGCATTCAGCGTGTATGACAACCTGTAATCATCATAGCTAAGAGAAAATCCGGCGCTCGCATCTCCCACCAGATATTTCTTGTCCACGCTGTGGCTGTCGGAAAACGTATTTCCGTCCAGAAAAATATTCCGCCCGACCACGCGCCCGTCAAGTCCTGCGAAGATCTGCCAGTTCAACCCGTGATCGGTCTTGGAAAACACCCCGGTTCCAGGAATAGAGGGCCGCACGCGCGGCGGCGTGTCCTCGTTCAGGCTCGATCCGAGAACGAACGTCGCTCCGACACCGCCATAGGTATAGATATTTCCAAGCGCGATGGAAAAATTAGGTTCTATCCGGAACGTGAACGGCCCCTCGTCATAAGAGAACGCTTGAGGCATGCGCCGCTGCCACGACACGATAAATCCCGGCTCGAAATCAAGCTGGTTCTTCCAGCCCCGCGGATCGGGGGAGCCTGTGAAATATCTATGGACAAACCTCTGCGTAGGCTTGCCCAGCGCCTCCGGCCCGACTACGCCCAGCGTAAATTCAAGATCGTCGATATGGGCGGGGACCTGCGCATTCCAGGTCGTCGTCGACAGGCCCACAGAGCCGTAAAGAAACCCGGCCCACGGGCGGTCGTCCTGAGGCTGGTCCTCCAGTCTGATATTTTTGGGCGAGTAAAGATTTTGTCCGAATGTATAGTAAACGCTGGTCGTTTCATTCAGGTCGAAAGTCGGCACCCGGTCCGCCATCTTGTCGATGACCGGCGGAACGTCGATTCCCTCGTTAAACCAGCTCAACCGGACGCCGCTGGTGTAATAACGGTCGGAGTTACCCCCGAAATTATCGTTCTCTATGGAAACGCTGATGGTGGTAGGACTATCCCCTTTATCTCCCGCCAGGGCAGGAAAGCCGGAAAACACAATCGTGGAACACAGCGCGGAGAGAAGAAATATACGCGAAAAACACATCATGCCATCTGTATAAACCACGCGTAACGGCCTTCCAAGGTGTTTTGAATTGGAATAGGCGCTTTTTCCCGCGTAAAGGATATGCTAAGCAAAGCGCATGACAGAAGCAAAAATCACGAACTTTTACACCCGCGAGCCGCTCTCCGGAACGGTGCGCCAGATCGTAATTCTCCTGCACGGGGTCGGCTCCAACGGCCGTGATCTCATCGCTCTCGCTCCGTATTGGCAGGAATCCCTGCCCGATGCGCTCTTCATCTCGCCCGATGCGCCCTTTCGCTGTGACATGGTTCCGCCGGGCTACCCTGATTCCTACCAGTGGTTCTCGCTGCTCTCCCGCGATCCGCAGGATATGCTTGAAGGTGTACGCCGCGTAGCGCCTATACTGGAAACTTTTATGCGCGAACAGCTTGAAAAGGCTGATCTGGTCCCGGACGCGCTGGCCCTCGTCGGGTTTTCGCAGGGCACGATGACCGCTCTGCATGTCGGCCCGCGCTTCGAGCCGCAGATAGCGGGCATAGTTGGCTATTCCGGTGCGTTGTTATGGGAAGAGGGGATGGAAAAGGAAATTAACTCAAGGCCGCCCGTTCTTCTTGTACACGGAGAAGCCGATGACGTTGTACCCGTGACCGCCTGGTTCCATGCAAAAACAAAGCTCGAAGCGCTGGACTTTTCCGTGGGCGGTTTTACGTGTGGTGGCCTGCCCCACAGCATAGACCAGAAAGGCATACAGGAAGCAGGATCATTTCTTGAAAGTATTTTTATACAGAAGACTTAAGCAAGTAATCTGAAAAAATAAATAAAAATCAACTTACAAAATACTGTAAAAAAAAACAGAAAACATATTTCTTTCAGTGTTTTTATTGCGGCGCGATAACTTGAGAAAATATCTTAAAAATTAAAGCTAATAATATGTAATCAAAACAATTTTTGTAAGATTAAAATTTTGTTGCGCGGCAATAATTTGTGGAGCGCAGCATAGAATTCCTTAAAGAAACTAAGGAAATTATTTCAAACATGATATAATTTTCTTGTGCGTGAACCCTGTTACTCTGCGGTCTTCCAAAGGCCGCAACAAGGTTCCCCCCGCAGCAGGTCCCGTCCGGCAAACGGAGATCGTCAGCGGCAAGTGAAGGAAGGAGAATGTGTTGATGCAGCCTTTGAGTATGACGCCGTTGGAAAGTTGTCCGGCTCTGATCCTGAACGCGGATTTCAGACCGCTCAGCTATTATCCGCTTTCGGTCTTGCCATGGCAGGAAGCGATCAAGGCGGTTTTCCGCGAGAGCGTACTCGTTATTTCCGAATATGACCGGGTTGTTCGCTCTCCGGGCATGAGCATGAAACTGCCGAGCGTTGTGGCTTTGCGTGAATATGTGCCAATGGCGCGCACACCGGCTTTCACACGGTTCAACGTCTTTTTACGCGATCAGTGGACATGCCAGTATTGCGGAGATCGTTTCAGGACCCACGAATTGACTTTCGATCATGTGATCCCTCGTTCGCGCGGAGGGCGCACGACATGGGAAAACATCGTGGCCGCGTGCAGGGTATGTAACACGAAGAAGGGCAACAGCCTGCCTTCGGAGGTCGACATGTACCCGATCACCGATCCGCGGCGCCCAAGCGTATTTGAGCTTCACGATCATGGACGGCGGTTCCCGCCGAACTTCCTCCATGAAAGCTGGGGCGACTTTTTATACTGGGATACCGAACTGCAGGACGACTGAAAAACGGATAAGTGCGATCGTCCGCGTTCGAAGGATTTTACAATTAAGGTTTTTGGTCGGCCACGGAGAGCGGTTTCATGTGGCCCGCCGAAAAAAGGCGCAAGGCCGGGCGGTTCCGGCTGCGCGTATAACACGTGCAATGAAAGGAGGACGTTATGTTTACGCATATCACAAACCTTGCACACGTTAGATCCATTACGGAGGCCATAGGATTCTTTTTATTCTACACGGTGCTCCTCGTGGGTCTGTCTACATTCCTCGGACACTACATGGGGATTCTCGGGCTTGTTGATGGTGGAACAGTGGGAACTTTCTTTGAAGGAAGTCATCTGCATACCATGATAGGCACGGGATGGACATTAATTATGTCCAGCATGGTCCTGTCCGGGAAAAAACTGACGAACGACCTGATGTCCGTTATCGTGGCGTTAGTCGGGATCTACCTGTCCTACACAGTGGACGTTCTTCTGGGTATGGTCGTCGTATCGTACCTGACCACGGTTGAGGGTACGAAGTAAACGTCTCGCGACAGAACGAGGCCGGAGCAACGGCCCGAAGATATAAATAACATTTTCCAGCCGGGGGAGCACTCTCCCGGCTTTCTTTATGACTGTACGTCTTCAAAAGCCGCGGAAAACCTTGACTCTATGAAATATTTGCGATAAAAAATCGCGCATCGCCCGCACAACACGAGACGTAAAAATGCTCAAGGATATGTTTGATTTCGGTAAAAAACGCACGCTCAAGGAATCGTTCGCGTTTTTCTTTTTTCACTCCGCGCTCATTTTGGTCGTCATGACCCTCGTGCGCGCCTTGGGCGCCTAAGACCCGGTTTGCTCGTCCGTCTTTGTTTCTTCTTCACACCCGAAGGCCATCGCTGCACCTGACGCACAGAGAACAGACAGCCCCAGACACAGCAAAACGTTGTAATTTGCCATGGACAGGCCGAGCAGGGGATCCGCCCACGGAATTTCATCGCAACGCCCCATCGGGGCGCTCATGATATTCTCTAAAAAGCTTGTTCCCTCGCTCATAGGCGGCAATTTACAGAGTTCATCGGAAGGCCACCAGTGCCGCTCCACCCCCGTATGGTAAAACGCGATCCCCGAATTGGTCAGGAAGTTCAGGCTCAATAACCCGAAAAGTCCGGCATGCGCTCGCCTTCCGCGTTTGACAATAATAAGCCCGATCAGCGAAAGAACGGCCCCGATCGCAAAGGGATAACGCTGCGTAACGCACAGGCGGCATGGCTCAAGTCCGAAAAACCCTTCGGCCGTAAACGCCATGGCCAGCGAAAAAACGCAGGTAAAAAGAATAAACCCGTAAACAAGACCCCGCCGGGAAAGAAAATTCGCTATAAGTGAGAGTAGGGCCTTCATAAACCTATGTTCGCGCTAAAACGCCAAAAATTTCAAAAAAACTTCTTCTCCAGAAGATTTTATCCCCTTATCGGGATACAGAAAAGCCGCATTCGCAGACGGGCAGGATTTTTCTGTTGATCTGCCCGCGTTCCCCGCTATGATCCGGAAATGCATTGGGTCCGCGGGTGTGGTGAAATTGGTAGACGCGCCAGACTCAAAATCTGGTGTCCGCAAGGACGTGTCGGTTCGACTCCGACCACCCGCACCAACCCGGCGCATTTTTGCGTATATCCGATAGCCTCGGACTGCGCTCGGCGCTTCTCTAGGCTTCTTTAGCTCCGTTCGACCGGATATCCTTCCGCGATCCAGGCGTCAAGTCCGCCTTCCAGATTATAGACGGTTTTTTCAGGTTGATCCCCGGCGCAGGCTTCACAAGCCTTGCCTCCGCGCACCCCCGCCTTGCAGTGAAAGACAATCCTCTTATTCGGGTTATGCGGCACGGATGCAGGTGAACATGTTCCAACGGGAATAAGAATAGATCCTTTAATATGCGCCTCGTTATATTCCTCGACCTCGCGGACATCAATGACAATCGCTTCGTGGTTATCCAGCCATTTCTTCAATGTTTTGCAATCGACTAGCTTGATGGTGCTCATGCTGTGGTTCCTTTTTTCAAAAACTGTATCTCAAGCTGACATAGACATTGGTGTTGTCTTCCAATTGCCCGAAAAACGTATCGCGGCTCTCGCCGTAAAACACGTTGGCTCCGGCTTCTGCAGTCCACTGGTCGTTGATCTTGTAATTCGCTTTTGGGCGCACGTACCCGTCGCTTTCATTCGGTGACCAGAAGTTAAACAGGGACAGGGTCAGATCCTGATTCATCATCAGCTTGGTCAAGCGCAGAGTCACGACATGACGGTTATGTTCCGGCAAAGGCGATCCGGCTGGAGCATTCTTTTTCAGGTCGTCAAAATCCAGAGTCCTTTCGAGACTGTACTGCAAGCCGCCCGTTAATTCCGTCATAATCTCCTGCTCATAACCCGCAAGAAAACGGAACTGGTCGTTAGGCAGAACCGGATCGGTTCCGGCCCGGTCGTCACGGCTGTCGTAATAGGCCGCTTCGATGTTCCCGATTCCCCTGTATACCGGACCCCGAACGCTTGCCCCGTAAACGGAAAGCCGAGGAAACGTCGCACGTATATGGGCCGTATCCAGACCCTGTGGGTTTTTCCAGTACCCGTCATAACCGTAAAGCGCGGTCTCGTACGTCCCGAAATTCCGGTATGCCCGCACAGCCCATTCATCCTCGGCAAACCAGCGCCCACGCGGGTTGACGCGCAAGACGTTCACCCTGCTGGTCTGCCCGCCGGAAAACGGGTCGTATGTGCTGACCCTTGCTCCGTCTGCATAACGGTCAGCATCGAAATTCGGCATGTAAACCACATCAAGATTGGCAAAATCAGAAAAGAAAGAGGTTTTAAGGGCATCCGAAGGCGCCTTCAGGTATTCCTCGTCCCGCCCGATGAAAAATGAATCAAAATCCTTTGGAAACAGGTCGTTCAGAAACACGAGATCCCCTGTCCCCCATGTCAGAACCTGACGCCCGCCCTTGAAGTCCATAAAGTCGGTCGCCCGCCAGCTCACAAACGCTTCGCGCAGGTCAATCCAGCCGTCACCCTCGTCAAGATCGACCGCCCATCGGTCCGCCACCGGATCGGCTATAAAATCTGACGTTACGCGCACGCTGACCTTCTCCCAGAATTTCTCGTATTGAAGCTGCAGCCGCGCTTCACCGATGCTGGCGCGCTTCTCAAAATCCTGATCGTGAATCCGGACGCCCGCGCGCCCCTCGATAAACCCGGTCAGACCGTAGGGAAGAACATGCGCCGTGATATCCTTCTCTTCTAGGAAAGGCCCGTCTTCGTTCCTCTCCGTTGAAGCAGTTCCCGCCAATCCCGCCGGTAGCGAAGGTTCGTCCGCAGAAAGTCCGGACGGGTGTGCAGGTCCCAACCCCGCTGGCAGAGCGGGTTCGATGGAGTTCTGGGCGATAGGAGGCCCACCCAGACCCGCAGGCAATGGCGGCTCCTCGGCCAGCGCTCCAAGGGAATAAAAAGGAAGACAGAAAACAGAAACAAGAACCAGTTTTTTCATTTTTTCAGATAATCCGTAGGAGGTGTGCGCAAATACCGCTCGGTGAAAATATCATCGGGCAATCCGATATCGTATTGTACGCCGGAATATGTCAAGACGGTCTTGCTTCCGCTGCGTAGGTCGGTCATGCTTCCTTGCGTTACGGTCTGATTTTCCTGGATTGTCTCCACTTTCTCAGCCGCCGCCTCGCGGTACTTTTCCCCCCGCTTGTCAAAAAACTCAATTTTCACAGGGATGAAGCTCGTCTTGTGAATATAGGATTTATAGAAACTGAACTCGACGAGATCAGCCTTTTTGGGTGTGCTTTTGACCACGTAGTAATTATCGGACGTCTCCAGGAGCGTGTGAGTGTCTTCGGTCGTATTTCGTCCGGATACATCCTCATAGAAGAAATCTGAACCCACGAAACTCGTGCGCTCATCCGTCGCCGCAATGCGCTTGACAAGGTCTAACGCAGGCAGGTAAAGCCAGCGATCGTCATCGGCTTTGACATGCTTCCAGACCATGAAGACGGTCTTGCTCACATCAGCCGGACGGTTAAAATAGACATAAAATTTCTGGTCGCTGTCTCCGCTTTTGGTATCCTTGCGAAGAATCGTGAAATCACGCGTACGCTTGCGTCCTTGCTTGTCGGTAATAACCATCTTCACCCGCGCACGCCCGTCCTCTCCCTGATAGTAAGCGGCGTGATTGGCTTTCGCGACGATCTCTGAGACATCCATGGCAAGTGCAGGGAAAGTCACGAACAAGGGTAGGCTGAGGGATAAAAGAAACTTTCTCATCTTACGTATCCTTTCTTTTAAAGAGGAACTGTTCAAAAACTGTAATGATAGCGGGCAGGATCAGCAAGGTCGCAACCCCTGCAAAAAGCAGGATGGCGGAAATGAAGAACCCGACGGTTTTATAAGGAACCAGAGGTGCAAACATCAGTGGCGTGAAGCCCATGCCGATCACGATGACGTTTCGCGCGATAGCCCGTGCCGGTTCGCCAAAAACAATCCTGATCGTATCCTTCCATGCCCCGTGTTTTTTAGCGGCCTCGCGGGAACGCGCAAGGAAATGGATCGCGTAATCGACCGCCAGCCCCAGCGACAATGAAGACAGAACTGCCACCGGCATATCGTAATCCTTTCCGATAAGCCCGATAATGCCGTAAATGAAGGCAATCGTAACAGTCAGCGGTACCATCGACAGGACACCCCACCACAACGAGCGGAAGAGGGCGATCATCATGACCAGTACGATAACGAAAGACCCGAGAAACGCTTCCATCATCCCGGACACCATCTTGTCCTGCCAGACGGTGTTGATATAGGTCAGCCCGAACCAGTCATGCGCCAGCGCAATGGGAGCAGGGGTCCTGGCAATAAAATCCTCGACGGCCTTGACGACCGTGTTCATATCCTTGTTGTCCCCGCTCTTGAGTTGGATCCAAAGCACGGTTTTATCGTATCCGGGCGTCGCGAAGTGCCAAAGATCATTGGGACGATGGGAGTTCTGGTAAGTAATAAGTGTTTGCGCCACGGCGTTTTGCGTATCGGGAATGCGAAAGGCTTGATCCTCGCCTAAAAAAAGTTCCCGATGAACCGTTTTGACGATATCGGGCAGCGCATTGCTCTTGCCCACAAGCCCGGTCTTAAGAAGATCCTGCTGCAATGCCTCGACATAACGCAACATAGCCGGTTTCTTGAAAATTTCTGTCTCCCCGTAAGCCTCATCCACCAGCGTGGCGACGTCATCCCAGGCATAATAGGCGTCGTCATCGTCGGATAAGGCATCTTGCCGTGTGGAAATGAAATCCTTGATCGCGTCAATATCCCCGCCAAGACTATCCATCTGTTCTTTCAATTCCAGGCTCTGCTTGCCGCCGTTTTCTTCAAGGGCCTTCTCCAGGGCCAGCGCAAACGAAGCTTTGAGGTCTCCTTGCGCCCTTAGCTCCAGAAAGGCCATGTAAGTTCCTGCAAACCGGGCGTTGAGTTCCTTGTCGGCTACGCGGATTTCGTGTCCTTCCGCGAACCATTTAACCGGGTTGTCGTTAATACGGACCTTGCTGATCCCATAGGCCGAAACCCCGAAAAGAACCAACGTTAAGGCCAGAATGGACTTGGCATGGCTGAAAGTATACGGCCCCATCGCGTGCAGTAATTTAGCCAGAGGCGTGGACGGATGCTCTTCATCTTCGTGATGCGCCAGCCCGAAACCTTCCAGAGACTTCTCGCTCATCAGCATGATGTAGGCCGGAACTAGAGTAATCGTGAACAGCCACGCCATCGCGACCCCGAACGCTATAAATACTCCGAAAATCTGAACGGGCGGGATAGGGGTAAAAGCAAGCGACCCAAAGCCCGCCGCTGTGGTAAGGGAAGTAAAGAGCATAGGGCTGGAAAGCTCTTCCATAACATGGGTAATGGTTTTCCTGCGGTCTTTATAGCGCGGATAGGCATCGAAAAAGTCTGAAAGGATATGAACGGCGTCTAGGACCGCGATCGGCATGATGAAAACCGGGATCATGGACGACATGATATGGACCGTATTTCCGGTCATCACCAGCAAGCCCATGGTAACGATAACCGAGACCATAGCGACGATCATCGGTGAGATAATAAGCTTGACGCTCTTGAAAAAATACCACATCAGCAGGAAGATCAGAAGCATGGCCATCGGCGCTGAAATCGCCATCTGGATAAACATTTCGACCCCGAACGTATCCTGCGCGATCGGCAGCCCGGTAATGTGATACTCGTCCGCGCCGCCAAAGGTGGATATCTTTTCCCGCAGCTTATTGGCGACCGTGTAACTTATATTCTTGGATGTAATAGGGATATAGAGCGCCATGGCTTTGCCGTCCCCGGAAACCAGAGTATCTTTGAGAAATGGCAGGTTCGCGGCCTTCTCATAAACGGCCTTGGCGTCTTCCTGTGTTTCAGGGGGTGTTTTCATCAACCATTCGAAACGTACGGTTCCCATGCCCGCCTGCTCGATATTATCGACGTTCGAGGGCGCGATGACCTCGGCCCCGATCACGCCTTCAGTTTGACCGTCAGGTCCGTCCCAGGCAATTTCGCGCGCATATTCTCCAAGCTCGTAAATGTTTCTGAGCGATTGCGGGTTAAAAACCCCATTCGGATCGGTTGTGTTGATCACCCCGACGACGATCATGTCGTAAAGACTGTATTCTTCCTTGCGCGCGTTGTGATAAGCGCGCACAGGCTCTTCGCTCGAAAGCATGTTCTCCGGATCGGTATCAATGGATAACGCAGGCAGGAACGTCACCTGCTGCGGCATCAAGGTCGGCAAAGCCACGCCAAGAATACAAAGCAGGCTGATAAGAACGGCAAGGCGCATAAAACTTTTCGGCCTGTCTACGGCCATTTCGGAAAGGAGAAGCATAAAATTCAACCCTTTTTCTGTGCTTGTCTTTTACGGATACCCAGTAAACGCAAGGCATACTTTTCATAGAAAGGCGAAATAGAACCCGTCTTGACCTTGCGGATAAAATACCATTCGAAAAGAACCTTGAGCCAGTGTACCCACTTGCCCCCGCGCATCCACGCCACGTTGCGGGGCGGGATCTGGGGCAGGGCCACGAACGCTACGCCTGTATTCCCCATATCTGCAAGGCAGATCGCATTCCAGGTCGCCTTGTGGCTCGGCTCTTTCCCTTTGCAAAGATCAGCGATGTTATGCGCGGTCGCCGCGACCATAGACTCGATCATGTAGCCCGTCTTGGGAACCCCGACCGGAACGGGCGTTTTCTCCAGAGGAGCAATCGCCACGCAGACCCCGACGGCAAAGATATTCCTGTATGCCGGGTTTCGCTGATACTCGTCTACCAGTACGAAACCCTTGTCGTTGACCAGACCGTCTATACCCATCACTGCATCAACTCCCGAAAAGGGCGGCAGCATCATGGAATAGGAAAAAGGGAGATCGTGCTGGCGCTTGGACTGACCGTTTTCGTCAACTTCCGTGATATGCATCATCCCTTCTTCGACTCGATCGACTACGGCGTTGCAGATCCATTTGATATCCCGTTTGCGCAGTTCGCTCTCAAGCATCCCCTTGGAATCGCCGACCCCGCCTAAACCCAGATGTCCGATATACGGCTCCGACGTCACGTACGTCATCGGAACCTTGTGACGGATCCCGGCCTTGACCAGATCGCGGTGCATAATAAAAGCATGCTCGTAGGCCGGTCCGAAACAGGAAGCCCCCTGTACGGCCCCAACGATAATCGGTCCGGGATTGTTCTTGAACGCGGCCCACTTCTCTCCTGCAATTACGGCATGATCGACATGGCAAACGGACTCGGTAAACCCGCCATGCGGCCCCAGGCCTTCGACTTTCTCAAAAGCCAGTCTCGGCCCGGTTGAAATAACCAGGTAATCGTAAGGAACCTCCTGACCGTCCACAAGTTCGACGATATTCTCCTCCGGCCTGATCGTCTTGGCCGCAACGGGAATAAACTGGATGTTTTTGCGGGTCAGGTAAGGCTCCAGAGGAACTTCGATCTTTTCACGCCTGCGCCAGCCGACCCCCACCCACGGGTTCGAAGGTACGAAATGAAAAGTAGGCGTATCGGAAATAACTGTAATCTTGTGATTATCGGCGCACCCGCATACGGCACGCATATCATAGGCCATCGAGACACCTCCGATCCCGCCTCCCAAGATCGCTATACGCGCCATTAGACCCTCCTGTTTAAAATGAAACGGTTATTTAAACGCGCACCCGGATTCGCACCCGAACCTCTTGAGAATGATCGCCAGCGGGCAAATACCGGTAAATGCAGCCTGAAACATGTTCAGACCCACAAAAGCGGCCAGCAGCAACCAGTAAGAGGAAACATAGTGCCCTAAAATCAGGCTCAGCAAAACAACAAACCCTGCAAAAGCAAAGACCATACGATCAATATTCATTGACGGATTCCTCATATATAATTTATAATATAATAAATTAAATTATTTTAATATAATTGTCAATAAAGAAAAGTGTTGGACTGAGAAAATGGCGAAACATGAAGAAATGAAAGGCGCTTTGGACGTTCTGAAAACACTGAACCATCCGGTTCGTCTCAGCATCCTTTGCAACCTCATAGAGAATAAGGAAATGTCCGCTGGTCAGATTTTCGAACAGGAAAAGGGACTCGCAAGTCAATCGCAAGTCTCACAGTATCTTAAATGGCTCCGCGATAAGAATTACGTGGAAGCCCGTAAGGAAGGGCAGTTCGTCTACTATCGGATATCCTCCCCCGAGATCCGCGAACTGATTGAAAAAATGCATGAACTCTTCTGCGCGGGCTCGGATTTTTGTTCCTCTTAACTTCAGGGTTTTAATTATTGTTCCCCGCAGAAATCTCTTAGGAATCTCTAGCGGCAATATTCAAGCCCACAGATCCCCAGGAACAATAAAAAGGGGATCAAATTCCATGATCATGCTCTTTGAGACTCGATCGCCTTCAATTTTAACCCTGTTCGAGAGTTTTTTGTTTCGAACAGGCGTTTCTGAAAAACGCAAAATCCTCATAATCAAGCCGCTTTCCATTGTTGATACGGCCGGAAAAACAGTGCTAAACTCGCGGCGGAAAAGGCGAAAAAGTGAGGCACCATGACACTTCCGGCTAAAAAGAGAGCTGCAGGAACGCCGTTCGAAAAAGCGTGGTCGTTTTTCGACGACGGAAACTATGAAAAAGCGATCAAGACATTCGAGAGTGCTTTGCATGAAAATGCGGACAAGGAAGGTTTTTACGGTCTCGGATGCGCCGCCTATGAAAAGGGCGATTTATCCAAGGCATCCGCAGCCCTGAAATCGGCCATAAAACACGATCCCTCCTTTGTCGAAGCGTACCGGAAACTCGGAGATATCCAGTTTGAAAGCCGTGAATTCATGCAGGCGCTGGAAAATTATTCTCAGGCCGTGGCCTATGATTTGAGCAATCTTGAAAACGCTCAAAAGCTGATTGATCTGACTGCGGCCATGGAATACGAGAACACTAACCCGAACTTTAAGGGGCTTCTGACGGCGTGCCTTGAATCACCGGATCTGAATTTCTGGGTGTTTGGGTTCTCTTGGTACAGTATTCTCAAAAACGACAAGAAGTTCTCGCAGCTTTTGGCACACTCCAATAATGCTACGTACGATGAGTTTAAAAAGCGCCTGAAGGCCGCAAAAAATCTTGATACCGTGCTTGACCCCTTTTTCTTGTATGGTTTGGGGCGCTTTATCGTCGGTCTGGACAGTTTCGAGAAATGGATATGCTACCTTCGCCGCTACATGCTCGAAATGTACATGGGCGGAAAAAAGATTTTCCCTGACGAGCAGGACATAGAATTTCTCCATTGCGCCATTTCGCGGTATGCGTTTTTTACCGACTATATCTTCTTTGAGGCGGCAGAGGAGTCAAAACTCCTGGAAACGTTGAAGCGGCAGCTTGAATCGACTGACACGCCTGACTTGTCCGCTCTGGCCCTTTATGGGTGCTATAATTACGTCTACAAGCTGAAAAACGCACGGGCGATAGCGGAAAATCTTCCCGGCGGCGATCATGTCTCGCAAATCCCAAAATCCCAGATCGAAGATTATCTGCTTCAGGAAAAATTCAAAAAAGAAATAATCGCGATAACACCTATACAGGACGAGGTTTCAGCAGCGGTGCAGGAACAATACGAGGAATTCCCCTATCCCCGATGGGAAGTTCCCTACCGCGATATTTATAACCCGAACATCGAGGGCCGTTTCGTCGCTAAGAAGGCTAAAATCCTGATTGCGGGAACCGGAACCGGCAAGGAAGCCATGGAACTGGCGTTCGGCTTGCCGGATGCGGATATCCTCGCCGTGGATCTGAGCCGCACAAGCCTCTCTTACGCTATGATGCGCGCAAAGCAACTCGGTGTAACAAATATTACCTTCCGTCAGGCGGACATCAACGAGCTCCGGTCGATCAACCAGACCTTTGATTACATCACAAGCTCCGGCGTTCTTCACCATATGAAGGAACCTGAAAAGGGTTTACAGGTCCTGCTGGATCTTCTCAGGCCAGGAGGCTTGCTGCGGATCGCCCTTTACAGTCGCCTTGCGCGCCTCTCGGTTATTGAGGCAAGACGCATCATAGCCGATAAGAATATCGGCAATGACACGCGGTCTATCCGTGAATTTCGCAGGAATATCGGTCAGTATATGAACAAGGATAAACGGGAATTTTTCCGGAAATCATACGATTATTTTTCCTTGCCCATGTGCCGCGATCTGATTTTCCATGTGCAGGAGCACCAGTTTGATCTGCTGCAGATCAAGGATATTTTGGAGCGTTATAAGCTCAAGTTCCTCGGCTTCAACCTCGATAACAACACATTCAACCGCTACCGGCTCTTCACTATGGGACGCGATGAATCCATGACCGATCTCGATCTCTGGAACGCATACGAGGAAGAAAACCCCGACACTTTCGCGGCCATGTATGCCTTCTGGTGCGAAAAGCAATAAAGCGCTGTAAAACTCGGTTTTTCCTTGCAAACTGTTGCGCGAATGCGCTTTGTTAAAAACACTTATTGTTCAACGAAAGAGGAGAAAGACATGGCCGGATACTACGAGATCAAGAAAGCCAAGGATGGACAGTTCCATTTCAACCTGAAAGCCGGGAACCACGAAATCATTCTAAGCAGCGAGCTTTATAAAACGAAGGCCGCCTGCGAAAACGGCATATCCTCCGTGCAGAAGAATAGTGCGGATGAGGCCCGCTTTGAGCGCCGCAACGCCTCCAACGGCAAGCCGTACTTCATCCTGAAGGCTGCAAACGGGCAGGAAATCGGCCGCAGCGAAATGTACGAATCCGAAGCCGCCCGCGATAACGGCATCGCCTCCGTGCAAAAGAACGGCCCGTCCACGGACGTCAAGGACAAGTCCGAAGACAGCGCCGCCGCTGCGTAAGGTCTGATCCCTTTGTGGAAATTAAAAAGGGCCGGGACCAAACCCCGGCCTTTTAATTTTATGGAGTTTACGCTTTTAACCGCCGCTTGGCCTTCTCCGGCCCAATCAGCAACAGAAGGTCGGCCAGTTCCGGCCCGTGATCCATCCCGGTCAGAGCTTTACGCAACGGCATAAACAGCGGCTTTCCCTTGCGCCCTGTCTGCGTCTTCACGGCGTCAACCCACACGCCCCATGTCTCGCGCGTCCACGGCTCTCCGGGCAGCAGCTTTGCAGCTTCGGCGATAAAATCCGCTTCCTCGATCACCGGCTCGACAGGCCCATTGGCCACCCGCCACCATTCGCGCGCATCTTCAAGCTTTTCAAGATTCGGACGTACAATGTCCCAGAACGACTCGTCCATGTCGGCAAGCCCGATCTGTTCCAGCCGCGGCTTGATCTGAGCGTACGACATATGATGCAGGATTTTCGCATTCAGCCGAACCAGTTCGTCCTGATCGAACTTCGGCGTACCGCGTCCGAATTTCGAAATATCGAAATGCGCGATGACGTCTTTGATGTCCGTGAACGGCTCGATCGGATCGGACGTGCCAAGCCGCGCCATGAGGCTAACCACGGACATGGCTTCCAGCCCTTCCTGATCGCGCAGCTCACGCAAATTGAGCGCCCCTAAACGCTTGGAGAGTTTTCCTCCCTGAGCATCCGAAAGCAGGGGCAGGTGGGCAAACCCCGGAGCTTTCGCACCCAGCGCTTCAAACATCTGCACATGCATCGCCGTGTTGGTAACGTGATCTTCCCCACGCACAACATGCGTAATGCCGTAATCAATATCGTCAATAACGGAACACAAGTGATAAAGCGGACTGCCATCCTCACGGATCAAAACGGGATCCGACATATCCGCCCCTTCGAAATGCACCGGCCCGCGCACCTCGTCATCCCATGTGATAGGCTTGTAATCCATCTTGAAACGCCAGTGCGGTTTGCGTCCCTGTGTTTCATAAGCGTTCCTTTGCTCGTCGGTCAGCTTCAAAGCCTCGCGGTCATAAAGCGGCGGCATCTTGCGTGCAAGTTGCCCCTTGCGCTTCAGTTCCAGCTCTTCCGGTGTTTCGTAACAGGCATAAAGCCGCCCGGAATCTTTAAGCTTCTGAATCTTAGTCTCGTAATAATCGAGGCGGTCGCGCTGCCGGGCCTTTTCATCCCAGTCCATGCCCAGCCATCTCAGGCCTTCCTCGATCGCGTCTTCATATTCTTTTTTCGAACGCTCAAGGTCCGTATCGTCAATCCGCAGAAGAAAATGCCCGCCCTTGGAACGCGCATACAGCCATGTAATCAGGGCCGTACGGGCATTCCCGATATGCATCATCCCCGTGGGTGAAGGGGCAAATCTGACTTTAACGCTCATTTTTGTTCTTTCTTAAGTCCGCGTGAGTTACTTGAATAGCCGGAAAATCACGCTTTTTCAATGATATTCAGGAAATGGTTGGTTATGGGGTAGCGGCGGTCCCGGCCAAAGGCGCGGGAGGTAATCTTGACCCCCGGCGGGGCCTGGCGGCGCTTATATTCTGCCCGGTCCAGCATTTTCCAGATCCGGAGGACCGTTTCCCGTCCATATCCGGCGGCAACCAGCTCCTCGACGCCTTTCTCGTGCTCAATCAGCCCTTCAAGAATGGCATCCAGCTCTGAATAAGGGGGCAGGGTATCCTGATCGGTCTGGTTGTTCTTAAGCTCGGCGGTTGGCGCCTTGGCGAGCACGTTCTCAGGAATGACATCTAGAACGCCTCCGGCCCGGGAGCCTGCGGGAATATGCGCATTCCGCCAGCAGGAGAGCGCATAAACCTCCGTCTTGTAAAGATCCTTAAGGACATTAAACCCGCCGCACATGTCGCCGTAAAGCGTGGCATATCCAACGGCCATTTCAGACTTGTTTCCGGTTGAAAGCACCATAGAGCCCGTCGCGTTCGAGAGGGCCATCAGGATCAATCCGCGCAAGCGCGGCTGAATATTCTCGTAAGTGATAGCAGGGGTTTTCTCATCGAAATAAGGCGCAAGAAGAGTATCAAAAGCGCCAAAAGGATTTTCGATAGAAATGTCATCCAGCCGCGTACCGAGCCGTGTAGCCACGGCAACTGCGTCATCAAGACTCTCCTGCGACGTATAGCGCGAGGGCATCATCACACACCGCACGCGCTCCGGGCCGAGAGCATCGGCGGCAATCACGGCGGACAAGGCGCTGTCGATCCCTCCGGAAAGCCCGAGGATAACGCCCGGAAACCCGTTCTTGCCGACGTAGTCACGCAGGCCAAGCATCAGGGCGCGGTAAATGTCCTCTGGGCCGGAAGCGGGCAGATGAGCCTCAGACAGCACAGAAAGACTGTCCCCTGCAGAATCCCAGACCTTCGGCTCCAGTATATCCAGCGCCTCGACAAAGGAAGCCCCTTGATAAATTTTTTCCCCGCGCACGTTCAGGGCAAAAGACGTGCCGTCAAAAACAAGCTCGTCCTGCCCCCCGACTTGATTGACATACACGAGGGGAAGTCCCGTTTCTTCGACGCGCCGCCGTGCCTGCAAAAGCCTGCGGGAAAGATGGTGCTTGGAAAACGGGCTGCCGTTGGGCACGATGAGAATCTCGGCGCCGTTCTTTTTAAGGTGACCGGCCACGCGGTCGAACCACATATCCTCGCACGTCATCAGCCCCAGCTTGACGCCCCTGAATTCGATGGGAACGGGCAGGGGGCCGGGAACGAATAAACGCTGCTCGTCAAAGACTCCGTAATTCGGCAGTTCGTATTTCGGAACGGTGGCGACGATCTTGCCTTGAGAGATCAGAAGAATGACATTATAGCGCTGCCCCTTGATCATCCACGGCGTAGAAATGACTGCCGCCGATTTCAATTGTGCACTACACGCAACCAGCGTATCCACCTGCTGCTCGATCTCGCTTAAAAAAACAGGCTTGAGGACGAGATCTTCGGGCGGATAACCGCACGTCACCATTTCCGGAAACACGATCAGATCGGCTTGATCTTCAAAATGCGTCCATGCTTTTAATATTTTATCCGCGTTCCCCTCAAGATCCCCGAGCAGCGGATTGATTTGCGCGATACCGATGCGTAATGAAGCGCTGCCCGTCATCTGAACCTCGTTTGCGACACCCCGTACAGTAAATCGACCTTACAACAACCGCGCAAGGTTATTCCGCCGCGGAAGGCGAAACAGCCCTCAGGTTGGGGCTGCGCAAGCGCAGGGCCTTCAACTCGTCCGAGATCAGGAACGCCAGTTCCAGCGCTTGGTTGGCGTTCAGCCTAGGATCGCAGTGCGTATGGTAGCGATTGGAGAGATCTTCATCCCCGATAGCGTCCGCGCCGCCCACGCACTCGGTGACATCCTGTCCGGTCATCTCGATATGGATACCGCCCGGGTGCGTGCCTTCCGCCCGGTGAACCGCAAAAAATCCGCGCACTTCCGAGAGAATACGATCGAACGGCCGGGTCTTGTAGCCGCTGTTGGATTTTATGGTATTGCCATGCATCGGATCGCACGACCAGATCACATCTCGCCCTTCTTCCTTCACCTTGCGGATAAGCGGAGCCAGTTTCTCTTCAACCTGCTTGTATCCCATCCGCGCGATCAAGGTCAGGCGGCCCGGAATATTCTCCGGATTCAGGACGTCAATCAGACGAACCAGCTCATCCGGGCTGATCGCCGGTGAACATTTAAGTCCAATAGGATTTTTAACACCGCGTGCAAACTCTATTTGGGCATGATCTTCCTGATGGGTACGCGCCCCGATCCACAGGAAATGCGCCGACGTGTCGTACCATTCCCCTGTCAGGCTGTCCACACGGGTCATCGCTTCCTCGTAAGGAAGCAACAGCGCCTCGTGTGACGTATAGAAGCTCGTCTCCCGGATGGAGGGAACGTTGTCCGCAGTAATACCGCAGGCAGCCATGAAACGCAGTGCATCGTCGATCCTGTCTGCCAGATCCTGATAACGCTCACCCAGAGGGCTGTTCTCGACAAAACCAAGATTCCACTGGTGGACCTTGTTCAGATCGGCATATCCTCCGGAGGCAAAGGCACGCAGCAGGTTCAGAGTCGCCGCCGCCTGATTGTACCCTTTGATCATCCTTTGCGGATCGGGCTCCCGCGCTTCAGGGGTAAAGTCGAGCGCGTTGATATTGTCCCCGCGATAGCTTGGCAGGCTCACATCGCCTTTTGTTTCCATATCGTCCGAGCGCGGCTTGGCGTATTGCCCGGCCATCCGCCCGACCTTCACGACGGGCAGGGAGCCGGAATAGGTCAGGACCACAGCCATTTGCAGCAAAACGCGAAAGGAATCACGGATTTTATTGGCATTGAACTCGGCAAAGCTCTCGGCGCAATCGCCACCCTGAAGAAGAAACCCTTTTCCCTCGGAAACCTGCCCGAGCTTGCGCATCAGTTCGCGCGCCTCCCCCGCGAAGACGAGCGGCGGCATCGCGGCGATTTCGCGTTCGGCGGCCTTTAAAGCCTCCCCGTCCTTATAGACGGGAAGCTGCTTTACGGGCTTGTCTCTCCAGGATTGCGGTGTCCAGTCTTTCGACATTGATTGCTCCTTGCGCTGATCCGGTTTTGAACACGAAGTTATGCACAAATTCGACTTCTTAAGCAAATGATTAACAAAAGAAACCCGATTCCAATTTTTACCGGATTTTTTAGTATTTCTTCAGATAATAGGGTTTATAACAAACCAGTAAAAAAATGTGCTATATTCACAGTAACTTATATACTAACCGGAAAAGCCCTCTTGAATGTACAGGATCAAAAAAATTTATCGCGTGGTTTGACGTGGCGTAGCGTTCTGCACGGCCTCGGATCGGTTGTTAAAGCGGCGGGGGCGGTAGCTCCGGAAGAGGGCTTACGCGCTTCGGATGTACTCGAATCATGGAAAAAACTGGATGGCAGCGCCGAAACTGATTTTTTCGGGTACGGGCGAAATTCTGAGATGCTGTTCAAAGCGCCTTACGTGCCGGTGAAAGATTCCGATCTGGAAAAATATCCGCTCACGGCTCTGGTGGCAACGGCTTATGAAAAACAGGAAAATGCCAAAAATACGGATTCTGCCCATTGGCTTCCCTCGCTTCTGATGGCCGGGGTTTTGGGGGAAGTGGTCCATAACTTACCGTACCATAACAATCTTCATTTCCGTAAAGTCACGCTTCACGCCGCGCGCCTTATTGATGCCCATAACGCTGACCAAAAACAAAAAGATCCTCTCACTCCCAGGGAGTGCGCCCTGCTTCTGATCGCGGCCTGTATTCACGATCTCGGGCATGACGGAACGGGTAATGTCGGTCCGGACGGGGCTTATTCTCCCGGACGTTTAGAAAGACGGTCCTTCGAGTATGCAAGGCCATATCTGGAACAGGCCGGAATGGATCAGGAGTCCCTGTCGGTTCTTGAAACCATGATGATTTGCACGGATGCGTCACGCCCGGACAACCCGGCCTGTCCGCTCACGCAACTCCGGTCTGCGGCTTCTTTTCATTTCACGCAGGATCAAACGCATGCCGCAGGGAGCGGAACCCTCTTCAACAGGCTCAAGGACAACCGGAAAACGGCGCTCCTGTCCCTGTTTCTGCACGAGGCGGACATTATGAATTCAGCAGGCGTGTCCGTAGAGCAGACCAGCCTCGAAACATGCCAGTTCAGAAAGGAAAGCCAGGGAGCGCAGGCGCGCCCCTCCGACGTTCTTGAATTTATGGGAACGATCTGTCGCGGCGGTTTTATCTCGCAGGCCGGAAAGACATTGGGACAGAAGGCTTACGAGACGATCCGCACCCGTGCGCATCAGGACTTTGAAAAAGGTAACGAACCTTACACTCTCTGTGGTGAAGAAGAAGGTTGAGCGCTGCTCTCGCAGTCTTTCGGCCAGCGGCGGTGCAGCCAGAGCCATTGTTCGGGCCGTTCCCTGATCCACCCTTCAAGAACGCCGTGCGCCTCCTTGATAACCTCTTCGATCGGCAACGCATTCCCCTGTTCATCAAAGAGCTTCAGCGCCGGATACACGGTGCCCTTGAAACGGCACCCTTCGATCCGTTCGATCTTGGCCGGAAAGACAGGGCATTGATAGCGCTGGGCGAGTTGAACGAAAATCGGGTTGGTCATCGCCGCATGGCCGAAAAACGGAACCGCCACCCCTTCGTTATATTTCTGGTCGATCAGGATTCCCAGATAGTGGTTTTCACGCAGGGCGCCAAGAATCCCGCGTCCGCTCTCGGCTGATTTGGGAAAACCCCGCAATCGTCCGCCCAGAGTCCGCGCCCGGTCGAGCAGCTTGGCCGTCCACGGATTGTTCGGCTCGCGATACGTCAGGTCGATCGGTCGGCCCAGTTGCGTCAGGAACGCAGCGCAATTCACCTCCCAGTTTCCGAAATGCGCCCCGATAAAAACGGCCGGACCCCCGGATTCGAAAAGGGGAGAAAGTAATTCTGTTCCGGTTATCTTGGTATAATCCCGGCTGAGTGTTTCAAGATGCGGGTATTCGGCGATAACCCGGCCCAGATTATCCCACATGCCTGTAAGAATAGCTTCGCGTCGATCCTCGAGCAGTTCGGGAAAGGCCAGCGCGATATTCGCACGCGCCTTGCGGGAAACGGCCATACGCGGGCCGATTGTGCGCCCGATCCACCCGCCGAAATTTGAGGCTTTCTCTGGCCCCGTAATTCGAAACAGCCCGAAGAGCAGGTAAAGAAAAACACCTTCAAGCGCGTATCGGAGTTTTTTCATTTCCCTTCGCCCCCGGTATTCGCTTCCACAAGACCCTTGCGCATAAGAGCGGCCAGACCCGCAAAGTCATCGAACACAAGTTCGATGGGAAGAAAATCGACGTTCATGCGCATATCGGAGGAGAGCCGCATGAAATCTTTTTCTGTGGTAATCAGAGTGGCCGAAGAGTTCTCTGCCTCCTCAAAAAGCATCTTGAAATCGTCCGCGCTATAGGCGTGATGATCGGCGAAACCGTGAAAGCTCTTAAGCTCAAGACCCAGAGATTTTAGGGTAGACCTGAACTTTTCAGGTCGCCCCAGCCCCGCGAACCCGATGTACGAACCGGATTGATCTGGCTGCTTTTGCGGTTCGATATGTGCAGAGAAAACAGGTAGGGCAGGGGGAAGGAGTGAACGCACCCCGGTCCGGTCCTCCCCGATCAGGATCACCGCCTGCGCCCGCGCGAATGCGTCTTCGGGTTTTTCGCGCAATGGCCCCGCCGGCAGCAGGCTTCGGTTTCCAAGACCGCTTACCCCGTCAATCACAAGAAACGAAAAATCCTTATGGAGACGCGGATTCTGAAACCCGTCATCCATCAGTATAAGATCCGCGCCGCTCTTGATGGCAAACCAGGCTCCCTCAACGCGGTCGGTACAAACGACGACCCTCATCCCCCGTGCTGCAAGCAGAAGGGGCTCGTCCCCGACCTGATCCGCTCTGTGCTTCGTTGGATCGACAAGGACAGGCCCGGATAAGGTCCCGCCATAGCCTCGGGTAAGTATCCACGGGGTTTCCGCAATTCCCGATTCGAGAATCAGTGTCCACAGGGCGGCGACGCTGGGCGTTTTTCCGCTCCCCCCGGCAACAATATTGCCCACGCAGACAACCGGGCATGAAACGCGCTCTGATATGCTGAGTTGCCGCCGCATTTTCTGTCCGGCGCCATAAAGGATGGAAAAAGGGAAAAGCGCATATTCCGTGAGCCCTGTCGCGGATCCGGGTTCACGGTACCAGAAGGACGGTGTCTTGAACCCGCTCATTCCGGAACCCTCTCTAAGGTAAGGCGGTCGGGCAGGGCGGCTATGAGAATCGGCTCGATCTCTTCCATAACACGGTCAATAACCCCGGCCTTGTTGTTCGCAAAAGATTGCCCGGCTTCCTGCAGGGCCTTGAGTTTTTCCGTGTTCTCAAAAAAACGCGCGAGTGTCTCCCTAAGCGAAGCCTCATCGGGCAAACGAAGCGCCGCACCCGCCTCGTCCATCTCGTCGTAAATCTGTTGCAGGTTCTGGACGTTCGGCCCATGCAGAACCGCGCAGCCAAGCTGGGCCGCTTCCAGAGGGTTATGACCGCCCCCGCCGTCCTCGCTGAAGGAGCGTCCGATGACGGCAACAGGGCACAGCCGGTAAAAAAGTCCAAGTTCGCCCAGCGTATCGGCAATGTACAGATCATCCTGATCCGTTGGCAGGATATGAGTCTCTCCACGAAAACACACGTGAAGACCGCAATCCTCAAGAGATTCTCTGATATCGCCCCTGCGCTCCGGATGCCGGGGAACAATAAGCGTCAGGAGCGTTGGAAAACGCTTTTTAAGTGCCTTATGAACCCGCGCGGCCATCTCTTCCTCGCCTTTATGCGTGCTGGAAAAGACCCACAACGTACGTTCTTGCGTTTTTTCTTGCAGAGCCTGAAGAACGTCAGGAACATAGGGGAGGTCCGCCGCGCTGTATTTCAGATTGTCCGTCACGACGATCCGCCCGGAATATCCAAGGCCCTTAAGTCTGGTTGAATCCACGTCCGTTTGAGCCAGGATTAGTGAAAAAGTCCCGAGCAGGCGCCCCGTCAATGGCTTTGCCCATCCCCACGCCTTAAAAGAACGCGGTGATATCCGGGCATTCACAAGAACGGCGGGAATGCAACGATCGCGCAGCCCCTCAAGCATGTTCGGCCAGAGTTCGGATTCCATCCAGAACACAAAATCCGGCTTCCAACGATCAAGAAACAGACGAACCCACTGCGGATGATCGAGCGGGTAGAATTGGTGGAGAGCGCCTTGAGGCAATTTATCCTCGATAATGCGGGCCGATGTAACGGTTCCGGTTGTAACCAGGACACGGACGTCAGGAAAACGTGCGCAGAGTATTCGGATAAGAACGAGTGCGGATTGGATTTCCCCGACGCTGGCCGCGTGAATCCAGAACAGCACACCGTCCGGCCGTAGGGCGTATGTAATTCCCTTCTTTTCTTCGACCCGTTCGGGAATTTCCTTCCCTTTTTCAAGCCGCTTGGCCAGAAGACGCAGGAGAAGAGGATGACTCAGGCAGGTAAGCGATCGGTAGGTTCTGTATAAAAAGCGGCCCGGAATATTCTGCACGATTCGACTTGCCTTTCGATAAGTGTGGCGACCGCGAAAGAGTCCGGAAACGGCAAAAACGGTACGGCCCGCCCCGAAACATTCAGGTACAGCCAACACTATATCAGGGAAGCCCCTCGATCAAACGGGAATTGGGGAGATGATCAAGCCTGAACCGTGCTGAAAATAACCATAAACCTTTTTTATTAGTTCGGTTCGCAGCGGTTGTTCGTCGGGTTGTAACGGCAGCCCGGAATGATGCAGACATGCTCGTTATAGGTTGGCGGCGCAACAGCCGTACGCGTAACCACGACACCGGTCGGAATGGCGATATTGTTTGCGTTACCGATCGTACAGTTGGCCGGATCAATATAGGCCAGATAGGTCTGCATCGGGTCAGGTGCCCAGGCCGGCGCAAGCAAGGCCGTGTTCAGGTTGGCATTCCAGGCGGCCGGGATGCCGGCGCAACGGGTCGGCAGGTAACGCTTGTCCGGCTGCGTGGAGTATTCTTGGAACGTGTAGAAGCCGTCCTCGGCCGGGTTGGAAGCGAAATTGATACATTTCGCGGCCTCCCACACCCGCCGCATCAGGTCGCAGGTATAGGTTCCGCCGTTAATCGGGTTGGCCATCGGGTGAGGGGGAATGGACGCCCCCGCAGCATGGCCCCCGAGCATGTCGTAATACCCGAAATTCTGGCTGACGAAATTCTGCAGCGATGTCCCCACAAGGTTCGTCAGGGCGTTATCCATGCTGGTCGAAGAAAGAGGCCCCCCGAAGGCCCCGGTTTCGCTGAACATGTTCTGCGCATGCTGCGCCAGTTCCATGAGAAACATGTCAAAGCACGTATACTCGAAAACGCTGTCGGGCTTGAGAATAAGGTTCTGGTTTTGTGTAATCTCTCTCTGGGCTTCCAGCCATGCCCGCGCCGAGAGCGTCTGGTAGTAAAGCGTATCGCAGGGCGTTGCGGCTATGGGCGGAGGACCGGCGGCCTCGGCGGTCTGTATAAAGGATGGACTTAAACAGCCCGCTAGAGCGGCCGCGACAACGAATAAGCCTTTTTTGAATGCTCTAAGTCCTAAAGATACCATGTTCCTAACCCTTCGACGTCTACACCGCTATTCTAAACAAAAAAACCATAGTTTCGCAAATCATTAACATATCAGGGCGGCTGACATGTCCCTGACGAATAATCATACCAGCACCCCGGGTTCGGACAGAACATATCGTTATGCGTGCTGTCTGTTGGGGGAATTGTCGTAAGATTGCTGACTGGCGGCCCGGCGTAATCGTAGAGCGTATGCGTCCGGATTTTGACAGTAAGGCCGGTTGGAATAGGCGGTAGGCAGTTATAGGTCGTAACACCCACCATCTGGCCGTCCGCTTTCAGCAGCTCAAAATAATGAATAATCGTGTCGTACACGACAAACAGAAAGTCGCAGTTATTGGCGACGCGGATAATATCGTTGGTGATATTCGTATTGGCGTAAGGCCCGCCGGGACTGGCGGGACAGCGCGGATTCTCTGTAATCGTCATGGGCGTGTTTGAACCCGAACCCGCCGCCATGCTCATACCGGGCGAACACTCGATGATAAGGATACGGGGATCCTCAGTAGAAAGGGTTTCGAAATTGAAAAACTGGTCGTCCTCCCCGAAATCCCTGCACTTTGCCAGTTCCCATATGGTCTGCATATGCGGGCAGTCATAACTGTTGCCGCCGATAGACGTCAGGTTCATGGTGTTATTGATGGAGGTTGAACCGCCCAGAAACTCATGGCTGAAATTGTTCGTGATATAGTCTTCCAGCGTATCAAGAAGAAGAATATCCAGAACGTTGTCCAGATGGTCATCCGCATAATTGACGGTGTAATTGGTTGTATCGCCGCAGCTGTTATCCCCTGTGCAAAGCAGGACTTCCCGGTTGTCAAAAGTATCGGCTTCGCTGAATATCATGCCGGCATTGTGGGCGCTAAGGGCAATAAACTGGTCGAAACAGGTGTACTCCAGCACGCTGTCCGGCTTGAGAATGAGCTGCTCGTTGATGATAACCTCGCGGCTGGCCTCCATATAGGCTTTGGCGTAGATCTGGTTCATGAAGTTCCCGTCGCACATGCCCCCGGTATGCGGCGCCGCCAGTCCGGTCTTCGGTCCGTTCGCGGCAGGGTCCGTTCCGGTTGTTGTATCCGTATTCACATCATAACCCGTGCAGATAATGCCGGGCGTACAGGTCGCAGCGGCATAGGCCGTATGGGAACAGGAAAAAACAAGAACAAGCCCGGCCAGAAAAGCCAATCCATACCCTGAAACTGAGCTGAGGCTATTAAACACCATCCCTATCCTTCAGTCCGCCCATTCTGAACATACTCGCTTGCGAGAGGGTCCCAAACGAAAATATCATATTCATAATCGTTGTTGTTGCTGCGAAATGCAAGAATATCCTGCACGCCTGTATGATAGGAATCCCCAAGGGCAAGTTTTTTTGCGGAAATTTTTCCCAAAACAAGCGCGCCTTTTTGCCCTTCCGCAAGCACGATAAAGGTGCAAAACCCTCCTTTTCCATAGCATTTCCGAGGTTTAAGAACATATTCGCCGATCCCGTCGCGATTAAGATCGGCCACAGCCACCTCGTAATGGCTCAATTCCGTTTCTTTTTCCTGATCCAGCCACTCTTCAAGCAATAGCCGGGAACTGGGGGGCAAGGCGGCACCGTAAGCAAGAGATTCGTAAGCCGTTGCATCCCTCGGAAAAGCCAGAAAGCCAGACCAGAAGCTCAGACATATAAGAATTGCGTGTCTCACGAAGTGCACCTGACTGGTTGCGGGTCGACTGCAATTATACCAAAACTGCTCGAAAACAGCCAAAAATAATGTGAATAAGATTAAAAGCGTAAATCTGGCTGTTTGCTGGCAGTCTCCGGATAAGCGCCTATAAAGGCGGAAGATCAATCTCAAGGATTGCGATATTGAGATCATAGGACGTTTCCCCGTCTTCGGTGTCCTTGTAAATCGTCCCGATAAACTCGCCCTCCATCAGCACCTCTATAGAATCCTGGGCCCGCTCGCGTTTTTTCAGGGTAACGCCGGAAAGTTTGAGTTTCTGCGACAGATATTTTTCAAGCTTTCGAAGTTCGTCGGCGGTAAAATGCATAATGGCCCTCGGTTATTGATAGGTTTTTACGGTGTGTTTTTGTCCGTTTCCAAGCCCTTGGATACGTGTTCATGGCACACCTTGGCAAGAACTTTTCTGTCTTTATATTCACTGGCCCTGACCGGCTGGTGGAAAACCAGCGCCAGCTCCGCCCCCCGGCTTTTGGCGAAAAGCCATAAATGTGTGTGAAGAGGCGTATCCATCTCGTTATGCCAGGCATAAAGATCCCGGACGGCCTGTGTTGTCGGCGTTTGGCCATTCGCGAGAACAAGTTTGACGGTAAAGGGCTGGAGAATAAGGTGACCATGGACCTGTTCCCGCAAGGCAATCGAAAACAGGCTGGATTTAAAGGGCAGGACTGTCTGTCCGTCGGTCGAGGTTCCTTCGGGAAAAAGAATTAGGCTTTTCCCTTCGCTCAGATAATGGTCCAGGGCGGTTTTCTCGCGGGTGGCGTCCTCTCGCGAACGGCTGATAAAAGCCGTTTGCTGTAATTTTGAAAGAAATCCGAATAGCGGCCAGCTTTCAACGTCCTTTTTGGCGACGAACGATCCGCGAATCACGCTTCCGATCGCCGGGATATCGAGATAGGACAGGTGATTCCCCACGAAAAACACCTGTTTCCCTGTTTCAGGGGTTCCATGGACCTTGATTTTTACGCCCAGAAGACGGCAAACACCCCTATGCCATAGGAAAGGCAGGACATAGGCGCTTGATCCTTTGCAAAAAAGCAGAACCAGAGCCTGAAAGGGCACGGCAAGAAGAATCAGACCCGCAAACCCGGTCAGCTTGATAACGGCGACAACGCTCCTCATGCTTTGTCTTCGCCCGGAGCGCCGTGCCCGGGCATGGTGCGCTGGATTTTTCGCTCGAAATATTTTCGGTAGCGTTCGGTCAGCAGCGTCGTTTGCACGACGATACAGACGTCCGTGGTGTTGAACTGCTCGTCGATAACCGCTCCGTTCCCGATACTGGCGCCGAGCCTGAGATACCCTTTAATCAGCGGAGGCAGGCTGGCAAACGCGCGTTTTTCGTTAAACGTCTCTTTAGGGACGACATTCATGTTGACATAACGATCTGGTAAGGCGACAGGACAGATATCCTTGGGCGTGGGATGATAATGGTAGAGGTAGGATAATTGCTCCGAAAGCGCTTCGATGTCTGTCCCCGGGAAACTGGCGCAGCCGAAGAGAAGGTCGATCTCGTGCCGGGTAATGTAATCCGCGATCCCCTGCCAGAGGAGATTGAGAATAGGCTTTGTTCGATAAGGGGCCAGAACGCACGACCGTCCAAGTTCAAGAAGGGAAAGGCCGGAGCGCACAAGCGGTGAGATATCGTATTCGTCCTCCGAATAAAACCGCCCGAAAGCCTCAGCGACCTCCTGCCGGATCAGGCGGTACGTCCCGACGATATGCTCCTGTTCGCTCTCAGGGTCCTTGGTAAGGACGATAAGGTGATCCGCTATCGTGTCAAACGCGTCAAAATCGCGCTTTTGTGCAAGCATCTCCGGGGTAGGCTCAGCCTTGTATTCCTCGTAAAACACCATGTAGCGCAGACGCTGCGCCGCTGTTATCTCGGCATCCGATTGCGCAAGCCTGACATACGCGAACTTGGCGCTGACATCTGTTTCTTTCGGCAGGGCGGGAGGAGGGGCTGCGGTCATCTGTCTGTATAGAATTGCGCCTGCACACGGTGGACGGGCGTTTGCTCAGTGCGACCCCGAAGCCGATACATGCGATGTTTCACCAAAGCCTGTAATCCTAAAGAAACGCGGGGAAGGGTCAAGCGGATTTAGCGTTTGCTGAAAAGCGGGCCAGCTATTGAAACGCGGTCCACCGGAACCAGGTAAAGATAAAGAGGAAAGCAAGACATCAAGTGGTCTTTACCTGCGAAGGGATCGGCGATATTAAAGCCGTTATGTTACAGGCCCATAAATCGGTTCTTTTTGTCTGCACGGGAAACATCTGCCGCTCACCGACGGCGGAAGGAATCCTGCGGGCAAGACTGTCTGAACTGGGAAGGCTGGACGAATACCGAATTGATTCGGCTGCTACCCATTCCTGGAACGTCGGCTGTCCGCCCGATGACAGAAGCGCCGCCGTAGCCCGCGCCAACGGCGTCAGTCTGGACGGGATGAGAGCGCGCAGGATCCGCCCCTCCGATTTCCGGGAGTTCAGCGTGATGCTGGCGATGGACAAAGGTCATCTCCAAACGCTGCGTGCGCATCGCCCGGACGATAATCCTCCGGAGATTCGGCTTTTTCTCGATTTGTACCCCGGCCATGAGGGGCAAGACGTCCCGGACCCTTATTATGGCGACATGCCCGGGTTCCATCATGTCTATGATCTTATTAATCGGGGGGTTGAGGCGATTTTGCAGTCGTTGAAAAGGCCTTGGAACTAAATCTGTCCACATAAAATTCTGCATACACTGATATTTCCAATAACAAACAAATGATACTCCGTGCAAAAATTAAGCAGAAGTTCATTCTGCGTATTTTTCAGTCATTTCTGAAGTAAAGTTTGCGACGGAAAAGAAGTTTCCGTCGACAGGTATATAAATTTCTTAAGGAGAGAATCCCTATGGCTGCAACGGCACTGGCGCGCTTCGTTTCAAAACCTGAATATGCGAATCTTTTGAATATGATTCCGATAAATGTGATGACGTGCGACCCCGCGACTTTTGTCATCGACTACGCGAACAAGAGCAGCATTGATACATTGAACACAATCTCTCATCTTCTTCCGAAAGGGGTCAGGGGTGACAATATTATAGGCCAGAATATCGACATCTTTCACAAAAACCCTCAGCATCAGCGAAATCTTCTGGCGAACCCGGACATCTTTCCCTACAAGACAATTATTCGCTTGGGGCCGGAAATGCTCGACCTGCACGTTGATGCGATTCTTTCTGGGCGACGCATCAGGAAGCTGGTTTTGAGCTGGTCTGTCTGCACCGAGCGTGAACGCCTGAAAATAATGGTCGATAACATGCCCATCAATATCATGATGGCCGACCCTCAGACGTTAGAGGTAAATTTCATCAACAAGACGAGCGTGGACACGCTGCGCGGCATTGAGCATTTGCTGCCGGTCAAGGCGGATCAGGTTCTGGGGACATGTATTGACCGTTTCCACAAGGATCCCTCGCACCAGCGCCGGATACTTGCGGATCCCAAAAATCTTCCTTACCGCTCGAAAATCGGTTTGGGAAGCGAAACTCTGGACCTGAACGTGGCCGCCATCCTCGATAAGTCAGGATATTATATAGGGCCGATGGTAAGCTGGTCGGTCATTACCGCACAGGAAGCGCTCTCGAAAAACATGATAGAAGTTTCTGACCTCGTAACCAACTCTTCGCGAGAAATGGAAACGACCGCGCAATCCCTTTCTGCGGCAGCCGAGGAAACGGCAGCTCAGGCTTCTTCTGTGGCTCAGGCTGCGAATCAGGCATCAAGCAACGTTCAGACGGTCGCTTCCGCGTCGGAGGAAATGACGGTTTCCATAAAGGAAATTTCCGAACAGGTCTCAAGATCCAACCACATCTCTCAGGAAGCCGTGGACAAGGCCAGCGAGACGGGAATGGTCATGGAACGACTGCGTGACGCATCCATGAAAATCGGAGATGTGGTCAATATGATTAACGATATCGCGGAGCAAACCAACCTTCTGGCCCTGAACGCAACAATCGAAGCCGCGCGCGCCGGAGAGGCGGGCAAGGGCTTCGCGGTCGTGGCCAGCGAGGTCAAGTCTCTGGCATCCGAAACCACCAAGGCGACGGACGAGATCAAGTCGCAAATATCGGATATGCAGACGATTAGTACTGAAGCTGTAGAAACCATTACCGCCATTCAGAAAATTATATCCCAGATATCGGAGTCCAGTTCCGCAATTGCCGCGGCAATCGAAGAACAGGCGGCGACAACCGAGGAAATTTCTCGCAACGTGCAGGAAGCCTCCCGCGCGGCCGACGAAGTCTCCTCGAACGTCGCCGGAATTCAGGAAGCCTCTGCCCAGACCGGAGCAGCTTCAACAGAACTGCTCGCGCTTGCATCCGGTTTGGCTGATAATGCAGACAACATGAACAAACAGGTCAGCAGCTTCCTGAACGGGGGCGATGCCTCAAAAAAAAAGTAACGGGTGAACCTTCGAAAAAACCGCTCTTCGAAAGGTTGGGCGGTCGCGCAGCTGTAGAAGCGGCGGTAGATAAGTTCTACGATCGCATTTTGGCTGATAACCGGATAAACGGGTTCTTCAGGAATATTGATGTCAAGCGTCAGCGCGCGAAGCAGAAAGCGTTCCTGACCTATGCTTTTGGCGGTGCTCCGAATTATTCGGGCAAGTCTTTGCGAGACGCGCACAAGGGGTTGGTGGAAAAAGGCCTGAACGATACGCACTTCGACATTGTGGCCGGCCACTTGCAAGAGACCCTCAAAGAGCTGAACGTTCCCTCTGCGCTCATCAAGGAAGTCATGGATATAGCCGGCAGCACGCGCAAGGACGTCCTCAACCGCTAAAAATTAAAAACGCAACCCCAAGTTTATGGGGGAAAGTCGCGTCATGATTTGCCATTATAGCGCTGGCCTGCTATTCACACCTTGCGTTTTTATGGCTTCAAGGGATGTTGCTGAACGGTGGCAGGATGCCCTGACCGACTAGGATTTTTAGGAGTATTGTTATGGAAGGCCACGCAAATCCCTATCTTCTTCATTTTATGATCGGGGCCCTGCTTGTCGGGTCTTTCCTTCTCAGGCACTTTTTTGAAAAACTGGGCGTCCAGACGCTCATCTCCTACCTTCTGATGGGCGTCGCGATCACAGCCTTTAATTCGCAATTCCATATGTTGGGCGATGACGCGCACCGTGTCATGCTCTTCATGGCCAATTTAGGCCTTCTGGTTCTCCTGTTCCGCACCGGGCTGGAAAGCGATACCAAGGCTCTGAAGGATGAGTTGGGTCCTGCTGGTCTGATCTGGCTTGGCAATTTCTTTTTAAGCGGTATTCTGGGATACTTGGCGGCCTATTACATTTTGGGCCTTAGCCTGGTAACGAGCCTTGTTATCGCCACGGGTTTTACGGCAACGTCGATCGCGGTCAGCATCGGTATCTGGCGGGAGGCGGGCCTGATGAACCGCCGTGAGTCCAACCTTCTTTTAAATGTCGCGCAGATGGACGACGTGTCAGGCGTTGCAGCGCTCGCCCTGCTTCTTGCGCTCGTCCCCATTCTGGAACAGGGCGGGTCTATCATGGATCCAAGCGTGTTTGAGGCTCTGGGCATTTTTGCTCTGAGCCTGTTTGTCTTCTCTCTGGGGTGCTATCTGTTTGCGCGCTACGCAGAGGCCCCGATCACGGAAATGTTTCAGCGTATTTCGAAAACCGATTCCTGCCTGATGCTTCTCACCGTCGGGACAGGGTTCATGATTGCCTCGATCGCCGAGGGCCTTGAAATTTCGCTTGCCGTCGGCGCGCTGTTCGCGGGCCTTGTCTTCAGCAAGAATCCGAAGGCGCACGAGATCGACAATATGATTATCCCTATTTACAACCTCTTCGCGCCCTTCTTCTTTATCGGGATGGGTATGGCGATCGAGCCCGAACTGTTTCTGGACGGAATAGGGATTGGTTTGATCCTCTTGATCCCGTCCGTGCTAGGAAAAGTGCTCGGTGGGGCTATTCCGGCCCTGCGTTACCTGAACTGGAACAACGCCATGGCGCTGGGTATCAGCCTCGTCCCCCGTGCGGAGATCATGCTGGTCATTGCCGGAAGCGCCAAGGCTTATGGCCCGGAAGTCCTCCCCGATGAGGTTTTTGCCGGTCTGGTCTTCGTTTCGGCGATAACCTGCGTTCTCACTCCCGTTGTCGTGAAGCCCTATCTCAGGAAAATGGAGCAGCAAGATGCGGCGGTTTCAACCTGACCCGCTTTATCGTCTTGCCTGCCGATCCGGTCTTGACAAAACTGCCCGACGGACGCTCAATGCGCACAGGAAAGCCGGAAAACAGTGGTCATGAAAAAAGACGAAAACGGGACTGGGGCTAAAAAGCCCCCCTTCAAAACGAGCGCAGACAAGCTTTTCGATGAAAACGCAAACGGCAAGGACCGCAGTTCGATCGCGCGGATCCGCGGATACCTCCTGGCCGGTATCCTCGTCACCGCACCGATTACCATAACCGTTTATCTGACCTACATATTCTTGTCTTTTGTGGACACGAAGGTCGGCCTGATCCTGCCCGATGAATGGTATCGCGCCCTCTACGGACACACGACGATTCCCGGGATCGGCCTGATCGTCGCAATCACGTTTTTCGTGTGCGTAGGTTGGCTGGCCACCAATTTCCTTGGCCGGATCGTAATCATGGTCTCGGAAAAAATCCTCGCGCGCATGCCGATCATCCGGACGATATACGGCGCGACCAAGCAGGTTCTGGAAACCGTCATGACCAGCCAGTCGAACGCTTTCCGCGAGGTCGTCATGTTCGAATATCCCCGCAAGGGGATATGGAGCGTCGGCTTCGTCACCGGGACATCCGAAGGCGAGGTCCAGGAAAAAACCGAGCAGGAAACCATGAACATCTTCTTGCCCACGACCCCCAATCCGACTTCGGGCTTTCTCCTTTTTATTCCGCGCAAAGACCTCATATTCATGGAAATGACTGTGGAGGAAGGAATAAAACTGGTTGTCTCGGGCGGCATGATATCGCCCGACCCTTCGGCAAGACATGAAAGAAAGCGCTTAAGGGAAACCGGGGAAGGGATTTCAGCGAATTCAGCGAATAAAGCCAGCAAGAAAGAAAACCGGAAACAGGACAAATGAGCCAGTTGATAAAATC
Organism: Rhodospirillales bacterium; assembly: GCA_020638365.1. Lineage (GTDB taxonomy): Bacteria > Pseudomonadota > Alphaproteobacteria > Micavibrionales > Micavibrionaceae > JAGNKE01. The sequence goes on along the minus strand of JACKIQ010000001.1, from coordinate 12,774 downwards.
CATACGTGAGCGCGACCCCGCAAACCCGACTTTTGCAGAAGTACTCTTCGCATACAATGGATTTCACGCGGTTGTCCTCCACCGAATGAATAACTTCATCTGGAATCTTGGTCTGCGAGCTTTGGCCCGTTTTTTCTCAAATATCACCAGGGTGCTGACCGGTATTGAGATACATCCTCAGGCGCAGATCGGCAAAAACCTGTTCATAGACCACGGAACCGGGGTAGTCATCGGTCAGACGGCCGTGATCGGCGATAACGTAACCATTTATCATGGCGTGACGCTCGGCGGGGTCGGTAAAGTCGGAACGGTCGATGGCAAGCGCCATCCCACGGTTGAATCCGATGCGATTATCGGGGCGGGTTCGCAGGTTCTTGGTGATATCACGATCGGGGAGGGTGCAAAAATCGGTGCAAACTCCGTGGTAACCACCGATATTCCGGCGCACGCGACGGCGATCGGCATTCCTGCCCGCGTCGTTGGCGGTGACGACAAGGCCCGCGCCTACGGGATGCCCAGCCGCGAGGAAATGGCCGACCTGATCTCAACCATGGACTGCCTTATCCGCGAAATGGGAAAAATTAAGCAGAAACTTAATCTAAAAGATGAAAAAACCTGTATTACATCCGAAAATCAAAACGATAAAGACGCTGCAGAATAAAAAATCAGAACTATTTCTGGAAAATGCCCCGCCGACTCTTGTAAAATACCAAAAAACGGGGGGATAAGGGAGAGATGTCTCCGGCAAAGACTTTAACCGATGAAATAGCGGATCGCGTTGGCGGCGCTGTGCAGGAGGCTCTGAACGGTCCCAGTGACCGGAGTGCGGGAGTTGTGTTTGGAGAATCGCACTCAAATAACGAATTCCACAGAATGCTTGCCTCTCATATTCTGCCGCAGGCGTCCGAGCGGGCAGGCGATAGACCCAAGGCTCTCTTTCTGGAATGGGACAGAACCGAAGAAAATCTGGCTCTCGTCAAGGAGTATAACGAAACGGGAAGTCCTGAAATACGTGACCGTCTGGTTGAAGGCAATATAGACTTCCAGGATAACGGTAAGGAGCAGATCACCGAGCAGGATTTCAAGGCCGTCTTGGACGCCGCCCGAGCGAACGGCTTCACGTTGATGATTTTCGATGATGAATCCGTGTCTGCCGATGCTTTCTATAATCAGGTCGCCGGTGAACTGGGCAAAGAGGTTATTGAACTCACCCGCGAGGAAATAGACGAAGCGGAGTCGCGCCGTGTAGCGCATTCCAATCCTGTCATGGTCGGAAATATTCAAAGTCAGGCCCCCGAAGGTTCTTTTTCTCTCGTGCTTGTCGGGGACGCGCATGCGCGTGAAAAAGGCGACATCCCGGAAAGCTTGGGATTTTCCTACGTTCGCTTTGTAGAGCAGGGAGAAACGCCCGGGATAAGGGAAAATCATGACGGCGCACGCCTTGATGTGACGCTCAGGGATTACGAACTCAGCCGGGATTTTCTTTCTAATGAAATGAAGCGTATCGGAATAGATTTTGTCCCGGTACTCTTAAGCGAAGAAGCGCGCCCCGGTTCCTGGGCTTCAGAAGAAAACAGGGTGTTCGTTGATGGTATGATGGACGGACTAAGCCGGGCCGGCAATCTGGTTGCTGCCGGAAAGTACGGGGAGGCGCAGCAGGCGCTTTCGGAGGTAAGAACGACGCTGCATAAGCGTTATACGCCAGAGCAGATAGAGCAGGATTCGTATTTTCATTCGGTCGATACCCTGATCGGTTCGGCGCAGGATGTCATCGCGGCGGAAATACCCGAACCCGAACCTGCCCCCAAACCTCCTGAGAATATCGAAACCGTTCCGCCCGGCCCCGGTCAGCGCTGATTATCCGCTCTTGAAATATTCGATCGCCTGATCGCGCTCAAACAGGTAGAGCAGGGTGCGCAGAGCCTTTCCACGTGCTGACACCAGCCCTGAATCTTTCGAGACGATAAGTTTCGCATCATCCCGGGCCGCGCTGAGAAGGGCGCTGTGTGCCGAAAGATCGGCCAGACGGAACTCGGCCATACCGCTCTGCCGGACGCCCAGAACATCGCCGCTCCCGCGCAGTTCAAGGTCTTTTTCTGCGATAACGAATCCGTCTTCCGTCTCCCTGAGGGTTGAAAGTCGTTCCTTAGCCGTCTCCCCTAAAGGCCCGGAGTAAAGAAGAAAACAATAGGATTGCTCTGCCCCGCGCCCCACGCGCCCGCGGAGTTGATGAAGCTGCGCCAGCCCGAAACGCTCTGCCTCCTCAATCACCATGATGGTAGCCTCGGGCACGTTCACCCCGACCTCGATCACGGTCGTGGATACGAGGATATCGAGATCCCCGGAGATAAATTGATCCATCACGGCGTCTTTTTCCGCGGGCTTCATCCGTCCGTGAATCAAGCCGACCCGCTCTCCGAAACTTTGCCGCAGAATATCATACCGCTGCTCCGCCGCGGCAAAGTCGACCAGATCTGACTCTTCCACAAGCGGGCAGACCCAGTAGATGCGGTGCCCTTCACGGATTTTGACGCGCAACCGTTCGGTCAGCGTATCAATTTTATCGACGGGGAGTAAAAGTGTCTCAATGGGTTTGCGACCCGGAGGTTTTTCGTCAAGGCGGCTGACGTCAAGATCGCCGTAGGCGGTAAGCGCCAGCGTTCGCGGAATAGGGGTCGCAGTCATGACCAGAAGGTCGATACCGTGATTTTTGCTGGCCAGCTCAAGTCTTTGCTGCACTCCGAACCGGTGCTGCTCGTCGATCACCGCCAGGCCCAGATCGTGATAAAGGACGTCTCGCTGGAAAATAGCATGCGTACCGATAATGATTTGAGCCGCGCCGTTTTGAATCTGTGAAAGTAGAACATCGCGCGTTTTTCCCTTATCCCGCCCGGTCAGGGTGACCGTTCGTACACCGGCTGCCGCCAGAAAAGGCGCAAGGCTGTGCGCGTGCTGCCGCGCGAGGATTTCAGTAGGAGCCATCAACGCCGCCTGATGTCCGGCTTCCACGGCATTCAGCATGGCAAGGCACGCGACGATCGTTTTTCCGCTGCCCACATCCCCCTGCAGCAGCCGCAGCATGCGAAGGGGTTTTTGCATGTCCTCGTCGATCTCCCGCAGGCTTCTTTGCTGCGCTCCGGTCAGGGAAAAGGGCAGGGAGGCCATGACCTTATCGCGCAGCACGGTCGATTGGGCGTAGCTCCGCCCTTCGATTGCACGCTGATGCTCGCGCACAAGGATTAGCGTCAGTTGGTTTGCAAGAAGTTCATCATAGGCAAGCCGCGCCCGTGCAGGAGAAAGCGGTAAAAGGTCGGCGTCCGATTGCGGCGCGTGCAAGCTCAGAACGGCATCTTTCCAGCCCGGCCATGTGTTGCGGCTCTTGTGCGCGGTATCAAGCCATTCCGGTAACTCAGGAACAATGGAGAGCGCTCTCGACAGAACCTTGTTAAGGACTTTGTTCGTAATGCCTTGCGTGAGCGGGTAAACCGGCTCGATCCGCTCGATCATGCTGCGATCTCCGGTTTTTCCGATCGCATCGGGATGAACGATCTGCGGCTGCCCCTGAAAATATTCAACCCGCCCGCTGACCACGATCTGATTCCCTTCGGGAAGTTGTTTTAAAAGCCAGTCCTTCTTCGCGTGAAAGAAAACAAGGCTGATAGCTCCCGTATCGTCGTGACAGGTAACGCGGGTGGGCAGGCCCTTGCGCTTGGCCGGGCTATGCTTGTCCACGCTCAGGGTAAGCGTGACGACCTGTCCGTTTTGCGCCTGTGCCACGCCGCCGGAAAAACGCCTGTCGATGAAATCAACGGGCATATGCCACAGCAGGTCGAGAACCTTAGGCCCGCCCGCAAGCTTTTCCAGCAGCTTCGCGTTGCGCGGTCCTACGCCCGGCAGGATGGATAGAGGGCGGAACAAAGGGTCAAGATCGAAGGGGCGGTCCATCATCCCTCACCCTTCAGGCGGAAGTAATGCTGTATCGCGCTTGATCTTGTGGCTTAACTGAACCGCAGTATAACTGATGCCGATAAGCAAAAGCCCCATAAGCATCAGCGCAATAGGCCACCCGGTGACATCTTTGAAATATTCGTCCGTATAGTACGTCAGGAAGCCAAGAAGACCGAATGTGCCTACGAGCAGCAAGGTTCTGCTGTGCATCCTGACGCTGACCCACATCATAAAAATCGAAACGGGAAGAAGCACAATATCCGAAGGAGAATGGTCGACGATATCGTAAACCGACCAGATCAGACCGAGTCCACCGATAAAGTACCAGAACGCGGCAATCGGCTTGTGTATGCTGCGGTCGATGCTCCATGCGACCATTAGGACCGACAGGCTCATGCCCACGCCGAAGACATCCTCGTCGACCTCGCAGCGATCCATAAGAATTCCTGCAAAGGCGTTGTAAAAGATATATCCGAAGAACAGCAATGACGTGCGCCGGAAACCCAGAAAACTAAGAGAGTATTGAACGGCTAGGATTCCGAAAACGATCAGCGCCGCAAGCTGCGTGTCGTCCCCTTCGGAATATTCATCAAGGAATACGAACATGCCCAGCGGCTGCAGAATAGAGGCTTTGAGGAACAGGGGAGTGGAGGCGGCCTTGAACCTCTCGTCTTTCAGCGTGATAATCCCCATCATAAAAGCGACGATCCCGGGTCCGAACGTAATAATGACCCGTGCGCCGCTGTTAAGATCGTCCCAGATCATCGCCATATACAAGGCAAGCCCGCCAAAAACAAACACAGCCCCGACATAACCCAAAAGGCGTGTCAGCCACGTGGAACTTTTGTCCTTGAGGCTGACGCGGGTTAGATGCGCCCCGATCTCGTCCAGCGTAATCCCGTGCTCACGGGCAAGGGTGCCGATCTGCTCCAGCGCCTGCGCTTTGCTCTCTTTGGAGTGTGTATCAGGCTGCGGATATCTCATGGCGTATCTTCATCCACGACCCAGCCGATCAGGTCGCCGTTCCCGTAAAAAGGAGAAGTTTCAAACTCGATCGGGAAACGATGGCTTTCTTTGACGAAAAAATACCTGTAGCCTCCGGAATACCCTCCGCCAAACAGATGCGTCATGATATTCCCGCTTCCCTTGTAGTCCTGAACGAAGGTAAATCCGTCCGGACTGGTCTTCGAAGTATTGATCTTAACCCCCTCCAGATCCGCAATGGGAAGCGTGGCTTCGGACTTAAAATCAGGAATCTTCGGCAGTTCGATCCTCCTGACTTTCCTTTTTTTCGGTTCATAGAGATAGACTGCAGGTAAATTCCAGTTCCTGAGCTTTTCGTCAGTAACCGGGTAATAGTGAAATTCAGCGTATCCCTTTTCGTTGATATCAACCTTGTAAGGGTAATCGGGATTGTTCCGGTAATAATATTCATGGACGAAAACAGCCGCATAGCGCGGCGGGTCGATCGCATTCATCGGAAAATTCGCAGAGAAAAAGAACACCGCTGACAGGAAAAGCGGCAGCGCCAGCCCCGCGATCAGAACAAAATGCTCTTTTAAAAACCCTTTCATGATGCGGTCGTCCTGTTATGCTGTAATGATTGTAAAAAAGGGTAAACTGTGCATGAAGCAGAATCAAGACGGTTCAGAAGATCTGCTGGAAAACCGAAGAAAACGGCTGATCTTCCGGTCCTGGCATCGCGGCACGAAGGAAATGGACCTCATTTTGGGCAGCTTCGCTGATGCGTATATTCGGCGCTTCACGGAAAGCGAACTGGATCAATATGAACGCATTTTAGGCCACAGTGACCCGGATCTCTATAGCTGGATCACAGGAGCCTCGGAGCCTCCGGCGAATGTTGTCGACGATATGCTGCAAAAAATTATAGGCCACCGCCCCCCGTTGCCGTAACAGGAGCGGTAATGCTACGGATCCCGGTAAAGGTTTTTCCGGGACATCAGCTTTTTGGGAAGGACGACACCTTCCCTCTCCGCGATCTTGAACATCGCGCGCTCGGAATACCCGCCATAGATGTTGTTGCTGTCGTCCTGAACGGCCCAGTCTTCGATATCGGAAAGGGTGCAGGTGTAAAGACGGTCAAGCTGGCCTTTATGCGTGACTGGCGGTGTGACCAGCCGCACGCGCAAATTTTCCTCGCCCTCGCGTTCAATAACCTCGGCCCAAAGATGCTCCACCTGCTCCGTATTGGAGACGAAATAAAGCTTGACCAGCGCATGGTCGGGGAATTTTTCAAAGAGCTCGAAAAAAGCGTCAAGGCTGGAACGGGCCTTCTCCTCCGCCTCGATCATGAGCGGGTCGTCTGGGTCCGTCAAAAGCGGTGCAAATTCAGGGCGGGGTGAAACGCTATTCAGGCAGACAAAGAGCCCGAGCGCCGAAACGACCAACGTGATCAGTATAAAGGCCACAATCTCCCCCTGGTGAACCCTTTTACGCCGTTAATGAAAGACGCCTCTTGTCTTTATATCAGGATATTTTAGTAAATACAGCCCGGTAGGCATATCCGCGGAAAAGGGGTTCATATTTAAGCGTACCCTTGCCCCGCGCTTCAAGAGCCTTGAGGTAGTCAAGGATTTCAGGCTTGTGATAAACGTGGAAAAGTCTGAGCCACCAGAAAAGAAAGGCGCGGAAAAAAGAGGGCAGGCCCTCCTGTCCCCCAAAATCAACAATATGGATTTCTCCTCCGGAAGGCAGCAGATCAAGCGCATGGTCGATGGATTCCTGCCACGGAGGGATAATCGAAAGCGCGTAGGAAAAGACAATTGTGTCTAAAGGCTTTTCAAGACCGAAAAGCGCCTCGGGATCGAAAGTCTGCGAAAACCCTTGCTTGAGTGAAATTTTATCTGCCGCACCCTCGCGCAGTAATTTCGCCTGCGCGGTTTTCAGCATTTCCTCGGAAGCGTCAAGACCGAAAAACCGTGCCTGCGGGTATTTCTTTTGCATGCAGATCAGGTTGCGCGCCGTGCCGCACCCGACTTCGCACACACTCTGCCCGGCAGAGGGACGCAGGCGGTCAATCAAAATATCCCGGCCCAGCAAATAATATTTACGGGACGCATCGTAAATGTGTCGTGTCCGGCGGTACATGCGGTCCATGCTTTGCCGGGCTTGTTCTTCACTGTGCTTGAGGGTGCTGCTCATGCAAAAAAACCCTGATGTTTAGGCGGCGGCCTTTTTTCTCTGTGATGCCCTCTGGGCATAGGTATGAAACCCGCCATAGATGGATGAACGATCTTTCGCAACCGCCTCGGAGGAACGGTCCGCATTGTAATCCCAAAGACCAAGAAGGTCGGAGGGCAGGGACTGCGTTAACGGGCTGTCGGTTCCGGCCGTTCGGAAAATAACGCGCGCATTGGGCGCCGCTGTTCGCGCGACCTCTGACCACAGCTCTGTAAGCTGCTTGTCGGTCATCCAGTCCTGCGCGTCGAGAAAAACATAGTTTTCAAAGCTCTCTTTGCCCTGATCGGCCAGAAAATCGGTAATCGACGCATGGATGATCTGTGCGCGGGAAGCGTTGTTTTTAAGCGTTTCATAATGCTCTTCCATGAGGTAGCGCGGTATCGCTTTACGCTTTTCGGTATCGTAGCGCCTCCCGAAAGCCTGCCATGCAAAATAATTGGTGTCGATCGGGAAATCGCAAGCCATCCGTTCCAGCCGCGCCTTGAGCAGCCCGGCCATGTCGCCGCCCGCGTCTTCGCTAAGCTCATCGAACTGTGCCGGCGGTATCCCCAACCCGTAAAGGGAGACGGGCATATTGCATAGCTTGCGCACCAGCCATTTATCGAACAGTGGCCCCAGAGTCCGGTCGAAAATCGCTTTCTGCTCGTCCCGGGTGCGGGCCTTCAGAATGTCACGCGGGTCCTGACCGTAGAGCTTGGAAAGAAGATGCACGGTCGCGATAAAGCTTCCCAGCAAGCCCCGCTTATAGAGATTTTTGCGGAAGAAATTGATCCGCCGCCCGTGGCGCAGCGTCCTCTTTTCCCAGAAATCGCGCGTATACTGGTCAAGGTTTGGCGCAATGTATCGGTCGTAATTCTCGATATTCTTGGGCGAATCCGCGTGACCGAAAAACAGGAAGAAACTTTCGTAGTCAGGCAGGTGCTTGAGTGCCGCCAGCTTCAGACGGCCAAGCGCGACATGCGCAGGATTCAGATCAATCGCATGAATGGACTTAGGACTCTCCGTAAGATAGTTTAAAACGTTGCATCCCCCGGAACAGATCGTCATGATCCGCGAGTTCGGGCCGATCTGCATCGCCTCGATGTCGACCTCCGGGTCTTCCCAGATTTGCGGATAGACGAACCCGCTGAACATCAGCGTAAAAAGGCGGTCCTGCAATCCACGCTTGGAAACGGCCTTGTGTCCGTGCCCGTGAACGGCGTCTTTAAGGAGCTGTTTGTTGGCGACCGTCTTATCGTCCTTCTCGGCTGTGGCTTCAGCGCTCATATCCTAGTGTCCTTGGCCTTTGTATCCCTTGAAATAGACAGAAACCTATATATAAAAAAACACGGCATGGCAAATAGCAATTCGGCGCATAAGCAGAGAGTTTTGTGAATAATCAGGTTGAAAAAAAGGTGTTTCCCGAAGCCCGCCCCGTCATTTACGGCGCACCGGAAGGGCACGACGCCCGCATATTGGCGCAAAAGGCCCGCAAGATCATGCCGGAGGACCGGATTCTGGTTCACATAACCATGGATGGAGCGCGCCTGTCGTCCTTGGCTGAGCAAGTGGCATTTTTTGCGCCGGACGTGAAAACGCTAACGCTTCCGGCGTGGGATTGCCTGCCGTATGACCGCGTTTCTCCTCATACCGACATCGTGACCGCTCGTGTATCGGCTCTGAACGCGCTTCTGCAATGGAAAGAGCAAAAAGAAAGGGTTCCGCGCATCTTTCTGGTCAGTTTGAACGCGGCAATACAAAGGGTAATGCCTTCCGGGAGCCTGAAGCAGGCCGCATTCTCGGCTAAAAGCGGTGAAAAACTGGATATGGGCAGGCTTCAGGCATTTCTCGTCCAAAGTGGATACATGAGGACGGAAACCGTCCGCGAAACGGGAGAGTTCGCCCTCCGCGGCGGTATCATCGACCTTTTCCCCGCCGCCTTTGAAAATCCGTTACGAATCGATTTGTTTGGCGATGAAATTGAATCCATCAGAGAATTCGATCCCGTTTCACAACGCACGGTTCCTGAAAAAGGGGTGGAGGAATTTAAGCTTTTGCCGGCGAACGAGTTTTTTCTTGATGAAGACTCAGTATCAAGATTCCGTAAATCTTACCGCGAATATTTTGGCGCGCAATCGACCGCCGACCCTGTCTATGAATCCGTTTCTCACGGCCGCAAGCATAGCGGCATGGAGCACTGGCTTCCTTTATTCCACGATCGTATGGAAACGGTGTTTGATTATGCCGGCGACTGCGAAGTGACGATGGATATGCACGTCAGCGACGCATACCGGGAAAGGCTGGCGCAAGTTCGTGACTTCTGTAATTCCCGCAGGATGCTGCAGGAGGCGACGCAAAAAAAGACAGGAACTAAAAAGGGGGGCGAGGCGCAGCCATCGGCGCCCGCCTATCACCCGCTACCGGTAGCCGCTCTTTACCTTGAAGAGGAGGAGTGGGAAGCGCTCACGCAGCATGCGCGGGAATGCTCTCCCTTCGGTGCGCCGGGGGTGGAGAAAATTCCGCAGGACGAGGCGAGGAAAGGACGCGATTTCTCCGATATCCGCGCTCAGGCGGACGGCGATGTTTTTGCCGCCCTGAAGGAGCATGTTAAAGGCCTTCAAGAACAGCAGAAGAAGGTGATGATCGCCTCTTACGGCGAGGGTTCGAGGCAGAGGCTCTCCGGTCTTATGGATCATGCCGGCATCGGCCCTCTGGAAAATTGTGCAAGCGAGAAGGAGCTGAAAGCCCTCCGACCGGGGCGCATAGGAGTTGCAATACTGGGGCTTGAGCATGGTTTTGCTGCGCATGATATTGCAGTGATAACCGAGCAGGATATCCTGGGCGACCGCTTGGTTAGAAAGGCGAAGTCGCGCAAGAAAGCCGATAATTTCCTGCGTGAGGTCTCAAGCCTTTCTCCCGGCGATCTTGTCGTTCATGTCGATCACGGGATCGGTCGGTTTGTTCAACTCGAAACGGTCAAGGCTGCCGGAACAGTGCATGATTGCCTGAAACTCGAATACGCGGGCGGCGACCGTCTATTTGTTCCCGTGGAGAATATGGAGGTCCTCTCCCGTTTTGGCAGCGAGGAAGGAAAGGTAGAACTCGACAGGCTCGGCGGTGCAGGATGGCAGGCACGCAAGGCCCGCGCGAAAAAAGACCTGATGATCATGGCCGATCAACTCCTGAAGATAGCAGCTCAGCGTATTTTGAAAAAAGCGGAGATGCTGCATGTTTCCAAAGACGTCATGGATGAATTTGCTGCGAAATTCCCCTATCAGGAAACCGAGGATCAGGAACGCGCAATTAAAGACGTTCTGGACGATCTGGCCACGGATCACCCGATGGATCGCCTCATTTGCGGCGATGTCGGTTTCGGCAAGACCGAAGTAGCAATCCGTGCTGCTTTTGCTGCGTCTTTGTCCGGGGTTCAGGTTGCTCTGATCGTCCCCACCACTCTTCTGGCAAGGCAGCATTACCACAACTTTGTAAAACGCTTTTCAGGAACAGGTATAAGGGTTGAACAGCTCTCACGACTCGTCATTGCCGCAGACGCAAAAAAAACGAAGGAAGGGCTTTCAGACGGCTCCGTGCAGATTGTCATCGGCACGCACGCTCTTCTTGGCAAGGGTATTAAATTCCGCAATCTCGGCCTGTTGATTGTGGACGAGGAACAGCGCTTCGGCGTGAAGCAGAAGGAAAAGCTCAAGACCTTGAAGGAAAGCGTTCACGTCCTCACCCTGACTGCAACGCCGATCCCGCGCACCCTTCAAATGTCGCTGACCGGGGTTAAGGAAATGAGCCTCATAACGACCCCGCCGGTGGACAGGCTCGCCGTTAGGACTTTTGTCATGCCGTACGATCCTGTTGTCGTTCGCGATGCCTTGCTGCGCGAACATTACCGCGGCGGCCAGAGCTTCTACGTCGTTCCGCGTATCGCAGACATCGCGGAAATAGAGGAAGAGTTAAAGGATTTGGTCCCGGAAATCCGTTTTATCTCTGCTCACGGCCAGCTCACGCCTGCCGAACTCGAAGAACGGATGGAGGCGTTCTATGAAGGTCTCTATGGCATACTTCTGGCCACGAATATCATCGAGAGCGGAATCGACATCCCCACCGCCAACACGATGATCGTTCACCGCGCCGATATGTTCGGGTTGGCCCAGCTTTACCAGATTCGGGGACGAATCGGACGTTCCAAACAGCGCGGCTTCGCGTATATGACCTACCGTCCCGGCACGGCCCTGAACCCGAACGCATTGCGTCGTCTGGAGGTTCTTGAGACTTTAGATACGCTGGGGTCCGGATTCCAGCTCGCCAGCCACGACATGGATATTCGTGGCGCAGGTAACCTTCTGGGCGAGAGCCAGTCCGGTCATATCCGGGAAATCGGGGTTGAACTGTACCAGCAGATGCTTGAGGAAGCGGTCGCCGCGGCCAGGCAGGGCGCGGGCGTTGATCCGGACAGTCGCTTGGAGGAACAGTGGTCGCCTCAGATCAGTATGGGAACTTCTGTTTTGATTCCAGAAACATACGTGCAGGATTTAAGTGTTAGGATGAATCTGTATCGCCGCCTGAGCGACCTTGTGGAACCGCAGGACATCGAATCTTTCGCCGCCGAACTGATCGACCGTTTCGGCCCGGTCCCCCCCGAGGTGGAAAACCTGCTCGACATCCTCAAGATTAAGCAGATGTGCCGAAAAGCCGGGATATCGCAGGTTGATGCCGGACCGAAAGGCGCGGTCATATCCTTCCACAATAATTCCCCGCCCGACATTCCGGCCTTAATGAAATGGATGACGGAGCAGCGCGGCACGGTTCGCTTGCGCCCGGACCAGAAGCTGGCCGTCACGCGCACATGGGAAAGGGTCGACCAGAGGGTAAAGGGCGTGCAAAGCATGCTGGGAGAACTTGCCGGATTGCCCGGTAGCGCATAATTTCGCGGGGATGGGATGACATAAAAATTTGGCGTTTTCGCCAAACTGTGCCATGCTGAAGCTCGTTTGAAGACAGGATTCCAGATGTCGTCACGCCTTTATTTGCAAAACCGCATTCGCGAAGCGCTGAAAAAAGCCGGGGGAAACAAAAACCTCGCCCGCCAGCAACTCATCGCATGGACATATGAGGACGCCAAGCTTCTCCATGCTCTGGCGCGTCCGCACCTCGACGGGATCATTTCATACAATATCGACCGCGTCCTCTCGGGTCGGACGGAGAGTCCCGCTCAGGAAGAAACAGGACAAAAACCAGAACTCGCAGGAAAAAATGCCCCCGGACAACGCGCCGGAAAGGTTGAGGATTTCGGCATGGAACTGCTAAGAGCCGTCGCTGCCTCCGATGCGACAATATTCGGGCAGGAAGCGGGCGCCCCGCCGGTCAAACGGGGGCAGGCCTCACGCCGCCATGTCGATGCGATTATGAAAATGGCGGGCGGCGCGCAAAAAAAGAAATCGAAAACGGACAAGACCTGATTCATGATGGATGAGGATGTTTCGGCGCTGGCAGGCGAGCTTGGGTGCGAATCATTTGTGCCGCTGCCGCGGGATGTCTCTCCGCGCCGCTATTACCGCGGATTTCAAAAGAAAAAAAACCGCAGCGTAATCCTTATGCGCTACTCGCTTTCTTCCGAAAGCAGCGCGGAACTGCGCC